>NZ_QVLR01000001.1 GCF_014822185.1 Azoarcus sp. Aa7
GGCATGGAGCCGTATCTGTGGCTGCGCCACGTGCTGCGGGCGCTGCCTACCGCGACCACCGTCGAACACTTCGAGGCCCTCCTGCCCTGGAATCTCAAGGCTGAGCATCTGATCACAGCGTAGCGAGTCCGGGAAGGATGGGGTTCGTGGAGCGCTTACGACTGATCGACTTCGTCAAGAAGCAGTTCATCGACATCATCCAGTGGACCGAGGACGACAGCGACACGCTGGTCCATCGTTACCCGATGGCGGACGCCGAAATCCAGTATGGCGCCAGCCTGACCGTCCGCGAGTCGCAGATGGCGGTCTTCGTCAATGAAGGCAAGGTGGCCGACGTGTTCGGTCCCGGGATGTACACGCTCACCACGCAGACGCTGCCGGTCCTGACTTACCTGCAGAACTGGGACAAGCTCTTCGAATCGCCCTTCAAGTCGGATGTCTATTTCTTCTCGACGCGCGGCCGGCTCGACCGCAAGTGGGGCACGCCACAGCCGGTCACCGTGCGCGACAAGGAATTCGGCATGGTGCGCCTGCGCGCGTTCGGCATCTATGCCTATCACCTGACCGATCCGAAGCTGTTCCACACGACGATTTCCGGCACGCAGGAACGCTATACCGGCGAACTGCTGGAATCGCAGCTGCGCAACACCATCGTCGCCCACATCGCCGACCTGTTCGGCGAATCGGGGGTGCCGTTCATCGACATGGCGAGCAACCAGCTCGAGTTCGGCAACGCCCTCAAGACCAAGCTGGAGCCGGTCTTCGCCGGCTACGGGCTGGCGCTCGACAGTTTTGCACTGCAGAGCATTTCGCTGCCCGAGGAAATCGAGAAGGTGCTCGACGCGCGGATCGGCATGAACGTCGCCGGCGATCTGCACCGCTACACGCAGTTCCAGACCGCCAATGCGATCCCTCTGGCGGCGCAGAACGAAGGCGGCGTCGCGGGCGCCGGCGCCGGGCTGGGGGCGGGCATTGCCATGGGGCAGGCGATGGCGACGGCGATGGGAGCCCCGGCCGCGGCAACGCCTACTCCGGCAGCGCCGGCGGCGCCTGCTGCAGCCGCCGACGCCGCGCCGAACGTCGATGAGGTGCTGGCGACACTCGAAAAACTGCACGCGCTGGTCGGCAAGGGCATCCTGTCGCAGGCCGAATTCGAGGCCAAGAAAGCAGAACTGATGAAGAAGATCGGCTGATCCGGCTGCGCGCTTTCCACCACACATGGCCAAGACTGCTGCCTGCCCGTCCTGCGGCGCCCCGGTCGTCTTCCGTTCGGTTGCCTCTGTGCTCGCCGTCTGCGAGTACTGCCAGAGCACGCTCGTCCGACAGGGGGCCAACCTCGAGAATCTCGGCAAGATGGCCGAATTCCTCGACGACCGCTCGCCCTTGCAGCTCGGCACCGAAGGCCGCTGGAACGACCGGCATTTCGGCCTGATCGGCCGCCTGCAGCTGCGCTACGACGCCGGTCACTGGAACGAGTGGCACCTCCTGTTCGACGACGGCAGGAGCGGCTGGCTCTCGGAAGCCGGCGGCGAGCTGGTGATCTCCGAGCCGATGGGGCTGGACGGCACCGTGCCGGCCTTCGAGGCCATCGCGCTCGACGACGCCATTCGCCTGCGCGGCCAGAGTTACACCGTCACCAACATCCTCCAGGCCGAATGCGTCGCCGGCGCCGGCGAGTTGCCGTTCAAGGTCGGCGGCGGATATCCGGCGCCAATGGTCGATCTGCGTGACAGCGCCGGCCGCTTCGCGACGCTCGACTACAGCGACGCCGCCGACATGAACGGCCGGCCGCTGGTCTTCCTCGGCGAGGTGGTCGAAGCCAAGGCGCTGGCGCTCGCCAACCTGCGCGATCCGGCGGCGGCAAGCGGCACGCCCACCGTCAAGGCGAAGGTCTTTCAGTGCCCGTCCTGCGCCGCCCCGCTGTCGGCCCGCTCGCCCGACATCCTGACGGTGGGCTGCGGCAGTTGCGGCACCCTGATCGACACCGGCAAGGAAGTGGCGAAGCAGGTCGCCAAGGTGCTCGCTTGCGAGCGTTTCGAGCCGCTGCTGCCGCTCGGCGCTACCGGCACGCTGCGCGGCGAGGTGCTCGAGGTGATTGGCGTCATGCAGCGTCGGATGACCTGCGAAGGCGTCCAGTACTTCTGGCGCGAATATGCACTCACCACGCCGGACGGCAGCATCCGCTGGCTGACCGAGTACGATGGTCACTGGAACCTGGCGCGCGTTCTTGCCAAGTCCGTCGCCGCCCTCGGCGCCACGGTAAAGTACGGTGGCCAGAGCTACCAGCACTTCCAGACCTACACGGCCCACGTCGACCACGTCGAAGGCGAATTCCCCTGGCGGGTGCGCGCCGACGAGAGCGCACAGGTGCACGATTACGTGGCGCCGCCGGCCATGCTGTCGCGCGAAGTCACCGACCGCGAATCGACGTGGACGCAGGCCGAGTACCTCGATCCGGAGGAGCTGCGGCAGGCGTTTTCCGCGACGGCGCTGCCCGCACCGCGGGGGGTTTACGCCAACCAGCCGAATCCGCAGGCTGAACGACATCGCGGCGTAAGCCGCCATTTTTGGCAGCTGTTCCTCGCGGCCTGGCTGATTCATCTCCTGCTGCTGGTTTTCGGCCCCGACACCATGTTGAAGGAAAGCGTGGCCTACAGCACTACCAACGACGAGCCGCGCCTGTCGCCCGGATTCCCGCTGCCCGACGGCGCCCGCCGGCTTGAAGTGGCGCACGAGGCGAAATTCAGGAATTCATGGGCCGCCTTCAACATGACCCTTGTGAACAAGACCTCGGGCGAATCCTGGCAGGCGCAGCGCGAACTCAGTTATTACGAAGGCGTCGATGGCGGCGAAAGCTGGTCGGAGGGTTCGAAGAGCGATGAAATCGTATTCACCGACCTGTCGCCCGGCACCTACATGCTCGCCGAGGACATCGAGACCGAGCCGGGGCGCCCGGCCATCGTCGCGGAACTGCGCGTAGCCCACCCGGGGCCGCGCTGGTCGTCCCTGCTCATCCTGCTCCTCGGGCTGGCGACCGTTCCCTTGTACACCTTCACCCGTCACCGCGTATTCGAAGTCGCCCGCTGGGCGGAAAGCGATCATCCGATCGTCTCCTCCAGCGACGATGACGACGACTGAGCATCATGGTCAGGATCTATCTTTTACTCGGTCTCATTGCCCTGTCGGTCTTTTCCTGGGCTCAGTATCGCGGCGTCGGCCTGTTCGACGACGAGGCGCCGTCGTCCCAATCCCGCAGCGGCAGCGGTGGACATCGCAGCTATCACAAGTAGGAGGCTTCCATGCCCGATTTCTTCGACCCCAAGATCCTCTTCAACTCGCTGGTGTATTCGATCCTCGGCGTCGTCATGTTCTGGGTCTCGTTCATCGTCATCGACAGGCTCACGCCCTACGACCTCTGGAACGAAATCGTCGCGAAGAAGAACCAGCCGCTGGCGACCGTGGTGGCAGCGATGTGCCTGGGCATCGCAATCATCGTCGCCGCCGCGATCCACTGACAGCAATTCGGCCAGAACTTGCAAGAATATCCGTCGCCCCCCGCTGACGCGGAGACGCTCGGGCCGCGCGAACGCGCCAGCCCGCTGCAGGTCGCACTGCTCGCCTCGGTCTTTATCGTCGCCGCATGCGGCCTCGCCTACGAACTGATTGCCGGCGCGCTCGCCTCCTACCTGCTCGGCGATTCTGTCACCCAGTTCTCGACCATCATCGGCACCTATCTGTTCGCGATGGGGATCGGGTCCTGGCTGGCCAAGTACATCGGACGCGACCTCGTCGGACGCTTCGTGCAGATCGAGATCGCGGTCGGCCTGCTCGGTGGCTTCGCGGCGACCGGACTGTTCCTCGCCTTCGCCGGCAACTTCGGCCCCTTCCGGGTTCTCCTCTACGGTATCGTGCTCCTGATCGGCATCCTGGTCGGACTCGAAATCCCGCTGGTGATGCGCATCCTGAAGCGCGAAGTCGAATTCCGCGAACTCGTCTCGCGCGTCCTGTCCTTCGACTACCTCGGCGCCCTCGCCGTCTCGCTGCTGTTCCCGCTGGTGCTGGCGCCACACTTGGGCCTCGTCCGCACCGGGCTCCTGTTCGGTCTCGCCAACACCCTGATCGCGCTCTGGGCGCTACGCCTCTTCCGCGATCAGCTACGCCGCCGGCGGGGGCTGCATCTCGCCGCGTGGAGCGGCATCGCCGTTCTGTGCGCCGGACTCGCCGGGGCCGGCCACGTCACCACGCTGGCCGAGGGCTGGCTCTACGCCGATGACGTCATACACGCCGAAAACAGCCCCTACCAGCGCATCGTCGTCACGCGCTGGCGCGACGACATCCGCCTCTTCCTGAACCAGAACCTGCAGTTCAGCTCGCGCGACGAATACCGCTACCACGAAGCGCTGGTGCATCCCGGCATGACGATGGGCCCGGCGCCGAAACACGTGCTGGTCCTCGGCGGCGGCGACGGCCTCGCCGTGCGCGAAATCCTCAAGTACCCGCAGGTGGAGTCGGTCACTCTGGTCGATCTCGACCCGGCGATGACCCGGTTGTTCTCGGCCGCGCCGCTGCTGCGCAAACTGAACGGCGATGCGCTCGCCCACCCGAAGGTCCGGGTCATCAACGCCGATGCGGCACGGTGGCTGGAAGACGGCGAACAGAGTTTCGATTTCGTCATCGTGGATTTTCCCGACCCCTCCAACCACGCCATCGGCAAACTCTACTCGACGGGCTTTTACCGCCTGCTCGACAAGCGCCTGCGGCCGCAGGCCCGCTTCGTCGTGCAAGCCACCTCGCCCTACTACGCCCGCGAGTCGTTCTGGACCGTCGTCGCCACCCTCGAAGCCAGCGGTTTCCAGACCGCGCCCTACCATGCGCTGGTGCCCTCCTTCGGCGAATGGGGCTACATCCTTGCCGCCCGCGCGTTGCCGCCGCTGCCCGAGCGCATCGAAGTGCCAACACATTTCATCACGCCGGAAACGCTGCCCGACCTCTTCCGCTTCCCGGCCGACATGGCCCGCGTGCCGGCCGAACCGAACCGCATGAACGAACAGACGCTGGTGCGCACCTTCGAGCGCGAGTGGCGGCACGTCCAGCGCTGATCCCCCGATGCTGCGTCGCCAGTTCCTCGCCACCGCTGCCGGCAGCCTCGCCATGCCGCTGATCGCCTGCTCGCGGAAAACGGAAAGCGGGGTGCCACCGGGAATGTTGCACGACAGCGGGCTGGAGCTCGGCCACCGCCTGCGCGACCGCCGTCCGTTTCCCCCGGCGACCGAGGAACGCCGCATCGACACCCTGATCGTCGGCGCCGGCATCGGCGGACTCTCGGCCGGCTGGTGGCTGCAAAGAAAGGGCTACGCCGACTTCCGGATCGTCGAACTGGCCGACCGTCCGGGGGGCAACGCGCGCTACGTCGACCGCAGCGAAAACCCGGTTTCGGCCCATCCGCTCGGCGCCCACTACCTGCCGCTACCGACCCGCGAAGCGCGCTACGTGCGCGAATTGCTGGCCGACCTCGATGCACTTGCCGGCGATCCGCAGGCCGCACGACCGGTCTATGACGAGCGCCGGCTCTGCCACGCACCGCAGGAGCGTCTCTACCGCGACGGCTTCTGGCAGGAAGGCCTGCTCCCCCAGTTCGGCCTGCCACGCGCCGAGCGCGCCGAGATCACCCGCTTTCTCGAGGCGATGGAGGCGTTCCGCACCGCCCGCGACGCCGAGGGCCGGCGCGCCTTCGCCCTGCCGGCCGATCTCTCCTCGCCCGACCCGCGCTGGCGAAATCTCGACCGGATCAGCATGGCCGACTGGCTGCGCGATGAAGGTTTTCGCTCGCCCGCGTTGCACTGGTACGTCGATTACGCCTGCCGCGACGATTTCGGCACCACGCTCGCCGATACCTCGGCCTGGGCCGGCATCCACTACTTCGCCTGCCGCAACGGCGAGGCGGCCAACGCCGCCAGCGACAGCGTGCTGACGGCACCCGAGGGCAACGGCTGGATCGTGCGCGCGCTGGCTGAACGACTGGCCGCCCAACTCGCCACCGGGAGCACCGTCATCGACGTGCGTCCAGGACGGCCGCACGAGGTCCAGGTCTGGCTCGCTGCCGAAGCACGCACGGTGCGCTACCGCTGTCGCCACCTCGTCTGGGCCGCCCCGCTTTTCCTGCTGCCGCACTTGGCGTCGGATCTGCCGGCGCCACTCGTGGCCGCCACCCGCGCCGCAAGCTATGCCCCCTGGCTGGTCGCCAACCTGACCCTCGCCGAGCCCCCGCATGGCGGCGCCGGGGCGCCGCTCGCCTGGGACAACGTCCCCTACGGCAGCACCGGACTCGGTTACGTCGTCGCCACCCACCAGAACCTGCGCCTTGCCGACGGCCCGACCGTCCTCACCTGGTATCACGCGCTCGCGCACCAACCCCCGGCGGCCGCACGCCAGACCCTGCTCGGCACCTCACGCGAACGGTGGGCCGCCAGCATCCTCGGCGAACTCGGTCGCCTGCACCGCAACCTGCCCGCCGCGACCCGCCGGATCGATGTTTTCCGGCACGGCCACGCGATGATCCGCCCAACACCCGGCGCCCTCTGGCACGGCCCGCGGCAAGCGGCGCTGACCGCGCTCCCGCCGGGCTTCCACCTCGCCCACGCCGACGCCTCCGGTCTCTCGCTGTTCGAAGAAGCCAACTACCGCGGCGTCATGGCCGCCGAACGGATTTTGCGTACATGAAAGGACATCACATCCTCGCCGAACTGCACGACTGCGACTGCCCAAGAACGCTGCTGCACGATCCGCACGCCCTGCAGGCGCTGTGCCGCACGGCCTGCAATGCCGGCGCACTGACCGTGGTTGCCGAGGCTTTCCATGCCTTCGGAACGTCCGATGCCCCGGCCGGCGCCACCGGCGCCGTGGTCCTGGCCGAGTCGCACCTCGCCATCCATACCTGGCCGGAAATCGGCCGCAGCGGGGCCGTCACCCTCGACCTCTACGTCTGCAACTTCAGCCGCGACAACCGCGAGAACGCCGAACGGGCGTTTGCCCACCTCGTCGCCACGCTTCAACCGCGGCACATCCATCGCCAGGACGTTGCCCGCGGGGTCCTGCCAGCCTTCCATCCAACGTAACGCGCCCGAAAACGCACGCGGGAAGTTGCCCGTCAGCGCGCACCGCATAATGGTTGACATTGTCGTCCCGCTCAGCGATCGCCGTCACCCGCGCCTCGTTGCCGGGCGCTACGCCACCAACGGGTCGATCGATACGCTCCGATCCGTGAAGCGTCAATCCCCACCCGGGGCGCAGGCGGCCGCGTTACACCCTAACAGGATGCGAGGCGATTCACCCTCGCAACGGCGTCGATCGCGATCCGCGCACCGAGCGGCAGCCGGGATACCTCCACGCACGAGCGCGCGGGGAAATCCTTCGGGAAGTAGTTGGCATACACCGCATTCACGGCTGACAAGTCATCCATGTCGGTCAGGAAGACGGTCACGCGAACGACCTGATCCAGAGCGGATCCGGCTGATCGCAGAATCAGCTCGATGTTGTGCAGCGCTCGATTGGCCTGCGTCACTGCATCCGGACCGACCAGCGAACCGGTCGCCGGATCCAGCCCCAGTTGCCCGGACGTCCACACCCACCCATCCATCAGGACCCCCTGCGAACACGGGCCGACAGGAATGGGGGCGTCCTTGATGAGGACGATCCGCTTGCTCATGCACACCTCCGCAGTGACATCGCGTTCCGCCATACACCAGCGGTTGCCGGCCGCCCCCATTCGCGCCACCGGTCGCCGGCTCCGCTGCTCGAAAGTTACTACGCCGGAGCGAAATCCTTCATCGAAGAGCTTCAGCCTCAGTCGTAAGGCCGACGCCGGAGGCGTCCGGCCCAGAACGCCGCGACGTCCAGCATGCGCCGCGAGAAGGCCCATTCATTGTCGAACCACAGCATCAGGTTGATGAGGCGCTCGCCGCTGGCGCGGGTCTGGCTGCCGTCGACGATGGCGGAGAAGCCGTTATGGTTGAAGTCCACCGACGCGTGCGGGCCGTCCGAGTACGCGAGCACGCCGTGGCGGTCCTCCTCGGCGACGCGGCGCATCAGGCGGTTGATGGTCTCGACCGTGGCGTTGCGCCGAAGCGTCACCGTCAGGTCGATGGCCGAGACGTTCGGCACCGGAACGCGGATCGCCTTCGCCGCAATCCGCCCTTCGAGCGCCGGCAGCAGGCGGGTGATGCCTTTCGCCAGGCCGGTCTGGACCGGGACCATCGACTGCATCGCCGAGCGGGTCATGCGCAGGTCGGTGGCGTGGTAGCCGTCGATCACCGGCTGGTCGTTCATCACCGAGTGCAGCGTCGTGGTCAGCGCGTGCTCGATGCCGAACGTCTGTTCGAGGATCGCGAGGATGGGCACGACGGCATTGGTGGTGCAGGAGGCGGCCGAGACGATGCGTTCGCCGCCGTCGAGCGCCTCGTGGTTCATCCCGAATACGACGGTGCGATCGACGTCGGCGGCGCTGTGGCCGGGGTGCGAGAGCAGCAGACGCGGGCAGCCGGCGCCGAGGAAGGCTTCGAGTTCGTGCCGATAGCGGTAGCGCCCGGAAGCTTCGACGAGGAGGTCGACATTGAAGGCCCGCCAGTCGACGCCGTCGGGCGTCGTCGCGTGGGTGACGGCGATGTCCTGGTCGTCGATGTGCAGGCGGCCGTCACGGATGCCGACGGTGCCGGGAAAACAGCCGTGGGTCGAATCGAAGCGCGTGAGATAGGCCATGCTCTCGATGTCCGCCGGCTCGTTGATGGCGACGACGGAGAGCGACTTGCGCAGCGGCGATTCGTGGAGGGCGCGCAGAAAGCAGCGGCCGATGCGGCCGTAGCCGTTGATAGCGATGCGGAAGCTCATTCAGGGAAGCGGGACGGATGGGCCATGCGGATGAATGTTCATACCGAAGCATAGCCGGAGAAAGGGGCTCCCGTCGCGTTCGCCCGATCCGCCTCCCCGCTTGAAGATCATTGCCCCCTCACCGGACGCGCCCGCACAGGGGCGAGACACTTCCGGCAAGGGGGGGGAAAAGCGGATTTCAGACCTGCTTCACCGACGCACGGCAGCTGTCGGTGCCATGATCGTCGCAGCCCGTGTCATCGGGACGGGGCTCCGGGCGACCATCGTCCGCGCCCTTCTTCGCGACGAGCGCGCGGCAGACGTCGGTACCGTTGTCGTCGCACCCGATGTCGTCCGGCCGGGGCTTCCCGCCACCATCGTCCGCGCCCCTCTTGGCCAGCATCGTTACCGGCGCAGCCGGCGGGCTTGCCTGGCT
Organism: Azoarcus sp. Aa7; assembly: GCF_014822185.1. Classification (GTDB taxonomy): domain Bacteria; phylum Pseudomonadota; class Gammaproteobacteria; order Burkholderiales; family Rhodocyclaceae; genus Aromatoleum. The sequence goes on from NZ_QVLR01000001.1 coordinate 9,299, forward strand.
GCCTTGCGGCGAAACGGTCGCGGACACGGTGGCGGCGTAGCTCGCGGTGGTCGCGAATCCGAGGACGATGATCGCTGCGGCGAGCTTGCGGGGAATGGTTTTCATTTTGCGTCTCCTGTCGGGGTTGGGGCACGGGCCGGAACGCCCATTACGGTCTGACTTCGTCGAGCTCGGCCCGACACCCCATACATGCACTGCACGTGCCAGCCCGTCGCCGCACGGAGAAGCGATCATCAAGAGTCTGTTTTATTTGACTTTAGTCAAACTCAAGCAGGGCCACGCCGTACGCCGACGGCCTCCCCGTCGCCGTCCACTGCGGGATTCGCCCCACCCGCATGGGGGATATCAACCAGACGCCCCCGAAGTCAGGCCCCGATGTCCCTCAGCCATCCCAGCCCGTCCTCGGGTCCTGCCGCGGGGCCGGTATTCGCAGCCGACCCACCCGGCGTATCCGAGCTCGTCGAGCAGGCGGGACAGGTAGCGATAGTCCAGTTTGCCGTCGTCAGGTTCGTTGCGCGCCGGCACCCGCGGCATGACAGGCACCTTTCCGCAGCGCATAATCGGGCGATGCCAATCCGGTACCCGCAATGCGCCCCCGTGGCCGCCGGTACCGCATAACAGTTCCAAAGTCGCACGGAGAACACCGATGAGCCAAGTCCTGTTCGAATGGTCCGACAGTTTCAACGTCGGCATCCAGGAGATCGACGAACAGCACCGCACCCTGGTCGACCTGCTCAACCAGCTTCACGCCGCGATCCGCGACCACAAGGGCAGCCAGGCCTGTCGCGCGATCCTCGACCAGCTGGCCGAGTACACGCGCACCCACTTCCTTCTGGAAGAAAGCCTGATGCGCGTATCGCACTATCCCGGCTTCGAGCTGCACAAGCAGCAGCACGAAGACCTCATCGCCCAGGTCAAGTCGCTGCAGGACAAGCTCGACAGCGGCCAGGCGTCGATCAGCTTCGAGCTGCTGCACTTCCTGCAGGTGTGGCTCACGAAACACATCAACGAAAGCGACAAGCGCTTCGGCAACCACTTCGTCCGCGACACCGACCTGCAGAGCTATTCGGCATGGTCCGAAGAGGTGAAGACGACAATGAAGAAAAAGAAGTGGTGGTGGAAGTTCTGGTGAGCGTCGCGCCGCGGGGCGCCGGGGAAGCGCAGGGGTTTGCGTCACCCGGCGCGAGGGCTCAGAATCGCCGGCAGCGCCAACGCGCCGACAGACCCTGCACACAGGGCAGCCCCCGAATCCCCCCGACGAGAACACCGATGGATCTTCCCGCACACCAACTCACCATGACGGTGCTGATGACACCGGACATGGCGAACTTCTCCGGCAAGGTGCACGGCGGCGCCGTGCTCAAGCTGCTCGACCAGGTCGCCTACGCCTGCGCGAGCCGCTACGCCGCGCGCTACGTCGTCACGCTGTCGGTGGACCAGGTGATGTTCCGCCAGCCGATCATGGTGGGTGAACTCGTGACCTTCCTCGCGAGCGTCAACTACACCGGCAAGTCGTCGATGGAAGTCGGCGTCAAGGTCGTCGCGGAGAACATCCGCACGCAGGAAGTGCGCCACGCCAACAGCTGCTTCTTCACGATGGTCGCGGTCGACGACGACGGCAAGCCGGTGCCGGTGCCGGCGCTGCGCCCCTTCAGCCCGAAGGAGAAGCAGCGCTTCGAGGCGGCCGAGGCGCGCAAAGCGCTGCGGCTGGAACTCGAACGGCGCTTCGCCGAGACCCGCGGTTCGGCCGACAAGGCCTGATCCGGCACCTGCGCCCCGCGGGTGGCGCAGTCATTCAAAGGAAACCCCATGCAAGATCACCCGCAAATCGTCTGGCAGGACGAGACCGGCGCCGCCCATTCGGCCCGCTGGCGCTCGGAAAGCGGCAGCCCGCCGCCCCGGCGGGTGGTGCTCGCGGACGACCAGACGCCGGCCGACCAGGCCTACCGGCTCGCGTGCGAGGGCACGGCCCTGCTGTACCACGGCGACTTCCACAACGCGAAGCAGCTGCTGCAGGCGATGGCGCGGCGCATCGAGCGCAAGCCGCGCCGCCCCGGCAAACCGGCCGCGGCGAAGAGTGCGGCGGAGAGCTTCCACCTGCACCGCCAGGCGCAGGCGCAGCGCGCGCGGGTGCTGGGCATGCTCCTGCTGCCCTTCGATGCCGGCCACAGCCTGCCGCTGCGCCGTGCGCCGGAGGTGCGGCAGGCCTGCCTCGAAGCCTACGGCGCCGCCGACGAACCCTATGTCGCGTCGCTGCGCGAACTGCTGGGCCTGATCGGCGCGCACGAATGGCGCAAGAAGGGGGTTCCGGTCCCGGCGCTGGGCGCGGCGATCCACCCGCATTACGGCGTATTCTCGCCGGTGCGCGGCGAATACGTCGATCTCGTCGCCAAGGCGCCCCTGCCCGCGGCCTTGTCGGGCGATGCGGCGGCCTTCGACGTGGGGACCGGCACGGGCGTGATCGCGGCAGTGCTCGCCCGCCGCGGCGTCGCGCACATTGTCGCGACCGACCAGGATCCGCGCGCGCTGGCCTGCGCGGGCGAGAACATCGCGCGCCTCGGCTATTCGGGACAGGTCGAGGTCGTGCAGGCCGACATGTTCCCCGAGGGCCGCGCGGCGCTGGTCGTGTGCAATCCGCCGTGGGTGCCGGCGCGCCCGAGCTCGCCCGTCGAATACGCCGTCTACGACCCCGACAGCCGCATGCTGCGCGCCTTCCTCGACGGCCTCGCGGCGCATCTCGCCCCCAGCGGCGAAGGCTGGCTGATCCTGTCGGATCTCGCCGAACATCTGGGCCTGCGCTCGCGAGAGGAGCTGCTCGCCGCGATCGAGGCGGGCGGCCTGGAGGTGCTGGGGCGGCTCGATGCGCGCCCCCGCCACGGCAAGGCGAGCGACGCGGACGATCCGCTGCACGCGGCGCGCGCCGCGGAAGTCACGTCGCTGTGGCGCCTCGCCGCACGCTGAGCAGCAGCGCCCGCCGGCGCCTCATTCCTCCTGCAGCATCTTCTTGAGGTATTCCGGCAGCCCCGACAGCACCAGCGTGTCGCTCGCACGGTCGTAGTGCACGGCGCCCGAGTGCAGGCTGCTGCGGTCGAATTCGAGCTTCCATTGCTCGCCGGCGGCGCGGAAGCGCACCAGCGGGCGGATCGCGCGGCGGTCGGGGACAAAGCCGCTCGCGAGCGGCGCCTCGCCGGATGAGAGGACCGCATCGAGGCGTTCCGGCTGCTCGGGCCACACCTTGCGCGCGATCTCGTCGAGCGCCAGCGGCGAGCCGGCCTCGCCCAGTTCGTCGAGGTAGCCGTGCGCGCGTTCCAGCATCGCGTCGCGCGCAGGCGCCTCCAGGCGCTGCGTGTCGGCGAAGTCGGAGAGACGCTGCACGAGCTTCTTCGTTTCCTTCAGCGCGATCACGACGTCGCCGCAGCCGAGGAAGCGCTTGAACCACGGCGCGACGTCGCCACGCCCCTTGAGGAAGCTGATGTAGCGCTCGTCGCCGCGCTGCCAGCCGGTGAGGTCGATGCGCCCCACCGCGGGCAGCACCGAGAAGTCGAGATGCAGGCAGTCGACGATGTCGAGCGCGCCGGTGACGGCGCTGCCGACCGCTTCGCCGACCACGGCGATCCACAGGCAGTCGCTCGCGCCTTCGAGGATGCGCGCGATCACGACGTGACCGGTGACCTCCGCGCCTTCCTCGTCCGCACACAGGCGCAGCGCGTCCATCATGCGCTGCGACACTGCGGCAAAGTCGAGGCTCTTGTCGACGACGTATTCACGCACGAGACGCGGCAGCGGCGTGTCCGTCTCCGCCTCCTCCGCGAAGCGCCCGTAGCCCCTGCTGCTGCGGTCCGCGTAGTGTCCGCACAGGCGCTCGACCAGGCGCACCGCGGCATCGTCGACGCGGCAGGCGCCGTCGCGCAACTCGGCGCTCGCGGGGCTCTCGCCGGCGCGGTGGAGCTTGTGGACGACGAGGTGGGTGATGGTGTGCTGGACCTGGCTCATGGCGGCATCTCGTGCAGACGGGGGCGCGATTCTCGCACGCCCCGGCCCGCCCGGGACCGCCTTCGCGTCACTGATGCCAAGCGTTGAAGCGCGCTTCCGCCTGCTCGAACAGCGCCTTCACCTTCTCCACCTCCCACGCCTGCTCGGCCAGCGTCTCGTGGTCCCACAGGCTGCGCGGCTGTGGCGGGGCGAAGAAATCGCCGCCGTACACATGAATCGCGCAGCTCATCTTGCCGATCGGGTTGAGCACCGAATGGATCGCGTCGCGTTCGAGCGCGGTGACGTCCCCCGCACCCAGCGAGGTCGCGCCGATCGCCTCGATGCTGTCCGCCCTGCGCCGCCAGAACACGTTGTCCTCGCGCCCCGCGTAGATGCCGACCACCGAGAACATCCGGTGGTTGTGCGGCATCAGGCTCATGCACGGCGCCCACACGAAATTGATGATCGTGATCTCCGGCGAACGGTATAGCGCATTAATGCCCGCGTGCTTCGGTTCGCCGAGTTGCGCGACGATCGCCGCGCCGTCCGAAACCGCCTCGGCCACCAGTTCGCGCACGGCCGCCGGCCCTTCGGCCACGGCCTGCGTGCAGTCGTCGATGAATCGCTCCTTGTCGAACATGATCGATGCTCCCGCCAAAATCCACTTCCCCGCGCCGCTCCCCGTGAATCTGCTTCCTTCCCTTGCGCTCGGCACCGCCCGCTTGCGGACATTGCCTGATTCATTATTAGGACATGCCGGCAAGCAGGGCAACGGTGGCAGGCATCCGCTTCCCCTCACGCGGGCTTTTTCTCCAGCTCGCCGAACAGCCAGTCCTGGAAGTTGCGGATCTTCGGCAGCTCGGCGCGGGACTTGAGCAGGTTGAACGTATAGCCCTGCACCTTCGGCCCGTCGAGACCCAGCGGCGCGACGAGCCGCCCCGTTTCGAGCTCGCGCTGCGCGAGCAGCAGGCTTTCCAGGCACACGCCGAGGCCATCGACGGCCGCGCTGAGCGCCATGAAGGAGCGGTCGAAGCGCAGGCCGCGCGAGATGTCGAGCTTGACCTTGCGGTGCTGGCGCATCCAGTCGCGCCAGCCGACGAGGCACACCTCGCTGTGGATCAGCGTGTAGTGGAGCAGGTCGTCGGGCGTGCGGATCGGGTGCGGGCCGTTCATCAATGCCGGTGAGCACATCGGCACGATGGTCTCGGGCGGGAAGGTCAGCACCATCGTGCCGGCCGGCTGCAGCCGCTTCATGCCGTAGCGGATGTCGATGTCGACGGTCTCCGCGACCAGATCGACGGTATCGGTCGAAGCGTTGAGGCGCACGTCGACGTCGGGGTTGAGCGAGCTGAAGCGCGCGAGCCGCGGCATCAGCCACTGCGTCGCGAAGCTGGGCGTCGCATGCACCGTGAGGATGTCGCTCTTTTCCGTGCGCCCGAGCTCGCGCGTCGCGAGGTCGATGCGCGCGAAGGCCGCCGACACCTCCTCCGCGTAGCGCCGGCCCGAGTCCGTCAGCACCACCGCGCGATGCACGCGATGGAAGAGCTGCACCCCGAATTGGTCCTCCAGCAGCTTGATCTGATGGCTCACCGCCGAGGGGGTCACGAACAGTTCTTCTGCTGCAAGCGCGAAAGACGACAGCCGCGCGGCAGCCTCGAACGCTTGTATGGCCTTGAGAGGGACCCGATGCTGCATCGCAAAACTCACATGAATTGAATTCACCGATAAGGCTAATTTATTCGTTTGAGCGACATCGAGCAAGGGAATACGCTTTCTCCCACTCGCCGGACGTTGTGCAGACAGCCCGAGCGAAGGCGGGGAGCCCCCTCTCCCGACAGAGAGCAACGATTCGTCCCGACGCCCCTGGGCAGCGGACCCAACCAAGGAGAACTGCGTGGATACCAGCGTTACCGCCACCCGCGCCAAGATCGCCGAGCACGCCTACCGCATCCGCCGCAACGCGCTGCGGATGGGCGAAGTGCAAGGCCAGGGCTACATCGCCCAGGCGCTGGACATCGCCGACGTGCTGGCGACGGCTTACTTTCATGCGATGCGCTACCGGCCGGAAGATCCGGCGTGGGAAGGGCGCGACCGCTTCCTGCTGTCGAACGGCCACTATGCGATCGCGCTGTACGCGGCGCTGATCGAGGCCGGCATCGTTCCGGAAGAAGAACTGGAGACCTACGGCAGCGACGACAGCCGCCTGCCGATGTCGGGCATGGCGAGCTACACGCCGGGCATGGAGATGTCGGGCGGCTCGCTCGGCCAGGGCCTGACGATCGCCGTCGGCCGCGGCCTGGGCCTCAAGCGCAAGGGCTCGAAGTCCTTCGTGTATACGCTGTTCTCGGACGGCGAGCTCGACGAGGGTGCGGTGTGGGAAGGCCTGATGTCGGCCGCACACCACAAGCTCGACAACCTGATCGCGATCGTCGACGTCAATAACCAGCAGGCCGACGGTCCGTCCTCGCAGGTGATGGCCTTCGAACCGCTGACCGAGAAGATGCAGGCCTTCGGCTGGTTTACCCAGCGCATCGACGGCAACGACCTCGACGCCGTGATCGCCGCCTTCGACGCCGCGCGCAACCACCCCGGCCCCGAGCCCCGCATGATCATCGCCGACACCCTGATGGGCTGCGGCGTGCCCTTCCTCGAAGCGCGCGAAAAGAACCACTTCATCCGCGTCGAGCCGAACGAGTGGCAGCTGGCCCTCGAAGCGCTGGACGCCGGGAGGACCGCATGAGCACCGCCACCGCACAGAAGCCCAAGCTGAAGACCTCGGCGATGATCGCCTCGATCGCCGGCGACGGCCAGCGCACCCAGGCCGCGCCCTTCGGCCACGCCCTGGTCAAGCTCGCCGCCGAGCGCCCCGAGATCGTCGGCATGACCGCGGACCTTGCGAAATACACCGACCTGCATATCTTCGCGCAGGCCTACCCCGAGCGCTTCTACCAGATGGGCATGGCCGAGCAGTTGCTGATGGGTGCGGCGGCCGGCTTCGCGCATGAAGGCGCGATGCCCTTCGTGACGACCTACGCGGTGTTCGCGACGCGCCGCGCCTACGACTTCATGCACCAGACGATCGCCGAGGACGGCCTCAACGTGAAGATCGCCTGCGCGCTGCCGGGCCTGACGACGGGCTACGGCCCGAGCCACCAGGCGGCCGAGGATCTGGCGCTGATGCGCGCGATGCCCGGCATGACCGTGATCGACCCGTGCGATGCGCTCGACATCGAGCAGATGGTGCCGGCGGTGGCCGAGCACAAGGGGCCGGTGTACATGCGTCTCTTGCGCGGCCAGGTGCCGCTGGTGCTTGACGAGTACGACTACAAGTTCGAGCTCGGCAAGGCCAAGCTCGTGCGCGACGGCCGCGACGTGCTGGTGATCTCGTCCGGGATCATGACGATGCGGGCGCTGGAAGTCGCCAAGGCGCTCGCGGCCGACCGCGTCGATGTCGGCGTGCTGCACGTGCCGACGATCAAGCCGCTGGATACCTCGACGATCCTGCGCGAAGCCGGCCGCTCCGGGCGCCTGGTCGTCGTCGCCGAGAACCACACGACGATCGGCGGCCTCGGCGAGGCGATCGCGACCGCGCTGCTGCGCGCCGGCGTGACGCCGCAGTTCCGCCAGATCGCGCTGCCCGACGCCTTCCTCGACGCCGGCGCGCTGCCGACGCTGCACGACCGCTACGGTATCTCGACCGAGGCGATGAGCACAACGATCAAGGGCTGGCTGGGCTAGGACCGTAGGGCGGGAAAGCGAAGCGCATCCCGCCACACGGCGATCGAGCCCACCTCCACCGTTGGAATGGCGGGATGCGCCTTCGGCTTTCCCGCCCTACGAAACCGCAACACACGAACCACACAAAGGACCACGAACATGTCGCAATCCCAACTCCTCGAAGGCAAGGTCGCCGTGATCACCGGCGGTGCCGGTCTCAACGGCCTGGGCTTCGCCACCGCCCGCATGCTCGCCGCACAGGGCGCGCGCATCGCGATCCTCGACCTCGAGCAGGCCAACCCTGCCGGCGCCGCCGCCGAGCTCGGCCCGCAGCACATCGGCCTGGTCGCCAACGTGACCGACAAGGCCTCGTGCGACGCCGCCGCCGCCGAGATCCTGAAGCAACTCGGCCGCATCGACGTGCTGGTGAACAACGCCGGCATCACCCAGCCGCGCAAGACGCTGGACATCACCGGCGCCGACTACGACGCAGTGCTCGACGTCAGCCTGCGCGGCACGCTGTACATGTCGCAGGCCGTGATCCCGGCGATGCAGCAGCAGAAGAACGGCTCGATCGTGTGCATCTCGTCGGTATCGGCGCAGCGGGGCGGCGGCATCCTCGGCGGCCCGCACTACTCGGCCGCCAAAGCCGGCGTGCTGGGTCTGGCCCGCGCGATGGCGCGGGAATACGGCGCCGACAACATCCGCGTCAACTGCATCACCCCGGGCCTGATCGCGACCGACATCAACAAGGGCAAGATCCCCGAAGACCGCCGCGCCGCGATCCTGGAATCGATCCCGCTGGGCCGCATCGGCGAACCCAACGACGTCGCCGGCTGCATCGTGTTCCTCGCGAGCGACCTCTCCAAGTACTGCACCGGCGTCACGCTCGACGTCAACGGGGGCATGCTGATCCACTGATTCGCAGCACCACGCTTCGACACGGCCTGCGCCAGACGCGGGCGATATGCAAAAAGAAGGAGGAGACCATGTCCAAGGAAGCCATCAACCTGTCGCGCCGCGCCCTGCTGCGCAACACCGCCGTACTCGGCGCCGCCAGCCTCTTCGGCGCCCCCGCCATCGTCGGCGCCGCGAGCCCGATCCGCATCACCTTTGGCCACGGCGCCGCGCCGGGCAATCCACGCTCGGTGGCGGCCGAGAAGTTTGCCGAGTTGGTCAAGGCGAAGAGCAACGGCGCAATCGAGGTCACCGTGGCCGGCGCGGCCCAGCTCGGCGACGACGCCGCGATGCTGACCAGTCTGCGCACCGGCAGCCTCGGCATCTCGGCGAACAGCCAGGGCACCACGTCGTCGGTGGTCCCCGAACTGGCCGCTCTCGGCATGCCCTTCCTGTTCGCCGACAGCGCCTCGGCGGTCAAGGTCGTCAGCGGCAGGATCGGCGACCAGCTGCGGCCCAAGTTCGACGCGATCGGCCTCGTGCCGATCGGCTGGTGGGACAACGGCATCCGCCACATCACCAACAGCAAGCGCCCGATCCGCGCGCCGGACGACCTGAAGGGGCTGAAGATCCGCACCCCGGCCGACCCCTCGACGATCGACATCTTCCAGTCGCTCGGCGCGGCAACGGCGCAGATCGCCTTCGCCGAACTCTACGTCGCCCTGCAACAGGGCGTCGTCGACGGCCAGGAAAATCCGCTCACCAACATCGCGAGCTCCAAGCTCTACGAGGTGAACAAGTACATCAGCCTGTCCGCGCACAAGTGGGAAAGCACCCCGGTGCTGATGTCGAAGATCGCCTGGGGCCGACTCAACAAGCAACAGCAGCAACTCGTCATGGAGGCGATGGCCGAGGCGACCGCGCTGCAGATCAGCCTGTCTTCCGAAGCCAACACGAAACTGCTCGCCGACTTCAAGGGCAACCCGGCCGTCGCCGTCAATGAGGTCGACCGCGCGGCCTTCCAGAAGCAGACGGCGAGCGTGTTCGACAAGTGGGAACAGAAGGAATTCGGCGCCTTCGTGAAAGCCCTCCGCGCGACGATGGGTGCATGATGATCAGCGCGACGTCGGAAATTCCCATGAACCGCTCACTCGCCATCGCCCTGCTCGACACCGTGGATCGGACCATCGCCCTGCTCTGCAAGAGCGTCGTGCTCGCCACCGGCGCGGCCCTGCTCGTGTCGATCGGGATCGGCGTCGCCGCACGCTACGTCATCAGCGTCGGCGGCGTCGACTGGGCGGAGGAGCTGCCGAAGCTCCTCTTCGCCTGGTTCATCATGGCCGGCGTCGTGCTGGCGGTGCAGGGCGGCAACCATATCGCGGTCGACCTGGTGATGCGCTTTCTCGGCGAGCGCGGCAAGCGCTGGCTGATCGTGCTCACCAATCTGCTGGTGTTCGTCGCCTACCTCTACCTGACCAACACCGCGCTCGAGGTCGCGGAGATCGCCGCAGCGGAGAAGAACCCGCTGCTCGGCACCCCCGGCAGCCTGCCCTTCTACGCGCTTGCGTCCGGTTCGGTACTCACTGCCATCGGCACCCTGTCGATCGCGATCCGCGTCGCGCTGCTCGGCCCGGAAGCCGCCCCGCAAGGCAAACCTGAGGATAGCGTGCAATGATTCTCATCATGATCCTGGCCTTTTTCGGCCTCCTCGCCCTCGCGATCCCGGTCGCCCACGTGCTGGTGATCGCCTCCGGCAGCGCCATCCTGTGGGGACAGGAACTACCCCTGATGCTGGTCGCCCAGCAGATGGTGAACCAGACCCAGTCCTTCCCGATGCTGGCCCTGCCCTTCTTCATCCTCGCCGGCAGCCTGATGATGAGCGGCCGGCTCGGCGAGAAGCTGATCGGCTTCGCGACAGAACTGGTGCAGCGCTACCGCGGCGGCCTCGGCTCCGTGAGCGTGGTCGGCAGCTGCGTGTTCGGCGGCGTGTCGGGCTCGGCGGTCGCCGACGCAACGGCGCTCGGCGGCATGCTGATCCCGTGGCAGAAGCGCGAGGGCTACCCGGCCGGCTTCACCGCGGCGAACAACGCCGCCGCGGCGACGATCGCGATCCTGATCCCACCCTCGATCCCCTTCATCCTGTACTCGCTGGTGTCCAACGTCTCGGTCGCGGATCTCTTCCTCGCCGGCGTGCTGCCGGGCCTGATGCTCACCGTGGGCTTCGTCGCGGTGTGCAACCTGTCGGCGCGCCTGCGCGGCTTCCCGCACACGGCCACGCCCTTCGACGGCGCGAAGTGCCGCAAGCTCTTCATCCAGGCCTTGCCGGCACTGCTGATGCCGGTGCTGATCCTGACGCTGCTGCGCTTCGGCATCGCGACGCCGACCGAAGTATCCGTGATCGCGGTGTTCTACGCGATTGCCGCCGGGGTCTTCGTGTATCGCGACATGACGGTCCGCCGCTTCAGCCAGGCACTGATCGCCGCCGGTGTCGCGACCGGCGTCGTCATGCTGGTGATCATGGGCTCGGCGGTCGTCGGCTGGCTGATGACCTACGCACAGGTGCCACAGCAGTTCGCCGAATGGTGCCTCGAGACGCTCAAGGAGCCGTGGCTGATCATCCTCGCGATGATCCTCATCATGATGGTCGCCGGCATGTTCATCGACCTGCCCGCCGCGATCCTGCTGCTCGGCCCGATCTTCGTGCCGCTCGCGGACGCGATCGGCCTCGACCTGATGCAGCTCGGCCTGATGATGGTGCTCACGCTGGCGATCGGCCTCTACACACCGCCGGTCGGCACGACGCTCTTCATCAGCAGTTCGATCGCGCAGAGCTCGATCGTGAGCACGACGCGCGAACTGTGGCCCTTCTACGGGGTTGCGCTGATCACGGTGCTGCTCTTCAGCTACGTGCCGGTGCTGACACTCTGAACCGTAGGGCGGGAGAAGCGCAGCGCATCCCGCCAGCCCGACGTGCGTGGAGGCTCCACCGCCGACTGGCGGGATACGCCTCCGGCTCCTCCCGCCCTACGAATTGCCCTTATCGAATTGACTGCCGCCTCCCCTCACCGGGAGGCGCACAGGAGACCCTTTGCCATGTCGTCCGTCGAACCGCGGCTGCTCGCCAACGCGATCCGCTTCCTGTCCATCGACACCATCGTCCACGCGACCGAAGGCCATCAGGGCGTGCCGCTCGGCATGGCCGAGATCGCGACGACCCTCTTCACCCGCCACATGAAGTTCAACCCGGCCGCCCCCACCTGGCCCGACCGAGACCGTTTCGTGATCTCCAACGGCCACGGCTCGATGCTTCTGTACTCGCTGCTATACCTCACCGGCTACGACAAGATCAGCCTCGACCAGGTGAAGTCCTTCCGCGAGCTCGGCTCGCACTGCGCCGGCCACCCCGAGTTCGACCCCGCTGCCGGCATCGAGGTCACGACCGGCCCGCTCGGCCAGGGCATCGCCAACGCCTTCGGCATGGCGGTCGCCGAGGCCTACCTGAACGCGAAGTTCGGCGCCGGCCTCGTCGACCACTACACCTGGGCCTTCGTCGGCGACGGCTGCCTGCAGGAGGGCATCGGCCAGGAGATGATCTCGCTCGCCGGCCACCTCAAACTCGGCAAGCTGGTCCTGTTCTGGGACGACAACAAGATCACCGACGACGGCGCCACCTCGCTGTCGATCAGCGAGGACGTCGCCGCGCGCTTCCGCGTTGCCGACTGGCACGTCATCGAGGTCGACGGCCACGACGTGGAGGGCGTGTCCGCCGCGATCACGCTGGCAAAGAAGGATCCGCGGCCGTCCCTGATCGCCTGCCGCACCGTGATCGGCCGCGGCATCCCGCGCCTGCAGGGCAGCCGCGGCGGGCACAGCGCACGCCTCTATGCGGAAGACGCCGACGCCGCGCGCGAACTCCTCGGCTGGACTCACCAAGCTTTCGACATCCCCGGCGACATCCTCGCCGCGTGGCGCGCCGCCGGCCGGCGCAGCGACGCCGACCATGCCGCCTGGCAGACCCGTCTCGCCGCCCTGCCCGCTGCCGAACGCGCCGAGTTCGAGCGTGTGCAGGCGGGCGAGCTGCCCGAAGGCTGGCGCGAGGTCCTGCTCGGATACAAGCGCGATGCCGCCGCGGCCACCGAACCCAAGCCCGGCATCTTCGCCTCGGGCGAGATCAACGATCTCCTCGCCGCGGTGCTGCCCGAGCGCATCGTCGGCTGTGCCGACCTCGAAGCGCCGACCTCGCACAAACGCAGCCTCAAGGCCTTCACCGCGGAAGATCGCAGCGGCGCCTACGTCCACTGCGGCGTGCGCGAGCACCTGATGGGTTCGATGGCGAACGGCATCGCCGCGCACGGCGGCGCGATCGCGCTCGCGGTGACCTACCTCGCCTTCTCGGACTACGAGCGCCCGTCGATGCGCATGGCCGCGCTGATGGGACTGCCGGTGAGGTTCGTGTTCAGCCACGACTCGATCGGCGTCGGCAAGAACGGCCCGACGCACCAGCCCGTCGAAATTCTCGCGTCGCTGCGCGCGATGCCCAACATGCTCGTGATGCGCCCGGCCGACGCGGTCGAGGCCGCCGAATGCTGGGAGGTCGCGCTCGAGCAGCGCAGCACCCCGGCGAGCCTGATTTTCGCGCGCCAGGCCCTGCCGACCGTGCGCAGGACGCACACCGACGACAACCTCTCGCGCCGCGGCGCCTACGTGCTGGCCCAGCCCGACGGGGGCAAGCGCGCCGTCACGCTGCTCGCAACCGGCTCCGAAGTCGCCGTCGCGCTCGCCGCGCGCGCGCTGCTGCAAGCCGACGGCATCCCCACCGCGGTCGTGTCGATGCCGTGCTGGGAACTCTTCGACGCCCAGGACGCCGCCTACCGCAACGCCGTGCTCGGCGAAGGCACGGTGCGCATCGGCGTCGAGGCCGCGATGCGCTTCGGCTGGGACCAGTACCTCGGCAGCCGCGGCGGCTTCGTCGGCATGACCGGCTTCGGCGCCTCCGGCCCGGCCGATCAACTGTACGAACACTTCGGCATCACCCCGGCGGCCGTCGCCGCCGAGGCGAAGCGCCACCTCTGACCCCGACCCTGCAGAGAACACCATGCACAAGATCGTCTTCCTCGACCGCGCGACCATCGCCCCGCAGATCCGCCTGCGCCGCCCCGCCTTCGCTCACGAGCTGGTCGTGCACGAACGCACCCGCCCCGACGAGGTCGTCGAGCGCCTCAAGGGCGCGAGCATCGCGATCACCAACAAGGTGGCGCTCACCGCGGCCGTCCTCGAACAGCTGCCCGAGCTGCGCCTCGTTGCGGTCGCCGCGACCGGCACCGACTGCGTGGACAAGGCGTACTGCCAGCGCCACGACATCGCCGTCGCCAACATCCGCGGCTACGCCGTGAACACCGTGCCCGAGCACACCTTCGCGCTGATGCTCGCGCTGCGCCGGAACATCGTGGCGTACCGCGACGACGTGATCAACGGCGAATGGCAGAAGTCCGGTCAGTTCTGCTTCTTCAACCACACGATCCACGACCTCGCCGGCGCGCGCCTCGGCATCATCGGCGAAGGCGCGCTCGGCCAGAGCGTCGCCGCGATCGCGCGCGCCTTCGGCATGGTGCCGCTGTTCGCGGAGCACAAGGGCAGGAGCGGCTTCGGCCAGCTCTACACGCCGTGGGACGAGATGCTCGCGACCAGCGACATCATCACCCTCCACAGCCCGCTCACGCCCGAGACGCGCAACATGATCGCGCTGCCCGAGTTCCGCAAGATGGCGCGCCGCCCGCTGCTGATCAACACCGCGCGCGGCGGCCTCGTCGACGAGGAAGCGCTGGTGCAGGCACTGGACGAGGGCCTCATCAGCGGCGCCGGCTTCGACGTCACCGCCGGCGAGCCGCCCGCCGCCGACAGCCCGATGATGCGCATCGCCGCCCGGCCCGATGTGATCCTCACGCCGCACGTCGCGTGGGCCTCGGACGAGGCGCAGCAGACGCTGGCCGACCAGCTGATCGACAACATCGAGCACTTCGTCGCGGGCACGCCGACGAACCTCGTCAAAGGCGCCTACTGATGGCAGCGCACCTCGACCCGCGTAACCTGCTGCGCCGCATGTTCGACGCGGCGATCGCCGCCGCCCAGCCCGCGCGCTGCATCCCGCCGCACCTGCCGGCGCCGCCCAAGGGCCGGCTCGTCGTCATCGGCGCGGGCAAGGCCTCCGCGGCGATGGCGCGCGCGGTCGAGGACCATTGGCCGGGGCCACTCGAAGGCCTCGTCATCACGCGCTACGGCTACGCTGTGCCCTGCGCGCGCATCGAGATCGTCGAGGCCGCCCACCCCGTGCCCGACGCCGCCGGGCTCGCCGCGACGCAGCGCGTGTTCGAACGCGTGCGCGGCCTCGGGCCCGACGATCTCGTGCTATGCCTGATCTCGGGCGGTGGCTCCGCGTTGCTGAACGCTCCGCTCGAAGGGCTGACGCTGGAAGACAAGCAGGCCGTGAACCGCGCCCTGCTGAAGTCCGGCGCGACGATCTCGGAGATGAACTGCATCCGCCGCCATCTCTCCGCAGTCAAGGGCGGACGCCTCGCCGCGGCCTGCCATCCGGCGCGCGTCGTCACACTGCTGCTCTCGGACGTGCCCGGCGACGACCCGATCGACATCGCCTCCGGCCCCACCGTCGCCGACCCCACGAGCTGCGACGACGCCCTCGCGATCGTGCGCCGCTACGGCATCGAGCTGCCGCCGGCGGTGCTCGAGGTGCTGGAAAGCGGGCGCGGCGAGAGCGTCAAACCCGGCGACAGGCGGCTCGAAGGCCACCAGACGCGCATCGTCGCCGCACCGCAGCTCGCGCTCGAAGCCGCCGCGCAGGTCGCACGCGACGCGGGCCTCGCGGTGCACATCCTCGGCGACAGCCTCGAAGGCGAAGCCCGCGACGTCGGCAAGGTGCTGGCCGGCATCGCGCTGCAGGTCGACCGGCGCGACCAGCCCTTCGCGAAGCCCTGCGTGCTGCTCTCCGGCGGCGAGACCACTGTGACCGTGCGCGGAAACGGGCGCGGCGGACGCAACGTCGAGTTCCTCCTCTCGCTCGCCCTCGGGCTCGACGGCGCACCGGGCATCTTTGCCCTCGCCGGCGACACCGACGGCGTCGACGGCCAGGAGGAGATCGCCGGCGCGATCGTCACCCCCGACACGCTGGCCCGCGCCTGGGATCTCGGGCTTCGCCCCGCCGACCGCCTCGCCGACAACGACGCCCACGCCTTCTTCGAGGTACTCGGCGACTCGCTCGTGACCGGCCCGACCCTCACCAACGTCAACGACTTCCGCGCGATCCTCGTGCGCTGACGACCTGCCCGCCCCCTCGCAGGCGGGGGCACGCACAACGCCACACAACGCCGCACAATTCCGCCCCGCTCACCGTCTGCCTGGACTACGATGTCCTTTTGGGGCATGGCCGGCGACCGCGGGAACCGATAGCCGCCACGCCGGACCAACAACAAACGAACCACGAGAACAGGGCGGCGGAGCCGAGTCGCAAACACGGATCGCCCGCATGTCCCGCAACAACCGCAGAGAGGCGCGGATGGAAGGACTCGGCACGTCGCACGCAGCGGAAATCGCCCGCCTCGAGGACGAGCTCGCCCGCAGCCGGGCGATGGCGGAGCGCGCGCGCCAACTCATCGAATCGGCCCCCGACGCAATCGTCGTCGTGGACAACGGCGGCCGCATCATCCTCGTCAATGCGCAGACCGAGCGGCTCTTCGGCTATACGCGCGATGAACTCGCCGGCCAGTCGATCGAAATGCTGGTCCCGCAGCAGCTGCGGACCGGCCACGTGGACAAGCGCAACGCCTACATCGGCAAACCCACCGTACGCCCGATGGGTACCGGGCTGGACCTCGCCGGCCAGCGCAAGGACGGCTCGCTGGTGCCGATCGAGATCAGCCTCAGCCCCCTGCGTACCGGCGACACCGTACTGATCTCGGCGGCGATCCGCGACATCAGCGAGCGCCGCGCGGCCCAGGAGGCGCTGCGCCAGGCGCGCGACGAACTCGAACAGCGCGTGCGCGAGCGCACCGCCGAACTCGAACAGGCCAATCGCGCCCTGCAATCGGAGATGGAGGACCGCGCCACGGCCGAGCGCGCGCTGCATCAGGCGCAGAAGATGGAGGCCGTCGGCCAGCTCACCGGCGGCATCGCCCACGATTTCAACAACCTGCTGACCGTCGTGATGGGCAACCTGCAGCTCCTCGCGCGCCGCGTGCGGGACGACCCGGCGGCGGCCGAACTCATCACGGGCGCGCTGGAGGCGGCCTGGCGCGGAGCCGAACTCAACCGGCGCCTGCTCGCGTTCTCGCGCAAGCAGCGCCTGGCCCCCGTGCCGCTGGATCTCAACGACCTCATCGCCGGCATGACCAGCCTGCTGCGGCGCAGTCTCGGCGAGCACATCAACATCAAGTTCCATGCCGCCACCGACCTGCCGCCCGCGCTCGCCGACATCACCCAGCTCGAATCGGCGCTGCTTAACCTCGCGGTGAATTCGCGCGATGCGATGCCCGAAGGCGGCACCCTCACGATCGAAACGGGCGCCATGAGCCTCGACGAGCACTACGCCGCGCTCGAGGGCGACGTGAAACCCGGCGCCTACGTGATGCTCGCCGTATCGGACACCGGCTGCGGCATGCCGCCGGAGGTGGTCCAACGTGCCTTCGACCCCTTCTTCACGACCAAGGAAACCGGCAAGGGCAGCGGCCTCGGCCTCGCGATGGTGTACGGCTTCGTGAAGCAGTCGGGCGGCCACGTGAAGATCTACAGTGAGCCGGACACCGGCACCACGGTGAAGCTCTTCCTCCCGATCGTCGCCCGCCCGGCGGGCGCACTGCGCGCCGACGCGCCCGCACCCCGTCCCGACGCCTCGGGTAGCGAGACCATCCTCGTCGTCGAGGACGAGGACAAGGTCCGCGAACTCGTCTGTCGCGTGCTGGGGGGACTCGGCTACCGCATCCTGCAGGCGCCCGAAGGCAAGACGGCGCTCGCGCTCCTCGCGCAGGAACCCGGCATCGACCTGCTGTTCACCGACATCGTCCTGCCCGGCGGCATGAACGGACCGGAGATCGCGCGCCGCGCACGGCAGCTGCGCCCGGACCTGAAGCTGCTCTACACCTCGGGCTACACCGGCAACGCCCTGCTGGAGCTGGAAGCCATTCCCGGCGAATTCCGGATGATCAGCAAGCCCTACCGGATCGAGGACCTCGCACAGATCGTACGCGAAGTCCTCGATACCGGGCCCGCGTAGGCCTCAGGGCATCGCGTCGACGCTCAGGGCATCACTTCGACATACTCGTAGATCTCGCAATCCGAGATCTCGCGCCGCACCGGCAGCGCCGCCTGCGCGTACCACGCGTGCGGATCGCGCCGGTCGATCTCCGCGCCCATGAACTTCACCAGCTCGCAGATCGGCTCGACGACCTGCTCGCGGTAGGGCGCATCGTCGAGCACGTAGCCCACGTACAGGTTCTTCATGCAGTTGCGGCGGCAGAAGGAAAGCGCCTCGCAGCCCTCGCAGGGCATCTCGGGCGCCGGCTGCAGCGCGCTCGGCTTGAGCCAGTTGGCGTTCAGGTCGCCACTCTGCAGCTCGGGCAGATGCGTCAGATCCGGACACGGGAAGATGCGCCCGTCCGGCAGGATGTTGAGGATGTGCGTCGATGAGCGGCACTGCGTGTGCCCGCTGCACGCCTCGCGCGCGCGCGACGGCAGCACCTTGTTGCGCACCGTGCCCATCAGCGGGATGAAGGGATACAGCCCGTCGGCCGTGAAAAACTTGTCGATCAGCCGCACGAGCGCCGCCTTCTTGCGCCGCATGTTCTCCGCATCGTAGAAACCCTCGGCCTGCGCGAACTGCCAGTACACATAGTCGAAGGTCGGCAGCAGGCTGTCGAGTTCCTCGAAGCTGATGTCCTCGTGCCCCCAGGTCACGCGCGCGGTGAGCTTGCCGCCCAGCTTCGGGCGAATCCTCTCGATGTTCGAGGTCACCTTGCGATACACGCCGCGACCGCGGTAATGGTCGGTCGTGTGCTCCGCCCCATCCACCGACACCAGCACGTTCGACAGCTTCGCCAGCACCGCATCGGGCAGGCGGTGCAGCAGCGTGCCGTTGGTCTGCAGCTGGTAGCGCCAGGTCGGGTGGCGATCCATCAGCCCGACGATGAAGGGGATGTTGAGCGTCGGCTCGCCGCCGTAGAAGGTGACGTAGATCTCCTTGTCCGCGAGATGCGTCGCGACGAAGGCATCCAGCGTATCGAGCGAATACTGGGCCTTGCCCTGCGAGCCGACGACGTCGCCAACCGCGATCGAGCAGTACGAGCACTTGAGGTTGCACGTCAGCGTCGTGAAGATGTTCAGTTCGACGCGGTTGCCGACAATGGGCGAACGCAGTTCCGGCGCATTCATGTGCGTATCCGATCCCGAAAAAGATTTACCCCAAACATTGGGGGCGGAGATTATAGCGAGGACCGCGCAATGCGGGGCGGGTCATTGCATGCGCAAGCCCGAACCCGTTCCCACACGGCCCCCGGCCTCTCAGCGCAGGCGCTCGGCGAGGTGGCGGCGCACCGAGATCGCGCTGCCGAGCCACCCGAGGAAGGCCGCGAAGCCGAGGATCGCCGCGCTCTCGTGCGGCCCCGGCCCCGCCAGCGCGAACACCGCGCCGTAGGTCTCCGCGAGACTCGCGACCGGCCCGCCGAGCGCATGCACGGTCGCCCACACGGTCGCGAGCGCCACGCAACCGCCGAGCAGTCCCTGCAGGCTGCCGAACCAGTAGAACGGACGGCGGATGAACGGATCGGTCGCACCCAGCAGCCGGCTCACGTCGATCTCGTGGCGCTGCGTGAGGATCTGCAGCCGAATCGTGTTGAAGGTCACGATCACGAGCGCGAAACCCAGCAGGCCCGCGAGCAGCAGCACCGCCGAACGGCCCAGCCCCAGCAGCGCGTGCAGGCGCTTCACCCAGGCGGAATCGAGCTGCACGTGGGCGACGCCCGGCCAGGCTGCGAAACGCGCGTGCAGGCTGTCGTAGGCCGCGGGATCCTCGCCGCGCGGCGTGACGATGAACGCATCCGGCAGCGGATTGGCGGTGAGCCCGCCGAGCACGTCGCCCAGCCCGCTCTTCTCGAGCTGGCGCAAGGCCTCGTCCTTCGTCACATGGCGGTAGCCCGCGAGCTGCGTATCCCCGCGCAGCCGCTTTTCGGCCGCGGCGATGTCCTCCGCCGACGCATCCTGCGCCATGAACACGCTGATCTCGGGCGTACCGGACACCCCGCGCGCAAGCGAGGCGACGTTGTCGATCAGCAGGTAGCCCGCGGCCGGCAGCGACAGCGCGATGCCCACGACCAGCGCCGACAGCAGCGTGCCCAGCGGCTGCGAGGCGAGGCGCTGCAGTGCCTGCATGAAGGCGCGGCCGTGCAGGTAGAACCAGTTGCTCACTGCACGCCCCCTTGCAGCAGCCCCTTGTGCAGCATCAGGCGGCGCGGACTGTGCTGTGCGAACAGGCGCTCGTCGTGCGTCGACACCAGCACGGTGACCCCCGCGGCGTTGAAGGACTTGAACAGGCTTGCGATCTCGTTCGCGTAGGCGGTGTCGAGGTGCGCGGTCGGCTCGTCGGCGATCAGGATGGACGGGCGATTCACGATCGCACGCGCGATCGCGACGCGCTGCTGCTCGCCGCCCGACAGCCCCGCCGGCATCTCGCGCCCGCGCCCGGACAGCCCGACGCGCTCGAGCGCCGCCGCCACGCGCTTGGCCGCATCGCGCGGCGGATGCCCCGTGATCACCAGCGGCAGCATCACGTTGTCGGACACGCTGCGGTCGTACAGCAGGCGGTGCTCCTGCAGCACGAGGCCGAGGTTGCGGCGCAGGTAGGGAATCGCGCGCGGGCGCAGCGCCGAGACATCCTGCCCGTTGATGCTCACGCTGCCCGAAGTCGGCCGCTCGATCGCGGCGATCAGCTTCAGCAGCGTGCTCTTGCCCGCCCCCGAGTGGCCCGACAGCACCGCCAGCTCGCCGTGGCGGATCTCGAAGCTGACCCCGGCGAGCGCCGTATAGCCGCCGGGGTACTGCTTCACGACTTCGTTGAAGACGATCATGCCGCGCCGCTGGCTCCTGGGACGGGTTCGAACAGCGCATCGACGAATTCGCGCGCATTGAACGGCTGCAGGTCGTCGATCCCCTCGCCGACGCCGATGAAGCGCAGCGGACGCGGATACTGGCGCGCGATCGCCGCGACGACGCCGCCCTTCGCGGTGCCGTCAAGCTTCGTGACGACCAGCCCGGTGACGCCGATCGACGCATCGAAGGCCTTCACCTGCGCCAGCGCGTTCTGCCCGATGTTGGCGTCGAGCACCAGCAGCACCTCATGCGGCCCGGACGGCTCGGCCTTCGCGATCACGCGGCGTACCTTCGCGATCTCCTCCATCAGGTGCAACTGCGTCGGCAGCCGGCCCGCGGTATCCGCCAGCACGACGTCGATGCCGCGCGCCTTGGCGGCGTTGATCGCGTCGAAGATCACCGCCGCAGCGTCGCCGCCTTCCTGCGCGATCACCGTCACGTTGTTGCGCTCGCCCCAGGTCGTCAGCTGCTCGCGCGCCGCCGCGCGGAAGGTGTCGCCGGCCGCAAGCAGCACGCTCTTGCCCTGCAACTGGAAGTATTTCGCCAGCTTGCCGATCGAGGTCGTCTTCCCGGAGCCGTTCACGCCCGCGATCATGATGATGTAGGGCGAATGCCCCGAAACGTCCAGCGGCTGCTCGAGCGGAGCGAGGATCGCGAGGAGTTCCTCCGCAAGCGCCCCCTGCAGCTGGTCCGCGGTCTCGAGCTTGTCGCGCTTCCAGCGCTTGCGCAGCTCGTCCAGCAGGTGCTGCGTCGCATCCACGCCGCAGTCGGCCATCAGCAGCGTCGCTTCGAGTTCTTCGAGCAGCTCCTCGTCGATCTTGCGCCGGCCGAACAGGCTCGCGAGCCCGCCGCCGATCTGCTGCCGCGTGCGCGACAGGCCCGCTTTCAGGCGGTCCGCCCAGGAACGCTTGACCACCGGCTCGGCCACGGGCGCCGAAATGGGCGCCGAAGGGGACGCCTCGACTGCGGCCGGAGGCGCGGGCTCGGCCTGCGGCTGCGCCGCCGGCTCGGGCTTCGGGGACTTCTTCAGGAAACCAAACATGCTCACTCGGGTCTCTTGTGAGGTTTTAACGACGGCGGACGCCAAGCCGCCAATAACGCTAAGATGCGGCTTCGCGCCGAATCGGATGCCCGGATCGCGGGCCACGTGAACCGCAAATTCTACCAGATGCAGGACATGTCCATGTTTCGCCAGACCTTTCCACGCACCGCATTCGTGGCCGCCGCGCTCACCGTGGCGGCCGGCCCGCTGCAAGCCAATCCGTACGAGACCACGCTTGCGAACGGCATGAAGATCATCGTCAAGGAAGACCGCCGCGCCCCGTCCGTCGTGCACATGGTGTGGTACGGAGTCGGCGCGATGGACGAGCCCGCCGGCGTCTCCGGCATCGCCCACCTGCTCGAACACATGATGTTCAAGGGCACCGACAAGGTCGGCCCGGGCGAATTCAACAAGCGCGTCGCCGCGGTCGGCGGCCGCGACAATGCCTTCACGTCGCATGACTACACGGCCTACTTCCAGCAGATCCCGTCCTCGCGCCTCGCCGACGTGATGCAGCTCGAAGCCGACCGCATGAGCAACCTCCGGATCACCGACGCCAACTTCAAGCCCGAACTCGAGGTCGTGAAGGAAGAGCGCCGCCTGCGCACCGACGACCAGCCCCGTTCGCTCGTCAGCGAGCAGCTGATGGCGACCGCCTTCCAGGCCAATCCCTACGGCCGCCCGATCATCGGCTGGATGACTGACCTCGACACGATGACCGCGGAAGACGCGCGCAAGTGGCACAAGACCTGGTACACGCCCGGCAACGCGCGCCTCGTCGTCGTCGGCGACGTCGATCACAAGACCGTGTTCGACATGGCGCGCAAGCACTACGGCCCCATCAAGCCGCAAGCACTGCCGCCGCGGCGCATCACCGCCGAACCCGAACAGATCGGGCCGCGCGAGACCGTCGTCAAGGCGCCGGCCGAGCTGCCCTACCTCGCCCTCGCGTGGCGCGCGCCGACCCTGCGCGATCCCGAGAACGACCGCGACGTGCACGCGCTGAAGGTGCTTGCCGCGATCCTCGACGGCTACGACGGCGCCCGCCTGCCGCGCCGCCTCGTGCGCGAGAACCAGGTCGCCGTGTCCGCCGGCGCCGGCTACGACGGCACCGGCCGCGGCCCGCAGCTCTTCGTCGTCGACGGCTCGCCCGCCGCCGGCAAGACCGTCGCGGACGTCGAGGCCGCACTGCGCGCCGAGATCGAACGCATCCAGAAGGAAGGCGTCGCCGAGGACGAGCTGCGCCGGGTCAAGACGCAGACCGTCGCCGGCCAGGTCTACAAGCGCGACTCGCTGATGGGACAGGCGATGGAGATCGGCTTCCTCGAAGCCACCGGCCTGTCCTGGCGCGACGACGACAAGCTCCTCGAAGGCATCCGCAAGGTCACCTCCGACGACGTCCAGGCCGTCGCCCGCAAGTACTTCACCGACAACACCCTCACCCGCGCCCGTCTCGACCCGCTGCCGCTGCCCGCCGACGCGAAGCCGCGCGCCGCCGTCCCGGGAGCGAGACACTGACATGCAGACGAAGCCCATGACCGCGTTGCGCAATCTCCACCCGAATTTCCGCTCCTTCCGCTCCTTCCGCTCCTTCCGCACCCTGCTCGCCTGCGCCGCCCTGCTCGGCCCGCTCGCGAGCCCGGAAGCCGCCGCCGGCCCCGACATCAAGCACTGGAACGCCGCGACCGGCGCGCGCGTGTATTTCGTCGAAAGCCACGCCCTGCCGCTCATCGACATCCAGATCTCCTTCCCCGCGGGCAGCGCCTACGAGCCCGAAGGCGGCACGGGCGTCGCCAGCCTCACGCGCAGCCTGCTCGACGCCGGCACCGAAGGCCTGAACGAACAGGAGATCGCCGAGCGCATCGCCGACACCGGCGCACGCATCGGTGGCGGCGCCGACACCGACATGGCGACGCTGTCGGTGCGCACGCTATCGAGTGCCGCCGAGCGCGACGCCGCGATCGCGCTGGCCGCCCGCCTGCTCGCGAAGCCGACCTTCCCCGCCGAGATCCTCGAACGCGAACGTGCCCGCGCGATCGCCGGCCTGAAGGAAGCGCTCACCCAGCCCGACACCCTCGCGTCGCGCCGCTTCATGGCGATGATCTACGGCAACCACCCCTACGGCCGTTCGACCACCGTCGAATCGCTGCAGGGCATCACGCGCGACCAGCTGCAGGCCTTCCACCGCACGCACTACAACGCGAGCAGCGCCGCGGTCACCATCGTCGGCGACGTCAGCCGCGACGAGGCCGACGCGATCGCGCGCCAGCTCACCGAAGGACTGCCCGGCGGCGCCGCGCCCGCGCCGATCCCCGCGCCGCAACTGCCCGCACGCGGCACCGAGCGCATCGCCCACCCGTCGGCGCAGGCCCACATCCTGATGGGCATGCCCGGCATGAGCCGCGACGACCAGGACTACTTCCCGCTGCTCGTCGGCAACTACGTGCTCGGCGGCGGCGGCTTCGTGTCGCGCCTGACCAAGGAGGTGCGCGAGAAGCGCGGCTTCGCCTACAGCGTGTCGAGCTACTTCATGCCGCTGCGCGTCGCCGGCCCCTTCGAGATCGGCCTGCAGACCCGCGGCAGCCAGGCGGACGAGGCCCTGAAAGTCACCAATGGCGTCCTCCAGGACTTCGTCGCCAAAGGGCCGACGCCGGCCGAGCTCAAGGCCGCGCGCGACAACCTCGTCAACGGCTTCGGCCTGCGCCTCGACTCGAACCGCAAGATCCTCGACTACGTCGGCATGATCGCCTTCTACCAGCTGCCGCTCGACTGGCTCGAAACCTATCCGAAGAAGGTCGCGGCAGTTACGGTCGAATCCGTGCGCGACGCCTTCGCCCGCCGCGTGAAGGCGGAGAACCTCGTCACGGTGGTCGCCGGCGGCGACGGCGACACCGCCGCAGGCAGTGCCGCTCCGGCAACAAAGAAGGCAGGCCACGGCAAGTGAGCCGGGTTCGCATCGTCGGCGGCGAGTGGCGTTCGCGCCTGCTCGAAGTCGCGAACATCCCCGGCCTGCGACCGACACCCGACCGCGTGCGCGAGACGCTGTTCAACTGGCTGGGGCAGGAGCTCGACGGCATGAGCTGCCTCGACCTCTTCGGCGGCTCGGGCATCCTCGGCTTCGAGGCGGCCTCGCGCGGCGCGGAGCGCGTCGTGATCGTCGAGTCGGACGCCCGCGCGTTCACCGCCCTGCGCCAGGCCGCAACGAGCCTGCAAGCATCGCAGGTGGAGCTCATCCGCGGCGATGCGCTAAAATTCGCGCAAACCACCTCTGACAGGTTCGATGTGGTGTTCCTCGATCCGCCTTACAACAAGGGCTGGCTCGAGCGGCTGGAGCCTTGGCTCGGCCGGGTGCTGAAGCCGGACGGCTGGATTTACGCCGAATCTGAAGCAGCAGTGACTGAACTGGCAGGATTGAGCACGGTCAAGGCGGGCCGTGCCGGCCAGGTGCATTTTCATCTTCTGCATGGGAGGCAGGAATGAAGGAAGGGGTGGCGATCTATCCGGGGACCTTCGACCCCTTCACGCGCGGGCACGAGGATCTCGTGCGGCGCGCGTCGCTGCTGTTCAACAAGGTCGTCGTCGCCGTCGCCGAAAGCCGCGGCAAGGCGCCGATCTTCACACTCGACGAGCGTGTGCAGATCGCCCGCGACGTCGTGGCCCCGTTCGGCAACGTGGACGTCGTCGGCTTCGACGGCCTGCTGATGGATTTCCTGCGCGCCCAGAACGCGCGCCTGATCCTGCGCGGCCTGCGGGCCGTGTCGGACTTCGAGTACGAATTCCAGATGGCCGGAATGAACCGTAAGCTCTTTCCCGACGTCGAAACGGTATTCTTGACGCCGGCGGAGGAATACATGTTCATCTCGGCCACGATGGTGCGCGAAATCGCCCGCCTGGGTGGCGATGTCAGCAAGTTCGTGCAGCCTGCCGTCTACCAGCGGCTGCTGCAGAAAGTTTCAGTGAAGTGAATACGAGGAATTGAAAGATGGCTCTGATGATTACGGACGAATGCATCAACTGCGATGTGTGCGAGCCGGAATGTCCCAATGGCGCGATCTCGCAGGGTGACGAGATCTACCAGATCGATCCGAACAAGTGCACCGAGTGCGTCGGCCATTTCGACGAACCGCAGTGCCAGCAGGTCTGCCCGGTCGACTGTATCCCGCTGAATCCGGATGTGGTCGAGACCAAGGATCAGCTGATGGAGAAATTCGTGCTCCTGACCGGCAAGAAGGCCTGAACACCCCCGGCCGGCGCCGGAGGATTCACGCAAGGGCGGACCGCAACGGTCCGCTTTTTCGTTTACGTGGCCGTTCGCGTGGCATTTGGCGGCCCCCGGCGGCAAGCGCAAGCGCGCCGCCCCCCCCCCGGAAAGCTCAGGCCGCGCGCCCCTGCGTGATGCCGGCCTTTGCACCGGCCTGTACCGGCGCCCCCATCGCCGCGCGGATGCCGCCGGCGATCGCCTTCAGTTCGGCAAGCTGCGCGAGCATCGCACTTTCGGCCTGTTCCAGCTCCGAGACGCGCTCCTCCAGCGTGTCGGTCGCCTGATGGATGCGCTTGACGCTCTCGAGGCGGCGCTTCAACTGCAGCTGGTACTCGCGCACCTGCGTCTCCAGCGGCGACATCACCGCGCGCAGCCACTGCTCGACGTCGCGGTTGGCGACCTCGAAAGTCCGCCGCGCCTCGACCGCGACCGTCTCGAAGAACTTCTGCGTCAGCGTGTGCTTCTCGGTCGTCACCAGCGCCAGCGCGGAATTGATCTGGCGGTTGAAGGCCGACTCCAGCCGGTCGAGTTCGCGCTCGTAGCGCAACGTCGAAAAAGCCTCGGGCGCGGCGAGCTTGAGCCCGTGCTCGACGCTGAAGCGCTTGTACATGCTGTCGAGCATGCGCGTGATCTCGGCGATCTCGTCCGACGAACGCGAGAGATTGCCGCGCAGCGACAGGAAGAAGCTCTCCATCGCCTGACGCAGGCCCTTCGTGAAGGTCGACTCCAGCATCGCCTCGCGCGTGCGTCGCGTCTCGTCTCGCAAGGCGTCCATGCCCAGATGGCCGAGCAGGTTGTTCGTCAGCGTCGAGAACACGCTGCGCACCGCGTAATATTTCTGCAGACCCTGCTCGAACTCGGTCTTCTCGCTGCGGATCTTGCGCATCATGTACTCGATCACGCTCTGGTTCTTGCCGCGCAGGTCGGTCAGCTCCTGCAGTTGCTCGCGCAGGCCCGAAAGCCGCGCCCGGAGCAGCGTATCGGTCTGCTTCGCCAGGTCGTCGATCTCCGCGAGCGTGCTGTCGCGCACGATCTCCTGCTTGGTCGGCAGCAGATCCTCGGCCAATGCCCGCTCCAGTTCGCCCAGACGGCTGCGCTCGACGAGCCCGGCGTCGCCGGAAATCCGCCCCACCAACCCCTTCTGCGCCGACACCGGAAACACCGTCGTCTCGGGAACGTCCAGCGTTTCCGCGACCGAGCTCACCTGGCGCGCGATCTCCGCGTCGATCTGCGCCTCATCGCGCAAGCCGTCCCACAGCCCGTCGATCTTGTTCAGCACGACGAGCCGGCCCTTGCGCCGGCTCTGCCCACCCTGCACGTACTCGCGCCACACCGCCATGTCGCTCTGCGTTACGCCCGTATCGGCCGCCAGCACGAACAGCACCGCATGGGCGTTGGGCAGCAGCGACAGCGTCAGCTCCGGTTCCGCGCCGATCGCGTTGAGGCCGGGCGTGTCGAGCACGACCAGCCCCTGCTCGAGCAGCGGATGCGGGAACTGGATCACCGCATGACGCCAGCTCGGGATCTCGACCATGCCGTCGGCACCCGGCTTGAGGCCGGTTTCGCCCTTCTCGTCGATGTCGAAACCCAGGCGCGACGCCAGCTCGGTCGACACCCGCTCGGTCTCGCCGACACGTGCAAAAGCCTGCTGCAGATCCGCGAGCGACCCGGCATCGAGCCGCAGCACCATCCACTCTTCCGGAAACTGCTTGAGTTCGCTCACGCTCGCGTGCGTCGCACGCGTGCGGATCGGCAGCATGCGGATCTCGGCCCGCGCGCCGGGCGTCCACTGCAGCTCGGTCGGGCACATCGTCGTGCGCCCGGCGCTCGACGGCAGCACGCGATCGCCGTGCCCGGAGAAGAAGATCGCATTGATGAGCTCCGACTTCCCGCGCGAGAACTCGGCAACGAAAGCCACCGTCAGCTTGTCGTCGCGCAGGCGGTCGAGCACGTATTGCAGCCGCAGGTCGCCCTGCACGTCGCCGAGCTCGTTGCGCGACAGCCATTGCCGCAGGCGCGCGACCGCCCCCGCCGCATCGGCACGCCACTGGCTGTAAGCGGAAAATTGATCCACGAGGGTCATGAAGGTCTCGCTCGCGCGGTCCCGCAGGTCGGGCGCGCACAGGTTTCAGATCATGCGAGCATAGCGCCGAATCGGGCGCGGTCCAATGCGTGGAACCGCGGGCTCGACCGGCGGCATGCCGACGCCGACGAACGACGTCCGCGGCCGGCGGCGCCATTCCATTCACATGCGCTGGCAGCGCGGACAGAAGAAGGTCGAGCGCTGCCCGCACACCACCCGCAGCACGACCGTACCGCACACGCGGCACGGCAGCCCCTCGCGGCTGTAGACGAAATACTCCTGCTGGAAGTACCCCTTCTTCCCGTCGCCGCCGACGAAGTCGCGCAGGGTGCTGCCGCCCGCGGCGATCGCCGCCTGCAGCGTCGCGCGCACCGCCTCCACGAGCCGGGCGATGCGCCGCGGCCCGACGCTGCCGGCTGGCGCCAGCGGGTGGATGCGCGCCCGGAACAGGCTCTCGGACGCATAGATGTTGCCGACTCCGACGAGACGGTGCCCGTCCATCAGCGCCTGCTTGATCGGCGCCCGCACGCCCCGGAAGGCGCGGTGCAGCCACGGGCCGGTGAACTCGTCGCCGAGCGGCTCGATGCCGAGGCGTGCGAGCAGCGGATGCGCGAGCGCATCGCCCGGCTGCCACACGACCAGCCCGAAGCGCCGCGGATCGCGCAGACGCAGCGCCCGGTCGCCGAAGACCAGATCCACATGGTCGTGCACGCCCGGCGGCTGGTCCGCATCGACCACCCGCAGGCTGCCCGACATGCCCAGATGCACGATCACGCTGCCGGCGGGAAAATCGAGCAGCAGGTACTTCGCCCGTCGCCTCACGCCCTGCAGCGGCGCACCGACCGCGCGCTCGCCCAGGTCCGGCGGCACCGGTACGCGCAGGCGGCCGTTGCGCACGCACACGCCGGTCATGGTCCGGCCGTCGACCGCCGGGCGTATGCCGCGGCAGGTCGTTTCGACTTCAGGCAATTCAGGCATTCACGACACTCGAAGGCAATGGGCGCAAGCCCCGGAAACCGGCGAGTACCGCCGCCGCGCTTGCCCGCAAACGAAGAAACTGCATAACATCGGGCGAACGCATCCGCATTCGGGCCTTCTAACGCACGACTGCCGACGCACCGCGGCAACAGCATACGTCAGACACGACCGCAGGGCCGGTTTGAAGTTCGTGCAATTCCCTCTGGGCCAAGTACATGAATCGCCTCATCTCCTTGTTCGCTTCCGGTCTGGGACTGGCCATCGCACTGGCCTTCCCGACCTCCGCGCAAGCCGCGCCCGCCCCCGACGAGGCGGCGGCCGCCGCCTCGCTGCCCGCCCAGGAACTCAGCGCGCGCACGCTATACACCTTCCTGCTGGCCGAAATCGCCGGCGCACGCGGCGAGGTCGGCATCGCCGTGCAGGCCTATGCCGACCTCGCACAGCGCACCCGCGACCCGCGCATCGCGCGCCGGGCGATGGAAATCGCACTGTTCGCACGCAACATGCCTGCGGCAATCGAAGCCGCCCGCATCTGGTCCGAATCCGACCCGAGCTCCGAGGAGGCGCGCCGCATCCTCGCGGGCCTCCTCGCGGGCGGCGACGGCCAGCTCGAACAGGTACAGACCCAGCTCGCCCGCCTGCTCGCGCAGTCACCCGAAAACGTCGACAACCACCTGATGGGCCTCAACCGCGCCTTCTCGCGCGTACAGGACAAGGAAGCCGTGAAGGGCATCGTGATGCGCCTGACGGAGCCCTACACCAGCCATCCGGAAGCCCATTTCGCTCGCGCCCAGGCCGCCGTCGGAGCCGGCGACATGATGGAATCCGTCGCCTCGATCGACACCGCGCTGCGCCTGCGCCCGGACTGGGAGCCCGCCATCCTGTTCAAGGCGCAGCTCCTGTCGCAGTCCGGCGCGATGCAGGAGGCCACGAAGCTCGTCGGCGAATACCTCGAACGCCACCCCGACAGCCGCAACGCCCGCCTCGCCCATGCGCGCGCCCTGGTGTCGACGCGCCAGTTCGAGGCGGCGCGCAAGGAATTCCGCCAGCTCCTCGACACCACCCCCGACGACCGCGAGCTGATGTACGCCGTGGGCCTGCTGTCGGCCCAGCTCGAAGACTACGACGTCTCGGCGACCCAGCTCGAACGCGCGCTGAATGCCGGCCACCCCGACGGCGACAGCATCCGCCTCAACCTCGGCCAGGTCGCGGAAAGGCGCAAGGACAGCGAAACCGCCCTGCGCTGGTACCGCGCCGTCGAACCGGGACCGCAACACTTCGACGCCCAGCTGCGCATCGCCTCGGTGCTCGCACGCGACGGCAAGCTCAAGGAAGCGCGCGAGCACCTGCGCAGCGTCAAGGTCGAAGAGTCCGAGCGCAAGCGTCTGCTGCTTGCCGAAGCGCAGCTCCTGCGCAGCGCCGGCAAGGAGGCCGAAGCCTTCGAACTCATCGACGGCGCCCTGCGCGACAGCGCGGACGACGCCGATCTGCTGTACGAATCGTCCATGCTCGCCGAAAGCCTCGGCAGGCTCGAGATCATGGAAGGGCGGCTGCGCAAGCTGATCGCGCTGCGCCCCGACTTCTCGCACGCCTACAACGCGCTGGGCTACTCCCTTGCCGATCGCGGCGTGCGCCTGGACGAGGCCGAAGCGCTGATCGTGCGCGCGCTCGAGCTCACTCCCGACGACCCCTTCATCCTCGACAGCATGGGCTGGGTGCGCTTCCGCCGCAACGACGCCACCGGCGCCCTCGCCCATCTCGAAAAAGCCTATGGACTGCGCCAGGATCCCGAGATCGCCGCCCACCTCGGCGAAGTCCTGTGGACCCTCAAGCGCCAGTCCGACGCGTCGCGCGTGTGGGACGAGGCGCTGAAGAACAACCCCGACAACGGCGCGCTGAAGTCCGTCGTCAAGCGTCTGCGCGGCCAATGAGGCGCGCCGCCTTCCGGACCGCCGGGCGGGCTGTCGCCGCGGCGCTCGCCGTCCTGCTCCTGGCCGGCTGCGCAAGCCAGGCCACACGCGGCCTCACCGCCGCACCGCGCCCCGTGGCCGCAGCCTTCGAACTCGAAGGACGCCTCGCCGCCAGCGACGGCGAACGCGCCGCCAACGGCACCCTGACCTGGTCGCACACGCCGGCGACCGACGAATGGACCGTTTACAGCCCCCTCGGCCAGATCGTCGGCCAGCTCGTGCGCACCCCGCGCGGCGCCATGCTGCTCACTGCCGACGGCCGCGCCGAACAGGCCGACGACGCCGACGCCATCCTGCCGCGCCTGCTGGGCGTACCCGCACCGATCGACGGTCTGCAGCACTGGGTGCAAGCCTCGGCGCGGCCCGGCGCGCGAGTGCTGAGCCTGGACGAAGCCGGCCGCCCGATGCGCATCGCCGACGCCGGCTGGATCATCGACTATACCGAATACGCCGGCCCCGCAGCCGACGCCGCGCCGCGCCGCATCGACGCCGCCTGGGGCGAAGCACGCATCCGGCTCGTCATCGACCAATGGACACCCCGCCGTTGACCCGCCTCGAACACTGCCCCGCACCGGCCAAGCTGAACCTCTTCCTGCACGTCGTCGGCCGCCGCGCCGACGGTTACCACCTGCTGCAGACCGCCTTCCGCATGCTCGACTGGGGCGACAGCCTAGGCTTCGCGCTGCGCGCGGACGGCGCCGTGCGCCGAACGACGGAAGTCGCAGGCGTGCCCGAGGAGCAGGATCTGGTCGTACGTGCGGGCCGGCTGCTGCAACAGGCGAGCGGCAGCCGCCTCGGCGCCGACATCTCGCTCGACAAGCGCCTGCCGATGGGTGGCGGCCTGGGCGGCGGCAGCTCGGACGCCGCCACCACCCTGATCGCCCTCAACCGCCTGTGGAACACCGGCCTGAGCCGCGCTGCGCTCGCGCAACTCGGCCTGCAGCTCGGCGCCGACATCCCCTTCTTCATCTTCGGGCGCGACGCCTTCGCCGAGGGCGTGGGCGAGGAACTACAGCCGCTACCCCTGCCGCCGACGTGGTACGTGGTCATCGCGCCCCCGGTCCTGGTGCCCACCGCCGAAATTTTCCGCGCAGGGGAGTTGACGCGCGATACGGGACCCATCAGAATAACGGACTTCGCAGCAAGCACCACCCGTAACGATTTGCAAGCGGTAGCGTGTAATCGGTATCCCGAGGTCGGTGCGGCAATCGAGTGGCTGGCGCAGTTTGCGCCCGCGCGGATGACCGGATCAGGCGCCTGCGTGTTTGCCGAGGTTGGCAGCGAGATGGAAGCGAACGACATTGTCGGGAAGTGCCCAGCGCCGATGCGGGCATGGAAGGCGAAAAGTCTGGCGAGACATCCGCTGTACGACTGGCTCGATTGAGCGGGCGAAAAGGTTTATTGGGGAGTCGCCAAGTTGGTCAAGGCACCGGATTTTGATTCCGGCATTCGAAGGTTCGAATCCTTCTTCCCCAGCCAACACATCCGGGCAGGCCTCGCGCCTGCCCGAGTCGTTTTTACCCTCGCCATTCTAGCGGCATCGGAGATTCGGACATGGCCTACGGCAGCCTGATGGTCTTCACCGGCAACGCCAACCCCAAACTCGCGGCGGATGTCGTTCGAAGACTGGGCATTTCCATCGGATCGGCCACGGTGGGCCGCTTCTCCGACGGCGAGGTCAACGTCGAACTGCTCGAAAACGTGCGCGGCAAGGATGTCTTCATCCTCCAGCCGACCTGCACGCCGACGAACGAAAACCTGATGGAACTGATGGTCCTCGTCGACGCCCTCAAGCGCGCGTCTGCCGGTCGCATCACCGCCGCCATCCCCTACTTCGGCTATGCCCGCCAGGATCGCCGTCCGCGTTCGGCGCGCGTGCCGATCACTGCGAAGGTCGTCGCCAACATGCTGCAGGCCGTCGGTGTCCAGCGCCTGCTGACGATGGACCTGCACGCCGACCAGATCCAGGGCTTCTTCGACATCCCGGTCGACAACGTCTATGCAGCGCCGGTTCTGCTCGCCGACCTCGACAAGCAGAACTACGACGACCTGCTGGTCGTCTCGCCCGATGTCGGCGGCGTCGTGCGCGCCCGCGCCTTCGCGAAGCGCATGGAATGCGATCTGGCGATCATCGACAAGCGCCGTCCGAAGGCCAACGTCTCCGAGGTGATGAACATCATCGGCGAGGTCAAGGACCGCACCTGCGTGATCATGGACGACATCGTCGACACCGCCGGCACGCTGTGCAAGGCCGCCACCGCACTGAAGGAACACGGCGCCCGCCGCGTCCTGTCCTACTGTACCCACGCAGTGCTGTCGGGCGCCGCGGTGTCGCGCATCTCCGATTCGGATCTCGACGAGCTGGTCGTCACCGACACCATCCCGCTGCGCGACGACGCCAAGGCCTGCCCGCGCATCCGCCAGATCTCGGTCGCCTCGCTGCTCGCCGACACCATGCTGCGCATCAGCAACGAAGAGTCGGTCAGCTCGCTGTTCATGGAATGAATTTCGTCCCCGGCTGTCCGGGGACCCAACCCATCCGTCTGGTCGCGGACGGATCGTTTCAACCAGGAGTATCACCATGCAAATCGAATTCAAGGCCACCAAGCGCGTGGAACAGGGCACGGGTGCGAGCCGCCGCCTGCGTCGCGCCGGCCAGATCCCGGGCATCATCTACGGTTCGGGCGAAGCCCAGAACATCGCTCTGGACCACAACGAACTGTACCACCTGCTGCGCAAGGAAGCCTTCCACGCGTCGATCCTGTCGATCAACCTCGAAGGCGCCAAGCAGCCCGTCCTGCTGCGCGACACCCAGTGGCATCCGTTCCGCCAGCAAGTCCTGCACCTGGACTTCCAGCGCATCGACGCGAACCAGAAGATCCACCTGAAGGTGCCGCTGCACTTCGTCAACGCCGACACCAACCCGGCGGTCAAGCTCGGCGGCTGCATGATCTCGCACACCATCACCGAACTCGACGTGCAGTGCCTCCCGGCCAAGCTGCCGGAATACGTCGAAGTCGACCTGAAGGATCTCGAGGCCGGCCAGTCGATCCACGTTTCGCAGCTCAAGCTGCCGGAAGGCGTCGAACTGGTCGCACACGGCGAAGGCGACCCGGTCGTGGCGACCGCCCTGATGGTCAAGGGCGCTGCCGCTGACGAGGCTGCCGAAGGCGCCGCTGCCTGAGGCTCCCGCCTCGGCTCGCGGCAAACCGGGATGACGGAGACACCGACACGATGACCGCTGCAGCACCGCGTCTCGTTGTCGGGCTCGGCAATCCCGGCGCCGAATACACCGAAACCCGGCACAACGCCGGGTTTTGGTTTTGTGAGCGGCTTGCCGACGAACTCGGCGTGCGCTTCAACCACGAATCCCGGTTCCACGGGCTGGTCGCGAATGCCCGCGACGCCGGCGTCTGGCTGCTGATGCCGCAGACCTTCATGAACCGTTCCGGACAAGCCATCGGCGCGCTCGCGCGCTTCTACCGCATCGCCCCCGCCGAGATCCTCGTCGTGCATGACGAGCTCGACGTCCCGCCCGGCCAGCTGCGCCTGAAGTTCGGCGGCGGTCTCGGTGGCCACAACGGTCTCAAGGACACCTCGGCGCACCTCGGCACGAACGACTACTGGCGCCTGCGCATCGGCATCGGCCATCCGGGCGACCGCAACGAGGTCGTGAACTTCGTGCTGAAACCCGCGCGCCGCGAGGAACAGGCCCTGATCGACGAAGCCATGGAGCGCGCCCTCGCGACCTGGCCGACGATCGCCCGCGGCGACTGGAACGCTGCCTCCACCCGACTCAACGCCCGCCCGGCTGCGCCGAAGCCGGCGAAACCCAAGGACGAATCGCGCTCATGAGCCTCAAATGCGGAATCGTCGGCCTGCCCAACGTTGGCAAGTCGACCCTGTTCAACGCCCTCACGAAAGCCGGCATCGAAGCGGCCAACTACCCCTTCTGCACGATCGAGCCGAACGTCGGCATCGTCGAGGTGCCGGATCAGCGTCTCGCCGCACTGTCCGAGATCGTCAAGCCGCAAAAGGTGCAGCCCGCGATCGTCGAGTTCGTCGATATCGCCGGCCTCGTTGCCGGTGCCTCCAAGGGTGAAGGCCTGGGCAACCAGTTCCTCGCAAACATCCGCGAAACCGACGCGATCGTGCATGTCGTGCGCTGCTTTGCCGACGACAACGTCGTGCATGTCTCCGGCAACATCGATCCGATCCGCGACATCGAGGTCATCGACACCGAACTCGCACTCGCCGACATGGCCACCGTCGAGAAGGCTGTGAACCGCTACAAGCGCCCCGCCGCCGCCGGCGACAAGGACGCCAAGGTCCTCGTCGCAGTGCTCGAGAAGTGCCTCGCCCAGCTCAACGAGGCGAAGCCCGTGCGCGCACTCGATCTCGGCAAGGAGGAATGGGCGAGCCTCAAGCCCCTCTGCCTGATCACCGCGAAGCCCGTGCTGTACGCCGCCAACGTCGCTGAGGACGGCTTCGAAAACAATCCGCATCTGGACGCCGTGCGCGCCCATGCAAAAGAGGAAGGTGCCGAGGTCGTCGCGCTGTGCGCCGCGATCGAGGCCGAGATCGCCGACCTCGATGACGCCGACAAGAAGGACTTCCTCGAGTCGATGGGCCTCGAGGAACCCGGCCTGGATCGCCTGATCCGCGCCGGCTACAAGCTGCTGGGGCTGCAGACCTACTTCACCGCGGGCGTCAAGGAAGTGCGCGCCTGGACGATCCACGTCGGCGACACGGCCCCGCAGGCCGCAGGCGTGATCCACACCGACTTCGAGCGCGGCTTCATCCGCGCGCAGACAATCGCCTACGACGACTTCATCGCCTACAAGGGCGAAGCAGGCGCGAAGGAAGCCGGCAAGATGCGCGCGGAAGGCAAGGAATACGTCGTCAAGGACGGCGACGTGCTGAACTTCCTGTTCAACGTCTAAGCAGAAACGCCCGGAGCCCCCTGCTTCAGGAGGACACATCCGGGCGCTCTGTCGAATATGCCGGCTTTGTTCAGCACAGCTCCAACCTTTCCGGTCGGTTTCACGAACTCAGGCAGATACTCACTCGCGTGAAGGGTCTGCCGCGCTCGGCAGGACAGTCTCCTTCACCAACCGTCCTTCTCTTACGACGACGAACTTAGTGTGCGTCTGCGCAGCCAGCGCTCGAGCTCGCTGCGCGGCACGCACTAGAGCTGCTTCTACATGCCGAGCATCTTCGTCTCGCGCCTGATTCAGTGGCTTCATGTTCATCGTTCACTCCAGTCAATCAACTGCGGGACATCGCCTGCGTTGTCGAAATGCAACCACACGTCCACTAGTGGTTGGTAGACGTTCCGAAAGTTCCGCAGCCCTGCTTCGAAACGTCGGCGGATAATGGCCTCTGGAATATCGTGGCCACCTTGTCGAACTCGCTCAGCCACCCGCGCGACGGCCGCGTCGGCATCCGGCAACTGCAGGAACACCAGCTTGACGTGATACCCCAAGGCACGCCAATGTGGTATCGCTCGCGCATACCCCAGCCCGCTCAGCGTCGTTTCAAGGGCAAAACTGTCACCCTTGCTCACATGCTCGTCAATGGCCTGCAACATCAGTCGCGCCGCCTTCACTGCGGCGAGTTCTGGAGCAAACGGAGAGAGGCCCGCCGCGATCAAGTCCGCGTTGATGAAGACGGGGCAATGCGCTTCGTTAGGCAAGAACTCGCGGGCAAAAGTCGTTTTGCCGGCGCCGTTCGGCCCGGCAATGATCACGATCTTCTTCTCTGTATTCACGCCTCCCCCATCTGCTGATCGAAGGACTATCGAAAGAGGCCCATCGCGTAGGAAATATCATCCTTTGACACCCGACTAAGCTCCACATCGC
Organism: Azoarcus sp. Aa7; assembly: GCF_014822185.1. Lineage (GTDB taxonomy): Bacteria > Pseudomonadota > Gammaproteobacteria > Burkholderiales > Rhodocyclaceae > Aromatoleum. The sequence goes on from NZ_QVLR01000001.1 coordinate 46,227, forward strand.
TCAGTTCGCTTAAGACCATAAATACGTGGATCTGCATGGCTATTTTGCGCTTTAACGTCTGATCCGCTCGACGCATCGCCCGAAAAGCCCGGTCCGCCGGGCTTTTTCATTTACGCCGCACTCAGAACGGCACAGGGCTGACGAACTTCATCCGCTGCTTCGTCTCCGGATGGTCGAAGGCGAGCATCGCCGCGTGCAGGTGCAGCCGCGCGTGGCGCTCGGCGCTTTCGGGCGGGGCGTAGAGGGTGTCGCCGAGGATCGCGTGGCCGATCGTCATCATGTGCACACGCAGCTGGTGCGAGCGTCCGGTGACGGGTTCGAGCTCGACGCGCGAAACGGCGTCCGCCCCCGTGCCACCGAGCTCGACGACGCGGTAGTTGGTGAGCGCGCGCCGGCCATTCACGGGATCGACCATCTGGCGCGGACGGTTCGGCCAGTCGACGATCAGAGGCAGGTCGACTTCGCCATCTTGCGACAGCACGTGGCCGTGCACGAGCGCGAAGTAGCGCTTGTCCACCTCGCGCTTCTCGAAGGCCATGCTGAGCCGGCGGTGCATCTCCGCGCCACGCGCAAGGACGATCAGACCCGAGGTGTCGAAGTCGAGCCGATGAACGATGCGCGCGTCGGGGTAGGTCGCCTGGATGCGGGCGATCAGGCAATCCTGCTTGTGTTCGCCGCGCCCCGGCACGGACAGCAGGCCGGCGGGCTTTTCGGCGACGATGATGTAGTCGTCGACATGGACGATCCGGGGTTCGAGATGCGGCACGGTAATCGAGGCTTGAGAAACGACGGATGCGCGCGGCGCGCGCGACACGATGTGCAATGGAGCGCCTATTCTACCGCCCACCACGGTTACCGGCCGGACGCTTGCGGAAGGTCCACAGTGCGTTGCCGACGTAGTGCCAGCCGAGCAGGATGGCGGTCGTGACGATCTGGGCGATCAGGTAGTGCACGCCGACAAGATCGACGAAGAGATACATCAGCAGGGCATTCCAGCACAGCCCCATGCCGGCGATCGCGAGGAAGCGCGGCAACGCCTCCGCGTGCGCGCGGTCGGAGCGGAACACCAGGGTGCGATTCATCGTGTAATTGACCAGCGCGCCGAGCAGGAAGCCCGCGACCGATCCGGCGATCGGATCGACGCCGGCGCCCTCCACCAGCACGAGCAACAGCGCGTAGTGGGCCGCAGTGCCGACCGCGCCGACGAGCGCGAAGCGCAGGAGGCGGCCGCCATGGCCGCGCAGACGGTCGGTGTCGCTCATTGCGGCAGGCGCGGCTCGCGATCGGCGTCGACGAGCATGCGGCGGTCGCGCACGACCGCAAGGGCAACGCCTTCGCGCGCAATCTCGCCGATGATCTTGCCCTTCACCGCCGTGTCGCAGTCCATGTGCGTCGGCGACAGGAAGAAGTCCGCCGCGCGCCAGTCGCGCGTGACCTCCAGCCCCGGCGCGAGCCAGGCCGTGCCCTGCAGCGACTCGGCGCACACGGCGACGGTCCAGGTACGCGGCGCCACGCCCTCGGCAGCGACGTGGGCGTTGAGGAGGCCGGCAGCCTCACGCAGCGCGTCGCCCCAGTAGTCCTGCTCCCAGCGCCCTTCGGTACCGCGCAGGCCGCCGGTGAAACCGTTGTACGCCACGTATTCGTATGGGTGCAGGCGCACCAGGGTGACGAGGTGGGTCGCGGCCAGCAGCCCACAGCCCGCGATCGCCGCAAGCCGCCCCCTGGGCCAGCGCGACGCGCGTGCGGCGGTCGCGCACAGGCCGGCGGCAGCGAGCACCGCCAGCGGCGGCAGCAGGAAGGTGAAGTGCCGGATGCCGTTGTAGAGCGGCGGCGCGGCGAGCAGCGTGTAGGCGAGCGGGAAGCAGGCCGCGAGCGTCACGGGGAGCCAGCGCAGGGCCTGCGCTCGCCCGGGCGCCGACGCGAACAGGCCGGGCAGCACGCGCAATCCGCTCAACGCGGCGAGCGCGATGCCGAGCAGGAACAGTTCCGGCAGGCGCACGAGCAGGTAGCTCGCGAGGTAACGGCCGGGCACGTCGCCGTTCTTCATCACTGCCCCGTCGAGGATCGTGTACAGCTCGAACGAGAAGCGCGAGAAGGTCGTCATCGCCTTCACGAGGTTGCCGCCCGACTGGACCGCCCAGGGCCAGAAGAGGCCCAGCAGGGCGAACGCGAGCGCCGCCGCGGGCAACAGCGCAAGGACCGCGCGGCGCAGCACGGCAAACCGTCCGCGCAGATCCTCGCCGTTCAGCCAGGCCGCGGCGAGCACGGCGACGCCGAGGTAGAACACCGCGAACACGGCACCGACGCGCAGGCCGAAGGCGCTGCCGATCGCGATGCCGAGACCGACGAGGTCGCCCGCCTTCACCGCCGGCAAGCGGACCGCGAAGCGCGTCGTGAAATGCAGCGACCACACCATCGTCGTCGCGAAGGGCACGTCCTTGGTGTGAGTGAACATCGCGCCGGACCACGCCCCGGTGAGGGCGAGCAGCACCAGCGCGACCAGCCCCGCGGCCTCGCCCATCAGCAGGCGCGCGAGCAGCCAGGTTCCCGCCAGCCCGAGCAGGCCGAAACCGGCCGACAGCAGGTGGCGCAGGTCCCATACGTTCATCGGCACGACGCGTTCGAGCGCCGCGGCGATCAGGTCGAAGAGGCCGCCGTAGAGATAGAGGTTCTTGTACGCGAAGGCGCTGCGGTCGGCAAAACCCGAGGCATAGAAGTCGAGCAGCAGACGGCCGTAAACGTGCTGCACCTCCTCGTCGTTGCTGATGCCGTGCTGGTCGAACGAGAACAGCACGTAGGCGCCGAGGACGGTGAAGACGAGCAGCGCGAGGCGGAAGGCAAGCTGCGGCGACAGCAGGCCTGCGGGCGCGATCGGCGCGCCCGGAACGGCGGCAGGAGCGCTCACTTCGCGGCCTCGTCGAAGCCGACGCGCTCGGAGACCAGGTACAGCGGCCGCTGCTTGACCTCGGTGAAGATGCGCCCGACGTATTCGCCGAGCACGCCCAGGCTGATCAGCTGGATGCCGGACAGGAACAGCACCGAGACGATGATCGACGCGTAGCCGGGAAGGTCGATACCGAAGATCGCCGTGCGCACGACCAGCCAGCCGCCGTACAGCACGGACAGGCCGGAAATGCAGATGCCGGCCATCGACCACACGCGCAGCGGCAGCGTGCTGAAGGCCGACAGGCCGTCGATCGCGTAGCGCAGCAGGCGCAGCAGGGACCACGCGGAAGCGCCGGCGGCGCGCTCGGCAGGCTCGAAGTCGATCGTCTCCTGGCGGAAGCCCACCCAGCTCGTGATGCCCTTCATGAAACGGGTGCGCTCGGGCAGGCTGTTGATCGCATCGACGACCGCACGGTCGAAGAGGCGGAAGTCGCCTCCCCCTTCCTCGAGAGCGACTTCCGACACGCGCTTGAACAGACCATAGAAACCGCGCGAGAGCTGGCGCCGCAGCCACGGGTCGGTGTCGCGCGAGCGGCGCACGGCAGTGACCATCTTCGCGCCGTTGTGCCAGCGCGCGAGCATCTCGGGAATGAGCTCGGGCGGATGCTGCAGGTCACCGTCCATCAGCACGACGATGTCGCCGCGCGCCGCACGCAGGCCGGCCGCCATCGCGGCCTCCTTGCCGAAGTTGCGCGCGAAGCGGATCGCCCGGATCGCCGGGTCGATTGCCGCCAGCGCGGCGACCTCGTCGAAGGTCGTGTCGCGACTGCCGTCGTCGACGAAGACGAACTCGTGGCCGGCCAGCGGCAGGTCCGCGATCGCCGCCTTCAGGCGCTCGTGCAGGGCTCCGAGCGAGCCGCTTTCGTTGTACAGCGGGATCACGACCGACAGCAGCGGCGCGGAGACGGGGGACGGGGCGACGCGCACGGTGGCGCGGGGGGTGGGAGCTGACACGTTATTCCGGCGGATGATGAATGGGCGAGGCGCCAAACCTCGCAGGATAAACGCAAACAGGCGCTGGCGCGTTGACGCGGGAGCCGCTATAAGGGGGCGATGAACGAACAGCCCCCCGCCAACCGCCTACAGACCCGCCCGATCATCGTCTGCGCCGACGACTACGGCATCGCGCCAGGCGTCAGCGAGGCGATCGCCGGTCTGATCGCGGCCAGACGCCTGTCCGCGACGAGCTGCATGACGCCCCTGCCGGACTGGAAACGGCGCGCGGGCCTGCTGCGCGAAACGGCCGCAGCACATCCGGCCGATGTCGGCCTGCACCTCACGCTGACGGATCACGTGCCGCTCACCGCTGCGGCCGGACTTGCACAGGCAGGACGACTGCCGTCGATGGGCCGGCTACTCCCGCGCGCGCTCGCACGGGCGCTGCCGCGGCAGGCGATCCGCGACGAGCTGCGCGCCCAGCTCGACGCCTTCGAGGACGCCTGGAACGCCCCGCCGGACTACATCGACGGCCACCAGCACGCGCACGTGCTGCCGGGCATCCGCGAGGTGCTGGTCGAGGAGCTGCTGCGCCGCTACCCGTCCGGGTCCGTGTGGGTGCGCGACTGCCGCGAGCCGCTGGCGCGCTGCGTGCGCCGTCGCACGGCGTTGCCCAAGGCGCTGCTGATCTCATCGCTCGGCCTCGGCCTGCACCGGCTGCTGCACCGCCACGGCCTGCCCGCCAACGACGGATTCGCCGGCCTGCACGACTTTTCCGGCCGGGTTCCGTTCCGCACGCTGATGCAATCCTTCCTTGCCGGCAGCGGTCCGCAACCGCTCGTGCATGTACACCCGGGCCGCGTCGACGACGAGTTGCGCGCCTGCGACGTGCTTACGACACCACGCGAGACGGAACTCGCCTACCTCGCGTCACCCGCGTTCGCCGAGGACCTGTCCGCGGCGGGACTTCACCCCGCGCGCTTCGCCGATTTTCCCCGCCAAATACAGACGACCAGCCAGATCAGTCCGCCCGACACGAGCAGCGGATCGATCAGGTAATCCCACAGGTTGGTCGATTCGAGCAGCTGCAACCGCCACGCCGCCAGCCCGGCCGTGAGCGCCCCGGCAGTCACCCAACGCCCGGTCGCAGCCGCGGCAAGCGCGACCGCACCTGCCGCCAGCGGCATCACCGCGCCGCCGTAGCCCCACGCATAGGGGTCGATAGCGCCCAGCCCCAGCGCGGGCGGATAGAACGCCAGCCCGGCGACGGCAGCCAGCGCGGCGACGAGCGCACGCTTGCCGCGAGGGAAGACGCATTCGCACGCACAACGCGCGCACAGCAGGGCCGCGAGCGTCGCAGCGGTCGTCACCGAGGCAGCCCCGACCGCGCCGCGGAACACACCCAGCAGGCTGGTGCCGCCGACGGGCAGCCACAGTAGGGCCACGATCGCGAACACCGCCGCCGCAGCGTACGCAGGCCGTCGGCGCAGTCCCGGCACGCACAGCGCAAACGCGCAGGCCCAGGCGAGAGAATCGAAGAGCGCGGGGATCACAGCCTTGCCTCCAGCCACGCGCGATTGAAGCGCAGGTGGCGGATGAACGAGCGGTTCCACGTATACACGAGGTGGAAGTCGCCGTCGGCGCCGCGCACCAGATGGGGATAGTCGTACTGCCACGCGCAGGTCTCGCCACGGCACAGGTTGGCCTCCGCGTTGCGCAGGACGGAGGCCACAGCCGGCCCGGGCCCCAGCGACTCGACATCCTTTGCGAGCAGCGGACGCAGCGCCTCCGGGCCGAAGCTGCGGCCGAGGAAGTCCTCGCGGTCCTCGAAGCGGTGAATCGCACGCCAGTGCCGGCCGTCGTCCTCGCTCACGAGAAGCGACAGGCGCAGGCGCTCATCCTCGGTGTCGTTGGCGACCGCGATCAGGCGGCCGTCTTCCAGCGCGAGCGCGGCCAGCGCCGAATTGGGATTCGCGAGATCGCTCGCTTCGACCGCGGACCACGTGCGCCCGCCGTCGCGCGTCTCGCTGCGCCACGCACGCGGCGGTTTGGTTTCGCCGGCGAAGCGCTGCAGCACGACCGCATGCTGCGCATCCTTGACCAGGATCACCGGCTGCAGCGAGCGGTTACCATGATCCAGGCGCTGCTTGCGGCGCACCCTGCCCTCGGGTGTGAGCACGAGCAGCTCGCCGAACTTGCCGGCCATTTCGTGATACACGGGCAGGCCGATATCGCCATTGTCGAAGAACACTGGGGCCCCCTTCGCGAGGGTGCTCAGGTTGAAGAAGGGCGAGGCGACGAAGCGCGTGGCGGACGTCCAGCTGCGCCCCATGTCGGCCGAGCGGATCAGGTTGAGATGGCTGGTCGCCCAGCCGCCCAGGGTCACGCTCACATACACCACCCACAGCTCGCCCGACGGCACCATGAAGGCGACCGGATTGCCCATCTTCCGCACGAGGCGGCCGAGGTCGCGCGAGGTCTGCGCGGGCGTCGCAATCGTGAGCTGCTCCCCCCAACGTCCGGCAGCGGGATCGAAGAAGGCGCCATAGACCTTCACGTCGGTCGCGCCCTCGCGCGAACCACCGAACCAGGTCGAGAACAGGCGCCCGTCGGGCAGCGCGGCAATCGATGCGGCATGCACGCGCGCCGGATCGGCCGCATTGACGACGAAGCTGGCGAGCATCGGCTCGCCCCCCTTGCCGACGTGCTCCCCCGCCGCAGCCGGCGTGACGAACCCCGCCGCCGGTGCCGCATGGAAACCCGGCCAGGCCGCCCACACGCTGACGCCGGCGATCGCCGCGAGCGCGAGCGCGCGCAGCCCGCCCGATACGTTCCGATTCATTGCCGATCTTCCCCCGAAACGCGCAGCACGTAGTGGCGCGACAAGGTTTCCTCGCGCCGATGCGGATCGAGGAAGCGGATGTTGAGCCGCGTGACGCGGAACTCCGGACTCGCCGCGAGCTCCTCGACCCTCAGCCCCGCGCCCTCGATCGTCTTGCGCCCCGCATCGGCCGCGTACACCAGCACCGGGCCCCGGGCCGCCTTCAGCTCGTCGAGCGTCACCGGCGACGTGAGTTGTCCGGTGTAGAAATCGAAGCTGTTCGCGCGCGCGCCGAAATGCCGCACCCCGCCGACGTCAATGCCACGCGCCTGCATGGGCTGTGCGAGATTGTTGCCTGCCTGGTAGCGCAACAGCTGCGGATAGAAATTGAAGTTCTGCAGGAAATTGAACATCGCCGCGACCGCCACCGAGGCGAACACCAGCCGCGCCATGCCGTGCGCCGACCGCACCAGCACCACTCCCGCAAGCGCCAGCGCCACGACGCCGGCCGCGACGGCGACGCGGTCGAGCGGGAAGGCCCAGGCGTTGAACGCGAGCGCCAGCACGCCCATCAGCCCCCACACCAACCCCTGCGCCAGCTTCGCGCCGCGCGGCGCCGGCGCCCGCATGCGCGGCACGAGCCAGGCGGCGAGCAGCACCGAGAACAGCGGCAGCAGGATGTTCAGGTAGTGCGGCAGTTTGAACCCGGAGCTCGAGATGATCCCGAACATCACCGCGATCGTGCCCAGCGTCAGCATCTCCTGCCCGGGCACCGGCCGCAGGCGCGCCGCGACCAGTTCGCGCCCGCGCGCCCACACCGCCGCGGCGCCGAGCAGGCACCACGGCAGGAAGGCCCACACGAAGGTGTGGAAGAAGAACAGCGGATCGCTCCCGCCCGCCATGCCGAAGCGACCGCCGGACAGGCGCTCGAAGTTCTGCGACCACAGGATGAATTTCACGCCGTCGATGCCGAACTGGCGGTGGTAGGACCACAGCACCGGCGTCGCCAGGACCAGCGTCAGCAGCGCGAGCACCAGCCAGCGCGGATCGAAGAGCCCGCGCCAGTCGCGGCGGTACAGCAGATGCACGAAGATCGCGATCGCCGGCATCGCCACGCCGATCATCCCCTTGGTCGCGAAGCCCAGCGCGAGTCCGAGCGCGGCGAGCACGAGATTGCGCCAGCGGCGGTAGGTGGCGAACTCTGCGAGTTGCCAGATCGACAACGCGATCGCCGCGGTGAGCACCGCGTCCATGCGCACGTCGTTGTTCGCGAGGATGAAGGCGAGCGAGCTCGCGAGGAGCAGCGCCGCGATCCGCCCGACCTCGCGCGAATACAGCACCCGCCCGAGCCCGTAGGTCGCGTAGACGCCCAGCACGCTGAACAGCAGCGACGGCAGCTTGAACGCGAGCGTCGTCACGCCCAGCAGCTCGTAGGCGCCGGCCGCGAGCCAGAACAGCAGGTGCGGCTTGTCCAGATAGGGCTCGCCCTGGGTCACGAGCGACGCGTAGTCGCCGGTGAGATACATGTGCAGCGCGATCGTCGCGTGGTGCGCCGAATCGTTGTTCATCAGCGGCACGCAGAGACCGCCCAGATACACCACGCCCAACATCAGGTAGAAGCCGTACAGGTTTCGGGAATCGGGCGTCACGATGGGGCGGGGCGGGAAGCCTTTGCAGGGGAGCGTGGTCGGATACCGCAGGCGGTTCGGGCATAGCCCGCGCCCCGCGGCGGCGGCAGGTTGCCGCGGGGCGCAATGTTATCATGCGCGGCTTGCGCCCCTGCGACCGCGCAGCGCCGCGCCCGCGACGTCCTCCGCCCCATGCCCCCAGCACCCTCACCGTACATCGGCCGCTTCGCGCCCTCCCCGACCGGGCCGCTGCATTTCGGCTCGCTCGTCGCCGCGATCGGCAGCTATCTGGAGGCGCGCAGCCGCGGGGGGCGCTGGCTGCTGCGCATCGAGGACGTCGACGCCCCGCGCACGATCCCCGGCGCCGCCGACGCCATCATCGCGACACTGGCGCGCTTCGGCTTCGAATGGGACGGAGACATCGTCTGGCAGAGCCGGCGACTGGACGCCTACCGCACCGCCTTCGAACAGCTCAGGGCCGCAGGCCACGTCTTCCCCTGCGCCTGCACGCGCCGCGAGATGGCCGACTCCGCGCTCGCGCGCGACGGCTCGCGCATCTATCCCGGCACCTGCCGCAACGGCCTGCCGCCGGGCCGCAGCGCCCATGCGTGGCGCGTGCGCGCGCAAGGGACGGTGGCGTTCGACGACCGCATCCAGGGCCGGCAGGAAGAGGATCTCGCGCGGGACGTCGGCGACTTCGTCGTGCTGCGCGGCGACGGGCAGTTCGCCTACCAGCTCGCGGTCGTCGTCGACGACGCGGCAACCGGCGTCACCGACATCGTGCGCGGCGCCGACCTCCTCGGCTCCACCGGCCGCCAGATCCACCTGCAGCATCTGCTGGGCGCGCCGACGCCCGGCTATGCGCATCTGCCGGTGGTCGTCAATGCGGCAGGCGAGAAGCTGTCGAAGCAGACGCTCGCCGCACCGATCGACGCCCTGCCGCCCGCCGCCGCGCTGGCGGCCGCGCTGGAATTCCTCGGCCACACGCCGCCCGCCGAGCTCGCGCGCGGGCCGCTGTCCGGGCTGTGGGCGTGGGCACGTGCAAACTGGAAGCTCGATCGCGTGCCGCGACGGAGTCAGGCGCAAGCACCGGCCGGGCTCGCCGCTACCGAGTCCTGACGCCGCCCTACCACGGGATCGGCTGGCAATCGCGGAAGAAGCCGCCGGTCGGCCCGTCCTCGGGCAGCGTCGCCGCCCACACCACGCATTCGATGCCCTCCTCGGGCAGGCGCGGGGCCTCCGGCCCGCCGAGATCCGTGCGGCACCAGCCGGGGCACACCGAATTGACCTTGATCCGGGTTCCCGCAAGTTCGGCCGCAAGGATGCGCGTCAGCGCGTTGAGCGCCGTCTTCGACATGCGGTAGGCGGGCGTGCCCGCGTCCATTTCCGCCAGCTGCCCCATGCTCGACGCGAGATTGACGACCCGCCCCGCGCGGCTCGTGCGCATCAGCGGCACCAGCGCCTGCGTGAGGCGCAGCGTCCCGATCAGGTTCGTCTCCAGCGTCTCGCGCACCTGCTCGAGCGGCAGATCGAGGATGCTGGTGGAGTGGCGATCGATCAGGATGCCGGCGTTGTTGATGAGCACGTCGACACGCCCGAAGCGCCCTGCGATCCGGTCGCGCAGCGCATTCACCGAGGCGTCGTCGGTGATGTCGAGCTGCTGCGGCTCGACGACGTGGCCGCTGATGGCGAGCTTCGAGCGCAGCGGCTCGAGGTCGTCGGGGTTGCGTGCGGTGGCGACGACCAGGTAGCCGTCCATCGTCGCGAGGCGTTGCGCCGCCGCGCGCCCGAGGCCACGGCTCGCCCCGCTGACGACCGAGATGATGCGATCTTCCATGATGGGCCTCCCCGTCGCGCGCTGAACCGCAACGCGCGGAAGCGGGTTTCAGGAGCGCAGGCGCGCGTTGAGCTGGTCGACGATCTCGGCCCAGTCCGCGTCCTCCTTCAGCTCCTCGCTGAGAAAGGCCGCCTGCTGCGGCGACCAGAACGGCGCCTGGGCGAGTTCCACGCCGCACGGCAGGGGCGCGTGCGCGGCGATGAAACGCTCGATCGCGGAGTCGTCGGACGGCAGCCCGAGCTGGGCAAACAGATTGCTCATCGTGTGGAGCGGCTGTTCCATGGGTCACCTCCTGGGGATGGGCGGCACCTGTGCGACGCGCATCGCACAGCGCCAAACAGATTTTCGACCTTGCCGCCCCGGTCGAGTTCAGCCCGGCACGGCCTCAGTTGTGCCGGCCGTAGCCGGCCACGCCGATCGCCAGACGCACCACCTGATAGGCCGCCCAGCTCGCCGCCCGGCGTAGCCGCGACAAGCGCCCCCAGTCTCCGCTGCGCAACTCGTGCGCGCCGTTCGCGCGCGCGCGCTCGAGGCTCGCGCGCAGGTCCGCGGCAAACCCCGCATCGTCGATCACGACGTTCGCCTCGCGCGCGAGCAACAGGCTGAACGGATCGATGTTGCTCGACCCGACCGTCGCCCACTGACCGTCGACCACGGCGACCTTTGCGTGCAGGACGCTCTGCCGGTACTCGAACAGGCGGATGCCGCGCGCGAGGAAGAAGGGGTACAGCGCGCGCGTTGCGTACTGCAGCATCGGATGATCCGACACCCCCTGCAGCAGCAGCAGCACCTCCACGCCACGCTCGGCGGCATCCACCAGCGCTTGTCGGAAGCGCCGTCCGGGAAAGAAATACGCGCAGGCGATCACCACCTCGCGCCGTGCCGCGCCGATCGCGTCGAGGTAGGCCTCCTCGATGTCGCGACGATGGCGCAGGTTGTCCCGGATCAGGAAGCACGCGCGCACGCCGCCCGCCGGCTCGGTGCGCGCCGGCGCGACGAGCGGCTGCGGACGCCGCCGCCGCAGCCCGGCCCACGCGACCAGCCGCCACACGTGATGCATCGAATGCAGGATCGGCTCGACCAGCGGCCCCTCGACGCGCACCGCGTAGTCGTAGCGCGGATGCGGGGGACCGTCGCGCGTCAGGTCGTCGACGATGTTGATGCCGCCGACGAAAGCCACGCGCCCGTCGACGACCACGAGCTTGCGATGCAGGCGGCGCAGGCGGTGGCGGCGCATCGCGAAGACGCGCAGCTCGCGGCGGTAGATCTGCACGCCGACGCCGCTGGCGACGAGGCCCGGCATCACCGAACGCACGAAGGCACGGCCACCGAAGCCGTCCACCAGCACGCGCACCGCGACGCCGCGCGCGACCGCGCGCGCCAGGGCCGCCGCAACCTGGGTTCCGGCCCCATCGTTCTCGAAGATATAGGTCTCGAGGAAGATCTCGCGCTCGGCCGCATCGATCGCTTTCAGCAAGGCGGGGAAATAGTCCGCGCCGTTTTCCAGCAGGGCGATCGCATTGCCGCCGACGAAGGCGCTCACCCGGCCGGCTCCAGTTCCGCGGTAAGGGCGGCGTGATCGGAAATCCGCGACCAGGGCGGACCGGAATGCACCTCGGCATGCTTAACGACGAAGCCCCGCACGTAGATGCGATCGAGCCGGAACACCGGCAACCTGCTCGGGAAGCTGCGCGGCGGACGACCGCGCCCGGAGTCGAACGCATCCTGGACGCGCAAACGCTCGACCAGCAGATCCTGCGCCCGGTTGCGCCAGTCGTTGAAGTCGCCCGCGATGATCAGCGGCGCACCATCCGGCGCCAGGCACTCCATGCGGTCGGCCAGCGCCTCCATCTGCCTTCGCCGGCTGCCCGCGAAGAGCCCCAGGTGCGCACACACGCAATGCACCGGCAGCTCGATCCCGGGCACCTGCACCTCGCAATGCAGCAGCCCGCGGCGCTCGAAGCGGTGATCGGAAACGTCCTGGTTGCTCGACGAGACAATCGGGAATCGGCTCAGGATCGCGTTGCCGTGGTGGCCGTGGTCATAGACAGCGTTACCGCCATAGGCGGTCTGGTGCCACACGTCCTCGGCGAGGAACTCATGCTGCGGCGGCTCGGGCCAGCCAGGATGGCGGCTCGCATGCCCCAGGTGCAGCCCCTGCACCTCTTGCAGGAACACGAGGTCGACGTCGAGGCTGCGCAGGCGGTCGCGCAGTTCGTGGATCACCATGCGGCGATTGAACTGCGAGAACCCCTTGTGGATGTTGTAGGTGCAGATGCGCAGCGTCATGGTCTGGCCTCCGCACCGTTGGTCAGGACACCGCCAACATCCGGTCCAGCGCCACCTTCGCGAGTTCGGCCTCGTGCGGGGGCACCTGAATGTGATTGACGATCTTGCCGTCGGCGAGATTCTCCAGCGTCCATGCCAGATGCTGCGGGTCGATGCGCTGCATCGTCGAGCACATGCACACCGTGGGCGCCATGAACTGCACGATCTTGCCTTCCGGCTTCACTTCCTCGGCCAGGCGATTGACCAGGTTCAGCTCCGTGCCGACCAGCCAGCGCGTGTTCGGCGCGGCGTTCTTGATCACGTTGATGATGTACTCGGTCGAACCGACATAGTCGGAATTCACGCACACCTCAAGGCTGCTTTCCGGGTGCGAGATCACCAGCCCCTCCGGATGCTGCATGCGCCAGCGGCGGATGTGGTTTTCCTGGAACATCTGGTGCACCGAGCAGTGCCCCTTCCACAGCAGGATCTTCGCGTTGCGGATCTGCTCCGGCGTAAGGCCGCCGTATTCGAGATCCGGATCCCACACCACCATCTGCTCGAGCGGAATGCCCTTCTTGTAGCCCGTCCAGCGCCCGAGATGCTGATCGGGGAAGAACAGCACCTTCTCGCGCTGCGCGAACGCCCAGTCGAGGATCGTCGGCGCGTTCGTCGACGTGCACACGATGCCGCCGTGCTCGCCGCAGAAGGCCTTCAGGTCGGCTGCCGAATTGATGTAGGTCACCGGCGTGATCAGCGCATCGGGAGCACCGAGCACTTCGCGCAGTTCGCGCCAGCAGCGCTCGACCTTCGCGAGGTTGGCCATGTCCGCCATCGAGCAGCCGGCCGCGAGATCGGGCAGGATCGCCTTCTGGTGCGGCTGCGACATGATGTCCGCCACTTCGGCCATGAAATGCACGCCGCAGAAAACGATGAACTCCGCGTCGGTCTGCGACGCGAGCCGCGACAGCTTGAGCGAGTCGCCGGTCAGGTCGGCGTGCTGGTACACATCGGCGCGCTGGTAGTGATGGCACAACAGCACGGCCCGCTCGCCGAGGCGCGCGCGCGCGGCGCGGATGCGCTCCTGGGCCTCGTCGTCGCGCAAGGCATTGAATCGGTCGAAACTGATGGTGGCAGTCGGCATCGTCTTCGGTACTTCGGTCGCAATAATCGTCAATCAAACCGGCTGCGCGCCGGCGTGTCAAATCGCTGAGAACGGCAAAAGCACGCGCTCAGCCCTGGTGCCAGGGCAGCCCGGCATGACGCCAGCCGCCGATGTGGTTGCGCCGGCCGTTCGCGTCGCGGTCGCCCTCGAACCCTTCCAGCACGTTGTAGCAGCTCCGGTAGCCGGCCTCGGTCGCAGCCCGCGCAGCCTTGTCGGAGCGTGCCCCCGAACGGCACATGAACATCACCAGCGCTTCGGGATCGACTTCGCGCCCGAACTGCGCGAGGAAGTGCGAATTGGGCACGTTGCCCGGATAGCCCATCCACTCGATCTCGACCGCGCCGGGCACGCGACCGACCCAGTCCCATTCGGCGCGCGTGCGCACGTCGACGAGCTTCGCGCCGGGCGCGAGCTGCCACACCTCATAGGCCTCGGCCGGCGTCAGCGCGCCCGCATACGGCAGCTTCATCTCCTGCGCTCGCTGCTGGGCGAGGCGGAGCAGGTCGGTCAACTTTCCCATTGCATCCATCCGGATAGAATTGCTCGATCGAAACTTGAGTATACCCATACCGCTGGCGCCATGGACCACCCGACATCAGGCAAGTCGCGTCGCAGCGGCGCCGACGAGGCGCGCAGCCGCGGCATACAGCGCGTCGCGCTCGCGGCGATCGCCACGAACACAGTGCTATTCATCGGCCAGATCGCCGTCGGACTGTTCGCACACGCGTTCAGCCTGGTCGCCGATTCCGCGCACACGCTCTCCGACCTCTTCACCGACCTGCTCGTCCTCATGGCCGGGCGGCGCGGCGCCGAGCCGGCCGACCGCGACCACCCCTACGGCCATGGCCGCATCGAGACCGCCGTCTCGCTGCTGCTGGGGCTCGTGCTCGCCGGCGTCGGCACGGGCTTCCTGTGGAGCTCGGGCCAGCGCCTGCAGCACATGGACGCGGCCCTGCCGCTGCACCCCGCGGCCCTCGGCATGGCCCTCGTGACCCTCGTCGCGAAGGAGGTCCTGTTCCGCTACACCCTCGCCGCGAGCCGGCGCCTGAAGGCCCCCGTGCTGGAAGCCAACGCCTGGCATGCACGCTCCGACGCCGCATCCTCGCTGGTCGTCGCGGTCGGCATCGGCGGCAGCCTGGCCGGCTACCCCTTTCTCGAGCCGCTCGCGGCCGCCCTCGTCGGCTTCCTGATCCTGCACATGGGCCTGCGCCTCGCCTGGAAGGCCGTGCGCGAACTCATCGACACCGGCCTGTCCGAGCAGGAAGTCGCACGCATCCGCGACACCATCCGCGCAACGCCGGGCGTCATCGGCCTGCACGACCTGCGCACCCGCCGCATGGCCGATCGCGTGTTGTGCGACGCCCACATCCAGGTCGACCCGCGCATCACCGTGTCCGAAGGGCACCAGATTTCCGACACGGTGTACCTCCGCGTGCGCGCCGCACACCCCGAAGTGCGCGAGGTGCTGGTGCATGTCGATGCCGAAAACGATGCAGCCCTGCAGGGCGCCGGCCCCACCCCTCTGCCCGAACGCACCGAAATCGTGTACACCCTTGAAGCCCTGTTCGACCGGCCGCTCGCAACACCGCCGCGCGTGCTGATCCACTACCTCGGCGACCGCATCGAGGCCGAGGTGATCCTCGGCGCGGCCGACCTCGACGGAATCCCCCGCGACGAGCTGCGCCTGCGCATCGACGCCCTGCTCGCGGAGCGTCCGCACTACCGGGCCGTCACCATCCTGGGCCGGATTGCACCTTGACGGTGCATACACAGCGCACGGCGCACTATTTCGGTGCATGCGCAGACCTTCTCGCCGCCTAGCCCGAACCCGCAGTGCTTTCCGTCCCTTCTTCCGCCACTTCGGCCGCAGCCTTGCGCGCATCGTTCACGCGCGTCCGTGATACGCGCGGTCGCCCTTGTGGCACAATGCCCGGCAAAGTTGAACTTACGCATGGCATGGATACTGCTTACCTCCGCCCCATCGGAAGTTTTCCGTTACCAACAACCGCTTTCGCCTCTTCTCACCAGGAGTGAATATGAACGCTCAAGACGTCATGAAGATGATCCAGGAAAACGAAGTCCGCTTCGTCGACCTGCGCTTTACCGATACGCGTGGCAAGGAACACCACGTCGGCCTGCCCGTTTCGGCGTTCGAGGAAGATCACTTCGAACACGGTCACCCCTTCGACGGCTCCTCGCTGGCCGGCTGGAAGGGCATCCAGGCCTCCGACATGATCCTGCTGCCGGAAGCCCGCACCGCCTACATCGACCCGTTCTTCGACGAAACCACGCTCGTCCTGACCTGCGACGTCATCGAACCGTCCGACGGCAAGGGCTATGACCGCGACCCGCGCTCGATCGCCAAGCGCGCCGAAGCCTATCTGAAGAGCACCGGTCTGGGCGACACCGCCTTCTTCGGTCCGGAACCCGAATTCTTCATCTTCGACTCCGTCGAGTGGTCCGTCGACATGTCGGGCGTGTACAGCAAGATCATCTCGGAAGAAGCCGCGTGGTCGACCGCCGACAAGTTCGAAGGCGGCAACACCGGCCACCGTCCGCGCGTCAAGGGCGGCTACTTCCCGGTTCCCCCGGTCGACAGCCTGAACGACGTGCGCGCCGCCATGGTGCTCGCACTCGAAGCCGCCGGCGTGCCGGTCGAAGTGCATCACCACGAAGTCGCGAACGCCGGCCAGTGCGAGATCGGCACCAAGTTCAGCACGCTGACCCAGCGCGCCGACTGGACCCAGATCCTCAAGTACATCGTGCATAACGTCGCGCACCAGTACGGCAAGACCGCGACCTTCATGCCGAAGCCGATCGTCGGCGACAACGGCTCGGGCATGCACGTGCACCAGTCGATCTGGAAGGACGGCCAGAACCTGTTCGCGGGCAACGGCTACGCCGGCCTGTCGGAACTCGCGCTGTACTACATCGGCGGCATCATCAAGCACGCCCGCGCGCTGAACGCCATCACCAACCCGGGCACCAACTCGTACAAGCGCCTGGTGCCGCACTACGAAGCCCCGACCAAGCTGGCCTACTCGGCCCGCAACCGTTCGGCCTCGATCCGCATCCCGTACGTCGCCAACCCGAAGGGCCGCCGCATCGAAGCGCGCTTCCCGGATCCCCTGGCCAACCCGTACCTGTGCTTCGCCGCCCTGATGATGGCCGGCCTGGACGGCATCCAGAACAAGATCCACCCGGGCGATCCGGCCGACAAGAACCTGTACGACCTGCCGCCGGAAGAGGATGCAATGATCCCGACCGTGTGCACCAGTCTCGACCAGGCGCTCGAGTACCTCGACAAGGACCGCGAGTTCCTGACCCGCGGCGGCGTGTTCTCGAACGACTTCATCGACGCCTACATCGCGCTGAAGATGGAAGAAGTCGACCGCATGCGCATCACCACCCACCCGGTGGAATTCGACATGTACTACAGCCTGTAATCTCCGGACTGCACTGAGGTCGAAAAGGGACGGGCATTGCCCGTCCCTTTTTTATGGGGTCTAATGCCCCACGTATGCATTGCGGGAGGGCCCACCGCCACACCGCATGCATCCCTGACTCTCCGACCGACGGACATGCGAACACTTCCGGTACTGCTCCTTCTGCTCGTGTCACCCCTGGCCCAGGCCCAGGTCTTCAAGTGCGTGGACGCCAACGGCGCCGTCACCTATACCAACGACCGCAACCAGGGCCGCGGCTGCAAGCAGCTGAGCGAGGATCAGACCGTGTCCTCGGTCCCTGCCCCGCCGAAGCGCCCGTCTTCGGCCGCGCAACCGACTCCGTCGAATTTCCCGCGCGTCGCCCCCGACGCACAACGCGCCCGCGACGACACCCGCCGCCAAGTGCTGGAAAAGGAACTCGCCACCGAGGAAGAGGCCCTAGCCGAAGCCGAAAAGGCCGTCGCCGAGCAGGAAGGGCGCTACCAGGGCGCCGAGCGCCGGCTGCCCGTCGTCCAGAACCGCCTGCAACCGCTGCGCGACACGGTCGAACTGCACCAGCGCAACATCGAGGCCCTCAGGAAGGAACTCGGCAACCTGAAGTAGGGGCAACTGCGACCTGGCGTGCTTTTTGCGAGACCCAAAGGGATTCCGAGAACACACCCATGCCGAACACGCCCAAACTCCCCGGTCTCGCGGGCCCCTTCGCCGGGCTCGATCTGCTGTCGTCGGCCGTTGTCGTCGTCGACGACCATCTGCTGATCCGCTACCTCAACGCCGGCGCCGAAAACCTCTTCGCCGTCAGCCACCGGCGCCAGATCGGCGCCCCGCTGTCGCAGCTCCTCGGCGAACCCGCCGGCCTGGCCGCCGCGCTCGACAACGCGCTGCGCAAAAACTGGAGCTACACGGGACAGGATCTCAAGATCGCCCGCCCCAACGCCGAGCCGCTGCACGTCGACTGCACCGTGAGCCCGGCCGAGGCGGCGGGTTTGCGCCTGCTCCTCGAGTTCCGCCCGATCGACGCGCAACTGCGCGTCGCACGCGAGGAACAGCTGCTGCAGCAGCAGCAGGCCAACCGCGAGCTGATCCGCAACCTCGCCCACGAGATCAAGAACCCGCTCGGCGGCATCCGCGGTTCGGCACAGCTGCTGGAACGGGAACTCGCCGACCCGCAGCTGCGCGAATATACCGAAGTCATCATCGCCGAGGCCGACCGCCTGCAGGACCTGATGAACCGCTTGCTGACCTCGCACTGCATGATGCGGCCGGACCAGCTCAACATCCACGACGTGCTGGAACGCGTGCGCCGCCTGATCCTCGCCGAGTACCCCGACATCACGATCCGCCGCGACTACGACACGAGCCTGCCCGAGCTCACCGCCGACCGCGAACAGCTCATCCAGGCCATCCTCAACATCGCGCGCAACGCCGCGCAGGCGATGGAAGGTCGCGGCGAGATCCGCCTGCGCACGCGCGTCGCCCGCCAGGTCACGCTCGCGAAGCGCCGCTACAAGCTGGCACTGGAATTGCAAGTAATCGACAACGGCCCCGGCATTCCGGACGAAATCCGCGACAAGATCTTCTATCCGCTGGTCTCGGGGCGCGAAGGCGGGAGCGGCCTCGGTCTCTCGCTGGCACAGAGCTTCGTCGAGCAACATCAGGGCATGATCGAAGTCGAAAGCCGCAAGGGCCGCACCTGCTTCACCATCCTGTTGCCGATCATCGACCGTGCCTGACGCCCCAAAGAGCGGCACGATCGCACCAAAAAGGTGCATTAGAGAATGAACACCGTCTGGATCGTTGATGATGACCGCTCCATCCGTTGGGTGCTCGAAAAGGCACTCGGGCGGGAGGACATCCCGCACCGCAGCTTCTCGTCCGCAAACGAGGCGCTGTCGGCGCTGGAAATCGAACCGGTGCCGCCCAAGGTGCTGATTTCGGACATCCGCATGCCGGGCGAGTCCGGCCTCGGCCTGCTCAAGCGGGTGAAGACGCTGCACCCCCAACTGCCGGTCATCATCATGACCGCATACTCCGACCTGGAGAGCGCGGTGTCGGCCTTCCAGGGCGGCGCCTTCGAATACCTGCCCAAGCCGTTCGACGTCGATCAGGCCGTTGCACTGGTTCAGCGCGCGATCGCGCAGAGCTCACACCAGAAAGGTGCATCGGAGAGCACTGCACTTGCTCCCGAGATCCTCGGTCAGGCCCCTGCGATGCAGGAAGTTTTCCGCGCCATCGGCCGCCTCGCGCAATCGCACGCGACCGTGCTGATCAACGGCGAATCGGGCTCCGGCAAGGAACTCGTGGCACGCGCACTACACCGCCACAGCCCGCGCAGCGATGCCCCCTTCATCGCGATCAACACCGCGGCGATCCCGCGCGACCTGCTCGAGTCGGAACTCTTCGGCCACGAACGCGGCGCCTTCACCGGCGCCGCCGCCCAGCGGCGCGGACGCTTCGAGCAAGCCGACGGCGGCACCCTGTTCCTCGACGAGATCGGCGACATGCCGGCCGAGCTGCAGACGCGCCTGCTGCGCGTGCTGTCGGACAACCACTTCTACCGCGTCGGCGGACAGCAACCCATCCGCGCCAACGTGCGCGTCATCGCCGCGACCCACCAGAACCTCGAAGACCGCGTCCGCCAGGGCCTGTTCCGCGAAGACCTGTTCCACCGCCTCAACGTCATCCGCCTGCGCCTGCCGCCGATGCGCGAACGCCGCGAGGATATTCCACTCCTCGTCCAGCACTTCCTGCAGAAGAGCGCGCAGGACCTCGGCGTCGAACCCAAGCGCGTGTCGGACGCGGCGATCAAGTATCTGCAGGCCCTGCCCTTCCCCGGCAACGTGCGCCAACTGGAAAACCTGTGCCACTGGCTCACTGTGATGGCGCCCGGCCAAATCGTCGAGATCGCCGACCTGCCGCCCGACATGAAGGCCCAGCCTGACCGCGAGGCGCCGATCAGCTGGGCGGACGGCCTCGCACTCGAGGCCGACCGCCTGATCGCGACCTCGCCGGGTGAAGTGTTCGACCGCCTCACGCGCGACTTCGAACGCACACTGATCCGCCGCGCGCTCGGCGCCACCGGTGGTCGCCGCATCGAAGCCGCACAGCTCTTGGGGATCGGGCGCAACACGATCACACGCAAGATCCAGGAGCTCGGCATGGACGACGAACGCCCGGCGGCACCGCCGGCCTGACGCCACGGCCCGGCCGCCGGAGCCCCCCACCGGCCGGGATGCGGCGCACCACACTCGTGCATGCGCATGCAATGACGGATAATGCAGGTTTTCACGTATCGCACGGGAAGACCGGTTTGAGTGCATCCCCCTCCGACGCGCCGCTGAACGCCGCAGCCATCCAC
The DNA here is from genome assembly GCF_014822185.1 of Azoarcus sp. Aa7. Taxonomy (GTDB): domain Bacteria; phylum Pseudomonadota; class Gammaproteobacteria; order Burkholderiales; family Rhodocyclaceae; genus Aromatoleum. The sequence goes on from NZ_QVLR01000001.1 coordinate 66,632, forward strand.
CAGCAACTCGGCGATCTCGCCGGCACCTTCGACGTACAGGTGCTCGACGAGTGCGCCTCCACGAACAGCGTGCTCATGGATGCCACGCCGGCGGACGAAGGACGCATCCACGTCGTCGTCGCCGAACGGCAGACCGCGGGACGCGGCCGGCGCGGCCGCCAGTGGCAGTCGTGGCCCGGCGGCAGCCTGACCTTCTCGACGCTGTGGCGCTTCGCACCCGGCGCCCCGGTGCCGGCCGGACTGTCGCTCGTCGCCGGCCTCGCCGTCGTCCGCGCACTGGAAATACTCGGCGTGCAGGGCCTGCAGCTCAAGTGGCCGAACGACGTGCTCGTGCATGGCCACAAGCTCGCGGGCATCCTCGTCGAACTGCTGCCCGGCCGCGGCCGCACCCCGGCAGCCGTGGTCGGCATCGGCATCAACCTGCACCTGCCTGTCGGCACACGGATCCCCGACCAGCCCGCCGTCACCGACCTCGGCGAGCACCTCGCGACGCTGCCCGACCGCAACCGGCTCCTCGCAGCGGTGCTCTCCGAACTGTATGCCCTGTTCGACACCTACGCCGCTGCCGGCTTCCCGGCGCTGCGCGGCGCCTGGCAGCAGCGCAACGCCTTCGCCGACCTTCCGGTGCGCATCACCGGCGACAGGAGCGAGATGACCGGCATCTGCGTCGGTGTCGACGACGACGGCGCCCTGCTCCTGCGCACCGACGAGGGCCTGACCCGTATCCTCACCGGCGAGGTTTCGCTGAGGGCGGTGAAGTGATCCTGCTGATCGACGCCGGCAACACACGCGTCAAATGGGGGCTCTTCGGCGACGGCGCGTGGCAGGGCGAAGGCGCGCTCGAACATGCGTGCGTCGGCGAACTCGGCGCCATCGCGCAAGGCTGCGCCGGCATCACCAGAGTCTTCGGTTCCAACGTCGCCGGCGCCGATGTGGCCGACGCGATCGCACACGCCCTGCACGGCCATGCCCCCGCCCCGGAATGGCTGCGCTCGTCGGCCGCGTGCTGCGGCGTACGCAACGCCTATGACCAGCCCGGCCAACTCGGTACCGACCGCTGGGCCGCACTGATCGGCGCGCGCGCCCTGCATTCCGCCGCCTGCCTCGTCGTCAGCGCCGGCACGGCAACCACGATCGACATCCTCGACGCCGACGGCCTCTTCCGCGGCGGCCTGATCCTGCCCGGCGAGCACCTGATGCGCCGCTCGCTCGCCCGCGACACCGCCCAGCTGCCCTTCGCCGACGGCCGCTTCGTCGATGCCCCGCGCAACACCGCCGACGCCATCGCATCCGGCTGCCTCAACGCTCAGGCCGGCGCCGTCGAGCGCATGTTCCGGCACATCGCGCACGACGCCGGCGCCCAGAGCCTGCTGAGCGGCGGCGGCGCCGACGCGCTCGCCAAGGTGCTGGACATCCCGTTCCGGCGCGTCGACAACCTGGTCCTCAAGGGCCTCGCGGTCGCCGCCACACAGCCCGACACGCCGTAGGGAGGCGCGTCGTACCACCGCCAAACGAACAACGAGGGAGAAGACCAGATGACCGAACCGACCCGCATCCTGCTCGACGAGAACGAGATCCCGACGCACTGGTACAACGTCGTCGCCGACATGCCCAATCCGCCCTCCCCCTCGCTCGGAGGCGACGGCAAGCCGGTAAGTCCCGAACAGATGATGGCGATCTTCCCCGGGCAGATCCTCGAGCAGGAGATGAGTTCCGATCGCTGGATCGCAATCCCCGACGAAGTGCGCGAGATCTACAAGATCTGGCGCCCCAGCCCGCTGATGCGCGCGGTGCGCCTCGAACGTGCGCTCGGCACCCCGGCGAAGATCTTCTTCAAGCACGAAGGCGTCTCCCCGGCCGGATCGCACAAGCCCAATTCCGCCGTGCCGCAGGCCTTCTACAACAAACAGGCCGGCATCAAGCGCCTCGCCACCGAGACGGGCGCGGGCCAGTGGGGCTCGTCGATCTCCTTCGCCGGCCAGATGTTCGGCCTCGACGTGCGCGTCTACATGGTCAAGGTCAGCTACCACCAGAAGCCCTACCGCCGCCTGATGATGCAGACCTGGGGCGCCGAGGTGTTCGCGAGCCCGTCCGAGATGACCCAGACCGGCCGCGACGCGCTCGCGAAGGATGCCGACAACCCCGGCTCGCTCGGCCTCGCCATCTCCGAAGCCGTCGAGGAGGCCGCGGGCCGCGCCGATACGAACTACACCCTCGGCTCGGTGCTCAACCACGTGCTGCTGCACCAGACCATCATCGGCCTCGAAGCGAAGAAGCAGTTCGACAAGATCGGCCTCTACCCTGACGTCGTCCTCGGCCCCTGCGGCGGCGGCTCGAGCTTCGGCGGCATCGCCTTCCCCTTCCTCGCCGACAAGGCCTCCGGAGACAAGCGCGCCGAGAAGCTGCGCTGCGTCGCGGTGGAGCCGACCTCCTGCCCGACACTCACAAAGGGCCAGTACGCCTACGACTTCGGCGACGCCTCCGGCTTCACGCCGCTGATGAAGATGTACACGCTCGGCCACGACTTCATGCCGCCCGGCATCCACGCCGGCGGCCTGCGCTACCACGGCGACTCGCCGCTGGTGTCGCAGCTCTACCACGAGGGCCTGCTCGAGGCGGTCGCCGTCCCGCAGCTCGCCACCTTCGAGGCCGGCGTCATGTTCGCACGCAACGAAGGCATCATCCCGGCGCCCGAGTCGTGCCACGCGATCCGCGCCGCCATCGACGAGGCGCTCGCGTGCAAGGCAACCGGCGAGCCGAAGGTGATCCTTTTCAACCTCACCGGCCACGGCCATTTCGACATGAGCTCCTACGAGCGCTACTTCTCCGGCCAGCTCGAAAACTACGACTATCCGACCGAGGCGGTCGCCGCCTCGCTCGCGCACCTGCCGAAGTTCGGCTGAGGCTCGGCGCTTGAATCGGTCGCCGATCCGGTAAAGTTCGCCCATGCGCATCGTGTTCGTCATTCTCGTGCTGCTCAACCTGCTCGCCCTGGCATCGATCCGGGGCTGGCTGGGCAATTCCGCGCCCGAGGGCGAACCCGAGCGCCTGAGCAACCAGCTCAACCCGGACCGCATCGTGCTGCGCCCGGGCGGCACCGCCCCGCAGCGCGAAGCCGAAGCGGCGACGCCGACGCCGCCCGCCGAGCAGAGCGCCGCCGCGCCCGAAACCGGCAACGGCCGTGAGGCGACCCCGCCCGCCGCCGCTGCGGCCGCTGCGCCGGTATCGGCGCCGGCCTGCACCGTCATCGGCGGACTCGCCGAAAGCGAAGCCGAAGCCCTCATGCAGACCGCCATCGCGGGCAAAGCCGGACTGCGCAGCGAGCGCAAGACCAGCAGCACCCCCACCGCGTGGTGGGTGCGCATTCCGCCCAACGGCACGCGCGAAGCCGCCGAACGGCGCGTCGCCGAACTGCGCGGCCAGGGGGTGTCGGAGCTCTTCATCGTCAACGACCCCGGCCCCAACCAGTACGCGATCTCGCTCGGCCTCTTCAAGACGGAACCCAAGGCCCAGCAGCACCTCGCCAGCCTGCAGGCGAAGCAGGTGCGCGGCGCCGGCATTGCCTCGCGCACGACCACCATTCACCGCATCGAGGTGCGCGGTCCGGCAAACGCACTCAAGACCCTCACCAGTTCGCCGGCCGTGCGCCGGTCGGGCGCAACCATCAGCGAATGCACACCATGAGCAACAGCCCCTACGTCGTCGGCCTCACCGGCGGCATCGGCAGCGGCAAGAGCGCTGCGGCAGACCACTTTGGCGAACTCGGCGCCGCGATCGTCGACACCGACGCCATCGCGCATGCCCTCACCGGGCCGGGCGGACTGGCGATTCCCGCGATCCGCGCAGCCTTCGGCGATGCGGTGATCACGCCCGACGGCGCCCTCGACCGCAAAGCCATGCGCGACCGCGCCTTCGCCGACCCGAACGAGCGGCGCCGACTCGAAGCGATCCTGCACCCGGCGATCGGCGCGGAAAGCGCGCGTCAGGTGAGCGCGGCGCGTGCCCCCTATGTCGTGCTGGTCGTGCCGCTGCTGGTCGAATCCGGCAAGTATCGCGAACGCTGCAACAGCCTGTGCGTCGTCGACTGCCCCGTCGAGGTCCAGGTCGCGCGCGTCATGACACGTAGCAGCCTGCCGGAAGAGCAGGTACGCGCGATCATGGCGACCCAGGCGAGCCGCGAACAACGTCTCGCCGCCGCCGACGAAGTCATCGACAACGGCGGCGACCTCGCCACGCTCGTCGCCCAGGTGGACCGCCTGCACGAAAAGTACCTCGCCGCCGCCCGCGCGGTCGCCTGAAAACGCCCACGGACAAAGGCTTTTCGGGCGATCCCGCACCGCAAACGGACAGGCCGCGACATATCCCCTGTGCTATCATCCCCGGATTAACGGGAGATCCGGTTTTCTCAGGCGCAAATGCGGTGATCAGCTACGAATATCCTCTTAACGAGCGTATCCGCACCCTCCTGCGCCTGGAAGACCTGTACAGCAAGCTCGCCCATTTTTCGCGTGGCGATGCGCCGCAGGATCACCACGTCACGCTGCTCACCCTGTTCGAAATCCTCGAGGTCGCCGGCCGTGCCGACCTCAAGGTCGACCTCGTGCAGGAACTCGAACGCCAGCGCCAGATCCTGATTTCCTTCCGCAACAATCCGGAGATCTCCGAGGAAGCCCTGTCCGGGGCGCTCTACGAGATCGAACAGGCCTCCTCGTCGCTGCTCGCGATGGCCGGCAAGATCGGCCAGTACCTGCGCGAAAACGAATGGCTGATGGCGATCCGCAGCCGCGCGTCGATTCCCGGCGGCGTGTGCCAGTTCGACCTGCCCTCTTATCACTACTGGCTGCAGCGCGATGCCGACCAGCGCCGGCACGACCTGTCCAACTGGGTGCACCCGATGCTGCCGATCCGCGACGGCCTCTTGATCGTCCTGCGCCTGCTGCGCGCGAGCGGGCGCCCCGAGACGCAGCTCGCCCGCGGCGGCACCTATCAGCTCATGATGGCCGGCCGCAGCGCACAGATGCTGCGCCTGCGCCTGTCGCCGACCGACGCCGTCGTGCCCGAGATCAGCGCCAACAAGTACGCGCTCAACGTCCGCTTCATGCTCTCCGAAACGGTCATCCGCCCGCGACTCGCCGAGCGCGACGTCAATTTCGAACTCACTTTCTGCAGCCTCTGAGGCCGCCCGTAGCATGGCGCAGATCCGCACCGTCAAATGTCCGCAATGCGGCGCCCCCGTCCGCTGGGTACCGGAGAACCGCTTCCGCCCGTTCTGCTCCGAACGCTGCAAGCAGATCGACCTCGGCGCGTGGGCATCCGAGGACTACCGCGTCCCCGCCGCCGCCGAGGGCGACCCGGGCGAGCAAAGCCCCTCCGGACGCTCAACTCAGGACTGATCCCAGCTCGCGCGGATCGCCGCGATGCCGTGCGCGCCCGCAGCCCGCGCGCGCGCCATGTCGGCGCGGCCCAGCCCCCCGAGCGCCAGCACGGGCATCGGCAGCCCACGGATGAATTCGGCGAAGCGCTCCCACCCCAGCGCCGCCTGCCCGGGATGCGTCGCAGTCGGCTGCACGGCGCCCAGCACCGCATAGTCCACGCCGAGGGCCGCCGCGCGCTCCAGCTCCGCGCGCGTATGGCACGAGGCGCCGACCCACTCCAGCGCCGGCCGCGCCCCCAGGACGCCAAGCTGTGCGGCCGACAGATGCACGCCATCGGCCCCGGTCTCCGCTGCGAGATCCGCGCTGCCATTCACTACGACCGACGCCCCGCACGCCCGCGCCCGTTTCACAACCTCGGCGGCAAAGGCACGTACTTCGGGCGTGGCCATTCCCGGCTCGCGCACCTGGACCAGCCGCAGACCGCCGGCCAGCGCCGCGTCGAGCAGCTCGAGCTGGCGCGCGACACCGATTTCGACCGCATGCGTGATCCCCATCCAGCGCGGCAGGCGCAGGGCCTTCAGGATCGGGCCGTTTGCCGGCAGCATCGGCCCGACCTCCGGCGCCTCCACCCGCGCCCAGGAAAGCGCGCTATGCACGTGATCGTGCAGCTCGCCTTCCCAATCGGCGACCTCGAAGAAGTGCAGCCGCACGTGCGCATGCTCGTACAGATGCTCCCGCGTGATCCACGGCCGCACCGCATGCACGCGAATCCCGAGTTCCTCATCGAGCTCACGGATCAGCGCGTCGGCCGGCGACTCGCCCTGCTCGACCTTGCCGCCGGGGAATTCCCAGTAGCCCGCGTAGAAGGTATCGGGCGCCCGCTGCCCGAGCAGGAAACGCCCGTCCCGGCGGAAGATCACGCCGGCAGCCACCTCGACGCGCTTGGTCATCGCGCGTTTCCCGTCTCGAAGCGCCCCGCCCAGTCGCGCGCGAACTGCCAAGCCACGCGCCCGGAACGGGACCCGCGCATCAGCGCCCACTGCAAGGCCTCCTGCCGTGCCCCGTCGATCGCCTTGCGCCCCAACCCGAAGCTCTTCAGCCAGTACGCCACAATCTCCAGATATTCGTCCTGACTGAACGGGTAAAAGGAGATCCACAGACCGAAGCGTTCCGAAAGCGAGATCTTCTCCTCGACCGCTTCGCCAGGATGGATCTCGCCGTCCACATGCCTCGTCTGCAGGTTCTCGTCGTGGTACTCCGGCATCAGGTGACGCCGGTTCGAGGTCGCGTAGATGAGCACGTTGTCCGGAACCGCCGCCACCGACCCGTCGAGCACGCTCTTCAGCGCTTTGTAGGCCGGCTCCGCATCCTCGAAGGACAGATCGTCGCAGAACAGGATGAAGCGCTCCGGGCGCCCCTGGACCAGCTCGATGATCTCGGGCAGGTCCATCAGGTCGTCGCGATCGACTTCGATCAGCCGCAAGCCCTTGCCCGCGTACGCATTCAGCAAGGCCTTCACGAGCGACGACTTGCCGGTACCCCGAGCTCCGGTCAGCAGCACGTTGTTCGCGCGCCTGCCCGCGAGGAACTGCCGCGTGTTGAGATCGATGCGCTCCTTCTGATCGTCGATGTCGCACAGGTCCTTGAGGCGGATCCCATGCGGACGCGTCACAGGCACGAGGCTCGCATGGCCGTTTCGCCTGCGCCACAGGAAGGCCGGCGCGGCATCCCAGTCCGGCACCTCCGCCGGACGCGGCAGCAGCTTCTCCAGGCGCCCGATCAACTGTTCGGCGCGCATCACCAATTGCACTAGATCATTCATCTCGATTCGTTCTTCCTTCGCTCTCTTCGCCGTCACGCCGCTTTGGCCAGGTCGCCCACACGATCACCAGCAGCAGCGCGAGCGCGACGCCCGCTTCCAGAAAGATCACCCACATTGCGCTCTCCTGCGGGAATGGCGATTCGGGCCGATCCGGGCAAGCCGGTATACTGGGGGCCCTTGATTTCACGAGTCTACCCGATCCTCCCCATGAACCGGCGCGCCCCAACATCACCCGCGCAGCGCCTGCTGTGTCTCCTGCCCTTCGTGCTGCTTGCAGCCTGCGCCAGCCAGCCGCCGGCGCCCACCACCGCCACCGCGCCGTGCCCGGCAACGAAACCCTGCCCGTCGTGCCCGAGCTGCGCAGCCCCGTCGACACCTGCCCCGTCGACGCCCCCGGCGGCACCGCCCCCCGCGCCGTCGCCCGCCGCGGAAGCGCTGCAGCGTGCAAGCTGGAGCGAACTGCCCGACTGGCGCAGCGACGATCTCGCACAAGCCTGGCCCGCCCTGCGCCAGTCGTGCAAGGTTCTCGCCAAACAGCCGCGCTGGCAGCGCGTGTGCGACGACTTGCAGCGCCTCGGCGACACCCCTGGCGCGACCGCGATACGCCAGTTCATCGAGACCCGCTTCACCCCGTGGGCCGTCCGCAACCCCGACGGCACAGCCGAAGGCCTGATCACCGGTTACTACGAGCCCATCATCAAGGGCAGCCGGTCGCGCTCGGAACGCTATCCGTGGCCCGTCCACGGCGTGCCGGGCGACATGCTCACGATCGAGTTCGGCGACCTCTATCCCGACCTGCGCAACCTTCGCCTGCGCGGCCGCCTGGTCGGCAACAAGGTCGTACCCTACTGGACGCGCGCCGAACTCGACGGCATGCACGAGCGCTCCCCGGCGCCCACCCTGCTGTGGGCCGCCGATCCGATCGATCTCTTCTTCCTTCAGGTGCAAGGCTCCGGACGCGTGGAACTGCCCGACGGCAACCAGGTCCGCATCGGCTACGCCGACCAGAACGGCCACCCTTACCAATCGATCGGCCGCTGGCTCGTGAACCAGGGCGAACTGCCGCTCGACAAGGCGTCCATGGACGGCATCAAGAACTGGGCGCGCAACAACCCTCATCGCCTCGCCGAACTCCTGCACACCAACCCGAGCTACGTCTTCTTCAAGGAAATGCCAGCCTCCACCGGCGGCCCCACCGGCGCGCTCGGCGTCCCGCTCACGGCGGGGCGCAGCCTGGCCGTCGACCCACGCACCATCCCGCTGGGCGCTCCCGTCTTCCTCGCGACGACCGCACCGAACAGCGACCGTCCGCTGCGCCGACTGATGCTCGCCCAGGACACCGGCGGCGCCATCAAGGGCGCGGTCAGGGCGGACTTCTTCTGGGGGCTCGGGGCGGATGCCGGCGTGCAGGCCGGCCGCATGCGCCAGCAGGGCCAGCTGTGGGTCCTGCTGCCGAGCGAAAGCGGCGCCCTCTGAGGGCGGATCGGGATAGGGGCGGTCAGGTCACCTGACCGTTCCCCTCCCACACCACCCGGCATGCGGGTCCGCACCGGGCGGTTCGAGCAGTTGAGGTCATGAGAGCCGAGGTACGCCGAGTCGGTCGAAGT
>NZ_QVLR01000002.1 GCF_014822185.1 Azoarcus sp. Aa7
TCTTGGGTGAGCTGGTGGTACTTATGCATCGTTGCATCCTTTTTCTTGGCGGGAATTGGATGCAAGGAGTATCTCAGCTCGCCCTCCTATTTCGTGCGGCGTTGCGCTTACTTTGTGAATCCGCCAAGATCAACAAGAACGCTGAAGCGTTTGGAATCACGCTGGAAACAGGAATTCGGATGGATCGAGTCCTAAGCGAATTTTTCAAACCATTGCCCCGTTGGGTTTCGTGGTTGGCAAAGCGCCAACTTAATCGGAATGCTGGTAATCCACAAATCGGCTATTTGCTGATAATCCGGGGCATGCAATGGCAGAGTCTGTTCTGTGGATTGCAGGCTATGGCATTTCTTGGGTTTCTGGTCAGCGGATTCGCTTATGCCTCAGAAATCTAACCGTGCAATGCGCCTGTCCGTCAAAAGCTACGCTTTTGCCGTCCGGTGATTTTGACGTTAGTACGAATACATACATCATGCGAATCGATGGCGCTGTAAAAACATGGAATGACGAGCGGGGCTTTGGCTTCATCGAGCCTTTGCATGGCGGCCAAGAAATTTGGCTCTGTGCCGTTTCCCGTGGAAATTGACTTCTCAACAGACATGACGATCGGTGGTACAACCCAGCGCTGCTGAGCTGAACCTTCCTACGCCCATGAGCACCCAGATCGAAGCCCTCTTCACCACCGCACTTGGCCTGCAGCCACCTTGGCACGTTGCCAAGGTCGAGCTCAACACAGGCAAGCGGCGCATCGACTTCGAGGTCGAGCACACCGGCAAGCGTGCAGCCTGCCCGGCGTGCGGGGTCGAACATCAGTTGATCCATGACCGTGTGCGCCGCAGCTGGCGCCACCTCGACTTCTTCCAGTTCGAGGCCTGGTTGCATGCCGAGATTCCGCGCGTGCAATGCACGGGCTGCGGCAAGACCACGCAGTTGCCGGTGCCGTGGGCGCGCGAAGGTAGCGGCTTTACCTTGCTGTTCGAGGCGCTGGGTCTGTCGCTGTGCCGGGAACTGCCGGTACGCCAGGCCGCCAATCAGATGCGGGTGGCGGCCAAGCGCTTGTGGCGGCGGGTCCGCCACTACGTCGAGGTGGCCCGTGCGAAGGACGACATGTCGGGCGTGCGCCATGTGGGCATCGACGAGACCAGCGTCAAGCGTGGGCACCAGTACATCACCGTCGTGCATGACCTCGAGGCCCGGCGCTTGCTGTTTGCCTGCCCCGGCCGTGACCATCAAACCCTGAAAGCGTTTGCCGACGACCTGCGTGCGCACGGCGGCGATCCGGCCACGATCGAACACGCCTGCATCGACATGAGCGCGGCCTACGCCAAGGGCATTGGCCAGTCGCTGCCCAACGCGCAGATCAGCTACGACCGCTTTCATGTCGTCGCGCTGGCCAATGCGGCGATGGATGCAGTGCGCCGCGAGGAGATGCGAACCTCGGCGGCGGCGGTCCGCGAAGCGGTCGGCGCACACAGCAAGAAGACCCTTCGCCAGTTGCTGTGGGGCATGCCCCCTGGGTCAGAATAGTTGTCGCCTCGATAGAATCCGAAACCAAGGGGCGATAAGAGAAGAACGAAGTGGCCAGATACGGACAAGCATTCAAGGACAAGGTGGTGGCGCGGTTGCTGCCGCCGGA
>NZ_QVLR01000003.1 GCF_014822185.1 Azoarcus sp. Aa7
CCAGCACGAATGCGATCAAATCGCGCATGAGCTGAATATCCGGCCGAGAAAAAGACACGGATATAAAACGCCGCTGGAGATTTATCATGCGTCCTGAGAACTATTGCACTTCAACGTTGAAACTACGATCGAAGACATGACGAATGGCCAAGGGGCCAAGAGCCCGGAGCACGGGGGCAGGCTGCGGGCTGCTGCGGTCCGCTACGGCATTCCGCTTGCCGATTGGCTCGACTTGTCGACCGGCGTGAGTCCCTTCGGCTGGCCGGTGCCACCGCTCTCTGCCCAGTCGTGGAAGCGTTTGCCCGAAGAGGAGGACGGTCTGGAGGAGGCGGCTGCAAGTTACTACGGAAGTCCGAACGGATTTGCCGTAGCCGGTTCCCAAGCCGCGATACAGGCGCTTCCGCTGCTTTTTTCGCGCAGCTCGGTGACTTGCCTGTCCCCCCTCTACAATGAACACCCTCATGCATGGAGGGCACACGGGCACGCCGTCCGTCTGCATTTCGGCGGCGATCTGTGCGGCGCATTGGCCGGCGGATCGCCGCATGTCGTCCTGTGCAATCCCAACAATCCCACGGGTCGAAGCTACGGACGCGCCGACCTGTTGGAGGCGGCCGCATCGCTCCGAGCGCGCGGCGGAGTCCTCGTCGTCGATGAAGCCTTCATCGACGTGAATCCGGAGGAGAGCCTGGCTTCCATCGCAGGTTCCGACGCTGCGCCAAACCTCATCGTCTTGCGTTCCCTGGGCAAGTTCTTCGGTCTCGCCGGCGCTCGGGTCGGGTTCGTCTTCGCATCGGCCGACTTGCGCGAACGCCTGGCATCCCGGCTGGGGCCGTGGACGATTGCAGGGCCGTCGCGCGAGGTCGCGCGACTCGCGCTGGCGGATCGCTCGTGGCAGCGAGACATGCGCCCGTACCTGCGCGAAGCCGGGCAGCGCCTGGTGCGGATGCTTGCACCGATGGGCGTAGTGGGCGCGACCGCGCTGTTCGCCACGGTCGCTCCGCCGCGGGCCAGGGAATTCCACGAAATCCTCGCTAGTGCCGGTATTCTGATTCGGTATTTCAAGGACTACGAGCTGATCCGGTTCGGACTGCCCGACTCGGAGGAATCGTGGGAGAGGCTAGCGGCCGCGTTGGCGGAGGCTCGGGATTCGCTCATGTGAGTTGTCGGCCCGGTCATGATAGTGTCGCTCAGCCCCTCCAAGATGGGGGCGCGTCGCTGTCGGGAAGTCGCACAGAACACGGCCGGTCGCGCCTCGGCCCTCGGGCGACCGAATGTACACCCCTTCACACTCAATCATGAGGAGGTCAAGCGCAGGCAATGCGTTTGCATTGATGTGGCAATGCAATTGCATTACCATGCAGGGCATCCACCTCTTTGACCGGAGAGCGACCATGCCCGCCACCCTCGAAGTCGAATCCACACTGACCGACCGCTACCAAACCACGGTGCCGGAAACCGTGCGCCGCGCCCTTCGTCTGGGCAAGCGCGACAAGATCCGCTACACGATCCGGCCCGGGGGTGAGGTCGTGTTGACGCGTGCCGAGAACGCGGACGGGGACGACCCTGTGCTCGGGCAGTTCCTGGGCTTCCTGGCCCGCGACATCGCCAGTCATCCGGAGCGCCTGCAGACCATCGATCCGAGCTTCGTACGGCGCCTCCAATCGCTGACGGGTGGCATCGAAGTCGATCTTGATGCTGCCCTGTCGGCAGACGATGAATGAGCGTGGGCAAGGCTCCACTCTTGGTCATTCACGGCTGGACCGTTTTCGCACACCCGCTGTTCCTGGCACAACTTGACGCCCTGGCCCAGCAGGTCGAGGCACTCAAGCAAAAGGACCCCGTCGGGTATGTGAAGAAGAATGCCAACAAGCGACTGGCGGCCATCACCAGATTGGCGTTCGATGTCATCCCGCAAGACCCGACACGGCCGGAATATCGACAAGGCAACACCCTTGGCGACGAGCACAAGCACTGGTTCCGGGCCAAGTTCTTTCAGCAGTACCGGCTGTTCTTCCGCTACCACGCGTCGAGCAAGGTGATTGTGTTCGCGTGGGTCAATGATGAGGACACCCGGCGCGCCTACGAGAGCAGCGACGATGCCTACCGCGTGTTCCGCAAGATGCTGGATAGTGGCCATCCACCGGACGACTGGAGCCAGTTGCTGGCCGAGGCGGGCGCTGAGGGCCAACGCCTGCAGCGGTTTGCTGCAGGCGTCGCTCCGTAGGGCCTCGGTCTTGTCATACGCAAGGAAACCCGCATCGATTGGCGGAAAAATTGAGGGCATTGTCTATTTGGCAGGGTTTTCGGCTACCCCTGACCATTCACTGTGTCTTCAGGTGTTTTTCGGCCGTTCCATGAGTTTGCGGACGAAGCGTTCCGCAAGGGGCCATTCGCCATACCCGGCAGCCGGATTGAGGTGTCCGACCGCGCCAACGTTCTCGAAGCGGCTGCCCCAGGCCGCAGCAAGTTCGGTGACCCGATCGAAGGTGGCGAGTGGGTCGTTCGTGCTCGCGGCGACGATGGTCGGGAAGGGCAGAGGACTGCGCGGGATCGGCAGCCAGCCGTTGTCGCGCAGTGCGTCGGTCGTCGGGTAGCCCGGCGGGAAGGGCGATGCCAGTGTTCCGCGACGTGGTCGCGCAGACCGGGAACGATCAGGATGGTCGGGGTAGTCGTCATTTTGTTGTGCGTGGCGAAGGGTAAACGGGAAATCAGTGTTGCCGCGCCTGGATACGCTTCAGGTCTTCGGCGTAGTGGCGCTTGCCGATCGCAAAGGCGACGACCGCGCCGAGGGCGACCAACGGCACTAGCTGCATCGCGTCCATCAGGCCGACGAGCAGCGCGACGATGCTGGAGAGGGAGCCGAGCTGGGTGTCGGTCAGCGTCCATTCGGCCTTCAGCACCGGAAAGACCGCGTTCAGGACCTGGCGCGACATGTAGTCGGACAGCAGCAGTCCGAAGGTCAGTGCGAACACGATCCAGGCGTAGGTGCGCGGAGCGGTGGGGGTGGGCATCGGCGTCGACTACGCGCTGTACCTGCTGAGCATCCAACTCGCGCAGCAGCGCGCGGGGGCCTCGCTCGAAGACGCGCATCGGCGCTCGATTCAATTTACCGGTAAGGTGGTGGCGCTGGTGGGCGTGACGCTCGCGGCGGGGGTGGTGACCTGGATCTGGTCGCCGATCAAGTTCCAGGCCGACATGGGCATCCTCCTGACCTTCATGTTCGTGTGGAATATGGTCGGTGCGCTGATCCTGATCCCGGCGCTGTCCCACTTCCTGCTGAAGGACCCGGCCGGGGCTCGGCGCCTCGGTTCGGTGCCGGTACTGGGTCTGGCGGCTCGTTGAGCAAGTACGAGCAAAGATGCGGAACCTATCCATGAGCGTTCAAATGCGTGCAATGACCCTGTTGAACTTCCCGGCCGTCGCCCAGTTGTGGCCGGGCGTGCTGACGGCGATCACGATCGCACTCGCGGCAACTTTCGTCGCCGAACACCAGGGTGGGCCGCAGCTGCTGTATGCGCTGTTCTTCGGCATGGCGTTCAACTTCGCCGCGGAGGGCGAGAAGATCCGCCGCGGCATCGAGTTCGCCTCGCGCCAGATCCTGCGCTTCGGCGTCGCGCTGCTGGGAGCGCGGATCACCGCCGAGCAGTTGGCGGGCCTCGGGGCGGAGTCGATCGCGATGGTCGCGGGCGGCGTGGTGGCGACCATCGGCTTCGGCGCGCTCATCGGGCGCCTGCTCGGTCGTCCCGGCACCGAAGGGGTGCTCACGGGCGGCGCGGTGGCGATTTGCGGCGCCTCGGCCGCACTGGCGATCTCGGCGGTACTGCCGAAGAACGAGGAGAACCAGCGCTTCACGCTCTTCACGGTGGTGGGCGTGACCGCACTCTCGACGGTGGCGATGGTGGTGTATCCGGCGCTGGTGAAGGCCTTCGGGCTCGATGCCAACGCGGCGGCGGTGTTTCTCGGCGGCACGATCCACGACGTCGCGCAGGTCGTCGCGGCCGGCTACATCATCTCGCCCGAGGTCGGCGACGGCGCGGTCTTCGTCAAGCTCTTCCGCGTGGCGATGCTGCTGCCGGTGGTCGCGGCGGTGTCGGTGCTGTTTCGTGACGGTACGGCGACCGGCAAGAAGCCGCCGGTGCTGCCGGGTTTCCTCGTCGGTTTCGCGGTGCTGGTGGTGGTGAACAGCCTCGGGCTCATCCCCAAGCCGGTCACCGACGCCACGTCGAGCCTGTCGCGCTGGTGCCTGGTGGTGGCGATTGCAGCACTCGGCGTGAAGACGTCTTTCCAGCAGCTGGCCGCAGTGGGCTGGCGCCCGGTGGCGATGCTCGCGGCGAACACCGTGTTTCTGGCTGCGCTGATCCTCGGCGGGCTGCTGTGGATGCGCTGAGTGGGGATCCTTGCATTCGGTGCATATGGCGAAGCGGAGTGGCGTCGATATATCGATTGGACAACAGTGCCTGCACCAACGGCGGCTTGCGCCCATGATGGGGTTTGAACAGGTGAATCGAATGACTGGGCCGACGGCAGCGTGCAGCGCAAGCAGGCATGGTTTGAACGCGTCGACGACAAAGTCCTGGCGGTCGGCCGCTATCTGTCTCACTCCGCGCCGAGCCAAGCGGATGCCTTCCTCGACCAGGCCGTGGCGGCGTTCAAGGCGGCTCCGAAGGCTGCGATCGCCGAATTTAACAAGCTCGGCGGCCGATTCGTGCAGGAGGACCTGTATGTATTAGTTGTCGAAGCCAAGACCGACCGCTTTGTCGCTCACGGCGTCATGCCGCGCCTGGTGGGGACCAAGGGCGAAGGCCTGCGCGACCGCAACGGCAAGCCGTTAATCCACGAGATGATGGCGATAGCCCAGTCGAAGGGGCGCGGGCAAATCGACTACGACTGGCCGAATCCAGTAACGAAGCGGACAGAATCGAAGCGCACACGATTCGAACTCGTCGATGGACACAACGTCGCGGTTGGGTACTACATGAAGTGACCACCTTTCATCGTGGTTGGCGTGACCGTCCACGTGACCGCTGTCGCCAACGTGTTGCGCCCCTACCTGGAGAGCCTGGGACGACCGTTCGGAACATCGGCGCGTCCATCCGCGATCGGCTGCTCAACATGTCGATGAAGCGGGGGGGCGGAAACGCCGTCCTCAAAAAGGGGCTTATAATCTGGCTAACCAACTCGACCAAGAGGTGTCGACATGAAGACTGTTCCCGTCTATGAGGCAAAGACCAAGCTCTCGGAATTGCTCGTTGCCGTCGAGCACGGCGAACAGGTGACGATCACCCGGCGAGGGCGTCCGATCGCCCGGATCATTGCGGCCACTGAAACACCGGAATCGGGACAGACTCAACGACAGCGGGTGCTTGGTACCTTTGCGCGGCTGCGCGAACTGCGCAAGGGGATTCGGCTCGGCATGGATGTCAGGGACGCCATTGACGAGGGGCGCGACTGATGCCTTTCGTGCTCGACAACTCCGTCGTCTCGGGCTGGTTTCTCGAGGATCAGGCAACGCCCTACACCGAGACGATCGCAAGGCGGATGGAGGACGATCGTGCGATCGTTCCGCCTCTGTGGCAGTTGGAGTTTGCCAACGTACTTCGAACTGCGTGCCGGAAAAAGCGTCTGGTCGCCGCAGAGGCGCACGCGATCATCGATCAGATCTGCGGCTTGCCGATTGAGATCGACACTGTGACGCCGGGCCCTGCCGAGCTCCTCACGCTCGCGTTGCGCCATAATCTGAGCAGCTACGATGCCGCTTACCTGGAGTTGGCACTGCGGTTGCAGATTCCCGTCGCAACCAAGGATGGGCCGCTTCGGGATGCGGCAGAAGCATCGGGAGTCGGATTGGCTTAGCCAGGACGATGCGGCCGATCGCTCCGGCGTGTACGCTGGGCGCGCTCACGGCGTGCGCAGCCGCGCGGCCGGAAACTCCTCCTGCCACAGGCGCGTGCCTGCGGCGTTCAATGCGGCGACGCGCAGCAAGCGCGCGCCGGCCGGCCCGGAGAACTCCAGCGTG
>NZ_QVLR01000004.1 GCF_014822185.1 Azoarcus sp. Aa7
GGTGGTGAAGAGGGCTTCGATCTGGTTGCTCATGGGCGGAGGAAGGTTCAGCTCAGCAGCGCGGGGTTGTACCACCGATCGTCATGTTTGTTGAGAAGTCAATTTCCACGGGAAACGGCATAGAGCCTAATTTTGTCCCCATTATCATGACAAAAACCGGCATGGAAAACCGGGGACACATGGAAAACCGGGGACAGACCACGGTTTCGTCAATGCAGGATCAAGAACCGGAAACCGTGGTCTTTCTCCATCTTTCCTACCCCGGCCGCACCGCGCCGGTTGCAGCCGTCTCGCATTCCTTCGACGTTCGGCCTATTGATCCCAAGACTGATCGTTGGAGTCATTGACAACACCACCTCACGTTGTCACAATCTCCAACATGAAAGCCGTCCGGCTCATCTCGACGCGCATCACGTACGCGGCATCGGCTTTCGCCGAACTCGTGTTGTGGCGGCTTCCCGAACCCATCGAGGGGTCGCCCCATGGCTTCAAGTACCGCCTTGCCTACGTCGTCCGTGGCGAATGTGTTCTCCGTTACGACAACGAAGCGGGGAAAGGCGACCATCGGCATGTGGGCGAAACCGAGAGTCTCTATATTTTCACGACCCCCGAGCAGTTGATTGCCGACTTCCAACGTGACATCGAGAGGTGGAACGATGAAAACCGTGACACTTGACGTCCGCTCGCCGTCCGAGGCGATGGCGGACTTCGCGCAGGCCTGGAGGACGGGCGAACCGCAACGGTCTGCGCATATCAGCTTCGCCACGCCTGAACTGCTCTGGAAGGTGCTCACGGAGAAGCGGTGGGAACTATTGAAGGCATTGTGTGGGGCCGGGCCGGTTTCCATCCGTGAGGCGGCCCGCCGCGTCGGCCGCGACGTGAAGGCCGTTCACGGTGACGTGACCGCACTGCTCAACGCTGGCGTGCTCGACCGTACCGAAGACGGCCGGATCGTCTTTCCGTTTGAGGCCGTGAAGGTCGAGTTCCTGTTGCGGGCCGCCTAACGGCCGCATGGGGTGCTCACAGCCGCCGCAGCAAAAAAACCGGGGACAGATCACGGTTTTCAATCCCGACTGGATGGACATGAACGCATCGGACGCGCTCACCGGTCGTCCCCCAACAGGTTCTTGAGATCCTTGAGCATCAGGAAGAGGTGATACGGGTCGGTGGGGCTGGGCGCGAATTCCCAGGACTCGTACCACTGATGCGCCACATCGTCCTTGGCATGCACCAGCAGGCAACGGATACCCGCGATGTCGGCGGCGTGCGCCGTGCGCAGCAGGGCATCCTTGAGCAGGGCCTGGCCCAAGCCCTTGCGCTGATGCTCCTTGTCCACCGCGAGCCTCGCCAGGATCATCACGGGCACCGGGTGACGCGCCAGTCCCTTCATCACCCGTGAAGGCGCGGCATCCGGATCGACGCTGCCAACGGCAAGGCTGTAGAAGCCGACCACCACATCGCCGTGGCAGCAGACGTAGGTCTGGGCGCTGTTGGCCTTCTGGTTGACCAGCGCGTAGCGCTGCAGGAACTGGTTCAGCGCGGCCTGGCCGCAGTCGAAGGCGTCGACCCGATCCGTTGCCGCGAGCTTGCGAACGGGCGAGTAGCCGCCGCTCAATCCAGCACTCCGGGTTCGCGCAGGAGCTTCTCCAAGCGCGGCTTATGCTGCACCGGGCGATCCAGCGCATCCTGGAATGCCTGCCACTGCGCCTCGTCCAGCACGAACTGGCGACGATCCGCCAGCGTTTGCGCCGCCGCCGTCACGCCTGCGTCGAGCAGAAATTCGCTGACGTTCTTGTGGCAGGCGCGCGCCGCCTCCTGCAGCAACTGCTTGACCGGGCCGCTGGTGCGGACATCGATGCGTTCGGTTTTGGAAAGATTCAGGGTGCTCATGGCGTCCCCCTCCGGACTCTTGACACCTTCATTCTAGCGTCCGGACAATGTCCTGACAAGCCACCCATCCTCCGTTCTCAGTCGCGCCCTGGGACCAGTTGCCAACCGGAAAAACCGGGGACGGACCACGGTTTTCTTTGGGGCCGTGAAGGTCGAGTTCCGGTTGCGGGCCGCATAACGGACGCATGTGGCGCTCACAGCCGGCGCTCCGCGCGCAGCCGCCGCAACACGCTCGCACGATACCAGCGCGACAGCAGCGTCCGCAGCCCCGGCAGGCCGATCAGCCAGGCCAGCGGACGCAGCCGCGGCACGCGTGCCATCAGCAGGATGTACGCATCCAACTCGCGCCGCACGCGGCCTTCGCCATCGCGCACGTGCAGCTCGCGCAGCGCCGTATCGGGGTCTATGCCCAGCGCGCGCAACTCCGCGTCGCGCCCGGTGATATCCACCCAGCAGGTGTCCGCACCCGCCTCGCCCGCCAGCCGCTCGTACTGCGCACGGTCGCGCACGCAGCGCGGGCACGCGCCGTCGTAATAGACGGTGATCCGTTCTTCCCGCTCCGCCATCGGCTCGCTCCGTGACCTCCACGCAGGTTTGACCGCCCGTCCCCGCCCTTCGTGCCGGTGGCAATATCCGCTACAGTCCTCCGGCATGAACCCTGCCGCCGAAACCGTCGTGCTCGTGCACGGCCTGTGGATGCACGGGCTCGTGTTCGGCCTCCTGCGCCGCCGCCTCGAGCGCAGCGGCTTCCTCACGCACGCGTGGTCATACCCCTCGGTGCGGCAGGGCCTCGCCGCCAATGCCGACGCCTTGTCGCGCTTCCTCGCCGACCTGCGCGCCGACCCCATCCACCTCGTCGGCCACAGCCTGGGCGGCATCGTCATCGCCAACGCGCTCGCCCGCCATCCCGACCCGCGCGTACGTCGCTGCGTGCTGATGGGCCCGCCCTGGACCGCATCCCGTAGCGCGACCGGGCTGCAGCGCGTTCCCGGCATTTCCGCCCTCATCGGGCGTTCGATGCGCGACTGGCTTCCCGCCCCGCGGCCCGAACTGCCCGGCGTCGAGATCGGCGTCATCTCGGGCAACCGGCCGCTCGGGCTCGCCGGTGCGCTGGTCGGACTGCCGCGGCCCCACGACGGCATCGTGATGGTCGAGGAGACCCGCGTCGCCGGCACGCGCGACGCCGTCACGCTGCACGTGAGCCACATGGAAATGCTCCTGTCCGCACATTGCGCGGATCAGGTCGCGGCCTTCCTGCACACCGGCGCGTTCACCCATGATCGACCGGAAAGCGGCACCGCACGAGGCATCCACCCCTGATCCGGACACCCTGCCGGCCTTCGTTCGCGGTTTTTGCTGCACTGCACAAAATTCTTCTTGACGGGAGTTTTCAAGTCGCTACAATGGAATTGTGCAATGCAACAAAACCTGCCGGCAGCAGTGGGCCAGCAGACGATGACCCCGCCCCCACAGGAGAAACCACCATGATCGCCACGACCGAAACCTTCGCCAGCGCCTCGAAGAACGCCTTCGCCGCCGTTGAAGCCTCCACCCGCAGC
This sequence comes from Azoarcus sp. Aa7, assembly GCF_014822185.1. Classification (GTDB taxonomy): domain Bacteria; phylum Pseudomonadota; class Gammaproteobacteria; order Burkholderiales; family Rhodocyclaceae; genus Aromatoleum. The sequence continues at coordinate 3,450 of NZ_QVLR01000004.1, forward strand.
AGCTTCGACACCTTCGAGCGCCTCGCTGCACTGAATATCAACGCCAGCCGCAGCGCCCTCGAGGAAGGTATCGCCACCGTGCATGCGCTGCTGTCCGTGAAGACCCCGAACGAGCTGGCGAGCGTTTCCGCATCGCTGGCCCGCCCTGCGGCCGAGAAGACGCTGGCCTGGTTCCGCAGCAGCTACGAGATCATCGCCCAGGGAGTCGAGGAAGCCGCCGCCCCCTACGAAACCCAGTACGCGGAAGTAAACAAGGCCATCGGCGTCGCGCTCGAAAAGGCCGCCAAGTCCGCCCCGGTCGGCTCCGAAACGGCCGTTGCCGCGGTGCAGTCGGCGATCGCCGCCGCCAACTCGGCCTACGACACCGTGAACAAGGCGACCCGCAAGGTCATCCAATTCACCGAAGCCAACGTCGCGGCGACCGCCCGCGCCGCCGTCGATGCCGTGAGCGCACCGACCACAACCAAGGCCAAGAAGTCCGCCTGATCATCCGCGGGGCCCGAGCCCCGCCCGGCGGCCCCGATGCCGCCATTGCCGCCCCCTCCGGCGCCTTCGGGCGCCGGAGTCGTTTCCGGTTATCCTTGCGCGCCACCCCCAGCAGCTCGCAGCCCACTACAAAAAATGCCGACCTCCCCCCGCGCGCCCGAACTCCTCGCCCCCGCCGGTTCGCTGCAGATGATGCGCACCGCCTTCGCCTACGGCGCCGACGCCGTCTATGCCGGACAGCCGCGCTACTCGCTGCGCGTGCGCAACAACAGCTTCGACAAGCTCGACGCGCTCGCGACCGGCATCGGCGAGGCGCACGCCGGCGGCAAGGCCTTCTACCTCGTCAGCAACATCCTGCCGCACAACACCAAGGTGCGCAGCTTCCTCGCCGACATGGAGCCGGTCGTCGCGCTGAAGCCCGACGCGCTGATCATGGCCGACCCCGGCCTCATCATGATGGTGCGCGAGCGCTGGCCCGAGGTCGAGGTGCATCTGTCGGTACAGGCCAACACGACGAACTACGCCGCGGTGCGCTTCTGGCAGTCGGTCGGCATCAAGCGCATCATCCTGTCGCGCGAACTGTCGCTCGACGAGATCGAGGACATCCGCCAGGCCTGCCCGGACATGGAACTGGAAGTTTTCGTGCACGGCGCACTGTGCGTGGCCTACTCCGGCCGCTGCCTGCTGTCGGGCTACTTCAACCACCGCGACCCCAACCAGGGCACCTGCACGAACTCCTGCCGCTGGGACTACAAGGTGCATGACGCGAACGAGGACGGCTCGGGCGACCTGCATGCCTGCGGCAAGGGCGCAGCGGACACGACCGGCACCGCGCTCGGCGGCGGTGCGCGCCACGAGTCCGCCTCGCGCGTCTACCTCCTCGAGGAAGGCACCCGCCCCGGCCAACTGATGCCGATCGAGGAGGACGAGCATGGCACCTACATCCTCAACTCCAGGGACCTGCGCGCGGTCGAGCACGTCGAGCGCCTCGTCGCGATCGGCGTCGATTCGCTGAAGATCGAAGGCCGCACCAAGAGCCCCTACTACGTCGCCCGCGCGAGCCAGGGCTACCGCCGCGCGATCGACGACGCGGCGGCCGGCCGGCCCTTCGACATGCGCCTGCTCGGCGAGCTCGAAGGCCTCGCGAACCGCGGCTACACCGACGGCTTCTACCAGCGCCACCACACCCCGGAGCACCAGAACTACCTGCGCGGCCACTCCGAGTCGGGGCGCAGCCTGTTCGTCGGCGAAGTACTGGGCGTCGACGCCGCCAGCGGTCTCGCGGAAATCGAAGTGAAGAACGGTTTCGGCATCGGCGACCAACTCGAATTCGTGCAGCCGCAGGGCAACATCATCGCCCCCCTCGAACGCCTCGAAAGCCTCGACGGCGAAGCGCTCGCCCGCATCCCCGGTGCCGGCCGCCGCGTGCGCCTGCCGCTACCCGCGGGTGCGCAGGCCGACGCACCGTGCTTCATCGCCCGCCTGCTCTGACGGGCCCCGCGCGCGGCGCCTGGGCGTGTGCCACCGGGTCTAACCGCCGCGCGAGACCTTCTTCCTGCCGCCGGGCACGAACTTGCGGATGACGCGCAGGCGCGGCGCCCGCAGGCCCGCGCGCTCCTCCGCCCCTGACGATGCGTCGCCCGAACCGGTGCTCCCCGCCCGCTTCTCGCCGTACATCGCCGCATCCGCGTGCCGGATCAGCTCCTCCGGTTCGCTGCCGTGTTCGGGACACACGCTCACCCCCAGACTCGCGGTGAGCTGCAGCACCAGTCCGTGGCGCAGTTCGACCGGCTGCGCCACGGCGGCAAGCAGCTTCGCCGCGACCGGCTCCGCGGCCGCCCGCTCCGTCACGCCGGGCAGGAGCACGACGAATTCGTCGCCCGCAATGCGCGCGACCGTATCGGTCTCGCGCACGCTGCCGCGCATGCGCGCGGCGACCGTGCCCAGCACCGCGTCGCCGACATCGTGGCCGTAGCTGTCATTCACTTCCTTGAAGCGGTCGAGATCGACGAAGAACAGCGCAAACCCTTCGCCGGTACGCCGCCAGAGCGCGCTCGCCTGGCCGACGCGGTCGTAGAACAGGCGCCGGTTGGGCAGCCCGGTCAGCGGGTCGTGCAGCGCACTGTGGGTCGCGCGCTCGAGGCGCTCGCGCTCGCGCGCAACCGCCGCACGGTGGCGGCGCAGGTACAGCACCAGCACGGCGAGCGTGGCGCCGGCGAAACCGATCGCCAGCAGCAGGGGCTCGCTGCGGATGTCCGACAGGCGCAGCTGGCGCGTCACCGTCAGCCGCACCGGCTGCGAGGTGCTGACATCCTCCACGTTCAGGGTGAACTTCGGCAGCAGGCGGCGCTCCAGCGCACTCGCCGGCTGCATTGCCAGCATCGCATAGAGCGGCGGATCGTGCGGCCCCGCCTCCCCAAGCATGCGCAGGACGTGGGCGGTACGCGCATTGCGGCGGCCCGGAACCATCGAATCGGCCTTCACGACCAGCAGCGCGTAGCGCTGCCCGGCCCCCGCGGTCCGCAGCAGCGTGGGCGCCTTGTCGGTGCGCTTCATCACTACGTAGGCCAGGGGCCCCTCGATCAGCGCGAACGGCCGCGTGGACACGGCTCCCGGGCTCGCCTCGGCGCGCCGCAAGGCGTCGTGCAAGTGCGGCACCGAATCGAGATCGAGGCCGAGCACCGGCAGGGATTCGGGCGTTTGCGGCCACAGGAAGCTGACCGGGAAATAGGCCGCCTTCTCCGGCACATCCTGCCACCGCCTGCCGTCCTGATAGCTGAAGCTTCCGATCCGGGCGCCCGGGCCGACCCGCTCCGCGAGCGTGCGTTCGAAGTCGCCCCGCGCACGCGCCGGCACTTTTTCGACCACCTCGAGCATGTAGATATGCGGATGTTCGCCCAGCAGGCGGCTCGCAAAACCAACCAGCTGCTCGTGCGTCGGCGCCCCGAGCACGTCGAGAAACGCGGCGAAACCCGACAGCAGGGCGTCGTTGGTACGCAGACGGTCGCGCAACAGCTCGATGTCCGCCTCGGCGTCCGCCTGGAACTCCGCACGAATGTCTTCCCAGGCCCCACGCAGCACCAGTGCAAACAACGACACGCTGAACAACATCCACGCAAGAAGCAGCACCGCGTATAGCGGATTGTCGCCTCTGCGCAGCTGCGGCCGTTCCTCGCTATCCACGCATCCTCCCCTACCGGCGGTCTCCCGATCGGTTACAGCGCCCGTTCACCCGCCTCCGGAAAAGGATCGGGTACCAGTAGGTGCACTCTATTCCTGTCGCGTTATGCCGTACATACGGCAAAAGTCGTATCTATCCGACTGATTTTGTATAGCATTTGCGCAAATTTTTCGTCCGCCGCATCCGGTCTCGCGGGCGTATCGGGCCTCCCCTCGAGACGCGGGCGGAGCGGATCCTCCGGCGCGGTCTGCCATCATCTGCGCTATAATGCAAAGCTTTGTTTTAACTGAAAATCAGGATTCGCCGTGCTCGTCGCCGCCAACATCACCATGCAGTTCGGGGCCAAGCCCCTGTTCGAGAATGTCTCCGTCAAGTTTGGCGAAGGCAATCGCTACGGCCTGATCGGCGCGAACGGCGCGGGCAAGTCGACCTTCATGAAGATACTGTGCGGCGCGCTCGAATCGAGCGCCGGCAACGTCTCGAAGGACCCGCACGAGCGCATGGCCTACCTGCGCCAGGACCAGTTCGGCTACGAGGACATGCGCGTGCTCGACGTCGTGCTGATGGGCCACGCGGAAATGTGGGCCTGCATGGCGGAGAAGGACGCGATCTACGCGAACCCCGAGGCGACCGAAGAAGACTACATGCACGCGGCCGAGCTCGAAGGCAAGTTCGCCGAATACGACGGCTACACCGCCGAATCGCGCGCCGGCGAGCTGCTGCTGGGCGTGGGCATCGGCACGGAACTGCACAACGGGCCGATGAAGAACGTCGCGCCGGGCTGGAAACTGCGCGTGCTGCTGTGCCAGGCGCTGTTCGCGAACCCGGACATCCTGATGCTCGACGAACCCACCAACAACCTCGACATCAACACCATCCGCTGGCTCGAGGATGTGCTCAACGAGCGCAACAGCACCATGGTCATCATCTCGCACGACCGCCACTTCCTGAATCAGGTGTGCACGCACATGGCGGACCTCGACTACGGCACGATCACCGTGTACGCCGGCAACTACGACGACTACATGGAAGCATCGACGCTCGCGCGCCAGCGCCAGCAGGCCGCCAACTCGCGCGCCAAGGAAAAGATCCAGGACCTGCAGGAGTTCGTGCGCCGCTTCTCGGCCAACAAGTCCAAGGCCAAGCAGGCCACCAGCCGCCTCAAGCTCATCGACAAGCTCAAGCCCGAGGACGTCAAGCCGTCCAGCCGCCAGTACCCGTGGATCCGCTTCGACTACGACGACAAGGACAAACTGCACCGCCTCGCGTGCGAGGTCGAGAACCTGTCCTTCGCCTACGAGGGGATGGAAAAGCCGCTCATCAACAAGTTCTCGATCGCCATCGAGGCGGGCGAGAAAATCGCGATCATCGGCGAGAACGGCGTTGGCAAGACCACACTGATGAAGCTGCTGCTGGGCGGCCTGCAGCCGCAGAAAGGCGGCGTGAAGTGGGCCGAGAAGGCCAAGCCGGGCTATTACGCGCAGGACCATTCGGCCGACTTCGCCAGCGACACCAGCCTGACCGAATGGATCGCCGACTACGCGCGCGTCACCGTGGATTCGCAAGGCGGCGACCTCGAGACGCTGATCCGCGGCACCCTTGGCCGCCTGCTGTTCTCCGGCGACGACGTGCGCAAGTCCGTCAAGGTGATCTCCGGCGGCGAACAGGGCCGCATGCTGTTCGGCAAGCTGATGCTGTCGCGCCCCAACGTGCTGCTGATGGACGAGCCGACCAACCACCTCGACATGGAGTCGATCGAGTCGCTCAACACCGGCCTCGAGAAGTTCTCCGGCACGCTGATCTTCATCTCGCACGACCGCGAGTTCGTCTCCTCGCTGGCGACCCGCGTCATCGAGATCAAGCTCGACGGGACCATCGTCGATTACCGCGGCACCTACGAGGAATATCTCGCCAGCCAGGGCCTGGAGTAAGCCCCGCGACCCGGCGAAAGCCGGGTCAAATTCCCCGAAGCATAGTCGATTCGAGTTTAAATCGAATCGTTTTGCATATTTAATTGCACGCCGCCTAACCCGCGGGTATATTCGGCCGCTCGTATCCCCTCACGGGGAGCCTTTTTCATGGGCGGCTGGTCTTGGTTACGAAACGGGGCATTTCCTTGCTGCTGGCGGCAACGATGGCGATTTACGGCGCCGGGCCCGCGCACGCCGACTATTCGGACTGTCGCACCTGTCATTACGCGACAAACGTCGACAGCGCCACCCCCGACCTGACCGGATATTTCGTCGATCCGGGGCACCATCCGGTACGGGTGAGCTACCCGATACGCGCCGACTACCACCTGCCGGCCACCACGAGCGCGACGGGCGTCCTGTTCTTCGACAACAACGGCAACGGCGTGCCCGACCCGGACGAAATCCAGCTCTTCAACAGCAGCGTCCTGTCCGACACGACCGGCACCGGAACGGCGACACGCGCTAAGGGCAAGCCGAAGAACTCCGCGATCACCGACACCTGGGTGATCGACTGTGCGTCCTGTCACATCGAGCACGGCCTGACGCCTCCCGACCCGCAGCACGCCACCGACTACGTGCGCCGAGCAGGCGGCGAACGCCTGCTGTGTCTCACCTGCCACAACATGTAGCCAGCTGAACAGCCGGCGGCGCGGCGCATCGCGCACCACACCGCAGCCATCTGCGCCGAGTCGGCTACAATCGACGACACCCCAAGGGCGTCGGCGACCATGATCGGCATTTTCCTCATCACCCACGGCACACTCGGCGAGGCGCTGATCCAGTGCGCCTGCCACGTGCTGAACCGGCGCCCCGACAACGTCATCCAGCTCGGACTGTCCGGCCAGGACGATCCCCTCGACATCCTGCCGGAGGCACGCCGGCTGCTCGCGACGGTCGACAAGGGACATGGCGTCGTGATACTCACGGATATCTACGGTGCCACCCCGGCGAACGTTGCACGCAAACTGCTCGAACCGGGGCGCGTGGAAGGCATTGCCGGCGTGAATCTGCCGATGCTGCTGCGGGTGCTGACCTACCGGGAAAGGGACATGAACACGCTCGTCGAGCGCGCCATCACCGGCGGCTGCGAGGGCGTGCTGCACATGAAGTGAGAATGACATGCCGAGAGCGGAAGCCGAAATCATCAACAAGCTGGGCCTGCATGCGCGTGCGTCGGCAAAACTGACGCAGCTCGCGAGCAGCTTCGGGGCCGACATCTGGCTCGAACGCAACGGACGCCGCGTCAATGCCAAGAGCATCATGGGTGTGATGATGCTCGCCGCCGCGCGCGGCGCGACGATCGCGATCGAGACCGCCGGCCAGGACGAGGACAAGGCGCTGGAGGCGATCCTCGACCTCATCGCCGACCGCTTCGGCGAGGGGGAATAGCACGATGCCCTTCACGATCCACGGGCTCCCCGTCTCCCAGGGCATCGCGATCGGCCACGTCCATCTGGTGTCGCACGCGATGCTGGAGGTCAACCACTACCACGTCGCGGCGAAGTACCTGCCCGAGGAAGTGGAGCGGCTGAACGAGGCCGTCGCAACCGTGCAGGGCGAGCTGGTGGGGCTGAAGGCCGCCGCGACGGCCGGCCAGCAGCACAGCGAGGTGGGCGCCTTCGTCGACCTGCAAATGATGATGCTGGGCGACCCGATGCTGGTCGAGGCCGCGCGCGCCCTGATCTCCGAGCGGCGCTGCAATGCCGAGTGGGCGCTGGTGCAGCAGATGGAGCTGGTCGTGGAGCAGTTCGACCAGATCGAGGATCCCTACCTGCGCGAGCGCAAGGCGGACGTCGTGCAGGTGGTCGAGCGCATCGTGAAGGTGCTGCTGGGCCACCCCGGCCACCTGCCGCCGAAGCGGCGCGACGGGCTGGGAACGATCATCGTCGCGCATGATCTCTCGCCCGCCGACACGATCGGCTTCCGCGACCACAACATCGGCGGCTTCGTGACCGACGTCGGCGGCCCGACGAGCCACACCGCGATCGTCGCGCGCAGCCTGCGCATCCCGGCGGTCGTGGGCCTGCACCACATCCGCCAGCTGGTCGAGGAAGACGAGCTGCTGATCATCGACGGCACGCGCGGCGTCGTGATCGTCGCGCCCGACGAGCGCATCGTCGAGGAATACCGCCTGCGCCGCAGCGAGCTGGAGCTGGAGCGCTCGAAGCTCAACCGCCTGAAGGACACGCCCGCGACGACGCTCGACGGCGAGGACGTGAGCCTGCTCGCGAACATCGAGGGGCCCAAGGACCTGAACCAGGTGAAGGCCGTTAACGCCGACGGCGTGGGCCTGTACCGCACCGAGTTCCTGTTCATCGGCCGCGACGCGCTACCCGACGAGGACGAGCAGTACGAGGCCTACCGCGCGGTGCTGAAGTCGCTGGCGGGCAAGCCGGTGACGATCCGCACCTTCGACGTCGGTGCCGACAAGGCGCTGAACGGCGTGGGCGCACGCTTCGAGCCGAATCCGGCGCTGGGGCTGCGCGCGATCCGCTATTCGCTGGCCGAACCGCAGATGTTCATGACGCAGTTGCGCGCACTGCTGCGCGCCTCGGTGCATGGCCAGCTGCGCATCATGATCCCGATGCTCGCGCACGCGCACGAGATCGACCAGTCGCTGCAGCTGATCGCGAAAGCGAAGGCGGAGCTCGACGCGGAGGGCCTGAAGTACGACCCGCGCGTGGAGATCGGCGGCATGATCGAGGTGCCGGCGGCGGCGCTGGCGCTCGGCATGTTCATCCGCCGCCTGTCCTTCCTGTCGATCGGCACCAACGACCTGATCCAGTACACGCTCGCGATCGACCGCTCCGACGAGGCGGTCGTGCATCTCTACGACCCGCTGCACCCGGCGGTGCTGAAGCTGATCGCCGGCACGATCCAGGCGGGCGCGCGCTTCGGCCTGCCGGTGTCGGTATGCGGCGAGATGGCGGGCGACCCGGCCTACACGTTGCTGCTGCTGGGCATGGGGCTGCGCAATTTCTCGATGCACCCGGGCCACATCCTCGAGATCAAGCAGCAGGTGCTGCGCGCCGACCTCAACGAACTGGCACCGCGCGTGCAGCGCATCCTGAAGATGGACGAGCAATCGAAGGTACGCGAGGCGGTGATGCGGCTGGCGGGGTAAGCGCCGGCCATGGCGGGTGGCGGCCCGGATGACGGTTGTTTGACAATTTCGGCCGCCCGCGATAGTTTTGAGTTTCAGCGCCGATTTGAACCACAGCTTGCGGGCGCTCAATAAATCCGGCTAAAGCGAGGACGACCCAGTCCGCGTTTCGCAGCCGGCTGGGTTTTTTCGTTTATAAGAATACGGCCATGATCCAACCGCAATCCGTCGGAGTCGTCGTCCCCCAGCGGGCGCACTTCGCCGAGCCGCTGCCGCTGCGCAGCGGGGGCACGCTGCCCGAATACGAACTGGTCTACGAGACCTACGGCGAACTGAACGCGGACCGCAGCAACGCGGTGCTGGTGTGCCACGCGCTGTCGGGTTCGCACCACGTCGCCGGCCACTATGCCGACGCGTCGAACAACACCGGCTGGTGGGACAACCTGGTCGGCCCCGGCAAGCCGCTCGACACGCGCAAGTTCTTCGTCATCGGGGTGAACAACCTCGGCGGTTGCCACGGCTCGACCGGCCCGATCTCGATCAACCCGGCGACCGGCCAGCCGTGGGGCGCGGATTTCCCCTTCGTGACGGTCGAGGACTGGGTCGCGGCGCAGGCGCGGCTCGCCGACCGGCTGGGCATCGCGCGCTTCGCCGCGATCGTCGGCGGCAGCCTGGGCGGCATGCAGGCGCTGTCGTGGTCGCTGCAGTACCCGGAGCGCGTCGCGAACGCGGTCGTGATCGCGTCGGCGCCCAAGCTCACGGCGCAGAACATCGCGTTCAACGAGGTCGCGCGCCAGGCGATCCTGTCGGATCCGGAGTTCTACGGCGGTCACTACTACGCACACGGCGTCGTGCCGACGCGCGGCCTGAAGCTCGCGCGCATGGTGGGCCACATCACCTATCTGTCCGATGACGCCATGGGCGACAAGTTCGGACGCAGCCTGCGCCACGGCAAGGCGATCTACAGCTACGACGTGGAGTTCGAGATCGAGTCCTACCTGCGCTACCAGGGCGACAAGTTCGCGGGTTTCTTCGACGCAAACACTTACCTGCTGGCGACCAAGGCGCTCGATTACTTCGACCCGGCCTTCGAGCACGGCGGCAACCTGCCGGCGGCGCTGGCGCGGGCGACTGCGGACTTCCTCGTCGTGTCTTTCAGCACCGACTGGCGCTTCTCGCCCGCGAGGAGCCGCGAGATCGTCTATGCGCTGCTGCACAACCAGCGCAACGTGAGCTACGCGGAGATCGAGAGCGACGCGGGGCACGATTCCTTCCTGCTCGACGAAGCGCAGTACCACGCGCTGCTGACCGCCTACTTCGACCGCATCAAGGTTTAGCCATGTCCTACCGTTACGACTACGAAGTCATCACCCAGTGGATCGCGCCGGGGGAGAAGGTGCTCGACCTCGGCTGCGGTGACGGCAGCCTCCTGAAGCATCTTGGGGAGGTGCGTCAGGTTCAGGGTTACGGCGTCGAGAACGACCCGGACAAGCTGCTCGCGTGCACGCGCAACGGCGTGAACGTGATCCAGATGGACATGGAGAAGGGGCTCGCGGGGATCGAGGACGGCTTCTTCGACCACGTGATCATGAGCCTGTCGCTGCAGGCGATGCACAACACGCAGGGCATCCTCGTCGAGATGCTGCGCGTTGCGCGCGAGGCGGTCGTGAGCTTCCCGAACTTCGGCTACTGGCGCCACCGCCAGAGCATCCTCAACGGCCGCATGCCGGTGTCGGAGAGCCTGCCGCACCAGTGGTTCAACACGCCCAACGTGCGCTTCTTCACGATTTCGGACTTCGATGCGCTGTGCGAGATGAACGGCATCGCGGTGCGCGAGCGCCTCGCCTTCGACGAGGGCAAGCTGATCCTCGACGAGCCGAACTTCCTTGCCAGCGTGGCGGTGTACCGGCTCGGCCGCGGGAACTGAGGCCAGCCCGCTGAGACGACAAGGCCCGCACGCAGCGGGCCTTTTTCATCGGGGCGGGGTGCCCTAGCCGACGACGAAGTTCGGGACGTCGACGCGCACGGTCGGACGACCGAGCGCAACGGCAGTCGCCACGGCGAACTGCTTCGCCCAGTCGCCGCGCTCCTTGAAGCGGTCCTCGCCGCCGTACTTGGCGACATTGAGGATCATGTCGAGCACGAGGATCTTGCCCATCGGGTTCGACGGCGTGCATTCGAGCCGTTCGAACTCGCCCGAGAGCCAGGCGCGCGCCTGGTCCTTCGCGAGACTGGCGGCGTCGGCGTCGGACACGATCGTCTCGTATTCGCGCTCGGCGCCGAAAACCACGGTGATGTGCTGCGTCATCCTCTCTCCTCTCCTTATTGGTTTAGCTGTCGAACGTGCATTCTCGGGCGAGTCGCGCAGGCAGGCAAGCCCGTACCGGGACGAGGCCCCGCGAGGCCGGAATGTAAGCCGCTGCTGCGGTGGCGGCGCGGGTTGCGGCAATCTGGGATAATGCGCCGAACCCTCGCCGAAAGCATCCAGTGTCGTCCATTCCCTCCGCTCCGCCCCCCGCCGGCCCGACATCTTCCCGTCCCGCCTGGATGGACGCCCTGCTCAACCGCCGGATGCTGATCTGCATCTTCACCGGCTTCTCGTCGGGCCTGCCGCTGTACCTGCTGCTGAACCTCGTGCCGGCATGGCTGAAGACCGAGGGGCTGTCGCTGAAGGCGATCGGGGCGTTCGCGCTGATCCAGTTCCCCTACACGTGGAAGTTCGTGTGGGCGCCGCTGCTGGACCGCTTCAGCATCCTGCCGTGGCTGGGGCGGCGGCGCAGCTGGATGCTGGTGTCGCAGCTGGCGCTGGTCGGGGCCATCGCCTGGCTGGGGCAGCTGTCGCCGACCGAGAACCTGACGCTGGTGGTCGCGCTGACCGCGGCGCTGGCCTTCCTGTCGGCGACGCAGGACATCGCGCTCGATGCCTTCCGCCGCGAGATCCTGCCCGAGCTGGAGTTGGGGCTGGGCAACGCGATCCACGTGAACGCCTACCGCATCGCGGGGCTGGTGCCGGGCTCGCTGGCGCTGATCCTCGCCGATCGCCTGCCGTGGAGCGAGGTGTTCGTCATCACGGCGCTGTTCATGCTGCCGGGGGTGGCGATGACGCTGATGGCGAAGGAGCCCGCGATCGCCAAGGGCGCGCCGCGCACGCTGCGCGACGCGGTGGTCGAGCCCTTCCGCGAGTTCTTCGGGCGCCACGGCGTGCAGTCGGCGCTGCTGGTGCTGGCCTTCCTGTTCTTCTACAAGCTCGGCGATTCGCTGTGCACGGCGCTGGCGACGCCCTTCTACCTCGACATGGGCTTCACCAAGACCGAGATCGGTCTGATCGCGAAGAACGCGGGCCTGTGGCCGTCGGTGATCGGAGGCATCCTCGGCGGCATCTGGATGCTGAAGCTGGGCATCAACCGCGCGCTGTGGCTGTTCGGCGTGGTGCAGGTCGCGAGCATCCTCGGTTTCGTGTGGCTCGCGTGGCTGGGGGCGGCGCCGTCGGATGCGGCACGCCTCACGGCCCTCGCGATCGTGATCTCGGCCGAGGCCGCGGGCGTCGGCCTGGGGACGACGGCCTTCGTCGCCTACATGGCGCGCACGACCCACCCCGCCTACACGGCGACCCAGCTGGCGCTGTTCACGAGCCTGATGGCGGTGCCGCGCACCTTCATCAACGCGTCGGCCGGCTGGCTGGTCGAGCGCATGGGCTGGTACGACTTCTTCTGGCTGTGCTTCTTCCTGGCCGTGCCGGGCATGCTTCTGCTGATCAGGGTCGCGCCGTGGAATGGCGAGGCGAAGGCGATCGCGGCGGCGCCCGGACGCGCCTGAAACCTCTTTCTGCAACGATGACCACGACTACTGCCGATTCCCTGATCGCCGCGGCGCGCGCGCTGTCGGGCACCCTCGACGCGATGCGCTTCGCCGCGCCGGTGAGCCACGTCTACAACCCGCTCGACTACGCGTGGGCTATCCACGAGGACTACCTGCGCCGTTATGCGGCGGGCCGCAAACGCATCGTGTTCCTCGGCATGAATCCGGGCCCCTTCGGCATGGCGCAGACCGGCGTGCCCTTCGGCGAGATCGACGCGGTGCGCGACTGGCTGGGGCTCGCGGGACCGGTCGGCAAGCCGGTGCTCGAGAATCCCAAGCGCCCGGTCGAAGGCTTCGGCTGCGCGCGCTCGGAAGTGAGCGGACGCCGCCTGTGGGGGCTGTTCCGCGAGCGCTTCGGCACCGCCGAGGCGTTCTTCGCCGAGCATTTCGTCGCCAACTACTGCCCGCTGGCCTTCTTCGACGGCGGCCGCAACGTGACGCCGGACAAGCTGCCGGCGGCCGAATCGCAGCCGCTGCTCGCGGCCTGCGACGAGCACCTGCGCCGCATGATCGACGCGCTCGCGCCCGACTGGGTGATCGGCGTCGGCGCCTGGGCGGAAGCCCGCGCGGCCACGGCGCTGGACGGGCGCAAGCTGCGCATCGGCCGCGTGCTGCACCCCAGCCCCGCGAGCCCGGCGGCGAACCGCGGCTGGTCCGAGGCGGCGACCCGCCAGCTCGCCGAACTGGGAATCTGGTAACGAGGATAGTCGGCGCGCGGCCGGCACGCGCCGCGCGTCCCATGCCGCCCAGAAACTCGCGCGGCGGCGCCCGGCCCGCCTGGCGAAGGGCTCATTCCATCCGGCACAAGAGCCTGCATACCCCCATGGGCAGGCCGTCTTCCCCCTCTGGGGCCCTCCGCAAGGCCGTTTCGCGGGCTCCCCACCGCCTACCGAATAGCGCATAAGAATCCCCTACGGTACGTACGGTATTTCCCTACGTACGCAAAGGTCATCTGCAACTTCTTGTTGCATCTCCGGTTTGCATCGCCTCCTCGCGATGTGACATTTTGATAACCCGTTCGCAATAAAACCCGATCTTCATAGGGTCTGCGATCCGCCCGTCACAACGCTGTCTCACAGGCTCCGGCTTCAGAGGGAGGGTACGTTGGCGTCGCATCTCGGAATTCTGTCGGTTCTGCAGGCACTGCGCGAACGCTTGGCGATCCGCATGGCTGCGCGCCTGGGCGGCAACCCGCAGGTCGAGATCCTCGGCTCGCAGACGCTCGCCGGCAAGCCGCAGGCCAACACCGACACGCTCGGGATCTACCTGCACCGCATCTCGGTCGACCCATTCAGCCGCAACCGTCATCTGTCACCGCTGCCCGGGCGCAGCCAGCCCCGCCCGGAGCTGCCGGTGAACCTGCACCTGCTGCTGATCGCGTGGTGCACGCATACCGACCAGGAAATCGAATACCTCGCCGCGGCGATCCAGATCCTCGGCGGCGGTTTCATGCTCGAGAGCGCGGACATGAGCCTCGCCGATCCCGACTGGGGCCGGGAGGACGTCGTCCAGGTGCTGCCCGAGGAGATGAGCACCGAAGACCTGATGCGGCTGTGGGACAGCCTGCCGGGCGACTACCGCCTGTCGGCCCCCTACCTGGTCAAGACGGTGCGCCTCGCCCCGGATATCGACCGTGACGAAGGGCCTTCGGTCAGGACCCTGGTGTTCCCGATGGACGAACGCGGCGGGAACGGGCTGTGATCGTCGAGACCCTCGTGCTGCATGCCAGCGACTTCATCGAGTGGGTGGACGCGAGCGGCGTGCAGGGGGGGGCGAGACGGCCCGTGCCGGCTCAGGGTCTGAGGATCCGGCTGGACAACCCGCCGGCCGATCTGGAACTGATCCACAAGACCGCGGGCACCGTCCTGTGGCGCCGGGTTCCGGCAGAACTGCGGCGCGTGATCGCCGGTGCGGCGAGCCCGGCGGACCTCGCGGTGCCCGTCGAGGCCGATGAGCCGCTGTATCCCCTTGCGGGCGAGGTCGCCGACGCTGCCGGGCACTTCCTGCCGCGACGCTTCTCGCTTTCCGCCGGTCGGCGCGCCGAACACGCCCTGCGCCTGTTCCGCTCGCCGCTCGGCACGCGCTTCGGCCGCGCCGGCGGCCTGACGGGCCGCACGCTACTCGAGGACGGATCGCCGGTGCCTTGGGCGCTGCTGGCGCTGCGCGTGACGCCGCCGCTCGCCGCCCCCTTCGACTTCGTCGCCCAGAGCGATGCCCACGGCGAATTCCGGCTGTCGCTGGAGCGGCTGCCGGCGCTCACCAAGGACGCCCCGGCGACGACTTACCCCGGGGTGCTGACGGTGCGCGCCGCCGCGAGCGGTACCGACCCCGATGCCCTGCCCGCGGCGCGTGTGCGCGGCACGGGTAGCGGCAACGCCGCGTTCAAGACCGAGATCACGGTGGACATTGCGCCGGGGCGCATCGCCACCCTTGCCAGCCCGGGACGGGATGCCCTCGTCCTGCGGTTTACCTGAACCGCCGCGTTCAAAAACACAGGCACCGAAGGAGAAGCGACATGCCCGAGTACCTTGCCCCAGGCGTCTTCGTCGAAGAGACGAGTTTCCGCAACAAGTCGATCGAGGGCGTCGGTACCAGCGTCGCCGCGCTGGTGGGCCCGACCCGCACTGGCCCGCTGCGCGGCGTGCCCGAGGTGCTGACGAGCTACGCGGACTTCGAGCGCATCTTCGGCGATGCGCTGGACCTCGCGATCGGCACGGGCGGCAAGGCGGAGCTCAACCACACGGCGCACGCGGCAAGGGCCTTCTTCGACAACGGCGGCAAGCAGCTCTTCGTCGCCCGCGTCGTGAAGGGCATCAACGCGCTCGCGCCCGCCGCAGACGGCGCGTGGCCCAATGCGGCGGTCAAGGCCGACGCGGGCAATACGGTGAAGTTCTTCAGCCGCTTTCCCGGCAAGATGGGGGAATACACGCTGGAGCTGCGCTGGCGCGACAGCGAGAACCTGCTGCGCAGCGAGACGCCGACGACCGCCAGCGCGGACCATCTGTACTTCCTCGAGGCGAAGGGAGTGCCCTTGGCGGCGAAGGCCACCGGTCCGATCGACGACGCGGCCTTCCCGGTCGACATCCGGGCCGTGGTGAAGCTCGACGGCGCGAACCTCGCGATCCAGGCGAACCGCGCCGAGATCGTGTCGATGGCCGACCCGGCGAATCCCGCCCCCCTCGCGGCGACCCAGATCACCAAGCTCAAGCCGGCCCAGCTGCCGGCCGGCGCGAAGCTCACCCGCATCTTCGTGCGCCCGCCCGCCTCCGGACCGCTCGCGGCCGGCACCTCGGCGGAACTGCAGCTCTCGGAGGTGACGACGATCACGGCCTTCACCGGCGGAGTGGGCTGGGGCGACCTGAAGGTGCTGCGCGGCACGCTGGATGCCGCGGGCGAGACCTTCACGGTTACGGGCAACACGACCCTCAATCCGGGGGTGCCGAATCCGATCACGCTGCCGCTCGCCGCGCTCGCCGCGGCGCCGGGTGCGGCGCGCGCGATGATCGTGCTGCGCAGCTTCGACCTCGACGTGCGCAACGGCGGCAAGGATGGCGAGGTGATCCGAACCTACGGCGGCCTCACGACCGCCCCCGACGGCCCGACGAGCTTGGCCGCGCTGCTGCCGGCCACGCCCGACCGCCGCGCCGAGGCGCTGAGTTCGCCGATTGCCTGCGTGCTCGGCGCGGGCGCGACGACCGGCGACGCGATCCAGACCGCGCTGATGTCGCTATGCATTCCCGAGGCGCTGACTCCGGGGGCCAGTTCGCTGGACGAACCGCGCTACCTGATCGCCCTCGCGGGCGGCAGCGACGGCGCCGGACCGGACTCGACGGACTACGCCGGCGAAACCGACGAGATCAAGGGCAGCACGGGCCTGAAGGCGCTCGAAGGCGTGGAGGACGTGTCGATCGTGATGACGCCCGCGGCCGCGGCGTCCGACGAGGACACGCACAAGGCCGTCGTGATGGAGGTGCAGAAGCACTGCCGTCGGATGCGCTACCGCGTCGGCGTCGTCGATGCGCGCTCGGGGCAGAGCATCAGCGAGGTGCGCGCCTTCGCCGGCAACTTCGACGATTCACGGCTCGCGCTGTACCACCCGTGGGTCGTGATCCCCGATCCGACCGGCACGCGGCGCGACATCACGGTGCCGCCGGCCGGTTTCATCGCCGGCGTGTATGCCCGTACCGACGTCGATCGCGGCGTGCACAAGGCGCCGGCGAACGAGATCGTGATGGGTGCGCTGCGCTTCGAGCAGCAGATCAACGCCTTCCAGCAGGAGCTCCTCAACCCCAACGGCATCAACTGCCTGCGCTCCTTCGCCGGCCGCGGCCACCGCGTGTGGGGCGGGCGCACGCTGTCGAGCGACCCCGAGTGGAAGTACGTGAACGTACGGCGCTACTTCCTGTACCTCGAGCGCTCGATCGAGAAATCCACGCAGTGGGCGGTGTTCGAGCCGAACGGCGAGGCGCTGTGGGCCAACATCCGCTCGAGCGTCGAGGACTTCCTGTTCTCCGAGTGGCGCAACGGGCGCCTGCTGGGCGGCACGCCGAAGGAAGCCTATTTCGTGCGCTGCGACCGCTCGACGATGACGCAGAACGACATCGACAACGGCCGCATGGTGTGCCTGGTGGGCGTGGCGGCGCTGAAGCCCGCCGAGTTCGTGATCTTCCGCATCGGCCAGAAGACCGCCGACGCCTGAGTTAAGGAGAGACAGACATGGCCGTTTTTCGTGAAACACCCTATTCGGCGTTCAATTTCCTGGTCGATATCGAACCCGGCCAAGGCAGCGAGGTGCAGGCCGGCTTCTCCGAGGTTTCGGGCCTGAACGCCGAAGTCACGGTCGCCGAGTACCGCGCCGGCAACGATCGCGTGAACTACGTGCGCAAGGTGCCGGGCATCCACAAGGCCGGCGACGTCACGCTCAAGCGTGGCGTGATCGGCGCACAGAACCTTTACGAGTGGCTGGAGAAGGGGCGCACCGGCAAGATCTCGGAGGCCAAGCGCGACATCGTCGTGAAGCTGCAGTCCGAGGACCGCGCCGACACCGTGGTGAGCTGGAAACTGCGCGGGGCGATGCCGATCAAATGGACGGGACCGACGCTCACCGCGAAGGGCGGCGGCGACGTCGCGATCGAGGAGTTGGTTCTCTCCGTCGAGACGATCGAGCAGGAGTAAGACCGTGCTGCTCGCCGACAAACGCATCGAACTGGACGCGCGCCCCGCTTCGCGGCGGCTCGCGCCGGTCGAGGTCGTGATGATCGGCCACTGCCCGTCCTTCGACGGCAGCGCCGAGTGGAAGCGGCTCGCGCGCGACCTCGCGGTGCTCGCGGAGATCGCGGCGCTGGGCTTCACGGCGGAGGTCGAGCGCCTGCGCGCGCTCGACGAGGGCGCGAGCGAGGCCGAGCCCGGCGACGGGGCGCTGTATGCGCTGTACCGGCTGCCGATCCCGATCCGCTCGCTGGGTTACTTCCAGGCGCTCTTTCCGCAGGCTTTCGACTTCGACGGCGCCTACCGCAGCGCGCTGGCCGGGCGTGCAGCCTGGCTGCCGGCGGCGGTGCAGGATTTCTTCGCCGGCGACGACCGGGGCTTCGGCGACACGCGCACGCTGTGGATCATCCGCGTGCCAGAATCCGACGGCGTGCGCGCCTTCCTGCCGCAGCCACATGCGAACCTGATCGAACCGTCCGAACTGGGCGCCTTCGAGCGCGCGCTGCTGATCGAGCGCGCAGGCATCCTCGCGCTGCCCGACCTCGAACGCCTGCTGGTGCCGCGCGCGCTGCCGGACGTGCCGCGCGTTCGCCTCGACAACCCCGAGGCAGTGTTCCTGCCCTGCGGCACCGAGATCGACGACACGCATCGCGAGCGCCGCCGTTCGAGCGAGATGCCCGCCGCGGAGGCGTCGCTCGGGCCGATCGACATCGTGCCGCCGATCGTCCGCACGCTGGCGCGCCTGCGTCCGGACATGCAGTGCCTGCTGACGCTGCCGCTGGACCAGCGTCCGCGGGACGAGCTGCCCGCGCCGGCGCGCGACTTCCTCGAACACATCGCGCGCATCGCCGGTGAAATTGGCAGCGAGGCCGGCGGCGGCGCGGCGGTGGCACCGCACGCCGAGCTCGCAGAGAAGCTGCGCCACCTGCAGCTGCTGTGGCCCTACCTGCGCAGCGAGGAGCACCCCCTCGCGTCGCCCTGCGGGCTGGTCGCGGGCATGCAGGCGCGCGTGTCGCAACGCCACGGCGTGTGGCGCTCGATCGCCGGCCGCCCGCTGCCCGGCGCGGCGCTGCCGTGGCCGCCGGTGACGCAGCAGCAAGCGACCGCGCTGCGCGAAGTGCCCGGCGTGACGGTGCTGCTGACGCGCGGGGGCAAGCTGCAGGTCGACGACGAGGCCCTGTGCGCGCCCTGCCTGCCGGCAGCGGACCTGCGCCGCATGAGCGCCGCGCAGCGCGCGCAGGAGCACTGGCGTTCGGCCGAGGTGATGCGCTTCATGGGCTGGCTGCGGCGCGGTCTGCAGGCGCTGGGCGAGCAGCTGCTGTTCGACGCGGATCCGCGCGACCCGCGCCCGGAGCTCGCGCTGCGCGCCTTCTTCGAGCGCCTGCACGAGGCGGGCGCGCTGCGCGGCGCGCGGCCCGAGAGTGCCTATCGCATCCGCGAGATTCCGTCGCCCGAATCGACGATCGCGTTCGAGATCGAGATCGCGCCGGCCTACCCGATCGACCGGCTGCGCCTGACCTTCCTGCACGACCGCCACGTCGCCGTGACGGAAACCCGCATCGAGGCCATCGATGGCTGACGCAGCGCGCGAATTCATCCCCTTCCGCTTCCGCGTCGCGCTGTACGACGGCGAGGGCGGCAACCTGCTGTGCCGCGGGGCCTTCAGCGAGGTGTCGGGACTGGAGGCGACGATGGCGCCCAAGGCGCTCAAGGAAGGAGGACGCAACTGGGGCGAGGTGCAGCTCGCGGGCCCGACGACCTTTGCGCCCATCATCCTCAAGCGCGGCATCACCGAGCTCGCGGATCTGTGGAGCTGGTTCGACATGAGCACGCGCCAGTCGAACTACGCGCTGCGCATGAGCGGCACGATCGACGTGTTCCACCCCGAGGATCCGGACAAACCGCTGCTGCGCTGGCGCATCACCAACGCGCTGCCGACCAAGTTCAAGGGGCCGGACCTCTCCTCCACCGCCAGCCAGGTCGCGATCGAGGAGCTGCAGCTGGTGCATGAAGGCCTGGAACTCGAGCGCGGCTGAGGGAAATCGACACCATGCCCGCCATGCAGATCGCCCGCGCCAAGCTGATCCCGATGAACGGGGACCAGGTCGAGACCGACGAGTCGAAGCACATCGACGTGCAGTTCAACCCGGCGACGCTGCGCGTGACGCTGTCGAACACGCTGAAGGCCGACAACAAGGGCGGCAGCGGGGGCAGCGGCGCGGCCGCGCAGTATGTCGACAAGAGCGAATCGACGCTCGCGGTGGAGCTGGTGTTCGACACCAGCATCGCCGCGACGCTCGGCTCGGACAGCCGCGAGGACCGCGAGACGCTCAGTGCGAACACCGACGTGCGTACGCTGACGAAACGCATCGCGGAAGCCTTCATGAAGCCGCAGGACGCCGAGTCGAAGAAGCCCAAGGCGCCCAAGCGCTGCCGCTTCCAGTGGGGCAGCTTCCAGTTCACCGGGATGCTGTCGAGCTACTCGGAGACGCTGGACTTCTTCGCGCCCGAAGGTATCCCGCTGCGCGCGACGCTGGCGCTGACCTTCAAGGAGGACCGCTACCAGTTCGCGCTGGATCCCTCGGTACAGGCGGCCGAACGTCCGCGCCCCGCCTTCGCGCCCGGCGGCGACGGTCAGGATGCCGCCAGCGCCGCGCAGGCGGCCGGGCAGAACCCGCGCGACTGGCGCGGCGTTGCCGACGCGAACCGCCTCGACAACCCGCGCTTCACCTCGCTCGGCACGCTGCTGATTCCCACCGGAGGCCGCTGATGCCCATCGTGATCGACGAACTCGTCGCCGAAGTCCAGCCCGAGCCGAACCCGGCGCAGACCGCCGGCGCCGAGCCGCGCCCGCCCGAAGGCCGGCCCGGCGAGACGCTGCTCGATCTGCTGACCGTGACCCGCGAGCGGGAGGCGCGCCTTGCCATCGACTAATCACCCGGCAATGGAACAGGCGACACCGTTTGCCCTGAGCCTGTCGAAAGGCAATCGCGCGAACCGGTGTAGGGCGGGAGCAGCGGAGCGTATCCCGCCAATCCCAGTGCCGAAGGCCGCCCGACCGCCGCATGGCCGGATACGCTACGCTCCTCCCGCCCTACGAATCCGTGCGTCCACAAACAATTGCGAACGTATCGACGGCCGCAGCAGGGAGGACGTCAGAGATGCCGTCTAATCCCGCCATCGTCAGCGCCCGTCCGCGCGTGCGCATCGACGGCAGCGACCGCCCCGCGCTCGGGGAGGCGGCGGCAGCGCTGTCGGTGCATCTGCCGGCGAGCGGCATGGCGAGCGCGGAGCTGCGGGTGATCAACTGGGGCCCGCAGAATGGGGGCGAACCGGGCTATCCCTTCCTGGACCTGCGCCTGGGCAGCCGCATCGAATTCCTGCTCGGCGAGACGGCCGAGAGCGCGGTGTTCTCCGGCGAGGTCACGGCGCTCGAGGAGCGCTACGGCGACGGCGCGCCGCAGCTCGTGATCCTCGCCGAGGATCCGCTGCACAAGCTCGCCCGCAGCCGCGCGAGCCGGGTGTTCGAGAACAAGGGTCTGGCCGACGTCGTGCGCGAGATCGCCAGCGACGCCGGGCTGCAGGTGGACGTCAGCGTCGATGCCGGCAGCGCGGACTGGCTGCAGCACAACGAGAGCCACCTCGCCTTCCTGCTGCGCGTGCTCGCTCCGCACGACATTCCGCTGCGCATGCAGGGCGGGCGGCTGCGCGCGCGCCCCGAGGAGGCGGACGCGAACCCGGTGCGCCTCGACTCCGGTGCCAATGCGCAGCGCATCCGCATCATCGCCGACCTCAACCGCCAGCCGCGCGAGGTGCTCGCGGACGGCTACAACCTCGCCGCGGATGCCGCCGCGAGCGGCAGCCGTGCGTCGCTCGCACCGGCGCCGGGCGGACGCACCGCGGCGGCGACGCTCGCGGAACTCGGCTGGGACGGCCGCTCGCCGCGCCCGCACCCCTTCCCGCGCTCGCAAGCGGAGGCCGAATCGCTCGCGCAGGGGGCCTTCCGCCGCGACGCGCAGCGCTTCCTGCATGGCGAGATCGTGTGCACCGGCACGCCCGAGTTGGGCGTCGGGCGCGAGGTCGAGCTCGCCGGGGTGTCGCCGCGGCTCGCAGGGCGCTACCGCATCGCCGACTGCTGGCATCACTTTGACAACGCGCAGGGCCTGTCCACCCGCCTGCGCGTCGAGCGTCCGGACTGGAACCCATGAGCGGACGCCACAGCCCCGGCCTCCTGCAGGATCTGCACCTCGGCGTCGTGCTCGACAACGCCGACCCGGACAACCGCGGCCGCGTGAAGCTGCGCCTGCCGGCGACCGGGCTGGAGGTGTGGGCCGCGGTGATGGTGCCGAGCGCCGGCAGCGGCTACGGCGTGAGCCTGCTGCCGCGCCAGAATGAGCAGGTCGTCGTCGCCTTCATCAGCCCGGACCTGCCGATCGTGCTCGGCGCGGTGTGGAGCGGCGGCAGCAGCCAGCCGGCCGACGGGCGCCCGGTCGAGGAGCGCTACTTCGTGCAGAGCCCGGCCGGCATCAAGGTGCTGCTGGACGACCAGGAGCCCAGGGTGAAGATCGAGACGCCCGCGGGCAACCATCTCACGATCACCGACCAGGGCGGCGGCAAGGTCACGGTCGAGCAGGGCGGCGAGAAGGTCGAGATTTCGCCGGGCAACGTCAAGATCACGTGCTCCGGCATCGTCAAGGTCGAGGCTGCGCAGGTGACGGTGTCGGCCGGCATGGTCAAGGTCGATGCCGGCATGAGCAAGTTTTCCGGGGTCGTGCAGTGCGACACGCTGATCAGCAACTCGGTCGTGTCGGCGAGCTACACGCCGGGGGCGGGAAACATATGGTGACGCTGACCGGAACCATAAACGGCGCCCTCCTCGCCGAACGGCCGATGCGCGCGCCCAGGGCCGTCGGGCCGGCACTCGCGCACCAGCCACGCATGGTGGCGCCCTTCTTCGCGGGCGACGGCGACGGGCTGACGCTGCATCGCTACTTCGACGAAGAGTTCGTCGCGCGCTTCCTCAACGACGCGCACGCCAGCCGCCTCACCGGCACCGCCGCGCAGCCGTGGTTCAGCGCGGACCGCTTCGGCCGCTTCAAGAACGAGCCGACGCTGCGCCTGCCGATGCACCGCAGCTTCTACCTCGCGTGCGGCGAGGTGCAATGCGTGGCGCCCGGCGCGCCCGCCTTCGACCCGAAGAAGATCCTCTCGGCCGGCATGGTCGTACGCCGCGTGCCCGCCGACGGCACGCCGCAGCGCTGGATGATCGCCGACGGCCAGCCGCTCGGCTGGCGCAGCGGCGAGATCCCGGACCACGACCCCGACGACGTGCGCCGCCTGACCGCGCGCGGGCTGCTGCCGGCGCGTTTCCCCGAGCCGCCCTATTCCGGCGAGGAGGTCGTGCCGCTGCACCCGCTGCTCGTGCGCCGCCGCGATGCGCGCGGGATCGAACGCAGCCACACGCTGCTGTGGGGCTACCTGCCGCTCGGCGGCAGCGCGCGCGAAACCGCGGACGCGCCGCTGCCACAGGCGAACGGCACCGAGGTGCCGGACTTCGGTCTCGAACAGGCTTGGCCGCTCGGCACTCGCGGCGCGAAAGCGTGGAGCGACAGCGACGGCCTGGTGATGGCGAACGGCATCGCGACGGTCGGCTTCATCGAACTGCTGCAGGCGCTGGTCGCGCAGTTCAGCGTTACCGACGCGACAGATCACGCGAATGAGGGCGACAACGCCGGCCTGCGCACGCTGTTCGGCCAGATCCGCTTCCACGCGCTGGAGTGGCGCATCGTCGACGGCGGCGAGTTGCCCCAGCTCGTGGCGGTGACGGGCGAGACGCTGCTGGAATGGCTGGACCGCAGCGGTCCGGAGCTCGTGCAACTCTTCGCCCGCATCGTGCGGCGCGAGGTCGTCGCCGGTAGCGTGCAGTTGCCCGACGGCAACGGCGGCTCGCGCACCGACCGCCTGTTCATCAGCGAACAACAGGCCACCGACCTGCGCAGCCTCGTCGCGCTGCGCATGGCGCGGGCGCAAGTGCACTTCGACGACGGCCTGCCGCTGCCGCGCTACGGCCAGACCGACGGCGACCGCTTCATCGCCGTGCCCTTCGTGCGCTGGGCCGACGACTGCGGCTGCGAGCGCGTCACCTGGGGGCCGGCGAGCCGCGTGTTCCGCGTCGCCTCGCCGCTCGACCCGGACGCGCAACGCCCGACCACCGTGATCCTGCCCTCGCTCGACGACCTCAAGCGCGGCTTGCCGCGCGGCGTCGCGATGCTCGCGCCGAAGTCGCTCGCGGACGTGCTGAGAAAGATCAGCCCGGGCATGGACATGAAGGGCGACGGCCCGGGCAACAACTGCGGCGCGTGCTGGAGCTTCAGCTTCAGCCTGCCGGCGATCACGTTGTGCGCGATGCTGATGCTGATGGTCGTGATCAACATGCTCAACCTCTTCCTCGGCTGGCTGCCGTGGGTCTTCCTCGCGCTGCCGCGGCTGTGCCTGAAGGCGCTGAAAGGGAAATAGGAGAACGCAACGATGGCGACGCCGGAATCCCTGCTGATGAGCTTTCCGCTGCTCCCCGGCCTCGCCGACGACGGGCGGCCCGCATGGCGGCGCGGCAACGCGAGCGTGCGCGAGGTGATGCTCAACATCCTGCTGACCCGCCCCGGCGAGCGCCTGATGCGCCCCGAGTTCGGCGCCGGCATCCGCAACTTCATCCACCACCCCAACAACGAGACCACGCGCGCGCTGATCGCCGACGCCGCACTGCGCGCGCTGACGCGCTGGGAACCACGCGTGACGATCGAGGAGGTGCGCGTCGTGGCCGACCGCGAACGCCTGTCGCACGTGAATCTCGAGGTGCGCTACCGGCTGCTCGCCGATGGCGGCCGGGAGACGCTCGAACTGGCGCTGGATCTGGGATGAGGGCGATGACTGCCTCCCGCCAATCCCGCCTTCATACCCCGCCCGGCCGCCGTGTGGCGGGATACGCCTTCGGCTCCTCCCGCCCTACGTTCCTTGCCTGCGATACACGTTACGAAACAACGGATCTCGTAGGGCGGGAGGAGCGAAGCGTATCCCGCCAATCCAAACGCCGAAGGCTGACCAAACGCCGTGTGGCGGGAGGCGCTGCGCTTTCTCGCCAACTCACCCGCCGAAACCATTAAGGGAACCGAACATATGGCGCTTCCCACCCCGCTTCTCGGACAATTCCCCGTCCCCGACCTCGACGATCGCCGCTTCGACGAGCTGGTCGCCGAGCTGCAGGCGCGCCTCGCACGGCACGTGCCGGAGATGGCGCCGCTCGCGCCGGGCGACCCGGTGCATGCGCTGGTCGATCTCTTCGCGTGGCTCACCGAGACCGTCATCTACCGCGCGAACCAGATCCCGGAACGCCAGCGCCTCGCCTTCCTGAACCTGTTGCAGATCCCGCTGCGCCCGGCGCGCCCCGCCGCCGGGATCGTCAGCATCGACGCGAGCGGACGGGCATTGCCGCTTCTGATCGCGACCGAATCGCTGCTCAAGGCCGGCACGACGAGTTTCAGCACCGTCGGCGAGATCCAGCCGACGCCGCTCGCGCTGCGCGTTGTCGTCAAGCGCACGCTCGACGAGGCCGCGCTCGCTGCCGAGGGCATCAGCCTCGACCAGCTGCGCGCGCAGTACGGCGTCGAACCGGCCGCCTTCCGCCCGGTGACGCTGGTGCCCGGCCACGACGCACTCACCGCCGCCGGTACGCGCGACGGCGCCTTCCACCTCGGGATCTGCCTCGCGAAGCCCGCCTTCGTCGCGCAGGCGGAGCTCGTGCGCCGCGAGCTCGCCGGCATCGTACTGAACGTCGGCTTGGCGCCACTCACGGAGTTGGAAGGCCAGCTCGCGACGGGACTGCGCCCGCGCAAGCTCACATGGGAACTCGCGTGGTGGCCCGACCCCGAGGACGCGCCGCAGAACGTGCAGTATCTGCCGCTCGAAGTCGTCGCCGACAGCTCGGCCGGCGGACGCAAGACCGGCGTCGCGCGCCTGCGCCTGCCGCGCAACGCCGACATGCTGCGTGCGACCGGCGCTCTCGATCCGCAGTTCGCCGGCCTCGGCGACACGCCGCCCGAGCCGCCTGCGGACCTGCGACCCGGCCAGTTCCTCTTCTGGCTGCGCCTGTCGTGCGCCGACGAGCCGAACCTGACGCTGGGCTACCTCGGGCTCAACGCCGTCGACGTGATCGGCCAGGGCATCGCGCGCGACATCGTGCTTGGCAGCGGCACCGGCCGCCCCGACCAGAGCTTCGAACTGCCGCATGCGGATGTCGACGCGGCGAGCGTCGAGGTCGAAGTCGAACACCTCCACGCCTTCCGCCCCTGGACCCGGGTCGCACACTTCGCCGGCAGCGGGCCGGACGACACGGTCTTCGTCGTCGACGCGGCAAGCGGCAGCGTGCGCTTCGGCGACGGCATCCGCGGCAAGCGCCCGCCCGCCAACGCCCGCATCCGCGCCGCGTTCTATCGCCACGGCGGCGGCAGCCAGGGTAACCTGCCGCCCGACAGCATCAAGGAGATCCACGGCAGCAGCGCCCGCCTCGCGCTGCGCCACGAATGGCCGACGCGTGGCGGCGTGGACGCCGAGACGCTGGACGAGGCCGAGCGCCGCATCCCGGCCTTCCTCAGCCACCGCGAGCGCGCGGTCACCGCCGAGGACTTCGGCGTGCTGGCGCGCGACAACCCGATCAACCCGGTCGCGCGCGCCGAAGCCGTCGCGGGCTTCTTCCCCGGCGCGAGCCTCACCGCCGTGCGCCGCAACATTCCCGGCGTTGTCGCGGTGTTCGTGATGCCGCCCGCGCCGCAGGCGCTCGCCGCGGCGCCGCGCCCGAACGCCGGGCTTTTGACCGACGTGCATGACTATCTCTCGGCGCGCTGCATGCTCGGCACCGAGCTCTACGTGCTGTCGCCGCAGTTCGTGCCGGTCGCCGTCGCGGTGTCGCTCGAAGTCGTCGATCCGGCGACCGAGCAGCAGGTGCATGCCGAGGTCGAGCGCGCGCTCTTGCGCTACCTGTGGGCGCTGCCGCCGGGCGGCCCGCGTGGCGCCGGCTGGCCGCGCGGCAAGGCGGTCGAGATCAACGAACTGCGCACGCAGGCAGGCCGCGTCGAGGGCGTCGAGGCGGTCAATGCGCTGCGCCTCTTCTACCAGGACCAGCAGCAGAACCCGCCGGTGTGGCTGGAACTCACCGGCGCGCAGGCGCTGCCGCTGCTCGACTTCCAGCTGCCGGAGCTGATGGCGGTCGCGATCCGCCCGGGCGAGGACCGGCCCGCGCCGCCGCGCGGCTTCGGGCCCGGCCGCCCGCCCGAGGACGACGCCGCACGCGCCGTGCCGGTGCCGGTGATTCCGGATTTGTGCTGAGCCGATGAACACGATGGCCACGATGCACCTCGAATGTCGCCACGCGACCGCTACGCGGATCGCGAGGTATGGATTGGCGGGATACGCGTTGCTCCTCCCGCCCTACGGGGTCCGGCATATAGATGGACGCGTCGCAGGTACGAACCGTAGGGCGGAAAAGCGAAGCGCCTTCCGCCATGCAGCCGTCGAGCCCGCACGGCCATCCATTCGACGGCGCATTTGCCACACCCGGCCTTCGGCTCATCCGCCCTACGTGATCCGGGGCACCAATGCGCGCCAATGCAATTCCCATCCGCCGGGAGCCGCGCGATGAACAGCAACGGCACCCGCTTCCTGCTCCTCGACGGCACGTCCGACTTCCGCAACGCGAGCCGTCAGTGCAGCTGGGACGTCGAACAGCGCGCCTTCACGCTGACGCGCCAGGACGCACCGCGCCTGCCGACCGTGCCGCCGGCACGCGCCCGCGAACTGCTGGCGGCGACCACCCCCTTCATCCTCGACGACCACGGCCAGCTCGGCCGCCTGTCCGTCGACGGACTGCGCTTCGAGTGCGCGCTGCGCTGGCCGGCGAGCGCCGCCAGCGACTGGCAGCCCGTGCTCGCCGCCCTCGACGACGCCGAGACCGGCGCGCCGAACCTCGAAGCCCTGGTGCTCGACCCGGTCGATGCCCCCGCCGGCCGCTTCACCGACCTCGCCTTCGGCGGCAGCGGCCTCGTCGCGCTGCCGTGGAGCGACGGCGGCGCCGGCAACGGTCTCACCGCAGTGCATCTGCGCCGGCGCTGGCAGACACACTGCACGCTCCCCTTCGCGCCGCACCGCGCGTGGGTGGAGGCTGCAACCGGGGCGACGACGGGCGCCGACCGCGTGTGGGTGCTGGGCGAAGCCCGCCTCGGACTCGCGGTCGGAGCGCCGTTGCCGCAACCTTATATCGGCCGCCCCGAGCGCTTCGAGCCGCTGCAGGCGAACCCCGACCCGCTGCGCCTCGCGTGGGACATCGCCCTGCCGCCGCACGCAGGGCTGCTCGGGCTGGCCGCCGACGACGAGCGCCTCTACGTGCTGAGCGAAGCAACCGACAGCACGGCCGACGCGCCGCGCATGCAGGTCTTCAGCCGCCCGCTCGCCGCCGGCCCGGCGGAAGGCTTCCGCGTGCATCGCCTGCCTGAAGACTTGCCGCTCGCGACCGACATCGCCGCGACCGGCGATGGCCGCTTCCTGCTGCTCCTGCCCTTCGACGAAGGCGCAGAGCGCGGCAAGCGCCGCGACTGCCCGCTGCTCGCGCTGCCGGAAGTGGCCGCCGAGGGGGACGACGACGAGGACGACGCCCCCGCCGAACTCGTCGCCGAACGCTGGCCGCGCCGCTCGGAAGCCGCGCTCCCCGCCGCCATCCGCTTCGTGCGCCACCGCGACGGCGCGCCGCGCACGCTGACCGCGGATGGCCCGATCCGCCTCTATCGCCTCGCGCAGGCGCACTTCGCGGCGCGCGGCACGGTCACGCTGACCGAGATCCTCGACTCGGCGATGCCCGACACGCTGTGGGACCGCCTGTGCATCGACGCCTGCATCCCGCCCGGTTGCGGCATCGCCATCGCGGTGCAGGCGGGCGACGACCGCAACGACCTGCCGGATGAATGGATCGCGCAGCCGCAGGCGGTGCTGACGCCGCAAGCGTCCGAGCTCCCCTTCGCACCGGGCCGCGCGCCGCAGGGCGAGGACCACGACGACCACGCCGGCCTGTACGAGACCCTGATCCAGCGCAGCAACGGCGCGGTGCGTGAAGTGCGCGGGCGCTACCTGCGCCTCAGGATCACGATGCACGGCGACGGCCGCCACAGCCCGGCGATCTTTGCGCTGCGCGTGTATTACCCGCGCTTCTCGTGGCAGACGCACTACCTGCCCGACCACTTCCAGCAGCAGGCACGCCCGCTGCCGCTGGAGGACGCCGAGCCGGTCGCCGCGAACGGCGCCGACCTGCGCGAACGCCTGCTCTCAAGCTTCGAGGGCGTGCTGACGCCGCTCGAAGACCGCATCGCGGCGAGCGAGATCCTGCTCGCCCCCGCCGCAACACCCGCCGAGCGCCTGCCCTGGCTCGCCGGCATGCTCGGCACGACGCTGCCGCGCCACTGGCCCGAGGCGCGCCGCCGCCGCTGGCTCGCCTCGCAGGGCGCACTGCAGCAGACGCACGGCAGCTACCGCGGACTACTGCTCGCGCTGGACATCCTCACCGACGGCGCGGTCGCGCGCGGCGCGGTGATCCCGGTCGAACACTTTCGCCTGCGCCGCACGATGGCGACCATCCTCGGCATCGACATGGACGACCGCGACCATCCGCTGACGCTCGGCACGGGTTTGTCCGGCAACAGCATCGTCGGCGACAGCCTGATCCTGTCCGACGACCAGGCGCGCGAATTCCTCGCGCTGTTCGCGCCGGAGGTGGCCGAGCGCAAGGGCGAAGCTGCAGTCGTCGATCGCTTCTTCGACGAGGCCTCGCGGCGCATGACGGTGATCCTGCACGGCCCCGCGAAGAGCCTCGCGGCGGTCGTGCGCGACGCGCTGCCCTCTCTCGTGCCGGCGACCGTGCAATGGGCGATCCGCACGAGCGAGCACCCCTTCGTGCTGGGCCTGTCGCCGCTGCTGGGTATCGACACTTGGCTGGAAACCCAACCGCCGCCCCGGCGCGTGGTGCTCGATCGCACGCGTCTGGGCCGCGGCGACCTGCTGCACAACCCGGTCGCACTCGATCCCGAGCACGCCGTGCCGATCGACGCGACCGTCAGGGAAGGACCGTGATGACCCGGCAGCTAAGAGTCGTACGGACTGAGCTCCCGTCCGGTTCGCTCCGTAGGGCGGAGGAGCCGCGTAGCGGCGGTATTTGCCAACCAAGCCGCCGTATGCCGACTCTTGGCATCGCACATTCGGCGGAAGGCGCTTCGCTTTTCCGCCCTACGCCCTGCGGTGCCCCGACAAAATTTGACGAATGGAGGGTAGTCCAGTGAGCGAGCCCGACGACAACTGCGACGCGAGCCTCGCCGGCGACGGCCGCTTCGAGGAGGCGCTGAAGCGCGTGAGCTACGAACCCGGCATGCTGCTGGGACTCGAGGCGACGCGCGCCGAGCAGGACTACCACCGTCGCCGCGCGACGCGCCACGGCTACTGGCTGCACGGCGCGGGCACCGTCGCCGGCCTGCGCGTGAGTATCCGCGCCGAGGACCCCGGCAACGACACCGACAACGTGCGCGTGCGCCTCGTCGTGAGCCCCGGTGTCGGCGTCGATGGCCTCGGGCGCGAGATCGGCGTGCCCGAGCCCTACTGCGTCGATCTGGGCGCCTGGCTCACCGCGCAGCACGAGGACGAGGACCTGTGGGGCGCGCTGATCCGCGACGGTTACGCCGAGGCCGACAACCTACTGTGGCTCAAGGTCACGATGCGCTACCAGGACTGCCCCAGCGGCCTGCAGCCGGTGCTCGCGACCGAGGTCAATGCCGGGACCGACCCGGTGCAGCCCTCGCGCGTCGCCGACTGCGTGCTGTTCGAGCTCGTCGCCGAACGCCCGGAGGACGTCCCCGCGGAGGAACACCTCTTCGCCGCGCACAGCCGCATCAAGGCGTATGACGAGATCGAGGCGAATCTCGGCGATCGTGAACGCGCGCAGGTCGAGGCCGCCGCCGGCGCCACGCGCACCCAGCTCGAACTCGGCGCGCGCCTGCTGCATTCGCTCGGCGACGACAACCAGGCGCTGGTCGCGCGCCAGGCCTTCCTCACCGATCCGGCGGTGCTCGCGCGCACGCTGCTCGCGCGCATCGCGATCCGCCTCACACCGCCCGCGCCCGAGCCGGACCTGATCGTCAATCCGCGCCGCATCGAGGTCGACAACCTCGTGCGCCCCTTCCTCTTCAACGCCGCCGCGCTCGCCCGGCTGATCCGCGCATAAAGGGAACCGCCATGGCCAACATCCGCTTCACCCCGCTCCGGATCGGCACGACGAACGCGGCCGGCGAGCGCATCTCCAGCATCGACCCGCTGCTGTCGCGCACCAACTACTTCGACGGCCAGCTGCTGAAGGCCTCCGACCTCAACCGCGACCAGATCTATCTCGACGAACGCCTGCTCGAACTGGGCCAGGTCTTCGGCGCCGGCATCGTGCGCGGGCTGGACATCAGCCTGCAATCCGGCCACCTCCTGCAGGTCACGCCGGGCATCGCGATCGCGCCGTCGGGCCGCGTGCTGCAGCTCTCCAACCAGGCGCTGACGATCGATCTCCTCAACAGCGGTCTGATCGCGACGCTCAACGACGGCCGCTTCCGCAGCTACGCGCGCGGCCTGTACGCGCTCGCGCTGACCCATGCCGAGGTCGTCGACGGCGTCGCCGAAGCCTTCCCCAAGGATCTCGCCGCGCCGCGCCGCCCGCACGTCGCCGCCTGGGCCGAAGGGGTCGAGCTGCGCCTGATGCCGCTGCCGTTGCCCCTGCCGCGCCAGGACGAGATCGCGGTGCGCGCGACGCTTGCCCGTGAACTCCTGTCCGGCGGCGACCGTCTCGCGCTGCCCTCCGACGACGCCGTCGCGCTGGGCCTGATCGCAGTCGAGCGCGGCCGCATCCTGTGGATCGACCGGGGGCTGCTGCGCCGCCCGCAGCGCGCGCTGAACACGCCCAACGCGATCCAGCAGGACCTCGCGACCCACTACCAGGAGCTGATGCAGACGGTGCTGACGACGCGCCAGAGCGCCGGCCTGCGCGGCGCCTTCGCCGCGAGCCAGTACTTCCGCGTGCTGCCGCCGTGGGGCCCACTGCCGCAGGACTGCATCGACCCGATCGGCGGGCGCCAGCAGTTCTTCCCCAAGGACTACGAGGTCAGCATCGCGCCGGTGCGCCGCAGCGAGCTCGCCGCGGTGCTCGCCGACTCCGCCCACCTCGCGCCGATCGACCTCGAACGCGACGCCGACTGCGACATGATGGTGCTGGTGCCGATGAGCGACACCGCCTTCGCGCTGCGCGCGCGCCAGCTCGAAGCGCCGGCGAGCTTCACGCCGCGCTCGTTGGGCCGGCTCGCCCGCCTCGACCGCCTCGCGCTGCGCATCCTGCCGCAACCGCCGATCCACCGCGTCGACACCGACGCCGACGTGTGGCGCGCGATCTGGGCCGACGTGAATCCGGCCGAGCTGATGTACGTGCGCCGCCCGCCGCGCACTGCCGAAACGGGTGTCAGCGCCGTCGTGCTCGCGCTCGGCATGACGCTGCCGCCGCCGGGCAGCGCGCTGCCGCCCGACGCCGCGGCGCTCGAAGAGCAGCTCGACGCGGCCCTGGAGGACGTCGACGCCGCCGAGGAGGCCCGCGCCGCGCTCGAAGCCGAGATCGCGCGCCTGAAAGTGCGCATCGCGGAGCTGGAAAAGGCCCTCGCGGCCGCCGGTGGTACGGGCACCCCTGCCGACGCGCAGGCCGAGATCGAACGCCTCAGGCTCGCACTCGACGCGGCGCAGAAGGAGATCGAGGCGCTCAAGGCCGACGACCGCAACGCCGCGATCCTCGCCAACGCGCTCGAAGCCGCCAGCGACCGCATCGACGCACTGAAGGCCGAACTCGACGCCGCGCGCGCCGAGATCGAGCGCCTGAAGACGACCAGTTCGCCGATCGACGAAACCCTCAAGCAGCGCATCGAGGAACTCGCCGCGGCGCTGGACGCCGAACGCGCGAAATCCGCCGCGCTGGAGCAGGAGCGGGCCGCGCTCACCGCGCAGCTCAACGAGGCGCAGCGGCGCATCACCCAGCTCGAAGCCGAACTGAAGGACGCGCTGGCGAAGCTCGAAGCGGCCGGAGGCACCGACGCCGACCTCGCGGCCGCGCGCGACGAGATCGCGAAACTGAAGGCCGAACTCGACGCGACCCGCGCCGCGCTCGATACCGCCCGCGCCGAACTCGCCGACACGCGCGCGAAGCTCGACGCCAGCCTCACCCGCGAAGCCGCCGCGCTCGCGCGCATCGCCGAACTGCAGAACGCGCTCGCCGCCGCGAACAACGAACTCGCGACCCTGCGCGCCCGCGTCGCGACGCTCGAAACCCAGCTCGCGAACGCCAACGCGACAATCGAGAAACTCAAGCTCGAAGCCGCGCAGACGAGCGACCTCGCGACCGAGCTCCCGCTGGCGCTCCTCGCCCGTGCCCGCGGCGCCGACGACACCGGCATCAAGGCCGCCACGACTGCCGACACGATGATCGGCGGCAACGACCGGGCGCGCATCGCCGCGGTGCAGATCGTCGGGCTGGCCGACCGCCGCCTCGACCTCGCGCTGTGGCCCACGCTGCCGGCGCTCGCGCGCTTCGACCTCGGCGTCTTCGAGAAGCTGCGCGACCGCTTCGTCGCGGCGGCCGGCGACCTCGACATCGCGAAGTTCTTCCTCGAAGAAGGGCCCAACCTGGGACTGTCGGGCACCCACCTCGAACTGTGGAAGCGGGTCGTCGGGTGATGAGAACGCACGCGACGCCGAACCGTAGCCCGAACCGTAGGGCGGGAGGAGCCGAAGGCGTATCCCGCCAAAGCGGCGTCCGGGGTATTTCCACCGCATGCACGGGTCCGAACGCCGCGTGGCGGGATGCGCTGCGCTCCTCCCGCCCTACGGGGTCCATTGTTCCGTTACGCGCATCGCGGGCACGGAATGTCGGGCGGCAAAGCGGAGCGCATCCCGCCACGCGGAATTCGTTCTGCGCGATCACTCTGATGCGGCTGCACATCAACAGGAGGCGTTGAGCAATCATGGCCACCCCGTCCTTCCTCTCGCCCAGCCTGCTCGCCGCCCTCGCGCTGCGGCCGGCGCTGACGCTGCTGCCGCGCGTGCCGGTGGAAATCCGCCTGCACGAACCCGAAAAGCACCCCGACGACCCGCGCCGCCTCAACCTCTTCCCGGGCCGGGCGCTCGGCGAGCGCGAGTTCGAACGCCTGCAGGCCTACGTCGACGACCGCGTCGCGCCGCTGCTCGCAAGCCTCGAACCGGGCATCGTCGAAGGCCTGCCCTGCACCTTCTTCGGCAGCGGCGCCGACACCCGCGTGCGCGTGCAGCCGGGTCTCGCGGTCGGCGCGGCCGGGCAACTGATCCGCCTGTTCTACCCCCTCGATCAGGCCTGGACTGACCTCGCCGCACAGGCCGAGCGCGACCAGGACGCACCGCTGCGCGACGGCCTCTTCCTCGTGACGCTCCGCAGCGCGGTCGAGCCGATCGACGACCCGACCGACCAGGAGCCCTGCACGCGTACCGAGTCCGACCCGCTGCGCGAGCGCCGCATCGAGACCGTGTGCCTGCTGGGCCTGCAGCGCATCGCCGGCAGCCCGCGCCTGATGGCGATGCCTCAAGCCCGCGCCGCCAACCGCATCGGCGCGCGCCTGCTGCACGAATCCCCGTTCCGCGAGGACTCCGGCGCGGTGCCGCTGGGCCTCGTCAAAGTCGTCGGCAAGCTGCCGGTGTGGTTCGACCCGCGCGCCGGCAGGCTCCTTGCCGAGCCCGGCGCCGCCGCGCACACGCTCCTCGCCCACACCGTCGCGGCCCTCGAAACCTGGCAGCGCGAGCACCCCGCACCGCTACCCAACGTGGCGACGCAAACGCTCGCCGAACTGCTGGGCCTCGACTACCTGCCGGCCGCCGGCCCGCTCCCCGCGGCGCTGCTGCGCGACCCCGCCGGCAAGACGCCGACGCTCGCCTTCCTGCCCGCCGACCTGCAGGTCGAACTCGCGCCGGTGCCTGCGAACACCATCGAAGGCGTCGTCGCCGACGAGCTGTCGCGCGGCACGGTCGACCTGATCCACGGCCTCGGCGAGCGCATCCGCCTGCTGCTCGCGATCCCCGACCTCGACTACCGGCGCGATCTCTTCGACCTGCCGCAACGCGACACGCGCCTGGAGGACGAGCTCTTCCGCCGCGCCGAAACCGCAGCGCGCACCTACCAGGCGTGGAAGCAGCAGTGGTACGCGCTCTTCCACGGCCTCACCGCGCAGCAGCTGCAGGCCGTGCGCGCACCGCTGCTGATCACGAAGACGCCGCCCGACCCCGACCAGTACCGCATGAAGCTCGTCATCGACCGCGCCAAGACCTTGCCGCCGGCGACGGTGGCACCCGTCGTGATGACCCACGTCGTCGCGGCGGTCGCGAACCGCGTCGCGCTGCCCGAACCCTACGCGAGCCACCTCGCCGAGCCGCACCCCGCGCCGGAGGACTACGACGTCGTCGAGGACACGCAGCCCGGGGATAACGGCCTGTTCCGCCAGCGCGAGGATCTGCGCGCCGACATCCGCCACCTCGAAGCCGCGCTCGACAAGAGCTTCCGCCTGCTCGAAGAGGTCAATGACTTCCTCGGCCTGCAGCGCCAGCAGCTCGACGCGCTGACGGTGTCCTTCAGCGCGCTCGCGGGCGGCGTTCCCGGCGACGGCCTCGGCGCGAAGCTCGTGCGCTGGACGACCAAGGCGAACTTCGTACCCAAGGTCGCGACCACGCCGGAGAACTGACATGAGCGAGCTGTTCAACCGCTTCACCGCGGACACCACGAACTTCACCGAGGTGAAGCTCGCCGCCGACACGCCCCTGATCAACGCGACGGCGAGCAATCTGAACCTTGCCGGCGCCGTGCAGATGGAGCCGACGATCTCCGCCGCAACGCTCGCCGCCCTCGGCGCGCTGCAGTTCGAGGCCCAGCCGAAGGAGCCGCTCACCGAGCCGGTGTTCAACAAGGCGCCGACCACCGGCAAGGGCATGCTGTCGCACGTCGAACTGATCCACGACAGCTTCTTCAACGTCCGTCGCGACCTGCTCGACCTGCGCGACAAGGCCAACGCGCGCCAGAACCAGGCGAAGTCGCTGATCGACCGCCTGTGCGACTTCCTCGACGACTTCATGAAACCCGAGGAATTGCGCCGCCTCGGTGTCATCGACAGCGACAATCAGGCGCCGGCCTTCCGCCTGCTCGTCGCGCCGGATCTCCACAACACCGACGGCTTCCTGCTGCGCCCGAAGCTCGACCTCGCGATCCCCCGCCCGGGCGACGACGCCGGGCACGACGACGCCGGCAACGTGCTGAAGCACAACGACGAATCCGCGCTGTTCTCCGCCGGCAAGGTCGTCGCCGACGACATCCGCAAGATCGAGGCCCTGCGCGGCGCGCTGACCACGCTGCGGCGCCGCCACCAGCAGGCCCTCGAAGACCTGCGTGCGCGCCTCGCCGCGCTGGAAACCGACATCCCCGGCGAGATCCGCCAGCTCGACGTACGCGAACGCGAGCGCGTCGAGGCGCTCGACGACTACGCCGTCGCCCAGCGCCTGCTCGCCGAGCACTGGCGCGAGATCGAGGCCGCCTACGCCGAGCGCAAGCGCGTCATCGAGAGCCACCGCGGCCTGTTCTACGTGAAGGTGCGCGAAACCCCGCTCGGCCGCACCCTCCCCGATCCGCTGGACCTGCGCCCGGCGAGCCCCGACGACCTCGTGCCCGGCTGCGCCAACCGCGACACCGCGCTGCCCGCCGCGCTCGCCCCCTTCATGGAAGCCGTGTACGACATCCCCGCCGGCGACTGGGCGAACCTGCGCCCGCTCGGCCACCTGCTGCCCGGCCGCGCGATCCTCGCCGGCCTCGTCGACACGCGCCGCCAGAAGCTCGCGCTGCGCCTCAACCGTGCCGTCACCGCCGA
Source organism: Azoarcus sp. Aa7 (assembly GCF_014822185.1). Taxonomy (GTDB): domain Bacteria; phylum Pseudomonadota; class Gammaproteobacteria; order Burkholderiales; family Rhodocyclaceae; genus Aromatoleum. The sequence goes on from NZ_QVLR01000004.1 coordinate 40,293, forward strand.
CACCCCCGTGCTCACGAGCCTCGTGCAGCAGAACCACGCCCTCGTGCGCGAAGTCGCCGCCCGCCCCTTCAATGCCGGCGCGCTCAGCGAACTGCAGCGGCAGGGCAGCGCGATCCTCGCCCTCGACGACCTGCTCGCGATTCCCTCGCCGCTATTGCGCGACCCCGCGCGCGCCCTGCACCAGCGCCTCGACGCCGCTGCCGGCTGCATCCTCGCGCGCCTGCGCACGATCGCCCCGTCGATCCGCCTCAACTGGGCCACGGCCGCCGAAGCCAACCGTCTCGCCGTCGAGACGCCCGAACGCTGGCCCGGCCTCGCCGAAGCCGAGGAGCGCGACTTCAACGGCGTGCGCACGCTCGTGGAACTCATTGCCTGGTGGTTCCGCCAGCTCGACAGCGACGCCTCCGGCGTCGCCCGCACCGCGATGCGCAACCTCGTGCGCGCCTGCCTGCTGCTCGCCGCCAGCGACGACCCGCAGCAACTCATCCAGGGCCGCCTGAAGATCCTCCCCGGCCGCTTCCGCATCGGCGAGGCGCTGCGCCTCACGCTCAACCGCGAGGCCGCACCGGGCACGCTGCTGCAGCTCTTCGACGACAGCCAGCGCGTCATCGCGACCCTGCGCGTCGACGACCACGACGACCAGGGCACCGTCGCCTCGGTCGCCACCATCCTCGACCCGGAAATCGAGCGCAACCCCGGCGCGGTGCTCAATACCGCGCTGCGCATCAGCGGGCTGAACCGATGAGCACAGAGAACCGTCGGGCGGGAAAGCAAAACGCATCCCGCCACATGGGGCACGACTTCGCCGCATGGGATGGGTATAAGCCACCACTCCAACAGGTCGGGCGTGTTTCCTTCGCCGAATGGCGGGATGCGCTGCGCTTTCCCGCCCTACGTCCATTGCGCCTCTCCGCGGACGTCCCCGCCCCATGAACGCCGCCGACCTCCACATCGGCCGCGTCGTGCTGCGCGGCACCGCTCCCGCCATCGACCACGCGCGCGCGACGCTCCCGGCAGCACTCGCGCGCGCGCCCTGGCCGGCCGACGAAGCCATCGTCGTCGTCCGCCGCCTCACCGTCGGCGGCACCACGAGCGAGCTGCCCGCCCGCGCCGCCGCGGCCGCCGAACACCTCACCCGCCGCGCCGCCGACCCCTGGAGCCCCGCCGCCGACGCCGCCGAGTCCGTGCGCTTCCGCAATGCGCTCGACTATCGCGCCTGCCTCGTGCGCGACCTCCTCGCCGGCACCGCCGCGCACCGCTGGCTGTGGCGCCACCGCGCCGCGCTGCTCGCCCGCCCGGCGGCGGAAGCGCTCGCCGAACTGCTCGCCGAGGACGCCCTCGCGCTGCCGGCCCTGCTCGACCGCCCCGCGCTGCGCGACAGCCTGCCGGCCCTGTGGCGCACGCTCGATGCCCCCGCCGCACGCACAATCCTGCACGCCATTGGCGCCGCAACAGGCTGGCAAAACGCCATGGCCAGCGCACTCGATCCGACCTCCAATGAACGTAGGGCGGGAGAGCGAAGCGTATCCCGCCACACGGCGATCGAGGCCCGATCAAACGCCCAATCAAGGGCACACGCCCACGCATCGGCCACGACAGCGCATGCGGCCGCGCATCCGTCATCGCCCCTGCAAACCGCACTGCCCCCGTCCGACCCGCGCGTCGTCCTGCACGCGGTGCTGGCACTGTGGATGCGAACTCCCGCGACACTAGCCGGTGCAAGCGCCGGCGAAACCCTCCGCGCCATCGCCGAAACCTTCACACGCCGCGCTGCGCCACTACGGCGAAGCAGCCCTGCATGCCGCGCTCGCCGAGCGCCCCGCGCGCATCCGCGCGACTGCCAGCCACCTCGACGTGCATCTGCGCCTCAGCGAGGTGCACCTCGACATCCGCCGCACCGGCCTCGACCTCGACCCCGGCTGGCTGCCCTGGCTCGGCCGCGTCGTGCGCTTCCACTACGACAGCGGAGGTTTCCCGACATGAACGCACCCGCGACCCCACACCCCCAGTCCGCACCCCGGCTCGACGGCGCCCGCCTGTCGCGCGCCTTCGTCCATACCGGCATCGCTCACTTCGCGAAGCTGAGCCTCGGCGCCCCGTCCGCGGTGTTCGACGCCCTCGCCGCGAGCCACGCCGGCGACGACCTCGCGACCCTCCTCGACACCCCGCGCGACGACTGGCACGCCGCCTGCGTCGCGCTTGCGCGTGTCGCCCCCGACCTGCGCGGCCCCCTCGGGCGCCTGCTCGCCGACCTGCAGCTGCAGCTCCACGAATGGTTCGCCCTCGCGCTGTGCGGCGAGAACGAATCGAGCTACCTGCTCAACCTCGCGCTGGCCGAACTGCAGTCGCCCGGCGCGCTGCGCCCCGGCCTGCACCTCGTGGCGGCCGCCAGCGACGCCCTGTTCGGCGCCCCGTTGCCCCCGCTCGCACTCCCCAATCACCGCCTCGTGCGCGCCGGCGTCCTCGACGTGGTCGGCGACGGCCCGATGCCCACGCGCACGCTGGCCGTCGCGCCCGAACTGTGGGCGCTGTTGTGCGGCGACACCAACGCGTGGCGCGACACCGCCCCGCTGCCGGTCAGCGACGCGGTGCTGCCGCAGAGCTTCTGCGAACAGCTGCCCTCCCTCGCCACCATGCTGCGCAGCAGTGCCACCCGGCACGTGGTTTTCCGCGGTGCGCGCGCCGCCGGACTCGCCGCCGCCGCACGGCTCGCCGCCGCGGTCGGGCGCCCGCCCTTGCAGATGGAGGCAACCACCTGGTTGCGCCAGCCCGCGCTCGCCGCCGCCTGCCGCTATGCCGGATGGCTGCCGGTGCTCGCACTCGAGCTGGGCCCCGGCGAACGCCATGTGCTACCCGATCATCCGGCGCTCGCCGTGCCGCTGCTGATCGTCACCGGCCGCGACGGCGCGGTCGAGGCTCCCGCGCTGATCGAGGTCGACCTGCCGCCGCTCTCCACCCACGAACGCCGCGGCGCCTGGCGTGCCGCACTGGCGGCGAACGACGAGCCACCCGGCGACATGCAGTCGAACGCTCAGGTGAATGCTCAGGCAATTGAATTCGCCGGGCACGCGCTGCTCGACGGCCCTACGGTACACACACTCGCCGAACGCGTGCGCCTCGACGCCCGGGTACGCGGCGAAACGCCCGGCCTCGCCCACCTGCGCCGCGCGCGCGCCGGCTTCGGCAGCGAACGCCTGCGCCAGCTCGCCCAGCCGGTCACGCGCGAAGTCGGCCCCGACGGGCTGGTGCTGCCCGACGACCTCCTCGAACGCTTCGACGCGCTCGTCGCCCGCTGCCGCCAGCGCGAATCCCTCTCGGACGGCCTCGGCGCCAGCCTCGCCGAACCCGCGCCGGGCGTGCGCGCGCTGTTCTGCGGCGAAAGCGGCGCCGGCAAGACGCTTGCCGCGAGCCGGCTGGCGACGCTGCTCGGCGCGCCACTCTTCCGCGTCGACCTCTCCGCGGTCATGAACAAGTACATCGGCGAATCCGAGAAGAACCTCGGCCGCCTCCTCGACGAAGCCGCCGCGCTCGACGTGCTGCTGCTCATCGACGAGGCCGACGCCCTCTTCGGCCGCCGCGGCGAAGGCAAGGAAACCGGCGAGCGCTACGCCAACATGCTCACCAACTTCCTGCTCACGCGCATCGAACAGCATCCGGGCATCGTGGTCCTGACCAGTAACAGCCGCGGCCGCATCGACAGCGCCTTCACCCGCCGCTTCGACGCGATCATCGAGTTTCCTCCGCCGGGCGTGGCAGAACGCCTGCGCATCTGGCAGTCGCACTTGGGGCAGCGCTCCCCCGACGCCGCCCTGTGCCGCCAGCTCGCCAGCTACTGCACACTGCCCGGCGGCCACATTCGCAACGCCGTGCTGCAGGCCGCCGCGCTCGACCCCGCCGAGGCCGGGAAGGAAACCGGCGACACCACCCGCCCGATCGCCGCCGAACAGCTCGTCGCCGCGCTGATCGACGAGTACCGCAAGATCGGCCGCACCCCGCCGCCCCAGCTGATGCACGCGCGGGGCACGACATGAGCCGCCTCGCCCCCGGCCTGCGCCGCAAGAGCGCACCGGCGCAGGCCCCGGACAAGAAGCCCCCGAGCGCCACGCCCGATGCGAGGGCCGGCGAAGCCAAGACCCCCGGCGAGAAACCCGAGGAAGGCGCCGCCAGGCCGCAGGGCAAGGAAGGGGAGAACGGCGCCGCGACGAAATCCCCCGCGGGCGCCCCCGGCTACCTGCAGGCCAAGCTCGCCGTCAGCCACCCCGACGATCCCGCCGAAAAGGAAGCCGACCAGGTCGCCGGCGAAGTCCGCCGCGCGCTGCGCACGCCGCAGGACGCCGCATCCGGCGCGCCATGCCCCACCTGCAGCGGCGCCGCCCCGCGCGGCAGCCTCGAGCCCGCGATCACCCCGCCGAAGAAGGAAGTCCTCGCGCCCAAGCTGCTGCGCACCACCGCGGCCGGAGAAGGGGAGAAGACCACTGCTGCGCCCGGCGAGGAGGAAAAGACCGCCGCCCCCGGCGCGAAACAGTCGGCCGACACCCCCAAGACCGCCGCCGGCGGCGCCGACGCTCTCGCCGGCCAGACCGCGCCCGCCGCAACCGAACAGCGCGTCGCCGCCCGCCAGGGCCAGGGCGCGCCGCTCGACCCCGAGCTGCGCGCTAAACTCGAAGCCCAGCTCGGCCGCGAGCTCTCCGCGGTGCGCATCCACACCGACGCCGAGGCCGATGCGATGTGCGCCGAAATGCACGCGCGCGCCTTCACCGTCGGCAACGACGTGTATTTCTCCGCCGGCAGCTACGCCCCCGAGAGCGACGCCGGGCTCGAACTCCTCGCCCACGAGCTCGCCCACGTCGGCCAGCAGGCCGATGCCGGCGGGCCGCAGAGCGCCGCGCCGAAGCTGCAGCGCAGCTGGTGGGACGACCTCTTCGGCGGCGGCGGCGCGCCCGCCGACCCGATGGCCGCATGCAACAAGGAGCTCGGCGAGGCCGAGAAGTGGGCCAAGGCCGGTCCCTATCCGGCCGCCGCGCAGGCCATGGTCGGCGCAGGCGGCCGCGGCGGCTTCGACGCGCAGTACAAGCCCGACGCCGTCGAGGGCGAAGGCGTGCTCGACATCAAGCAGGGCGTCGCGGTGCAGTTCGAGGACCTGCTCGTCACCGCCGGCGGCGTCGCCGCACCCAACCCGCTGCTCGGCGGCACGCCCGAACTCACCGCGCTCGCCACGCGCATCAACGGCATCCCCGACGCCGCGCAGCGCGCGACGACACTCGCGGCCTACCAGTGGAACAACGCCGAGCAGCAGCCCTGGATCGACGACCTGAAGGTGCTCATCGAAGGCGGCTGGAGCGGCAAGCACAGCTTCTTCCTCAACAAGCCGCGCTGGAACTGGCTCGGCGCCAGCGTCGCGGTCAAGCTCGACGTCGGCAAGCGCGCCCAGGCCGCCAGCGACCACATGCTCACGCGCGTCTACAAGATGCCCTCGGGCGAGGACCTCACGAGCTTCGGCACCGTCGATTCGACCAACCGCGGCGCAGACGCCGATCCGCGCGACCAGACCATGAAGCTGTCGAAGACCGGCCTGGAACCGAACTTCTACGACACCCTGCGCGAATCGGTCGAGTTCGCCCACGACTCCCCGGTGCTCGACGCAACGGCGCAGACCACGCTGACCAACTTCATCGCCAAATACAACGGCGCCGTCGCCAACGCCGCCCACCAGGAAATCCGCGTCGACATCATCGGCCACACCAGCGGCTCCGGCACCGCCAGCCACAACCAGACGCTGTCGCAGGCCCGCGCCGACGCTGTGCGCGACTTCCTCACGACCAACGGCTTCGCCAACGTGCCCACGCGCGTGCAGGTCGCCGCACGCGGCGCCACCGAGGCCGACCCGCTCGACAAGGACCGTCCCAAGGACCGCCGCGTCGACCTGCTCGTCGACGGCGGCCAGCGCCAGATCGGCGCGCTGCACGAATGGGGCCACGCCCTGGGCCTCGGCGACGAATACACGACCACCGGCACCAACATCGGCGACCCGGCCGCGCACGACGCGATGGTCAAGGCGATGACCAACGCCAGCGGCGGCCACCTCCCCGGCGCGATCCGCGAGCACAACGGCGGCATCATGTCGGGCGGCAACGAGATCCGTCCCCAGCACTACGCCCCCTTCCACAACGCACTCACCACCGTCACCGCGCAGGCGCCGTGGTCGCTGGGCCTGCACAAGCCCAAGTGGCAGGTCGCGATGGAATGCGGCGCGCCCTCGCCCAAGGGCGACTGGAACCTGCCGAACGCTCCGGCCCCCGGCACGAACCCCGGCACGCCGCCTCCTGGCGCGGCGCCGGGCAGCGACAATGGAAGCGCTGTCGCCTAAATTCGCACGCCGGCCGAGCGAACGGCCGGCGACCGAAAGCCCGCGCGCGGCCCCGCGCAGCGCCGACGCACGCGCCCGCGGGACAGCGGCCGGATCGGCGACCACCTCATCGCCCCCGCCGCCGGCACTCCCCGCCTA
>NZ_QVLR01000005.1 GCF_014822185.1 Azoarcus sp. Aa7
AGACCAGCATCAAGACCAAGCGTCTTCTGGCAGCGACCTCCGACGAGTTCCGCGCCGAACTGCTGGGCTTCGAACTGGATGATGAGGAAGACGACGAATGACGAAGGAGTAGCTGCGGTAGCCCTGCGTGATAAGGACGTGAAAACGGGATACATTGTTTCCCCGGAGAGACAGTTCGCTACAGCGCCAAGGCATATAATCGTGCGGGAGGCATACCTCATTGGCCGCCATGCACGACTTGAACGATTTCTATTATTTCCACGCGGTAGTGACCTACCACGGCTTTTCCGCTGCGGCCCGCCAGATCGGCGTACCCAAGGCGACCTTGAGCAAACGCGTGGCGAAGCTCGAGGAACGGCTGCAAGTCCGCCTGCTGGAACGCTCGACGCGTCAGTCGCGCATGACCGATGTCGGGCGTGCGTTCTACGAGCACTGCCAGAGCATATTGGCGGGCGCGGAGGCAGCCGAAGCGGCGGCGGCGCAATCGCATGCCGAGCCGCAGGGAATCGTCCGGGTGAGTTGTCCTCAGGGACTGATCCAGAATCTCGTCGAGGATCTGTTGCCCGGCTTCATGAAGCGATATCCGAAGCTTCGCGTGCAATTGAAGGTCATCAATCGCCGCGCCGACCTCATCGAGGATCGGGGGCTCTATGCCGTTTCCCGTGGAAATTGACCCCTCAACATACATGACGGTAGCGCCCGTAGTCGCGGGAGATGGCTGGCGCCAAGGGGCTCTTCGGTAGATGCTCGAGCCTGGACATGCGCAGGTAGGCAATCGCGATGAAGTTCTCGGGGTCCCGGAAGCCTCGAGCGGCGGTCTTCGCCTGTTGCAGCAATCCGTTCATCGCCTCGACGTAGGCGTTGCTGCGACCGTCGAGCATGCCGCGTACGACACCACCGAAGTGTTCCTTCAACGTGGCAGCCAGACGCTTGAACGGTTCGAGCCGCGAGCGCCGCGCCCAACTCATCCACTTCGTCAGCGCCCCGCGGGCGATCTCTTCGCTGTTACTGTCACGCGCCTCGCCGTAGACCAGCCGCAGGGCCTGCTTGAGTCGCCAGGCCCGCGCGCTCTTCAGGTTCGAGCGCTGCAGCCAGTGCATCGCCTCGAACTGAGCGCGGGTCCAACTCGCCGCGTCCTTGCGCATGCCCCACAGCAACTGGCGAAGGGTCTTCTTGCTGTGTGCGCCGACCGCTTCGCGCACCGCCGCCGCCGAGGTTCGCATCTCCTCGCGGCGCACCTCATCCATCGCCGCATTGGCCAGCGCGACGACGTGAAAGCGGTCGTAGCTGATCTGGGCGTTGGGCAGCGACTGACCAATCCCCTTGGCGTAGGCCGCGCTCATGTCGATGCAGGCGTGTTCGATGGCGGCGGGATTGCCGCCATGTGCACGCATGTCCTCGGCAAAGGTCTTCAGGGTTTGATGGTCACGGCCGGGGCAGGCAAACAGCAAGCGCCGGGCCTCGAGGTCATGCACGACGGTGAGGTACTGGTGCCCACGCTTGACGCTGGTCTCGTCGATGCCCACATGGCGCACACCCGACATGTCGTCCTTGGCACGGGCCACCCCGACGTAGTGGCGCACCCGCCGCCACAAGCGCTTGGCCGCCACCCGCATCTGATTGGCGGCCTGGCGTACCGGCAGTTCCCGGCACAGCGACAGGCCCAGCGCCTCGAACAGCAAGGTAAAGCCGCTACCTTCGCGCGCCCACGGCACCGGCAACTGCGTGGTCTTGCCGCAGCCCGTGCACTGCACACGCGGAATCTCGGCATGCAACCAGGCCTCGAACTGGAAGAAGTCGAGGTGGCGCCAGCTGCGGCGCACACGGTCATGGATCAACTGATGCTCGACCCCGCACGCCGGGCAGGCGGCTCGCTTGCCGGTGTGCTCGACCTCGAAGTCGATGCGTCGCTTGCCTGTGTTGAGCTCGACCTTGGCAACGTGCCAGGGCGGCTGCAGGCCAAGTGCGGTGGTGAAGAGGGCTTCGATCTGGTTGCTCATGGGCGGAGGAAGGTTCAGCTCAGCAGCGCGGGGTTGTACCACCGACCGTCATGTATGTTGAGGGGTCAATTTCCACGGGAAACGGCATAGAGCCGGATCGGGTCGACATCGCAATCCGCGCCCGATCGCGCCTCGACAACGACCACAATCTGATCGTTCGACCGCTGGGATACAGCAGGCTCGTGCTCGTTATGAGCCAGCAATTCTTCGCGACCTTCGGACAGAGACCGACAGTCGATTGCCTGGCGAGCCTCCCCACGCTGTCGATGGTCGAGGATGCAGATGAAGATGTGTGGGAACTGGTCGGGCCGGAGGGGCAGACACGGAACTTCCGCCTCACGCCGCGTTTGTTCTGCAGCGATTTCGAATTGCTGCGCAAGGCCACGCTCGAAGGGCTCGGGGTCTCACTTCTTCCCGAGCACATCTGCATGCCGTGGCTGCAGACCGGCGAGCTTGTCAATGTGCTCCCCGACTGGCACACCCGGCCCGCGATCGTTTATGCAGCATTCATCAGCCGGAAGGGACTTCTGCCTTCGGTGAGGACGCTGCTCGATTATCTGGTCCTCGAAATTCCGCGGATACTCAACCAGAGTTCGGCAAATTGTCCGAATACCGTCAAGGCATAAGTACGAGCCTTCAACTCCCTCTGAAGGGAACGCACGCAATTATCTGGCGGGAATCGGATGCAGCGCTCGCCCCGACCTTTGCGTTTCCCCGTTAATCACGTAGCCCCCTCCTTCGCTTCCGTGCGGGGCAATGCCTTGCCTTCTTAAAAGCAGCAGGCGCCCCAGCGGGGGCGCCTTCGTTAATCAAACGGCTTCGGGCTGCAATATCAGACGAAGGCAGCCTTGTGTGCCGCGACATACGCCCCCATGGTCGTCAGCGGGCGTCCCAGCAGCTTCTCCCCGTCCGGAGAGACCACGGCGGCGAGATTGTCGCCGAACAGGTTGAACAGTTCCACGAGACCCTTGGACTGCCACTCCGGCCACCCGCTATCGAGCAGCGACTTCAGGGTCGTCGCGTTGTCAGGCGAGACGTAGCTGACAGGCTTGCCGGTGACGGCGGAGAAGACGCGTGCAAAATCGTCCCCGCCGAGCAGCTCCGGCCCCGTGATGTTGTAGGCCTTGCCTTCATGCCCGCTGCCGCACAGGACGTTCGCGGCGATTTCGCCGATGTCCCCCACGTTGAGCGGGGCGAAGCGGCCGTCGCGGATTCCGAAGTAGAACGCGCCCTGCTTGATGCCGTCGGCCCAGCCGACAAAGTTGTCCTGGAAGAAGATGGTGCGCAGATGGGTCCACTTCAGGCCCGACGCCTCCAGGTACTTCTCGCCGAAGCGGAATTGGCGCCCGAACAGGATCGCCTCGTACTCGGCGCCGACCACGGAGAAGAACAGCACATGCTCGACCGAGCCGGCGGCGACGGCGGCGTCGATCGCGTTCTTCGCATGCTCCTCGCGGTTGGGGACATTGCCGATGATCAGGAACAGCTTGCTCACCCCCTGGAACGCCGGCGCGAGGGTCGTCGGCCGGTCGAGGTCGAGGAGCGCCGTCTCGACGCCGGGAAAGCGTTGGCGCAGGGCCGCAGCCTTGTCTTCGGACCGCACGCCGGCGCGGATCACGTACTGGCCCTGATGCTTGCGCACCAGCGCGTCGATGGTGGCGATGCCGTTGTTGCCGGCTGCGCCGATGATGAGAAGAACGGGTTTGCTCATGGCTGGCTCCGATTGCGAATTTGATCGCGAATTGATTGGTTCGAACGGTTGGGGTTGGGGGTTATGGGTGATTCGGGCGGGCGCACGCCCCCATGCGTGCGTCCTCCATTCCAATTCCGGATCGCGTCTCAGCGCTCTGCGGATTCCGCCATCTCGATGACGAAGAAGTGCGCTGTGGGTCCTGCGAGGGAGAATTCGAGCTCCGCCGGGCCGACAACCTCCAGGGCGTCGCGCTCGTCGAGCTCGGCTACGCCCTTGACCGCGACGCGCCCCTCGATGTTGTTCACGTAAGCCTGCCGCCCCGCCTGCACCGTAAATGTCACGCGGGCGTCGGGATCCTGCAGTTCGCTTACGTACAGATTCACGTCCTGGTTGAGGTGCAGCGGGACTTCGTGCCGGTTGTCCGGATTGCCGACGATGTGCAGCAGGCGGTTCACGCGCGCCTCGGGCTCGAATCGCCGCTGTGCATAGCGGACCGGCAGATTGGCGGCCGGCGGCAGGATCCAGATCTGCAGGAAGCGGCACCACTCGTCGTCGCGGTTGAGTTCGGAATGCCACACCCCCGTCCCGGCGGTGACGACTTGCACGTCGCCACGGCCGAGCGTCGCCTCGACCTTGGTCGCGTTGTCCCAGTGGGTGAGCTTGCCGCTGACCACGTAACTGACGATCTCCATGTCGCGGTGAGGATGACGCCCGAAGCCGTCGTGCGGATTGACGTTGTCGTCGTTGAGAACCCGCAGCGCGCCGAACTGGATGTTGTCCGGGTTGTGATAAGCGGCAAACGAGAAGTGGAAGTAGGTGTCGGCCGGATGCCGGTCGCTGGCCGGCAGGTAATGCAGCGTGGAGGCGTCGATCTTGCGGAACTGCGGGGACATCGTGTGGGCTCCTGACTCGTTTGTTGGGGCCACTTTAATTATGTAGAGTCACACAATAAATCGACCGCAAGACAAAAGATCTTTACACCCAATGCAACAATACGACTTCCTCGCCCTGCAGAGCTTTGTCGCCGTCGTCGAGTCCGGCAGCTTCAGTAAGGCAGCGGAACAGCTCGGCGCCAGCACGGCGGCGATCAGCCGGCGTGTCTCCGGCCTCGAACAGCAGCTCGGCCTGCAGCTGCTGCGCCGCACCACCCGACGCATCGACCTGACCGAGGCCGGCCAGCAGTTCTATGGGGACGTGGTCAACGTCTTCCTCCTCCTGGGTGAAGCCGAGGAGCGCGTCCGGGCCGGCACGGAACGCGTGTCCGGTCTCATGCGTGTCGCCGCACCGATGAGTTTCGGCATCCAGAAACTGGCGCCCGTGCTCCCGCTCTTCATGCAGCGCCACCCGGACCTCAAGGTCCAGCTGTTGCTGGAAGACCGGTACACGGATCTCGTCGCGGAAGGCATCGACGTCGCGGTGCGCATCGGCACACTGGCCGACTCCTCACTGGTCGCGCGCCGGCTCGGTTCCGTGGAGCGCCTTTTCTGCGCAGCGCCGTCCTACCTGCACGCCCGCGGCGTGCCGGAAAAACCGGAAGACCTGGCGGATCACGACTGCCTGCAGTACGCCCAGCGCGGCCCCCGCGAGGACTGGAGCGCCATCCTCGGCGCGCCGGACACCCTGGAGATTCATGGCAACCTCACCGCCAACAACGGCGAAGTGCTCAAGGAATGCGCCATTCAGGGCATGGGCGTGGCCCTTCTGCCGGCCTTCGTGGTGGAGGACGCGCTGGCCGACGGACGGCTGCACCAGCTGCTGCCGAACTACAGCCCCGCGCCCTTCGGGCTCTACGCCGTGCGGCAGTCGAGCCGGCTGATCCCCGCCCGCGTCCGGTTGTTCATCGAATACCTGAGCGAGACTTTCGGCGACTGAGAGGCGCCCGCACATTGCGGAGCGGACCGTGCGCCGCAATCCACAAGGGCTCAGCGACTCCGCTCGCGCGCGATGCACTTCTTCAACTGCCCCTTGGGCACGCGTTGAATCCTGCGAAGAAGCTCGACGGACACGTCATTCACCTCGTGACGGTCGCGCAGTTCCCCCTCCAACCGCAGCAGAAGGCTGGCCGCCATTTCCGCATCGGCTAACGCCCGGTGGTATCGGCCTGCCACCGGCAGATTCGCATACTCGACCAGGGCACCAAGCTTGTGGCTCGGCGCCAGCGGGAAAATCCGGCGCGAAAGCAGCAACGAGCAGACGAACTCCTGCTGCCTGCTTCTCTCGATTCGCGCAAGCTCGGCATCCCAGAATTTGCAGTCGAAGGAAGCATTGTGGGCCACCAACGGACGGTCGCCGACAAAGTCCGCCACCTCCCGCATGACCTGCGCCGCCGGCGGCGCACGCCGAACCATCTCGTTGGAGATTCCGGTCAGCGACTCGATGAAGGACGGAATCCGGACGCCTCCGTTCATCAGGCTCTGGTAACGGTCGACGACCTTGCCGTCCTCCAGAATCACGGCCGCAACTTCCGTTGCACGGTCGCCTTGCCCGGGCGACAGACCCGTCGTTTCAAAGTCGATTACCGCAACGACTTCCATGACCCCATTCCCTCAAGCTGGTTTCACAGGGCCGTGGCCCGGCACTTGTCGCACACCTCCCACGGCGGGCAATCGCACACGCGAGGATGCTCGACGTAGTGACTGCCGACCTGGACCTTGCCGGACGAGTCCTGATTCCTGGCCGAAACGCTCTTCTGCGTCCGCACATCTTCGGCAGAAGCATCGTGCGGAGTCGGCGACCATCTGGAAAACGGGGTCAGATCGTCCTTGCCCTCGACGTACCAAATTTTCCGGCCAGCATCCCACCGCGCACCAAGCTTCTTGGCTTGGTCTTTTTCCGCAAAGGGTACCTTCAGGTTCAGCCTCATGTTGCTCCCAAGCCCAGGGTTACGGGCGGGCATTATATGTTGCGTAACCGCTGACTGAGGTGCCCTACGTTTTCCGCCTTCCAAGCGGTCAGTACGCCCGACCCTTGAAACGTTCGTCGCGGCTGTGCATGCTGTTGCCGGAGCCAGCACCCGGATCCTCAAGCTGATGAGAACCACGGTTTTTCCACTGGGAAAACGGCGATAATAGCGGCCAATTCGTTTTGAACGCTATTTCAGGATTCCCCAATGGAAATTAAGGTCAATTTTCTCGACAAGCTTCGTCTTGAAGCCAAGTTCGATGACTTCACGGTAGTGGCCGATCAGCCTGTCCGCTATAAGGGCGATGGCTCGGCGCCTGGCCCGTTTGATTACTTTCTGGCTTCGTCAGCTTTGTGTGCGGCTTACTTTGTGAAGTTGTACTGCGAAACTCGCAACATTCCTACCGACAACATCCGCCTGTCGCAGAACAATATTGTTGATCCAGAAAACCGCTACAAGCAGATTTTCAAGATTCAGGTCGAGTTGCCAGAGGATATCTCCGCCGCAGACCGTCAGGGCATTTTGCGCTCCATCGAGCGTTGCACGGTGAAGAAGGTGGTGCAAACCGGGCCTGAGTTTGTGATTGAGCAGGTGGAAAATCTGGATGCCGATGCTCAGGCCTTGCTGACGCTGAATCCGGATTCAGAAGCAAGCACCTATATTGCGGGAAAAGATCTGCCGCTGGAGAAGACCATCGCCAATATGTCGGGAGTTTTGGCGGACTTGGGCATCAAGATCGAAATCGCTTCGTGGCGCAATCTTGTTCCCAATGTGTGGTCACTGCATATTCGCGATGCGCACTCGCCCATGTGTTTTACCAATGGCAAGGGAGCGACCAAAGAAAGTGCGTTGGCGTCGGCGTTGGGCGAATTTATCGAGAGGATGAATTGCAATCATTTCTACAACGACCAGTTTTGGGGGGAGCACATTGCCAACGCGGCGTTTGTGCATTACCCGAACGAGCGCTGGTTTAAACCTGGCCCTGAAGATGCGCTGCCGGGTGAAATTCTCGACGAATACTGCCTGCAGATCTACAACCCCGATGGCGAGTTGCGTGGCTCGCATTTGTACGACACCAACTCCGGCAATGCGCAGCGCGGCATCTGTTCGCTGCCGTATGTGCGTCAGTCGGACGGCGCGGTGGTGTATTTCCCGTCCAACCTGATCGACAATCTGTTCCTCAGCAATGGCATGAGTGCCGGCAATACGCTGGCCGAAGCACAGGTGCAGTGCCTGTCGGAAATCTTCGAGCGGGCGGTAAAACGTGAAATTCTGGAAGGTGAAATCGCGCTGCCCGATGTGCCGCACGAAGTACTGGCGAAATATCCCGGCATTCTGGCCGGCATTGAAGAACTGGAAAAGCAGGGCTTTCCGGTGCTGGTGAAGGATGCGTCGCTGGGTGGGGAGTTTCCGGTGATGTGCGTCACCTTAATGAACCCCCGTACTGGTGGAGTGTTTGCCTCGTTTGGGGCGCACCCAAGCTTGGAGGTGGCGCTGGAACGCAGTCTTACCGAATTGCTGCAGGGGCGCAGTTTTGAAGGCCTGAACGATTTACCCCAGCCCACCTTTGAAAGTAACGCCGTAACTGAGCCGAATAACTTCGTCGAACACTTTATCGATTCCAGCGGCGTGGTGTCGTGGCGCTTTTTCAGTGCCAAAGCCGATTTCGATTTTGTCGAGTGGGACTTTTCCGGCTCTATGCCGTTTCCCGTGGAAATTGACTTCTCAACAAACATGACGGTGGCGCCCGTAGTCGCGGGCGATGGCCGGCGCCAAGGGGTTGTTCGGTAGATGCACGAGCTTGGACATGCGCAGGTA
>NZ_QVLR01000006.1 GCF_014822185.1 Azoarcus sp. Aa7
GAAGACCGACACCTCGCGGATGGCGATCTACGTCAAGCTGCTGGAGATCTACGCCCAGCGCAAGAATCTCAAGGCGTTCGAGAACACCGCGACGGATCTCTATTCGCGGACCAGTGGCGAAGGGGGGATTGGGAGAAGGCTGCCGAGATGGGGCGTCGCCTCGATCCCGAGAATCCCCTGTATCGTGCCTCGGCGGCCAGCGGCATCCCGACCGCAGGGTTCGCAGCGGGTGCGGCGGTCGCAGCG
Organism: Azoarcus sp. Aa7; assembly: GCF_014822185.1. Taxonomy (GTDB): domain Bacteria; phylum Pseudomonadota; class Gammaproteobacteria; order Burkholderiales; family Rhodocyclaceae; genus Aromatoleum. The sequence continues at coordinate 247 of NZ_QVLR01000006.1, forward strand.
GGTCTCGTGGCGGCGGCCACCCATGCAGGCGATTCCGGGGCCGCTCCCGATGCGTCGTTCGCGGCGGCGGAGCCTGCGGCTCGCGAGTCGCTGGCGACCGAAATGCCCGTGGATGCCGGAATCGAAGCTTTGCCGGAGGTCGACGCGGGGGCGCTGGACTTCGATCTCGATGCCGGCCTCGATTTGGGTGCTGCCGCTGCAGCGGAGGCTCTCCTGCCGCAAATCGATGCTGTCCCGCCCGCGGAGATCGCGGCGCAAGCCCTCGAGGCGGCTGCCTCCTTCGATCTTGATGTCGGTGGGGTAACCGGGCAGGCGGTCGACGCAGAGCCGGTTTCCGCGCCGGCTGCCGATCCGATGCTGGCGACCGTGATTGGTCAGGGGATGGATTTCGCAGCAGCGGACCAAGCCCTCGAATTCGATCTTGCGCCGGATCTCGATGTCGCCCCGGTGTCGTCATCCGGCGAAGTCAGCCTCGATGAGACCATGATTTCGCCGGATGGCGCATCGGCCGTGAGCGGCAACGCGGCGGCGGAAGATTTCGAGAAGACGTCGTTCGACAGCAGTCTGCTGGACTTCGACTTCAATCTCGATGGCGGCACCAATCAACCCGCCGCGAGTTCGCCGGGACTCGATCTCGCGGGCATCGATCTGAACCTGGAAGCAACGTCCTCGGTGCCTTTGACGCCAGCGGCCGAAGCAGTGGAATTTCCGGGCATCGGCGATGCTGCTGCCGAAGCGTCGGCCGGCGGTCTGGCACCTGACGCGGATGTGATCGAAGAGGTCAATACCAAGCTCGAACTGGCTCGCGCCTACGAGGAAATGGGCGATACGGAGGGCGCTCGCGAACTCATCCAGGAGGTGTTGCGTGAGGGTTCGGTGGAGCAGCGGGAAGCGGCGGCGCGCCTGGCCGAGCGACTCGGATAACGGTCGGGGTTGCAGCCCGCGCATTTCAAGGGGCCGCCGTCGGGCGGCCCGTTCATTTTCATGCATTCCGGACTAGTGATTGCGTTGTGGATGGCGTGCGTTGTCGTCCTGCAGGTTCTGTCGCCCATGGCTCTGGCGGTTGCGACAGGCTTGTGCGCGATCGTCGGATGGTGGTTTGCGCTATCACGTTGCCTGAAGTTGCTGCGGCGTGTGCGTCTTCTGATCTTCGCGATACTCGTGCTGTTCGCCGGATTCACGCCGGGCGAGGCGCTCTTGGCGGGGCTTCCCGAGCTCAGTCCGAGCCGCGAAGGGTTGATGTTGGCTGCCGAGCATGTGGGGCGGCTGGTCGCGGTCGTGCTGTGCGTGGCGCTGCTGCTGGAGGGGCTGCCCGCGTCGCGTCTCGTTGGCGGGCTGCATGCCCTGCTGCGCCCCCTGGGATGGCTCGGCCTCCCTACCGAGAGGCTGGCGGTACGCCTGATGCTCGTTCTGCGGTACGTGGAATCGGCACCTGCGGCTGCGTGGCGCGACTGGCTCGAGGATGGTGGTGTCAATGGCAACGGCACCGACAGGATCGTGTTTATCCGTGAAGGCTTTGCGTGGAGGGATCTGGCGACCCTGCTTGTAGTGGTGGGCGTGGCAGCGCTGTGGTTCGGAGTGACACGATGAGAATTGCGCTTGGCGTCGAATATGCCGGCGACGCTTTTCAGGGCTGGCAGAGCCAGTCCCACGGACAGACCGTGCAGGACCATCTCGAGGCAGCCCTCTCGGGCATGGCCGGTCACCCGGTGCGACTGCACTGCGCCGGGCGGACCGACGCCGGCGTCCACGCAACGGCGCAGGTGGTGCATTTCGACACCCAATCCGTGCGCTCGCTGCATGGCTGGGTTCGCGGTACCAATGCCCGGATGAAGGCACCGGTCGCGGTGCGTTGGGCGGTGGAAGTCGGTGAGGATTTCCACGCGCGCTTCTGCGCCGTTTCGCGCCGTTACCGCTACATCCTCTACAATGCGGCCGTGCGTCCTGCGCTCCTGGCCGGCCGCGTGGGATGGTTCCATCCACCGCTCGATGAAGCGGCGATGGCGGAGGCCGCCCGTTCCCTCCTGGGCTGGCAGGACTTTTCGGCCTTCCGTGCCGCCGGGTGTCAGGCAAAGTCGCCGATCAAACTGATGCATGAGGCGCAGGTGCGGCGCGACGGGGATTACATCGTCTTCGATTTCTGGGCGAATGCCTTCCTGCATCATATGGTGCGCAACCTGGTCGGTTCGCTTGTGTACATTGGGAAGGGCTGTTACCGGCCTGCGTGGATGTCCGAAGTGCTGCAGTCGCGGGACCGCAGCCGGGCGGCGATGACCTTCTCCCCTGACGGGCTATATCTCGCGGGTGTCGAGTACCCCTCGCACTGGCCGCTGCCTGATGAAGGGCGTATCATCGCGCTCCCGCGTATCCCTTTCGTCTGAGTGTCCAGAACCCGAATCAAGATCTGCGGCCTGACCCGCGCCGAAGACGTGCATGCCGCCGTCGAGGCTGGCGCGGATGCGATCGGACTGGTCTTCTATCCGCCCAGCCCGCGTTTCGTCGCGTTCGAGCGTGCGGCGGAGCTGGCCGCGCTGGTGCCGCCGTTTGTCACGACGGTGGGCCTCTTCGTGAATCCGGATCCGGCGTACGTGCTGCAGGCGCTCGCGCAGGTGCCGTTGCAGCTCCTGCAGTTTCACGGCGACGAGCCCGAAGGCTTGTGCGCAGGTTTCGGTCGTCCCTGGATCAAGGCGGCTCGCGTGCGCCCCGGGATCGATCTGGTAGAATTCTCGGTTTCCCACCCGTCCGCCTCCGGATTGCTGCTCGACGCGTTTGTCGAAGGCTACGGCGGCGGAGGCAGGGTTTTCGATTGGTCCCTGATTCCCGAGCACCTCGGGCGGCCGCTGATCCTTTCCGGTGGACTGGATCCCGATAACGTCGCTGAGGCAGTCCGCTGCGTAAGGCCGTGGGCTGTCGACGTATCCAGCGGCGTGGAGTCGGGCAAGGGTATCAAGGATGCGGCACGGATTGCCGCGTTCGTCGCTGGAGTACGCAATGCAGACGGTTGACAAGCCATACCGGTTCCCAGATTCGCGCGGCCATTTCGGGCCGTACGGCGGCGTGTTCGTGGCCGAGACGCTGATTCCTGCGCTGGACGAGCTCAACGCCGCCTACGAGGCGTGCCGGAACAACCCCGCCTTCATGGCCGAGTTCGAATACGAGCTCAAGCACTACGTCGGCCGGCCGAGCCCGATCTACCACGCGAAGCGCATGTCGGATTCGCTCGGCGGCGCGCAGATCTACCTCAAGCGCGAGGATCTGAATCACACCGGCGCGCACAAGGTGAACAACTGCATCGGCCAGGCGCTCGTTGCGCGCTACATGGGCAAGCCGCGCGTGATCGCGGAGACTGGCGCCGGTCAGCATGGCGTCGCAACGGCGACGGTGGCGGCGCGCTACGGGATGGAGTGCGTGGTGTACATGGGCGCCGAGGACGTGAAGCGCCAGGCTGCCAACATGTACCGCATGAAGCTCCTGGGGGCGAAGGTCGTTCCCGTCGAATCGGGCTCCAGGACGCTGAAGGACGCGCTCAACGAAGCGATGCGCGACTGGGTCACGAACATCCATAACACCTTCTATATCATCGGTACGGTCGCCGGGCCGCATCCATACCCGATGATGGTGCGCGATTTCCAGGCAGTCATCGGCAAGGAATGCCTCGTGCAGATGCCGGAGATGACCGGTCGCCAGCCCGATTATGTGATCGCCTGCGTCGGCGGCGGATCGAACGCGATGGGCATCTTCCATCCCTACCTCGACGTTACGGGGGTGAGGCTGATCGGTGTGGAAGCTTACGGCGAGGGTCTGGAGTCGGGGCGGCATGCGGCCAGTCTCACCGGTGGAACCCCCGGCGTGCTGCACGGGAACCGCACCTACCTGCTCCAGAGCGACGACGGCCAGATCATCGAGACCCATTCGATCTCGGCCGGTCTCGACTATCCGGGCGTAGGACCCGAGCACGCCTGGCTCAAGGACAGCGACCGCGCGGAGTATGTCGGCGTCACCGACGAGGAGGCGCTGGCCGCTTTCCACAATCTGTGTCATCTCGAAGGCATCATCCCCGCGCTCGAGTCGTCCCACGCCCTCGCGTATGCCGCGAAGCTGGCGCCGACCCTGCCGCGCGACAAGATCCTGCTGGTCAATCTCTCCGGTCGCGGCGACAAGGACATGCACACCGTCGCCGAAAAGTCCGGCATCCAGTTCTGACCCCGCGGGCCTTGACCGGCCCGCGCATCCCGATACCGCTTATGTCCAGAATCCAGTCAGTTTTTCAGAGCCTGCAGGCCTCGGGCCGGCGGGCGCTGATCCCCTTCATCACTGCGGGCGACCCCGCGCCCGAACTCACCGTGCCGCTGATGCATGCGCTCGTCGATGGCGGGGCGGACATCATCGAGCTGGGCGTGCCGTTCTCCGACCCGATGGCCGATGGCCCGACCATCCAGCGGGCGTCCGAGCGCGCACTCGTCAACGGAATGAGCCTGCGCAAGGTGTTCGCGCTGGTGGCCGACTTCCGTGCGACGAATTCCGACACGCCGGTCGTCCTGATGGGCTACGCGAATCCGATCGAAGCCATGGGCGTCGAACGGTTCGTTGCCGCAGCCGGAGCAGCCGGCGTGGACGGGGTTCTTGTAGTCGATTACCCGCCCGAGGAATGCGAGGCGTTCGCACGTACGCTCAAGGCGGGCGGCATGGACCCAATCTTCCTGCTCGCGCCGACGTCCACCGAACAACGCATCCGTGAGGTGGCGACGATCGGCAGCGGCTACATCTACTACGTTTCGCTCAAAGGCGTGACCGGCTCCGGGGCGCTAGATTTCGACGATGTCGCTGCGCGCATGCCGCAGATTCGCCAGGGCGTCGGCATGCCGGTTGGCGTCGGCTTCGGTATCCGCGATGCCGAATCGGCCCGCCGTATCGGCGAGGTGGCCGACGCGGTCGTGATCGGCAGCCGCATCATCGAGGAAATCGAGAACAGTCCGCGCGATCAGGCGGTAGCCCGGGTAAAGAACTTCGTTGCGGGCGTGCGCGCTGCGCTCGACCAGATCCAAGGAGCTCCGCGATGAGTTGGCTTCAGAAACTGCTGCCGCCGAAGATCAAGCGCGCCGAGAGCGCTGCGCGCAAGTCGATTCCGGAGGGCCTGTGGAGCAAGTGCCCGGCATGCGAGGCCGTGCTCTACCGTTCCGATCTCGAAAGCAACCAGAGCGTGTGTCCGAAGTGCGGTCATCACCAGCGCCTGCGCGCGCGGGCGCGGCTCGATCAACTGCTCGATGCGGAAGCGCGCTTCGAGATCGGTAGCGAGGTCGTGCCGGTCGATCCGTTGAAATTCAAGGACTCGCGGCGCTACACGGAGCGGCTGTCGGCGGCCAACGACGATACCGGCGAAGCCGATGCGATGGTCGTGATGCAGGGATCCATCCTCACCGTGCCGGTCGTGGTCGCCTGCTTCGAGTTCGATTTTCTCGGCGGATCGATGGGCTCCGTCGTCGGCGAGCGTTTCGTGCGGGGTGCCAAGGCGGCCCTGGAGCAGCGCCTGCCCTTCATCTGCATCACCGCGACCGGAGGTGCCCGGATGCAGGAGGGCTTGTTCTCGCTGATGCAGATGGCCAAGACGACCGCCGCGATCACGCAGCTTGCCGAGCGCAAACTGCCGTTCCTCACCATCCTCACCGACCCCACGATGGGTGGCGTGTCGGCCAGTTTCGCCTTCATGGGTGACGTGGTGATCGCCGAACCGGGTGCCCTGATCGGCTTTGCGGGGCCGCGCGTGATCGAGCAGACCGTGCGCGAAACCCTGCCGGAGGGATTCCAGCGCTCCGAGTTCCTGCTCGAGAAAGGCGCGATCGACATGATCGTCGATCGGCGCGAGATGCGCTCGAAGGTCGCCGAGCTTCTGACCCTGCTGACGCGCCAGCCCGCCATCGGCGTCTGAGTCCCGTTCCATTTCATGCATTTTCCCGATTCCCTGAGCGGCTGGCTCGAGCTGCTCGAAAGCCGCCATACGGTCCAGATCCAGCTTGGTCTGGATCGCGTATCCCGCGTGCGCGATGCGCTCGACCTGCGCAACGATGCCGTCGTGATCACCGTTGGAGGCACCAATGGCAAGGGTTCGACCTGCGCCATGCTTGAGGCGATCCTGCTCGCGGCCGGATATCGCGTCGGCTGCTACACGTCCCCGCACCTCCTGCGTTACAACGAGCGCGTGCGCATCGATGGACGCGAGGTCGATGACCAGGTGCTGGTGGATGCCTTTCGCGCAGTCGAGGAGGCACGCGGCGAGACTCCGCTGACCTATTTCGAGCACGGCACGCTCGCCGCCTGGTGGGCTTTTTGCCGCGCGCCGCTCGACGTCGCGATCCTCGAAGTCGGCCTCGGCGGGCGCCTCGATGCGGTCAATGCGATCGAGCCCGATTGCGCAATCGTGACCGGAATCGCGATGGACCATATGGACTGGCTGGGCGACACGCGGGAGAAGATCGGCTTCGAGAAGGCCGGCATCTACCGCGCGGGACGTCCGGCAATCTGTTCCGATCCGATGGTCCCCGCCACGCTGGTCGAGCATGCACGCGGGATCGGCGCCGACCTGAAGCTGGTTGGCGAGGATTTCGGATTCAGCGGCGACCGTACTCAATGGACATGGTGGAGCAAGGGCGGCGCGCGCCGAGGGGGGCTTGCCTATCCTGCGTTGCGCGGGGCCAACCAGCTTCTGAACGCGTCGGCCGTGCTGATGGCGCTGGAAACCCTGCGACAACGGATTCCCGTGTCGATGCAGGCGGTCCGCCAGGGGCTGATGCTCGTCGAACTGCCCGGGCGCTTCCAGGTCCTGCCGGGACGCCCCTCGGTGGTGCTCGACGTCGCGCATAATCCGCAGGCTGCGGGCGTGCTGTCCGAGAACCTGTCCAACATGGGATTCTTCCCTGAAACGTGGGCAGTCTTGGGCATGCTCTCGGACAAGGACGTCGAAGGTGTCGTGAGGCTGATCCAGGATCGCGTCGATCACTGGATGCTCGTCAGTCTTCCGGGAGCCCGCGGGCTCAGCGCCGAGGGGCTCGAACAGCGCCTGCGCAGTGTCGGCGTGAGAGGTAATATCCAGCGCTTCGAGAGCCCCGCGGAGGGGTATGCGGCTGCCCGGAAATCTGCAGGCGAGGGTGATAGAATCGTAGCCTTTGGCTCGTTCCTGACGGTCGCGGATGTGCTGGCAGCCGTCCGCGCCGCTCGTCATTGAGGCTCCGCGTGACCGATAGCGACAACGTCGAACTCAAGAAGCGCGCCAGGCGTCGCTTGGTGGGGGCGGCCGCTCTGGCGCTACTCGCCGCGATCATCCTCCCGATGGTGATGGATCAGGAGCCGAGCGCTCCGGCGCAGGACATCCAGGTCACGATTCCCGACCGCGAGGCCGACAATACCCTGTCGCGCCCCATTGCCAGTCGCCCCGCACGCGATCCCGATTCGCAGCTTGCGCCTCCGCCCGAGGAGCAGCCGCCCACCCCCGTTCCCCCTGAGGTGCCGAGGCAGGAAGTCGCTGCAAACGTGCAGCCTTCGCCGCGTCCGGCTCCTGCTCCTGCGACCGCGGATGGGCCGAAGGGGACCGCTCCGGCAGGTGCTGCGGTCGAGCCGCAGAAGTCTGCGCCATCGCTGGCGGCGAAGAACGCGACGACCGACAGAGCTCGCGCCCAGGCCATTCTTGAAGGCAAGCCAGCGGTGCCTTCCGCTCCAGCTGCGGGAAGCGGTTTCATTGTCCAGATTGGTGCCTTTGGCGATGGCAGCAAGGCCGCTTCGATTGCGGCAGACCTGAAAAGACGGGGTTTCGCCGCCTACACTGAGAAGGTCGGCGCGATGACGCGCGTGCGGATCGGGCCGTTCGGCGGGCGCGACGACGCCGAAAAGGCCGCCCAGCGGGTCCGGGCGAGCGGAATGAGCGGTTCGGTCGTGCCGAAATGAGCGCGCGCAGTTTCCTGCGATGACGGTATTCGATTACGTATTCCTCGGAGTTCTCGCGTTGTCGGCGGCGGTCGGCATGTGGCGCGGACTGGTCAGCGAGGTGATCGCGCTGCTGGCATGGGCGGTCGCGCTCTTTGCGGCCTGGCGCTACGCAGGGGATGCGGCGGTGCTGTTCGGCGGCATGATCGTCGATCCGGCCTGGCGCCAGATCGCCGGATTCGCGCTGATCTTCGTCGCGGTCCTGATGCTGGCCGCCTTGTTGCGCTTCCTGCTTCGCGAACTGCTCAAGGCGGTTGGGTTGGGCACTGCCGACCGCGTGTTCGGAGCGCTTTTCGGGGTCGCCCGCGGTATTGCCATCGCCCTCGCGGTGGTGCTGCTCGGCGGTCTGATCGGGATTGCGCGTGAACCGTGGTGGTCCAACGCAATGTTTGCTCCTCCGCTGGAGACGGCGGTCATCGCTGCCAAACCGTGGCTGCCCGATGTGGTGGCTACAAAGATTCGATTCAGATAGGTGCTATTCCATGTGCGGAATCATTGGGGTCGTTGCAAAATCCCCGGTCAATCAGTTGCTCTATGACGGCCTGCAGGTGCTGCAGCACCGCGGACAGGATGCGGCAGGCATCGCGACGTCGGAGGGGGGGCGCTTCCTCATGCACAAGGGGCCAGGGCTCGTGCGCGACGTGTTCCGCACGCGCAACATGCGCAATCTGGTCGGCAATTGGGGTATCGGCCATGTCCGCTACCCGACTGCGGGGTCGGCGTGCAATCCGGCCGAAGCGCAGCCTTTCTACGTCAATTCGCCCTTCGGCCTGCTGCTGGCCCATAACGGCAACCTGACGAATTCGGAGGAACTGAAGCGTGAGATGTTCCTCTCGGACCTCCGCCACATCAACACCAATTCCGATTCGGAAGTGCTGCTGAACGTGCTCGCGCACGAACTGCAGGCCGCCGCCAAGGGCTTCAAGCTCGACGAGGATGCCGTGTTCCGCGCCGTGGCGGGCGTGCATCGCCGTTGTCGTGGTGCTTACGCCGTCGTCGTCATGATCGCCGGCTTCGGCCTGCTGGCCTTTCGCGATCCGTTCGGTATTCGTCCGCTGGTGGTTGGACGCCATGATGTCGACGGCGGCCAAGAGTGGCTCGTGGCATCCGAGTCGGTTGCGATGGATGTGCTGGGATTCAAGACGTTGCGCGACGTGGCGCCGGGCGAAGCGATCCTCATCGACACGCAGGGCAATTTCCGCAGCCGCCAGTGCGCGGAGAAGACCGTCGAAGCGCCGTGCATGTTCGAGTTCGTGTACCTTGCGCGTCCGGATTCGGTGATCGACGGGGTGTCCGTATACGAGTCGCGCGTGAAGATGGGCGAATTCCTCGCCGACAAGCTCAAGCGCGTCGTGCCGCACGCGGACATCGACGTCGTGATCCCCATCCCCGATTCCAGCCGTCCCGCTGCGATGGAGATGGCGCACCGGCTGAACCTCCCGTACCGCGAAGGCTTCGTGAAGAACCGCTACATTGGGCGCACCTTCATCATGCCCGGCCAAGCCACCCGGCGTAAGTCGGTGCGCCAGAAGCTCAACACCATCCCGCAGGAATTCAAGGGCAAGAAGGTGCTGTTGGTCGATGACTCGATCGTCCGCGGCACCACCAGCCGCGAGATCGTCACCATGGCCCGCGACGCCGGCGCCGTGAAGGTGTACCTCGCTTCTGCGGCGCCGCCGGTTCGCTATGCGAACGTGTACGGCATCGACATGCCGACCCGAACCGAACTGATCGCAGCCGACCGCAACGAGGAAGAGATCTGTCGCGTCATTGGAGCGGACGGACTGATCTATCAGGACATCGCCGATCTCAAGGCTGCCGTGCGGGCGGTCAATCCCGCGATCAAGTTCTTCGAGACGTCCTGTTTCGACGGTTCCTACGTAACCGGAGACATCACACCCGAATACCTGAACGGCGTCGAGAACCAGCGGGGCGAGAACAAATCGGGTGATGACGGCGAAGGCGGACAACTCGACCTGAACCTGGTCGGCACTCAGGACAACTGAGCGGGACAACCGAGCGGAAATGAGCGAATACGAGTTCGACACCCTGGCGGTGCGCGCCGGCATCGCGCGCAGCCAGTTCAATGAACACAGCGAAGCCCTCTATCTCACGTCGAGCTTCGTCTTCGAGAGCGCCGCGCAGGCCGCGGCCCGCTTCTCGGGCGCGGACGAGGGCAACGTCTACGCACGCTTCACGAATCCGACCGTGACGGCGATGCAGCAGCGTCTCTCCGCCCTTGAAGGCGGCGAAGCCTGCGTCGCCACCGCATCGGGCATGTCCGCGATCCTGTCACTCGCCATGGCGACCCTGCAGGCCGGTGACCACGTGGTCGCGTCGATGGGGCTTTTTGGGGCGACGCAGCAGCTCTTCGGGACGATCCTCGCGAAGTTCGGCATCGAGACGACCTTCGTGCCCGCGACCGACCAGGATGCCTATCGCGCTGCGATCAAGGCGCGCACGCGGCTGTTCTTCATCGAGACGCCGTCGAATCCCCTCACCGAGGTCATCGACATCGCCGCCGTGGCAGAGATCGCACATGCCTGCGGTGCGATCCTCGCGGTCGACAATTGTTTCTGCACCCCTGCGCTGCAGCGCCCGCTTGAGCTGGGGGCCGACGTCGTCGTGCATTCCGCGACGAAGTACCTGGATGGTCAGGGTCGGGTGCTCGGTGGTGCAGTGGTTGGCAAGAAAGTCATCGTAGACGAAGTGCTGAAATTCCTGCGCACGGCAGGACCGTCGATTTCGCCCTTCAATGCGTGGGTGATCCTGAAGGGGCTGGAAACGCTGCGCATCCGCATGGAGGCACAGTCGGCGACCGCGATCGAACTGGCGCGCTGGCTCGAGCAGCAAGCGGGTGTCGAGAGGGTGTATTACCCCGGCCTGGCCTCCCATCCGCAGCACGAACTCGCGATGCGGCAGCAGAAGTCCGGTGGGGCGATCGTCAGCTTCGAGGTCGCCGGAGGGCGTGAGGGCGCGTGGCGGGTCGTGGATTCGACGCGCATGATCTCGATCACCGCGAATCTTGGTGACGCCAAGACCACCATCACCCATCCGGCGTCCACGACGCATGGGCGCATCAGCGCCGAAGCGCGCGCCGCGGCAGGCATTACCGAGGGGTTGCTGCGGATCGCTGTCGGCCTGGAGGCGGTGGAGGATTTGCGCGCGGATCTCGCGCGCGGCTTGGCGGGCTGACCGTCTTCGCGGCGGCGCTCGCCTTCCGGCCGGCCGAATTTCCTCAAGGGCCGGAGCGGAAGTCCGTTCCGTCCCAAAGCAGCCAACTCGCCGTTCCCCGCCAGTCGGAGAGGACCCAGCGCTCGCAGGCGCGGCCGTCCACCTGATGTAGATGGCGTGCCGGCCGGTGCGTGTGGCCGTGGATGAGCGTCGGGTAGTCGTGTGCTCGCAGCAGGGCGTCCACGGCTGCCGTATTCACATCCATGATCTCCTGCGCCTTCTCCTGTTTGGCCGTTTCGCTGTGCCGGCGCAGGCCCTCGATCACCAACTTGCGTTCTTCGAGGGGGCGGGAAAGAAATGCTCTCTGCCACTGCGGGTCGCGGACCTGTTGCCGGAAAGCCTGGTATGCATGATCGTCGGTGCACAGGCTGTCGCCGTGGGTGAGCAGCACCCGCCGGCCGTCGAGATCGACTACCGTCGGATCCGCGAGGATGATCAGGCCGGCATGGCGGGCAAAGTGCTCGCCGACGAGGAAGTCGCGGTTTCCGGCCACAAAGCCGATCTGCGTACCCCGTGCCGCGAGTCTCGCAAGGGCCTCGCCGACCTCGCGATTCAGCGGCGAATCGCGATCATCGTCACCGGCCCAGTACTCGAACAGATCTCCGAGGATGTACAGCGAGCCCACCTCGCGCGCCTGCCCTGCAAGCAGGTCGAGGAGCGCGCGGGTATTGTCCGGGCACTGGTCCGCGAGATGCAGATCCGCGATGAAGAGGGCTGACATGCGCGTTCGGAATGCTGAAACAGGTCGGCCCGGCGAAATCAGACGATTTCGGCGCGTTCGATGATGACGTCCTCGACCGGCACGTCCTGGTGGAAACCGCTCGAACCCGTACGCACCGCGCGGATGCTGTTCACGACGTCCATGCCTTCGGTGACGCGGCCGAAAACGCAGTAGCCCCAACCCTGGGTATCCGGCGAGCGGAAATTGAGGAAGTCGTTATCGACAACGTTGAGGAAGAACTGCGCCGTGGCAGAGTGGGGCGCCTGGGTGCGGGCCATCGCGATCGTGCCCGTGAGGTTCTTCAGGCCGTTGTCGGCCTCGTTCTTGATCTCTTCGCGGGTGGGCTTCTGCTTCATGCCGGGCTCGAAACCGCCGCCCTGGATCATGAAGTTCTTGATCACGCGATGAAAGATCGTGTTGTCGTAGTGGCCGGCGCTGACGTAGTCCAGGAAGTTCTTGACCGTCTCAGGTGCCTTGTCGGCGTCGAGTTCGAGGGTGATCGTGCCGTGATTCGTATGAAGCTTGACTGCCATGTGGGGCTCCTTGGGGCTCGTTACTTGGTTTGACCGGTCTTGGCAGCCTCAATGAGGCGGACCGATTCGATGACTATCGGTTCGGCCGGGACGTCGCGCATGCCGCGAACGACACCGGTGCGCGTCTTGCCGATCTTCTGCACGACGTCCATGCCGCTCGTGACCTTGCCGAACACCGCATAACCCCAGCCGTCGCGCGACGGGTAGTCGAGGAAGCTGTTGTCGATGAGGTTGATGAAGAACTGCGAGGTGGCGGAATGGGGGTCGGAGGTCCGTGCCATTGCGAGCGTGCCCGTTTCGTTGCGTAGGCCGTTCTTGGCTTCGTTCTCGATCGGTGCGCGCGTGGGCTTCTGGCTCAGTGATCCGTCGAAGCCTCCACCCTGGATCATGAAACCGTCGATGACGCGGTGAAAGATCGTGCCGTTGTAGTGGCCGCTCTTCGCGTACTCGAGGAAACTCTCTACCGATTTGGGCGCCTTGTCCGCAAACAGTTCGAGGAGGATCGTCCCCTGGTTGGTGCGCATTTCGACAACGGGATTGGCGGCCTGTGCGACGGCGCACCAGATGAAAAGGGACAGGCTTACGAAAAAGCGCTTCATGTCGAGCTTCCGTTCGGGAGTGAAATTATCTGACGGCCGTCAGGCCTTGCCTTCATAGACGATCTTCCAGCGACCGCCTTCCTTGAGCCAGTACTGGCGCTTGCGGACACGGTCCGACAGGTCGTCACTGCGATAATCCTGTTCGAAGGTCACGACCACAATGTCGTCGCGCCCCGGATTCCGGAACATGCTCAATTTGTCGAGGCGCACCTTGATCCATTCGCGGCTGGTAGCGATCTTGCGCTTCTGTTCCGACCATTCCGCGAGATTCTGGGTGTCGCTGCGGAAGTCCTTCGAATAGTGGGAGAGGTACCGGCCCACGTCGCCGGTTTTTTCCCAGTCGCGGCGCCAGTCTTCGATCGCCAACTGCAGGTTGCGGCGTTCGGCTTGCCAGTCGTCAAGCGACAGCCATTCGATCTCGTTGCTGATGATCACCGGTGTCAGACCGGGCTGAACGAAGTTCGAAAGCTTGAGAAAGTCCTGATTCGCGAGCGTGACGCAACCCTCGGAAGAGAGCGGCGGGCGGGCGTAGGTGTTGCTCGGCGTTCCGTGTAGCCAGATTCCGTGCCCGGTGCGGCCGAGACGGCGGTCCCACTCATTGGGGTAATTGATCGGGAAGGCGCCGCTGCCGTAAAGGTCCGGCAGCTTGGCCTGCTCGATGAAGGAGGTCACTTCATACACGCCGAGCGGAGTCTTGTTGTCGCCCTCGACGCGCTTGTCCGTGCCGGCCTTGCCGTGACTGATGTAGTAGTCGGCGACGAAGCGCGGCTTTCCGCCCTCGTTGGCGTATACGTACAGGCGTGCGCGCTTGGTGTCGACGACGACCGCGAAGCGCTGGTCCGGCCCCATCTGCAGGAGGTAGCGCGGGATGTAGCTCGCCGCTGCGGGTCGCTCGCGATAAGCGCGCAGACGCGCGATGGCTTCGTCGCGCAACTCATTGACCCGCTCGGCGGGCGCGGGCGCGTTGCCGAATGTCGAGATGGGCTTGGCGCGGGCCAGCAACAGGTCGCCCTTGATCAGATGGGCAAGCCGGAAATTGGGGTAGGCGCGCAGCACTTCCTCGGTTCGTTCGAGTGCTGTGTCGAGCCGGTTCGCTTCGATTTCGGCGAAGACGTAGTCGAGCGACGCATCCGGGCCTGAGTCGGAGATGCCGCGCGGGGCAGGCGCGCCGGCGGCCACGAGCGGCAGGGTCGCCGTGACCAGTGTTGCCAGCAGTCGGGCGAACAGCGTTCGTCCGAATGTCATTCCCTTCATCCTCCGACGCGCTCCTGGCGGATGCGCCACGAACCGTTGCGTTTGACGAGTTCGAGCGTCTTGGTCGTGCTGGAAGTGAAGCCGGCGGACTCGTAGTTCTGACGGAAACGTACCGTTGCCACCTCGCCTTCGACCTTCGTATTCGGCTTTTCGATCTCGACGGCGATGCGACCCGGCTTGCCGACGCGCTGCTCGCGCTCGTCTTCCCACGCCTTGCGGGACACGCCGCCAGGTGTACGGAACTCCTTGTCGTAGTAGCCGAGATAAGCCTTCACGTCCTTGCGCGACCATGCCTTGGCCCACGCTTCGACCGTCTGCAGCGCTTCGCGTTCGGCGCCAGTGTCGGCAGCGGGGGGCGCGGTTTCCGGTGCTGCTGCGCGGGTGGTTTGCGCTGCTGCTGCCGGCGCGGGCGATGCTGCCGCGGCCGCCGCCGCGGCCGGTGTCGCCGGCTTGGCTGCAGGGGGAGTGGTGGGCGTCGGCGCCGGCGTGGCAGGTGCTGCTGCGACAGCGACGGGCGCCGGCGCAGTTGCGGGTGCCGCAGCCGGCGCCACGGCGGCAGTGCGTGTCGGCGTGGCCGGCCCCGCAACGCGGGTGCGCGAACCGGACGACATCATTTCGCGGATCAACGCAAGCTTCGACTGTGCTGCCGTGTTCGCCGAGTCGAGTTGCAGAGCCTTGTCGTAGGCCTGACTCGCTAGACGTGCGTAGACGTCGCCGAGGTTCTCGTGTGCGGTCGCATAGCTCGGGTGGGTGCGGATCGCCATTTCGAGGGCTGAGCGCGCCTTGTCGTACTGGCGCTGCTGCGCGTACAGGACGGCGAGGTTGTTATAGGGCTCCGGCAGTTCGGGGAAGTCCTCGGTGAGCTTCTGGAATACCGCGACGGCTTCGTCCGGGCGGTTGAGCTCGGTGAGTGCGATTCCCTTGAGGAAACGCGCCTGCGGTTCCTTGGCGTTGCTTGCGAGCACCCGGTCGGCCATTGCCAGCGCCTGCGCATGCTGACCCTGATTCACGAGCGACTGAATCTGGGCGACGTTGTCGGCCGCATGCAGCAGCGGAGCCAAGCCAAGGCCGAGGATGAGGGCCATCACGGCCAGGGCTGAATTGGGACGCATGTTCATTGTGTTAGAATCGCTCGGTTTCCGTTGATCCACGCGGATTTAACGCAACATTCTATCAAATAACGGGAGCCGCATCACGGCGGGGTAGTAGTGCCGGTGCGAACGTGACGGTCCTCCCCGACGCTTTCCGGATTGCGCCCCGCTCTTGCGCGGAATGCCGTTCCGTCGAATGCTGTCTTTCTGTGCCGTCTTGCGGAAAATGCCATGCTTCAGATCCACAACACACTGACGCGAAAGAAAGAAATCTTCGTTCCGATCGAGCCCGGAAAGGTTCGGATGTATGTCTGCGGCATGACTGTGTATGATTTTTGCCATCTAGGTCATGCTCGCGTAATGGTTGTGTTCGACATGGTCGCGCGCTGGTTGCGGGCGAGCGGGCTCGATCTCGTTTATGTCAGAAACATTACGGATATCGATGACAAAATCATTCGTCGTGCGGGTGAGAACGGCGAATCGATCCGTTTGCTGACTGACCGCTTCATCGCCGCGATGCACGAGGATGCTGACGCGCTCGGCGTGATGCGACCCGACCATGAGCCGCGTGCGACGGAGTACGTGGGACAGATGCAATCCCTGATCGAGCGGCTGCACCACAAGGGGCTCGCTTACGTCGCCGAGAGCCGCGACGTGTGCTATTCGGTGCGCAAGTTCGACGGCTACGGCAAGCTGTCGGGCAAGTCTCTCGACGAGTTGCGCGCGGGCGAGCGTGTGGAGATTGCGGGCGAGAAGCAGGATCCGCTCGATTTCGTGCTGTGGAAGCATGCACGCACCGAAGAGCCGGCGGAGGTGAAGTGGGCGTCGCCGTGGGGCGAGGGGCGCCCCGGCTGGCACATCGAATGCTCCGCGATGAGCTCGGACCTGCTCGGCGATCATTTCGACATCCACGGTGGTGGCCAGGATCTGCAGTTCCCGCACCATGAAAACGAAATCGCGCAGTCGGAGGGTGCCCACGGGCACACCTTCGTGAACTACTGGATGCACAACGGCTTCGTTCGCGTCGATGACGAGAAGATGTCGAAGTCGCTCGGCAATTTCTTCACGATCCGCGACGTGCTGAAAAAGTACGACGCCGAGGTGGTGCGCTTCTTCATCCTGCGCGCTCACTATCGCAGTCCGCTTAATTATTCGGACACGCATCTCGAGGATGCCCGTCAGGCTCTCACGCGCTTGTACACGGCCCTGCGCAACGTCGCGCCGGCGGATGTGCCGGTCGATTGGGAGGAGGCGCACGCGCGGCGTTTCCGCGAAGCGATGGACGACGACTTCAATACCGCCGAGGCGGTCGCCGTGCTGTTCGATCTCGCGAACGAGGCGAACCGCAGCGGCTCGGCAGTCATGGCGGCACAGCTGAAGGGCCTGGGTGGGGTGCTGGGCCTGTTTGGCCGCGATCCCCTTGCCTTCCTTCAGGGCGGCACCTCGGAAACAGGAGGTGACGAGGCGGACGAGATCGCGGCGCTGATCGAGCAGCGCGCTCAGGCCAAGAAGGCGAGAAATTTTGCCGAAGCGGACCGGATTCGTGCCGATTTGCTGGCGCAGGGCATCGCGCTCGAGGATACACCGCAGGGGACCCTGTGGCGGCGCGCGTAAGCGCTTGATGGGTTTGCGCCCCGCGATGCGGGGCGCAAACGGACGGCGGCAAGCGGGTTCGGATCGCTTGCGCCGCAGTTTCCCGCCGCGCGAGCGATCCGTGCGCGGCGTCAGCCGCCGAAAAACTCCTTCACCTTGTCCATCCAGGACTTGGCCTTGGGGTTGTGGCGATCGGCATCGCCGCGTGACACTTCCTCGAATTCCCGCAGCAGCTCCTTCTGACGCTCGGTAAGGTTCACCGGGGTCTCGACGACGACGTGACACAGCAGGTCGCCGTGCGCCTGCGATCGCACGTTGCGGATGCCTTTGCCGCGCAGGCGGAAGACCCGCCCGCTCTGCGTCTCGGCCGGGATCTTGAGGCGTGCCATGCCCTCGAGTGTCGGGATCTCGATCTCTCCGCCCAGCGCGGCGGTCGTGAAGCTGATCGGCATCTCGCAGTGCAGGTCGTCGTGATCGCGCTGGAACACCGAGTGCTGCCGGATGTGGATCTCGACGTAGAGGTCGCCCGGAGGGCCGCCATTGACGCCGGGCTCGCCGTGGCCCGCATGGCGCAGGCGCATGCCTTCGTCGATGCCGGCGGGAATCTTCACTTCGAGCGTCTTCTGGCGCTTCACGCGACCGGCGCCGCCGCAGTCGCGGCAGGGGTCGGGGATGATGCGGCCGGTGCCGTGGCACTTCGGGCAGGTCTGCTGGATCGAGAAGAAGCCCTGCTGGATGCGCACCTGGCCCGCGCCGCCGCAGGTGGGGCAGGGCTTGGGCTGGGTGCCGGGCTTTGCGCCGCTGCCGTGGCAGGTATCGCACTCCTCGACGGTCGGAATGCGGATCGTTTTTTCCGCGCCGCGTGCGGCTTCTTCCAGCGAGATCTCGAGGTTGTAGCGCAGGTCTGCGCCGCGATAGACATTCGAGCGGCCGCGACCGCCGCCACCGAAGATGTCGCCGAAGATGTCCGAAAACGCGTCGGAAAAACCGTCGAAGCCCTGGCCGCCCGGCCCCGCGCCGGCCGATGGATCGACGCCGGCGTGGCCGTAGCGGTCGTAGGCGCCGCGCTTCTGTGCGTCGGAGAGCATCTCGTAGGCTTCCTTGGCCTCCTTGAACTTGTCCTCGGCGTCCTTGTTGTCCGGATTGCGGTCCGGATGGTGCTTCATGGCCAGCTTGCGGTAGGCCTTCTTGATTTCGTCGTCCGAGGCGTCGCGATTGACACCCAGTACGTCGTAGTAATCCCGTTTCGTTGCCATTTCCTGTCGCTCAGGCTGGGGTGGCCGCGCGGGCCTCCCTGTCATGCAAAGGCCGAGCCTGCCGGAAATGCTGCTCCGGCGTCGGCTCGGCCATCATCTCGCCGTCCGGCGAGCGATCACTTCTTGTCTTTGACTTCGGTGAACTCGGCGTCCACGACGTCGGCGTCGGCTGCCTTCGATCCACCCGACGCGCCGCCTGCGTCACCCGCTGCGCCGGCTTCGGCGCCTTGGGTCTGGGCGTACATCTGTTCGCCGAGCTTCTGGCTCGCCATCGCGAGGGCTTGGGTCTTGGCTTCGATCGTGGCCTTGTCGTTGCTCTTCAACGACTCCTCGGCTTCCTTGATCGCGGTTTCGATCTTGGCCTTCTCGTCAGCATCGATCTTGTCGCCGTACTCGGTGAGCGACTTCTTCACCGAATGCACCAGTGCGTCGCACTGGTTGCGCGCGTCGACCAGTTCGTGGGCCTTCTTGTCCTCTTCGGCGTGCGCGGCGGCGTCCTGCACCATGCGCTGGATCTCGTCGTCCGAGAGGCCCGAATTGGCCTGGATCTTGATCTTGTTCTCCTTGCCGGTGGCCTTGTCCTTGGCCGATACGTGCAGGATGCCGTTTGCGTCGATGTCGAAGGTGACCTCGATCTGCGGCATGCCGCGCGGCGCGGGCGGGATGTCGGACAGGTTGAACTGGCCGAGGCTCTTGTTGCCGGCGGCCATCTCGCGCTCGCCTTGCAGCACGTGGATCGTCACGGCATTCTGGTTGTCGTCCGCGGTCGAGAACACCTGCGAGGCCTTGGTCGGGATCGTGGTGTTCTTCTGGATCAGCTTGGTCATGACGCCGCCGAGGGTCTCGATACCCAGCGACAGCGGGGTGACGTCGAGCAGCAGCACGTCCTTGACTTCGCCCTGCAGCACGCCGCCCTGGATCGAGGCGCCGACGGCGACAGCTTCGTCCGGATTCACGTCCTTGCGCGGCTCCTTGCCGAAGAACTCCTTCACCTTCTCCTGCACCTTCGGCATGCGCGTCTGGCCGCCGACGAGGATCACGTCGTCGATGTCGCTGATCTTGACGCCGGCGTCCTTCAGCGCGACCCGGCACGGCTCGATCGTGCGCTGCACGAGGTCCTCGACGAGCGATTCGAACTTCGCGCGCGTGATCTTGACCGCGAGGTGCTTCGGACCGGACGCGTCGGCAGTGATGTAGGGCAGGTTGACTTCGGTTTGCTGCGACGAGGACAGCTCGATCTTGGCCTTTTCGGCCGCTTCCTTCAGACGCTGCAGCGCGAGCACGTCGTTCTTGAGATCGACGCCCTGATCCTTCTTGAATTCGGTGACGATGTAGTCGATCAGGCGCTGGTCGAAGTCTTCGCCGCCGAGGAAGGTGTCGCCGTTGGTCGCGAGCACTTCGAACTGGTGTTCGCCGTCGATGTCGGCGATCTCGATGATCGAGATGTCGAAGGTGCCGCCGCCGAGGTCATACACCGCGATCTTCGAGTCGCCCGGCTTCTTGTCCATGCCGAAGGCGAGCGCCGCGGCCGTCGGCTCGTTGATGATGCGCTTGACTTCGAGGCCGGCGATGCGGCCGGCGTCCTTGGTTGCCTGGCGCTGGCTGTCGTTGAAGTAGGCCGGCACGGTGATGACGGCTTCGGTGACTTCCTCGCCGAGGTAGTCCTCGGCGGTCTTCTTCATCTTGCGCAGCACTTCGGCCGAGACCTGCGGCGGGGCGATCTTCTTGCCGCGCACTTCGACCCAGGCGTCGCCGTTGTCGGCCTTGGCGATCGTGAAGGGCATCAGGTCGATGTCCTTCTGCACTTCCTTTTCCTCGAAGCGGCGGCCGATCAGGCGCTTCACTGCGAACAGGGTGTTCCTTGCGTTCGTGACCGCCTGACGTTTCGCCGGTGCGCCGGTCAGGATTTCGCCGTCCTCCGCATACGCGACGATCGACGGCGTCGTGCGTGCGCCTTCGGAGTTTTCGATGACCTTGGGCTTGCCGCTTTCCATCACGGAAACGCAGCTGTTGGTGGTGCCGAGGTCGATGCCGATGATCTTGCCCATGTCAGTTCCTTTCGGGTGAGGGGGAAGCCGGGGAGGCGGGCGGTTCGCTCCGCTCGGGGCCTCGGCTTGCCGGATTGCGTTGTCAGTTAGTTAGGGGTGTCGTCGCCGATTTCAAGTGGCGTCCCGAACTCAGGCACTCTTGCCCTTGGAGACGGTTACCATTGCCGGACGCAGCACGCGCTCGTGCAGCAGGTAGCCCTTCTGCAGGACGCTCACCACGGTGTTCGGTTCGCCGTCGGCCTCGACCATCGCGATGGCCTGGTGGCGGTTGGGGTCGAACTTGCTGCCGACCGGGTTCTCGTCCGTTACGCCGGCGTTCTGAAAGGCGGCGGTGAGCTGCTTCAGGGTCAGCTCGACGCCCTCGCGCAGGCTTTCGATCGTCTGGCTTTCCGTCGCCAGGGCAGCCTCGAGGCTGTCCTTGACGGGTAGCATGGCATTTGCGAACTTTTCCGCGGCGAACTTCGATGCCTTGGCGATGTCTTCCTGCGCACGCCGCCGGATGTTTTCGCCCTCGGCCTTGGCCCGCAGCCAGGCATCGTGGTGCTCGGCGGCCTTCAGTTCAGCCTGGCGCAGCGTTTCCTCGAGGCTGGGCATCGTGTCGCCCGCGGGCTCGGCGGTCGCTTCGCTCTGGGGGGCGTTGCCGGATTGTTCTGCGGTGGCCTGCAGCAGCTCTTCGGGGGCCTCGGCGGAGGGCTTGTTTTCCTGCATGGGGTGGAACTCCCTGTGTTCGTTCGACGGGCGGGAGATTGGGCCGGGTGTTCCCGTTTCAAGGGGGCGGTTACAAATAATTGTCGGGTTGCCCGTGCGCGCCCGCATATGTCAGGATTAAAGTCCGAACGGCGACTTGAAAGTCGCGCGAGAGGCTGGGGCCGGATCACACATGAGCGAGATGCCGCTGACAATCGGGAAGTACCGCATCGTGAAGGAGGTGGGGCGCGGTGCGACGGCGATCGTCTATATGGCGGAGTCCGCCGATTGGCCGGTGCCGGTCGCCGTCAAGCTGATCCGTTTCAACGACAAGTCGAAGGACGAGTCGAAGTGGAACCGGCGCCTGCTGAAGTTGCTCAAGGCGGAAAGGGCCGTCTCGACGCGCCTCGATCATCCGCACATCATCCACGTACACGACGTCGTGATCGAAGCCGAGCAGGCCTACGTCGTCATGGAGTATTTCCCGGGAGAATCGCTCGAGCGCTATTGCAGCTTCGAGCGCATGCTGCCGGTGCACCGGGCGATCGGGATCGTGTTCAAGTGCTGCATGGCGCTCGACTACGCCTATCGGCAGGGCATCGTCCATCGCGACATCAAGCCGGCGAACATCCTCGTCGATGATCAGGACAATGTGAAGATCACCGACTTCGGCCTCGCGCTGAACATCAGCAAGAAGGTGGAGTCGGACTCGACCTTCATCATGGGCGTCGGTTCGCCGGCCTACATGAGTCCGGAGCAGATCAAGGGCTATCAGCTCAACCAGAAGACCGATCTTTATTCGCTCGGGGTCGTGCTGTTCAATCTTCTCACCGGACGACTGCCTTTCCGGGCGAGCAATCCGGCGCAGCTGATCTACAAGATCATCAATGCCGATCCGCCGCGCGTCTCGCAGCTCAATCCCGAGTTGCCCGAGCAGATCGATGCCGTGATCCGCAAGGCGCTCGAAAAGGATCTGTATTCGCGCTACAAGAACGGTGCCGAGTTTGCCAAGGAGCTGTCGGCGGTGCGCTATCAGCTGGTCGACGATACCTATGTGCCGCCCGACACCAGCCGCTTCTCACTGCTGCGCAAACTGGCGTTCTTTACCGAGTTCGATGACATCGAGCTGTGGGAGGTGTTGCGCATTTCTGCGTGGCGCGTCGTCGATTGCGCGACGACGTTGATTCGCGAGGAAGATGCGGACCAGCGCTTCGGCGTTGTCGTCGATGGCGAGGTGGAGGTGTCGGTCGATGGCCGCCGTGTGAGCCAACTCGGCGCAGGGGAGGTGTTCGGCGAGATCGCGTGGCTCGACAGCGTCCGGCATCGCCACATGACGACGGTTGCCTCGGTGAATCCGACGACTTATCTCGAAGTCAATCCTTCCGCGTTGGCGCTCGCAACCGACGAGTTGCGCGAGCTGTTCCGCACGATGCTGGCGACGATCGCCGTCCGGCGCCTCGGCGAAGCGCTGCGTGAACTCTCGGCAGACGGCGAGCCGGCAATGGTCAGCAAGTTCACGGCCTCCGGGCTCGACCTGCAGCTGGTCGAGGACTGAACCCCCGGTTACCGCAGGCCTACACGCTCAGGTCGATCTGGCTGACGGTGCCGGTGGTGCCGTCCTCCCGCAGATAGAGGCTGGTGGAGCGCATTACGCCGAGTGTGTCGTTCGCTGCTCCGCGCAACTCGAATGGCGTGGCGACCCTCCCCAGATAGAGTGCGCCGACGCCGGCTTCCGTCGCCGTCACGACGCTGCCGGTGCCGTCGGCAGTTGGTGTCCAGATGCGGAGATCCGCGAATTTCGTGTCAGCTTCATCGATCCAGCCGCTGCCGTCCGTATCGAGCGCTGCCAGTTCGGCAAACCCGTCGCCGGTCGTCGGCCCGAAAAGTTCGCTGCCGTCGTCGATGCGGCCGTTAACATTGCGGTCGATGGCGAGGTAGCCGCGACCACCGCCGAGCATCGGCACGTCTTCGGTCTGGCCGTCGGCATCGAGGTCGAAGGCGAAACGCACGTCTGAAAGCTGGGCGGACGTGCCGGCAAAATCGAGCACCAGCGGGTCCTTTACGCGCGCATCGCCAAGACGCACCTGGACGTTCGAGGTTTCGGCATACGCGCGTTCCATCTCCAGTTCCAGATTGAAGCGGATTTCCTGGCCGTCAGTGGTCCTGACAACGCCCGCGGCTTCGAAGCTCGTGTATTCGTATTCCTGAGACACCGAGCGAAAGTCGTACTCGATGCCGAATCCGGCGCGTCGCGGGCCGTCCGCGCGGCGGCCTTCGGCGGGCGGCTGTTCGATGACTGCCGCTGTGGCCTGATCGGCGTGGAAATCGCTTGACTGCAGGGTGTGGATCGCGCGCCCCGTCAGTGCCTCGATCAGGTGCTTGAGGAAGCGGAACCGCGGGTCGAGGCCGTCTTCCCCGGAATTGCTCTCCGCAGCCTCGGCCTCTTGGGCCGCAAGGGCATCCCTGGAAATCTCCACCTCGGGTCGCACGCCCGCGCTTGTGATGGTGACGATGCCGTTGTTCCGCCCCGCTCCGGCGGGACGCTCGCCGACCCACATCTCGAGCCGCTCGGAGACCTCGCGGCGACTGAAGGATAGGTGCGAAGCCTGTAGCTGCACGTCTGCCGATGCGATTTTCATGACGGTCCCCTGCGACCCACTTAAGCGCAGGTTTTAACGGCAGATTTCGGCAAAACTTCAGCCTGCTGCGTCACTTTTCGTATATGCCCCGTCGCCTTGGCCCGTTGCGGGCCGCGGTCAGTCGCGGTGATGCCGGAACCGCACCCGGATGCGGGCATCCTTCGAGTCGGCGAGTGCGATATTGACGAGCGAAGTGAGCAGGCTGTAGAGCAGGGCGCTCCAGAATGCCGTCCAGAAATCGGCGACATGCACGCCACTGACGAGTCCCGAAACCCCCCAGAACAGGAAGGCGTTGATGATCAGCGTGAACAGGCCGAGCGTCAGGATCGTGATCGGCAGCGTGATGAGGATCAGCAGCGGCCGGATCAGTGCGTTGATCAGGCCGAGCAGCAGCGCGGTCACGAGCGCGGCCGTGTAGCTCTCCACCCTCAGGCCGTCGATGATCTCGGGCAGGAGCATCAAGGCGAGCGCGTTCAGCAACCAGCGCAGCGCGAGCTTGAGTCGCGGATCCATAGTCAGCACGTCGCTCCGGCAATGCGCGCGCGCTGGGCGCTGGCGGCGAGTTCCTGTGGTCCAGCGGACGGGTGGGTCAGCCAGTTGCCGAGGTTGTCGCGCACGATGTCGGTCAGTGCCGTGATCCAGTCGTCACGCTCGTTCAGGCACGGGATGTAGTGGAATTCCTTCCCGCCGCACGACAGGAACGCATGGCGGCATTCCATTGCGATTTCCTCGAGCGTCTCCAGGCAGTCCGCCGGAAAGCCCGGACACATCACGTCGACACGCTCCGCGCCCTGGCGCGCCATCGCTTCGAGCGTTGGTTGGGTGTAGGGTTTGAGCCATTCGGCCTTGCCGAAGCGCGACTGGAAGGTCAGTTGCCAGCGGTCGTCCGTCAGCCTGAGTTCCTTGGCGAGAAGGCGTGCCGTCACGTGGCACTCGCAGTGATAGGGGTCGCCGAGGTCGAGCGATCGCCGCGGGATGCCGTGGAAGCTCAAGACCAGCTTGTCGCCTTCGCCGTTCCTCATCCAGTGGTCGCGCACGCTCTGGGCGAGCGCCGCGATATAGCCCGGATGGTCGTGGAAATTGCGCACGTAGCGGATTTCGGGCTGGTTGCGCCAGTGTGCGAAGCAGTTCGCGACTTCGTCCAGCACGCTTGCAGTCGTGCTGGCGGCATATTGCGGATACATCGGCACGATCAGGATGCGATTGCAGCCGTCAGCCTTCATGCGGTTCAGCACGTCCGGCACCGAGGGCGAACCGTAGCGCATCGCCCATTCGACCTGCAGACCCGCGTTACCGCGATGGCCAAGGTAGCCTGCAAGCAGCTTCGTCTGACGCTCGGTATGCACTTTCAGCGGTGACCCTTCGGCCATCCAGATCGTCGCGTATTTCGCGGCGGACTTCCGCGGGCGGGTGTTCAGGATGATGCCGTTGAGGATGGGCCACCAGACCGGGGCGGGGATCTCGACAACCCGCGGGTCGGACAGAAACTGCTTCAGGTATGGGCGAACGGCCGCGGCGGTGGGGGCCTCGGGGGAGCCGAGGTTGACGAGCAATACGCCCGTGCGCGCGGCCGTGCCGTGTGTCCAGGCGGGTTCGGGCCAGTAACGGGCCATGCTGATCCTTCTGTGATTGCGGCGCGCCGCTCAGTTCGCGTTCGACAGCGCGTTCGAAAGCAGGCGAGCCGTGATGTCGACGATGGGAATCACGCGATCATAAGCCATGCGCGTCGGTCCGATCACGCCGACGGAGCCGACGAGGCGGCCGTTGACCTCATAACCGGCGGTGACGACGCTGCAGCCGTCGAGCTGCGCCAGTCCCGATTCGTCGCCGATGAAGATCTGAACCCCCTGGGCGCGATTGGACAGGTCGAGGAGCTGGATGAGTCCGGTCTTCTGCTCGAACAGCTTGAACAGCTCGCGCAACTGCGCCATGTTCGACGACAGGTCCTCGACATCGAGCAGATTGGTCTCGCCCGACAGCACATAGCGGGAACTGTCGTCCTCGGCGGCGGCGCTGCCGGTTTCGACCGCCGCATTCATCAGCTCGCTCATGTCGCTGCGCAACTGCTTCAGCTCCGCCCGGATGCGTGTGCGGATGTCGTCGAACCCCTGTCCGGCGCAGTGTTCGGTGAGATAGTTCGCAGCTTCGACCAACTCGGAGGGCGAGTACGAGCGCCGCGTATGGATGATGCGGTTCTGCACGTCGCCTGCGGTGGTGACGATGATCAGCAGGATGCGGTTTTCCGACAGGCTGATGAATTCGATCTGGCGGATCTTGATCAGGTCGCGATGCGGCGAAACGACGACTCCCGCGAACTGTGTCAGCTCGGATAGCAGGTGCGACGCGGAGCTGATCAGGCGCTGAGGCTGGTCGGGTTGCAGATGTCCCTTGAGCTCGCGCAATTGCGCCTGCTCCAGCGGCTGCACGGTCAGCAGCGAGTCGACGAAGAAGCGGTAGCCGAGTGCCGTGGGAATGCGCCCGGCCGAAGTGTGGGGGCTCGCGATGAAGCCCATCTCCTCGAGGTCGCTCATCACGTTGCGTACCGTCGCGGGCGACAGTTCGAGGCCCGAGTAACGCGACAGCGCACGCGAGCCCACCGGCTGCCCTTCCACGATGTAGCGTTCGATTAGGGTCTTGAGCAGAATCTGGGAGCGCGGGTCGAGCGGTTTCATGACGGTAAGAAGTTATTTCCCCGATTCTATGGAAGTGCCGGCGCCTCTGCCAAGGTTCTCGGCGATTGTGGTTTAATCCGCGGCATGAGCCACAGCTTTAATACCATTGCCCTGATCGGCAAGTACCAGAGCCCGGACGTTGCCGGCGCGGTCCTTTCGATCGCCAGTTTCCTGCGTGAACGGGGGCTGGCTGTATGGATCGAGCAGGGTACTGCAAGTTCCATCGGGCTCGTCGGGGAATTCGCCTCCGTGACCTATGACGAGATCGGCGCACAGGCCGATCTTGCTGTGGTGCTCGGGGGGGACGGCACGATGCTGAACACCGCCCGCCGGTTGTCCGAACATGCCGTCCCGCTGGTCGGCATCAACCAAGGCAGGCTGGGCTTTCTGACCGACATCCCGCGCAAGGAAGCCTTGAGCAAGCTCGCCGAAATCCTCGACGGCCGCTATGTCGAAGAGGCGCGCACAATGCTCGACGCCGAAGTCGTCCGCGGCGGGCAGCGGGTGTTTCACACACTCGCGTTCAACGATGTCGTCGTGAATAAGGGCGATCTCGGTCGCATGATCGAGTTCGATCTGTCGATCGACGGCGAATACGTGTACACGCAGCGTTCGGACGGCATGATCATCACGACTCCGACCGGGTCCACCGCATACGCCCTGTCCGCCAACGGGCCGATCCTGCACCCTACGGTCGGCGGCATCGCCCTCGTGCCTCTGTGTCCGCACGCCCTTACCGCCCGGCCGATCACGCTGCCCGACAGCTGCCGGATCGAGATCGAGCTGCTTTCTCCTCACGACGCGCGCATCCATTTCGACGGCCAGACGCGGTTCGACGCGCATGCCGGCGACGTCGTCCGGATCACGCGTTCGCCCAAGGTGGTGCGCTTCCTGCACCCCGAAGGCTACAGTTACTTCGCCATGCTGCGCGGAAAGCTCCACTGGAGCGCCACGCCGCGACTGCCCTGATGGGCTTCCCTCCCTCGAATCTTCACCTGCGACGCCTATGCTCCGCCGCCTGACCATCCGTGATTTCGTGATCGTCGATCGCCTCGAACTCGAATTCCAGGAGGGCTTCGGGACTCTTACGGGGGAGACGGGCGCGGGCAAGTCCATCCTGCTCGACGCACTGGGCCTCGCGCTGGGCGGTCGTGCCGATGCCGCTGCGGTGCGCGCCGGTCGCGACAAGGCCGACATTGCCGCCGAGTTCGATCTTCCGGCAGACGGCAGTCTGTCGGACTGGATCGCCGCGCAGGATCTGCCGGCCGATGAGGGCATGGCGATCCTGCGGCGCGTCGTCGAGGCGGGGGGGCGATCGCGCGCGTGGATCAACGGCGTGCCGGTGACCCAGGCGCAGTTGCGCGAGGCGGGGGACTGGCTGGCCGACATCCATGGCCAGCATGCGCACCACGCCTTGCTCAGAAGCGATGCCCAGCGTGGGCTGATCGATGCCCATGCCGGTGCCGTCGCCCTTGCGAGCGAGGTCGCAGGGCGCTTTCGCGCGTGGCAGCGGCTGGTCGAGCTGCGACGGACGGCCGAGCAGGACTCCGCCGCTTCCGAGCGCGAACGCGAACTGCTCGCGTGGCAGATCGATGAGTTGCGCAACCTCGCGTTCGATGCCGACGAGTGGTCCGAGATCAATCAGGAGCACGCGCGGCTGGCCCATGCGGCGGGCCTCATGGAAGGGGCGGACGAGGCTCTGGCAACGTTGGGCGACGGGGAGGCGGCAGTTGCGTCCCTGCTGCGGCACATCAGCGTGCGCGTCGACGCGATGGCCGACATCGATCCGGGGTTGGGCGACGTGCGGGAGCTGCTCTCCGGAGCGGCGATCCAGGCGGACGAGGCACTGCATGCGCTGCGCCGCTATCGCGACCGGCTGGATCTCGACCCACAGCGCCTCGCCGAGATCGAGCGCCGCATCGGCGCCGTGACCGATCTCGCGCGCAAATATCGGGTCGATCCCGAAGGCTTGCCGGACTTGCTCGACGACTGGACGCGGAAGCTCGACGAGCTGGTTGCGCGCGCGGATCCCGTCCATCTTGCCGAGCAGGAAGCGCAGGTCAGGGCGGCCTACGAACAGGCGGCATCACGCCTCTCGGCGGTGCGTCGGCCGGCCGCCGAGCGCCTGTCGCACGAGGTCAGCGAGGCGATGCAGACGCTCGCGATGGCGGGCGGCCAGTTTGCCGTAGCGCTCGAACCGTGTGCACCCTCGGTGCATGGCGTAGAGACGGTCGAGTTCCGCGTCGCGGCCAACCCGAGTCAGCCCTTGCGCCCCTTGGCCAAGGTTGCCTCGGGCGGCGAACTGTCGCGCATCGGCCTGGCGATCCAGGTCATGACGAGTCGCGATTCCGCGACGCCGACGCTGATCTTCGACGAAGTCGATGTCGGCATCGGTGGTGGCGTGGCGGAAATTGTCGGCAAGCTCCTGCACCGGCTGGGCCGGGAACGACAGGTGCTCTGCGTCACCCATCTCCCTCAGGTCGCCGCGTGTGCCGACTGGCAATGGAACATCGCCAAGTCGAAGCGCGGCAACGAGGTCGTCAGTGCCGTCACGCCGCTCGAAACCGAAGGCCGGGTCGAGGAGATCGCGCGCATGCTCGGGGGTGTCAACATCACGGACACCACCCGCCGCCATGCGGCGGAAATGCTCGGGGTAAGCGCGGCTTCCTAGCCTCCGGGAGCCTTGTCGGGAGGGGGTCAGCCCCCCAGCTTGCGATTCGGGCAGTCCTTTCTTAGGCAATCGACGTAGAGGTACAGCGCGTGTTCGCGAACCGCGAAACCGCGCTCCTGCGCGATCTGGTTCTGCCGCCGCTCGATTTCCGCGTCGAAGAATTCTTCCACCTTGCCGCACTGCACGCAGACCAGATGGTCGTGATGGCCGCTTTCCTTCAGTTCGAAGACCGCCTTGCCGGACTCGAAATAATGCCGCTCCAGCAGGCCTGCCTGCTCGAACTGCGTAAGGACGCGGTAGACGGTGGCAAGTCCGATATCCATGCCTTCCGCCATCAGCAGTCGATACACGTCCTCGGCAGTGAGGTGCCGCAGGTCCGACGTCTGGAACAGATCGAGGATCTTCAGGCGCGGGTAGGTGGCCTTGAGGCCTATATTTTTTAGGTTTTGCGAATTCTCTGACATAGTCGCTCTGTTGGCTTGCAGTTCGCGCGGCAGCGTGGCTGCTGGCTACGTATGATATATTTTTTCGCCTTTGTCTGAAAAAGATACGCCGTTCGGCGCCAACGACCAAGATCCCCATTCATGCGCGTATTGATTCTTCCGGCGGTTGTCGCCGTCGCGGGCCTCGTGGCCGGTTGTTCCTTTAGCCCTCTGACCGATCGGCTGAATCCCCATCGCGTGGACGTACGCCAGGGTAACTATGTCGATCAGGAAATGGTTGCACGCCTCAAGAAGGGCATGACGCGTGAGCAGGTGCGTTTCGCTCTCGGTACGCCCCTCGTGACCGACGTCTTCCATGCCGATCGCTGGGATTACGTTTATACCTTCCGCCCTGGGCGCGGCGAACCTCAGCACCGCGTGCTCAGCGTCTTCTTTGATGGTGACAAGCTCGACCGGGTTTCGGGTGACGTCCAGTCGGGTGACGCGCCGGCCGCGGCGGCTGCCGTGCAGACCGAGCGCTCCCGCGTGATCGAGATCGCGCCCGCAGCCAAGCAGTAGCAAGGCGTTCTCTTGCTGCGCTCACAGGATCTGACTGAATGAATCCCTTACGTATTGCAATTGCAGGCGCTTCCGGTCGCATGGGGCGGATGCTGATCGAGGCCGTGCTGAACGACGGCGGGGTTGTCCTTGCTGCAGCGTTCGACAGGGCGGGTGCGCCCTTCGTCGGCCGCGATGCCGGCGAGCTGGTCGGCAGCGCCTGCGGCGTCGTGGTGACGGACGACGTTCGCGCCGCAATCGCCGCGGCCGACTGCGTGATCGATTTCACCCGTCCGGAAGGGACGCTTGCCCATCTCGGCATCGCGCGCGAACTCGGCAAGGCGATGGTGATCGGCACGACCGGCTTCTCTGCGACGGAAAAGGAGACCATCGCCGCGGTGGCGAAGGATGTCCCGGTGGTGTTCGCCCCGAACATGGCCGTTGGCGTCAATGCCGTGTTCAAGCTCCTCGAGGTGGCCGCCCGTATCCTTGACGAAGGCTACGACGTGGAAGTCATCGAGGCACATCATCGCTTCAAGGTCGACGCCCCCTCCGGCACGGCGCTGCGCATGGGCGAGGTCGTCGCTCGCGAGCTCGGGCGGAATCTCGACGAGTGCGCGATCTATGGGCGAGAGGGCGTCACCGGCGAGCGCAAGCCCGAGACGATCGGGTTTTCGACGATCCGCGGTGGCGATGTCGTGGGCGATCATACCGTCCTCTTCGCCGGGATCGGCGAGCGCATCGAAATCACGCACAAATCCGGCAGCCGCATGCCCTACGCGCTCGGTTCGGTCCGTGCAGCGCGTTTCCTGGCGGGGCGAAAAAGCGGCTTGTTCGACATGCAGGACGTTCTCGGTCTGCGCTGAGTCGTCGCGGTCGTCCTTCGCCGTCGTTGCCTCGGGCGGCGCCAAACGATACAATTCAGCGGTTTAGATAAGCGGGATTGGCCGATCAGCGGCTCGTCCCGTTTTTTTCACGTTCGGGCAGGCACCGTTGCGCCTGTCCCTGTCTTTTCGGCTGAACTCAGGAGTTTGTCGTGACTGCTTCCCCGCCCGCCCTACTAGCACTCGCCGATGGGACGGTATTTTTCGGCAAGGGAATCGGTGCGGCCGGCAGCACGGTTGGTGAGGTGGTGTTCAACACCTCGATGTCCGGTTATCAGGAAATCCTTACCGACCCGAGCTACTGCCGCCAGATCGTAACGCTGACTTATCCGCACATCGGGAATACCGGCGTGAACCGCGAGGACGTCGAGTCCGGGCGAGTGCACGCCGCCGGTCTCGTCATTCGCGACCTGCCCATCCTGCCGTCCAACTTCCGCATGGACCAGACCCTCGACGCCTACCTCAAGGCCGAGAACGTGGTCGCCATCGCCGGGCTGGATACCCGCAAGCTGACGCGTGTGCTGCGCGAGAAGGGTGCCCAGGCAGGCTGCATCGTCACCGCTGCCGACGGCGCATCGCTCAACGCGGAAGCTGCGATCGCCCAGGCACGTGCTTTTCCCGGCCTCGCCGGCATGGACCTGGCGAAGGTCGTGAGTGCGGAGCGGACCGTCGAGTGGACCGAAGGCGAATGGACGCTCGGCGAGGGTTATCAGGCCGAACGGAAGACCCGATTCCACGTCGTTGCTTATGACTTTGGCGTCAAGCGCAACATCCTGCGCATGCTGGCGAGCCGCGGTTGCAGGCTCACCGTTGTGCCCGCGCAGACGCCCGCCGCGGAGGTGTTCGCCCTCAATCCGGATGGCATTTTCCTGTCGAACGGCCCTGGCGATCCCGAGCCCTGCGACTACGCGATCGCCGCGATCCGCGAATTCCTCGCCCGCGGCATTCCGACCTTCGGCATCTGCCTCGGCCATCAGCTCATGGCGCTCGCGTCCGGCGCGAAGACGGTGAAGATGAAGTTCGGCCATCACGGCGCGAACCACCCGGTCAAGGACCTCGATACCGGACAGGTGCTCATCACCAGCCAGAACCACGGCTTTGCGGTCGATGCCGACACCCTGCCGGCGAACCTGCGTCCGACCCACGTCTCGCTGTTCGACGGCAGTCTGCAGGGCATGGAGCGCACGGACGTGCCGGCGTTCTGCTTCCAGGGCCACCCCGAGGCGAGCCCCGGCCCGCACGACGTCGCCTACCTGTTCGACCGCTTCATCAAGTTGCTCGAAGCGCACAAATGATTCGCAAGCGGCAGCCCGCGCTGCCGCTCCCCAACGCAAGACCGAGGTTAGGCAATGCCTAAGCGCACAGACATTCAAAGCATTCTCATCATCGGCGCCGGCCCGATCATCATCGGCCAGGCGTGCGAATTCGACTATTCCGGCGCCCAGGCCTGCAAGGCGCTGCGCGAGGAAGGCTACAAGGTCATCCTCGTGAACTCGAACCCGGCGACGATCATGACCGACCCGGGTACGGCCGATGTCACCTACATCGAACCGATCACCTGGCAGGTCGTCGAGCGCATCATCGAAAAGGAGCGCCCGGACGCGCTGCTTCCCACCATGGGCGGACAGACCGCGCTCAACTGCGCGCTCGACCTCGCTAAGCATGGCGTGCTGGAGAAGTACGGCGTGGAGCTCATCGGCGCCTCGCGCGAGGCGATCGACAAGGCCGAGGATCGCCTGAAGTTCAAGGACGCGATGACCAAGATCGGTCTCGGCTCGGCGCGCTCGGGCATCGCCCACAGCATGGAAGAGGCGCTACAGGTTCAAGGCGGCATTGGCTTCCCGGCGATCATCCGTCCGAGCTTCACGCTCGGCGGCACCGGCGGTGGCATCGCCTACAACATGGAAGAGTTCCAGGAGATCTGCAAGCGCGGTCTCGAGGCGAGCCCGACCAACGAGCTGCTGATCGAAGAGTCGCTGCTCGGCTGGAAGGAATACGAGATGGAAGTCGTCCGCGACCGCGCGGACAACTGCATCATCGTCTGCTCGATCGAAAACCTCGACCCGATGGGTGTGCATACCGGCGACTCGATCACCGTCGCGCCGTCGCAGACGCTCACCGACAAGGAGTACCAGATCCTGCGCAACGCCTCGATCGCGGTGTTGCGCGAGATCGGCGTGGATACCGGCGGTTCGAACGTTCAGTTCGCGATCAACCCCAAGGACGGTCGCATGATCGTCATCGAGATGAACCCCCGTGTGTCGCGTTCGTCCGCGCTCGCCTCGAAGGCTACGGGTTTTCCGATCGCCAAGGTCGCGGCGAAGCTCGCCGTCGGCTACACGCTCGACGAGCTCAAGAACGACATCACCGGCGGTGCGACGCCGGCCTCGTTCGAGCCCTCGATCGACTATGTCGTAACCAAGATTCCGCGTTTCGCCTTCGAGAAGTTCCCGCAGGCGAACGACCGACTCACCACGCAGATGAAGTCGGTCGGCGAAGTCATGGCGATGGGGCGTACCTTCCAGGAGTCCTTCCAGAAGGCCCTGCGCGGGCTGGAAGTGGGGGTCTACGGTCTCGACGAGGTCGAGGCCGATCGTGCCGACCTCGAGCACGAACTTGCGAATCCCGGTGCCCAGCGCATCTGGTACGTTGGCCAGGCTTTCCGCGAAGGCTATACGCAGGAGCAGGTGTTCAACCTGACCAAGATCGACCCCTGGTTCCTCGCCCAGATCGAGGACATCGTCCTGACGGAGAAGGCCATCACCGGTCGCTCGCTGAAGGCGATCCAGGCGCCCGAACTGCGTGGACTCAAGCGCAAGGGCTTCTCCGATCGCCGCATTGCGAAACTGCTCGGTGTGGATGAAACCGCCGTGCGCCTGCACCGTCACGCCAACGGTGTGCGGCCCGTGTTCAAGCGCGTCGATACCTGCGCCGCCGAATTCTCGACTTCGACCGCCTACATGTACTCCTCCTATGAGGAAGAGTGCGAAGCGCGTCCGACCGACAAGAAAAAGATCATGGTGCTCGGCGGCGGCCCCAACCGCATCGGCCAGGGCATCGAGTTCGACTACTGCTGCGTCCACGCCGCGCTCGCCCTGCGCGAAGACGGTTACGAGACCATCATGGTCAACTGCAATCCCGAGACCGTCTCGACCGACTACGATACTTCCGATCGCCTGTACTTCGAACCGATCACGCTCGAGGACATTCTTGAGATCGTGCATATCGAGAAGCCCGTCGGCGTCATCGTCCAGTTCGGCGGCCAGACGCCGCTCAAGCGTGCGCAGGCCCTCGAAGAGAACGGTGTGCCCATCATCGGCACGAGCCCCGATATGATCGATGCGGCCGAAGACCGCGAGCGTTTCCAGAAGCTGCTCAACGATCTCGGCCTCAAGCAACCGCCGAACCGTACCGCCCGTACCCCTGAGGCGGCCGTGCGGCTCGCCGCGGAGATCGGTTATCCGCTCGTCGTGCGTCCCAGCTACGTCCTCGGCGGCCGCGCGATGGAAATCGTGCATGAGCAGAAGGATCTCGAGCGCTACATGCGCGAGGCCGTGAAGGTCTCCAACGAGTCGCCGGTGCTGCTCGATCGCTTCCTCAATGACGCCACCGAGGTGGACGTCGATGCGCTGTCCGATGGCGAGCAGATCATCATCGGCGGCATCATGGAGCACATCGAACAGGCTGGTGTTCACTCCGGCGACTCGGCGTGCTCCCTGCCGCCGTACACGCTGTCGGCGCGACTGCAGGACGAACTGCGCCGGCAGACCGAAGCGATGGCGCGAGCGCTCAACGTCTGCGGTCTCATGAACGTCCAGTTCGCCATCCAGGGGGAAGGTGACGATGCGACCGTCTATGTCCTCGAAGTGAACCCGCGTGCGTCACGCACTGTGCCCTTCGTGTCCAAAGCCTGCGGGCTGCAACTCGCGAAGATCGCCGCCCGCTGCATGGCGGGACAGAGCCTCGCCAGCCAGGGTGTCACCGGCGAAATCGTTCCTCCGTACTTCTCGGTCAAGGAAGCGGTGTTCCCGTTCGTCAAGTTCCCGGGCGTGGATACCATCCTCGGGCCCGAGATGAAGTCCACGGGCGAAGTCATGGGGGTCGGCCGCAGTTTCGCGGAAGCGTTCGTGAAGTCGCAGCTCGCCGCGGGCGTGCGTTTGCCGCAATCGGGCACTGCATTTATCAGTGTGAAGCCGACCGATCGCGGTGGCGCCGTCGAAGTCGCGCGTGAACTGAATGAACTCGGTTTCCGTATCGTCGCCACGCGGGGTACGGCTTCGGCGATCGACGCAGCGGGAATTCCCGTGAACGTCGTCAACAAGGTCACCGAAGGACGTCCGCACATCGTGGACATGATCAAGAACAACGAAGTCAGCATGGTCATCAACACCGTCGAGGAAAAGCGTCAAGCGATCGTCGACTCGCGGTCTATCCGTACGAGCGCGCTTGCAGCAAAGCTCACGGTGTTCACGACCATCGAGGGTGCCCGCGCCGCCTGCATGGGCATGCGTCACCTTGAAGGACTCGAGGTCTACGGCCTGCAGTCCCTGCACGCGGAACTGAACAAGCAATCATGAACAAGACTCCTCTTACCGTGAACGGTGCGGAAAAGCTCCGCATCGAACTGCATCGCCTCAAAACCGTCGAGCGTCCGAGCGTGATCGCGGCGATCGCCGAAGCGCGCTCGCACGGCGATCTCTCCGAAAACGCGGAATACGACGCGGCAAAGGAGCGTCAGGGCTTCATCGAGGGCCGGATCAAGGAAGTTGAGGGAAAGATCGCGAACGCGCAGATTATCGATCCGCGCCTTCTCGATGCCGATGGGCGCTGTGTGTTCGGTGCGACCGTGAACCTCGAGGACATGGAGTCCGGGCAGGCGGTCACCTACCAGATCGTCGGTGACGACGAGGCCGACATCAAGGAGAACAAGATTTCCATCAGTTCTCCGGTCGCCCGCGCGCTGATCGGCAAGTACGCCGGAGACATCGCCGAGGTGCAGGCTCCGGGCGGCGTGCGTGAGTACGAGATTATCGAAGTACTCTATATCTGAAAGCGAACGGGCCGGGAGCAACGCCCCGGCCCGTTATGCGATTCCGTAAGGGGCGGCATGTACCCCCTGCAGCAATCCATGATCACTTGTTGCCGAGAGGCCCGGACTTGCGAACGGGGCTTCTGGTGCGCTTTTCTGCCAGCCGTTTCTTGTCCGCGGCGGCCTTGATGAGCGCGGTGCGCCGCGCGGAGGCTGCGAATGCGCGGGCAGACTTGGCCTTGGCGGCTCGCGGCGCATTCACTGCAGAGGCAGTCTTCGGTGACGTGGCCGCTTCCTCTTCGCGACGTTCGCGCCACACCACCAGGATCGTCCCTATGTGCTGCACCGGGGCGGCGTCGAGTTCCGCACAGATTGCCTGCATGAGCGCATCGCGGTCGGAGCGCTCGGTACCATGAACCTTGATCTTGATAAGCTCATGTGCCTGCAGGGAACGGTCGATCTCGCCCAGCACGGTCGGCGTGAGCCCGTTGCCCGCGACGCTGACAACCGGGTTCAGATGGTGGGCCGCGGCCCGCAATTCGCGGCGACGGGCAGGGGATAGGTCGATCATCGTTTTCTCAAATCTTTCAGGGGCATGGATTCTACTCCCATGACTAGGACCAAGACCAGCAAGGCATGGATGCACGAGCACGTGAACGACTCCTACGTGCAGCGTGCGAAGAGCGAAGGCTACCGTTCGCGTGCCGCGTACAAGCTGATGGAGATCGATGACAAGGACCACCTGCTGCGACCCGGCATGGTCGTTGTCGACCTCGGCGCAGCTCCGGGCTCCTGGACGCAGGTCGCACTGCAACGCGTCGGTAGGGCCGGGCGTGTGTTTGCGCTCGACCTGCTTCCCGTCGAGCCATTGTCTGGCATGGAGTTCATTCAGGGCGACTTTCAGGAGGATTCCGTGCTGGCGGAACTCGAAAACCGACTCGCGGGTGAGCCGGTCGACCTTGTACTTTCAGACATGGCCCCCAATATGTCGGGTATCGACACGGTGGACCAGGCGCGTTCCATTCATCTCGGCGAGTTGGCTCTCGATTTCGCGGCACGGCATCTGAAACCCGGCGGAAACTTTCTTATCAAGGTGTTTCAGGGCGCCGGGTTCATGGAGTTCCGCAGCGAGATCCAGCGCCATTTCGCCTCGCTTCAGGTGCGCAAGCCGAAGGCCTCGCGCGACCGTAGTGCCGAAGTGTATCTCCTGGGTCTGAGGCGCAAGCCCGACTGAGCCGAGCCTCCCGCCTCGATTGGCTGTTTCGATCGTGACCATTGGTTTACGCAGCGGAACGTTCGCCACTAGAATGGGTCAATGTTTCGCTGCCCCCATGGGCTCATAAGGAAAGAAGTTGAATAATCTCTTCAAGAATCTCGCGATCTGGATGGTCATCGGCGTCGTCCTGATGACGGTGTTCAACCAGTTCAATTCGCGTCAGGTCTCGACCAATACGATGGAATATTCCCAGTTCCTCGAGGAGGCGAAGGCCGGGCGCATCGCGAAGGCGACGGTTGACGGTAGGCTCGTGCGTGCAACTACGCAGGAAGGGCGCCAGATAACGGTCTATACCCCCGGGGTGCAGGACATCTGGATGGTGTCGGACCTGATCCGCGCCGGTGTTGCCGTCAATGCAAGCAAGCCCGAGGAAGAGCAGTCCTTCCTGATGAGCATCTTCGTGTCGTGGTTCCCGATGCTCCTGCTCATCGGCGTATGGGTGTTCTTCATGCGCCAGATGCAGGGGGGCGGCCGCGGCGGCGCGTTCTCGTTCGGCAAGTCGAAGGCCCGCATGCTCGACGAGTCGGCGAATTCGCTGAGCTTTGCGGACGTCGCCGGCTGTGACGAGGCGAAGGAGGAAGTGTCGGAACTCGTGGATTTCCTCCGTGATCCGTCCAAATTCCAGAAGCTCGGCGGACATATCCCGAAGGGTGTCCTGATGGTCGGTTCCCCCGGTACGGGCAAGACGCTGCTCGCGAAGGCCATCGCCGGCGAGGCGAAGGTTCCCTTCTTCTCGATCTCCGGTTCGGATTTCGTCGAAATGTTCGTCGGCGTCGGTGCGGCGCGTGTGCGCGACATGTTCGAGCAGGCCAAGAAGCACGCTCCGTGCATCATCTTTATCGACGAGATCGATGCCGTCGGTCGTCAGCGTGGCGCCGGCATGGGGGGCGGCAACGACGAGCGTGAACAGACGCTCAACCAGTTGCTGGTCGAGATGGACGGTTTCGAGGGGCAGACCGGCGTGATCGTGATCGCCGCCACCAACCGCCCCGACGTGCTGGACCCGGCCCTGCTGCGTCCGGGGCGCTTCGACCGTCAGGTCGTCGTGCCGCTGCCGGATATCCGCGGCCGCGAGCAGATCCTCAAGGTGCACATGCGCAAGGTGCCGATCGCGCCGGACGTCGAGCCGGTCGTTCTGGCGCGTGGCACGCCCGGCTTCTCCGGTGCCGACCTTGCGAACCTCGTCAACGAGGCGGCACTCTTCGCTGCGCGCGGGGGCAAGCGGCTGGTCGATATGGACGACTTCGAGCGCGCCAAGGACAAGATCATGATGGGCTCGGAGCGTCGCTCCATGGTCATGCCCGAAGAAGAGCGCCGCAATACCGCCTACCACGAGTCGGGTCATGCAGTGGTCGCCAAGCTGCTCGACAAAACAGACCCGGTGCATAAGGTCACGATCATCCCGCGTGGCCGCGCCTTGGGCGTGACGATGCAGCTGCCGGAGACCGATCGCTACAGCCAGGATCGGGAGCGCTTGTTGCAGATGATTGCCGTGTTGTTCGGTGGCCGGATCTGCGAAGAGATCTTCATGAAGCAAATGACCACCGGGGCATCGAACGACTTCCAGCGCGCGACCGATCTTGCGCGCCGGATGGTGACCCAGTGGGGCATGTCGGACAACCTCGGCCCGATGGTGTATGGCGAGGAAGAGGGCGAAATTTTCCTCGGACGGCAGGTGACCACTCACCGC
The DNA here is from genome assembly GCF_014822185.1 of Azoarcus sp. Aa7. GTDB lineage: Bacteria > Pseudomonadota > Gammaproteobacteria > Burkholderiales > Rhodocyclaceae > Aromatoleum. The sequence goes on from NZ_QVLR01000006.1 coordinate 39,078, forward strand.
AACGTATCGGAAGCCACGATGCAGAAGGTGGACGCGGAAATCCGTCGCATCATCGACCAGCAGTACGCTCTGGCGCGCCGTTTGATCGAGGAAAACAGCGACAAGATCGAGGCGATGACCAAGGCGCTCCTCGAGTGGGAAACCCTGGATGCCGACCAGATTAGCGACATCATGGCCGGTCAGCCCCCGCGCGCGCCGAAGCCCACGTCGCAGGCCATCCGGCGCTCTCGAGATGACGATGCGCCCGGTGCTGCACCGACGGCGGCAGCGCCGGCCGCCTGATCCGATCAGATTTTGACGCAACCAGAATCGGGCCGACGTGAGTCGGCCCGATTCTTTTTCAGGAGAATGAAGACATGGCGGTTCTCAAGTGCGGTCGGTTCGACATCGATCTCGAGCGCCCGCGCATCATGGCCATCATCAACACCACGCCTGACTCGTTCAGCGGAGACGGGCTCGGGCAGGACATCGATGCCGCCCTGCGTCGCTGCGAAAGTGCAGTCGCGGCCGGCGCGCACATCCTCGACATCGGCGGCGAATCGACCCGCCCGGGGTCCGACTCCGTCTCCGAGCAGGAGGAACTCGACCGCGTCGTCCCCCTTGTCGAGCGCCTTGCCGACTGGCCGGTTCCAGTGTCCATCGACACGGTGAAGCCCGAGGTCATGCGCGCGTCCCTGGCTGCGGGGGCGAGTCTGATCAACGACATCAACGGATTCCGTGCTCCTGGGGCGATCGAAGCGGTGAGCGATTCCGATGCCGCTTTGTGTGTGATGCACATGCAGGGCGAGCCGCGCAGCATGCAGGCGGCCCCTCACTACGACGACGTGGTAGGCGAGGTGATCGATTTTCTCGATCGACAGGTGCGCGTGCTGGAGGCTCAAGGGGTCGCCAGAGAGCGCATCCTCCTCGATCCCGGCTTTGGCTTCGGCAAGACGCTGGAGCACAATCTCGCACTGATGCGCGCACTCGACCGCTTTCTCGGGACGGGTTATCCGCTGCTTATCGGGGTGTCGCGCAAGTCGATGTTGGGTGCCATTACCGGGCGTGCCGTTGCAGACCGGACCGTTGCAAGCGTCGCTGCCGCCCTGATTGCCATCGATCGCGGGGCGCGCATTGTCCGCGTTCATGATGTGGCTCAGACCCGTGATGCAGTTGCCGTCTGGGAGGCGGTACGGTTCGGCGCGTCCTGATCGGCAACTGTCGCCGCGACCGCTGAGAATGCGATAATCCGCGTTTTGCAATCGGAAGCAGTCATGGCGCGCAAATATTTCGGTACCGACGGAGTCCGCGGTAAGGTCGGAGACTCCGCGATCACGCCTGATTTCGTGATGCGACTCGGCTACGCTGCAGGCGTGACGATCGTCGGGCGGGAGCAATTGCCGCGCGGTGATCGGCCGGCGGTGCTGATCGGTAAGGACACCCGTATTTCCGGCTATATGCTCGAGGCCGCCCTGGAGGCGGGCTTTGCCGCCGCCGGAGTCGATGTGTTGCTCGCGGGACCGGTTCCGACGCCCGCCGTGGCCTACCTTACTCGCGCCCTGCGCTTGCAGGCCGGCGTGGTGATCTCCGCGTCGCACAACCCCTATTACGATAACGGCATCAAGTTCTTTTCGGCCGACGGAAGCAAGTTGCCCGACGCAGTCGAGATGGAGATCGAGGCGCGCGTGGACAAACCGATGGGCTGCGCGGAGTCGGCCAAGCTCGGGAAGGCTCGGCGCATCGACGATGCCGCAGGCCGTTACGTGGAATTCTGCAAGAGCACCTTCCCCAACGAACTGGATCTGCGCGAGCTCAGAATCGTCCTGGATTGCGCCAATGGAGCGGCGTACCATATCGCGCCGAGCGTATTCCACGAACTCGGGGCCGAAGTGGTTTCGGTTGGCGTAGAGCCCAACGGGCTCAACATCAACGAGCGCTGCGGGGCTACTTCGCCGGAGCACCTGCGTGCGGCGGTACTGGCCAACAAGGCGGATCTCGGTATCGCGCTCGACGGCGACGGCGATCGCGTAATGATGGTGGACGCGCGTGGCGAACTCTACGATGGCGACAAACTGCTCTACGTGATCGCATCTGCGCAACAGGCGCGGGGACGTCTCGATGGAGTCGTGGGCACCCTCATGAGCAATCTCGGTTTCGAGCATGCGGTCGGGAGGCTGGGCGTCCCCTTCGCCCGGGCGAGGGTCGGCGACCGCTACGTGCTCGAGATGCTTCAGGAGAAGGGCTGGAAGCTGGGTGGAGAGAACTCGGGCCACATCATCTGTCTCGACCGCCACACCACCGGAGACGGCATCATTTCCGCCCTGCAGGTCCTGGCCGCCCTGCTGCAGACGGGAAAGAGCCTTGGCGAAGCGTGCGCGGATCTCGTCTTCTATCCCCAGAAGTTGATCAACGTGAAGCTTCCGGCCGGATTCGACTGGCAGGCACATAAGGGCATCGCCTCGGCTGCCAAGGACGCCGAGTCACGGTTGGGAAGCCGTGGTCGCGTGCTGCTTCGTCCGTCGGGTACTGAACCGCTGCTGCGGGTCATGGTGGAAGGGCAGGACGGCGCCGAGGTTGAAGGTCTTGCGCGTGAGATCGCCGATTGCATCGACAGAGCAACGACCGGCCACTGTTAATCATCGTATATGAACTGTCACATTCTTGAAATGTGCTGCAACTAAAGTGTGCGCACTTCGGAATGCATCCGCGTGGCAGAAGCGACTTGCCCGGCCTTTTGGCTCTGCGCGATGCGTCCGGTTCGGGCAACGATAGAGTTCATTCACTGGAGATTCACTATGTCGGGTTTCAAGCAGACTGCTCTCGCAGCCGCCGCCCTCGTGCTGGGAGCGCAGGCCGCGCATGCCCAGTCCCTGGTCAAGATCGACGGTTCGAGCACGGTGTTCCCGGTCACCGAGGCAGTCGCCGAGGACTTCCAGTCTTCGAAGAAAGGTGAAGTGAAGGTTACGGTCGGTATCTCCGGCACCGGCGGCGGTTTCAAGAAGTTCTGCCGCGGCGAAATCGACATTGCCGACGCCTCGCGTCCTATCCTGAAGAAGGAAATGGAAGCCTGCTCGCAAGCCGGCATCAAGTACGTCGAGCTGCCGGTCGCTTTCGATGCCCTGACCGTCGTTGCGAATCCCAAGAATGCGTTCATCAAGCAACTGTCGGTCGAGCAGCTGAAGAAGATGTGGGAGCCGGGCGCGCAAGGCACCATCACCAGCTGGAAGCAGGTCGATCCGTCCTTCCCGGATGCGCCGCTCAAGCTGTTCGGTGCGGGGTCCGATTCGGGAACCTTCGATTACTTCACGGAAGCGATCGTCGGCAAGGCGAAGGCCTCGCGCGGCGACTACACGGCCTCCGAGGACGACAACGTGCTGGTGCAGGGGGTCTCCCGCGACGTCAATGCCATCGGCTACTTCGGTTATGCCTACTACGCGGAAAACCAGGGCAAGCTGAAGGCAGTCCCGATCGTGAACAAGGAAGGCAAGCCTGTTCAGCCCGGTGCGGCGGCGGTGCTTGATGGCTCGTACAATCCGCTGTCGCGTCCGATCTTCATCTACGTCGCTGAAAAGTCCCTGGAAAAGGCAGAAGTCCGCGACTTCGTGACCTACTATCTGAAAAATGCGAGCAAGCTCGCGACCGAGGTGAAATACGTTCCGCTTCCGGCCAAGGCTTACGAGATTGCGCTCGACCACGTCAACAAGAAAAAGCTCGGCACCGTATTCGGTGGCGAAGCTGAAGTCGGTGTGACGATCGATGCGCTGCTGGCTCGCGAAGCCAAGCTCTGATCGTATCTGAAGGTTGTGGTGCCCGGGCGCTCCGCCCGGGCACCCTTTTGTCGTTTGTAGGCGTCCAATGCAAGAAACCAATTCCGGCGGTGCCGCCGCACTCGTGCCCTACGGTCCGCTTTCCGTCAGCGACCGGCTTGCGAAGAAGGCGCTGCGCAACTTCAAGGAGCGCCTGATCGAGCTCCTGCTTCTGGGGGCTGCGTTTGTCTCGGTCCTCACAACGGTCGGCATCATCTGGGTGCTGGTAAGCGAATCGGTGAATTTTTTCGGCACCGTGTCGATCTGGTCCTTTCTCACGGACACGATGTGGACGCCGCTTTTCGCCGAGCCGCGCTACGGGATCCTGCCACTGCTGGCGGGCACGCTGACCACCTCTGCCGTAGCCCTCGTCGTGGCGATCCCGCTGGGAACCACGATCGCGATCTATCTTTCCGAATTCGCCCGCCCGACGGTTCGTGAGTTGGTAAAGCCCTTCCTCGAACTACTCGGTGGCATTCCTACCATCGTGTACGGGTACTTTGCCCTGATGGTAGTCATTCCGATGCTGCAACTGCTGATGCCGGAACTGTCGGGATTCAACATGCTCGGCGCCGGCATCGTCATGGGTATCGCCATCATTCCGTACGTGAGCTCCCTTGCCGAGGACGCCATGCGCGCGGTCCCGATGAGCATGCGCGAAGGTTCGTATGCCATGGGGGCAACCAGGCTGCAGACGGCGTTTCGTGTTGTCTTCCCCGCGGCCTTGTCGGGCATCCTGTCCGCGTACATTCTCGGAATTTCACGTGCCGTGGGAGAAACCATGATCGTCGCAGTCGCGGCGGGCATGCAACCCAACTTCACGGTGAATCCGCTCGAGCCGGCACAGACGATCTCCGCCTACATCGTGCAGGTTGCTCTGGGCGATCTCCCGCATGGTTCCATCGGCTACCAGTCGATCTTCGCGGCCGGCCTGAGCCTGATGCTCATGACGCTTGCCCTGAATCTCGTCGGACACGTCGTGCGACGTCGATACCGCGAAGCTTATTAAGAAGAATGGCATGAAAGCAGAAGACATCCCCCTGATCAGAAAGATCATCCGGCGCAACAAGCGCCTCGAACTGCTGTTCGCTGTTGCCGGCTTCGTTGCGCTGCTTGTCGGTGTGTTGACCTTCGTTGCGCTGTTCGCGCAGATGGCCTGGGCGGGTTGGGAGCGCATCTCCCCCGAGTTTTTCACCAACTTTCCGTCGCGCCGTGCCGGACAGGCGGGAATCCTGTCAGCCTGGGTCGGATCGCTGCTCGTAATGCTCGTCACGGCAGTCTCGGCCGTCCCGCTGGGGGTCGCCGCGGGCATCTACCTCGAAGAGTACGCGCCGAAGAACCTGCTTACCGACATCATCGAGATCAATGTGACCAACCTCGCCGGTGTGCCGTCGATCGTGTATGGCCTGCTGGCGCTCGGCGTGTTCGTGTACACCTTCGGATTCGGGCAGAGCATCCTCTCTGCGGGCCTGACGCTCGGGCTCCTCATCCTCCCCGTGGTCATCGTGGCGACGCGGGAATCGATCCGTTCGATTCCCTTGCACATCCGCGAGGCGGCCTACGGATTGGGCGCGACGCGCTGGCAGGTGACCCGCGACCACATCGTGCCCTATTCACTGCCAGGTATCATGACCGGAGTCATCATCGGCATGTCCCGGGCGATAGGCGAGACGGCTCCCATCATCACCATCGGAGCGCTGACCTTCATCGCGTTCCTCCCGGAGTCGCCCGTCGGTCCGGAGTTTCCGTGGGTGAACTTCGAGTGGCTGACGTCGGGTTTTACCGTGATGCCGATCCAGATGTTCAACTGGACTTCGCGTCCGGAAGAGGCTTTCCAGCAAAACGCTGCGGCAGCCGGTTTTATTCTCGTCCTGATGACGTTGGCGATGAATGCCGTATCTATCTGGATTCGTTACCACGTGCGCAAGGACATCAAATGGTAAGCGTTGCTACGATGCGAATGAGCGAACAAACTGCCGCGGACACTCTGGTGCAGGCCGGTGTTGCCGCGGGCGAGGCGCGGAACCCGAACTCCCCCGAGACAACTGCGCGGACCGGTAACGGAGTGCCCGTGAAGGCTTCCGTGGAGAATTTCAGTTTCTATTACGGTGATTTCAAAGCGCTCAAGTCGATCTCCATGCCCGTGCATGAGAAACGCGTGACTGCCCTGATCGGCCCGTCCGGATGCGGCAAGTCAACACTCTTGCGGACTTTCAACCGCATGCACGATCTCTATCCGGGCAATCGCTACGAAGGGACGATCCGGTTGCATCCGGACAATACCAATCTGCTGGATCCAGCCGTCGATCCCATCGAAGTGCGTATGCGCATCGGCATGGTCTTCCAGAAGCCCAACCCGTTCCCGAAGTCGATCTACGAGAACGTCGCCTACGGCCTGCGCATCCGGGGTGAACGCAATCGTTCGGCGATCGACGACCAGGTCCGGGAGGCGCTGCGCGGCGCGGCCTTGTGGTCGGAGGTCGAACACCGGCTGCACGATCCGGCCACAGCATTGTCAGGCGGCCAGCAGCAGCGACTGTGCATTGCGCGTTGCCTCGCCACCCAGCCCGAAGTGCTGCTTTTCGACGAGCCGACCTCGGCGCTCGATCCGATCGCGACGGCCAGTATCGAGGAGTTGATCCACGAACTGCGAGACAAAGTCACGATCCTTATCGTCACGCACAACATGCAGCAGGCCGCCCGCGTGTCCGATTACACGGCATACATGTATCTCGGCGAGTTGATGGAGTTCGGCGAAACCAACCAGATCTTCGTCAATCCGAAGCGCAAGGAAACCGAAGACTACATCACCGGCCGCTTCGGCTAGGTGCGAGTGCAGGACCTCGTCCTGCACTCGCCGGATCTGGCGAACGACGTTCCCGAAGCATTGAGATTGTCGAGCGCATGCCGCGGAAAGAGGGGGCGTTTCAGTGGTCCGCGTGGGTCAGTGTCGCCCCTGCCTTCCTTTACCTCGACAAGGCCTCCAGCTACAATCGAAAAATTTCGCTGGGGCGCGGTGCATGAAACGAAAGCTAGTCGTCGGAAACTGGAAGATGAACGGCGACCGTGCGCACAACAGTGCTCTGCTGGACCAACTTCTGGGTGTCATGCCGGCGGGCGTCGACTGCGCAGTCTGTGTGCCGTTTCCATATCTTCCTCAAGTCGGGCAAATCCTGGCGGGCTGCGACGTCGTGCTCGGAGCCCAGGACGTGAGCGAATTTCCCGACGGCGCCTACACGGGCGATGTCAGCGTCACGATGCTCGCCGACTGGGGTGTCCGTTTTGTTATCGTCGGCCATTCCGAGCGCAGGGCGCTGCACGGCGAGTCCGACGCGGTGGTTGCCCGCAAGGCTGCGGCAGCGCTTGACGGCGGGATCATACCCATCGTGTGCATCGGCGAGACGCTGGTCGAGCGTGAGTCCGGGGTGACGGAGCGGGTGCTCCAGCGACAACTGGATGCGCTTGCGGCTAACCTGTCGCCCGAGGTGCTGCAGCGAATCGTGCTGGCTTACGAGCCAGTCTGGGCGATCGGCACCGGCCGCGCTGCGACCGTCGAGCAGGTTCAGGTGGTGCTGGGATTCGTCAGGCATTGGCTGGCGCACCATCTTTCCGCACCCGAGCGGATTCGCATCCTTTATGGCGGCAGCGTGAAACCCGAGACGGCGAACGGGCTGTTCGGCTTGCCGGATGCAGATGGCGGCTTGATCGGTGGGGCTTCGCTCGATGCGCAGTCCTTTCTTGAAATCTGTCGAGCGGCGACGGCCGCGCAGGGCAGTTGAGATTCATAACAAGGTCATATTATGAGCAATTACTTATTTTCTATTGTCCTGACCATTCATGTGCTGGTGGGGCTCGGCATCATTGCTCTGGTACTGATGCAGCATGGCAAGGGGGCCGATGCGGGCGCTGCATTCGGCAGTGGAGCGTCGGGCAGTGTGTTCGGATCCTCCGGTTCGGCGAATTTCCTTAGTCGCGCCACGGCAATACTCGCAGCGGTATTCTTTCTCACGAGTCTCGGGCTCAGCTACCTCGGCAACGGCAAGGCGGTTAAGCCTTCCAGTGTCATGCAGGATGCTGCCGTGACCGCGCCGGCGTCCGCTGGAGATGTAGTCCCCGCTGGTGTGGCTGACGACTCGAAGGCGCAATCGATCCCGAAATAAGTTCCCCTTGGGGCTTTGCGGGATACGGGAAAGGCCGTATAATTTTGCGCTGTAACGAACGTGCCGACGTGGTGAAATTGGTAGACACGCCATCTTGAGGGGGTGGTGGCGAAAGCCGTGTGAGTTCGAGTCTCACCGTCGGCACCAGAACACTGAATCGCCCGCGAAAGCGGGCGTTTTCATGCAGTGGGTTAATTAAAAAAACTAAAACAATCTGTATTCAAGACGGGGTGTCACGCAATGCTGGAAAACTACTTTCCTGTTCTGATGTTCATCCTCGTGGGGCTTGGTTTTGGCCTTGTTCCTGTCATCTTGGGGCGGCTTGTTGCGCCCTATCGTCCTGGCAGCGAAAAGCTGTCTCCGTATGAGTGTGGCTTCGAGGCATTCGAAGACGCGCGCATGAAGTTCGATGTGCGCTATTACCTCATCGCGATCCTTTTCATCCTTTTCGATCTCGAAATCGCCTTTCTGTTTCCGTGGGCGACGGTGTTCCAGGAATTCATTGCGGCTGGTCAGGTCGCGTGGTTCGTATTCGGTTCGGTTATGGTCTTCATTGCCGTGCTGGTCATCGGTTATGTCGTCGAGTGGAAAAACGGTGCGCTCGACTGGGAGTGATGAATGAGTATTGAGGGCGTCTTTCGCGAAGGGTTCGTAACCACTTCGCTCGATGCGGTAATCAACTGGACTCGCACGGGGTCTCTCTGGCCGATGACCTTCGGTTTGGCCTGCTGTGCGGTCGAGATGATTCATGCGGGTTGTTCTCGTTATGACCTTGACCGCTTTGGTGTCGTGTTTCGGCCCAGTCCGCGGCAGTCGGACCTGATGATCGTGGCTGGGACCCTCTGCAACAAGATGGCGCCGGCGCTACGCAAGGTGTACGAGCAGATGGCCGAGCCTCGCTGGGTCATCTCGATGGGGTCGTGCGCCAATGGTGGTGGCTATTACCACTATTCCTACTCGGTCGTGCGCGGCTGTGACCGCATTGTGCCGGTCGATGTGTACGTCCCGGGTTGCCCGCCTACGGCTGAAGCGCTGCTCTACGGCATCATTCAGCTCCAAAACAAGATCAAGCGCACGAATACCATCGCGCGCTGACGGATGGTTCATCTATGAGTCCCAAGCTTGAGCGTCTGAGCCAGGCCCTGCACGAGGTCCTGGGTGACAAGTTGCGGTCGATTGTGGTCGATCGTGGTGAGGTGACCATCGACGTTGCGCCGGAAGATTATCTCGGCGTGGCTCAGAGTCTGCGTGATCACGCGGATCTGTGCTTCGAAGAGCTGATCGATGTGTCCGGCCTCGATTATTCGACTTACGGGAATGGTGCCTGGGGTGGAAGGCGCTTTGCGGTTGCTGTCCATCTCCTGTCGGTTGCGAAGAACTGGCGGCTGCGCGTGAAAGTCTTCGCGGCTGAAGACGATTTTCCAGTGCTCGAATCCGTCGTGGGTGTCTGGCCGGGCGCCAACTGGTATGAGCGCGAGACCTTCGATCTATACGGAATCATGTTCTCGGGTCACCCTGATCTGCGGCGGATCCTGACGGACTACGGTTTTGTCGGTCATCCATTCCGCAAGGATTTTCCGGTCACCGGGTACGTCGAGATGCGCTACGACGCGGAGCAGGGTCGGGTTGTCTATCAGCCCGTTACGATAGAGCCGCGCGAAAACACGCCGCGCATCGTGCGCGAAGAGAACTACGGGGATGTCGGCCATGGCTGAGATTCGCAATTACACGATCAACTTTGGTCCTCAGCATCCGTCTGCGCACGGCGTGCTGCGTCTGGTTCTCGAACTGGACGGCGAGGTTGTCGAGCGCGCCGATCCCCATATCGGGTTGTTGCACCGGGGAACGGAAAAGCTTGCCGAAACCCGCACGTGGATCCAGTCAGTGCCCTACATGGATCGTCTCGACTACGTGTCCATGATGTGTAATGAACATGCGTACTGCATGGCGATGGAGCGTCTGCTCGGAATCGAGGTGCCGATCCGTGCGCAGTACATTCGTGTGATGTTCGACGAGGTCACGCGGATCCTGAATCACCTTCTGGGCATCGGTACGCACGCACTCGACATCGGTGCCATGACGATGGTGCTGTACACGTTCCGCGAGCGTGAAGACCTCATGGACGTATACGAGGCGGTGTCCGGTGCGCGAATGCATGCGGCGTATTACCGTCCGGGTGGCGTCTATCGTGATCTGCCAGATCGCATGCCCCAGTACGAGGTCAACAAGTTCAAGAACGCCAACACGGTTCGCCAGTTGAACGAGAGCCGTCAGGGCACGATGCTGGACTTTCTCGAAGACTTTACCAACCGCTTCAACGGCTACTGCGACGATTACGAGACGCTGCTGACGGATAACCGGATCTGGAAGCAGCGGACCGTCGGCATCGGTGTTGTGACACCCGAGCAGGCGAAGGCTTGGGGCTTCACCGGCGTGATGTTGCGCGGTTCTGGGGTGCCTTGGGATCTGCGCAAGAAACAGCCTTACGAGGTCTACGACCAGGTCGAGTTCGATGTGCCGATCGGAAAGACGGGTGACTGCTATGACCGCTACCTCGTCCGGATGGAGGAGATGCGGCAGTCCAATCGCATCATCAAGCAGTGCATCGACTGGTTGCGCAAGAACCCCGGCCCCGTGATTGCCGACAACCACAAGGTTGCACCGCCGCCCCGTGAGCGCATGAAGGCGAACATGGAAGAGCTTATCCATCACTTCAAGCTCTTCACCGAAGGCATGCACGTTCCGGCGGGTGAGGTCTATGCCGCGGTCGAGCATCCTAAGGGCGAGTTCGGCGTGTATGCAGTATCCGACGGCGCAAATAAGCCCTACCGCCTGAAGATGCGTGCGCCAGGCTTTGCGCACCTCGCTGCGATGGACGAAATGGCGCGTGGGCACATGATTGCCGACGTCGTCGCGATCATTGGCACCATGGATGTCGTGTTCGGCGAAATCGACCGCTGAACGCTTGGTCTTGAAACGTCGGCAGGCAACCCGGGAAGACGAGTACGAAATGCTGAGTCAGGAATCGCTACAACAGATCGATCGCGAGATCGCGAAATATCCACCCGAACAGAAGCAGTCGGCCGCGATGTCGGCGCTACGCATCGCTCAGGTCGAAAAGGGCTGGCTGCCGAAGGAAGTCATCGAGTTCGTTGCCAGCTACCTCGGCATGCCCGCGATTGCGGCCTATGAGGTGGCGAGCTTCTACAACATGTATGACCTCGAGCCGGTAGGGCGTCACAAGATCACCGTATGCACGAATCTCCCCTGTGCGCTGTCCGGTGGTGTCCATGCGGCCGAGTATCTCAAGGAAAAGCTCGGCATCGACTTCAACGAAACGACCCCCGACGGCAAGTTCACGCTGAAGGAAGGCGAGTGCATGGGTGCTTGCGGGGACGCCCCCGTGCTGCTGGTGAATAACCATCACATGTGCAGCTGGATGACGAAGGAAAAGATCGATCAGATCCTCGCGGAGCTGGAAGACAAATGAGCGGAAGCGGACTGATTCTCGCCGGCGTCGACGGCGATCGTACCTGGGGGCTGCAGGACTATGTTGCACGCGGTGGCTACTCCGCGCTGCGCAAGATCATCAGCGAAAAAATCCCGCCCGAGACGATCATTGGGGAACTCAAGGCCTCCTCGTTGCGTGGTCGTGGCGGCGCAGGCTTCCCGACCGGGTTGAAGTGGAGCTTCATGCCGCGCTCCTTCCCCGGGGCAAAGTATCTTGCGTGCAACTCGGATGAAGGCGAGCCTGGTACCTTCAAGGATCGCGACATCCTGCGCTACAATCCGCACACGGTCATCGAAGGGATGACCATCGCTGCGTATGCGATGGGTTGCGAGCGTGGCTACAACTACATTCACGGCGAGATCTTCGAGGTATACGAGCGCTTCGAAGCAGCGCTTGCCGAGGCACGTGCGGCGGGCGTGCTCGGACAGAACATCCTCGGTTCCGATTTCTCGTTCGAGCTGTTCGCCCATCATGGCTACGGCGCCTATATCTGCGGTGAGGAAACCGCACTGCTCGAGTCGATCGAAGGCAAGAAGGGCCAGCCGCGCTTCAAGCCGCCTTTCCCTGCGAGCTACGGCCTGTACGGAAAGCCGACGACGATCAACAACACGGAAACTTTCGCGTCCGTGCCGTTCATCATCAACATGGGCGGAGAAGCCTTCCTCAACCTCGGCAAGCCGAACAACGGGGGCACGAAGCTGTTCTCTGTATCCGGTCATGTGAATTGTCCCGGCAATTACGAAGTTGCCATGGGCACGCCGTTCGCCGAACTGCTCGAGATGGCGGGCGGGGTGCGCGGCGGGCGCAAGCTCAAGGCGGTGATCCCCGGTGGTTCGTCGGCGCCCGTCCTTCCGGGCAACGTGATGATGGACTGCACGATGGACTATGACTCGATCTCGAAAGCGGGGTCGATGCTCGGTTCCGGCGCCGTCATCGTGATGGACGAAACGACGTGCATGGTCAAGGCGCTCGAGCGTCTGTCGTACTTCTACTTTGAGGAGTCCTGCGGCCAGTGCACCCCGTGCCGGGAAGGTACGGGCTGGCTCTACCGCGTGGTCCATCGCATCGAAAACGGGCTCGGGCGGAAGGACGACCTCGACCTTCTCAATTCGGTGACCGGGAACATCATGGGCCGCACGATCTGCGCCCTCGGTGACGCCGCGTCGATGCCGGTGCAGAGCTTCATCAAGCACTTCGGTTCCGAATTCGAGTACCACATCGAAAACAAGAAATGTCTAGTGCCGCCTGAAGTCCAGTATGAAGGCAGCCAAATCTACGTGAGACCGTGATGCTAGAGATTGAAATCGACGGCAAGCAGGTGACGGTCGAGGATGGCAGCACCATCATGGATGCTGCCACCAAGATCGGTGCTTTCGTTCCGCACTTCTGTTACCACAAGAAGCTCTCGATCGCGGCGAGTTGCCGCATGTGCCTCGTACAGGTCGAGAAGGCGCCCAAGCCGCTTCCCGCGTGCGCCACTCCCGTCACGAACGGGATGAAGGTGTGGACACGTTCGGAGCAGGCGGTGAAGGCCCAGAAGGGCGTCATGGAGTTTCTGCTCATCAACCACCCCCTGGATTGCCCGATCTGCGACCAGGGTGGCGAGTGTCAGTTGCAGGATCTGGCGGTCGGCTACGGCGGCAGCCAGTCGCGTTACGAGGAAGAGAAGCGCGTGGTTCTGAACAAGAACCTCGGTCCGCTCGTTTCGACCGACATGACCCGTTGCATCAACTGCACGCGCTGTGTGCGGTTCACGACGGAAATCGCAGGGCAGATGGAACTGGGCCAGGCTTTCCGCGGCGAGCATGCCGAGATCATGCCGTTCGTCGAAAAAACGGTGGACTCGGAGCTATCCGGCAACATCATCGATCTCTGCCCCGTCGGTGCGCTGACCTCGAAGCCGTTCCGCTTCTCGGCCCGTACCTGGGAGCTTGCGCGCCGCCGTTCGGTGAGCCCGCACGATTCGCTCGGCTCCAACCTGATCGTTCAGGTGAAGCACGACGTGGTCAAGCGCGTGCTGCCGTTCGAAAACGAGGACATCAACGAGTGCTGGCTGTCCGACAAGGACCGTTTCTCGTACGAAGGTCTCAACAGCGAAGATCGTCTCACCGTGCCGATGCTCAAGCAGGACGGCGTGTGGAAGGATACGGATTGGCAGACGGCCCTCGAGTTCGCGGCGAACGGGCTGCGCAAGACGGCCAAGCAGAACGGTCCGGATTCCATCGGCGCGCTGGCTTCGCCGCATGCGACGGTCGAAGAGCTGTATCTTCTGCAGAAGCTCACTCGTGCCATCGGTTCCGACAGCGTCGATTTCCGCCTGCGGCAGAGCGATTTCCGCGCTGACGGGTTCCGCGAAGGCGCTCCGTGGCTGGGTATGCCCATCAACGATGTGGCGGGCCTCAACCGCTTGCTCGTGATCGGCAGCTTCCTGCGCAAGGATACGCCGCTGCTCGCCCAGCGCGTGCGGCAGGCGGCCAAGCGCGGTCTGCATGTCAGTGCGATCAATGCGAGCGCCGAGGAGTGGCTGCTGCCGGTTAAGAACCGCGTGCTGGCAGCTCCGTCCGCGATCGTCCCCGTGCTCCTGCAGGTGGTTGCAGCCCTTGCGGCCGAGAAGGGTGCAAAGGTCGCCGAACATCTTGCCGCGGTCATGCCTTCCGCGGTGTCCGACGAGGCGTGTGCGATTGCCCAGAGTCTCGCGTCCGGCCGCAAGGTCGCCGTCTGGCTCGGCAACCTTGCGGTGCAGAGCGACTATGCTTCCGAGATTCAGCAGCTCGCTGAAGAAATCGCGCGCCTGACCGAAGGTGTTTTCGGGGTGCTCGGCGAGGCGGCCAACAGTGTCGGCGGTTATCTTGCGAAGGCAGTGCCTCTGGTTGGTGGCCTCAATGCGCGGCAGATGCTGGAGCAACCCCGCAAGGCCTATCTCCTGTTGAATGCCGAGCCGGATCTGGATTTTGCGAACCCGGCTCTGGCGCAGTCCGTACTCGGGGCGGCGCCGTTGGTGATCGCACTGTCGGCCTTCAAGTCTCCGTCTCTGCTTGCCACAGCGGATGTGCTGCTGCCGATCGCACCGTTCACCGAGACCTCGGGCACCTTCGTGAACTGCGAAGGGCGAGCGCAGAACTTCAATGCAGTCGCTCGTCCCCTCGGCGATACCCGTCCGGGCTGGAAGGTTCTGCGGGTTCTCGGAAATCTCCTTGAGTTCGAAGGCTTCGATCAGAACGACTCGGAGGCTGTCGCTGCGGAGGCGCTCGCAGAGGGTAATCGTCCGGACCTCGGTAATCGTCTGTATGGTCTCGAGTTCAAGTTCGCCGGACAGGCTGCCGCGGGATTCGAACGCGTCAGCGATGTGCCGATCTACGCGGCCGATCCGCTGGTGCGACGCGCCACGTCGCTGCAGAAGACGCGCGACGCGAAGGCTCCGGTGGCGCGCGCGAGTGCGGCGACCCTTGCCGCGATCGGCGTTGAATCGGGCGCTCGCGTGCGCCTGAAGCAGGGGCAGGGGGCAGCCGAGGTCCTGATCGTCGCGGACGATTCGATCGCGGCGAACTGCGTGCGTGTTGCTGCGGCCAACGCGGCAACCGCCGTCCTCGGCGCAATGTGCGGCGAGATCAGCGTGGAGCGTGTCTGATGGAAGCGTTGCTGGAACCCGTGTCGCAGTTTTTCGGGCCCGCGTGGCCTGCCGTCTGGACGCTCGCGAAGATCGTCGCGATCATCGCGCCGCTCATGATCGGCGTGGCCTACTTGACGCTTGCGGAACGTAAGGTCATCGGCTACATGCAGGTCCGCATCGGCCCGAACCGTGTCGGCCCGAAGGGGCTGCTGCAGCCGATCGCCGATGGTATGAAGCTCCTCTTCAAGGAGATCATCATTCCGTCGGGAGCGAGCAAGGGCCTTTTCATCCTCGGGCCGATTCTCGCGATCGCCCCGTCCCTGGCCGCCTGGTCGGTGGTGCCCTTCAGTGAGGGGATGGTGCTCGCAAACGTGAACGCCGGCCTGTTGCTGCTGCTGGCGATCACGTCGATGGAAGTGTACGGCGTCATCATCGCCGGCTGGGCATCGAACTCGAAATACCCGTTCCTCGGTTCGATGCGGGCGGCGGCCCAGATGGTGTCGTACGAAGTGGCGATGGGTTTCGCTCTGATCTGTGTGCTGCTGATCTCGTCGAGCCTCAACCTGAGTGACATCGTGCATTCGCAGGGTCAAGGAAGATTCCATGACATGGGGCTGTCTTTCCTGTCCTGGAACTGGCTCCCCCTTCTGCCGATGTTCATCGTTTTCCTGATTTCGGGCATTGCGGAAACCAACCGTGCGCCGTTCGACGTGGTCGAGGGTGAGTCGGAAGTGGTTGCCGGGCATATGGTCGAGTACTCTGGGATGGCCTTCGCGCTGTTCTTCCTGGCCGAATACGCGAACATGTTCCTCGTGTCGGTGATGACGGCGGTGCTCTTCATGGGCGGCTGGCTTTCGCCGATCGGCGCGATTCCAGACGGTTTCCACTGGCTGGCACTGAAGACCGCGTTCTTCCTGTTCGTGTTCCTGTGGGTACGTGCGACATTCCCGCGCTTCCGCTACGACCACATCATGCGGTTGGGTTGGAAGGTGTTTATTCCGATCACCCTGGTCTGGGTGATTGTGGTGGCGGTGTGGATGATGTCGCCGCTGTCTATCTGGAAGTGAGAGGCTGAAGATGGGTGCCAAGGATTACATCGGTAGCCTGTTCCTAACGGAACTGATCAAGGGCTTGGCGCTTACGGGGCGTCACCTGTTCGCGCGCAAGATCACGATACAGTTTCCGGAGGAGAAGACTCCGCAAAGCCCGCGTTTTCGTGGTCTGCATGCTCTGCGACGCTATCCCAACGGTGAGGAGCGCTGCATCGCGTGCAAGCTGTGCGAGGCGATCTGCCCCGCAATGGCGATCACCATCGAGTCCGATCAGCGCGACGACGGTTCGCGTCGTACGACCCGGTACGACATCGATCTGACGAAGTGCATCTTCTGTGGCTTCTGCGAAGAGGCTTGTCCGGTGGATGCGATCGTCGAGACGCGCGTGCTCGAGTACCACGGCGAGCAGCGGGGCGATCTGTATTACACGAAGCAGATGCTGCTCGCCGTCGGCGACCGGCATGAAGCCCAGATCGCTGCCGACCGCGAAGCAGACTCGAAGTACCGCTAAGGGAGGGCGCCTGCGGGCGCCGCAAAGGACATGGATTTCAAGACCCTCGTTTTCTACATCCTGTCGGCGATCATGGTGTTCGCCGCGCTTCGGGTGATTACGTCACGGAACCCCGTACATGCCGCACTGTTCCTGGTGCTTTCCTTCGTAACCGCCGGTGGCATCTGGCTGCTTCTGGCTGCGGAGTTCCTCGCAATCGTCCTTGTAATGGTGTACGTCGGGGCGGTCATGGTGCTCTTCCTGTTCGTCGTGATGATGCTCGACATCAATCTCGATCGACTTCGGGAGGGCTTCTGGAGTTACCTGCCGGTTGGCGCGCTGATCGGAATCCTTCTGGTCATCGAAATGGCTCTGGTGCTTGGTGGCCGCTACTTCGGTCTCGAGGCAATGCCCGAACCGCCTGCGGTGCAGGCCGGTTACAGCAATACGCGCGAACTGGGGCGCCTCCTGTATACCGACTACGTCTATCCGTTCGAACTTGCCTCGCTGTTGCTGCTGGTGGCGATGGTCGTGGCCGTGTCGCTGACCCTGCGCAAGCGCAAGGGGTTGCGTCAGGTGAATCCGTCGGATCAGGTGGCCGTCAAGCGTGGTGATCGCGTCGAACTCGTTTCGATGCCCGCCGAGAAAGAATAAGAACTGCGGCAGTTTCGCGGGAACTGGTGCAATCAAGGGGTTATAGATGCTTTCGCTTTCCCACTATCTGATTCTGGGCGCGATCCTGTTCGCGATCAGCGTGGTCGGGATCTTCCTGAACCGGAAGAACCTGATCGTGCTGCTGATGGCGATCGAGTTGATGCTGCTCGCGGTCAATCTGAACTTCGTCGCCTTCTCGTACTATCTGGGCGATCTGGCCGGACAGATTTTTGTTTTCTTCATCCTCACCGTGGCCGCTGCGGAGTCTGCGATCGGTCTCGCGATTCTGGTCGTGCTGTTCCGCAACCTGCGGACGATCCACGTTGATGATCTGGACAGCCTCAAGGGTTAAGGAAGCGGCTCGATGACGGACATGCAAAAGCTCTATCTCCTAGTACCGCTAGCGCCTCTCGCAGGGGCGCTTTTGGCGGGTCTGTTCGGCAAGGCCATCGGTCGTGCCGGCGCGCATATCGTGACGATCCTCGGCGTTGCGGTTGCGTTGGCCGCCTCGGTGGTGATCTTCCAGGATGTTCAGGCCGGCAACACCTTCAATGGCACGCTCTACACGTGGATGAAGAGCGGGAATCTGACCTTCGAAGTCGGATTCCTGATCGATCCGCTCACGGTCATGATGATGCTGGTGGTCACCTTCGTGTCGCTGATGGTGCATATCTACACCATCGGCTACATGCATGACGATCCGGGCTATCAGCGATTCTTCAGCTACATCTCGCTGTTCACCTTCTCGATGCTGATGCTGGTGATGTCGAACAACTTCCTCCAGCTGTTTTTCGGTTGGGAAGCTGTGGGCCTGGTGTCTTATCTGCTGATCGGCTTCTGGTACGAGCGGCCGACTGCGATCTACGCGAACCTCAAGGCCTTCCTCGTCAACCGTGTCGGCGACTTCGGCTTCCTCCTGGGGATCGGCCTGATCGCAGCGTACGCCGGCAGCCTCAACTACGCTGAGGTGTTTGCGAAGGGGAGCGAGCTCGCCGCGCAGGACATGGCCGGTACAGGCTGGCCGCTGATCACCGCGATCTGCATCTGCCTGTTCATCGGCGCGATGGGCAAGTCGGCGCAGGTCCCGCTGCACGTCTGGCTGCCCGATTCGATGGAAGGTCCGACCCCGATCTCGGCGCTGATCCACGCCGCGACGATGGTGACGGCCGGTATCTTCATGGTGGCGCGCATGTCGCCGCTGTTCGAACTGTCCGACGTGGCCTTGTCGTTCGTTCTCGTCATCGGCGCGACGACGGCCCTCTTCATGGGCTTCCTCGGCATCGTGCAGAACGACGTCAAGCGCGTGGTCGCGTATTCGACCCTGTCGCAGCTCGGCTACATGACTGTCGCATTGGGCGTGTCGGCATACTCGGCTGCCGTGTTCCACCTGATGACACATGCGTTCTTCAAGGCGCTGCTGTTCCTCGGTGCCGGCTCTGTGATCATCGGCATGCATCACGATCAGGACATGCGCAACATGGGTGGCCTGTGGAAGTACATGCCGATCACGTGGATCACCTCGCTGCTCGGTTCGCTGGCGCTGATCGGGTTCCCGTTCTTCGCGGGTTTCTACTCCAAGGATTCGATCATCGAGGCCGTGCATGCGTCGCACATCCCGGGCGCTGGTTATGCACTGTTCTGCGTGCTGGCGGGTGTCTTCGTGACCGCGTTCTACTCGTTCCGCATGTATTTCCTCGTGTTCCACGGCAAGGAACGGTTCGGCAACAACCATGGTCATCACGACCACGAAGGTGACCACGACGACGAAGAGGTGTCGGCAGATCACCATCACGGTCTCGCCCCCGGACAGAAGCCGCACGAGTCGCCGTGGGTTGTGACGCTGCCGCTGGTGCTGCTCGCGGTGCCGTCCGTGGTTGTCGGTTTCTTCACAATCGAGCCGATGCTCTTCGGCGACTGGTTCAAGGGTGTGATTCACGTCGGCAGCAACCATGTCGGTCTGTCGGAACTGGCGGCCCAATTCCACGGTCCGGCCGCGATGGCTCTGCACGGTCTGCAGACCGCGCCGTTCTGGCTGGCGATGGGTGGCGTCGTGCTGGCGTGGTTCTTCTATATGGTTCGTCCGGACATCCCGGCGGCGATCCAGCGTACGTTCCGCCCGGTACATGCGTTGCTCGAAAACAAGTATTTCTTCGATCGCTTCAACGAGATCGTGTTTGCGGGCGGTTCGCGACTGATCGGCAAGGGGCTCTGGAAGGCCGGCGATCAGGCCATCATCGACGGCGTGGCGGTCAATGGAACGGCGAGGCTGGTCGGCTGGGTCGCACAGATCAGCCGTCTGTTCCAGACGGGCCACCTGTACCAGTACGCCTTCGCAATGATCATCGGGGTCTTCATTCTCCTCACCTTTTGGTTCAACCTGGTTTGAACCAAAGGGTCGGTCTGTGAATAACGATAAACACGCGTCAGTTTTCGGCGCACTGAACGGAAAGTAACGATGACGGGTATGCCATTCCTCAGCCTCGCGATCTGGATACCGATCCTGGGTGGGTTGCTCGTGCTAGCAACCGGTTCGGACCGCAACGCGCCGCTGGCGCGGTCCCTTTCCATGCTGGTTGCTCTGGTCGGGTTCGTGGTGACGATCCCGCTGTTCACTCAGTTCGACGCAAGCAGCAGTTCGATGCAGTTCGCCGAGTTTCTTCCGTGGATTCCGCGCTTCAACATCAACTATCACCTCGGGGTGGACGGCATTTCGGTGCTGTTCGTGCTGCTGAACGCGTTCATCACGATCATCGTCGTGATGGCGGGCTGGCAGGTGATTCAGGAGAAGGTCGCCCAGTACATGGCGGCGTTCCTGATCATGTCGGGCCTGATGAACGGAATCTTCTCCGCGCTCGACGGCATCCTGTTCTACGTGTTCTTCGAGGCCTCGCTGATCCCGCTTTATCTGGTCATCGGTATCTGGGGCGGAGCGAACCGGGTTTACGCCGCAATCAAGTTCTTTCTCTACACGCTGTTCGGTTCGCTGCTGATGCTGATCGCGCTGCTGTACCTCTTCATGGAGGCGGGCGGCAGTTTCAGCATCCTCGACTGGCACAAGCTGCCGCTCGCGATGGATGCGCAGCAGTTGATCTTCTGGGCCTTCCTGATCGCCTTTGCGGTCAAGGTGCCGATGTGGCCGGTACATACCTGGCTGCCGGATGCGCACGTCGAGGCGCCGACCGGAGGCTCTGTGGTGCTGGCCGCAATCGCGCTGAAACTGGGTGCCTACGGTTTCCTGCGGTTCTCGCTGCCGATCGTGCCCGATGCGTCGCAGGCCATGGCACCGATGATGATTGCGCTGTCGCTGATCGCGGTGATCTATATCGGATTCGTCGCGCTCGTCCAGACCGACATGAAGAAGCTCGTGGCGTACTCGTCGATTTCGCACATGGGTTTCGTGACCCTCGGTTTTTTCATGTTCAATGTCGTGGGGCTTGAAGGCGCGCTGGTGCAGATGATTTCGCACGGCTTCGTCTCGGGTGCCATGTTCCTTTGCATCGGCGTGCTCTACGACCGCATGCATACGCGCAACATCGCCGACTATGGCGGCGTGGTGAAGACGATGCCGAAGTTCGCAGCCTTCTTCATGCTGTTTGCGATGGCGAATGCCGGTCTTCCCGGTACCAGCGGCTTCATCGGCGAGTTCATGGTCGTGCTGGGTGCGGTCCAGTTCAACTTCTGGGTTGCCTTCGCTGCCGCGACGACCCTGATCCTCGGTGCCGCCTATACGCTCTGGATGTACAAGCGCGTCGTGTTCGGCGTGGTCGGCAACAGCCATGTTGCCGAACTCGAGGACATCGGCGTGCGCGAGTTCGCCTTCCTCGGCATTCTTGCGCTGTGTGTGCTGGCGATGGGCTTGTATCCCTTCCCGTTCACGGAAGTGATGCATGCGTCGGTTAATGAACTCCTGCGGCATGTTGCCGTGAGCAAGCTCTGATCGAGCGGGCGAGACACTTTTTCGGATTGGTCAGAAGATGAATTTCGTCATTCCCGACTTCTACCCCGCCGCGGCAGAGATTCTCGTCGCCGTCATGGCGCTGGTGATCATGTTGGCTTCCACCTTTGCGCGGCGCGTGGCCAGCGATCTCGCTTACGGGCTCACACAGCTCACGCTCGTGTTTGCTGCGCTGGTCAGCGTGCTCGTGAGTCCCAACCTCCTCGCGGCCGTTGCGGCGGTGATCTCGGAAGTGCCCCTGTTCGGCGTTCGTCTCGCCGAGGTGCTGATGAGCCTTGCCGAGGGCTATGCGGCGAACGAGGTGGTTGCGACCTTCAGCGGCATGTTCATCGGCGACATGCTCGGCGGTCTGCTCAAGGTGTTTGCGCTGCTGGCGGTTGCGATCGCGCTGCTGTACGGGCGCGGTTACCTTGCCGACCGCAAGATCGATCGCCCCGAGTACTACCTGCTGTCGCTCCTGATGAGCCTCGGCATGATGGTGATGATCAGCGCGAATCACATGCTGTCGCTGTACATGGGTCTCGAGATGATGTCTCTGTCCCTGTACGGGATGGTTGCCTTCGATCGCGATTCGTCGCGTTCGACCGAGGCTGCGATGAAGTACTTCGTGCTCGGTGCGCTGGCCTCCGGTCTGCTGCTCTATGGGATGTCGATGATTTACGGCGCGACGGGCAGCCTCGAACTGTCGGGCATTGCGCAGTCGATCTACCATCAGGCCGCCAACAAGACGGTCTTGGTGTTCGGCCTCGTGTTCATCGTCGCGGGCCTCGCATTCAAGCTGGGCGTGGTTCCGTTCCATATGTGGGTGCCCGACGTCTATCACGGGGCACCGACGGCCGTGACGCTGATGATTTCGTCGGCACCCAAGCTCGCGGCCTTCGCGATGACGATGCGCCTGCTGGTCTACGGCCTGTTCGAACTGGCGGACCAGTGGCAGACGATGCTGATGTTCCTCTCGGTGCTTTCGATCGTGCTCGGCAACCTGGCCGCGATCGCCCAGACGAACATCAAGCGCATGCTCGCCTATTCGGGTATCTCGCACATGGGCTTCGTGCTGCTCGGCCTGCTCGCGGGGGTGGTTGACGGCGATCGCAACTTCGCGCTCAACGCCTACAGCTCTGCGATGTTCTATGCCGTGTCCTACGTGATCATGAGCCTCGCGTCCTTCGGCATGGTGATCCTGCTGTCGCGTGCCGGCTTCGAGGCCGAGACCATCGACGACTTCAAGGGGCTGAACAAGCGCAATTCGTGGTTTGCGGCGCTGATGATGATCGTGATGTTCTCGATGGCGGGTATCCCGTTCTTCATCGGTTTCTTCGCCAAGCTTTCGGTGCTGCAGGCTGTGGTCGCCGCGGGCCATGTCTGGTTGGCGGTCTTGGCTGTCATGATGTCGGTGATTGGCGCGTTCTACTACCTGCGCGTCGTGAAGATCATGTACTTCGACGAACCGACCGACAGTACGCCGATCCGTGCTCAGGGCGAGGTGCGTTTCCTGTTGTCCGCGAATGGTCTCGCTATCGCCGTCCTCGGCCTGCTGCCGCAGGGCCTGATGTCGCTCTGCGCCTATGCGCTCCTTGCGTCCCTCTGAGCCGGATCCGCTCGAAGAGAGTCCGCTCGAATCCCTCCCGGTCTACGACGGCGTCCTGCTGAAGGTCCGTCGGGACCGGGTTGCGCTGCCAGATGGCAGCGAATCGGTCCGGGAATACATCACCCACCCGGGGGCCGT
Source organism: Azoarcus sp. Aa7 (assembly GCF_014822185.1). Taxonomy (GTDB): domain Bacteria; phylum Pseudomonadota; class Gammaproteobacteria; order Burkholderiales; family Rhodocyclaceae; genus Aromatoleum. Next base: position 62,021 of record NZ_QVLR01000006.1, read on the forward strand.
CGTTGTCGTCGCAGTTCTGCCTGACGGTCGCCTTCTGTTTGAACGGCAGTTCCGTTATCCCCTCCGTCGTGCCTTTTTGGAATTGCCTGCCGGCAAGATCGATGCGGGTGAGGATCTGCTCGCTTGCGCCCGACGCGAGTTGCGCGAGGAGACGGGCTACGAGGCCGGTCGATGGCAATACCTCGGGGTCATGCACCCGTGTATCGGTTACTCGGATGAGCGCATCGAGATATTCCTGGCCCGTGATCTGACCCACGTAGGCGACGCGCTCGATGATGGCGAATTCCTCGAGGTCCTGACGTTCTCGGTCGATGAGGCGATTCGTGGGGTGATGGAAGGCGCGATTACCGATGCGAAGACGATCACGGCCTTGTTCCGGGCCTTGCCCGGGCTGGGAGTTGCCATTTCGGCGGCGGCACCGTAGCTGCAGCACGCTGGGTCGGGGTTTGGCCCGGTGCGGGAATCCGAGCCCCGGCGGGAACGTGGCGGCTGGGTTGGATAGGTCGGCTGCATAAAAAACGCGAACCACATGGTTCGCGTTTTTTACATCGGGCGTCCGCGCGGACGCCCTGGTGCCGGTCAGCCGCAGGTGCCGACCGCGCCGCATGCGGTGCAGAAATCGCAGCCGTCCTTGCGGATCACCGAGTGGTTGCCGCATTCGGAGCAGAGCCCGCCCTGCATGACCTTCGGATCGCTGTTCTCGCGCGGGGCTTCGAGAATGCCCATCTCGCGCACCGGATAGCCTTGCTCGTCGAGCACGCCGAGCATCGCGTAGCGGTGGATGATGAGTTGTGCCATGTAGGCCACGGTGCTCGGGTAGTTCTGCTGGCGGCGGGTGCCCGGGACGAAGGCCATGAAGTCGCCCAGCGGCTCGGGGTAGTTGAGCAGCTTGCGCAGCTTCATGCCGACCCATGCCGGATCCATGACGCGCATGTCGAGGGACAGGATGCGGGTAAGACCGTCGAGTGCGCGCGGATAGTTGCCGGACAGCCATACCGAGTACGGGCGGGTGACGCCGTCGGGCAGGGTGATCTCCTTCAGGCCGAGGACGAAGTCTTCGGCGGTGGCCGGGTTGGCGATATCGACGGTCCAGGACAGCGTGCCGTCGGTGCCGGTCTTGGGTTCCTGCAGGCTGAAGAGGGTGTCGAGCACCGGGGTCGGCGTGTCATTCACCTCGAGGGCGCCGAGTTTCTCGCAACGGTAGCGCACCACCTGGGCGAAAGCGGAGACCACGCCCGGGAACATGGTCTTCTCGCCGTGCGGCGGGAAGGGCATTTCGAAGGACTTCTCGCCGATCGTGCGTGCCAGGGTTTCGAGCTTGAGCTTCAGCCAGCCGCGGTCGTTTGCGCGCATGTCCATCGACAAGGTCTTGGCGACGGCGCCGAGGCCGCGCGGCTGGTCAGCGCCGTTGACCCACACTTCGAACGGGAAGGAGCCACCGTTGTTGCCGACCTGGCCGACGAAGAGGGCGAAGTCGCCGGTCGGGGTGCCGAGCATGTAGGTCCAGGCCATGTTCCCGTCCGGCAGCTCCGGGCGGCCAGGCCAGCGCAGGCTGGAGAGGACGGGGGCGGGCAGGCTGTTGATCGACAGACGCTTATTGGGGCCGGAGAGCTCGACGTCCTGTGGCTGCTTCTGTTCCGACGACGGGGTAACGGAGAGCACCGAGCCGAGCACGGAGTTGGGACGATAGGTTGCAAGTCCCTTGAGGCCGGCTTTCCAGGCGGAGAGGTAGAGGTCCTCGAACTCGGTGTAGGGATAGTCCTCGGGGACGTTTACGGTCTTGGAGATCGAGGTGTCGACGAACGGTGCGACCGCGGCGACCATGTCCTTGTGGGCCTGCGCCGAGATTTCGAGCGCGGTGACGAAGTAGGACGGGAGGCTCGCGACGTTGCCGCCGAGGTGCTTGTACAGGCGCCACGCGTAGTCTTCGACGGCGTATTCCTTGTAGGTGCCGTCGGCCATGCGCTTGCGCCGGGTGTAGGTGTAGGAGAAGGGCGGTTCGATGCCGTTCGACGCGTTGTCCGCGAAGGCGAGCGAGATCGTGCCGGTCGGGGCGATCGACAGCAGGTGCGAGTTTCGCAGGCCGTGCTTGCGGATCTTGTCCTTGACCTCGGCCGGCAGGCGCGAAGCGAAGTTGCCGCCGGAGAGGTAGAGATCGGCGTTGAACAGCGGGAAGGCGCCACGTTCCTTGGCCAGCTCGACCGAGGCGAGGTAGGCGCGGTCGCGCATGTATTCGGAGATCTTCGCGGCGACGGTGCGGGCCTCGGGGCTGTCGTAACGCTTGCCGAGCATGATCAGGGCGTCGCCGAGGCCGGTGAAGCCGAGGCCGACGCGGCGTTTCGATTGCGCCTCGTTCGCCTGCTGCTCGAGCGGCCAGTGCGTGACGTCGAGCACGTTGTCGAGCATGCGGATGGCGACGTCGACGACCTTGCCGAAGGCCGCGTAGTCGAAGTCGGCCTTGTCGGTGAAGGGGTTCTTCACGAAGGGCGTGAGGTTGATCGAGCCGAGGTCGCAGCAGCCATAGGGAGGCAGGGGCTGTTCGGCGCAGGGGTTGGTCGCCTCGATGGTTTCGCAGTAGTACAGGTTGTTGTCCTGATTCATGCGGTCGAGGAACAGGATGCCCGGCTCGGCGTGGTCGTAGGTCGATCGCATGATCTGGTCCCACAGCTCGCGCGCGCGCAGCTTGCGGTACACCCACAGGCCGTCGTCGCGCTGGTAGGCGCCGGCGGCCTTGAGATCGTCGATCGGTTCGGCCTTGTGCGCGAGCTCGACATCGGTGTCGGTGTCGACGGCCTCCATGAAGGCATCGGTGACGCCCACGGAGATGTTGAAGTTCGTCAGGTCGCCGTGGTCCTTGGCGTGGATGAACTCCTCGATATCGGGGTGATCGCAGCGCAGCACGCCCATCTGGGCGCCGCGGCGCGCGCCGGCGGACTCGACCGTCTCGCACGAGCGGTCGAAGACGCGCATGTAGGACACGGGGCCGGAAGCGTTGGAGAGGGTGCCCTTCACGAGGGCGCCCTTCGGACGGATGCTGGAGAAGTCGTAGCCGACGCCGCCGCCGCGGCGCATCGTCTCGGCGGCTTGGGCAAGCGCGGTGTAGATGCCGGGGCGGCCATCCACCGCTTCGGAGACGGAATCGCCGACCGGCTGGACAAAGCAGTTGATCAGGGTTGCCTGCAGCTTGGTGCCGGCGGCGCTGTTGATGCGGCCTGCGGGGACGAAGCCTTTTTCCTGGGCTTCGAGGAACTTCGCTTCCCAGTGGGCGCGCTTTTCTTCAGCCTCGACGGCAGCGAGGGCCCGCGCCACGCGCGCGCGGACTTCGGAGACGCTCTGCTCGTCGTCCTTGGCATATTTTTCGATGAGAACTTCGCCCGAGATTTCCTGCGGGGCGAGTGTCGAGGCGTCGGCCTTGCCTTTGGCCTGAGAATTGATCGTCGTGCTCATGGTCTTTTTGAGTCCGTGTGTGAGTCCGTTCGATGGTGTGTGGTTCGGGGTGAAGAATAGCTCGCGAAAGTTGATTTTGCAAAAAAATAAAAACGTTAAATAACAACAAGTTAATACTTGATGCGGTATGTCAATATCTGCGTTGTCACTATATCTAGTAGTCTTTTTGGATGGCTCTCGGAGCTGAAAGTCGCGCCCGCAAAGGGTTTCGGCGCGGTGTCCGGATGCGTCGGGTGGTGGGCGTCCCGAAGGAGGGGGCAGAAATATTTGTGTCCTTCCCTACGACGCACCGCAGCATCACTTACTGCTAAGATTCTTGCATAGAGCATGCTCCGGAGTTTGCCCATGCAAGATGCCGAGCGGATAGCAGCACAGGCGGTCGAGCGCCACCGGCGAGAACCTTCGCAACTGCTGCAGATTCTTGTTGAAACGCAGGACGGCATCGGCCATTTGCCGGCGGCGTCGCTGACGCGCATTGCCGACCTGCTCGACTTGCCGCGTTCACGCGTGGAAGGTGTGGCCGGGTTCTACAGCTTCCTGTACACCGAGCCTGTCGGTCGTTACCGCATCCTCTTTTCCGACAACATCATCGACCGGATGCTGGGCAGTCGCGGGCTGATGGAGAGCCTTTGCCGCCGGCTGGAGGTGGCGCCGGGAGAGGTCTCGGCAGGCGGGGCGGCGAGCGTCGACACGACGTCGTGCACGGGCATGGGCGATCAGGGGCCGGCAATCCTGGTCAATGGGCTTGCCGTGACGCGACTCGACGAGGGGCGCGTCGAGCGCATCGCATCGCTGGTACGTGCCGGCACGCCTTTGGTCGAGTGGCCCGCGGAGTATTTTCGCGTCGATGACAACATTCGGCGGCGCGGCGCCTTGCTCGGGGAGGACTTCGTTCCCGGTGCGGCGCTGCAGGCGGCGATGGCGCGCGGGCGGCAGGGCTGGCTCGAGGAAATGCGCATTTCCGGGTTGCGCGGGCGTGGCGGGGCGGGCTTCACGACAGCGGTGAAATGGCTGGCCTGTCGCGATGCGCCGGGCACCGACAAGGTCGTGGTGTGCAACGCGGACGAAGGCGAGCCGGGCACGTTCAAGGATCGCGTGCTGCTCGCGAGCCAGGCGGAGCGCATCTTCGAGGGGATGACTCTCGCGGCGTGGGCGACGGGCGCGCGGCAGGGCTTGCTGTATCTGCGGGGCGAGTATCGCTATCTGCTGAAGCACCTGCGGGCCGTGCTGGCCCTGCGGCGTGCCGTGGGACTTCTCGGGGCGCGGATCCTCGGCGAAGGGGGATTCGACTTCGATATCGACATCCATCTGGGCGCCGGGGCCTATGTGTGCGGCGAGGAAACGGCCTTGCTCGAATCGCTCGAAGGCAAGCGCGGCACGCCGCGGATCAGGCCGCCGTTCCCGGTCACGCACGGTTATCTCGGACGTCCGACGGTGGTGAACAACGTCGAGACGCTGGCGAAGACCACGCTGATCGCCCTGCAGGGCGGTGCGGCCTTCGCGGCGACGGGCACGCCGCAGTCGACGGGCACGAAGCTTCTTTCGATCTCGGGAGACTGCGCGTATCCCGGGGTGTACGAGTATCCCTTCGGCGTGACGATCGAGCACGTGCTCGAGGACTGCGGCGCGCACGATCCGCAGGTCGTGCAGGTGGGCGGCGCGTCGGGCGTGACGATCGCGGGCCACGAGTTCCACCGGCGTATCGCGTTCGAGGACGTGCCGACGGCCGGGGCCTTCATGGTGTTCGACGGACGCCGCGACCCGTTCGAGATGGCGCGCAATTTTGTGCATTTCTTCGCGCACGAGAGTTGCGGGTTCTGCACGCCGTGCCGCGTCGGGACGGCCTTGCTCAAGGGCTACATGGACAAGCTCGCGAGCGGGAAGGGGGCGAAGATGGATCTGGCCGACATCGAGTGGCTGGACCGGCTGCTGAAGAACGCGAGTCATTGCGGGCTCGGGTCCAGCGCGCCGAATCCGGTGATCGACACGCTGATCAAGTTCCGGCCTGCCTACGAGCGGCGGCTCGTTTCGCTCGACTTCAAGCCGGCGTTCGATCTCGATGCGGCGCTCGAAACGGCGCGCCGCATGACCGGCCGGGACGATCCGGCCGCGCACCTGGACTGGCGGGAGGAGGTTTAGCGATGGGCGGGAAGTTCCTGTTCGACGGCCGGCCGGTTCCGTTCGAGGAAGGCCAGACGATACTCCAGGCCGCGCGCGCGGCCGGTCACTATATTCCGCATCTGTGCTGGCATCCGGATTTTCCGCCGCACGGCTCGTGCAAGCTGTGCATCGTGAAGGTCGGCGGGCGCCATGTTTCGTCCTGCGCATTGCCGGCGCGCGACGGGATGGAGGTGGAAAGCAACACGCCGGAGATCAACGGCGAACGGCGCGCGCTACTGCAGATGCTGTTCGTCGAGGGCAACCACTTCTGTCCTTCGTGCGAGAAGAGCGGCAACTGCCAGCTGCAGGCACTGGCCTACGAGCTGGACATGAGCAGCGCGCGTTTTGCACACTTCTATCCGGACCGTCCGGTGGATGCGTCGCATCCCGACGTGCTGCTGGATTTCAATCGCTGCATCTTCTGCGAGCTGTGCGTGCGGGCGTCGCGGGACGTGGATCACAAGGGCGTGTTCGCGCTGACCGATCGCGGCATCCGCAAGCATCTGGTCGTGAATGCGGAGTCGGGGCGGCTTGCCGATACGGACTTCGCGGTGAGCGACCGGGCCGCGGACATTTGCCCCGTCGGCGTGATCCTGCACAAGCGGGTGGGTTTCGCGCTGCCGATCGGCGAGCGCAAGTACGACGAGGCCTCGATCTGCACGGTTGCGATGGAGAAGGGCGAATGAGCGACAGCATCGGTATGCCTCGCGTGCGTGTTGCGACCACCTCGCTGGCGGGGTGCTTCGGTTGCCACATGTCCTTCCTCGACATGGACGAGCGCCTGTTCGAGCTGGTGAAGGTCGTCGAGTTCGACCGCTCGCCGCTGACCGACATCAAGCATTGCGGGCCTTGCGATATCGGCCTGATCGAGGGGGGCGTGTGCAACGCCGAGAATGTGCACGTGCTGCGCGAGTTCCGCCGCAACTGCAAGACGCTGGTCGCGGTCGGCGCGTGCGCGATCAATGGCGGTCTGCCGGCACAGCGCAATCATCTCGATCTCGGCGACTGCCTGCAGCAGGTGTACGTGAAGCGCGACGGCATCGAGGAGGGGGGCGTTCCGGACGATCCGGAACTGCCGCTGCTGCTCGACCGGGTCCACCCGATTCACGAGGTGGTGCGGGTCGATTACTTCATACCGGGATGTCCGCCGTCGGGCGAAGCGATCTGGAAGTTCCTGACCGACCTGATCGGCGGTCGGACGCCGCGCCTGGCGCATCCCTTGTTGCGTTTCGATTGAGGTCTCGCATGGATTCGTCGCTTGAAACCGCTGCCGACAGGGAGCATCTGCGCCGGGTCGTGATCGACCCGGTGTCGCGGGTCGAAGGGCACGGCAAGGTGACGCTGCTGCTCGACGAAGACGACCATGTCCGCGAGGCGCGTCTCCACATCGTGGAGTTCCGCGGCTTCGAGGTGTTCATCCAGGGGCGCCCGTACTGGGAGGTGCCGGTGATGGTGCAGCGCCTGTGCGGCATCTGTCCCGTCAGCCATCACCTTGCGGCATCGAAGGCGATGGACCGCGTGCTGGGCATTCCGGTCACGCGTTCGGCCGAGAAGCTGCGCCGCCTGATGCATTACGGGCAGATCCTGCAGTCGCACGCATTGCACTTCTTCCACCTGTCGTCGCCGGACCTGCTGTTCGGCTTCGAGTCCGAAGTCGGCAAGCGCAACATCGTCGGTGTCGCCGCGGCCTACCCGGAGGTGGCGCGGCAGGGGGTGCTGCTGCGGAAATTCGGGCAGGAGGTGATCCGCGCGACGGCCGGCAAGCGCATCCACGGTACCGGCTCGGTTCCGGGCGGAATGAACCGGCACCTCGCGGTGGAGGACAGGGACGCGTTGCGCGCGGAGATCGACCACATGGTGGAGTGGAGCCGCGCGGCGGTCGAGTTGGTGAAGCGGCTGCATCGGGCCGATCCCGCCCTGTACGACGAGTTCGGGCGGTTCCGCGCCAACGTGATGAGCCTCGTGCGGGCCGACGGGGCGATGGATCTGTATCACGGGGCTTTGCGCTTCCGCGATGCGGACGGAAAGATCCTGGTGGACAAGGTGCCCGACCAGTCGTACCGCAGCCTCATCCGGGAGCAGGTCAAGCCCTGGAGCTACATGAAGTTCCCTTACCTGCAGCAGCTGGGGCCGGACGAGGGGTGGTACCAGGTGGGGCCGCTCGCGCGGGTGCAGAACTGCGATTTCATTCCGACGCCGCTGGCCGAGGCCGAGCGCCGCGAGTTCATCGATCACGGCCGAGGCGAACCGGTCAGGGCGACGCTGGCCTATCACTGGGCGCGGATGATCGAGATGCTGCATGCAGCGGAAACGATCCGCGACCTGCTGGGGGACGGCGACCTGCTCGAGGGCGCGCTGCTGGCGGATGGCGAGCGCGGGAACGAGGGGGTCGGCATCATCGAGGCGCCGCGCGGAACGCTGATCCATCATTATCAGGTCGGTGACGACGACCTCGTCACGATGTGCAACCTGATCGTGTCGACGACGCACAACAACCAGGCGATGAACACCGCGGTGCGGGAAGTCGCGCGTCGCTACCTGGACGGGCGGAAGCTGACGGAGGGCTTGCTCAATCACATCGAGGTGGCGATCCGGGCTTACGACCCGTGCCTGTCCTGCGCGACCCACGCGCTGGGCAAGATGCCGCTGATGCTGGAACTGGCGGATGCCGGCGGGGAGGTCGTGGATCGGGTGGTGCGTGACTGATTCCGGCCGGCTGGTCGTTTTCGTCACCGGCAACGAGTCGCGCGGGGACGATGCGGCCGGGCCGCTGTTATTGCAGCGGTTCGAGGGCGACCTGCCTGCGGGTGCGCGAGTCGTCTGCGAGTTTCAGCTCCAGGTCGAGCATGCGCTGGAGCTGCGCGGCGCCGATCTGGCGCTGTTCGTCGATGCGGCCTGCGGCTTGGAGACGCCGTTCGAATTCGGCGAGGCGCACGGGAAAGGGCCGGTCTCGAGTTTTTCCCATGCGCTGTCGCCTGCGGCGGTGCTGGACGTGTTCCGCCGCATCGAGGGGGCGGAGCCGCCCCCGGCCTTCATTCTGGGGATATGCGCCACCCGGTTCGAGTTGGGCGAGGGCTTGTCGGCGCTCGCCGAGGAAGCGGTGGAGGCGGCCCTTCCATTCGCCCGGGAGCTGTTCGAGGTGCCGCAGCCGGACCGCTGGCGTGCGGTGGCTCAGGCGCGTGCGCGTTCGTTGCCGAGGTTCGGGAAGAAGAGCGCGGTGTAGGCCGACAGGTCGAGTTCGGCGCTTTCACGGATGTGGCGCAGGCTGGCCGGCTCCATTTCGAGCAGGGTCCAGATCGTGGGGTCCATGCGCTCTGCCGCGGCGGTGCTCGATTCGTTTTCCTGGTCGGCTTCGGCAATGCGCGCGGCTACGTGCACCATCGCCGCCTCGTAGACGTAGTCGCCACCGAGGCGCGGAACGGTCTGTGCTCCGATGATGTCCACGAAGCTCGTCGGCAGGCGCCAGTGTGCCATCAGCGCGGCGCCGACCTCGGCGTGGTCGCAGCCGACGATGCGGCGCTCAGCCTCGTGCAGCGGTTCGCGGGTGCCGGCCGCGACGGTACGCGCTTCGTGCGCGAGTTCCGGCACCGTCTGGTACATCACCAGATGACCGATGTCGGACAGCATTCCGATGACGAACAGCCGTTCGACTCCGATCATGCCCTGGTTCCGTCCGATTTCGCGTGCAGCGAGGCCGCGCATGACACTTCCGCGCCAGAAGCGCGGCATGTCGAGGTGGCGGGGCGCGAACAGGGAAAAGGCGCCGCTCACCGATATGGCCAGCACGAGGTCGTGCACCTGCTGGATGCCGAGAACCGTCACGGCGCGCGAGATGGTGTCGATCTTCCCGCCGTAACCGTAGAAGGCGCTGTTGGCAAGGCGCAGCAGGCTGGAGGTGATTGCTGGATCGGCGCTGATGGCGTGAGCGACGCTGCCGGCCGACCCCGTCGGCGCGTCGAGTTCATCGCGAATGCGCAGATACACGGTCGGCAGCGATGCGAGTGATATGACGTTGGCGACAAGTTCCTGGGCGGAATGCATGACGGTGGTCCGAGGGGGCGTGTTCAAGGGGCGCCGGTCGGTGGCGGGGCGTCGCCGGCAGGGGCGACGAGGTCGCGGTAGGCGTGCCAGCTGGCATGGCCGACGATGGGCATCAGTACCACCAGCCCGAGATGGAAGCTGAGGAATCCGATTATAGTCAGTATGACTATGAGCGAGGCCCACACGATCATCGCGCCGGGGTTGCGGGCAAGGGCGCCGATGCTGGCGAGCATCGAGGTGATGGCATCCTGGTTGCGGTCGAGCATGAGGGGAACGGAAATCACGCTCGCGGCGAAGACGATGCAGGCGAACAGCAGGCCGACGCTGAAATAGACGAGCAGGAACTCGAGATTCTCGAGCGTCACGAGCTGGTTGAGAAAGCCGCTGAGGTTGGGGAGTTCGTTGGTGTAGAAGAGGGCGAAGATGACCAGCGAAGCACGTGCCCAGACGAGGAAGACCACGCCGAGGACGACCGCGAATATGCCTATGTTGCCGGCGTTGCGCCGCCACACGGTGAGCGTCGGCAGCAGGGCGCAGGCCTGTCCTTCTTCGTGCCTGCGACTGATCTCGTACAGGCCCATCGCGAGGAAGGGACCGAGCAGCAGGAATCCTGACGTCATCGCGGCGGTGTATTCGTAGGCGTGCTCGAACACCATCGTGACGAGCAGGCCCATCGCCGCGAAGCAGAAGCCGTAGAACAGGCTGGGAATCGGACAGGCGCGGAAGTCGCCTATCCCGCGCCCGATCCAGCGCAGGGGGGCGCCCACATCGACTTCGCGGACAGTCGGAAAGACTGGTTCTTCCGCTGCCGTACCCGTATCGTCCTGCTGCGACATGGCTCTCTCCTGTTGGGGGTCTTGTCGTGCGGCAGCGAACGGGGCTTCCCTGTTGTTGTGTTATGCGCTGGTGAGGAAGCCTCGCATGGCATCGCCGACCGCATCGGGCGCTTCGGCCATCATCGCATGACCGGCGCCTTTGATCACTATCATACGCGCGCCGCCGGGAACCTTGGCGAGCGCTTCCTGCAAAGGCTTGACGGCCTTTCGGGGCGTCATCTGGTCGCGTTCGCCGCACAGCATCGCGCACGGGATGGCGATGTGCGCTGCGGCGTCGAGGCCGCCCAGGTAGGCATTGCACGCAGCGAGGTCGTTTGCGAGCACGCCGTCGCGCTGGCGTTCCATCAGGCGTTGGTTGAGGCCGGTGAGGGAAACGCCGGGGACGGGGCTCGCGCCGAGCTGCGAGGCGGGCGTGTAGGACCACTGGTTGATCATGCCGTGCGCGGCAGCGCGCGCGTGCGCGGCGGCTTCGAGGAGCGGTGGCGCGACGGGCATCGGTGCGACGCTGCCGATCAGGATGAGTTTCGTGATGCGCGCCGGAGCCTGCGCGGCCGTCTGGAGGGCGACGAGCGAACCCATGCTGTGGCCGGCAATGGCGGTGTGGACGACGCCCGCGGCGTCGAGCAGGGCCTCGACCCAGTCCGCGAGGGCCTCGATGGTGGTCAGCGGGCTGCCCTGCGAGCGGCCGTGGCCGGGGAGGTCGGGGGCGAGCACGGCGAAGCCGTGGTGTGCGAGCTGGCGGGCCTGGTAGTTCCAGACGCTGTGGTCGTGGCCGGCACCGTGGATCAGGACGACGACGGGCTGTTGGCGATCGAAGGGGCGGCCGCCGGTGTAGAGGTAGGCGGGTGTGTCGTTGACGCTCAGTTCCATGGCTTAACCCTGCTCGACACGGCTGGCGGCGTAGAGGCCGCGGTTGAGGTCTTCGATGAGGTCATCGACGCTTTCGAGTCCGACCGACAGGCGCACGGTGCCCTCGCCGATGCCCGCGGCGGCGAGGTCCTGCGCGGACATGCGGAAATGGGTGGTGCTCGCGGGGTGGATCACGAGGGACTTGGCGTCGCCGACGTTGGCCAGATGCGAGAACACACGCAGGCCCTCGATGAAGGCGCGGCCGGCGGCGCGGCCGCCTTTCAGTTCGAAGGACAGCACCGAGCCGGCACCGTCGGGCAGCAGGCGGGCGGCGAGCGTGTGGTCGCGGTGGTTGGCGAGGCCGGGCCAGGCGACCTGCGCGACGAGCGGATGGGCCGCGAGGTGTTCCGCGACCTTGCGTGCGTTGGCGACGTGGGCGCGCATGCGCAGCGGCAGGGTTTCCATGCCTTGCAGGATCTGGAAGGCGTTCATCGGCGACAGGCAGGCGCCGAAATCGCGCAGGCCCTCGCGCCGCGCGCGCAGCAGGAAGGCGGCGATGGGCGATTCCTCGGCGAAGTCCATGCCGTGGAAGCCGTCGTAGGGTTCGGTGAGCGTCGGGAAGAGGCCGGAGGCTTCCCAGTCGAAGCGCCCGCCGTCGACGAGCAGGCCGCCGACCGCGACGCCGTGGCCGCCGAGGAACTTGGTCGCCGAATGCAGCACGAGGTCGGCGCCGAGTGCCAGCGGGCGCTGCAGGCAGGGGGTGACGAGGGTCGCGTCGACCAGCAGGGGCACGCGATGGGCGTGTGCGATGTCGGCGACCGCGGGGATGTCGAGCACGTCCAGGCCTGGATTGCCGAGTGATTCGCCGAAGAAGAGGCGCGTCTCGGGACGGACAGCGGTGCGCCAGGCGTCCGGGTCGTGCGGGTCGACGAAGGTGGTGGTGATGCCGAAGCGCGGCAGCGTGTAGGCGAGCAGGTTGTGCGAGCCGCCGTACAGCGCGTGCGAGGCCACGATGTGGCCACCGGCGCCCATCAGCGTGGTGATCGCCAGGTGCAGGGCGGCCTGTCCGCTCGCGACGGCGATCGCGCCGACCCCGCCTTCGAGGGCGGCGATGCGTTCCTCGAGCATCGCGTTGGTCGGGTTGGAGATGCGCGTATAGACGTGGCCGGGGCGTTCGAGGTTGAACAGCGCCGCGGCGTGGTCGGTGTCGGGGAAGACGTAGCTGGTGGTGAAGTAGATCGGGGCGGCGCGGGCGCCGAAGGCGGGGTCGGGAGACTGGCCTGCGTGGAGCGCGAGGGTTTCGGGTCCGAAGGTCTTGGGCTGGGTCATCGGCGGTGCGGTTTCCTGTCCTCGGGGCGAGCGGGGCTCACGCCAGTTCGTTGGGGTCGAGCATGCGCTGGATGACGGAGATGCGGTCCTTGAGGGCGAGCTTGCGCTTCTTCAGGCGGCGCAGCAGCAGTTCGTCTTCCTGCGGGGAGTCCTGCAGACGCGAGATGGCGTCGTCGAGGTCGCGGTGCTCGTTGCGGAGTTCCGTGAGCCGGATCTGCAGGCTGGTGACGTGGTCGAAGGCTTCCTCGGTCATCGGGGACCTGCTCGGGCTGGGCGTGTGCACGCCGTTGGAGGGATGTTCAGACCGGCAATCTTATGCGCCGCGCGGGGCAATGACAACTTGCTGCGCAGCATGGCCGTGCGATCCTTGGACGGCACCGCGTGCCGTGCCTCAGGCGGTTGGTGATGGTTCCTTGCGCACGACGGCAATCGGGGCGGCGGAACGCGCCTTGTCGGCCTGCAGGTCCGCGCCGAGCAGGGCCTTCAGTCCCGCCGGTTGGCGCGGGTGCGTGGGGAAGTCGCGCCGGGCGGCTTCGAGCTGGGCGCGGTTGGCGCTGAAGTAGCGGGCTGCCTGGATCACGTGCGGGAGGTTCCTGATCAGGTGCCAAAGACTCCAGCGGTGTTCCCACAGGCGGCGGGCGAAGCGGCGGCGGTAGCCCTTGCTGTCGTAGAAGCGGCGGACGTGCCAGTTGTAGAGGGCGTCCATCTCTTCGCGCGAGGCGAAGCCTTCGGGACGGTAGACGAAGTTGAGGCAGTTCATCAGGCGCCAGTCTTCGCGGAAGTCGCCGCTGCTGCCGTCGGCGCATTCGTCCCAGATCGGCGCGCCGTACATGGGGCTGAACTTGGTCATGTTCATCTCGTCGAGGTCCAGCGAGAGGATGAAGTCGCTGGTCGCGTGCAGCGTCTGCGGGGTCTCCCCGGGCAGGCCGAAGATGAAGAGGCCCTTGGCGCGCAGGCCCGCGGCGTGGATCTTGCGGACGGTGTCGCGCACTGCGTCGAGGGTGACGCCGGCCTTGTGGCGTTCCATCATCGCCGGATCGGCCGATTCGATACCGAGGGAGACCATCAGCGCGCCGGCGCGCTTGAGCTGGTGAAGCATCTCTGCCGAGGTGTGGCCGGTGCGGATGGCGCAGTTGAACTGCATGCCTAGCGGCTTTTCGATGAGCAGGCGGCACAGTTCGTCGACGCGCTTGCGGCTGGCGGTGAACAGGTCGTCGTAGAAATTGATGTGATGGACGCCGAACGTGTCGCGCAGGTGTTTCATGTGCGCGTAGATGTACGCGGCCGAATTGACCTTGTAGAGGCGCTCGAACACGGTGCGGTCGCAGAACGAGCAGGTGTAGGGGCAGCCGCGCGAGGTGATCATCGTGGCGCCGTGGCGTTTCGCGTACGAGAAGAGCGGCAGGTGGTAGCCGGCGGGGAAGCCGGCGAGCTTTTCGTAGGCGGGGAAGGGCAGTTCGTCGAGATCGAGGATGCGCGGCCGCCGCGGGTTGGCGACGATGCGCGGGCCGTCGCGCCACACGAGGTTGTCGATCGTGGCGGGGGGTTTTCCATCGGCGAGGTCGAGCAGGGGGCCTTCGCCCTCGCCGATGCACAGGTAGTCGATTTCGGGGAAGTGTTCGAGCAGCGGTGCGCCGATCGATGAGGCGTGGACGTTGCCGAGGACGATGCGGGCGTCAGGCCGCTGGCGCCGGATGCTTGCCGCGATGTCGACGGCGTCCATGAACGCCGAGGTCGTCGCCGAGAAGCCCACGAGTTCGGGATCGGTGGAAAGGATGGCGTCGACGTTGGCTTCGATGCCGGGCGGCGCGAACGGGCCTAGGCAGTCGTGGACGGCGGTTTCGTGGCCGTGCTTGTCCAGCCAGGCCGCGAGCGACAGGATGCCGATCGGCGCCATGCGGTTCGCCAGCACCGAGAAATCGGGTTGTCCGGGTACGAAGTTGAAGCCGGCGGGATGGACGAGGGTAACGCGCACGGGGGGCGTCAGCCGCAGAGCGCAGCCAGGATCAGCTGGCGGTTTTCGCGGGTGGATTCAAGCAGATGGTCGAGATCCCGCTGGTCGATGCCGGGCACGGACGGATCGGGGCGGTCGGTGCGGTGCCCAAGGCCCAGGAGCTTGTCGAAGGGATTCGGCGTGTCGACGGCGTGGGTTGCGACGAAGAGGATCGCAGCGAGGTTCGCGGGGGGCCATGAGCCGGTGCAGGGGATGCCGTGTTCGAAGGCGTCGAGGATCTCTTCCGGCAGTTCGAACACTTCGAGCACCGATCGGCTGATGCGTGTGTTCCAGACGGTGACGAATTCGGCAAAGCGCGGAAGGTCTTCGGCGAGGGCGGGATAGTCGGCAGCGCGGGCCAGCAGCAGGAACTGCCCGATGTTGGCCATCATGCCGGCGAACATCGCGGTGTCCGGATTGACGACGCGCAGCTCGCGGGCGAGGGCGCAGGACCAGGCGGCGACATCGACCGAGTGCATCCACAGCCCCGAGGCGATCGTGCGCATTTTCGGCGAGCGGTGGTCCTGTGCGAGCTGCTCGGCCGCCACGGCGAAGGCGAGGCAGCGCAGTGACGCAAGGCCGATGCGACGCACGGCATCGGCGACGTTGGTGATGGGGGTGGCGTAGGGGTTGAGTGCGACGGCGTTCGCCATGCGCACGGTCTTGGCGCTGAGAACGGGTTCGGTCTTGACCGCGGCGGCGATCTCTTCGAGCGAGGACGCTGGGCTGTCGGCGAGTCGCTTGATGCGCAGCGAAACGTCGAGGGAGGTCGGGAAGCTGAGATGGCCTTCGGCAATTTCGGCCTCGATCTGCTCGCCGAATGCTTGTGCCTGAGATTCGAAATCCTTCATCGCGATCCCGGATGTATGTTGTGCGTGAAAGTTTACCCTGCCTGGACTTCGGTCCGGAGTTCGTCGCGACGGGGTCCTGTCTGCGGTCAGGCGGTCGCGGGCGTGCTGCTGCCGTCGAGTGCGCGAATCAGTGGTGCGAGTCGTTCGAGGGGGGCTCCTTCGGTTTGCGCTTCGGCGCGAAGGTGCAGGTTGCGCGCGAGGTTGCGCATGCGCCATTCGATTTCGCGGATCACGAGATTGATTTCGGCGATGAGTTCGCCGTCGAGGTTGCCGGCGCCGAGCGAATCGGCCTCCATGACCCCGGTGGAGCGCAGCGATTTGAGCAGGTTGTGGAGCAGGGCGAGCGCATTGGTGGCCGTATGCCGCACGAAGGGCGTCGGGGCCTGTGCAATCAGCGATTCGGCCTCCGCCATGGCGGCGTTGATGCGTCGGCAGCTTGCCTGGACGCGTGCGTTGAAGCCCCCCTCCGGCGTTGTCCCGAACACGTCGTCGCCATTGCGCAAGGCTTGCGTGATGACCGCGACCGCATCGTGGTCGAATTCTTCGGGAACGATGCGCAGCGCCAGCGAGGCGCGCAGGGCGGCGCCGTCGTCGCCGCGTGACAGGATGGCGCCGACGGAATCGGCGACGGCGAGCCACGCACCGAGCCGGCTGTGCCCGCTGCGGTCTACCTGGTTCGGGTAGCCGCTGCCGTCGAGGCGTTCGTGATGGTGCGCGACGCACTGGCCTACAGCGGCCGGCAGTGTAGTGAGTTCGGCGATGAGGAGTTGGCCCACGCGCGGGTGGCTTGCCACGTGCTTCCACTCTGCGGGTTCGAGCCGGTAACTGTCGCGCAGGTAGTCGGGGTTGATGTACATCTCGCCGAGGTCGTGCACCAGGGCCGCCATCAGCAGGAGCTGGGCATCGTGATCGGTCGCATTCAGGCGCGCGGCGATTCCGGCGCAGATGATCACCGTGGTCTGCGCATGCTTGAAGCTGCTGCTGCCCTTGGCATGCGCAGTGGTGAGCAGAAGGCGCAGCGGTTGGGGGAGCGGCACGTTGCGCATGCCGTTGATGAGTCCGATTGCGTCGCGATTGGCGATGCGGGCGAGCAGCGGATTCTGTTCGATGTGTGCCATGCATGCACTGGCGACATCGCCGAATGCGACGGCGCCCTCGACGGCAAGGGTCGTTTCGAGCGGCTTCGCGAGTTTGCGGCGCAGGAGCTTTTCCTGCAGGTCGGCGGAAACGGGCTTGCCCTTTGCCCAGAGCTTGGTCCCGCGTTCGTCGTAGATGTCTTCCGCAGCTTCAACCGTCCGCGTTTCCGCGAGTTCGACGATGCGTTCCAGGCAGTGCTGGTTGACCGAATTGAATAGCATGATGTGCTCGTCCTGGCGGCAGTGCCGGCGGCCGCTATGCGGCCGGCAAGATACCGGCGGGATTCTGGGCGCTTGCAGCCGGGCAATCAATAGGTGATTTTGCCCCCCCCCGTGCCGTGCGCCCGCCGGTGCGGCGATCAGAGGCTGAAAGCGGCTCCGATCGCCGCGACGCCCGGATGCGGGGAGGGGGTACGAGAATTTCCGGTCCTGTGACGAATGCATGGTGTGACCATGTATTCTTGATGCGGATCACGTACTTTTCCGGTAATTCTCCATACGCTTATATCGCCTGCATGCCCCGCGCCGGATTCATGTGTATTGGATCTCCGGCGACGGCCCGAAGGCGTGCGGATCATGTTTGTGGAGCGGATCGTGAAAGTACTTTTTGCACCTGCAGTGGGGCTGATGAATCGCTGCAGTTACCCGGTGAAGTTCGGCCTGCTGGGCCTGATCATCCTGGTGGCCTTTGCCAGCCTGATGCTGACGCTGGCGCGCCAGTTGAACGCGACGATCGAGCGGACGGAGCGCGAGCTCGTGGCTTCGGAGCTGTCGCGGCCGATCTCCAGGGCGGTCGAATTGATGCAGCAGCACCGCGGCCTGTCGTCGGCGATGCTCGGGGGGCTGGAGAGTGCCAAGGCGAAGCGCGCAGAGAAGGTCGTCGAGGTCGATCGTGCGCTCGAGACGCTGGAGGCGGCGCTTCCGCAGTCGGTGCGCAACAGCGGGTGGAGCGACATCCGCTCGCGCTGGAGTGCGCTGAAGCAGGAGGGGCTGAAGCTGAGCCAGCCCGAGAATTTCCTGACGCACACGCGGCTGATCGACAATCTGCTGGATTTCCAGATCGCGGTCGCGGACGAGTACGGGCTGACCTTCGATCCGCAGCAGGACAGCTACTACCTGATGTCGACGGCAGTGATCCGCATGCCCTACCTGCTGGAGCGCACGGGGCAGTTGCGCGCGAGGGGGGCGGGAGCGCTCGCGCGTGGCACGATCGACGATGCGGGCAAGCTCGACATCAGCGTGCTCGCGGGGGACGTGACCGAGGCGGTGAGCGATCTTGAGACCAACATCCGCAAGATCGTCGCTCAGCGGCCGGATCTCGGGCAGCGGCTGGAATCGTCGCTCGCGGAAATGAACGGCAAGCTCGCGACGGTGAGCGGAGTGGTGCGCCAGATCCTGGCCGGTGACCTGCAGGGCACGTCGTCGTCGGCCTACTTCGGGATGGCGACCGAGGCGATCACGGTGGGCTACCGGCAGATGAACGAAATCCTGCTGCCGACGCTGGACGAACTGTTGCGGCAGCGGATCGCCGAGGCGCAGCGCGTGCTGTATTTCAACATCGCCGTGCTGGTGGTCGTCGCCGTTGCGATCGCCTATCTCTCGATCGGCGTGTATCTGTCGATCATGGGCAGCGTGAAGCGGCTTGCCGAAGGTAGCCATCGGCTGGCGGCCGGTGACCTGACGACGGCGATCAGGCTGCAGGCACGCGACGAGCTGCACGTGATCGCGGACAGCTTCAACGACATGGCGTCGACGATGTGCCGCCTGATCACGAGCATCCAGAGCAATTCCGGCCAGGTGGCGGAGACGGCGCGCGGCATGGTGGCGTCGGCGCGCCAGATCGACACCGCGTCGCAGCGGCAGAGCGAGGCGGCGTCCAGCATGGCGGCAGCGGTGGAGGAGATGACGGTGGGGATCGACCACATCGCCGGCAACGCGTCCAACGCCAACGAGCTCGCGCGACGCTCGGGCAAGCTGTCGGGCGAAGGGGGCGAGATCGTCGAGTCGGTGGTCGCGGACATCGGGGAGATCGCGCGCGCCGTGTCCGGGTCAGCCGATACCATTACCGAGCTGGACCGCAGTTCGGAACGGATTTCGGCGATCGTGAACGTGATCAAGGAGATCGCCGACCAGACGAACCTGCTGGCGCTGAACGCGGCGATCGAGGCCGCTCGTGCGGGCGAGCAGGGGCGCGGCTTCGCGGTGGTGGCGGACGAGGTGCGCAAGCTGGCCGAGCGCACGACGCATTCGACGAAGGAGATCGCGCAGATGGTCGGGGCGATTCAGCGCGATGCGCGCGATGCCGTGGAGAGCATGCAGGGTGGCGTGACGCAGGTGAATGCGGGCGTTGCGCGCGCCCAGCAGGCGGGGACGGCGATGTCGAGCATTCGCGACGAGGCCGGTCGCGTGGTGGACACGGTGGCCGAGATTTCCGATGCCTTGCGCGAGCAGAGCGTGGCCTCGACGGAGATCGCGCGCAACGTCGAAACGATCGCGCGCATGGCTGAGGAGAATAGCGCGATTGCGGTCGAGAGCCACCGCACGGCGGATCGGCTGGAAAGCCTGGCGGGCAGCCTGCTTGCGGACGTGAGCCGCTTCAAGGTGGCCTGAGGGCGTTTCACCCGTTCATGCGTGGATGGGGGGCGTGGCCTGGCGCAGGGTGTCCGAAGGCAGTTCGCCGAACATCGCGCGGTAGTCCGACGCGAAGTGCGACAGGTGCCAGAAGCCCCAGCGCGCCGCGATGTCGGCGATCTGATGGCTGGCGGGGTCGGCCGCCTTGAGTTCGCGGCGTACGCCGTTGAGGCGCAGTGCGCGCAGGAAGCTGACGGGGTTCAGGTTGAGGATGTCCTGGAAGCTGTACTGCAGCGTGCGGCGCGACACCCGCAAGTCGGTGCATAGGTCGGCAACCGTGATCGGTTCGTCGATGTGGGCACGCATGTATTCACGGGCGCGGTCGACGATGAGCTGGCGCGTGCGGCAGGGGGTGGCCGGGCGCGGCGTGTCCTCGCGCGGCGTGATGGCGGCGACGATGCTGCCGTAGATCGCCTGTTCGAGGCCCTTGCGCATCTGCGGGTGGCGCAGCAGGTCGGGGGTGGCCTCGAGGCTGGCGAGCACCGTGAGGAGAAAGGCGCGCAGCGTCGCGGCCTGGTCGGCTGTCGCGGGGATGATCCGCCGCTTGCCGATTTCGGCTTCCATATCCCGGTGTTCGACGCGGAAGGCGTAATCGGTGAAGGCTTCAATGTCGGTCGTCACGGCGACGATGTCGTGCAGGCGCGGGGTGCGGTAGTCGAGGTCTTCCCCGCCCTTGAGCGTGATGATGGAGTCGAGCTCGCACGGTTCGCCGCAATACCAGCCGGTGCCGTCGATTTCGACCGGCACGCCGATCGTGCGCGAGCCTTCCCATGAGGTGCCGATCTCGTGCACGACCTGCGTGGTCCGTTCGCGGAACACCTGGACATTGTCGAACCAGAATTCGTCGAATCGGCCCGTGAAGGTACCGGCCGAAAGCTGGTCGTAGCGCTGATTCCAGTGCTGCAGGCAGGCTGCGTGGTCGTCTGCGTCGCGTGTGTCGAGGTGCACGACGGAATAGGCGTCGTCGCCCGCAGTGCGCGCGCTCCTTTCGCGCCCAGCGAGGGTGTGAGCGTTCATTTTCCGATTGTCTCCTGACCGGAAAGTGCCGTTGATTGTAGTTATGGCTTTAATTGTTGTTTTTTAACACTAATACAAAAGCTGGATGCGGAACAGTGAAATTTTCTTGCTGCGCCGCAATGTCTCTCCGGTCTGCATGCTTCGTTTCGATGCATCGGTGCGAATTGCCAATTTCGGATAACGGTTCGTGAAGGTCCCTTCCTAGAATCGCCTCCATCGGTCGTCGTGCCAGCGTGGAGGCGCGGACGCACGGCAACCGGACAAAAAGCCGAAATTACGGCGCATCACACCAAGTGAGGAGACGACAACATGACTACAAGGACGAGGATGTCACCTCGCCTCGGGCTTATCTGCATCGCCGTTGCCGCAGTGCTGGGCAGCGGGGCGGTGCGGGCGGCGGCGACCGAGGCCGAGGCGGCGACGCTGGGCAAGAGCCTGACACCGATCGGCGCCGAGGCGGGGGCGAGCAAGGATGGCGCGATCCCGGCGTGGACGGGCGGGATGACTCAGGTGCCTTCGGGCTGGAAGCCGGGGCGTCTCGATCCCTTCAAGGACGACAAGCCGCTGTTTTCGATCGATGCGACCAACGCCGACAAGTACGCGGACAAGCTGTCTGCCGGCCAGATGGCGTTGATCAAGGCGTACAAGGGCTACCGCATGGACGTCTATCCGAGCCGGCGCAGCTGCCCGGTGCCGGATTTCGTCGCGGCGCAGACGAAGAAGAACGCGACGGCCGCGAAGCTTGGCGCCGACGGCTGGCAGCTCGAGCAGGTGTTCGGGGCGGGTGTGCCGTTCGCGGTGCCGAAGAGCGGCGCGGAGGCGATGTGGAACTACAAGCTGCGCTACACGGGCCTCGGCCGTCGCGCACAGATCTCGGCCCTGATGCCGGAGAAGGACGGTAGCTACGTCGAGAACAAGCAGTGGGCGTACGAGATGTATCCGTTCAACGATCCGAAGGTGACCGGGCCGGCGGACGTCGGCGGGGTCGAGTCGAAGCTGCTGTATGACGTGCTGACGCCGCCGTCGCGTGCGGGCGAGGGTTACCTGATCCACGCCTACATCGACAAGCCGCAGGATGCGTGGATCTACTTCCCTGGTCAGCGCCGCGTGCGCCGTTCGCCGACCTTCGCGTACGACAACCCGATCGCCGGTTTCGACAACCTGTATTTCGTCGACCAGATCAACATGTTTACCGGCGCGCTCGACCGCTACGACTACAAGCTGGTGGGCAAGAAGGAGATGTACGTGCCGTACAACTCCTACAAGCTGATCGACAAGAAGCAGAAGTTCAAGGACATGCTCGGACCCGAGTATGTCAACCGCGACCTGATGCGCTACGAGGCGCACCGCGTATGGGTCGTCGAGGCGACGGTGAAGGCCGACAAGCGCCATTCCTTCGCGAAGCGGGTGTTTCACTTCGACGAGGATTCGTGGGCGCTGCTGCAGGTGGATATGTACGACGCGAAGGGCAACTTGTGGCGCGTGCAGGAAGGCAGCCTGTGGGCCGCGCCTGACGTCGGTGCGTGCATGGCCTACGAGACCCAGATGTACGACCTGGTCGCGCGCCGCTACGTGGTCGACAACTGGACCGCCGAAGGCGAAGTGCTGGACCTGACGGCGGCGAAGGACGGCCGCGTGACGGCAGCGAACTTCACCCAGGACGAAATGCGCCGCCGCGGCGAGCGCTGACCACAGCCCACTCAAGGGAGAATCTCGATGAAAACAAGGACGATTTCGCATCGTCGGGGCGCGCTCGCGCCGTCGATTCTGGCTGTGGCGGTCGCAGCGGCGTGCTGGTCGCCGGCGAGCCATGCGTTCCGCTTCGGTTCCGAGGAGGGGATCTCGGGGAGTTTCGACAGCACGGTTTCGTACGGCGTGATGAGCCGCCTGCAGTCGGCGGGCTGCAAGACGCTCGGCAACGACAGCGGCGGTTGCAACAACGGCACGAACAACGAGCTGTCGCAGGTGTACAACCTGGGCAACGGCCTGGGTTACGCGAATGCCGACTTCAACTACACGAACTTCGATGACGGCAACCTGAACTACAAGAAGGGGGACATCGTCTCGGCGGTGCTGAAGGGCACGCATGACCTGTCGCTGAAGTACCCGGGCGGCTGGAGCGCGCTGGCGCGTTTCAACTGGTTCGTCGATACGAAGTCGGACGATACGCGGCGGACCTCGGTCGCCGACGAGGCCTCCGGCGAGATGACGGTGCTCGACCTGTGGGTTGCGAAGACGTTCAGCCTGGGCGACCAGCCGGGCAAGGTGAAGTTCGGCAATCAGGTGATTTCCTGGGGCGAGGACATCTTCATCCTCGGCGGCGTGAACCAGATCAACGCGATCGACCTGCAGAAGTTCCACGTGCCGGGGACGCAGTTGAAGGAGATCTTCATCCCCGCGCCGATGTTGTCGGCCTCGCTGGGGCTGACCGAGAAGCTCGGCGTCGAGGGCTACTACCAGTTCGGCTGGAACGGCTTCAAGTTCGACCCGGTCGGCACCTTTTTCTCGGCGGCCGACGTGCTGGGCAAGGGGCGGCGCGTGGCCTACGTGCCGACCAGCATCGCGGAGGACTTCTTCGGGCCGGGCGCGTGCGCCGGGCTGCCGAACGGACGCTGCGGGGACGATAACGGGCTGTCGGACGCGGACTCGGTCGCGGCAGGGCTGGCGCTGCCTTACCTGGGCACGAACAAGCCGAAGAAGACGGGCCAGTACGGTGTGAACTTCCGCTACAACGCGGAGGAGATCGACACCGAGTTCGCCTTCACCTACCAGCGCTACCACGACAAGCTGCCCTTCCTCGGCTTCACCGGCAACAACCTCGGCGCGGTGACGGGCTACTTCATCGCCTATGGCGAGGACAAGGACCTGTACGCGATCTCGGCCAACACCAAGCTCGCCAACATCGCGGTCGGGGCGGAGCTGTCGTACCGGCCGAACGACAGCGTCGGTGTCGACCCGACGGTGCCTTTCGGCAACATCTTCGGCGGGCCGTCGAGCAAGTTCAGCATCTACGAGCACGGCAGCCATCCGGGCTTCGTCGAGGAGGAGAAGTACCAGTTCCACCTGACGGGCTTCTACACGTTCTCGCATAACGACCCGCTCGGCGGCGTCGCGAAGGCGCTGGGGGCGACGGACGGCTTCATCCTGGCCGAGGCGGCGGTGGCGCATTACCCGGGGCTCGACACGAGCGGGGTGACGCCGTACTTCCTGCCGAACTATGCGCTGCCGGACAAGACGTCGTGGGGTTACGTCGTGGAGGCGGCGCTGAACTACCCGAACGTCGGGGGCTCGGGCGTGACGCTGACGCCGCAGATCGACTGGTACCACGACGTCGATGGCACGACGCCGAACGGGCTGCCCTTCGTCGAAGGCCGCAAGGCGCTGACGCTGTCGCTGTTCGCGAACTACCGCGATGCGTGGAAGGGGGCGATCCAGTGGGTGACGTTCTACGGCGGCGGCGCCAACAACCTGATGCGTGACCGGGACTTCCTCTCGGCAAGCGTTTCGTACTCGTTCTGATGCAAGCGCCGGCGCTGCGGAGGCGTGACGTCCGCAGCGCCGGCATAACGGATACCCCGACATGATCGAGAAACTGGTGCTGGCGATGCAGCGCGTGTGCTTCAGGCACCGCCTGCCGATCCTGCTCGCGCTGCTCGGCTTTACCGCGGTGATGGCGCTGTTCGCGTCGCGCCTCGAGATGAGCGCGGGCTTCGACAAGCAGTTGCCGCAAAACCACGAATACATCCAGACCTTCAACCAGTATCGCGATGTGCTGTTCGGCGCGAACCGCATCATCGTGACCGTCGAGGCGAAGAACGGCGACATCTGGAACGAGAAGGCACTGACCAAGCTTTACGACGTGACGCAGGCGTTGTTCTTCATGAAGGGCGTCGACCGGCGCACGGTGACCTCGTTGTGGACGCCGAACACCCGCGCGGTGCAGATCACCGAGGAGGGCATGAAGGCGGAGGACGTGATCGGCGGCGACGTGACGGTGAAGGCGCTGACGCCCGAGAACATTACCGCGATCCGCGAGCGCACGATCGTGGGCGGTTTCATCGGCAGCCTGGTCGCGAACGACTCGTCTTCGGCGATGGTGGTCGCGGAGCTCGCCGACCCCGATCCGCAGACCGGCGCGCGGCTGGATTACTCGGAGTTCAGCCAGCGGCTGGAGCGCGAAGTGCGCGATGCGTTCAGTGACGACGACATCCGTATCCGCATCATCGGCTTCGCGAAGCAGATGGGCGACATCTCGGAAGGGGCGACCAGCGTCATCGAGTTTTTCGCGCTGGCCTTCCTGCTGACGGCGGCCGCCGTCTATTGGTACACCCGTTCGTGGATGCTGACCGTCTTGCCGCTGGTGTGCTCGCTGGTGTCGGTGGTGTGGCAGTTCGGCACGATCACGCTGCTGGGCTTCGGGCTGGATCCGCTGGCGATCCTGGTGCCCTTCCTGGTGTTCGCGATCGGCGTGTCGCACGGCATCCAGCAGGTGAATTACATCGCGAAGGAAGTCATCAACGGCGCCGACGGCTACACCGCGGCAAGCCGCAGTTTCACCGGACTGCTGGTGCCGGGGACGCTGGCGCTGATCACGGCCTTCGTCGGTTTCGCGACGCTGGTGCTGGTGCCGATTCCGATGATCCGCGAGCTGGCGATCACGGCGTCGGTCGGTGTGGCGTACAAGATCGTTACGAACCTGATCATGCTGCCGGTGGTGGCGAGCTACTTCCGCTTCGACGATGCCTTCGTGCTGCGTGCGAGCAAGGTCGAAGGGCTGCGCAATCGCATGATGGCGTCCATCGGCGTGCATATCGCGAATCCTCGCAATGCGGCGATCGGGACGCTGGTGTGCCTCGCGCTGATGGCGGTGGCGGTATGGCAGAGCCAGGGGCGGCACGTCGGCCACGTGCTGCCGGGCGCGCCGGAGCTGCATGACGATTCGCGCTACAACCAGGACGTCGAGGCCGTCGTCGCCCGCTACGCGCTGGGGCTGGACATGCTGACGGTGGTCGTCGAGACGCCCGCGGACGGCTGCTACCGCCACGATGTGATGAGTCATCTCGACCGCCTGAGCTGGTATATGGGGAACGTGCCGGGCGTGCTGTCGGCGCAGTCGCTGCCGGGGATGACCAAGCTCGCGGCGTCCGGCGTGAATGAGGGCAACCCGAAGTGGGCCGCATTGCCGCAGGAAGAGCTGACGCTGGGCGAGGCGGTGCGCCAGGTGCCGGAAGGGATGCGCCTCTTCAACGCGGATTGCACGCTGCTGCCGGTGAACCTCTATCTCGCCGACCACAAGGCTTCGACGATCAAGGAAGTCGTCGCCGCGGTGAAGCACTTCCGCGAGACCCAGCCTTTTCCGGGCGTGACCGTGCGGCTCGCGAGCGGGAATGCGGGCGTGCAGGCGGCGACCAACGAGATCGTGGAGCATTCCGAACTGCCGATGATGCTCTATGTGTACGCCACGATCCTGGTGCTGGTGTTCGCGGTGTATCGCGACTGGCGCGCGATGGTGGCGTGCTGCGTGCCGCTGACGCTCGCGACCTTCCTCGGCTACTGGTTCATGAAGGAGCTCGACATCGGCCTGACGGTCGCGACGCTGCCGGTGATGGTGCTGGCGGTGGGGATCGGCGTCGATTACGCGTTCTACATCTACAACCGGCTGCAGATGCACCTGGCGCACGGCGAGGACATCGTCACGGCGTTCAAGCAGGCCCTGCGCGAGATCGGCGTGGCGACCGTGTTCACCGCGGTGACGCTGTCGATCGGGGTGGCGACGTGGTCCTTCTCGGCGCTGAAGTTCCAGGCCGACATGGGGATGCTGCTGACCTTCATGTTCATGATGAACATGATCATGGCGATCACACTGCTGCCGGCGCTGGCGGTGACGATTGACGTGCTGATCCCGCGCCGCGGTCCGGTGCGCGCGCCGCTGATGGCTCACTGAGGGGAACCCGAGATGAAATCCATGCAAATCGGGCGGACCCTGGTCGGCCTGTGCCTGGTGGCGAGTGCCGCGGTGTTCGCGGCTGGCCCGGCGGATGCCGCCAAGGTGCCGGCCCCGGCAATGAAGGCGCGGCTGGCGGCGAAGGTGCCGGTGACGGGACTCGTGCGCGCGGGCAATGCGCTCGTCGCGGTGGGCGACTACGGCACGATCGTGCGCTCGACCGACGAGGGCAAGACCTGGCAGCAGGCCGAGGTGCCGGTCAGTCTATTGCTGACGGCGGTGCATTTCGTCGATGAAAGCCGCGGCTGGGCGGTAGGGCACGGTGGCGTGATCCTCGCGACGAGTGACGGCGGTGCGAACTGGCAGTTGCAGGCGACGCTCGACGACAAGCCGGTGCTGCTGTCGGTGCATTTTACCGATGCGCAGCGCGGTTACGCAGTCGGGGCCTACGGCGCGGCCTTCGCCACGAGCGACGGCGGGCGTAACTGGGCGTTGATGGCGGTTGGTAGCGGGCATGACGCGGACTTGCACCTCAACCACCTCTTCTCGACGCACGACGGCAAGCTCTTCCTCGCCGCCGAAACCGGGCTCGCGTTCCGCTCCTCCGACCGCGGTGCAACCTGGACGAAGCTCGCGACGGGTGTGTCGGGATCGCTGTGGAGCGGGCTCGAACGCGGCGATGGCGAGGTTGTGCTGCTGGGCATGAGCGGCAAGGTGATCGCGAGCCGCGACGGCGGCAACAGCTGGCAGGTACGCGAGACCGGCACCGAGCAGTCGCTGACCTCGGGGCTTGCGCTCGCGAACGGCGGGCTGATCGTCGTCGGGGCCGGCGGTGTGGTGCTGCGGAGCAGCGGCGGCGGTCCGCTGCAGCTCGAGATCCGTCCCGATCGGCAGAACCTCGCGGCCGTGATGGCGGCCCCGACCGGGGCAGTCGTCGTCGCCGGACAACTCGGCGTCGAGCGCCTTGCGCCTGCCCGATAAGAAGCAACGACAACGGAGACCCCCGCATGCTGACCAAACTGATGGCCCTGCTGTCCGGCGAACTGCAGGCCGAAGGGCTGGAGACCGGACCGTTCGAACGCCGCCACATCGCCGTCGCGGTGCTGCTGCTGGAAGCGATGTACATCGATCACCGCACCAGCGAGCGTGAGCACACTGCGATTACGCGGCTGCTGCGCGAGCACTTCGCGCTGCCCGAGGAGGCCGCGCAGCAGCTCGTCGCGGTCGCCGACGAGCGCTTCGCCGAGGTGCTCGACGACTGGGAATTCGCGGAAGCCGTGCGTTCGGGCTTCAACGCTGCCGAGCGGCGCGAGGTGCTGACGATGCTGTGGGAGGTCGCCTATGCGGACGGCGATCTCGTGCGGCTCGAGGATCGCCTGGTGTCGCGGCTCGCGAAGCAGCTCGATCTCGATCCCGAGGCCGTCGACGCGGCTCGCGCGACCGCAGTGGCGCGGGCCGGGTTGATCGACGACGGGCCCGGCGGCTGAACCCGCAATGTCCGCCGGCTGGCATACCGGCGCGGGCGGACGCAATGCAAACACCAATACGACAACACAGAGGAGACAGATTCATGGAGCGTTACCACGGACAACTGCTGAGCGAAGGCACGCGGCGCTTTCTGGAGCGCCCGCGGCGCATGCTGATCGGCGCGGAGTGGGTCGAGGCGGCGAGCGGCGAGACACTGGCGGTGATCGATCCGGCCAACGGCGAGAAATTCGCCAGCGTGCCGGCAGGCGCTGCGGCGGACATCGACCGTGCCGTCGCTGCGGCGCGCCGTGCCTTCGAATCGGGTGATTGGCCGAAGATGCGCCCGGTGGACCGCGAGCGCCTGCTGCTGAAGTTCGCCGATCTCGTAGAAGCGAACGCGCAGGAGTTGGCCGAGATCGAGTCGCTCGACAACGGCAAGCCGGTGACGATGGCGCGCCACGTGGATGTTGCGCTGGTGGTGGACTTCCTGCGCTACATGGCGGGCTGGGCGACCAAGATCGAAGGTTCGACGATGGACGTGTCGGTGCCGCTCATCCGCGACCGCGAGTTCTTCGGCTTCACGCGGCGCGAGCCGGTGGGGGTGGTCGGCGCGATCATCCCGTGGAACTTCCCGCTGCTGATGGCGGCGTGGAAGGTCGCGCCGGCACTGGCGACGGGCTGCACGATGGTGTTGAAACCGGCCGAGGAGACGCCGCTGTCCGCGCTGCGCTTTGCTGAACTGGCGCTCGAGGCGGGTTACCCGGCGGGCGTACTGAACGTCGTGACCGGCCTCGGCCATACGGCGGGCGCGGCGCTCGCGTCGCACAAGGGCGTCGAGAAGGTCGCCTTTACCGGCTCGACCGAGATCGGCAAGCTCGTCGGCAAGGCCGCGCTCGACAACATGACGCGCGTGTCGCTGGAGCTCGGCGGCAAGAGCCCGGTGATCGTGCTCGACGACGCGGACGTGAGTCAGGCCGCGGCGGGCGCCGCGCAGGCGATCTTCTTCAACCAGGGCCAGGTTTGCACGGCAGGCTCGCGCCTCTTCGTGCACAAGAGCCGCTTCGATGAAGTTGTCGAGGGGCTGGCGGGCATCGCGGCGGGCATGAAGCTCGGCGCCGGCATCGACCCGGCCACGCAGATCGGCCCGCTGGTGTCGGCGACGCAGCAGAAGCGCGTGCTGGGCTACATCGAGAGCGGTTTTGCGGAAGGCGCCCGGGCGGCGACCGGCGGTGCGGCGGGCGAGGGCGCAGGCTACTTCGTGAAACCGACCGTGCTGGTCGATACCTCCGACGACATGAAAGTCGTGCGCGAGGAAATCTTCGGGCCGGTCGTCGTCGCGATGCCCTACGACGATCTGGACGAAGTCGCGCGCCGTGCGAACGACACGCCCTACGGCCTCGCGGCGAGCATCTGGTCGAACGACCTGTCGCGCGTGCATCGCCTGATCCCGAAGATCCAGGCCGGCACCGTGTGGGTGAACTGCCACAACATCCTCGACAACGCGATGCCCTTCGGCGGCTTCAAGCAGTCCGGCAT
This sequence comes from Azoarcus sp. Aa7, assembly GCF_014822185.1. Classification (GTDB taxonomy): domain Bacteria; phylum Pseudomonadota; class Gammaproteobacteria; order Burkholderiales; family Rhodocyclaceae; genus Aromatoleum. The sequence goes on from NZ_QVLR01000006.1 coordinate 91,258, forward strand.
CGGGCGCGAGATGGGGCGCGCGGTGCTCGATCTGTACACCGAGTCCAAGTCCGTGATCATGGCGCTGTGAGTGCGGGGCGCCGCCTCGTGGCCATTGAGGGGGCTGCGCATTTCCTCACCGGAGAGTGGAGACAGAAGTGAAGCCTGAGACAAGAAAACGTAGGCGCAGCCACCTGCGCATCGCCGGCGCAGTGGCGCTGGCGCTGGGAATCGCCGGCGCGGTGCCCGCGCGTGCAGCCACCGATCCGGGCCGTGACGTGATCGACAAGAAGTGTGCGAGCTGTCACCTCGAGGACGGCAAGCTCACGCGCATCCCGGAGATCCGCAAGTCGCCCGAAGGCTGGGACATGACCGTCGTGCGCATGGGCATCTGGCACAAGGTCGAGCTGACGGCGGACGAGCGCCGCGCGGTGGTGAAATACCTCGCCGACCGGCAGGGCCTCGCGCCGTCGGAGAGCGCGGCGTTCCGCTTCCTGACCGAGCGGCGGCCGAACATGCAGGACGCGCCGCCCGACGACGAGCTCGCACAGATGTGTGCCCGTTGCCACAGCTACGGCCGGGTCGCGCTGCAGCGGCGCGACGAGGACGAGTGGAGGAAGCTGATGCATACCCACCTCGGTCAGTTTCCGAGCGCGGAATACTCGGCGCTCGGGCGTGACCGCAACTGGTGGGAGATCGCCCGCGACAAGATGCCGGGGCGGCTTGCCGGCCTGTATCCGAAGAACACCGACGCGTGGCGCGACTGGAGTCGCGCGAAGCACCGCCCGGCCGATGGGAGCTGGGTCGTCGCCGGCGAGCGGCCGGGCTGGGGGCCCTACACCGGCACGATGACGGCCCGTGCGAAGGGCAAGGACCAGTACGAGGTCAGCTACGAGTTCCGCTTCGGCGCCGGCAATACGGTGCGCGGCCACGGCGAGGCGGTGATCTACACCGGCTACGAATGGCGCGGCTCGGCAAAGCTTGGCAACGAGGACACGCGCTCGATCTTCGCACTCAACGAGGACGGCTCGCGCATCGACGGGCGGTGGTTCCTGAAGGGGGCCGACGAGATCGGTGCAACGTTCGAGGCGGTGCGCGCGGACAAGTCCGCGAAGAATGCGCTCGTGTCGGTGAGCCCGTCGATGCTGCGTGCGGGCGACACGGCGACTGTGACGCTCGCGGGCGCCGGGCTCGATCCGAAGGTCGACCTCGGGCCGGGCGTGGAGGTCGTCGAATGGCTCGGCAAGTCCGCTGAGGAATTGAAGCTTCGCGTGAAGGTCGCGGCCGATGCGACGTCGGGGCTGCGCAAGATCGCCGTCGGCGGGCGCGAGTCCGACAGGACGGTTGCCGTGTATCGCCAGATCGACTCGGTGCGCGTCGAGCCGGCCTTCGGCATCGCGCGCGTCGGCGGCGGCACGAATCCGCCGGTCTCCGCGCAGTTCGATGCCGTGGCCTTCCTCGACGGCGCGGACGGCAAGTCCGGCACCGACGACGACGTGCGCCTGGGTAGCGTTCCGGCGAAGTGGTCGACCGAGCCCTTCGACGAGCGCGCCAAGCACGACGAGGACCTGAAGTTCGCCGGCCACATGGAGCCGCACGGCCAGTTCCTGCCGTCCTTCGCCGGGCCGAACCCCAACCGCCGCGGCCTCAATAACGTCGGCAACCTGTCGGTCGTCGCGACCGTTGCGGACGGCGGGCGCTCGCTGAACGCGAAAGGCCAGTTGGTCGTCACCGTGCAGCGCTGGAACCCGACGCCGCTGCGCTGAGGGCAAAGGAGAAGAGACAATGACTACAACATTGCAGGTACAACCCCACAATTACCGCGCGATCCGCAAGGGCGACCGGCAGGTGCTGCTGCACGTGCCGACGACCTCGATCTTCGAGCTCGACCCGGCCGCGTCCGATCTGCTCGGGTTGTTCGAGGCGAGCCCGGCGGTCAGCGCGGACGACATCCAGTCGCGCTTCGACGGCCGCTACACGCCCGCCGAACTGTGCGACAGCCTCTCCGACTTCATCGACCTCGGCATCGTCGCGCCGCAGCCCAAGCACTACGAGATCCCGGCCCGCGTCGTCGAGCGTTCGCCGTTGAAGACCCTGGTGCTGACGCTCACCACCGGCTGCAACCTCGGTTGCAGCTACTGTTACCGCGAGGACCTGACCTCGCCGAAGAACTCGTCGGTGATGGACTTCCAGACCGGCTCGCGCTCCATCGACCTGCTGATGGAGGAGGCGAGTGAGCAGAACCGCGTCGGCATCGTGTTCTTCGGCGGCGAGCCGCTGACGCGCATCGCGGTCATCCGCGACCTCGTCGAGTATGCCGAGGAGAAGGCCGCGGCGGTCGGCAAGGAAATCGATTTCTCGCTGACGACCAACGCGACGCTGCTCACCGACGAGATCATCGCCTTCCTCGACGCGCACCGCTTCGGCATCACCATCAGCATCGACGGCGACCAGGCGCAGCACGACCGCCATCGCCGCACGATCGCCGGCGGCGGCACCTACAAGACGGTCGCGATGCGCGTGAAGCGCCTGCTCGAACGCTACCAGTCCAAGCCCGTCGGCGCCCGCGTCACGCTCGCGTCCGGCAACCTCGACGTCGCCGGCATCTACAAACACCTGCACGACGAACTCGGTTTCTTCGAGGTCGGCTTCGCGCCGGCGACGGCCGGACCGGATTCACCGGTGGGCCTGACCCGGGAAGAGCTCGACACCGTCTTCGAAGCCTTCAAGGCGCTCGGCCGCGAGTACGTGTCCGAGGCCAAGCGCGGCAAGCGTCACGGCTTCGGCAATATGCAGCAGCTGATGACCGACCTGTGGATGGGTACGCGCAAAGTCCTGCCCTGCGGTGCCGGCGTCGGCCTGCTCGCGGTCGGCACCAGCGGCAAGATCTCGCTGTGCCACCGCTTCACCGGCTCCGAGCTCGAGACCTTCGGCGACGTCACGAGCGGCATCGAACGCGAGTCGCTTTCGACGTTCATGACCCGTGCGCAAGCCCCACACAGCGCCTGCCAGGTCTGCCCCGCGCGCAGCCTGTGCGCAGGCGGCTGCTACCACGAATCCTATTCGCGTAGCGGCGACCCCTTCCAGCCGACCTTCGAGTACTGCGACCAGATCCGCGAATGGACCGCGTTCGGCCTCGAAGCCTTCGGCGACATCGCGCTCGCCAATCCGGCGTTCTTCAATGGCGCCATCGAACAAAGGAGTGCCCTGCAATGAAACGACTGCGAGCCCTGAACCACAAGGCGCACCTGATCGAGCAGGCGGCCAGCGACGGCCACCGCGAGGAAGTCCAGCTGATGAGCAGCGTCGTCGGCTGCACGACGACCTTCGACCCCGGCTGGGAGGTCGATGCCTTCGGCGGGCTGGCCAGCCTGTGCCAGCCGATGGAGGCGGATCTCTACGGCTGCACCGACCCGTGCTGGTGGCCGGCGCAGCTCGCCGACAGCCTGAACACCGCGCGCGACTGGACCGACGGCAAGAATTCGGCGCTGCGCGACTGGCGCGAACTGCAGACCCTGTTCCCGGGAGACTGAGCGATGAGGATCCTGCCCATCAATAAGGCGCGCATGGCCTTGCTCGCGCTGTGTTGCGCCGCCGCTTCGCTGCCGGCGGTTGCGGCCGAATACCTGCTGACCGTCACGCGGCCGAACAACCTGCACATCGTCGACCCGGCCAAGCGCGAAGTCCTGCGCACGATCACGCTGCCGGGCGACGGGATCCCCGGTGCGGTCGCGGTGCCCAAGGACGGCAAGACCGCCTACGTGCTGACGAACCGCATGGAAAGCGTCGTCGGCGTCGACCTCGATACCGGCAAGCCGGTCTTCCGCGCCGATTTCTCGACGCCGCAGCGTCGCGTGAAGGGTTTCTTCGCGATCGCCGTGAGCGAAGACGGCAAGGAGCTGTATGCGCACCAGGCGCCGGTGCAGCTCGGGCGCTCGGAGTACAAGGTCGAGGACACTTACATCGCGGTCTTCGACACCGCCGACGGCATGAACGCCAAGCCCCGCCGCACCTTCCCGGCGCCGCGCCGCATCACCGTGATGGCCGCGACCGGCAAGCCCGACCACCTCGTCGCGCTGGGCTGGGACATGTACCTCTTCAACACGAAGACCGGCAAGATGGAACAGACCTTCCCGCTGCGCCACTGGAACCGCCCCGGCATCGCGGAGCCGGATACGCTCGCGATGTGGGGCACCTTCGAGCAGGCGCGCGCGGTGTCGACGCCGTACTTCGTGGCGAAGACCGATGTGCCGCCCGACTCGCCCGAGGCCTTCAAGGCCGGCATCGCGGTGTTCGACCTCGACGCCGAAACGCTGAAGGTGAAGGAGTTCGAGAACGCGACGACGGTGATGTTCTCGTCCGTGATCAACCCGGTCAAGCGCAACGAGGCCTTCCTCGTGATGAACCAGCTGACCAAGGTCGATACCGAGACCGGCCAGGTCCTCAAGCGCAAGGAGCTCGAACAGACCTTCTACACCATCAACATCTCCGGCGACGGCAAGGAGCTTTACGTCGGTGGCGCGCTCGACAAGGTCGCGATCTACGATGCGGATACGTTCGAGAAGAAGGGCGAGATCACGATGCCGGGCGGTGCCGACCAGTCGATCGGCTGGATGCGCGTGGTGAAGCGCTGAGGGCAGGGCGGTGATCGGGCTGCGCGCGGATCGTTCCCTGCCCCTGCAGGCCCTCGGCTGGGCCCTGCCGCTGGTACGCGAACGCGCCGGGGCGGTCGCGGGCGTCGTCGCCCTGTCCTGCATCGGCTCGGCCGCGGCGCTGCTGCCGCCCTACCTCATGCAACGCCTCGTCGACGAAGGCATCGTCGGCGGCAAGGTCGATCTCGTGCTGCAGCTCTGCGCGGCCTTCCTCGTCCTGATGCTCGGCGGCGTGCTCGTCGAGACGCTGTCCCGCCTCACCTACCTGAAGCTCTCCGCGCATGTCCTCTTCGGCCTGCGCGAGCAGGTCTGGCGGCACCTGCAGACGCTCGCGCCGACCTATTACGCCCGCACCCGCGGCGGCGAGATCCTGTCGCGGCTCGACGGCGACGTCGCCGAGGTGCAACGTTTCGCCCTCGATGCGCCGATGGCGCTGCTGAACGGTGCGTTCTCGCTGGTGGTCGCATTGGTACTGATGCTGTCGCTGAGTCCCGTCCTCACCGCGCTCGTGTTCGCGCTTGTGCCGCTTCAGGTTGCGGCGCTGATGTTCTCTCGCCCGTGGCTGGAAAAGAGCACGCAGGCCCTGCGCAAAGAGAGCGCCGTGATGTCGAGCTTCTTCGTCGAATCGTTGCGCGCGATGAAGTTCATCCAGGCATCCAATGCCGCCCGCCGACAGGAGGCGGGCCTGCGCGCGCACCATGGCGACTACTTCGCCGCGCTGCGCCGCTCGCAGCTCGCCTCGCTCGGCGCGGGGGGCCTGCAGCGCGTGCTGTCCGGCCTCGGCGTGCTGCTGGTGTTCGCGGTCGGCGGATCGCTGGCGGCGGGCGGGGAGCTGTCGGTTGGCGTCGTCGTCGCCTTCATCGCCTACACGACGCGTGCCGCGGGGCCGCTGCAGACGCTGGCGGGCGTGTTCATGGGTTGGCAGCGCGCGAAAGTGAGCCTGCAGCGCATCCTGGAACTCGCTGCGGAACAGCCGACCGTCGCTTCGCCGGCGCAGCCCGTCCCGCTCGCGCAGCCGGTCCGCGGCGAGTTGCGGCTCGACGCCGTGCGCTTCGGCTATGGCGCCGAGGCAGTGCTCGAGGGCGCGACGCTCGACGTGCCGGCCGGCACCAAGCTCGCCCTCGTCGGCGCGTCCGGTGCGGGCAAGTCGACGCTGATCGATCTCCTGCAACGCCATTACGACCCGCAGGCCGGGCGGCTGCTCCTCGACGGCGTGCGCCTCGATCTGCTCGACCTCGTCGAGCTGCGCCGCGAGGTCGTCGTCGTCGATCAGGAACCGGTGCTGATGCCCGGCAGCGTCCGCGACAACCTGCGCTTCGTCGCCCCTGAGGCCGATGAGCCGGCGCTGCTGCGCGCGCTCGACCTTGCCGGTCTCGCGAACTTCGCCCACGCCGGCGGCCTCGACAAGCCTGTCGGCGCATCGGCTTCCGCGCTGTCGCGCGGCGAGCGCCTGCGCATCGCGCTCGCCCGCGCGATCCTGCAGGACCCGGCGGTGCTGATCCTCGATGAGACGACCTCCGGACTGGATCTGCCGGTCGCGCAGGCGATCATCGCCGCGGTAGATCGCGTCTTCGTCGGTCGCACCCGCATCGTCATCACCCACAACCTCGCGTCCGTCGGCGCGGTCGACCGCGTCGTCGAGCTGCGCGACGGCCGGCTCGTCGAGCCCGAGCCGGCCCGGCCCGCCGCACCGCTATTGAGGGTCGTATGAGCGTGACAATCGGCATCATCGACGGCGGCTTCATCGGCGTACCCTCGCAAGCACTGCATCGGGCGGCGAGCTTCATTCCCGCCGCCGACGGAAGCGTCGGTCGCGAGCCTGCAGGCGGTCGCCCGCTGCCGCACGGCGAAGCGGTGGCCGCGCTCGTGCTCGAGGCGGCACCCGCGGCCCGTCTCATCGACGCGCGCATCGCGTCGCACCGGCATGCGCCGTCGCCGGCCATGGTCGCCGCGGCGATCGAGTGGTGTGCGGACGAGGGCGCGCGCGTCGTCAACCTCAGCCTCGGCCTGCTCGAAGACCGCACGGTGCTGCGCGAAGCCTGCGCACGCGCGCTCGCGCACGGCGTCGTGCTCGTCGCGGCGGCGCCTGTGCGCGGCACGCCGGTCTTCCCTGCGGCCTATCCCGGCGTGCTCGCCGTCAGCGGCGATGCGCGCTGCGCGCCCGGACAGTGGTCGCTACTCAAGGGCGAGACGTCGGGCGGTGCCGGCTGGGGCTGTTCCCCTGCCGGACCGGGGAAGACGGCCGGAGGCGCGAGCATGGCGACGGCGCGCTTCACCGGCATCGTTGCCCGTCTTTGCCTGCAATACCCTGCCGCGGACCCACAAGGGCTCGCGGATCACCTCGCCGCCCGCGCCAGCTGGCATGGGCGGGAACACAAGAGAATCGCGGAGATCGATTCATGACAAGCACACAGCACACCCCCACCCCCGACAGCACTACCCGACCGATCGAACTGGGCTTCGCGCTCGTCGACGAACGCGAACTCGCTGCCTTCGCGCACCACGACCGCCTCACGCGCGACGACTACCTCGACCAGCTCGGCGAAGCCCGCGACTACGTCACCGTGCCCGACGGCGCCGAGCCGACGCACTTCTTCCTCGGCAGCGAGTTCTGCGAACACCTGCTGCCGAGCGTCGAGTCCATCGACCGCGCCGTCGCGCTGTGCGAACGCTGGGGCCTCGCCTTCGGCCTCGTCACGCCGATCGCCTGCGACGGCCTCTTCGACCCATTGCGCGCCGCGCTCGCGCGCCTGCCGGCGGGCTCCGAAGTCACCGTCAACGACTGGGGCGTCGCGCGCCTCGTGCAGCGGGAGTTTCCCGACCTGCGCCCGGTCGCGGGGCGGCTCCTCGGCAAGATGCTGAAGGACCCGCGGCTGCCGTCCGCGACCTGGGCGCGCATGTACCCCAACGGCCTGCGCGCCGGCCCCTTCCGCGACATCCTCGACGGGCTGGGCATCGGCCGCCTGGAGCTCGACTTCCCGCCCTTCGGCGCGGCCGACATGTACGCCGGCATCGACTTTCCGGTCGGCGTGCGCGCGCCCTACGGTTACATCGCCAAGGGGCGCATCTGCAAGCTCGGCTCGCTGTCGCTCGACACGCCGGAAAAATTCTCGCCCGGCCACAAGTGTCGCCGTGAATGCCTCGGCTTCAACGAGGTCGGCGCACGTCCCGGCACGCACGAACTCCATACCTCGCAGCGCGGCAACACGATGTACTACCGCCACGCCGCGGGCATGGCCGCAGCAGTCGCCGAGGCCGTCAGGAACGGCTGGGTCAACCGCATCGTCCTGTCCGGAGCCTGACATGAAGATTACCGCCCCCATCAGCACCCCTGCCGAAGTCGAACCGCTGGTGCGCGCCGGCGCGCGCGAACTCTACTGCGGCGTCGTGCCGCCGGACTGGATCCAGCGCTTCAACACTTCCGGCGTGAATCGCCGCGTGTTCGGCAACCTCAACGGCTACGCCGACCTCGAACGCGTCGTCGACAAGGCCACCGCGCTCGACGCCGAAGTCTTCCTCGTCCTCAACGCGCAGCAATACGGCGAACAGCACCTCGACGCGCTCACCGAGATCGGCGCGCGTTTCCGCAGCATCGGCGGCAAGGCCGCGATCGTCGCCGACATTTCGCTGATCGCCTCGCTCGCCGCGAACGTGCCGGACCTCGACATCCACGTGAGTTCCGTGGCGACCTGCCGCAACGTCGAATCCGCGCGCTTCTTCGCCGCGCTCGGCGCCAACCGCATCATCCTGCCGCGCGATGTCACGGTCGCCGAGATCGCCGCGATCACGACCGAGTTGCCCGAACTCGACGTCGAAGCCTTCGTGCTCAACGACGGCTGCGTGTTCGAAGAGGGCGCCTGCCACACGGTGCATCTGCCGATGAACAAGGGCGGGCCGATCTGTATCGACAACTACCAGTTCGAATACCAAGCCACCGGCGGCGGCCAGCCGCACGAGCGCGCGCTGCGCCGCCTCGAACAGAACGACCTCGATTACAAGCGCTGGCTCTGGTACCGCTTCGGCAACGGCTTCTCGGTCGCACCCAACGGCTATCCGTGGGGACCCTGCGGCACCTGTGCGATGCCCGCGATGCACGCGGCGGGCGTGCATTCGGTGAAGATCGCCGGCCGCGAGGGCGCGAGCGAGCGCAAGATCAAGAGCGTCGAACTCGTCGCCCGCGTGCTGGAGCGGATCGAGGCGGGCGAGCCGGAACACGCGGTGCGCGAGTTTGCCGTCGGTCTGCGCGACGCACCGAGCCACTGCGCCAGCGGCTACATGTGCTACTACCCCGAGGTGAGGAGCCGGCAGGCGACCGGTGATGCCGAAGGAAAGGTTCTGACGGCCGTCTGAAGCGGCGGGCCGGTCGAAAAAAAGCCCGAGCTCTGGAGGGGCTCGGGCTGGAATCCACACCAAAGGAGGAGAGGGTGGAGGAGACAGTTGAAATACTAAACCAAATAGGTGCGTAGTTCAATAATAAGCCTGTGATATTTTCTCATGCGGTGATTTACGGGACAAATGACCGGCATCGCGCCGGTCGCGGGTAACGGACCATATTGCACAGCCCCCGCTGTCGTGCCGAACCTTGCGTCCCGGATCCGGCTGCCTGCCCCACCGGATGAATTGCGCACCCCGGCGCAAATGACCGACCCCGCAAGTCGTTGATCAGCCCCGCCAGCACCTATCGACCGGCGAAAAAGAAAAAGCCCGGACGTTTGACGGTCCGGGCTTAAATCCACACCAAAGGAGGAGGGTGGAGGAGACGGTTCAAATCTTAACGACCGTGCTTGTGCATTGCAATAAATTTGTACGACAAATTTTTTTATCGCAGGATCAGGCGCGCGAATGCTCCGTAATGGCGGCCATGCTCCCGGTCAGTCAGCGGAACGAATGCACGCGGGTGCCGCCGAGTTTGGCGCGCGATGTTCCAGGGACGGGGCTGGTGCCGATCGTGTTCCGGCCATGGCTGCCGAAGGCTCGGGCGCCGAAAAAGAAAAAGCCCGGACGTTTGACGGTCCGGGCTAAATCCACACCAAAGGAGGAGGGTGGAGGAGACGGTTCAAATACTAGCGAACCGGCTTGTGCGACGCAATAATAATGCACTACAAATTTTTCTATGCGTCGATCAGATCTCCGTATGGACTAGTAGTGACGCGGATTTTTTGCCGAGTCTTATACAAGACTTGAATTGTGCGTCGCAACAATAATCGTCATTCCCTTGCGGGGCGCCCCCGTGTCCCGCGGGTTCGTCGTCGGGTCAGGCCAGCCCGACCAGCGCGCGCGGCTGCGTGAGCACTTCGGGCTTCAGGATCTCGTCGAGCTGAGCCCTCGTGAGCAGCCCCTTGTCGAGCACCAGCTCATACACGCTGTGCCCGCCGACGAGCGCTTCCTGCGCGATGCCGGTGGCGTTGGCGTAGCCGATGTAGGGGTTCAGCGCCGTCACGAGGCCGATCGAGTTCTCGACGCTCCTGCGCAGGAACTCGCGATTCACGGTGATGCCCCTGACACAGCGCTCGGCCAGCGTCAGGCAGCCCGCGCGCAGATGGGTGACGCTCTTGAACAGGCTGTGGGCGATGATCGGCTCGAAGGCGTTCAGCTGCAGCTGGCCGGCTTCCGCGGCAAAGGAGATCGTCATGTCGTTGCCGATCACCTCGTAGGCGATCTGGTTCACGACTTCCGGGATCACCGGATTCACCTTGCCCGGCATGATCGACGAGCCGGCCTGGCGTGCCGGCAGGTTGATCTCGCCAAAGCCCGCGCGCGGCCCCGAGGACAGCAGGCGCAGATCGTTGCACACCTTCGAGAGCTTGACCGCGACGCGCTTGAGCACGCCCGACAGCTGCACGAAGCTGCCGCAGTCCTGCGTCGCCTCGACCAGGTTCGGCGCCGTCAGCACCGGGATGCCGGTGATCTCCGCGAGGTGGCGGCGGACCAGTGCGGCGTAGTCTGGGTGGGCGTTGATGCCCGTGCCGATCGCCGTGGCGCCCAGGTTGATCTCGCAGATCAGCAGCACCGCCTCCTTCAGCCGCTCGATGTCCTCGCCGAGCATCACCACGTAGGTCGAGAACTCCTGTCCGACCGTCATCGGCACCGCGTCCTGTAGCTGCGTGCGCCCCATCTTCAGCACGTCCGCGAATTCGACCGCCTTCTCGTGGAACGCGGCGCGCAGTACGTCCATCGCCTCGATCAGGCGCAGGATCCCTTCGTAGCCGGCCAGCTTCAGCGCCGTCGGATAGACGTCGTTGGTGCTCTGGCTCATGTTCACGTGCTCGTTCGGGTGCAGGCGGGCGTAGTCGCCCTTCGCGTGGCCCAGCAACTCCAGCGCCCGGTTCGCGATCACTTCGTTCGCGTTCATGTTTGTCGAGGTCCCGGCGCCGCCCTGGATCACGTCCACGACGAAGTGCTCGTGCAGCGCCCCGGCGCGGATCTCCTCGCAGGCGCGGACGATCGCGTCGGTGCGTTCGGAATCCAGCAGGCCGAGTTCGCTGTTGGTCAGTGCTGCGGCCTGCTTGATCGCGGCGAGCGCGCGCACGAGGTCGGGATAGATCGAGATCGGCGTGCCGGTGATCGGGAAATTCTCGACCGCGCGCAGCGTATGGACGCCGTAGTAGGCGTCGGCGGACAGGGAGCGATCCCCCAGGAGATCGTGTTCGATACGTTGTGTTGTCTGCGACATGTTTCCTCCGATGTGTGGTGCGACGCATGGATGCTACGGATCGCCAAAGGATTGCGTGTCGCGTCATGCAAAAAACGCATAACATCCCCAAGGAACCCGAATAGGGGGCGCGCGGCGGCGACTCGCGGATGCCGCCGGACGAACACCGCAGGAGCGTGGAACATGCAGATAAAGTGGATCGAGGACTTCCTGACGCTCACCGACGCGCGCGCGTTTTCGCGCGCCGCGGAACGCCGCAACGTCTCCCAGCCCACCTTCAGCCGCCACATCCAGGCGCTGGAAGACTGGCTCGGCGTAGAACTGATCGACCGCCGCGCGCAGGGGGTGCATCTCACTGCCGCCGGGCGGATCTTCCGTGGCTTTGCCGCGGACATCCTGCGGCGCACCTACGACATGCGCACCGTGCTGCGCGGGCAGTCGCCCGGCAACGTCGACACCGTGCGCTTCTCGGTCGCGCACACGCTGTCGCTGACGTTCTTCCCGCGCTGGCTGGGGCAGCTCAAGGAAGCGCTGGGCAACGTCGTCGCGCGCGTCGGTGCGGTGAATGTGCCCGAAGGGGCGAGCGCGCTGATAGAAGGTGCCACCGACCTCCTCATCGCCTATCACCATCCGCAGCTGCCGATGCTGCTCGACCCGGTGCGCTTTCCCTACATCGCGCTCGCCACCGACCGCATGCTGCCCCTGTCGGCGCCGCGCACTGACGGCCGCCCGCGCTACAAGCTGCCCGGCAGGGCCGAGGCGGTGGTGCCCTTCCTCGCCTATTCGTCAGGCACCTACCTCGGGCACGTGGTCGAGATGATCCTGCTCGGCGCGAACGAACGCTGCCATTTCGACCGCTCCTTCGACACCCACATGTCTGAGGCGCTCAAGGCGATGGTGCTCGAAGGGCACGGGCTCGGCTGGCTGCCGGAAAGCTGCGTCGGCCGCGAACTCGCGGAAGGGCGCCTGGTGGAAGCCGGCCCCGCGCTGTGGACCTGCCCGTTGGAGGTGCGCCTGCACCGCGCCGCGGACAACAGCAATCCGATGGTGGACAGGATCTGGGCGCTGCTGAACACGCCGCCGCGGGCGGCCTGAAGACCCCTGCGGACGCAGAAAAGAAAAAGCCCGAGCGGCTGAGGCTCGGGCTTAAATCCACACCAAAGGAGGAGGGTGGAGGAGACGGTTCAAAGCATACGGTACCGTATGCTGCGACGCAATAAGCTTGTCCTACAAATGTTTTTATCGCGCGATCAGAATTCCCTATGTAACGGCAGGGCAACGCATCCGGGGCGCGAAATCGCCGAGGGCCGGCGGAAAAGAAAAAAGCCCGAGCACGGTTACGGGCTCGGGCTAAATCCACACCAAAGGAGGAGGGTGGAGGAGACGGTTCAAACTCTATTGGAAGGGCTTGTGCGATGCAACATGTTCAGTCCCAAAATATTTTTATATTCTGATAACATGGTTAAATAATACATAAAAATCAATAACGTGTGCGGGCGGTGCGATGCGTTTGGTATGTTGCGCTGCGATGCCGAGAGGTGGTGCGCAGGACGAAATGGCCCGTTGCGCCGCCGTCCGTCTGGCGACCCGGTCGATTATGTCGCGGATGGCCCGCACCCCAAGGCGCCGGGAAAGGGCACGCGTGCGCGTTCAGGGCAGCAGCGACGAGACGAGCGAGAATTCGTTGAGCGCGGCCAAGACTCGCGCCTGAGAATCCGGCCCGCCATTGCCGAGCGAGGCGAGGGTGAGGAGGTCGCTGAGGTTCTGGAAGCCGCTCTGCGAGGCATCGCTGCTGCCGTCGAACAGGCCGAGCGTCAGCTGCAGGGACGAGAACTGGAGCTGCGCCGCGAGCAGCGAGGTCACGCCGTTGTTCGACGCGGTGAATTCCGTTGCCACCGTGGCGAATGCGTCGGCCGCCCGCGCAAGCAGGGAGAAGCTGCCTTCTGGATCCGCCTCGAATGCCGCGTGCAGCGCCTCCAGGTCGATGCTCAGGCTGCCGCCGGCGCCGGGAAACAGCGCTGGCCGCAGTTCGATCCCGAGGTCCGACAGCTGTGTGAGGGTCGAATCACCGTTGTCGAAAGCCTCGTCGACGCGCGCCTGCAGGTCGGCGGACAACTGCGCCGCGGGCGAGGAAGTCGGGACGGTGCCGAACAGGAAGTTCACTTCGCCGAGGCTGCCCTGCAGGTTGTTGAAGCTGTCGACGAAATACTGCGTTTCGGCCACGAGACTGCCGAAGTCGGTGCCGAAATTCTGCCCGATACCGCTGTTCGACGATCCGGGGCGCAGCACGGAGAGGCGGTTTTCGAAGTTCACAACGGCAGACAGGAGCTGGCCGAAACTCGACAGATCGACGATCGTCGAGGAGCCCGAGAACAGCGACAAACTGGCCGCCGTCGCGGCGAAATTCGTCGAAACGGGACGAAGGGCGCTCGTGCCGAAGAGGCTGAGCGGCGAATTCAGGGGCAGGATGCTCACGTGGCGGACTCCCGCGCGCTGCGGCGATCCGCAGCGGATCGCATCCCTTGGAGTGCTCGTGCTCGTCGGAGGTTTCCCGCGCGGGCTCCCGTGCGCACGAAAGAACGTGTCGTTGGGGTTGCGCCCGATGCCCCGGGGCGCGACCTGCGGGTATCGTTCGGGGTGCGTCCGGGCGTGGTGAGTGCACGGCGCCCCCGCATCCGTCGCCGCGGACGCGGCCCGATGCGCCCGGAACCTGACCAGAACAACAACGAAGAACGACGAGGAACAGAACAATATGAACCGACCCCGACTCATCGTCACCCGCCGCTGGCCTGCCGAGGTCGAGCGCGCGCTCGCCGAGCGCTTCGACGTGCGCCTCAACGCCGACGATCACCCCTTCACGCGCGACGAGATGCGCACGGCGCTGGTCTCGTGCGACGCGCTGCTCGCCACCGTCTCCGACCGCATCGACGCCGACGTGCTCGGCACGGCCCCGGGCGCGAAGCTGATCGCCAATTACGGCGTCGGCTACAGCCACATCGACATCGACGCCGCCAGGGCCTTGGGGATCGCGGTGACGAACACCCCCGACGTCCTCACCGACTGCACCGCCGACCTCGCGATCACGCTGATGCTGATGGTCGCCCGGCGTGCGGGCGAGGGCGAGCGCGAAGTGCGCAGCGGCAACTGGACCGGCTGGCGCCCGACGCACATGATCGGCGCGAAGGTGAGCGGCACGACGCTCGGCCTCATCGGCATGGGCCGCATCGCGCGTGCGGTCGCGATGCGTGCGCAGCACGGCTTCGGCATGAAGATCGTGTTTTTCAACCGCAGCCGCGTGCCGCCCGAAACGCTCGCCGGGCTCGACGCGCGGCAGTGCGACTCGGTCGAGGAAGTCCTGGCCGAGGCGGATTTCGTCTCCCTGCATTGCCCGGGCGGCGCGGCGACGCGCCACCTGATCAACCGCGAACGCCTCGCGCTGATGGGGCCCGGCGCCTTCCTGATCAACACCGCGCGCGGCGAAGTCGTCGACGAGGCGGCGCTGGTCGATGCGCTGCGCAACGGCACGATCGCCGGTGCGGGCCTCGACGTGTTCGAAGCGGAACCGAAAGTCAGCGAGGGCCTGCTCGCACTGGAAAACGTCGTCCTGTTGCCGCACCTCGGCAGCGCCACGCGCGAGACGCGCGTCGGCATGGGCATGCGCGTGCTCGACAACGTCGAGGCCTTCTTCGCCGGCCGCACGCCGCCCGATCGCGTCGTCTGAAGGGGCGGCCGTGAAGCTCTCCCGCCTGTTTCAGCCGCGCAATCCGGCCTTCTGGGTGATGATCGCGTTCAACGTCCTGTCATCGCTGTTCGCGTGGATCCTGCGCACTTACCCCCTCAACACCCTCGGCCTTGCCGTGGTCGCCGGCCTCGCCCTTGCGAACGCGCTACTCGGGATGTGGTTTGCATGGCGGCTCGTGCGCGATGATGGCGACAGTGGCGGCAAGGGTGGCGCGGGCCGCGGCATGTGACGCGCATCGCCGCTGCAGGAATCGCTATCATGTGCGCCTTGTGCGGTCCCCGCGACCGCGCCCGACACACCACCGGAGAACCTTATGGCTTCAGCCCATGACAACGTCAGCATGGCGGTGTTCTGCGACTTCGAGAACGTCGCGCTCGGCGTGCGCGACGCGAAATACGAGAAATTCGACATCAAGCCGGTGCTCGAACGCCTGCTGCTCAAGGGCAGCATCGTCGTGAAGAAAGCCTATTGCGACTGGGAGCGCTACAAGGGCTTCAAGGCCGTGATGCACGAGGCCAACTTCGAGCTGATCGAGATCCCGCACGTACGCCAGTCGGGCAAGAACTCCGCCGACATCCGCCTCGTCGTCGATGCGCTCGACCTGTGCTACACGAAATCGCACGTCGACACCTTCGTCATCATCAGCGGCGACTCCGACTTCTCCCCGCTGGTGTCCAAGCTGCGCGAGAACGCCAAGCAGGTCATCGGCGTCGGCGTGAAGCAATCGACCTCCGACCTGCTGATCGCCAACTGCGACGAATTCATCTTCTACGACGACCTCGTGCGCGAGAGCCAGCGCGCGGCCAAGCGCGAAACGCGCGAAGCCCAGCCTGCGACGAAGCGCTCGCCGGAAGAGGAAAAACACCGCAAGGACGAGGTCGAGGCGCGCAAGCGCAAGGCCATCAACATCGCCGTCGAGACCTTCGACGCGCTGGTGGCCGAGCGCGGCGACAGCGGCGTGCGCATCTGGGCATCGATGCTCAAGGAGGCCATCAAGCGCCGCAAACCCGACTTCAACGAGTCGTACTACGGCTTCCGCGCCTTCGGCAACCTGCTCGAGGAGGCGCAGGCGCGCGGCCTGCTCGAGTTCGGCCGCGACGAGAAATCGGGCGCCTACGTGTATCGCGGCAACCGCGCGGGAACGGCGGAAGCGGTTGCCGAGGCGTCCGCGGCCGTGGAGCAGGGAGCCGCGGTCGAGGCAGTGCAGGCCGTCACTGAACCGGCGCCAGGCGAAGCCGCGGCCGCGGGCGAAGAGACGGTCGCGCGGCACGAATCGCGCCGCAAGCGCGGCGGACGCAAATCGGCAGCAAAGAAGGCGGAAGCCGCGACGGCCGCCGAGGCACCCGAAGCGGCTGCACCCGAAGCCGCAGCGGCGAAGCCGGAAGCGGTGCAGCCCGAGCTGCCGGTTGTCGTAGCGCCCGCAGCGGAGCATCCCGAAGCGCCGAAAGCGGACGCTGCGAAGGCCGGAGGCCGGAAGCCGCGCCGCGGCAAGGCGCAGACGGCCAAGGTGGAGCCCGCGAAACCCGAGGCAACACAACCTGTCCCTGCTGCCGTCGCTCCCGAGGCGGCGCCCGCGGTCGAGCCTGCGGGTGCCTCGCCCGTGGAAGAAGTTCCGGCCAAACCCGCGCGCAAGGGCGCTTCCCGCAGCCGTCGTCCGCGCAAGACCGAGACGCCGCAGACCTGACCCGTGGCGCCCGTCGGCATCGCTGACGGGCAGGCGGCGACGCCTGCCCGGGACGATGCGGGGCGCCGGTATTTCTGCACATCGGGCAAGCAACGGGGACCATACAATCGGCATCATCCCGGCGTCCGGTTCGAGACGACCGCACCGCCGCATGCTCAAGGGTGAGGCTCCCCGATGACATCCCAGCTCCTCAACGCGCAGATCGCGACCGCTTTCGGCACGAGCGGGAACGCTCCGCTCCGGACGGTCCTCGATGCGCTCCAGGCGGCCGGTCTTTCCGACCTTGCGGCGAACCTCGTCAACCTGCTGGTCGAGATCGAGGATACCTACAATCGGCACGCCGAGGTCGAACGGCGGGCCGAGAAGGCCCGGCGTCTCGTGGACTGCCTCGACCTGACCGGCGACGTGCTGTGCGAGTGGGATCTCGTCTCGCGCAAGATCAAGCAATCATCGGCCTGGCAGAGGCGCTTCGGCATCATCGACGGCGCCCCGGTGCGGAGCATCGAGGACTGGCACGCCTGGATCCTCCCGGACGATCGCGCAATGGTGGGCGAGCGGCTCAACACCGTGCTGCAGCGGCGTGCGCCGCTGATGGAGATCGAGCACCGCATGCTGGACCAGGACGACGGGTGGCGCTGGTGGCTTCTGCGCTGCCGCGTCACAGCGCGGGATGGCGAAGGCAAGCCCACGCGGCTTCTCGTCCTGCACCGCGACGTCACCGAGCAGAAGCGGTCCGAGGCAGCGCTCCTGCGCGCGAAGGAGGAGGCTGAAACGGCCAACCGCGCGCGTGGAGCCTTTCTCGCGAACATGAGTCACGAGATCCGCACGCCGATGAATGCGGTCGTCGGCATGACCGAACTCGTGCTCGATACGGCGCTCGACGACGTGCAGCGCGGCTATCTGGAGACCGTCAAGTCGTCCGCCGACGCCCTGCTCACGATCATCGACGACGTCCTGGACCTGTCCAAGATCGAAGCCGGCCGTCTCGAACTCGAATCCGTCGTGTTCCCGCTGCGCAATGTCGTGGGCGACACCATCCGCGGGCTCGCGGTTTCGGCCCATCGCAAGGGGCTGGAGGTGCTGCTCGACGTCGCGCCGGACGTTCCCGATCGACTGTACGGCGACCCCACGCGCTTGCGCCAGATTCTCTCCAATCTCGTCGGCAACGCGATCAAGTTTACCGAACGGGGTGAAGTCGCCGTGGAAGTCAGCAAGCTGCGGCACAGCGGCATGTCCCTTTACCTGCAGTTCGTCGTCCGCGACACCGGCGTCGGTATCGCGCCGGAACTCCACGAACAGATCTTCGACGCCTTCATGCAGGGCGACCCGTCTACGGCGCGGCGCTTCGGTGGCACGGGCCTCGGCCTCGCGATCACGAACCGGCTCGTCAAGCTGATGGACGGCCAGATCTGGCTCGAGAGCGAGCCGGGCGGGGGCAGCACCTTCTACTTCACGTCCCGTGTGGCCGCCGATCCCAATGCTGCCGCACCGTCGTTCGAGCTGCCCGCGTGGCTGAAAGGCCGCACGGCACTGGTCATCGACGATTGTCCCCACGCCCTCGCGCTCATCGCACGCATGCTGCAGCGGATCGGGCTGGAGGTCGACACGACCGACGATGCGGCCCGCGTCCCGGCACTCGTCGCCGAGCGGACCAGTGCGGGCCGGCCCTATGACATCCTCCTGGCCGACGGCGGCATGCCGCCGCCGGGCGGGCTCGCGCTTGCGCAGGACTTCGACAACGTTCTGCTGTTGCTGGCAAACCATGCGCAGCGACAGGAGCTCGCGCGCAGCGGCACGGTGCCGTCGCTAACCCATCTCGTCAAGCCGGTGTTCGAGGACAACCTGTTCGACGCCCTGCGCGCCGCATTCGACGTCGCGGACCTGCAGCGGCTGGAACTGGAGCGCTTCACTGTCGATGAAGCCGCGGCGATGGCGCTCGATGCGTCCGACGCGCTCAATGTACTGTTGGTCGAGGACACGCCCGTCAACCAGACGCTTGCCGTGCAGTTGCTGACCAGGGCGGGGCACCGCGTCACCGTTGCGAACAACGGAGCCGAGGCGCTCGACTGGTTCGAGCAGCAGCCGTTCGACCTCATCCTGATGGACCTGCAGATGCCGCTCATCGACGGCATGGAAGCCACCGGGAAGATCCGCGCCCGCGAAGCAAGCCGGAGCTGGGCCGTCGGCGAGGGTCAGCGGCAGTGCTACATCGCTGCAATGACTGCCCACGCGATGCACGGAGACCGCGAACGCTGCCTTGCCGCCGGAATGGACGACTACATCTCCAAGCCCATCCGCCGTCAGGCGCTGAATGAATTGCTCAAGCGCGCGATCGAGCATCGCAGAGCACCCACGGGTGACCTGAACGTCCTGCTGCAGAACTGGACGGGCTGAGGTGCTGCTACAAGGCCTGCAGCTCCGCGCACAACCGGGCGAGGAGTCGGTCGATCTCGCCCAGTCGCCCGACTGCCGACTTGAAGTCGTCCGCCCTCGACGCCTCCTCCAACGCTTCCACGGTGCGAATCAGCGCTGCGGCACCGAAGTTTTCTGCCGACCCCTTGAGACTGTGACCGGCGCGGATCACCATCGAGACGTCGCGGTCGGCGAGGGCGGTGCGAAGGTCGGCAAGCAGGCGCGGCGCATCCTCGACGAAGGTCGCGGCAACGACCCGCAGGATCTCGACATCGTTGCCGAGGTTGTCTAGCGTCGAACGAAGGTCGAACAGCGGTTCACCGTTCATTGTCCGGTTCCGGGGCCGCGGCAGGTTCCTCCTCGTCCACGAAGCGTTCGCGGATCTCCAGCACCTCGTCCCAGACGGCGAGGAAGGCATCCACGCACGCGGGGTCGAAATGCGCACCCCGGCTCCCGCACAGATAGTCGCGCGCCTCGTCGAGCGACCACGCACGCTTGTACGGGCGCGCCGAGGTCAGCGCGTCGAACACGTCGGCCACCGCGACGATCCTGCCTTCGACAGGGATTGCGTCCCTGGCGAGGCCTCGGGGGTAGCCCGAGCCGTCGAACTTCTCGTGATGATGCAGCGCGATCGAGGCGGCCATCTGGATCGCATGCGAGCTGCTTTCGCGCAGGATCTCGTACCCGATCTGCGTGTGCTGCTTCATGATCTCGAACTCTTCCGGGCTGTGCCGGCCGGGTTTGAGCAGGATGTGGTCGGGGGTCCCGAGCTTGCCGACGTCATGCATCGGTGCCGCATGCAGCAGCATTTCGGCGAAATCGGGCGGAAGGCCCATCTGCACCGCGATGAGCTGAGCGTAATGGGCCATACGCAGGATGTGCGTGCCGGTCTCCGGATCGCGGCACTCCGCCGCGCGCGCCAGCCGCACGATAGTCTCGCGCTCCCGGTCGTGAATCTCCGCGACGGCGCGCCGCACTTCCTCGGCCAGCCACGTGGCGCGGTCGGCCAGGGCCCGCTGGCTGCGCCGCAGCGCGAGCATGTTCCTGACGCGCGCAAGGAACTCCATGCGGTCGACGGGTTTGTTGAGGAAATCCACGCCACCTTCGTCGAGTGCCGCGTAACGGACGCTCTTCTCATGGTCCGCGGTCACCATCAGGATCGGCAGACTGTCGTGCCGTGGTTCGCGCCTTACGTGACGGATGAACTCCAGGCCGTCGAGTTTCGGCATCAGGTAATCCACGATGACCAGATCGGGGTCATTCTCGAGGCACCAGTCGAGTCCCGAGCCCGAATCCGCGAAAGGGATGGGCTGGCAGCCGTCCAGTCGCTGGACGAGCATGCGCATCAACTCGAGGTTGGTCGGGGTGTCGTCGACAATGACGACGTTCATGGCGGGATCCTGGGTGGGAGTGGTGGCGATGAGCCCGAAACTACCGTGAACCTGCTTTGGCCGCCGTGCAACGCCTCACGCTCGATCGCGGAATGGCGGATTCCGGATGAATAGCGTGGGCGAGCCGCCCCACTCCCGGCGGGCCTCAGCCGAGCGTCGCGTTTGCGAGCTTTGCGCCGAAGCCGATGAACAGCCCGCCGACCCCGCCGGTCGCCGCCGCGGACAAGCGCCGGCGACGGCGGAACTGCGCCGCGAGGTGCGCGCCGCCGAAGATCAGCGCCGACAGGTAGATCGCGCTGCACACCTGCACGATCGTGCCCAGGATCGCGAACGACAGCACGGGGTAGGCGTAGCCGGGATCGACGAACTGGATGAAGAAGGACACGAAGAACAGGATCGCCTTCGGGTTCATCAGGCTGATCACCAGCGCGGTGCGGAAGGGCCGCGTCGCATCGGCGGGCGCCTGCTCGGGTGCTGCCGTGCCGGCCGCCTTGTCGCGCCAGCCGGTGATCGCCGAGCGCAACAGCGTGAGACCCATCCACGCGAGGTAGGCGGCGCCGGCGTACTTCAGCACCATGAACAATGCGGGTGTCGTCTGCAGCAGCGACGCGACGCCCGTCGCGGAGAGCACCATCAGCACGGTGTCTCCGACGAAGATGCCGCACGCGCCGCGATAGCCCGCCGCAATGCCGAGGCGCGAGGCGACCGACATCACGTACAGCGAGTTCGGCCCAGGCAGCAGCACGATGAAAATCGTGCCGAGGATGAAGGTCGTCAGGTCGGTTACGCCGTAGAACATGATCCAGGTCTCCGCCGGTGGGCCGTCAATCTTAACGCGTTCCCGCTGCGAAGTTCATTCGCGCGCGCGACAGTTTTCGTACAGGCCGGCACCCTGCATGTCCACGCGCGCCGTGTCTCCCCGGCGCCACAGCGTCAGGGCCCCGCACCCATAGCGTTCGCCGCTGCCCTCGGTGGCCTCCTTCATCAGTCCGAAGCGCATTCCGTCGATGTCGATCGTCGCATCGCCCCACGGATGGTAGGCGACCGAAAAGCCCTTGCCCGCATCGCAGGCGTAGGCGACGGGGCGTGCTGCGGGCGGCGTCTGCGCACAACCCGCAAGCAATGCGGCGATGAGGAGGGCGGGGAGGGCAATCGTGCGGGCGGTCATGAGAAATTCCTGCGGGGGTCACGCGAGCGGCGTGGAAAAGGGGGGCATCGTTTCGTGGCGGTGCGGCCGGGCACGGTCCCAGGGGTCAGGTTGCCGGCGCGATGCGCATCGGGATGGTGACCGGACCGTCATTGACGAGGTGTACCCGCATTTCCGCCGCGAACTCGCCGGTCCCGACCTGCTCGTGGGCCTTGCGCGCCTCGGCGACGAAATGCTCGTACAGCGCGCGCCCTTCGTCCGGTGCCGCCGCATTCGTGAAGCTCGGCCGGTTTCCGCCCGTGGTGTCTGCCGCGAGGGTGAACTGGCTGACGATCAGCAACCCGCCCTGCACGTCCTGCACGGAGCGGTTCATCTTGCCGGCCTCGTCGGAAAAGATCCGCAGCTTCAGGATCTTGCCCAGCAGCTTGTCCGCTTCCGCGCGACGATCGCCGCGTTCCGCGCACACCAGCACCAGCAGGCCATGACCGATCGCGCCGGTAATCCTCCCGTCCACCACCACGCGTGCTTCCGACACGCGCTGCACCACTGCCAACATCAGCTTCGCTCCCTCGCATCCGGCGGGCCCCGGCGCCCGCCGCGCAACCTTAACTGCCGTGCCCCGCCGTCACAAGCGCGGTCAGAGTTCGTGACTGCGCGCCCAGTGCGCGATCGCACCTGCATTCATCGCGCCGGACTGCCGCGCCACTTCCTGCCCGTTGCGGAACAGGATCATCGTCGGGATGCTACGGATCCCGAAGCGCGCGGCGAGCTCCTGCTCTTCTTCCGTATTCAGCTTGGCGAGGCGCATCTGCGGTTCGAGCATGCGTGCGGCCTCCTCGAAGGCCGGCGCCATCATGCGGCACGGGCCGCACCATGGCGCCCAGAAATCCACCAGCACCGGCAGGTCGCTGCGCTCGACCTGGAGCGAAAAATTGTTGGCGTCCAGCGTCAGCGACTTGCGCGCGAACAGCGGCGCGTGGCACTTGCCGCAGTTCGGCTCGTCGTTCATGCGCGCCGCCGGCACCCGGTTCAGCGCGTCGCAGTGCGGACAGGGCAGAGTCAGGGTATCGACCGACATCATCAACTCCATTGCCGGCGGATCTGCTGCCCGCCGGATCGATTTCAGCTGTTTACAGCGGTTTCGTTGCGACGATGGCGCCGCGGATCTGACCTTCACTGTAGCCTGTCGCACGGTCCTGCGGGTAATGCTCGGCCAGGCGTGCCTTCACTGCCGCCGTGAGTTTGTCCTCGGGGCCGTGACAGTTCAGGCACAGGGGCTGTGTCGGCAGGGCCTTGGCGTAGCGGAACGCGCGCGTGCCGTTAGCCTGCTCGACCATCTCGCCCTTTTCCAGTTTTGCCGGATTCTCGCCCGCCGCTGCGCGGCGATCGAACTCCTCGAGCATCTTGCGCTCCCATGCGTCCGGCGTCGCGCGCTGGGGATTGCGCGTCTTCAGGGTCACGCGCTTCAACTGCCAGCCGGTGCTCGCGACGATTTCCTTGGCCATCTTCGGCGCCATGTCGCGGCATACGGGAATCGCCCCTTCAGGGCCGCTCCTGGCAATCTCCTCGTTGAGCGCCGTCACGAGCCGTGGCGGCAGGCTCGTCGCCGCCGCACGTGCCTCGGTCATCAGCGCGAGCTCCTCGGCGAAGGCGGGCAGGGCCGCACTCGCAATTGCGGCCGCCAAGGCCAACCGTACTATCCTCATCGCCATCTCCTCTAAAATAAAAGCAAACGCTTATATTACTGCGGAAGATGCGTGCGTGGACCGGTCGCCACGATGGAGCCGTGTGTTCCTGCCGGGCCGGCAGCCGGCCGTCGCGTGTCCGGCGCTCCATGCACGGTGCCGAACGCGGCGGCGTCACGCCTCGCCGAAGACGTAGGCGTCCATCGCCAGCATGCCGTAGCGCACGTCGGCGGCGGCGAGGCGTCGTGCGCCGGCGTCCGCTCCGGCGGCGCCGCGGGCGAACATCAGCGGCATCAGGTGTTCGTCCGTCGGGTGGGCGCGCTCGGCATGGGGCGCGAGCCGCCGGTAGTCGAGCAGGGCGTCGACGTCGCCGGCAGCCAGCGTGTCGGCGATCCATTGCGCGAAGGCGCTGACGTAAGGCGTGGTCCCCGCTGCGGCGCCCGTGAACTCGTACAGGTTGTGCGTGAGGCTGCCCGAGCCGACGATGAGGACGCCTTCGTCGCGCAGCGGGGAAAGCGCCCGCCCGAGAGCATGGAACCAGCTCGCCGGGCGGCGCCCCGGCATCGAGATCTGCACGACCGGCACGGCGGCATCCGGATACATGTGTCGCAGGGGTACCCACGCGCCGTGATCCAGCCCGCGACGCGGGTCCGCAAGCGCATCCACGCCCGCGGCGGCGAGCAGCCCGATCGCGCGGGCGGCGAGCGCCGGATCGCCGGGCGCCGGGTAGCGCAAGCCGTACAGGGGCGCCGGGAATCCGCCGAAATCGTGGATCGTCTCCGGCCGGTCGCTCGCCGTCAGGCTCACGGCCGGACTCATCCAGTGGGGCGAGGCGATGAGGATCGCGCGGGGCGTGGGAAGCGCCAGCGCAAGGGCTGCAAGTTCGCGTCCGGCCTCTCCCGGCTCCAGTGCGAAGGTCGGCGCTCCGTGGGAAACGAAGAGGGTGGGCATCGTGCTCATGTGGTCTCCATTGCGTGTCGCGGGTGCCATTCCTGCATGGCCTCGTTGACAGCAGTCTATGGAGCTCCCGCGGGCCGATAAACCGGCACCGGCGGCACGCACTGTTCGTTCATTTGCAACAATCGTTCGATTACTGTTGTTCGGACGGTCATCCCGTTTTCGCCGACACGCTTTCCGCGTTGCACAATCGCGCCGTGCTTTTATGGTATCGTGGCCGGATCTCACGGGTCCGGACCCTTACCTCAATCGCAATACGAATGACGCTTCTTTCGCTGATCGTTGCGCTGCTGCTCGAGCAGGTACGGCCGTTGCCGGTGCGGCAAATCGTTCTGGATCCGCTTCATCGCCTGTCGGGCTTCCTCGTCGAACGCTTCAACGACGGCCAGGCCCGCAACGGCTTGGTCGCGTGGCTGCTGCTCGTCGTTTCGCTGGTCGCGGGCGGTGCGCTCGCCTTCTTTCTGTTGTGGCTCGTCCATCCGCTGCTGGCGGTGGTCTTCAACATCGCGGTGCTCTATCTGACGATGGGCTTCCGTCAGGAAAGCCATTTCTTCACGGACATCCATCTCGCCCTGCGCATGGGCGAACTCGACCGTGCGCGTTCGCTGCTGGGGGAATGGCGCGGCGGGCAGTACGTCGGCGCGAGTTCCAGCGAAGTCGCGCGGCTGGCCATCGAGGAAGGGCTCGTCGCCGCTCACCGCAACGTGTTCGGCGTGATCTTCTGGTTCATCGTCCTGCCGGGGCCGAGCGGTGCCCTGCTGTACCGTCTTGCGCGCTTTCTCGGCGAGGAGTGGGGCGGGCGCAACGATGCCGAGTTCGGCCAGTTCGGGCGCTTCGCACGCAAGGCTTTCGAAGTGATCGACTGGCTGCCCGCGCGCCTGACCGCCGCATCGTTCTCGGTGGTGGGCGACTTCGAGGACGCCGTATTCTGCTGGCGCACGCAGGCGATGCTCTGGGCCGACAGGGCGTCCGGTATACTTATCGCGGCAGGTGCGGGTGCGCTCGGTGTGCGCCTCGGCATGCCAGTCCATGAATCCGGCGAGATCGTCGAACGACCGGAAATGGGTGTCGGTGAAGAAGCCGATGCCGACTACATGCAGAGCACCGTGGGCCTGATCTGGCGCGCGCTGGTGCTTTGCTTGCTGATGCTGGCCCTGCTGGTGATTGCCGGCTGGGTTGGTGCCTAACATCCAGGAGGGAGCACAGATGGCGAATCGTGAAGTAGTGGTTTTGAGCGCAGTCCGTTCGGCCGTGGGCGGTTTCGGCGGATCGCTGAAGGACATGGAGCCGGCTGAGCTGGGTGGTGTGGTCGTCAAGGAAGCGATCGCCCGCGCCGGCGTCGATCCGAAGCAGGTGACCTTCGCCACTGTCGGCAACTGCATCCCGACCGAATCGCGCTACGCTTATGTCGCGCGCGTCGCGACGATCCAGGGCGGCATGTCGATGGATTCGGTGGCTTTCGCCGTCAACCGTCTGTGCGGCTCGGCGCAGCAGGCCATCGTCAACTCCGCCCAGGCGATCATGCTCGGTGATGCCGACTTTGCGATCGGCGGCGGTGTCGAAGTAATGTCGCGCGGCGCCTATCTGCTGCCCGCACTGCGTAACGGCGCCCGCATGGGTGACGCCAAGGCCATCGACGCGATGGTATCGGTACTGACCGACCCGTTCGGGGTCGGCCACATGGGCATCACCGCGGAGAACCTGACCTCCAAGTGGAGCATCAGCCGCGAGGATCAGGACGCCTTCGCGCTCGAGTCGCAGAACCGTGCCGCAGCGGCGATCGCCGAAGGCCGTTTCAAGAGCCAGATCGTTCCGATCACCTTCGAGACCCGCAAGGGCCCGGTCGTGTTCGACACCGACGAGCATCCGCGCATGACCACCATGGAAGCGCTGGGCAAGATGAAGCCCGCGTTCAAGAAGGACGGTTCGGTCACCGCCGGTAACGCTTCCGGCATCAACGACGCAGCAGCCTTCCTGGTGCTGGCCGACGCTGCCAAGGCTGCCGCCGGCGGCCACAAGCCGATCGCGCGCCTGGTTGCCTACGCGATCGCCGGCGTTCCCAACGACGTCATGGGTGAAGGCCCGATCCCGGCCTCCAAGCTCGCGCTGCAGCGTGCCGGCCTGTCGCTGGACAAGATCGACGTGATCGAATCCAACGAAGCCTTCGCTGCGCAGTCGATTGCGGTGAACAAGGGGCTCGAGCTCGATCCGAAGAAGACCAATCCGAACGGTGGCGCGATCGCGCTGGGTCACCCGGTCGGTGCGACCGGCGGCGTCATCATCACCAAGCTGCTGCACGAGCTGATCCGTACCAATGGTCGCTACGGCATGGCGACGATGTGCATCGGCGGCGGCCAGGGCATCACGACGATCTGGGAACGCATCTGACGTTCTGCTGATCAGCTAAGAAAAAACCCGCTTCGGCGGGTTTTTTCATTTCCGGGTGGTCGTTTCGGAGCGCTTACCAGCCTTGCGATTGACGCTTGGCTTCCTTGATCTCGTTGCGAATCATCCGGTAATGCTCGAAGCGGCGCACGTCGATCGCGCCCGCCTCGATGGCAGCGCGCAGGGCGCAGCCAGGTTCGGATTCGTGCTGACAGTCGCGGAAACGGCAGTCGCCGAGGTGGCCCTGGAACTCGACGAAGCTCGCAGCGAGTTCGTCGGGTGTGAGGTGGGCAAGGCCGAAGGCCTGCAGACCGGGGCTGTCGATCAGCCAGCCGCCGTCGAGTGGATACAGCCGGGCGAAGGTGGTCGTGTGCTTGCCGCTGTTGAGCGCTTCCGAGATCTCGCGCGTCGCTGCGCGGGCTTCCGGGATCAGGGCGTTGGTGAGTGTCGACTTCCCCATGCCCGACTGGCCGACGAAGATGCTGCGCTGGCCGGCGAGATACGGCCGCAGGCCGTCGGCGCCGGCGCGTGCGCTCAGTTCGACTACCTCGTAGCCGAGCTTTTCGAAGGGGGCGAGCATGCGGCGGGCGGCGGGCAGGGACTCGGCGAGGTCGGCCTTGTTGAGGACGATCAGGGTCTTGAGGTGCTGGCTTTCGGCCGCCGCGATGCAGCGCGAGATCAGCAGGTCCGAGAACCCGGGCTCCGTTGCGGTCACCAGCACGACCTGGCTGAGGTTCGCGGCGATGAGTTTTTCGCGGAATGCGTCCGAGCGCCACAGCAGGTTCCGCCGCGGCTTGAGCGCCGTGATGACGCCCTGGTCGCTGCCCGTGGCTTCGATCTCGACTTCGTCGCCGCACGCGAAGGTGCTTTTCTTGCCGCGCGGGTAGCACTTGAGCCGGCTTTCATCCTGCCCGGCCTGTCCCGCGACGACGACCTCGTAATGGCGGCCGAAGGCGGCGACGATCACGCCTTCGAGTGTCGTGCCGCGGTTCTGTCGGGGTTTGCTCACGAAATGCCGGGTCTCAACTGGGGGCGCGCAGGCGTGCGACGCGCAGCGCGGCCGGGGGGTGGGAGTCGAAGAAGCTCGAGTACAGCGGGTCGGGCGTGAGCGTGGAGGCGTTGTCGCGGTAGAGCTTCACGAGCGCCTGCGCAAGGTCGGCGGCGCGTGTCTGTTGTGCGGCGTACGCGTCGGCCTCGAATTCATGCACCCGCGACCAGTAGCTCATCAGCGGGGCGGCCGGGAAGGTGAAGCAGGGCAGGGCCAGTGCGAACAGGGCCAGTGCGACGGCGGTGCCGGCCGATGCGGGGGCGACGCCCAGTCCGGCGAAGAACCACGCCTGTCCCATCAGCCAGCCGAGCAGCCACAGAAGGCCGAGGCTCGCCGCGGAGATGACCGCGAGGCGCTTCCAGATGTGGCGGTGGTGAAAATGCCCGAGTTCGTGGGCCAGTACGGCCTCGACTTCCTCGGGCCTGAGCTTTTCCAGCAGCGTATCGAAGAACACGATGCGCTTGGCCGCGCCGAAGCCCGTGAAGTAGGCATTGCCGTGCGCCGAACGGCGCGAGCCGTCCATCACGAAGAGGCCGCGGGAACGGAAGCCGCAGCGCGTCAGCAGGGCCTCGACGCGTGCCTTCAGGGCTTCGTCCGCGAGTGGCGTGAACTTGTTGAATAGTGGCGCGATGAAGGTCGGCCAGATGAAGAGCGCCAGCAGGTTGAACGCGAGCCAGAAGAGCCACACCCACAGCCACCAGCGCTCGCCCATGGCGCCCATCAGCCACAGCACGGCGGCGAGGAGGGGCAGTCCGATCAGCGCGGCGAGCATCGTTTCGCGGGCGAGGTCGGCCAGGTACAGGCCGGGTGTCATGCGGTTGAAGCCGAAGCGCTTCTCGATGCCGAAGGTGCGATAGAGCGCGAACGGGAGCTCGATGACCCAGCCCGCGATGCCGAGCGCCGCGAGCAGGGCAATGCCGTGCGCGAGCGTTCCGGCTGCGAAAATTCCGGCTGCGAAAATTCCGGCGAGCAGGTCGTGGATGGCCTGCAGGCCGCCGCCGAGGGTGAGGGCGAGCACGTAGGCCGTGCCGACGGCGGCATCGATGGTGCCGAGCTGCATCCGCGCGGCGGTGTAGTCCGCCGCCTTGCGATGCGACTCCAGACCGATCGACTCGGCGAACGGAGGCGGCACGGCTTCCCGGTGCGCGCGCACGTGCCGGATCTGGCGCATCATGAGCACGAGCCTGGCGAGCAGGGTCAGTGTGGCGGCGGCGAGGAACAGGGACGAGAAGGCTTGCGGGGACATTCGGCGAGTGGAGTGGGCGGGCGGGAAGGCATCTATGCCACAATCGCGCCTTTGCTCAAGCGGGGCGGACGATTATGGCACAGGATCAGAATCACCTCATCTGGCTGGACATGGAAATGACCGGCCTGGAGCCTGATACCGATCGCATCATCGAGATCGCGATCGTGATCACCGATTCGCAGCTCAACACCGTTGCGGAAGCGCCCGTGATCGCGGTGCATCAGCCCGACAGTGCGCTCGACCGGATGGATCAATGGAACCGCGACACGCACGGCAAGTCCGGCCTGACCGACCGCGTGAAGGCGTCGATGATCGGCGAGGCGGA
This sequence comes from Azoarcus sp. Aa7, assembly GCF_014822185.1. GTDB lineage: Bacteria > Pseudomonadota > Gammaproteobacteria > Burkholderiales > Rhodocyclaceae > Aromatoleum. The sequence goes on from NZ_QVLR01000006.1 coordinate 120,563, forward strand.
TGCCGAGGCGCAGATGCTCGCCTTCCTGCAGCAGTATGTGCCGGCGCGCAGCTCGCCGATGTGCGGTAACTCGGTGTGCCAGGATCGCCGCTTCCTCGCCCGCTACATGCCGCAGCTCGAGGCGTGGTTCCATTACCGCAACCTCGACGTGTCGACGCTGAAGGAACTCGCGCGCCGGTGGCGTCCGGAGGTCTACAAGGGCGTCGTCAAGAAGGGCAAGCACGAGGCGCTGTCGGACATTTACGAATCGATCGGCGAATTGCGCCACTATCGCGACAACTTCCTGCGTCTCGAAGGCTGAGCGGTTTGCAGCATCCGCGCGCCCCTGGCCGGCGCGCGGCATCGCCGGGTGCGGTCCGGGCTCAGTCGCGCCGGTACAGGCGGAAGATTTCCCGCTGTCGTCCCCCGCCGCGGCGGAACTCCCAGATCTGCTGCCATTCCTGCGCCGGTTTCTGAGTGTTGCTGCGATCGTCGAAGACCAGCAGGAAGCCGCACGGCGTCTCGTTGTTGATGACCCGCTCGGGCCGGATTCCGGCGAAGTAATGGAAGGAGGCGCGCTGGCTGGCGGACAGACCCATCATCGCGACGCAGTCCTGGCGCTCGCCTGCCAGCGCAATCTTCAGCGACGTGGCGGCCGGACGGTAGCTGCGGTCATGGTCGAACCAAGGCTTGAGCAGCGCGATCGCGAGGCACCACAGCATCGTCATCCCGAGCGCCCAGTTGGTCGGCGCGCGGTTCGGCGAGCGCGGCAGCCGCCACACCAGCAGCACCCACGCCGAGATGATGACGATGCCGGTGATCGCCGATATCTCCGGCGCGCGCACGGCGAAATCGGGCGCGACGCGCACGAGGTGGCGCGCCAGGCCGGGCGGCCACAGGAAGACCTGCGCGCTCCACGCGATCCACACGAGCAGTGCGAAGACGCCGAAGGTCATGATGCCGAACCAGTCGAACGCGTTCGCCGCGCCGCGGCGCAGGGTCGGTACGCCGGACGCCGCGAGCAGCGCGAGCGGCGGCACGAGTGGCAGCATCGACGCCGGACTGAGGCTGCCGTTCAGGATGATCCAGGTCAGGGTGAGCACGAGAGCGGCGATCGGCAGCAGCGAGGACACGCGCAACAGATGGCGGCGCGTGCGCCACAGCGACCACAGCGTGATGGGCCACAGCGGCCAGGCGAACCAGCCGAGGAGTTCGGCGAGACGCGTGAGCTCGTTGCCGCTCATCGCTTCTGCCCATAGGTTGCGCCACTCGGTGCGCCACCACTGCGCGAGCAGGTCGGGGGACTGGTAATGCAGCACCAGCGGCCACAGCGCCGACGCGCCGATCGCGAGGCTCAGGCCGATGATCAACCCGCTGCTGGCGCGCGGGTTGCGGCATTCGGGGCTGCAGGCGATGACGACGAGGAAGAGCGGCAGCGTGAGCAGGATGCCCGGCAGGCCGCCGGCGAGGAAGGCGAGGGCGGCACCCAGACCGGCCTGGACGCCGCCGAGCACCGGGCGGGTCGGGATGTGCGAGAGGCCCGCCAGCGCGAGCGCCTGCATCGCCATCAGCGCGATCATCGGCTGCGTTTCATGCGCGTGCAGCACCAGGCCCAGCGTGCCGAGGGTCAGCAGGGCCGCGGGGGTGCGTGTCTCGCGGCCGTAGAGACGGGTCGCCGCGCGCGCGATCCAGAAGATCGCCAGGGCCGTGAACAGCGTGGTCGCGAGCCGGGCCCCGTCGTGCAGGGGCAGGAGCGGGGCGAGCAGGCGCGCGAACGCCGCGCCGGTCCAGTAGTAGAGCGGCGGAAAATCCGTTTCGGGCTGACCGGCGATCGCAGGGAACAGCAGGTGGTTCCCCTGCAGCATTTCCAGGATCGGGCCAAAATGGCGCGCGTCGTCGCCGCGCCAAGGGTCGTGGCCGGTCAGTCCGGTGAGCAGGTACAGGGCGATGAGCAGCGCAAGGCCGGTCGCACCGTACAGATGCCGCCGGATCGTTGAGGTCCGGAAGGATTCTCCAGTCATGTCATGTTGCGCCATCCGTCATTGTGCGGAGGCGTCCGAACGTCGGGTGCGGAATTCTAGCCGGAGCGGGCAGCCGCGCCGTGTTTCGAGGAACAAAAAAGGCAGCCGAAGCTGCCTTTTTTGCCGTGACCGGAAGCCGGGGTTCAGCCAAGGCGCTGAACGCTGCCGTATTTCTGGCGGAAACGCTCGACGCGACCGGCGGTGTCGACGATCTTCTGCTTGCCGGTGTAGAAGGGGTGGCAGGCAGCGCACACTTCGACGTGCAGCACGGGCTTGCCCAGCGTCGAACGGGTTTCGAAGGCATTGCCGCAGGAGCAGGTGACCTGGACGGCTTTGTAATTCGGGTGGATATCCGCTTTCATGGCGATTCCTTGGACAAGCGGGCGGTGAATGTGGCCGCCCTGATAACGGGTGGAAACCGGGAATTATCCTTGATCGGCCGCGACAAGGCAAGTGAGGCGGGGGCGCCCGGGCGGGGATGCCGCTGGTGCTGGTGGTGGGCAGGCGTCACCACCATGTTCGCCCGGATCGCGGATGGGCTTACAATATCGCCCTTTTTTCAGGGAGTTGGTGTGCGTCTGCTGCTCGCGCCGATGGAAGGTCTGCTCGACGCCGATTTGCGCGACGTGCTCACCCGTGCCTGTCCCTACGACTGGGCCGTGAGCGAATTCGCGCGCGTGTCCGGTACGCTCCTGCCGCACCGCGTCTACCGACGCATCAGCCCCGAACTGCAGTCCGGCGGGCGGACCCGGGCGTCGGTGCCGGTACGCGTGCAACTGCTGGGCTCGGATCCCGCCTGCCTTGCCGACAATGCGGCGCATCTCGCCGAACTCGCCCCTCCTGGCATCGACCTCAATTTCGGCTGCCCGGCCCCGACGGTGAACCGCCATCGCGGCGGAGCCGTACTGCTCGACGAACCGGAACTCCTCCATCGCATCGCCGCGGCCGTGCGGGCTGCCGTGCCGGCCGGGGTGCCGTTCACCGCGAAGATGCGCTTGGGCGTTGCCGACGCCTCGAAGGCCGTCGAATGTGCCCAGGCGCTCGCCGCCGGGGGCGTGGAGGGCCTGGTCGTGCATGCGCGTACCAAGCTCGACGGTTACCGTCCGCCCGCGCATTGGGTGTGGATTGCGCGCATCGCGGAGGCGGTGGATATTCCCGTCACCGCCAACGGCGAAGTGTGGTCCGAGGCGGACTGGCGGCGCTGCTGCGCCGAGAGCGGGGTTGCCGACGTGATGCTGGGGCGCGGGGCGGTCGCCGACCCCTTCCTTGCACGACGCTTGCGTGCACATGGCGGCGCGGTCGACCGCGACGCGGAGTGGGCGGAGCTGCAGCCGCTGCTCGCACTCTTCTGGCGCCGGGTTCGGGAAAGGCTGCTGCCGCAGCATTCGCCGGGTCGCCTCAAGCAGTGGCTGAACCTGCTGCGCCGCAATTATCCGCAGGCCGAGCGCCTGTTCCGCGAAGTACGCGCGGCGCGCAAGCCCCCCGAGATCGATGCCGCCCTCGTGCGCCACGGCATTGCCGCCGCAGCGCTGCCGCTGGCGGCCTGAACCGGACGAATTCGATGAGTTACGCAAATTCGCGCATCCCCGAGAGCGCCCAGTCGGGCGTGCATGAGCAACTCGTGCGGCGCGTGCAGCGCCATCTCGCGGAGCCCTTCCGCAAGCCCTGCCTGGATTACAACCATGCCGCGTTCGAGGCCAGCCTCGCCGGCTGGGACCGCAACGCGCCGCTGATCCTCGATGCCGGCTGCGGGGTCGGCCACAGCACGATCCAGCTCGCGCGCGCCTTTCCCGATCACTGGGTGATCGGCGTAGATCAGTCCGCGGATCGCCTCAACCGCCGCAAGCCCTATCCCGACGCGCTGCTGCCGAAGAACATGGTCTTCGTGCGGGCGGATCTCGTCGATTACTGGCGCCTGATGAGCGATGCGGGCCTGCGGCTCGCCCGTCACTACATCCTCTATCCGAACCCGTGGCCCAAGATCGGTCACCTGGCGCGCCGCTGGCACGCTCATCCCGTGTTCCCTTTCATTCCGCGACTGGGTGGCGTGCTCGAATGCCGCACGAACTGGCGCGTGTACATCGAGGAATTCGCGTGTGCGCTAGCGCTGGCGACCGGCCGCGAAGTCGCCTGGGAAACCTTCGAGGCGCCCGCGCCGCTGACGCCGTTCGAGCGCAAGTACCGGGATTCCGGCCAGACGCTTTTTCGCCTGGTCTGCGATCTCGACGCTCAGGCTTGCGCGTGGCAAGAGGATGGCGCACGCTGAAAGGCATTCCGGAGACAAATGATGACGAACGAAACCGCTGCGAATGCAGATAGCGACAACCCCCATCTGCTCGATGACGAGGAATTCGAGGCGCTCGAGGAATTGCTGACCTCGGACGTCGTGCCCGAGGACTGCATGGACCTCGAGATGCTCGACGGGTACCTCGCCGCCGTCCTCGCGTCGCCCGTGCCGATCGGGCCGGAGGAGTGGCTGCCGCCGGTGTGGTCGGCGCACGGGGACGAGATCTCCTTCGGTTCGGGCAGCCAGATGCAGCGCGCGATCCGGCTGGTGCGGCACTATTACAACGAGCTCGCGACCACCTTGGGAGAGCCGGAAGGATGGGAGCCGTTCTGCTACGCGGCGAGCGAAGGCGACACGATCGCGATCGGCGAGGAATGGGTCGAGGGCTTCGCGCAGGGCCTCGAGCTGTGGCCCGAGGACTGGGACGCCGGACTGCCCGCCGATGCGGCGGAGACCGTACGCAATGCGCTCGACGATCTGATGGCGCCCTGGGCCTCGGACGACGCCGAACTGGCGGACGAGGACACCCGGCTGGAGTGGCTCGAGCAGGCGGTGAACTGCATCGAGACGGTGCTCGGGCAATGGCGCGTGCTCGGAATGGCGGCGCCTGCGCTGCTGACCGTGGATCAGCCCGCCATGCACACGCCGGCTGCGGTCGGCCGCAACGATCCCTGCCCCTGCGGCAGCGGCAAGAAGTACAAGAAGTGCTGCGGAGCGGTCGAGTGAGGCGTTGCGCACGGATGCGGGGCGCGGCGTGAGCGACGATCACTGCACCCGCTGCGGCGCCTGTTGCGCCGCGTTTCGCGTCGACTTCCATCGTTCCGAGCTGGCCAGCGCGACCCCGGGGGGCGTACCCGACGCGATGACCGTTCCAGTGACCGGCGAGCTCGTGCGCATGCGCGGCACCGACGAGGCGCCGCCGCGCTGCGTCGCGCTCGCGGGCGAGGTCGGCAGCCGGGTCGGCTGCACGATCTATGTCGGGCGGCCGTCACCCTGTCGCGACTTCGCGCCCTACGCGGCGCTCGGCATCGGCGAGGATGCCTGCGACCGCGCGCGTCGGCGCCACGGCTTGCCGCCGCTGTGAGTCAGGGGCCGCCTGTCCGACCCGTCCTCCGTGAATCTGCAACTGCATGAATGCCTTGGGTAGAATCGCGCGGAAACTTGTCCTGCGCACTGACTTGCGATGAGCGATCCGAACCCCTGCCTCGACTGCGGCATGTGCTGCGTCCATTTCCGCGTGTCGTTCTACTGGGCCGAGGCGGACGACGCTCCCGGCGGTTTCGTGCCCGCCGCATTGACGGAAAAACTCAACCTGCATCTGCGCTGCATGAACGGAACGAACGAGGAGCCTCGCCGCTGTGTGGCGCTCGCGGGGCAGCCCGGCGAGCAGGTGTCGTGCACGATCTACGAGCGGCGTCCGACGACGTGCCGCGAGTTTCCGTCGCATGAGGCGGATGGCTCGCCGAATCGGAAATGCAACGAGCTGCGCGCGCAGATCGGGCTGCCGGCCTTGCGGCCGCTTGCGGCGGCGGAGCAGTCCGGGTGATCAGCGCGGACGCGCGACGGCCGCGAGCAGCCTGAGCGGGCCGATCGCCCGCACGGTCTCGATTTCCTCCGGGCGCCGCACGAACAGCGAGCCGGCAAAGCCCAGCGCATTGACCGAGATGTTCTCGTGACGCTCGCGGATGCGCGGGATCACGGTCATCCAGTCGCGCGACACAAGGAAATTGTAGGGCGGCATCGGTTCTGCCGCGGGGTCGATACCGAGCGTTTCGCAGCCGTTCCGGAATGCATGGTGCATGGCTTCGCCAAGCGACACGGCGTCGGCGCAGCGCGGCAGGCGCACGAAAGTGTGGCGCCAGGGGAGCGCCTCGTGCGTGGCGTGGGCGAAGGGGGGCAGGTCGGCGGGCAGCTGATCGGTGAACAGGCCCAGGCGCGCCGTTTCCTCGGCGTCGGGAATCCATTGCAGGTGCTTGTGGCGCTGGCTGGCACCCGCTTCGCTGCCACCGTTGTAGAAGCCGAGCCCGCCGAGCGACGCCATCACGGTGGCTAGCGCGATGAAGTCGGTCCGCGTCAATGGCGCCGTCTGTGCCTCGAACGCGCGCGTGACGATCAGCAGGTGGCGCGCGATGACGGGAAATTTGTTCAGTACGCCCAGGTGCTGTTCGCCGAGTGGGCCGACGGTCAGTTCCGGGTCGGGCGGGAGAAAGGGATTGAAGTCCGGGTCGCGTTTCACCGCGGCCTCGACGCGCGCGGCGTCCTTGTGCGCGAGTGTGGACACCCAGCGCACCGTGAAGCCGATGCCATTGTCCTGGATCGGGGTCCGTTCGGTGCGGATGGGCAGGAGCGCGCCGGAGTCGGCTGCGCGACTTAGGGTGCGGTCGATCCGCTGCAGCAGGTTGTCGGACATGGTCGTGGCGGCAATAGGACGGCAAACGGTTAGCCGGCAGTGTAGGCTGACGGCTTCCGGTCGATCAATTTGAATTGCGCAGCGTATCGGCTGCGCGGGAGAAATGCATGACAGTTTCGTTTGCCTTGCGCGGCGAATACATCCAGCTCGATCAACTGCTGAAGGCGACCGGGTTGACCGGCACCGGCGGCGAGGCCCACGCGGCCGTCGAGGCGGGGCGGGTCACCGTCGATGGCAAGGTGGAGTCGCGCAAGCGCGCGAAATTGAGGCCGGGCGCGACCGTGTGCCTTGGCGGCGAAACGGTGGTGCTGGTCGCTTCCGAGTAATTCCGGCTTTGGCGGCTCGGCCTGGCGGCGCTATGTGGTCTCGCTTTGCGCGGCCCGGTTGCGCGACAGGCGCTCCCAAATCCAGCCGCCGGGAAGGTCCGTGCCCGTGAGGACATAGACGAGCGCATGTTCGTTCGATATCAGCAGGCCGAACTCCCTCTGCGCTTCCGCCGTGCCCACCAGCAGCAGCTCGTCGCCTGGCCGCAGTTCGGTGTCGCCCTCGGGGATCAGCAGGTGGTCGTCGTCGTCGCGCCGCAGCAGGAGGATTTCGCATGCGAGGGCGTCGTCGCGGTTTGACGGGGATTTCAGCAGCGACTGCAGTTCGACCGTCGCGCCCTTCATCAGCTTGCGGTACAGCGCCGGGGCCCGGCTGAGGTTGATGCGCTCGCTCCATACGGCCGGGATATCCCAGCCGAAGTTTCCCGTCAGGCGCTTGAGCAGCCGGCCGCACCATTCCTCGTCGTGCCGCTTCATGTCCTCGAGGAAGGGGACCAGCAGCGGCGTCGTGAGGATCGCTAGGCATTCGTGGGCGATGATGCGGCTGGGGACCACGTTGACGTCGTAGTCGAAGGCCTCGAACAGTGAATTGTTCGCGAAGTGGTTCTGGCGCAGGATCACGAACAGCGCCGGATTGAGTTCGCGCGCCGTAACCACCGTCGACAGGTTGTCCACGTCGTTGGCAGTCGCGGCGACGATGCCCGCCGCGCGGCGCACGCCGGCCGCTTCGAGCGCGGGGGCGCCGGTCCCTTCGCCCTGCACCCAGCGCACCGACGGCGCCGGCGGGGCCGCATTGCGGTCGATGATCGTGAGCGGGACGCCTTCCCGCTCCAGAACGTGCGCGAGCATGCGCCCGAAGCGGCCATGTCCGCACAGGATCCATTCGCCGTGCGGGGGATCGCGCTGGCGCTCCATCGTCGTGCCGGGCACGCCCGTGAGCCAGGTCAGCAGGTGCCACGCGGCCGGTGCGTGCAGCGCGAGCGCAAGGTATTCGGAGAATTTCTCGAACGGGTTGATGATGTGGCGTGTGCCGAAGGAGGCCATGTTGGCGGCCGTTTCGGCGGATTCGGCGCGGCACAGTGCGGGGATCTTGGGGGCGAGCAGGCGCGCGGCGATCGCGATCGCCAGGTTGGCGCTATCGTCGTTGGTCAGCGCGATCACTCCGATGCAGCTGCGGTGGGTGAGGCCTGCGAACGTGAGGTTTTCCGGGTTGTGCGCGTCGGCGCACAGGGCAGGGATGTCGGCACGGTAGCCGTGCAGTTCGATCTCGCCGACCTTGGTGTCGTCCAGTTCGATGACGACTGCGCGAAATCCGAGGCGGTCGAGCGCGTCGCAGATCAGCCGACCGGTCTCGCCGAATCCGCACACGAGGTAGAAGGGCTCGCGCAGGTTGCGCACTGCGCGCATGAAGCTCTGCGTGCGGATCGCCTGCTGCAGGTTGCGGTCGGCGAGCAGCGCGAACACGGTGCCTACCGTGTAGGCCCAGCCCACGACCGACATGTAGATGCAGACAAGAACCCACAGGCGCTGCTGGTCGGAGAAGGCGTAGGGGATCTCGCCGAAGCCGATCGTCGTCGCGGTGTAGCTGATGAAGTACAGCGCGTGGAAGAAGCTGATGTTCGCGGGTTTGCCGTCCGCATCAACTCCGGGCGCCAGCGTGAGGCCGAACACCGAGATCGCGATGATGACGATCAGCAGGATGAGCGGCGCGCGCAGGCGCCGCATGATCAGGAAGAAGACGCTCTGATGGCGCAGCAGCGGCATCATCGCGGCAGACCCGGCTAACGGCGCTGCATGATCGTCTCGGCGATCAGGATGATCACCGACACGACGTTGGCGAACAGGGCCCCGCCCGCCAGGGAGACGACGCGCGCGACCATCACCGGCGTCATGCCCGTGCCTGCGATGTGTTCGGCATAGCCCCACACCATCGCCGCGGCGATCAGCTGCAGGTCCGCGACCAGACTGGTCGCGAGGTGGATGGCGCCGATCTGCGTGCGGTCGCCCAGTTTGAGGATGGTCGCGATGAGGTTGACGACGATCGCGACGAACAGCTCGTTGATCTCGTGATGCACGGGATCGTCGAGGTCGCCGACGAAGAAGCCGAAGTTGAGGGTCGCCGCGAGGACGATGAAGAAGCCGAAGATGACTTTTTCGAGGTTCATGCCGGTCTCGCGACAAGGCGGCGGAAGCACCCCGGACGGGCGCCCGCTCACGTGAAGGTCATATTGCGGACCGATTATAGGCGGCGGCGATTCTCGGCGGGTGTGGTTTTATTCATGGATTTCGCCGTCTACGTAATACCAGCGGTGCTCCTCGCGCACGAAGCGGCTGGTTTCGTGCAGGCGATGGGCTCGCCCGCCCACGCGGTAGCGGGCGACGAACTCGACGATGGCGGTGTTCTCCCCGGTCTGCAGATGCTGCCGCACCTGCAGGCCGATCCACTTCGGTGCCGGCTCCCCGCCGGCGAGGTCGAGCGTCGTGGGGCGCGTCGATTGGTGCCAGCTTTCGAGCAGGTAGGTTTCGTTGGACTGCGTGAACGCGGTGTAGCGGCTGCGCATCAGCGCCTCGGCCGATTCGGCCGGGACTTCGCCGGCGATCACTGGCGCGCAGCACTCGGTGAAAGTTTTTCCGGATTGGCAGGGGCAGGGGATGGCGAGCATGGCAAAAATATCCGGAGTCAGTCCGGGCGACCGAGAATCTCCCGCAGCACGTAGGGCAGGATGCCGCCGTGGCGGTAGTAATCGACTTCGATCGGCGTGTCGATGCGGCACGTCACTGCTACGTCCCGCGTGCTTCCGTCGCTGCGGCGAATCGTCAATATCAGGTCCTGGCGCGGCTGCAGCGTCGCATCGATACCCCGGATGTCGAAGGTCTCGTCACCCTTCAAGCCCAGATTCTCCCACGAATCCTCGCCCTTGAATTGCAATGGCATGATCCCCATGCCGACGAGATTGGAGCGGTGGATGCGCTCGAAGCTGCGCGCGATCACCGCCTTCACACCGAGCAGCTGCGTGCCCTTGGCGGCCCAGTCGCGGCTCGAGCCGGTGCCGTACTCCTCGCCGGCGAACACGACGGTCGGGACGCCCCGGGCCATGTGGCCGGTCGCGGCCTCGAACACCGTGGCCTGCCGGCCGTCGAACAGCGTGTAGCCGCCCTCGACGCGCGAGCCGTCGTCGCGCGGCGGCAGCATCATGTTCTTGACGCGCACGTTGGCGAAGGTGCCGCGCACCATCACGTCGTGGTGTCCGCGCCGCGAACCGTAGGAGTTGAAGTCCTGCTTCGCGACGCCGCGCGCCAGCAGCCACTGGCCGGCAGGCGTGCTGTCCTTGAAGGAACCGGCGGGCGAGATGTGGTCGGTCGTCACCGAGTCGCCCAGCAGCAGGAGCATGCGCGCGCCGACGATGTCGCCGACTGCCCCCGGTTGCGCGGAGAAACCGTCGAAGAACGGCGGTCGGGCGATGTAGGTCGATTCCGGCCATTCATACACCTGTCCGGTGGTCGCCGGGATCTCGTTCCACAGGTCGTGGTCCTTGGTGAAGTCGGCATACAGCCGCGTGAAGGTCGCCGGGTTCATCGCGAGCGGCAGCACTGCGGCGATCTCCTCGGAACTCGGCCAGATGTCGCGCAGATAGACCGGTCGGCCGTCGCGCCCGGTGCCGAGCGGATTCTCGGTGAGATCGACATTGACGCGCCCGGCAATCGCGAACGCCACGACCAGCGGGGGCGAGGCGAGGAAGTTGGCGCGCAGGTTGGGATGGATGCGCGCCTCGAAGTTGCGGTTGCCCGACAGCACGGCGGCCGCGATCACGTTGTGCTCGGCGATTGCGTCGTTGAGTTCGGGCGCCAGGTCGCCCGCATTGCCGATGCAGGTCGTGCACCCGTAACCGGTGAGCGCGAAGCCCAGTTGTGCGAGGGGTTCGAGCAGCCCGGCGCGGCCGAGGTAATCGGTCACCACGCGCGAGCCCGGGGCGAGGGAGGTCTTGACGTGCGGCTGCACGGAAAGTCCTTTCTCGACGGCCTTCTTCGCCAGCAGGCCCGCGGCGATCAGCACCGCCGGGTTGCTGGTGTTCGTGCATGAGGTGATCGCAGCGATCAGTACGTCGCCGTTGCCCAGCGTCACACCGGGCATTGCGGTCGGGAAGCGCGTGCCGAGCGCGGCTTCCGGTTGGCCGAAGCCGTTGTCGCTCACCGGCAGCGAGAACAGGCGGTCGAACACCTCCTCCATGTTCTTCAGCGGGATGCGGTCCTGCGGCCGCTTCGGGCCGGCCAGCGACGGAACGATCGCCGCGAGATCGAGGCGCAGCGTCGTCGAATAGTCGATGTCGCCCGCGCGCGGGATGCCGAAGAGGCCCTGCGCGCGGAAATAGGCTTCGAACAGCTCGCATTCCCCCTCGGTGCGACCGGTGCCGCGCATGTAGGCGACGGTCTTCTCATCGACCGGGAAGAAGCCCATCGTCGCGCCATACTCGGGCGCCATGTTGGCGATCGTCGCTCGATCGGTGACGGACAGGCTCGCGGTGCCGTCGCCGAAGAACTCGACGAACTTGCCGACGACCTTCTGCTTGCGCAGCATTTCGGTGACGGTAAGCACGAGGTCGGTGGCGGTCACGCCTTCCCGCAGCTGTCCCGTCAGCTCCACGCCGACGACGTCCGGCGTCAGGAAATACACCGGCTGGCCGAGCATGCCGGCTTCCGCCTCGATGCCGCCCACGCCCCAGCCGACGACGCCGACGCCGTTGATCATCGTCGTGTGCGAATCGGTGCCGACCAGCGTGTCCGGGTAATACAGCCGCCCGTCGACGGTGTCGTGCCCGCGCACGCCGCGGAACAGGTACTCCAGGTTCACCTGGTGCACGATGCCGATGCCCGGCGGCACGACCTTGAAGGTGTCGAAGGCCTGCATGCCCCATTTCATGAACTGGTAGCGCTCGCGGTTGCGCCTGAACTCCAGCTCCATGTTTTGGCGCAGCGCCTGCGGGGTGCCGTAGTGGTCGACCTGCACAGAGTGGTCGACGACGAGGTCAACGGGCACCAGCGGCTCGATCAGCTTGGGGTTTCGCCCCGTTTCGGCCGCCACGTTGCGCATCGCCGCGAGGTCGCACAGCAGCGGCACCCCGGTGAAATCCTGCAGCACCACGCGCGCGACGACGAAGGGAATCTCGTCCGTGCGCTCCGCATTTGCACCCCAGTTCGCGAGTTGGCGCACGTGCTCCTCGGTGACTTTTTTTCCGTCGCAGTGACGCAGCACGGCCTCCAGCACGATGCGCAGCGATATCGGCAAGCGCGACACCTTGCCGACGCCTGCGGACTCCAGGGCCGGCAGCGAGTGGAGGAGGCCGCTGCGTCCGGACGCGGTCGAGAAGGTCCGCAGGGTGTCGAAAATCGATTGGGGCATGCCGGATCTCCTTGTGAATGGCCGATGCTCGCTGCACCGCGCGTCGGGCGTGCGACGGAGGTCGAACAAAGGCGTCTTGCAAATTGGAACGCGTGGCCGTGCGTTGCGTTCCCGCCTCATCTTGCCCGGTGTAGACGACACTTCCGGCGAAGGCAATCGCACCGCAATGACGGGGCGCGCACGCGCAAGTCCGTGGGGAGGAGTAGAATTCCGCCGCTGCACACCGCTGGTTGTTGCATTGCACCCCAAGTCTTATAAAAGACATATAATCTCGCAGCGTCGTCCGGGTTCGCTGCCCCGACGCCCAGCCAACGTCACGAAAAAGGAAGGAATCCGCCGTGCTTGAAGCCTACCGTGCCCACGTCGCCGAGCGTGCCGCCCTCGGCATCCCGCCACTGCCGCTGTCCAAGCAGCAGACCGAGGATCTGGTTGCCCTGCTGAAGAACCCGCCGAAGGGCGAGGAAGCCTTCCTCGTCGAGCTGCTGACCTATCGGGTTCCCGCCGGCGTGGACGACGCTGCCAAGGTTAAGGCCGCCTTCCTGGCCAAGCTGGCCAAGGGCGAAGAAAGCTGTGCGCTGGTGTCGCGCGCCAAGGCCACCGAGCTGCTGGGCACGATGCTGGGCGGCTACAACGTCAAGCCGCTGATCGACGTGCTGGCCGACGCCGAAGTCGGCACCGTGGCCGCCGAAGGCCTCAAGAAGACCCTGCTGGTCTTCGACTACTTCCACGACGTTGCCGAACTGGCGAAGGCCGGCAATGCGAACGCCAAGGCCGTCATGCAGAGCTGGGCCGACGCCGAGTGGTTCACCTCGCGTCCGGAAGTTCCGGCCTCGCAGAAGCTGACCGTCTTCAAGGTCACCGGCGAAACCAACACCGACGACCTGTCGCCCGCTCCGGACGCCTGGTCGCGCCCCGACATCCCGCTGCACGCGCTGGCGATGCTCAAGAACCCGCGTCCCGGCATCGAGGCCGACGAGCCGGGCTCGCGCGGCCCCGTCAAGCAGCTCGAAGCCCTGGCCAAGAAGGGAAACCTGATCGCCTACGTCGGCGACGTGGTCGGCACGGGCTCCTCGCGCAAGTCCGCGACCAACTCGGTGCTGTGGTTCACCGGCGAAGACATCCCCTTCGTGCCGAACAAGCGCTTCGGCGGCGTTTGCATCGGCTCGAAGATCGCCCCGATCTTCTTCAATACGATGGAAGACGCCGGCGCGCTGCCGATCGAACTCGATGTCAACCAGATGGACATGGGCGACGAGATCGAACTGAAGATCGACGCCGCCACGGCCAAGGTCACCGCGCTGAAGAACGGCGCCGTGATCGCCGAATCGCAACTGAAGACCCCGGTCATCCTCGACGAAGTGCGCGCCGGTGGCCGCATCCCGCTGATCGTCGGCCGTGGCCTGACGACCAAGGCGCGCGAAGCGCTGGGCCTGCCGGTGTCGACGCTGTTCCGCCTGCCGGCGCAGCCGAACGATCCGGGCAAGGGCTACTCGCTCGCGCAGAAGATGGTCGGTCGCGCCTGCGGCCTGCCGGAAGGCAAGGGCATCCTGCCGGGCACCTACTGCGAACCGAAGATGACCACCGTCGGCTCCCAGGACACCACCGGCCCGATGACCCGCGACGAGCTCAAGGATCTGGCCTGCCTCGGCTTCTCCGCCGACATGGTGATGCAGTCCTTCTGCCACACCGCCGCCTATCCGAAGCTGGTCGACGTCAAGATGCACCGCGAACTGCCGTCCTTCATCAGCACCCGTGGCGGCGTTGCGCTGCGTCCGGGTGACGGCGTCATCCACTCCTGGCTTAACCGCCTGCTGCTGCCCGATACCGTCGGTACCGGCGGCGACTCGCACACGCGTTTCCCGATCGGCATTTCCTTCCCGGCCGGTTCCGGTCTGGTGGCCTTTGCCGCCGCCACCGGCGTGATGCCGCTGGATATGCCGGAATCCGTGCTGGTACGCTTCAAGGGCAAGCTGCAGGACGGCGTCACGCTGCGTGATCTGGTCAATGCGATTCCCTACTACGCCATCAAGCAGGGTCTGCTGACCGTCGCCAAGCAGGGCAAGAAGAACATCTTCTCCGGTCGCATCCTCGAAATCGAAGGCCTGCCCGATCTGAAGGTCGAGCAAGCGTTCGAGCTCTCCGACGCTGCCGCCGAGCGTTCCGCCGCCGCCTGCGCCGTCCAGCTCGACAAGGCACCGATCATCGAGTACATGCGCTCGAACATCACGCTGATGAAGTGGATGATCGCCAACGGCTACTCCGACGCGCGTACGCTCGGCCGCCGCATCAAGGCCATGGAAGCGTGGATCGCCAAGCCCGAACTGCTCCAGGCCGACAAGGATGCCCAGTACGCCGCCGTGATCGAGATCGATCTGGCCGACGTCAAGGAGCCGATCGTCGCCTGCCCGAACGACCCCGACGACGTGAAGCTGCTGTCCGAAGTTTCCGGCACCAAGATCGACGAAGTGTTCATCGGCTCGTGCATGACCAACATCGGCCACTTCCGTGCTGCGGGCAAGGTCCTGGAAGGCAAGTCGGACATCCCGACCCGCCTGTGGGTGGCCCCGCCGACCAAGATGGACGCCATGATCCTCAACGAGGAGGGCTACTACGCGATCCTCGGCAAGTCCGGCGCTCGCATGGAAATGCCGGGTTGCTCGCTGTGCATGGGCAACCAGGCGCAGATCCGCAAGGGCAGCACGGCGATGTCGACCTCGACGCGCAACTTCCCGAACCGCCTTGGCATCGACACCCAGGTCTTCCTCGGTTCGGCCGAACTGGCTTCGGTCTGCGCGCTGATGGGCAAGATTCCGACGGTCGCCGAGTATATGGAGCAGGTCAAGGCGGTCAACGCCAAGGCTGCTGACGTGTACCGCTACATGAACTTCGACCAGATCGAAGAGTTCCGCTCGGTCGCCGATACCGTAACGATCTAAGCCAACGCAGCCGCACGCGCAACGCCCCGCGCCGGGAGACCGGCGCGGGGCGTTTTTTGTTCATTCCGGGTAGGCGCGTTGCTCGTGGAAGGGACTGGCGTAGGGACGGCCCTTCGCCTCTGTGACCGGTACGGTGTGGGTCACAAATTCGCCGTCGTGCCAGCGATGCAGCAGGAAACCCTGCGGTTAGCGGCGCCACGCCAGCGCATCGGGCCTGCCCGAGAGATCACGGACGACCTGGTGGGTGCTGCGGAGGCTTCGTTCAGTTTGCCTGCGGCAGGCCCAGGTCGCCTTCCGGAACCATGCGGCGCGCGCCATTGAAGCGCTTCGCCCAGTAGCTCTGGCTCATCTCGTCGATGCGCACCTCGCCGCCGCTGGACGGGGCGTGCAGGAAGCGGCCGTCGCCGACGTAAATGCCGACATGCGAGAAGGCCTTGCGCATCGTGTTGAAGAATACGAGATCGCCCGGCTTGAGATCCTGCACGCCGACCTTCTCGCCGACGCGGGCCATGTCGCGCGCGGCGCGCGGCAGGTTGAGACCGAGGGCGTTGCGGAAGACGTTCTGGACGAGCCCGCTGCAGTCGAGGCCGGTCTCGGGCGAATTGCCGCCGAAGCGGTAGCGGATGCCGAGATACTCCATGCCCTGGTTGATGAGGTCCTGCGCCGCGGTGCCGTAGCGGTCGAAGGGCGACGTCGCCTCGGTGGCCTGGTACGCTGGAGCGGGCGTGTCCACGGCGCCCGCAGGCGGGGCGATCAGCAGGGCTGTCGTGGCGAGAAGTGCAACGATACGGGTCGTCAGGCGGTGATGCATGGGTCGTGCGGGGGGAATTCGATTCATCCGTGGCGCCTCAACTGTCGGCGGCTGTGTTCCAGATCCGCCAGGCTGCGTGGGGTGTTCAGACCGAGCGCGCGTGCGCGCGCCTGCGCGGCCTGCATCAGCTGTGCGATCGCCCAGGCGTCGCCCAGCGCGTGGTGGCGCTGGAACGTCTCGATGCCGAAGGCTTTCATCCAGTCGGCAAGGCGGGCCGGTCCGTCGATATGTTCTTCGTAGAGGGCGGGCAGGAGCCAGTGCAGGTCCAGCCAGGTCCAGTCGGGCGTGAGGCCGAGGTGTTCGTCGAGCGCGCGTTCGAGCAGGCTGCGGTTGAACGACGCATTGAAGACCACGACCGGGCCTTTCCCGGCAAACGTGAGCAGATTCGTCAGCGCCGTCGCAGCATCGGGCTCCAGTGGCGCGTAGTAGCTGTCTTGCGGCGACAGGTGCTCGCGATCGATCGCGATCGCTGCGACCGCGAGCAGGCGGTCCTTGTCGAGATCGAGTCCGGTCGCCTCGGTGTTGATGACGACGTAACGCGTCTCGAAGTGCGCGCTGCCCAGCTCGGGTGCGGCAAGGGCCTCCCAGCTTGCGATGGCGTCGCGCAGCGCGGCGTCGAGCGAGGCCGTGTCCGTGCGGGTGCCGAGCAGGCGGGTGAGCCAGTTCATAGCTGGTAGTCGAGCTTCAGCCGCAGCTGCAGCTTGCGGGCCTGCCGGAACGCTTCCTTGAGGATGCGCCGGTCGAGTTCGTTGAGCGTGTCCGGGTCGATGCAGTTGTCGCCCGGCGCGTCGTGTTCGGTGTCGAGGTGCTGCGCGCGCAGGCGCAGCAGCTGGATGAAGTGGAAGCCGTCGATCAGCGCGGCGATCTCCTCGGGCGGCATGCCCATCCGGCTGCCCGCCTGGCGCAGGCGCTGAACGGTGCTGCTCGATGCGACGTCGGCGCGCAGCGCGAGGATGCGCGCGACGTCGACGAACAGGCGCGCCCCCGACTTCTTCAGGTCTATCGTGCCGTCGTCCTCGACGACGAAATCGCGGATGCGTCCGAGCGGCGGCGCGACCTGGAGCGCATTCGACGCCATCAGGCGCAGGAAGTTGGAGTAGGCCTTCGCGGTGCGGTTGAGCCACGCGCGCAGCTGGTCGCCCAGGCGCTCGTTGCCGCACAGCACGCGGTAATCGAAGAAGATCGTCGCGTTGAGCAGGGCCTGCGGGTCGGGTTCGCGGATCCAGTCGCCGAAGCGTCCCTTCCATTCCTCGAGCGTGAGGCACAGCTCGGGATTGCTCGCCATGATGTTGCCCTTGCACAGCGGGAAGCCGCAGGCGGCGAGGTTCTCGTTCACCTCTTTGGCGCAGGCCAGCAGGCGGCTCTTCAGTGCGGCCTGGTCCGCGCCTTCGGGGCAGACATAGATGATGCCGTTATCCTGGTCGGAGGACAGCGTCTGCTCGTGGCGGCCTTCCGAGCCGAATGCCAGCCAAGCGTATTCGATGCCATACAGGTCGTGCCGCGCGCGTGCGAGGTCGATGATGCGGCAGGTCAGGGCGTCGTTGAGCGCCGAGATGAACTGCGTCAGCTGCTCCGCGCCGATGCCCTGGGCGATGAGGTTGAGCGCGAGCTGACGGATGTCGCGGCTGGCGCGCTGCAGGGCCTCGATATCGTCTGCACCTTCGATGCTGGAGCGGATCTGGCGCAAGCCGATGCGCTGCAGCGTGAACAGGTCGCGCTCGGACACGACGCCCTTCAGCCGTCCCTCCGAATCGACCACCAGCAGGTGGCGCACGCCGTGCGTCGCCATCTCGAGGGCGGCGTCGTAGGCCGAGTCGGAAGCCGACATCACGTGCGGCGTCGCGGTCATCACGTCGCCGATCGGACGCTGCAGGTCGATGCCAGGCAGCACGACCCGGGGCAGCAGGTCGCTCTGCGTGAGGATCCCGATCGGCTTCCGCTCGGCGTCGGTGATCACCATGCAGCCGATGCGCATCTCGGACATTTTCTCGAGCGCGGCGCGGATGGAGCTGTCGGGGGTGACGAAGATCGCCTCCTTCTTCACCAGCTGGCCGAGCGGTGTCGTCATCGTCTGCTGCTCGGCCGCGCGCTGCGCGAAGGTGCTCTGCAGCTGCTGGCGCGACTGGTTGAGCAGGCTGGCGATGTACTGCGTGCAGAAGACGTGGAAGACGGGGCTCATCTGCATGAGCTTGAGGAAGTCTTCCGCCGGTAGCTGGAATACGAAGCTGTCCTTCACCGCGACGTAGGCGTTGGTCGAGGGCCGTTGCGCCGAGAGCGCGCCGATCGGGAAGCATTCGCCCGGTCCGAGCGTCATCGCGGCGTAGTCGGTGACGCTCGCCGGGCCGAGCTGGCGGGCCTGTACCTTGCCGCGCTGCACGATGTGGAAGTGCGTCGGCTGCCCCATCTCCGGCGTCAGAATCTCGCTGCCGCGCGCGTGGAACGCCAGGGTCGCGCGTTCGGCGAGGAATTCGAGCGCCTCCGGCTCCATCCGGTTGAACGGCGAGAAGCGCGTGAGGAAGTCCGAACTGGCTCCAACCAGCATTTCCGAGGCGGCAGCGGGCATGGGGGCTTTCGCAGGCAAAAAACCTGCGCATTATAGGGCGCATCCCGGCAAGTCGGGATGATCCAGGACAAATTCCCGGCTCTTGTCAGGGGTATCGCCGGGGCGGTGCGGGGGTCACCGCCCGGCGGGCGTCAGAGCACTTCCGCGGCGTGATCGGCCAGGCGCGAGCGCTCGCCGCGTTGCAGCGTGATGTGGCCGGAGTGCGGCCAGTCCTTGAACCGGTCGACGACGAAGGTCAGGCCGGAGCTGCCTTCGGTGAGGTAAGGCGTGTCGATCTGCGCGATGTTGCCGAGGCACACCACCTTGGTGCCGGGGCCGGCGCGCGTGATCAGCGTCTTCATTTGCTTCGGCGTCAGGTTCTGCGCCTCGTCGATGATCAGGAACTTGTTGATGAAGGTGCGCCCGCGCATGAAGTTCAGGCTCTTGATCTTGATGCGCGAGCGGATCAGATCGCGCGTCGCCGCGCGGCCCCAGTCGCCGCCTTCGCCCGCGGTGCCGTTGAGCACGTCGAGGTTGTCCTCGAGCGCACCCATCCACGGCGCCATCTTCTCTTCCTCGGTGCCCGGCAGGAAGCCGATGTCCTCGCCGACCGGCACGGTCACCCGGGTCATGATGATCTCGGAGTAGCGCTTGGCTTCGAGCACCTGCGTCAGGGCCGCGGCGAGCGTCAGCAGCGTCTTGCCGGTCCCCGCCTGGCCGAGCAGCGTGACGAAGTCGATCTCCGGATTCATCAGCAGGTTGAGGGCGAAGTTCTGTTCGCGGTTGCGCGCCGTGATGCCCCACACGTTGTTCTTGTTGTGGGCGTAGTCGATCAGCGTCTCGATCAGGGCGCTGCGCCCGTCCCGTCCCTTCACCCAGGCCTGCAGCGGCGATTCGCCGTCCTGGAAGACGAACTCATTGACCAGCATGCTGGCTACGAGCGGACCCTTGATGCGGTAGTAGGTCCTGCCTTCCTCTTTCCAGGATTCCATCCCTTTGCCGTGGGTGTCCCAGAAATCGGGCGGCAGTTCGCGCCAGCCGGTGTAGAGGAGGTCCGTATCCTCCAGCACCTTGTCGTTGAAGTAGTCCTGTGCGTCGAGGCCCAGCGCGCGGGCCTTGATGCGCATGTTGATGTCTTTGGAAACGAGGATCACCGGCCGCTTGGGGAAGCGTTCGGCCAGATGCATCACCACGGCGAGGATCTGGTTGTCGCCCTTCGCGGTCGGCAGGGCCGCCGGCAGGGCCATGTTGATCGCCTCGGTCTGCAGGAAGAGCTTGCCCGTCGCGAGATCCCGCGACGGGGTATCGAGGTCGATGCCGTCGGCGATGTCGGCCGGGCACGAGCTCACGATGTCGTCCATCATGCGGCTCGCCTGCCGCGCGTTGCGGGCGACTTCGGACATGCCCTTCTTGTTGTTGTCCAGCTCCTCCAGCGTCATGATCGGCACGAACACGTCGTGCTCCTCGAAGCGGAACAGGCTGGTCGGGTCGTGCATCAGCACGTTGGTGTCGAGGACGAAGAGCTTGGTATTCCGGCTGCGGGGCGCGCGTTTGGTCATGGAGTGGGTGATGCTCGGGGCGTCGGGTTGAACGGAGTGTTACAGGCTCTTCACAAAATCCAGCACTTCCTGCGCGTGGCCGGCCACTTTCACGCCGCGCCACTCGCGGCGGACCACACCTCCGGCATCGATGACGAAGGTGCTGCGCTCGATGCCGCGCACCTGTTTCCCATACATGTTTTTCATCTTGATGACGCCGAAGGCGTTGCACGCCGTCTCTTCGACGTCGGAGATCAGTTCGAAGGGCAGGCCGAGCTTGGCCTTGAAGTTCTCGTGCGACTTCATGCCGTCGCGCGAAATGCCATACACGTCGCAGCCGGCGGCCTGGAATTCCGCGTGGCGGTCGCGGAAGTCGGCGGTCTCGTTCGTGCAGCCGGGGGTATTGTCCTTCGGATAGAAGTACAGGACGAGCTTGCGCCCGCCCAGCGCCGAGAGGGTGACGCTCGCGCCACCGGTCGCGGGGAGGCTGAAGTCGGCCGCGGAAGCCGTGTTTGTCGTGTTCATGGGGCTCTCCGTTGTCGGTTGTCGCGATCAGCGTAGCGGAGGAGCCGGGGGAATGACAACGGCTGTGTGATCCGGATGGCGCTGCCTGCGGTATTCCGGCAGCGCCCCTGTCCTCAGGCCGGGTCGAAGAGCAGCGCCGCGACGACGGAGCGGCCCTCGGTGGCGAGGATGTTGTAGGTGCGGCAGGCCGCCGGCAAGTCCATGATCTCGAAGCCGATGCGCGCCTCGATCAGCGGGCGCAGCACCTGCGGTGTCGGGAAGCGCTGGCGGCTTCCGGTGCCGATGAGCACCACTTCCGGCCTCAATTCGCACACCACGGCGAAATCGTCGGCACTCAGGCCCGCGAGGCCGCCCGGCGCCCAGCCGGCGACGATGCGGTCGGCGGCGACCAGCGTGTTGCCGTCATGCCGCTCCTTGTTGATCAGCAGGTGGTCCGTGCCGTAGCCGGTTACGACGTTGAGGTCGGCGTTCTGTTGGAGGTTCAGCTTCATGGGATTCGCTCGGTCGGCAAAATTGCCGGGGGATACAGGCTTGGATAAGATACATTCTTTTGGTTTTCCGGCCCACCGGCAGCTGCATGCCTGTGCGGTCCGGGGCCGACGGCGCGCCGGGACTCCGGCGCGGAGTGGAACATGCGAAAGAAAGGACGGAGTGCGATGAGCGTCGAGCCGAAACTGCGGGTTGCTGTCCCGCCCGAACAAACGAAGGGGCAGCCCGAAGCCCCGAGGCTCCCGCAGGTCCGCAAGTCTGCCAAGCTCGCCAACGTCTGCTACGACATCCGCGGTCCGGTCCTCACGCGCGCCAAACAGATGGAAGACGAGGGCCACAAGATCATCAAGCTGAACATCGGCAACCTCGCCGCGTTCGGCTTCGACGCCCCCGAAGAGATCCAGATGGACATGATCCGCAACCTGCCGAACTCGGCGGGCTACTCGGATTCCAAGGGTATCTTCGCGGCGCGCAAGGCGGTGATGCACTACACCCAGCAGAAGCACATCAAGGGTGTGACGATCGAGGACATCTACATCGGCAACGGCGTGTCCGAGCTGATCGTGATGGCGATGAACGCGCTGCTCAACGTCGGCGACGAGGTGCTCGTCCCCGCGCCGGACTACCCGCTGTGGACCGCCGCCGTGAGCCTGTCCGGCGGCCGTCCGGTGCATTACCTGTGCGACGAGGCCAACGGCTGGCTGCCCGACCTCGACGACATGCGCGCCCGCATCACCCCGAACACGCGCGCCATCGTCGTCATCAACCCGAACAACCCGACCGGCGCGCTGTATCCCGACGAAATCCTGCGCGGCATCATCGATCTGGCGCGCGAATTCGGCCTGATCCTGTACGCCGACGAGGTCTACGACAAGGTCCTGTACGACGGCGTCACCCACACGTCGATGGCCGCACTGTCCGAGGACGTGCTGACCATCATCTTCAACGGCCTGTCGAAGAACTACCGCTCCTGCGGTTACCGCGCCGGGTGGATGGTCGTGTGCGGCGACAAGCGCCACGCCCAGGACTACATCGAGGGGCTCAACATGCTCGCCTCGATGCGCCTGTGTGCGAACGTGCCGGGTCAATTCGCGATCCAGACGGCGCTGGGCGGCTATCAGAGCATCGACGACCTCGTCTCCGAGGGCGGGCGCATGCGCCGCCAGCGCGACCTCGCCTACGAGCTGATCAATGCAATCCCCGGCGTCAGCTGCGTCAAGCCGAAGGCAACGCTGTACATGTTCCCGAAGCTCGACCCCAAGATCTACCCCATCGAGGACGACCAGGCCTTCATCGCCGAGCTGCTCGAGCAGGAGCGCGTGCTGCTGGTGCAGGGTACCGGCTTCAACTGGCCGCACCCCGATCACTTCCGTCTCGTGTTCCTGCCGCACGAGGACGACCTGCGCGACGCGATCGGCCGCATCGCACGCTTCCTCGAAAGCTATCGCAAGCGTCACGGCACCTGAAGCACCCCGTTTCACTCATCTGAAGACAAAACTCAACGAGTTCTTATGAAAGCGATCAATGTTGGCCTGCTGGGCATCGGTACCGTCGGTGGCGGTACCTTCACCGTTCTGAAACGCAACGAGGAGGAAATTACCCGTCGCGCCGGTCGCCCGATCCGTATTACCGCAGTGGCCGACAAGAACCTGGAACTCGCGCGCAAGGTCGCCGGCACCGGCCCGCGCCTCACCGACGACGCCTTTTCCATCGTTACCGATCCCGAGATCGACATCGTCGTGGAGCTGATCGGCGGCTACGGCATCGCGAAGGAGCTGGTGCTCAAGGCGATCGAGAACGGCAAGCACGTCGTCACCGCGAACAAGGCGCTGCTTGCCGTGCATGGCAACGAAATCTTCGCCGCAGCGCAGCGGAAGGGCGTGATGGTCGCCTTCGAGGCGGCGGTCGCCGGTGGCATCCCCATCATCAAGGCCCTGCGCGAAGGCCTCTCGGCCAACCGCATCCAGTGGCTCGCCGGCATCATCAACGGCACGACCAACTTCATCCTGTCCGAGATGCGCGACAAGGGCCTGCCGTTCGCCGACGTCCTCAAGGAAGCGCAGGCGCTCGGTTACGCCGAAGCCGATCCGACCTTCGACATCGAGGGCATCGACGCCGCGCACAAGGCCACGATCATGAGCGCGATCGCGTTCGGCGTGCCCATGCAGTTCTCCGCCGCCCACGTCGAGGGCATCACTGCGCTCGACAGCGTCGATATCACCTATGCAGAGCAGCTCGGCTACCGCATCAAGCTGCTGGGTATCTCGCGCATGCGCCCCGAAGGCATCGAACTGCGCGTGCATCCGACCCTGATCCCCGCCAAGCGCCTGATCGCCAACGTCGAGGGTGCGATGAACGCCGTGGTGGTGCACGGCGATGCCGTCGGTGCGACCCTGTACTACGGCAAGGGCGCCGGCGCCGAGCCGACCGCCAGCGCGGTGATCGCCGATCTCGTCGACGTCACCCGCCTGCACACCGCCGACCCCGAGCACCGCGTGCCGCACCTCGCGTTCCAGCCGGACCAGGTGCGCGACCTGAAGGTGCTGCCGATCGAGGAAGTCATCACCTCCTACTACCTGCGCATGCGCGTCGAGGACAAGCCGGGCGTGCTCGCGGACATCACCCGCATCCTCGCCGACAGCGGCATCTCGATCGAGGCTATGATCCAGAAGGAGGCGCCCGAGGGCTCGTCCCAGACCGACATCATCATGCTGACGCACGAAACGGTCGAGAAGAACGCCAACGCCGCGATTGCAAAGATCGAGGCGCTTCCCGTCGTGCAGGGCAGGATCACGCGCCTGCGCATGGAAAACCTGCAGTAAACGCCCCGTGCGGACCCGCGCGTCGATCTTCCGGGGCGCGGGCGCGACGGCAGGCACGGCCGCATGCGGAAACCACCGCGTCGCCGTGCCTTTCGTCCTTTGACGAACACACCCATTTAAGGATCTGCCCGTGAAGTACCTGTCCACCCGCGGCCACGCCGCCCGTCCCGAGTTCTGCGACATCCTGCTTGGCGGCCTCGCGCCCGACGGTGGCCTGTATCTGCCCGAGACCTACCCGCAGGTGACACGTGCCGAACTCGACGCATGGCGCGGCCTGTCCTACGCGGATCTCGCCTTCGCGATCCTGTCGAAGTACATCACCGACATCCCTGCGGCCGACCTCAAGGCAATCTGCGACAAGACCTATACCGCCGACGTCTATCGTTTCGTCCGTCCCGGCGACAACGCGGCCGACATCACGCCCGTGCACTGGCTGGAAGCGGGCCGTTTCGGCCTGCTCGAGCTGTCGAACGGCCCGACGCTGGCGTTCAAGGACATGGCGATGCAACTCCTCGGCAACCTGTTCGAGTACGTGCTCGACAAGCGCGGCGAGACGATCAACATCCTCGGCGCGACCTCCGGCGACACCGGCTCGGCGGCCGAGTACGCGATGCGCGGCAAGCACGGCGTGACCGTGTTCATGCTGTCGCCGCACGGCAAGATGAGCCCCTTCCAGCGCGCGCAGATGTATTCGCTGCAGGACGCCAACATCTACAACATCGCCGTCACCGGCATGTTCGACGACGCCCAGGACATCGTGAAGGCCGTCTCGAACGATGCGGCGTTCAAGGCGAAGTACAAGATCGGTGCGGTCAATTCGATCAACTGGGCGCGTGTCGCGGCCCAGATCGTGTATTACTTCAAGGGCTATTTTGCCGCGACGAAGTCCAATGACGAGCAGGTCGCGTTCTGCGTGCCGTCGGGCAACTTTGGCAACATCTGCGCCGGCCACATCGCACGGCAGATGGGCCTGCCGGTCTCGCGCCTGATCCTCGCAACGAACGAGAACGACGTCCTCGACGAGTTCTTCCAGACCGGCGTGTACCGTCCGCGCAAGGCCGCGGAGACGCAAGTCACCTCGAGTCCGTCGATGGACATCTCCAAGGCGTCGAACTTCGAGCGCTTCGTCTTCGACCTCGTCGGCCGCAACCCGCAGCGCGTTGCCGAGCTGTGGAAGTCCGTCGATGCCGGCGGGACGTTCGATCTCGCCGCCAGCGGCGAGTTCGCCGACTCCCGGAATTACGCCTTCGTTTCCGGCCGCAGCACCCATGCCGACCGGCTCGCGACCATCAGGCAGGTGTTCGAGACCTACGGAACGGTGATCGACACGCACACCGCGGACGGCGTCAAGGTGGCGTGGGACTGCGCCGACTCCGTGCCCGCCGGCGTGCCCCTGCTGGTGCTCGAAACCGCGCTGCCGGTCAAATTCGCAGAAACGATCCGCGAAGCCCTGGGCCGCGAGCCCGAGCGTCCTGCGGAACTGGACGGGATCGAGGCGCTGCCGCAGCGGGTCGAGGTCATGGCTCCGGACGTCGACGCGATCAAGCGCTTCATCGTCCAGCACCTCGAGGCCTGAAGCGCACGGAACCGGCCCCCGGCCCCGTGCCGGCAGCTCACTCCTCGATGTGGCGCAGCGACAGGTCGAGGGCGCGGACGTCCTTGGTCAGGCTGCCGATGGAGATGCGGTCCACCCCGGTTTCGGCGATCGCGCGCACCTTCTCCAGGTTCACTCCGCCCGAGGCTTCGAGTTCGGCGCGCCCGGCGGTGATGCGCACCGCCTCGCGCATCGTCGCGAGATCCATGTTGTCGAGCAGGATCATCTTCGCGCCGGCGGCGAGCGCTTCCTCGAGCTGTTCGAGGTTCTCGACCTCGATCTCGATGAATACGTTCGAGGGGGCGATCTTCTTTGCTTCCTCCATCACGCGGGCGACGCTTCCCGCCGCGATGATGTGGTTTTCCTTGATCAGGATGCCGTCGTAGAGGCCGACGCGATGGTTGGTGCCGCCGCCCACAGCGACGGCATACTTCTGAGCGAGGCGCAGCCCGGGCAGCGTCTTGCGCGTGTCGACGATCTTCGCGCCGGTGCCCGCGACCGCGTCGACGAAACGGCGCGTGACGGTGGCGGTACCCGACAGCAGTTGCAGGAAATTGAGTGCGGTGCGCTCGGCCGTGAGCAGCACCCGCGCGTTGGCGACGACGTCGCACAGCACCTGGCCGGCCTCGACGCGATCACCGTCGCGCACGTGCCAGATGATCGTGGCTGCGGAACTCAGCGCGGCGAAGGCGGCGTCGAACCAGGCGGTGCCGCACACGACGGCTTCTTCGCGCGTGATCACGCGGCCGCGGGCGTCGGTGTCGGCGGCGATCAGGCGTGCGGTCAGGTCGCCGGTGCCGACGTCTTCGGCGAGCGATGCAGCGACGTTGCGCTGGATCTCGATGCGCAGTTGTTGTGACAGGTTCATGGCGGGCGCGGCTCGGTATGGTTAAACAGAAATTTTAGCGGTTCCGCTGCGGGCCGGGGCAATCCTGCCCCGACGGCGGATTGTCGTCTTCGGGAGTGGAAGTGAGAGCGCGTGACCTGTCCGAACTGCTGATTCTTGCCGCCCTGTGGGGCGGATCGTTCCTCTTCATGCGCATTGCAGCCCCGCAGTTCGGCCCCGCGGCGCTGATCGAGCTTCGGGTCGGCCTCGCGGCCCTGCTGCTGCTGCCCGTGCTCGCATGGCGCGGCAGGCTCGCCCCGCTGTGGCACAAGGCCGGCCCGCTGCTCTTCGTCGGACTGACCAACTCCGCCCTGCCGTTCGTGCTGTACGCGTGGGCCGCGCTGTCCGTCACGGCCGGTTTCGCATCCATCGTGAATGCCACGTCGCCGCTGTTTGCCGCGCTGGTCGCATGGGTGTGGCTCAAGGACCGCCTCACGCCGGCTGCGACCGTCGGTCTGCTCGTTGGCCTGCTGGGCGTCATGATCCTCGTGTGGGGCAAGGCCTCGTTCCGTGCGGGGGGCTCGGGCTGGGCGGTGGCCGCCTGCCTTGCGGCGACGCTGAACTACGGCATCGCGGCGAATTTCACCAAGCGCTACCTCTCGGGTGTCGATCCGATGGCGATCGCGACCGGCAGCCAGTTCTACGCCGCGCTCGTGCTCGCGCCCTTCGCCGTCTGGCTCTGGCCGGAAGCGACGCCTGCGCAAGAGGCCTGGATCGCAGTGCTCCTGCTCGCGTTCGCCTGCACCGGCGTTGCCTACGTCATGTACTTCCGCCTGATCGCGCATATCGGCCCGGCACGCGCGATCGCGGTCACCTTCCTGATCCCGGTCTTCGGCATGCTGTGGGGGGCGATGCTGCTCGACGAGGCGATCACCTCCAACATGCTGGTGGGATGCGCGGTGATCCTCGCCGGGACGGGGCTCGCCACCGGGGCCGTCCGCCTGCCTCGTCGCCCGGGCGTCGAGCGGGGCCATGGGTGAACGCGCTTCGTGCCGTCAGGCGCGAATGACGCTCAGTTCTTGCTGCCGTCCACGAAGTAGTCGAGCCGCCCGCGCGGCGCGAGGTATTCGACGGTCTCGACCGGCAGGGTCGCCGGACTCAGCGCCGCTTCCACCTTCAGATCGGCGTCGCGCAGATCGACCAGCATCGCTTCGGAACGCGGAATGTCCGGGTCGTGCAGCATCACGAGCGGATGGAGGAGGTTCGCCGGATTGGTTTCGACCACCATGCCGACGCCGCCGTTCGACAGTGCGACGAAGGTGCCCGGCGGATAGACCCCCAGCGTCCTGATGAACAGTTGCACGAGCTGCTCGTCGTAGCGCTTGCTCTCGGTACGGAAGATCTGGCGCAGCGCCTCGGCCGGTGCCTTGGCCTCGCGCAGGTCGAAGGGGTTGCACAGGTTGTCGTAGCGGTTCGCGATCGCCGCGATGCGGGCAAGGCGGGGGATCTTCTCGCCCGCGAGCCGGTTGGGAAAGCCGCTGCCCTCAAAGAATTCGTGGTGGCAGGCGATCACGTTGCGCACCGGCACGGGAAGGTCGCGCATGCCGCTGACCGCCTTGATCCCGTAGCCCACGTGGGCGCGGTAGAAATCCTCCTCGGGACCCGTGCGCTTCGTGTTGCGCAGGATGCGCGGCGGAATCTCCTGCTTGCCGATGTCATGGAGCAGGGCGCCCAGGCCCAGGTGGCGCATCTCCTCCTCGGTCAGTCCCAGCGTCTTGCCCACCATCAGCGACAGCGCCATGACGTTGAGCGCGTGGAACGCCAGGCCGCCTTCGCGGCTCTTCTGATTCACTAGATGGATCACCATGCTGTCGTTGCCGAGCAGGTTCTCCACGATGCTGCCGACCAGCGCATTGGCCTGCCGCTGCGCATCCTGCGGCCGGCTCAGCAGCGATCGGAACACGTCCCCCGCGGCAATCGCCTGTTGCTCGAACAAGCGCTCGCGTCGCGCCAGGCCCTCGCGCTGTTCGCGTACCCGTTCGATGCGCGTGCGCTTCTCGTCCTGCATGCCGGCGAGGGCCGCCGTGCCGAAATCCGGTTCCGGCACCGGAGCATCGGCGGCGCACTGTGCGAGCGGTTCCGCCGTACTGCGCGCCGGGTCCCATTCGACCTCGGTGATGCCCATTTCGCGCAGCGCCTGGATCTGCTTCTCGTTCGAGAGGCAAAAGCGGTTCAGCAGAAATGGGTGGTCCATCCAGCCTAGCGAGGCCAGTGAAATGAATACGCCCGGCCTGAGTCGGTCGACGCTGATCTGCGGCATTGGTCTGTTACAAAATCGGACCCGGCGATTCTAGCAGTCCCGCCGGGCGATGATGGGCGAAGAACCTGCGTTATTCGTGGAAAATCACCGCCCGCGCCGTCTGTGGCATTCAGTGCCCCGTGGTTGCCTGGATCGTCCAGGCATTGAAAATGCCGCGCGAAGCTTCTGCGACTTCGCTCGCCGTCAGACCCACCGGACCGATGCCTTCGCGCGCGAGCCGGTCGGCCGCCGCACCGTGCAGATGTACCGCCGCGATGAGGCCGGATTCGGCCGGCCACCCTTGTGCGATCAGGCTCGCGATCAGTCCGGTCAGCACGTCGCCCATGCCCGCGCTCGCCATGCCGGGGTGGCCGGTGCTGTTGATCAGCCAGCGGCCGTCCGGTGTCGCGATCACGCTCCCGCTGCCCTTCAGGACCACCACTGCATTGAAGGTCCGTGCGAGTTCCAGGGCGCTTGCGACGCGATCGCTCTGGACGCCGGCCGTGTCCGAGCGCAGCAGGCGTCCCGCTTCGCCGGGGTGCGGCGTCATCACCGTCGGCGCCTCGCGCGCTGCGACGAGCGATCGCAGGTTTTCCGAGGCGGCGACGATGTTCAGGGCGTCGGCGTCGAGCACGACAGGGCGCGGTTGCCGGATGGCCCGTTCGAGCAGCGCGGCGGCGACCTCGCCGTGGCCCAGTCCCGGGCCCAGCGCGAGAACGGTCGCGTGTTCGATCACGTCGTCCGGACGCTGCAGCATCAGCTCCGGCTGCGTGAAGTCGACCGCCGGGGCCGCGTCGTCGACGAGGCCGGTGAGCACGCGGCCGCAACCCAGTTTCAGCGCCGCGCGCCCCGCGAGCAGTGCCGCCCCGGTCATGCCTCTTGCTCCGCCGATGATGCCGACGTCGCCATAGCATCCCTTGTGGGTGTTCTGCAGGCGCTGCTTGAGGAAGGGCTTGAGGATGCCCGGCTGGATCTGCAGGCCCTTGGGCGGCAGGTAGTTCGGCGGGTCGATGTCGAGCCGGTGCACGTTGACGACGCCGGCGATGTCCGGTCCGTCGTGGGTGAGAAGTCCCGGCTTGAGCGCCAGGAAGGTGAGCGTCGTGGTCGCATGGAAGACCGTGCCCAGCACCCGTCCGGTGTCGGCGTCGAGTCCGCTCGGGATGTCGATCGCCAGCCGCGGGGCGTGCTGTGCGTTGAGCGCCTCGATCCACTGCGCATGCCGTCCGGTTACAGGGCTGCGCAGTCCGATGCCGAACAGGGCGTCGACCACCAGCGCCCAGCCGTTTGCCGGCGCCGCCGGGAAATCCGAGACGGTTTCGCCGCCGGCCGCGCGCCATGCCGCAAAAGCGGCCGCGGCATCACGCGGCAGCTTCGCCGCGTCGTCGGCAAAGGCGACCGTGACGTTGCGTCCGGCCTGCAGCAGGCGGCGTGCCATCACGAAGCCGTCCCCGCCGTTGTTTCCGGGGCCGCAGGCGATCAGGACATGTCCCGCGCGATCCTGCGTCAGGCGCACGGCTTCCTCGGCAGCGACCCGTCCGGCACGTTCCATCAGACTCGGTTGCGCGTGCGGTGCGACCAGCGCTTCGATCGTACGAATGCCGTCTACCGGGTAGATCGGTTTGGGCGGCAGGAACATGGAGCCTCCGGCGGGAAGGGAAATGCCCGATTCTAGCCCCAGTCCGATTTATGACGTCAATGTGAGATCGGCGGTACCCGACAAAATAACGTCATGCGAGGCGCGTTCACGACTGAGCGGAGCGAGTTTTTCGCTGCCCCGAAGCACGAACGCCGGCACGTCGATCCGACGAGCCGGCGTTTCGCGGCTTCGCGCTTGCGGAGAATCGGCGCGATTGTTGCCTAGTTCTCGGCCTGTCCGCGGCGCTTTTCGAGGCGCGTCTCCTGTACCAGCTCGACGCTCCCGTCCTCGTGCTGGGTCTCGAGCCGCACCGTGAAGCCCCACAGTCGCGCCATGTGTTTCATCACCTCGTCGATGCTGCCGCCCAGCGGCCGCTTGCGGTACTGCTGGTGACGCAGCGTCAGCGAGCGGTCGCCGCGCAGATCCACGTTCCACACCTGGATGTTCGGTTCGCGGCTGCCGAGGTTGTACTGGTCGGACAGGATCTCGCGCACGCGCCGGTAGCCCGTCTCGTCGTGG
This sequence comes from Azoarcus sp. Aa7, assembly GCF_014822185.1. Classification (GTDB taxonomy): domain Bacteria; phylum Pseudomonadota; class Gammaproteobacteria; order Burkholderiales; family Rhodocyclaceae; genus Aromatoleum. Next base: position 151,518 of record NZ_QVLR01000006.1, read on the forward strand.
ATCGCCGAGACCTTGAGCTTCGCCTCGTGTTCGGCGTCGAGGATCGCGAACATGCGGAAGTCGCGCATGATCTTCGGCGACAGGTATTGCGCGACGAAACTTTCGTCCTTGAAGTTCTTCATCGCGAAGTCGAAGGTCTCGCGCCAGTCGCTGCCCGCGATATCGGGAAACCACGCCCGGTCTTCCTCGGTCGGATCCTCGCAGATGCGCTTGATGTCCTGCCACATCGCGAAGCCCAGCGCATACGGGTTGATGCCGCTGTACCAGCGATCGTTATAGGAAGGCTGGTACACCACGTTGGTGTGTGACTGCAGGAACTCCAGCATGAAGCTGTCCGCGAGCAGACCCTCGTCGTACAGCTTGTTGATCAGCGTGTAGTGCCAGAAGCACGCCCAGCCCTCGTTCATGACCTGAGTCTGGCGCTGCGGGAAGAAGTACTGCGCGACCTTGCGCACGATGCGCACGACTTCGCGCTGCCAGGGTTCCAGCAGCGGCGCATGCTTCTCGACGAAGTACAGCAGGTTTTCCTCTGGTTCGGGCGGAAAACGCGGGGCGGCGACCTTGCCCGGCCTGGCGTCGTGGACCGGCAGCGTCCGCCACAGCTCATTGACCTGGCTCTGCAGGTACTCCGTGCGCTCCTCCTGGCGCAGCTTTTCCTTCGCGAGCGACAGCTTGGGGGGGCGCTTGTAGCGGTCCACGCCCAGGTTCATCAGCGCATGGCAGGAGTCGAGCAGCAACTCGACCTCCTCCTCGCCGTGCCGCTCCTCGCACTGCGCGATGTAGTTCCGTGCGAACACCAGATAATCGATGATCGCGTCGGCATTGGTCCAGGTGCGGAAGAGGTAATTGCCCTTGAAGAAGCTGTTGTGCCCGTAGGCAGCATGCGCGATCACCAGCGCCTGCATCGTCAGCGTATTCTCCTCCATCAGGTAGGCGATGCAGGGGTTCGAGTTGATGACGATCTCGTAGGCCAGGCCCATCTGGCCGCGCCGGTAACTCTTCTCTGTCGAGAGGAAGTGCTTGCCGAAGGACCAGTGGTGGTAATTCACCGGCATGCCGACCGACGCGTACGCGTCCATCATCTGTTCCGAGGTGATCAGCTCGATCTGCGCCGGATAGGTGTCGAGGTCGAAATTCGCCGCCACGCGCGCGATTTCGGTGTGGTAGGCGTCGATGGCCTCGAAAGTCCACTCGGACGTCGCCGGCAGCTGCTTGACCTTCTTTGAGGTGGCGCGCTTCATACGAAATTCTTCTTGAAGAGTTCGCGAAACACCGGATAGATGTCGGCCGGTTCCTCGATGCGTTGCAAGGCGAAGTTCTTGTGCTCGCCCGACAGCTTCTCGTACTCCCGCCACAGGTTCTGCGGTTCGCCGGGGGTGATCTCGATGTACGCGAAGTACTGGCACCACGGCAGGATCTGCGAGCCCAGCAACTCGCGGCAAATCGGGGAATCGTTGTCCCAGTTGTCGCCATCCGAGGCCTGGGCTCCGTAGATGTTCCAGGTGCCGTGAGCGTAGCGTTCGGCGATCACCTCGTGCATCAGCTTCAGTGCGCTCGAAACGACCGTACCCCCGGACTCGCGCGAATGGAAGAACTCTTCCTCGTCCACTTCCTTCGCCACCGTGTGGTGGCGGATGAAGACGACGTCGATGTGCTCGTAGGTGCGCGTGAGGAACAGGTATAGCAGCATGAAGAAGCGCTTCGCCGTGGCCTTCTTCTCCTCGTCCATCGAGCCCGAGACGTCCATCACGCAAAACATCACCGCCTGGGTCGTCGGCTTCGGCACGCGGATGCGGTTGTTGTAGCGCAGGTCGAAGCTGTCGATGAAGGGGATTGCCTCGATCTTCGCGCGCAGGCGTCCGATCTCGTCCTTGAGCTTCAGCGCTTCCTCGCAGTCCTCGCCGGACTCCTCGATGACCTTGTCGAGCTCCTTCTGCAGTTCGCGCAGCCGCGCGGAAAACGGCGAGCCGAGCGCAAGCCGGCGCCCCAGGGCTCCGCGCAGCGAGCGCACGATGTTGATGTTCGCCGGCGAGCCGTCCGACGTGAAGCCGGCGCGCTGGGTCTTGTAATCCGTGATGCGCGCGAGCTGGGTGCGGACCAGATTGGGCAGGGCAAGGTCGTCGAAGAAAATGTCGAGAAATTCCTCGCGCGACAGGTGGAACACGAAATCGTCTTCGCCTTCACCCTCGTTGCTCGCCTTGCCCTGGCCTCGTCCTCCGCCCCCGCCGGAAGGGGGGCGGTTGATCAGGTCGCCGCTGGCGAACTGATCGTTGCCCGAGAAAACCTGTTCCCAGATGCCCCCGCGGCCGTGCTGGAATTGCGGCTCGCTCAGATCCTTGGACGGGATCGTGATCTGCTCGCCGTTGTCGAGGTCGCGAATGGAGCGATCCTGGATCGCGTCGTTCACCGCGCGGCGAATCTGCTGCTTGAAGCGGCGCATGAAGCGCTGGCGATTGACCGCGCTCTTCTTCTTGCTGTCGAACCGCCGATCGATGATGCGGGTCATGTGTGTCTCCGGCAGGGATGCGGAACGCCGCCCGGACGCCTCGTCCGGACGGCGCGTCGGTCACGACGACTTGCGGACCCGCAGATACCATTCGCACAGCAGCCGTACCTGCTTCTCCGTGTAGCCCTTCTCGATCATGCGATCGACGAAGTCCTGGTGCTTCTTCTGGTCGTCGGCGCTCGCCTTCGCGTTGAAGCTGATCACCGGCAGCAGCTCCTCGGTGTTCGAGAACATCTTCTTCTCGATCACGCCGCGCAGCTTCTCGTAGCTCGTCCAGCTCGGGTTCTTGCCGTCGTGTTTCGCCCTTGCGCGCAGCACGAAGTTCACCACCTCGTTGCGGAAGTCCTTCGGGTTGCTGATGCCGGCAGGCTTCTCGATCTTCTCCAGTTCGTCGTTCAGGGCCGAGCGGTCGAGGATCTCGCCCGTGTTCGGATCGCGGAACTCCTGGTCCTGGATCCAGAAGTCGGCGTAGGTCACGTAGCGGTCGAAAATGTTCTGGCCGTACTCCGAGTAGCTTTCCAGGTAGGCGGTCTGGATCTCCTTGCCGATGAATTCGGCGTAACGCGGCGCCAGGAACTCCTTGATGTAGCCCATGTAGCGCGCCTCGACCTCCGGCGAGTACTGTTCCTGCTCGATCTGCTGTTCGAGCACATACATCAGGTGCACCGGGTTTGCCGCCACCTCGCGGTGGTCGAAGTTGAAGATCTTCGATAGCGCCTTGAAGGCAAAGCGCGTGGAGAGGCCGGTCATGCCCTCGTCGACCCCGGCGTAGTCGCGATACTCCTGGTAGCTCTTCGCCTTCGGGTCGGTGTCCTTGAGGTTCTCGCCGTCATAGATGCGCATCTTCGAGTAGATGCTCGAGTTCTCGGGCTCCTTCAGGCGCGACAGCACGGCGAACTGCGCCATCATGCGCAGCGTGTCCGGCGCGCACGGCGCCTCCGCCAGCGAGCTCTCGACGAGCAGCTTCTCGTAGATATGCACCTCGTCGGACACGCGCAGGCAGTACGGCACCTTCACCGTGTAGATCCGGTCGAGGAAGGCCTCGTTGTTGCGGTTGTTCTTGAATGCGACCCACTCGGACTCGTTCGAGTGCGCCATCACGATGCCGTCGAACGGGATCGCACCGAAGCCCTCGGTGCCCTTGTAGTTGCCTTCCTGCGTCGCCGTCAGCAAGGGGTGCAGCACCTTGATCGGCGCCTTGAACATCTCGACGAATTCCAGCAGGCCGCGGTTCGCCAGGCACAAACCGCCCGAGTAGCTGTACGCGTCCGGGTCGTCCTGGGAGTACTGCTCGAGCTTGCGAATGTCGATCTTGCCCACCAGCGACGAGATGTCCTGGTTGTTCTCGTCGCCCGGCTCGGTCTTGGCGACGGCGGTCTGCTTCAGCACCGATGGCCGCAACTTGACGACGCGGAAGCGCGTGATGTCGCCGTTGAATTCGTGCAGGCGCTTGACCGCCCACGGGCTCATTATCGTGTTGAGGTAGCGGCGCGGGATGCCGAAATCGTCCTCGAGCAGGCGGCCGTCCTCATTCACGTCGAACAGCCCCAGCGGCGACTCATGCACCGGCGACCCCTTGATCGCGTAGAACGGGACGTTTTCGATCAGTGATTTCAGCTTCTCGGCGAGGGACGACTTGCCCCCGCCGACCGGTCCAAGCAGGTAGAGGATCTGTTTCTTCTCCTCCAGTCCCTGCGCCGCATGGCGGAAGTAGGAAACGATGTGCTCGATCACCTCTTCCATGCCGTAGAAATCACGGAAGGCCGGGTAGATCTTGAGCATCTTGTTCGAGAAGATGCGCGACAGGCGCGGGTCTACGCGGGTGTCGACCAGTTCGGGCTCGCCGATCGCCATCAGCATCCGCTCCGCGGCCGTTGCGTACGCAGAACGATCCGACCGACACAACTCCAGATACTCCTGGATGGACATCTCCTCTTCGCGAGCCGCCTCGAAGCGGGCCTGATAGGCATTGAAGATCGTCATCTGGATTCCTCCTGTCTGGGGCAAGCCGTACTCCGACACCCGTCAGAGGGTGCTCGCCGGCTCAAGTTCCGTGGTTGTTGTCATTCCATGCGCAAGTTCTCAGGGTCCATTTTGCGGCCGGAAGGACTCTGGAAGGAAGGGGCCCCTGCTGTGCTAGAATCGAAAACCTATTTTTTTAGCGCTCCGTTCGTCCGCCGTGGTCGGGCTGGCGTCCCCGAAACCCGGCGGGTGCCTCGTGAGCAAATTTTGACTTGTCAGGGATTGTTATTTAATGCAGACCAACCAGGAAACGCTGGGCGCGCTGGAGCGCCGCATCGACATGTCCGTGTCCATGGCAGATATCGACAAGGAAGTCGATGCCCGCCTGAAGCGCATGGCGCGTACCGTGAAGATGCCGGGTTTCCGGCCTGGCAAGGTGCCGCTCAAGATCGTCGCCCAGACCTACGAATCGCAGGCGCGCTCCGAGGCGATCGGTGCTGCGGTAGAAAAGGCGTTCGGTGACACCGTGCGCGAACAGAACCTGCGCGTCGCCGGCTATCCCCGCATCGAACCGAAGGAAGCCGCTGGCGAGGGCACGCTGTCGTTCAGCGCCGTGTTCGAAGTTTACCCGCAGGTGGAACTGGGTGATCTGTCGCAAAGCAAGATCGAGCGTCCGGTGCTGGCCGTCGGCGATGCCGAGGTCGACAAGACCATCGAAGTGCTGCGCAAGCAGCGCACCCGCTTCGAGACCTCCGAGCGCGCCGCCGCCGATGGCGACCGCGTCGTGATCGATTTCGCCGGCCGCAAGGACGGCGAGCTGTTCGAAGGCGGGCAGGCGCAGGACTTCCCCTTCGTGATCGGCGCCGGCTCGATGCTGAAGGACTTCGAGACCGCCGTGACCGGTCTCGCCGCGGGCGAAAGCAAGACTTTCGACATGACCTTCCCCGAGGATTACCATGCCCGTAACCTCGCCGGCCAGACGGTCCAGTTCGAAGTTACCGTGAAGCGCGTCGAAGCGGCCGTCCTGCCGGCGGTCGATGCCGATCTCGCCCATGCGCTGGGCGTTGCCGACGGCGACGTCGCCAAGCTGCGCGACGAAGTCCGCGCCAACCTCGAGCGCGAGGTGAAGCGCCGCATCCAGGCCAAGATCAAGGAGCAGGTCATGGATGCGCTGCTGACCGCCAACCCGATCGAAGTGCCGAAGGCGCTGATCGATGCGGAGAGCCGCCAGCTGGCCGAGAACGCCAAGCGCGACCTCGAGATGCGCGGCATGAAGACCAAGGACATCCCCGTCGAGGCCGCCTGGTTTACCGATCAGGCCGTGCGTCGTGTCAAACTGGGGCTGATCATGTCCGAACTCGTGAAGGCGAAGGAACTCTACGCCAAACCGGAGCAGGTTCGTACGCTGGTCGAGGAGATGGCCCAGAGCTACGAAGATCCGTCGGAACTGGTACGCTGGTATTACGCGCAGCCGGAACGTCTCGGACAAGCCGAGGCCGTCGTGATCGAGGACAACGTGGTCGAGTGGGTCAGCTCGCAGGCCCAGACCTCCGAAAACGCGGTGTCGTTCGACGAACTGATGGGTAATAACGCGGCCTGATGCCGCAAAGGTCCAAGGAATGAGCAACATGGCGCCACATTCGGGCAGCAGCTGGGATCCGGTCGGCCTCGGCCTGGTTCCGATGGTGGTTGAACAGAGCGGTCGGGGCGAGCGCGCCTACGACATCTATTCGCGCCTCCTGAAGGAGCGCGTGGTGTTTCTGGTCGGTCCGGTGAACGACGTCACTGCCAACTTGATCGTGGCGCAGTTGCTTTTCCTCGAGTCCGAGAACCCGGACAAGGACATCTTCTTCTACATCAATTCCCCCGGGGGGTCGGTGTCGGCGGGGATGGCGATCTACGACACGATGCAGTTCATCAAGCCCGACGTCAGCACGTTGTGCATCGGGCAGGCCGCGAGCATGGGCTCCTTCCTGCTCGCCGCGGGCGCGAAGGGCAAGCGCTTCTGCCTGCCCAACTCGCGCGTCATGATTCACCAGCCGCTGGGCGGTTTCCAGGGGCAGGCGTCCGACATCGAAATCCATGCCCGCGAAATCCTCAATATCCGGGCTCGCCTCAACGAAATGCTCGCGAAGCACACCGGGCAGGCCATCGAGCGGATCGAGAAAGACACGGATCGCGACAACTTCATGTCGGCAAAGGATGCGGTGGAATACGGCATCGTCGACAAGGTGCTGACGACCCGCGCCGAAGCCTGAAATACGAGAGGAAGACCATGACGGAAAAAAAGGCGGGCGGCGAAAAGCTGCTGTACTGCTCGTTTTGCGGAAAGAGCCAGCATGAGGTACGCAAACTCATTGCGGGGCCGTCGGTCTTTATCTGCGACGAGTGCATCGAGCTGTGCAACGACATCATCCGTGACGAGATCGCGCAGTCGGCGGAGACGGAAGGCGGCAGCAGCAGCCTGCCCACGCCGGCCGAGATCTGCGAGATCCTCAACCAGTATGTGATCGGCCAGCAGCAGGCCAAGCGCAACCTGGCCGTCGCGGTGTACAACCACTACAAGCGCCTGCGCCACATTTCGGGCCGCAAGGACGACGTCGAGCTGTCGAAGAGCAATATCCTGCTGATCGGGCCCACCGGCTCGGGCAAGACGCTGCTCGCGCAGACGCTCGCGCGCCTGCTCAACGTCCCGTTCGTGATGGCGGATGCAACGACGCTCACCGAAGCCGGCTATGTCGGCGAGGACGTCGAAAACATCATCCAGAAGCTGCTGCAGAAGTGCGACTACGACGTCGACAAGGCGCAGCACGGCATCGTCTATATCGACGAGATCGACAAGATTTCGCGCAAGTCCGACAACCCGTCGATCACGCGCGATGTGTCCGGCGAGGGCGTGCAGCAGGCGCTGCTCAAGCTCATCGAAGGCACTGTGGCGTCGATTCCGCCTCAGGGCGGACGCAAGCACCCGAACCAGGACTTCATCCAGGTCGACACCACCAACATCCTCTTCATCTGCGGCGGCGCTTTCGACGGTCTGGAAAAGGTCATCCGCAATCGCACCGAGAAGATCGGCATCGGCTTTGGTGCGGAGGTCAAGAGCCGCGCGGGGCGCGATCAAACCGAATCCTTCCGCCACGTGGAGCCGGAAGACCTCGTAAAGTTCGGTCTGATCCCGGAATTCGTCGGCCGCCTGCCGGTCGTCGCGACCTTGCAGGAACTCGATGAGGCTGCGCTGATGCAGATCCTCGTGGAGCCCAAGAACGCGCTGATCAAGCAATACCAGAAGCTGTTCTCGATGGAAGGCGTGGAGCTCGAGATCCGTCCGGCGGCACTGCACGCCGTGGCGCGCAAGGCGATCCGCCGCAAGACCGGCGCTCGCGGCCTGCGCTCGATTCTCGAGGGCGCGCTGCTGGACATCATGTACGACTTGCCCACCATGAAAGGGGTGGAGAAGGTGGTCGTCGATGAAGGCACCATCGAAGAAGGCGCCCAGCCGCTGTTGATCTACGCGGATCAACAAAAGGTGTCGGGTTCCAACTAAACCCGAAATCGGCTCCAGGCGCCGCTTGATATTTCATGGTCGGGCCCCCATGTGGGCCTGACCAGTCCTTTCGAGGTAATAACAATCATGTCAGGCCCGCTTGACCTCCCCCACGAGCAAATGGAACTGCCGCTGCTGCCGCTGCGCGATGTAGTGGTGTTCCCGCACATGGTGATTCCGCTCTTCGTGGGTCGCCCGAAGTCGATCAAGGCCCTCGAGAACGCCATGGAGGCGGGCAAGGGTATCCTCCTCGTGGCGCAGAAATCCGCCGCCAAGGACGAGCCTTCGGCCGAGGATCTATACGAGATCGGCTGCATCGCCAACATCCTGCAGATGCTCAAGCTTCCCGACGGCACGATCAAGGTGCTCGTCGAAGGCGTGCAGCGTGCCCGCGTCGACTCGGTCGAAGATCTGCGCAGCGTCTTCGTGGCGAAGGTCACGCCGGTGCCGCTCCCCGAAACCGACAACAACGAGCTGGAGGCGATGCGTCGCGCGATCATCGCCCAGTTCGACCAATACGTTAAGCTGAACAAGAAGATCCCGCCGGAGATCCTCGCGTCGTTGTCGGGCATCGACGATGCCGGGCGACTCGCGGACACGATCGCTGCCCACCTGCCGCTCAAGCTCGAGCAGAAGCAGGAGGTGCTGGAGATGGCCGATACCGGCGATCGCCTGGAGCGCCTGCTGTCGCAGCTCGAGACCGAACTCGACATCCTGCAGGTCGAAAAGCGCATCCGTGGCCGCGTCAAGCGCCAGATGGAGAAGAGCCAGCGCGAGTATTACCTGAACGAGCAGGTCAAGGCGATCCAGAAGGAGCTCGGGGAAGGCGAGGAAGGTGCCGACCTCGAGGAGATGGACAAGAAGATCAAGGCCGCGGGTATGCCCAAGGAGGCGCTCGCGAAGGCCCAGGCAGAGTTCAAGAAGCTGCGCCTGATGTCGCCGATGTCCGCCGAAGCGACCGTCGTGCGCAACTACATCGACACGCTGGTCGGGCTGCCGTGGAAGAAGAAATCGCGCGTGAGCCGCGACCTCGCCGAGGCGGAGAAGATCCTCGACAAGGACCACTACGGCCTCGAGCGGGTGAAGGAACGCATCCTCGAGTACCTCGCGGTGCAGCAGCGCGTCGACAAGGTCAAGGCGCCGATCCTGTGCCTCGTCGGGCCTCCGGGTGTGGGCAAGACCTCGCTCGGCCAGTCGATCGCGAAAGCGACCAACCGCAAGTTCGTGCGCATGGCACTGGGTGGCGTGCGCGACGAGGCCGAGATTCGCGGCCACCGCCGCACCTATATCGGCTCGATGCCGGGCAAGATCCTGCAGAACATGAACAAGGTCGGGGTGAAGAACCCGCTGTTCCTGCTCGACGAGGTGGACAAGCTCGGCATGGACTTCCGCGGCGATCCGAGTTCGGCCCTGCTGGAAGTGCTCGACCCCGAGCAGAACCACACCTTCCAGGACCATTACATCGAGGTTGATTTTGACCTGTCGGACGTGATGTTCGTGGCGACGGCGAACACCCTCAACATTCCGGCAGCGCTGCTCGACCGGATGGAGGTGATCCGCCTGTCCGGCTACACGGAAGACGAGAAGGTCAATATCTCGCTGCGCTATCTGCTGCCGAAGCAGATGAAGAACAACGGGCTGAAGCGCGACGAGCTGTCGGTGACCGACGAAGCGTTGCGCGACGTGTGCCGCTACTACACCCGCGAGGCGGGCGTGCGCAGCATGGAGCGCGAGATCTCGAAGATCTGCCGCAAGGTGGTGAAGTCGCTGGTGCTGAAGAAGCGCACCAGCAAGGTCGTCGTCAATGCGAAGAATCTCGACAAGTACCTGGGCGTGCGCAAGTACTCCTTCGGCATGGCCGAGAAGGAAAACCAGATCGGCCAGGTGACGGGTCTGGCATGGACCGAGGTCGGCGGCGAGCTGCTGACGGTCGAGGCGGTTGCGCTGCCGGGCAAGGGCAAGGTCATGACCACCGGCAAGCTCGGCGAGGTGATGCAGGAGTCGATCCAGGCAGCGCTGTCGGTGGTGCGCAAGCGTTCGCGCTCGCTGGGCATCCAGGAAGACTTCTACCAGAAGAGCGACATCCACATTCACCTGCCGGAAGGCGCGATTCCCAAGGACGGTCCGTCGGCGGGCATTGCGATCTGCTCCGCGTTGGTGTCGGTGCTCTCGGGCATTCCGGTGCGTTGCGACGTTGCGATGACCGGGGAAATCACGCTCCGCGGCGAGGTGCTGCCGATCGGCGGTCTCAAGGAAAAGCTGCTGGCGGCCGTGCGCGGCGGCATTCGCGTGGCGCTCATTCCGGAAGAGAACGTCAAGGATCTGGTGGAAATCCCGGAGAACATCAAGAATGCCATCGAGGTGATCCCGGTGCGCTGGATCGACCAGGTGCTCGAACACGCGCTCGAGCGCATGCCCCAGCCTCTGCCGGACGCCGTGGTTGAGGAAACTCCGCCGGCGGAGTCCGCTGAAGGCACAGCGACGGGCAAGGCCGTCCGCGCGCACTGAGTTCCCCGAGTCCCGCGCCGATAGGCGCTGCAGCGATGTAAAACGCTGCAGCGCGTATTGACACCCCGGAATACAGCGCGATATAAAGTCCATGCTTCTCGCAACGCATTTGGAATCGCCCTGAATGCGGCACCGGCTGAGGGTTTGCGCATTTCGGGTTATCGCTCTCATATCCAGAAGGGGACTTAAGTGAACAAATCCGAACTGATCGACCAAATCGCCTCCGAAGCAGAGTTGTCGAAGGCGGCCGCGGGCAAGGCGCTCGATGCAGCGATTGCGGCGGTCAAGGGCGCGCTTCAGGCGGGCGACTCCGTGACCCTTGTCGGATTCGGCACCTTCCATGTTGGCGCGCGCGCCGCGCGCACCGGCCGCAATCCGCGGACCGGCAAGAACATCAAGATCAAGGCTGCAAAGGTTCCGAAGTTCAGGGCTGGCAAGGCTCTGAAAGATGCTGTAAACTGATCGACTTTGCTGGAACGGGCCTAGCCCCCGTCCAGTACGGGTGCTTAGCTCAGTTGGTAGAGCGTCGCCCTTACAAGGCGAATGTCGGCGGTTCGACCCCGTCAGCACCCACCAGAAAACGCTGTTAAATCAGCAACACGAAAGCCGGCCCAACGCCGGCTTTCGTTTTTTTTTGGCCGTGTCACACGGATGCTTTCCGAGCGCAGGCGAGCAGGGGCCGACCTGAGATTCGCCCAGCCGGATTCGGATGGCGTGCCGCGCAATGTTGCGAGGGTGTTCAAGCTGCCTTGCGGAAGGTCAGATTGATGCGCTGGCGGCCGAGCAGGGGGTGAGTGCCTTCCTTCACGGGCAGGATGCCGTGAAAGCGCAGCCGCGATGGGCCGCCCCACACGACCACGTCGCCGTGCATGAGCGCGATGCGATCGCTGTGGTCGCTGCGGCTCAGTCCGCCGAAAAGAAAAATTGCGGGCAGGCCGAGCGATACCGAGACGATGGGGGCGGTGAGATCGCGCTCGTCGCGGTCCTGATGCAGGGACATGCGGGTGCCGGGCTCGTAGCGGTTGATGAGGCAGGCGTCGGGAACGAGTCCGGGAAAGCCGGCCGCAGCGGCGGCGGCGGCGACCAGATCGAGGAAGGATGCGGGCATGGGCGGCCACGGCTTGCCGTCGAGCGGATCGCACGGTTCGTAGCGATAGCCGCGGCGGTCGGAGATCCAGCCGAGCGGGCCGCAGTTGGTCATGGCTGCGGACATACGCTGGCCGCCTGGCGTCAGCATGTGGCGGAACGGGGCGCGGGCGGTGACGTCCGCGATTCCGGCAACGAGACGCTCGGCGTGCGGGCGGGCGAAGCCGCGCAGGACCAGCGCGCCGGGCGCGAGTTCTTCGCGGCCGGTAGAGCCCTCGTCGCAGTGTTCGAAGAGATCGGGCGTCATTCTGCCGATTCGTCCTGAAGCCATCGGTGCACGGGCGGGTGTTCGCTATGGGGCGCGGCCACTGTTGCTGCCCCGTGGCTGTCAGTCAGTGCCTGTGCTCGCCTCCGGCACGCTGCGGCTGCGCCAGTCGGTGAACCAACTGGCGAACACGGCCTCGGCGGCGGCTTCTTCGGCCCGTGCATCGCTGCTGCGCGCTGCGGTGTCGTCGAGGTCGATGACTTCGCACTCGTACTCCAGATATTCGATTTCCATTTGTTTCTCCTCGTCCGTTCGCACCAACCGGTTCGGACATGGGAGCAGGTTATCGCGCTGCTGCGACCGGCGCTGCGTCGATAAGCGCGGGGAAAACGGTGCAATTCGGCGCGATCGGGCGGCGGCGCCGCGGCCGGCCCTGGGGGGGGCGTTTCCGGGCGTTGGTGCGGCTGCCTTGACGTGACTATAGTGCGTCGTACCATTGCGCGCGGGGCGCCGGCTATCCGGTCGGGGCCTGTCACATCGAATACGTTCGGGAGAGTGCAATCCATGGCCGTCAGAACCATCCTCCGCATGGGCGATCCGCGCCTGCTGCAAGCGGCCGAACCGGTGCGCGCGTTCGGCACCCGCGAACTCGACGCCCTGATCGGGGACATGTTCGACACGATGGCTGCTGCCGGGGGCGTCGGGCTGGCAGCGCTGCAGATCGGGGTGAGCCAGCAGGTGGTGATCTTCGGCTTCGAGCGCAGCGAACGCTATCCGGACGCGCCGCCGGTGCCGCGCACGATCCTCGTGAATCCGGTGATCACACCGCTGGGCGAGGACGAGGAGGATGGTTGGGAAGGTTGCCTGTCGGTGCCGGGGCTGCGCGGCGTGGTGCCGCGGTACCGACGGATCCGCTACCAGGGGCATGCGCCGGACGGCAGCCGCATCGACCGCAGCGTGGAGGGGTTCCACGCGCGCGTCGTGCAGCACGAGTGCGACCATCTGGCCGGCGTGCTGTACCCGATGCGCATGCGCGATCTGAGCAGGTTCGGCTTTACCGACGTGCTGTTCCCGGATTCCGCGGACGATCCGGGCGCCGAGTGAACGACGCGATGGCGCAGGGCTGCGATCAGCGTCGGCAGTTGGACGGCGCCCTGCGCCATCGCGTCGTTCACTC
>NZ_QVLR01000007.1 GCF_014822185.1 Azoarcus sp. Aa7
TGAACCTGTTGCGGCTCAATACCACCCGCAAGGCGAGCATCAAGTCGAAGCGCATGCTGGCTGCCACCCTCGATGAATTTCGCGCCGAGTTGCTCGGAGTTATGACATGAAGGTGCGATTGCCCTGGTGCAGCAAGGCGATCAGGCGCTTGCAGTTCGGATGCAGAAAGCCGAAGTTGCGCGCCCGTCGGAACCCTTTGGGCAGCACATGCTGCAGCACCAGCCAGAGGAAATCCGCGCCGGAAACGGTTCGCCGTTCCATGCGCCCGGTCTTGGCGTTGCGATAACGGAAGCTCACCTCGCCGTCGCCGTAGGCGACGATATCCTGTTCGCGGAGGACGCCGCGGTAAAGGTAGCGTCCGAGATAGATGAGGGCCGGCGCGCCGCTGCCAACCGACTTGCAATCCGCCACCCATTGCTCGGGGTAGCAGCCGGGCAACGTCAGTCCGGCGCCTTCGATGGCGGCCAGCATCTTCGCCCGGAAGACCTTGGCCACTGCCTTGTGGTTGAAGAGATACCCGCCTTTGGACTTGCTCCGCCGTTTGGTTCGCCACTGCCGGCGTTCACCGTCGACCGCCGCCGCCGGCATGACCCAATGGACATGCGGGTGGTAATCCAGCCGCCGTGTGTTCGTATGCAGCACCGCAATGGCGCCGGGCGTGCCGCGAAGCTGCTTGTCGTTGTGACTGAAGGTGCGCACCGTCTCCCAGCAGCAGCGCAACATCAATTCGTAGACGACGCTTTGGTGCGCAAAGGCCAGCGCCCGAAATTGCGCCGGCAGCGTGAAGGTCAGCAGAAAGTACTCGGCGGGCACCTGCTTCTTCAACTGGCGTTCCAGCCATTGCTGGCTCTCGTGGTGCTGGCAGTGCGGGCAATGGCGGTGGCCGCAGGAATGCGGCACCCGCTTGTGATGGTCGCACTGCGTGCACTGAACCTGCATCGTGGGGCTCGCCTGCGTGCGACAGTGTTTGATCGCCGCGAGCGCCCGATAGTGCTCGGGCCGTAGCCGGTGCCGGTACTGCGCCCGGAAGTCGGCTTCGAAGGTATCGATGACGGTCGCCAGGCGGATCATTTGACGCACCCCCAGTCGATGCTGAAGCCATCGATCAGGCCGTTGATCCGCTCGATGGCGTGATGCTTGGTCTGGTCGGTCAGATGGGTGTAACGGGCGGTCGTGAGAATGGAGTGGTGGCCGAGGAATTTCTGCACCTCGATCAGATCGACGCCGGCCTCGATCAAGTGAGTTGCATACGCGTGGCGCAAGCAGTGCGGCGTGATCTTTTTTTTAGACCGCAGGCCGCGACCACTTTGTGCAGCGTGGTCTGCACGCCGCCCGGGTCCATCGGGCTCAAAGCGGTGGCCGCCCCCTTCAAGCCGCCGTGCCGACTCGGAAACAACAGCACCGGGTTGCGATGGACTTGCCAGAAGCGGCGCAAGATCTGATGGGTCGCGTGCGGCAGCGGCACGAAGCGATCCTTGTTGCCTTTGGCGTCGCGGATGTGCACGCGCCCGCGCGCCGCATCGATATCGCCGACCTGCAGACGCAGCCCCTCGCCGAGCCGCAGTCCCAGGCTGTAGAGCGTGAAGTAGAAGACCCGGTAACTGACGACACGGGTGGCGGCGAAGATTCGCTTGGCCTCCTCAACGGTGACGATGTCCGGCAAGCGCTGTGTCTTGGGCGGCTTGATGAGCCCCGGCGCCACCCACGGCTTGCGCAGGACGTGCGCGTAGTAGAACTTCAATCCGTAGAGGTCCAGCTTGACCGTGCTCCACGAGTGCGACGCGACCAATTCGGTGAAGTAGTCCGCCATCTGCTGCTCGGTGAGATGATCGATCCGGCCATCGAAATGTTCGCCGATCCGGCGGATCGCGCGCGAGTACGCGTCAATGGTCTTCGGCTGCAGCCCTTTCAGCTTGAGGTGTTGCAGGTGCGACGCATAGCTGCGCTCGAAACCCTTTCCATTTGATGCCTTCATCGTAAAATGACCTCCTGGTTTGTCATGGGACAATCCCTCAAGAGAGGGGGAGATCAGATTGTGAATCCGGCACGTCGATACCGACTCCTCCGCGTAGCGGCTTCGTCCAACATGGCAATTAACCCCGCTCCCTTCGGTCGCTGGACGGGCAAAAGCTGCGCTTTTCCCCGCCGGTTATTTCTACGTTAGCCATTTTAATTAGCGTTTATTTATATCAACAGCATTAAACTACATTTCTATGAAAAAACTGACATTGCTGATTTATTTGGTCATTCTTTCCGGATGTGCGGCAAATGCTGTCCGCCCAGAAGCTCACGATATTGAAATCATCAGCGAAGCGCCGAGCAAAGATCGGTGCAAGTTTCTTGGTGATGTTTATGGGTCTCAGGGAAATTGGTTTACAGGCGACTGGACATCAAACAAGAATCTTATGATTGGTGCACGCAACGAACTTCGAAATGAAGCATATGCTCTTGGAGGCAATGTGGTTCATATCCAAGACATGAAGAACACAAACGCATGGGGTTCTTTGGGAACAACCAATACAACCACCGTGGGAAAAGCGTACCGGTGTAAATCGAGCTAACGATTTCGTCGAGAGGCACCGCCAATGAACTGCGCTTTTCGCTCCCTTCACGGCTTTCGCCGCTACGGCGGCCCCTCACGTAAAACGTTGACCTCGCGGCCGACGACATTAGGACGCCCCCGACAATGAACACCACATCCACACCCGTCGCCTCCGTTGAGCAGTTCAAACGCGCCCTTCTCGCCCTGCGCGACAAGGGTCTGCCGGACACCCATCTCGCGATGCTCAAGGCACAGGCGAAAGAAGACGGCGCAACGATCACGTCGACGAAGCTTGCCGCCGCCGCTGGCTACGAGAACTACAACGCTGCCAATCTTCAATACGGAACATTGGCCTTCAATCTTGGTGCGTACCTCGACTACACGCCACCAAAGAGGAGAGACGGGACGTTCATGTGGTGGACCGTTCTCTCCTACTCGGTGGATGACAACCCCGACCCGGAGACGGGTCACTTTCAGTTCGTGATGCGACCCGAGCTACTTGCCGCTCTCAGGGAGATGCGGTGGGTTCGCCCGTAGCGCGGCGGCTTTGGTGATCTGGTCAGCGGAGGTTAAACCTGGCCCTGCCGACGACGTTATAATCAGCGCAACTTATTATCACGACGAGCATCCCGTGACGCGCATCGAACTTGGCTTCAGCCTCCTGCTCGCAGACGCCGCGCGCCTGATGCGGCACTCGTTCACCGCTGGCCTGCAGGGCAGCCCACTCACGCTCGCACGGGCGCGGATGTTGATCCACCTGGAGCGCAACGAAGGGATCCGGCAGGTGGATCTGGCGGAGTTGCTGGAGATCCAGCCGATGACGCTGGTGCGCATGATCGACCAGCTGACATCGGAAGGGCTGGTGGAACGGCGCACCGACCCGGCGGACCGGAGGGCGCATCGCCTGTATCTGACCGACGCGGCCCGGCCGCAGCTCGACATCATCGCGGAGGCCGGCGTGGCGGTGCGGGAAAAGGCGCTCGTGGGGCTGAACGAGGCCGAGCAGGCGCAGCTGATCGGCGCGCTGCAGAAGGTGTGCCGGAACCTGTCCGGCAGCTGAGGCTTGCCGGGACGGCTTATTCCGCCGCGGCCGTCGAGCGCAGGTAGCGATAGACGGTGGAGCGCGACACGCCGAGCGCCTGCGCTGCGGCGCTGACGTTGCCGTCGAGTTGCGCCAGCACCCAGGTGACGTAGTCGCGCTCGAAGACTTCCAGGGCGACGATGCCGGAGAACGTGCTCGGCCCTTTGGCGGCGGGCGGCGTCGCGACGGGCAGGCGCAGGATCGCGCACACGCTGTCCTCGTCGATCGACTGCCCGTCGCCGAATGCGACGAGCCGCTCGACGGCGTTGCGCAGCTCGCGCACGTTGCCGGGCCACGGGTAGGCGGTCAGCCGTGCGAGTGCGGCCGGCGTAATGTCGGGCGGCCGCGCGGCAGCGCGTGCGCTGCGGCGGATCAGGTAGTCGACGAGCAGCGGAATGTCCTCGGGCCGCTCGCGCAGCGGCGGCACCGGGATGTGCACGACGTTGAGCCGGTACAGCAGGTCGTGGCGGAATTTGCCGTCGGCCACCCGCGCGTCGAGATCGCGGTGCGTCGCGGCGATGACCCGCGCAGTGGTGCGGCGCAGGGCCGTCGCGCCGAGCTGGCGGAACTCGCCGGAATCGAGCACGCGCAGGAGCTTCGCCTGGCAGGCGGCCGGGAGTTCGCCGATCTCGTCGAGGAACAGCGTGCCGCCGCTCGCGAGTTCGAACAGGCCTTCCTTGTCGGCGGTTGCGCCCGAGAAAGCGCCGCGCTTGTGGCCGAACAGTTCGCTTTCGACCAGATCGTCGTCGAGCAGGCCGCAGTTGAGCGGAACGTAGGATTCCTGCGCCCGCGGGCTCCAGCGGTGCAGCAGCCCGGCGACGATCTCCTTGCCCGCACCGCTCTCGCCGGTGACGAGCACCGGCAGGTCGAGCGGCGCCGCGCGGCGCACGAGCTCCAGCGTACGCCGCCACACTTCGCTCTCGCCGATCACGGCGGTGTCGTCGGCGCCGCGCAGGTGCGCGACCTCGGCACTGAGTGCCGCACAGCGCCGCGCGAGCATGCGCTTTTCCAGCGCGCGTTCGACGACGATGTCGAGTTCGGTGAGCTTGTACGGCTTGGAGAGGTAGTCGAAGGCGCCCAGCTTCATCGCCGCGATCGCGCTGTCGACGTTGCCGTGGCCGGTCAGGATCACGACCTCGACCTGGGGATCGAGCTGCTTCAGGCGCTTGAGCACTTCGATGCCGTCGATGCCGGGCATCTTGATGTCGACCAGCGCGAGATCGACGCCGCCGTGCTGCGCGCATTCGAGCGCGGCTTCGCCGTCCGCGGCCTCGCTCAGGCGGTAGCCGGCACGCCCGAGACGGCTCGTGAGCAGCTGCCGGTACAGGGATTCGTCATCGACGATCAGTACATGGCCTTTCATTGCATGTTTGCCTCGGCGCCGCCGTCGGAGCCCACCTCGTCGGCGGGCAGATGGATGCGGAACCACGCGCCGCCTTCGGGACGGTTGCCGCATTCGATGCGCCCGCCCAGTTCGGACATGATCCCGTAGCAGATCGACAAACCCAGCCCGGTGCCACGCCCGGGCGCCTTGGTGGTGAAGAAGGGATCGAAGACGTGGTCGATGACGCCCGACGCCAGTCCGGGGCCCTCGTCGAGCACGTCGAGCTCCACCGCGCCGCCGGCCGGGTGCAGCACGACGACGACCCGGCCCCGGCCGTCCATCACGTCGCGGGCATTCTTCACGAGGTTGCGCAGCACCTGGTCGAGCAGCGTGGGGTTCGTCGCGACCGCCGGTAGCGGGCCTTCGCTGCGCAGTTCGACGTCGAGGCCGCGGGTGAGGCCGAGCTCGCGGTAGGAATCCAGGCGTTCGCGCACAAGCATCGCGACGTCGACGACCTCCAGCGGGACGGCCTGCTTGCGCGAGAACAGCAGCAGGTTGTCGGTGATCGCCTTGCAGCGCTGCGCCTGTTCCTGGATGGTGGTGAGCCCCTGGCGCAGGACGTCGAAGTCGGGATTCGACTGCGCCCCGGGGATCGACTCCATCAGCGCCTGCAGCTCCTCGGCAAAGCCGGAGACGAGGCCGAGCGGGTTGTTGATCTCGTGCGCGATGCCCGACGCGAACTGCCCGAGCGCGCTGAGCCGGTTGGCCTGCGCGAGCTGGCGCTCCATCTCGCGCCGTGCCGTGATGTCGCGCGCGACGCCGATCACGCCTTCGGGGCGCCCGTCGGTGGACAGCACGGCCGAGCTGACCTCCAGCAGGCGGTTCGCCGCTCCGCCCGGCGCGAGCATGATCTCGAACGGCGGGCCGCCCTCCCCCGCCAGGCGCCGGCGGAAGTCGCGCTCGACGCGCAAGGCCGACGAATGCAGCATCAGCTCGCCGCAACTGCGCCCGATGGCGCGATCCGCGGGTACGCCCAGCAGCTCGGCCATGCGCGCATTGACGAAGCTGAAGCGCCCGTCGAGATCGAGGACATACACGGCGTCGTTGATGATGTCCTGGATCTGCTGCTCGCGGTTTTCCAGGCGGGCGGCGTACTCGGTGAGCTTGCGCTCGCGCTCCTGCTGCGCGGTGATGTCGATCGCGAGGCCGCTGTAACCGACGATCTTGTCGTCCTTGAACACCGGCTCGACCTGCAGGCGCATCGGCACCGGCAGCCCCGCGGCATCGCGCATCACGACGTCGAGCCGCGTGGCCGCGCGCGCGCTGGCGATGCTCTTGAGGAAGTTCGACGCACGCACACGGTATTGCGGCAGCACGAGGTCGCGCAGGCGCATGCCCGGCAGCTGTTCGGGCGTGATACCGAGACGCGTGCGCCCGGCCTTGTTGAGCTGCAGCATGCGGCCCGAGACGTGCAGCGCGAATACCATCTCGGGCAGGTCCTCGATGAGGTTGCGGTAGCGCTGTTCCGACGCTTCGAGCTCGCGCGTGCGCTCGTACACCTTGCCTTCGAGGACGTTGATGCGGTCCTTGATGTTGAGGGGCTGGAAGTACTTGCGCAGGCCTTCGAACTCCGGCGCGCAGTCCGCGGCATTCATCAGCGTCCACGAGCAGTGCTCGTCGCCGCGCCCTTCGCATTCGTGCTCGACGCAGATCATGTCGGTCTGGAACACGTAGGACGCGAAGCCCGACGCATAGCCGGCGAGCGTCCAGCACACCGCCTCGTCGGAGCGCCCGAAGAGGCGCAGGTGCTGCTCGGCCTCGTACGAGCGGCGCCAGTCGCCGCTCATGCGGTAATGTCCGCGCTCGCGGTCGACCTCGACGCTGCGCGTCTCGACCTCCGCGATGCCCGAGAACATATGCACCCGCGGCCCGCCGCGGACGAACTCCTCCAGCGTGTCGGGGTGCATGAAGCCGGGCAGCAGGCCCGCGTCCTCGAAGCCGCAACTGAAGCCGTAGCGCGTCAGGATCACCTTCGCGATGTCGGTGCCGAGCGTCTCGACCAGTTCCTTGCGCAGCGCGCCCATCGCGTCGGTGTGCAGCAGGATCGCCCGCCGGCCGCTGAACTGTATCGCCCCGCTGTCGGGCGCGAACTCCACCAGGGAGTAGAAATCCAGCTGATCGGCGCGCATCTTGTCCCGGTCCTCCCGACTCAGGTCCGGATCATATCCCGATTATCCGGTCCCGCACCCGCCGCATCGCGGCGGAACCGGGCCGGAACCATTCGGGATGCCGCACAGCGCGCTCAGTGGGCGCCCTGCACTTGCTCCTTGAGATACGGCGCGCCCCCTTCCGGTGCCTCACCTTGTTCCGGGGCCGTTTCGGGATGGTAGAACTGCTTGACGATCAGGGCCGTCGTGGCCAGCAGGCCGGGGATCGCGACAACCATGAACACCTCGCTGAACCCGAGTTTGCGGCGCGCGAGTTCCGCCACCAGGAAGGAGCCGGCAATGCCGCCGAAACGGCCGATGCCGAGCATCCACGCAACGCCCGTGGCACGCCCCTGCGTCGGATAGAACGTGGCCGCGAGCGCCGGCATCGACACCTGAGCGGCGTTCATCATCGTCCCGGCGAGGAACACCACGACCACCAGCGCGCCGACGCTGCCGACCACCTGCCCGATCGAATACACGGAGACCGCGGTAAGGGCGTACGCGATGGCGACGATGCGGTTGCCATTGAAGCGGTCCATCAGCCAGCCGACGAACACCGCAGCGCACCCGCCGAGCGGGAACAGTGCGGAGATCAGCGTGGCCGTCTTGGGATCGAGACCGGCCTCCTTGAACAGGATGGGCATCCAGTTGATCAGCGCATAGAAGATCACCAGTCCCATGAAATAGGCGAGCCACAACATCACCGACCCCACCACGCGAGAGCGCGACAGCACCACGCCCAACCCGCTCTTGCCGTTCGCCACGGCGACCGTCTCGGTGAGGCGGAACGAGTGGGCACCCGCCGCAGCGGCGGAGATGCGGCCGAGCACGGCACGGATCCGATCCGTCGACACGCCCTTCGCCACCATGTAGCGCACCGACTCCGGCAGCCGGATCAGCATCACCGCAACCAGCGCGATGGGAGCGATCCCGCCGAGCACCAGCACGCTGCGCCAGCCGAATTGCGGAATCATCCACGCCGCCAAGAAACCGCCCAGCGCCGCACCGAGGGGAAAGCCGGAAAACATCGCCGTGGTGATCAGCGCACGACGCTTCGTCGGCGAATATTCACTGATCAGCGTGACCGCGTTAGGCATCGCCGCCCCCAGGCCGAGGCCGGTGAGGAAACGCAGGACCGTGAGGCTCTGCAGATCCGCGGCGAATGCCGACACCAGGCTCGCGACCGCGAACACCAGCACCGCCACGTTCAGCACCAGCCTGCGCCCTACACGGTCCGCCAGCGGGCCCGACACCAGCGCCCCGCCCGCCAGCCCGAACAGCGCCGCGCTTAGCACCGGGGCCAGGTCCGGTTTGGTGACGCCCCATTCCTGGATGAGCGAGGGCGCGATGTACCCGATCGCCGCGGTGTCGAAACCGTCCAGCAGCACGATCAGGAAGCACAGCACGAAGATGAGCCACTGGAAGCCGGAAAAGGGCTGGTGGTCTATGAAGGACTGAACGTCGACGGCGTCTTTACTGGACAAGATTGTCTCCTCGGCGGATGGTCTGGCGGCTGCGCGGTGGCCTTCCCGCGACAGCTTCTGTGCAGCAGGAGGGCGAGCCCCTCACGAGGGGGGCCGCCCGAGGCGGTTCGTCAGGCAGCGGCCGCGGCGTGGCGCTCGTGCAGCGCACGCAGCCGCCCGCGCTGCAGCTTGCCGGTCGGCGTCAGCGGCAGCGCATCGAGCCAATGCACCCAGCGCGGGCGGCGATGGCCCGGCAATGCGGCGATGCCTTCCTCCAACCGCTGGCGTGCCTCGGCCCAACCGCCAGGCGCCGCGACGACGAGCACCGCCAGCGCCGTCAGGCCGTCGGCCGAATCGACGCCGACCGCCGCGATCTGCTGCAGGGCTTCGCCGCAATGGGCCGCCAGCGCCTGCTCGACCCACAGCGTGCTGACCCATTGGCCGGCAATCTTGAGCATGTCGTCGTTGCGGCCCGCGTATTCCAGACAGCCGTCCGGGTGGCGCAGGAACATGTCGCCGGGCGAGAACCAGCCGTTGTCGAAGTCGACCTGCGCTTCGGGCCGCTTCCAGTAACCGACCGCGACCGTGGTGTGACGCACCCAGATCCGCTGCGGCAGATCTGCATCGATGTCCGGATTGAAGCGCACCTCGGTCAACGGCGTCGGGCGCATCACGCCCGAGTCGTCGTCGCTGTAGAGCATCAGGCACAGCGTCTCGGAGGTGCCGTAGCCGCTGATCAGCCCGCAGCCGGTCTGCTCGCGCCAGCCCTGGCGTATCGCCAGCGGCAGCGCCTCGCCGGCCGACACGAAATGGCGGATGCCGCGGTCGGCCAGCCGCGCCGCGACGCCGGTCTGCAGCATCTTGTTGTATAGCGTCGGCACGCTGAAGAGCAGTGTCGGGCGATGTTTCGCGACCCTCTCCTCGACGCGCTCGGCCGTCGGCCATTCCCGGTCCAGGATCACCGTCGCCCCCGCGCGCAGCCCGGCGAGCAGGCTGTTGCCGAGCGCATAGGCGAAGAACAGCTTGGACGTTGCGTACAGGCGATCCGAAGACGTCAGACCGGCGAGATTACAGGCGAAGGAATGGGCGTTGACGACGACGCGCTGGACATGGATCACGCCCTTGGGCGTGCCCGTCGTGCCGGAGGTGCCGATCCACAGGGCCGGCGCCTCGGCATCGCATTGCAGGGGTTCGACCCCTTCCGCACGTGCGAGCACCTGCGTCCAGTCACGGTCCGCGACGCCGCCGCCGACCACCGCGGGAGCCCCGGGGAGCGTCGCGACCAGCCCCTGCAGGTCCCCTGCCTGCTCCGGCTCGCACCACACGAAGCGCGCCTCGCATTCGTTCAGGATCGGCGTCAGCTCGGCCATCGACAGCCGCGGATTGACGCCGATGACCACGCCGCCGGCCCAGATCGCGCCCAGATACGCCTCGACCCAGTCGTCGCTGTCGGGCGCGAACACGACCACGCGCTCGCCCGGTGCCAGTCCCAGCGCCTGCCACGCGCCCGCCGCACGCCGCACGCGCTCCCGCAGTTCGGCATAGCTCACCCGCCGCTCGTCGCATTCGATGGCTATCGCGGCATCCGCGCCTGCCGACAGCAGGATTTCAGCAGCATTCATTCGCACTTCTCCACATTGAGGCGGGTTTCTCGAAGAGAACCCATGTAGCCGTCCGGTGAATCGGGGTGCGCCGAAGGGCGACCGAATTTTTGCGCACGATAGGCTCGGGCGATGACCGGAACAATACGCGGCAACGACTTTATGCATCGCCTTTGATGGAAGTCAAATTATCTCGCAGTGCACTAAAACTCCGCGGACGACGATTTCCGCGTGCCGCCCGAGCCGCATCCCCCGCCGTTCCTGGCAATGGCGGCGAATCCGGTGACACGGCCGCAGATCCCGCCCCGGCTATCGGGTGCATCCCGTGCCCCTGCAAAAAACCACCCGCTTTTTTGTTTGACTTCAAACTGTTTTATTGCAACACTACATCCAACCATCAGGACAACAGGAGACGGCAATGGGGATCAGGGACAAGGTCGAACAACTGTGCGCACGCATGCACGACACGCCGCAATACGATACGCAGGGTGCCGTGCTGTTCGTCGACCTCGAGAAGCGCGAAACGCAGCGCAAGTACCTGCCGCTCGACGTGCTGCGCACCTACCTCGGCGGACGCGGCGCCAATATGTACCTGCTGTACAACCTGCTGCAGGACGGACGCGAAGCCCTCGACCCCGAAATCCCCCTGATCTTCGGCGCCGGCACCCTCACCGGCGACATGCCGGCCGCCACCCGCGGCAACTTCACCAGCCGCTCGCCCGAGAGCGACGCGATCCTCGACACCAACGGCGGCGACTACTTCCCGTCCTTCGTCAAACGCCACGGCTACGACCACATCGTGCTGTACGGCCTGGCAGCCCAATGGACGCTGCTGCGCATCGCGCATGAAGAAGTGCAGTTCATCGACGCGACGCCATACGTCGGCCTCGACAACCTCGACCTGCCCGGCGCGATCGAACGCGACTTCGAATGCACCGAACGCAAGGACATGGCGCTCGCCCGCATCACCACCGCCGGGGAGAACCTCGCGCTGTGCAGCGGCATCATGGGCGGCATCAAGGCGATCTGGGCACGCGGCGGCGGCGGTGCGAAGATGGGTTCGCTGCACCTGAAGGCCATCATGGTGCACGGCAAGCCGGACGACGCGCCCAAAGCGGCCGAACTCAAGGCGCACAACAAGGTGATCGGCAAAAAGATCACTTCGACGTCGGTGATCAAGAACGCCCTCAAGCAGGTGGGCACGCCCTTCCTGTACAAGCCCTCGCGCGTGCTCGGTGCGCTCGGCACGCTGAACAATCAGAAGACGGACTGGCACCCGACGCTGGACGCGGACAACTTCGACCCCTACCGCCCCGGCATGGACGGCTGCTTCAAGTGTCCGGTGCATTGCCGCAACCTCAACGACATGACCCCCGAGGGCAAGGGCGGCTGGGGCTCGGCCGCGCTCAAGGGCCTGAAGGGCAACGCCAGCTACGACAAGGCGCAGGCCGACGTCGAGCACGGCAAGCAGCGCACCTACAACGGCATCCACAACGACGGCAAGTTCGACCAGTACGACAAGGGCGACGGCCCCGAGTACGTCACCGTCGGCAAGTTCGGC
This sequence comes from Azoarcus sp. Aa7, assembly GCF_014822185.1. Lineage (GTDB taxonomy): Bacteria > Pseudomonadota > Gammaproteobacteria > Burkholderiales > Rhodocyclaceae > Aromatoleum. The sequence continues at coordinate 11,783 of NZ_QVLR01000007.1, forward strand.
CCGATGATCGGCCTGAAGGAGCCGGAGCACATCCTGCGCCTCAACAACATCCTCAACGACCTCGGGCTGGACTCGGCCTCGACCGGCAGCGCGATCGCCTGGGCGATGGAGCTGTGGCAGCGCGGCATCATCGACGCGAGCCACACCGGCGGGCTGGACCTGTCATGGGGCAACTACGAGACGGTCGAGAAGCTGCTCTTCATGGCCGCGAAGCGCGAAGGCTTCGGCGACACCATCGCCGACTCCGCGCGCGCCGTCGAGCGCGGCAAGTATCCGGCCGAAGCCCTGGACTACCGCATGGCGGTGAAGGGCCTGTTCCAATCCGACCCGCACGACGCCCGCATCCTCAAGGCCTTCGCGCTGGGCCTGTCGGTCGCCACGCGCGGCATGGACCACCTGCGCAACCGCGTAACCCTTGAGATCAACGCCCGAATCAACGACGACGCCGCGTTCAAGACCGAGCTCTACGGCGGCACCGTCGCGGCCGAGCCGAACCGCTACGAGGGCAAGGAGTTCGCCGTGCGCCGCTGCGAGAACACCTTCGCCGTCGGCGACTCGGTGGGCATGTGCCGCTTCAACACCAAGCTGTTCAACTCGCCGACGACCCCGGACTGCGGCGACTTCGCGACCCAGCTGACGACCGCGACCGCGCTCGAATTCACCGGCGAGCAGCTGAACGAGATCGGCCGCAACATCACCGGCCTGGAGAGGATGATCAACTTCCGCCTCGGCCTGCGCGCCAAGGACGACACCTTGCCGAAACGCTGGTTCGAGGAACAGATCGAGGTCGGCCCCTTCAAGGGTGAGAAGGTCGACCGCAAGGAGTTCGAGGCGATGAAGGCGCGCTTTTACGAAGTCACCGGCCTCAATGCGGAAGGCGTGCCCAAGGCCGACTGGCACGAACGGCTCGCCGGCGCCACCACCGGCTTCGCCGTGCGAGTGGAACTGCCGCACCCGCTGCCCGGCGCGCCGGAAAAGGCGCTCGTCATCGACGAACCCGTCGCGAACGTCATCGCGCTGCGCGACGCACTGGCCCGCCGCCTCCCCGAAGCCCGCGAGGCACTCAACGACCATTCATGGAACGTCGCGGTCAACGGCCACATGGTGCTGGCGGGCGAGCGCGAGACCGCCCTGCGCAACGGCGACCGCGTGGCTTTCGTGCCCATCATCGCCGGCGGCTGAACGAGAGAAAACGGACGGGGAACGCGTTCCCCGTCCGCGCAGGACAAGAAATGCAAACGGCGGACGATTCCCTCGTCCGCCGTTTGCATTCACGCGGGTATTTCAGCGCGGCCTTCCTACTGCCAGCCCCCGCCCAGCGCCTTGTAAAGCGCGATGCGGTTGGCGGCATCGGACTGGCGCACCGCGATCAGGTCCAGCTCGGCGGCGTAAAGGCTGCGCTGCGCGTCCAGCAGGCCGAAGTAGCTGTCGATGCCCGCCTTGTAGCGCGCCTCCGAAAGCTTGAAGCTCGCCTCGGTCGCCTCCACCAGCTTGCGCCGCGCGTCGAGCTGCTCGACCAGCGTCGCGCGGTCGGCCAGCGCATCGGCCACGTCACGGAACGCCGACTGGATCGCCTTCTCGTATTGCGCCACCGCAATCTCCCGCTGCACCTTGGTCGCCTCGAGATTCGCAGAGAGCCGTCCCGCCTCGAAGATCGGCAGCGAAATCTGCGGCACGAAGCTCCACGTCCCCGATCCCGCCTCGAACAATCCATCCAGCGTGCTGCTCGCCGTGCCCGCCGCCGCCGTCAGCGTGATGCGCGGGAAGAAGGCCGCACGCGCCGCACCGATACTCGCGTTCGCCGCACGCAACTGGCGCTCCGTCTGCAGGATGTCCGGGCGGCGCGTCAGCACCTCCGACGGCACGCCCGCCGGCAGCTCGGCCACCGATGTGATCGACTCCGCGAAGCCCTGCGGCAGCAGCGCGGCCGGAACCTCCGCGCCGACCACCAGCGCCAGCGCATTCCGGTCCTGCGCGACGAGCGACGTGTAGCGTGCCGCATCGGCGCGCGCCCCTTGGAGCAGCGTCTGCGCCTGGCGCAGGTCCAGCGCCGAGGTCGCCCCCACGTCGAAACTGCGCTTCGTCAGCTCGTAGGACTTCTGCCGCGTCGCCAGCGTGTTGTTCGCCAGCGTCTGCCGCTCGCGGTCCGCGGCGAGCCGCAGCCACGCATCGGCGACTTCCGCGACGAGGCTGATCTGCGCGCTGCGCCGGGCCTCTTCGCTGCCGAGGTACTGCTCCAGCGCCTGCTCGTTCAGGCTGCGGATGCGGCCGAAGAAATCCAGTTCGTAGGCCGAGAAACCCACCGTCGCGCTGTATTGCCGCGTCGTGCCCGCTTCGCCGGTGCGGCTCAGGTCGCCCGGCAGGCGCTGCGCGGTCTGCCCGCCGTTCGCCGCAATCGACGGGAACAGGTCCGCGCGCTGGATGCCGTATTGCGCCCGCGCACGCTCGATGTTGAGTGCGGCGATGCGCAGGTCGCGATTGTTCGCAAGCGCCAGTTCGACGAGTTCGCGCAGGCGCGCATCGGCGAAATAGTCGCGCCAGGCCGGCGCCTCGCTTGCGCTCGCGGCGGTCGCGGGCGCATCCGGGAACGCCGCCGGCACCGGCGTGGCCGGACGTTCGTAGGCGGGGATCAGCGAACACGCCCCCGCCAGCGTGGCGGCCATTGCGACGACCAGGGTACGCAATCGAGTCATCACTTTGCCTCCTGCACTGCCGGCGCATCGACCGCGGACACCTCGTCCTGCGGCTTGCTCTTGAAGATGCGCTTGATCACGACGTAGAACAACGGAATGAAGAAGATGCCCAGCACGGTCGCCGCGATCGTGCCGCCAAGCACGCCGGTGCCGATCGCGTTCTGGCTGCCCGCCCCCGCACCCTTGGCGATCGCCAGCGGCAGCACGCCGAGGCCGAACGCCAGCGAGGTCATCAGGATCGGCCGCAGCCGCATGCGCACCGCCTCCAGCGTCGCCGTGATCAGGTCCTTGCCCTCCTTCTCCATCTGCGCCTTCGCGAACTCGACAATCAGGATCGCGTTCTTCGCCGACAGGCCGATGGTCGCGAGCAGGCCGACCTGGAAATACACGTCGTTCGACAGCCCGCGTCCGGTCGCCGCCAGCACGGCACCCAACACCCCGAGTGGCACCACCAGCATCACCGCAAACGGCACCGACCAGCTCTCGTACAGGGCCGCAAGGCACAGGAACACCACCAGCAGCGACAACGCATAGAGAGCCGGCGCCTGCGCCCCGGAACGGCGCTCCTCGTACGACGTGCCGGTCCATTCGTAACCGATGCCCGCCGGCAGCTTGGCCATGATCTCCTCGACCGCAGCCATCGCATCACCCGAGGAAAGCCCGGGCGCCGCCTGGCCGAGGAGTTCAATTGACGGCTGGCCGTTGTAACGTTCGAGGCGCGGCGATCCATACACCCAGCGCGCCGTGGTGAAGGCCGCGAGCGGCACCATCTCGCCCTGCTTGTTGCGCACGTACCACTTGCCGAGATCCTCCGGCGTCATCCGTGCCGGCGCATCGGCCTGCAGGTACACGCGCTTGATGCGGCCACGGTCGATGAAGTCGTTCACGTAGACGCCCCCCCACGCCGTGTTCAGCGTGTCGTTGACGTCCGCTATCGACACCCCCAGTGCCCCCGCCTTCGCATGGTCGATATCGAGCTGATACTCCGCGACGTCGTCCTGCCCGTTCGGGCGCACGGCAACCAGCCGCTTGTCCTGCGCCGCCAGGCCCAGGAACTGGTTGCGCGCCGCGACCAGCACCTCATGGCCGAGGCCCGCACGGTCCTGCAACATCAGGTTGAAGCCGTTCGACGTGCCCAGCTCCAGCACCGCCGGCGGAACGAAGGCGAACACCATCGCCTCGCGGATCTGCGAGAACGCCCCCATCGCCCGCCCGGCCACCGACTTCACGTCGCGCCCCGGCTCGCGCCGCTCGCCCCAGTCGCGCATGCCGACAAAGCCCAGGCCCATGTTCTGGCCACTGCCGCCGAAGCTGAAACCGGCCGCCGTGAAGATCGTGCGCACGCTGTCCTTCTCGGTCTCGAGGAAGTGCTGCTCGACCTTCTTCAGCACCTCGACCGTGCGCTCCTGCGTCGCGCCTGCCGGTAGCGTGACCTGAGTGAACATCACGCCCTGGTCCTCCTCCGGCAGGAAGGAAGTCGGCATGCGCGCGAACAGCAGACCCAGCACCACGATGATCGCGACGTAGATCGCGAGATAGCGGAAGCTGCGATGCAGGATGCGGGCAACCGCCGACTCGTAGCGATGCGTATTGCGCGCGAACATCACGTTGAACCAGCGGAAGAAGCGCCCGAAGATGCCTCCCTCACCATGCCCATGGCCTTTTTCCACCGGCTTGAGCATCGTCGCGCACAGCGCCGGCGTGAACACGATCGCCACCAGCACCGACAAGCCCATCGCCGCGGCGATCGTGATCGAGAACTGGCGATAGATCACGCCGGTGGAGCCCCCGAAGAACGCCATCGGGATGAACACCGCGGACAGCACCAAGCCGATGCCGACCAGCGCGCCGGTGATCTGCCCCATCGACTTCTTCGTCGCCTCCTTTGGCGAAAGCCCCTCCTCGGTCATCACGCGCTCGACGTTCTCTACGACCACGATCGCATCGTCCACGAGCAGGCCGATCGCCAATACCAGGCCGAACATCGTCAGCGTGTTGATCGAGAATCCCGCCGCCGCCATCACGCCGAAGGTACCGAGCAGCACCACCGGCACCGCGATCGTCGGAATGATCGTCGCGCGGAAGTTCTGCAGGAACAGGTACATCACGAGGAACACCAGCGCGATCGCCTCGATCAGCGTCTGGACTACGCCCTGGATCGAGATCTTCACGAACGGCGTCGTGTCGTACGGCACCACGACCTCGATGCCCGCGGGGAAGTAGGGCTTCATCTGCTCGATCTTCGCGCGCACCGCCGCCGCGGTGTCGAGCGCGTTGGAACCCGCCGCCAGCTTCACGCCGATGCCCGCCGCCGGTTTGCCGTTGAAGCGCCCGACGATGCCGTAGTTCTCCGCCCCGATTTCGATGCGCGCGACATCCCTGAGGCGCACTTCGCCACCCTGCGCGGAACTGCGCAGCAGGATCTTCTCGAACTGCGCGACCGATTCCAGGCGGTTCTGAGCCGTGATTGTCGCCGTGTAGCCCTGCCCCGACACCGCGGGCACACCGCCGAGCTGGCCGGCGGAGACCTGCGCGTTCTGCGTGCGGATCGCCGCCTGCACATCGCCCGGGGTCAGGTGGAAGTTGTTGAGCTTGGCCGGATCCAGCCACACGCGCATCGCGTACTGCGCGCCGAACACCTGAACTTCGCCGACACCGGTCACGCGCGACAGCGGATCCTGCACGCTAGACACTAGGAAGTCCGAGAGGTCGGCCCGGTCCATACTGTTGTCCGCGGAGACAAAGCCCATAACCATCAGGAAGTTGCGCGTCGACTTGGCGACCTGCACCCCCTGCTGCTGCACCGCCTGCGGGACCAGCGGCAGCGCGAGCTGCAGCTTGTTCTGCACCTGCACCTGCGCGATGTCCGGGTTCGTACCGGCGTCAAAGGTCAGCGTGATCGTCGCGCGGCCGAACGAGTCCGACGACGAACTCATGTACAGCAGCCCGTCGAGGCCGGTCATCTTCTGTTCGATGACCTGCGTGACCGAGTCCTGCACCGTCTTTGCCGAAGCACCGGGATAGGTCGCGTTGATGACCACGGTCGGCGGAGCGATCGACGGATACTGCGCCACCGGCAAACGCATGATCGACAGCGCGCCGGACAGCATGATCACGATCGCGATGACCCACGCGAAGATGGGCCGGTCGATGAAGAAACGTGCCATCGTCCGTTACCTCACTTGGCCGCCGCGGGGGCGGGCGCCGCCGCGGACGCGGTCTCGGGCGAACCCGCCGCGCCGGCTTCCTGGGCCTGCACCGCCGCGCCCGGGCGCACCTTCTGCAAGCCTTCGACGATCACGCGCTCGCCCGCAGCCAAGCCCTGCGTCACCACCCAGGCGTCCCCTTGCGACTGCGCCGCCGTGATGATGCGCGACTCGACCTTGCTCTCCCCGTTGACCACCATCACCGTCGCATTGCCCCGCGGATCACGGCTCAAGGCCGCATGCGGAACGAGGATCGCGTCGCTGTTCACGCCCTGGGAGAGACGCGCCCGCACATACATGCCCGGCAGGAGTTCGCCCTTCGGGTTCGGGAACACCGCACGCAGCGTCACGCTGCCGGTGCCTTGATCGACGGTGATTTCCGAGAACTCCAGCTTGCCCTCGCTGCCGTACAACGAGCCGTCCTCCAGCACCAGCCTGACCGGAACCGCGTCGCCGCCGGCGCGCTTCAGCCGCCCGTCGGCAAGATCGCGCCGCAATTTCAGCAGTTCGGCACTCGACTGCGTGACATCCACATAGATCGGGTCGAGCTTCTGCACCGTCGCGAGCGCCGCGGCCTGATTGGCCGTCACCAGCGCGCCCGGCGTCACGGTCGAACGGCCGATGCGTCCGCCGATCGGCGAGCTCACGCGGGTGAAATCGACATCGATCTTCGCCTTGTCGACCGCCGCCTTCGCGCTCGCGACCTCGGCCTGCGCCTGCTTGAGCTCCGCCGCCGCATCGTCATTGGCCTGCTTGCTGACCGCCTCGATGCCGACCAGCTGCGCGTAGCGCTCCGCCTTCAGCCGCGCCGCGTGCACGTTCGCCTCGGCACGCGCGAGGCTCGCCTTGGCGCTGTCGTACGCGGCCTGATAGGTCGCCGGGTCGATCTGGTACAGGACCTGCCCGGCCTTCACCTCGCTGCCTTCGGTGAACAGGCGTTGCTTGACGATACCCCCGACCTGCGGCCGCAGCTCCGCAATCAGATACGGAGCGGTCCGGCCCGGCAACTCCGATGTCAGCGGCACCGCTTCCGTGCGTACCGAAACCACCGTCACGGCAGGCGTTCCCTGCCCCGCGCCGGACCCTGCCGGCTGCGACTTGCCGCCGCTGCAGGCGGTCACTAGAAATGCGCCAACGACGACCATTGTCAGGACCTTGAAACGCTGGCTGGGGTTTCTATGCATGTTTCGCCTCGAAATCGTCACGGACCACCGGTCGCGGTCCGCTCAACGGAATTGATTGTGTCAGAATTAGAATGACCATTCTAGATCGAACGCTCATTCTATGTTAGCCTAGAACTTGAATCAAGGTTGCTGCAAACCGATTACGACAACGAGATCCGCCCGATGTGCCCCGAATCCATCGAACCTTCACGCGCCGAAGTGCGCCGCGCCCAGATTCTTGACGCCGCAGCCGACTGCTTCCGCCAGCATGGATTCCACGGCGCCAGCATCGCGCAGATCTCGAAGTCGGCCGGCATGAGCCCCGGGCACATCTATCACTACTTCGAGAACAAGGAAGCGATCATCTCGGCGATCGTCGCGAGCGATCTCGAACGCTTTCTCACCCTCACGGCGGAAATCAGGTCTGCATGCAACGTGCGCGAAGCGATGCTCGCCCGCGTAGCCGAAGGCATCGACCAGTGCCTGGACCACCAGACCGCCGGCCTGAAGCTGGAGATCGTCCCCGAAGCCTCGCGCAATCCCCACGTCGCCGAAATCGTGCGCTCAGCCGACCAGGTCTGCCGTGAAAGCCTCATGCTGACGATACGCGACACACGCCATGCAGCGGGCCACGTAGACGACGACGCCACGCTCGCCGCAATGGTCGAGGTCTTCGTCGCGATGTTCGAGGGCCTGCAGATCCGGACGATCCGCAATCCGGACATCGACCGCGGTATCGTGATCCGCCTGTTCCAAAGCGCCCTGGCCGCCCTGCTCGACCAGACCCCCTGAACGCGCGGGCCGCCCGCGCAGCCCCGAAGGTTGCCCCTCACGGTCTGCGGTGCTCGCGGGGACCTGCCGCGCGTCGCGGCCGCTGCCATGCATCGTTCCCGCTGAAGCCGGACGCGGCAGGCAGACTGTAACCTTTGCGCATCCCGGTCCATCTAATGGGCAAAACGGGAGCACGCCATGACAACAGTCGCGCGCAGCGGGTCCACGGCCGAATCGGATAACGCACTGGTAAGAAGCATCCTCGCCGGCGACGCCCTCGCCTTCGAGCGAATGATGCGCCAGCACAATCGCCGCCTGTTCCGCGTCGCGCGCAGCATCCTGCGCGACGACACCGAAGCCGAGGACGCCGTGCAGGACTGCTACATCGAAGCGCACCGCGCCCTGGCGGGCTTCCGCGGCGAATCCCGCCTCTCCACCTGGCTCACGCGCATCGTCGTGAACCAGGCACTCGCGCACCGGCGCGTGCGCCGATCGTCCGGCGATGCGGAAACAGACGTCGACACCCTGCCCGACCACGGCCATGACGACATCGCACAAACGCCGGAAACCCAGGCAATGAGGGCGGAACTGCGCCGCATCATCGAATCGTCGATCGACCGCCTGCCCGAAAATCATCGAACCGTTTTCATGCTGCGCGCCGTCGAAG
>NZ_QVLR01000008.1 GCF_014822185.1 Azoarcus sp. Aa7
CAGATCGCCCTCAACGTCCAGAAATTCGTCTCGGAACGCCACCGACCTCGCGCGCCTCGCGACAAGCCCCACAAGTTCCATGCTTACAAGCCCGCGGTATGATTAATGCCTAAGTTGAGAGGATTGGGGCTCGAACCGGGCGGCGCCATTCATAACCACCCGCACGCGGGCCGTCCAGGCATCGTTTGGGTCACGAAAGGGACGCCCCTCTCGCGACGGACTGAATCCGAGCCAGACCTGCCGGTCAAGCTTTTTCTAAGCGGCCATTCACCTCGGCAACGAACGCGACGGAAGCGGCCGGTCGATACGCCGAAGCGACTTTGGCTGCCTGAGCGGCAGGTCGGACCGGTCAGTGAGGGTAGGATGGCGCCGGTCGGCCATCGGCCAGTTCCGGCCGTTCATCCGTTCTTCGAAGCGGTCACCTGAAGGTCGGCTGCGCCCAAGTAGCTGACGCTCATTCGCTTATTTTCTTCGGCGCGTCATGGGCCTTTCCGGTCCTTCGCGGCGCGCAATTTGTCGATGCTTACCCGAGCCGCTTCCGGTTCGGTCGGTCGGGGCTCGCGCCCACGGGCAGGCATTCATTCGGGTCAGGAACTTCGGGCGGTCCATGCCTTCACAGCAGGGTGTCGCCCCTTATGAGCGGCCGCGAATCGGCGAAATCGAATCATGGCTCAAGAGATCAATCGCTGGAGCGCGTCGGAAGTCTTTCCGATGTTCCCCACCCTGGTCACAGACGGTGCCGTGACTCGCGTGATACTGGATCATCTGGGCGCGATGGCGCGCACTTCTGAGCAGTTTTTCCGGGATTGCCCCGGATACTCCTTGAAAGTGGCGTTGGATTTCCTATCCTCCGGAACATAGTCATAGGTCTATGGTCAACACAAGCCTATGGTCGCTACTCGCAGTTGATGCAGTTGTTAATTCGTACTTTCGAGCGTGGAAGTACAGGGTTTTCACATCAACTTGCCGGGCACTGGATTACTGCGGTTGGTTTGAACACTGGGAACCTTCTCACAAGCGTGGTCGATGCGGTTCGCAGGCTCACCACATCCTGCATGCTGCGGGTTCTTTGGACGAATCACTGGAGCAGATCAATAGTCTGAACGATCAGGGTGAGAGTAGATGTTATTGGACTATTTTCCTGTTTTTCTGATGGCCGGGGTGGTTACCCTGCTGGGGCTATTTATCCTGAAGATATCGTCGCTTCTTCGACCTGCCAACCCCTATCCTGCAAAAAACCAGCCCTATGAGTGTGGCGTCGATCCCGTTGGCGATGCCTCGGTGGGGCAAGTCAAGATCCACTATTTTGTCATTGCCATTGTCTTCATTATCTTCGATGTCGAGACGCTGTACTTATTCCCGTGGGCCGTGGTGCTGACGAACATTGGCCTATTCGGTTATATCGAAATGTTTGTCTTTATCTTTCTGCTTTTGGTTGGCTTTGTCTATGCGTGGGCGACGGGGGCATTGGAATGGCAAATCTAGAGAACCGTTTTTCCAATAATGTCTTTTTCGGCACCGTTGATTCCGTCATTAACTGGAGCCGTAGTTCGGCGCTGTGGCCCGAGACTTTCGGAATTGCCTGCTGCGCCATCGAGATGATCTCGGCCGGCTGTGCACGTTATGACCTGGACCGCCTGGGCGTAGTGTTTCGTCCTTCACCCCGGCAATCCGACGTAATGATCATCGCCGGCACCGTGACCAAGAAATTCGCCCCGATCGTCCGCTTGCTCTATGACCAGATGACCGAACCCCGTTGGGTCATTGCCATGGGTACCTGTGCCATCTCCGGTGGTGTCTATAACACCTATGCAGTGGTCCAGGGTTCAGAGCGCATCGTGCCGGTGGATGTCCACGTCCCGGGCTGCCCCCCCCGGCCGGATGCACTGATTCATGGCATCTTGATGCTGCAGGAGAAGATAAAGAAGCAACATGTACTACGCAGAAAAGACCCGCAAGAAACAGGGAAGGTATCGCCATGAGCAACCAGCCGCTGCGCGAACTGCTTCAACGGGAGTCGATACAGCAGCGCTGCGAGTCGGTGTATGAAACCTTCGGGATGCTTACTTTGACGGTAAGCAAGGAGAACCTGCTGGCCCTCTGCCATTTGCTGAAACACGATAGCGCCCTGCAGTTTAATTTCCTCTCCGATATCTGCGGCGTCGATCATTATCCCCAACGCCCGCGCTTCGAGACGGTCTATCACCTCTATTCGATACCGTTCAAATACCGTTTGCGGATCAAATGCCGCTTTGAGCTGGATGAGTTGCCCCCGTCGGTGGTGCCGGTGTGGCAGACCGCCAACTGGCATGAGCGGGAGGCCTATGACATGTACGGGATTGCGTTTGTCGGGCACCCGGATCTACGACGTATTTATATGTGGGAAGGCTATGACGGATACCCGATGAGAAAGGACTATCCATTGCGTGGCTACGCTGACCACTACAACCCGTTTGGCGAGGCGCGTAGCGAAAGAACAGAGGGGGCGTGACGGTGGCCTTATGACCGACATCAGTCTGTTAAGCAAGAACGAAGCGGGTCAGAAACTGACCAAAGAGTTGCTGCTCAACCTGGGGCCGCAACACCCCAGCACGCATGGCGTCCTGCGCATCATGCTGGAGTTGGACGGGGAAGAGATTCGCGGGGTGGATACCATCATCGGCTACCTGCATCGCGGCACTGAAAAACTCGCCGAAAACTTTACCTATACCCAGATCATTCCCCTGACCGACCGGCTGGACTATCTCTGTGCGCCCTCGAACAACCTGGCCTATGTATTGGCAGTGGAGCGCCTGCTGGAGATCAAGGCCCCCGAGCGTGCCCAGTATATTCGCGTCATGATGGCCGAGATGGCCCGTATCTCCGGCCATCTGCTGATCAGCGGCGCGCTGCCGATGGATCTGGGGGCCATGACCACCTTGCTCTATGTGATGCGCGAACGCGAGATGATCATGGATCTGATGGAGATGATCACCGGTGCGCGCATGCACACTTCATTCTGTCGGGTCGGCGGGGTGCGCGAGGATCTGCCTGATGGATTCGAGCCGCGTTGCCGCGAGTTCTGTCATGTGATGAAGCAGCGCATTGACGATTACGAGCGCCTGATTTCAGAGAATCGTATCTTCCTCAAACGCACCCGCGATATTGGCAAGATCAGTGGCGAACAAGCCATCGATTGGGGCTTGAGCGGGCCCTGCCTGCGTGCCTCGGGGGTTAGCTGGGATATGCGGCGCGATAACCCCTATGAGATCTATGACCGGCTCTCGTTCGAGGTGATCGTGCGTGAAAACGGCGACTGCTACGACCGCTGGAAGTGCCGCATGGACGAGATGCGCGAGAGTGTAAAACTGATCGAGCAGTGCCTGGATCAGATGCCAGCGGGGCCGGTGGCCGTGGCGATGCCCGATATTGCCTTTCCGCTCAACAAGATCACGGTGAAGTCGTCGATGGAAGCGATGATTCATCACTTCGACGTCTCCGCCTATGGTTTCCCGGTGCCCAAGGGCGAGGCCTATGTCAGCATCGAAGCGCCGAAGGGAGAGTTGGGCTTTTACATCATCAGCGACGGTAGCCCCAAGCCTTTACGGATGAAGGTCAGAGCCCCTTCGTTCATCAATCTGCAGGCGCTTGCCGTGCTGGCCAGGGGGTGTTACCTGGCCGATGTGATTGCCATTATCGGCAGTCTGGACCCGGTGATTGCCGAGGTGGACAAGTAATTCCGACGAACCAGCGGCTTGTGCAATTCACGAGAAAATAGTGATGAAGGACCAGACCCTGAAGCAGCAGATCACCGAGGTGGCGACACGCTATCCGGCCCCCCGGTCGGCGGTGATGCCGGCCCTGCATCTGGCCCAGGCCCACTATGGTTATCTGACGCAGGAGGCCATGGCCGAGGTAGCCGAGTATCTGCACCTGCCGCGGGTGACGGTGCTGGAAATCGCCACCTTCTACAGTCTGTTTCACACCCGGCCGGTGGGCAAATACCACCTGCAACTCTGTACGAATCTCAGCTGCATGTTGTTGGGTGCAGAGCGGCTGCAGCGACAGCTGGAACAGCAGCTGCATATTCGTTGTGGCGAGACCACCGCCGACGGACGTTTTACTCTGACCGCGGTGGAGTGCCTGGGGGCCTGTGAAATGGCGCCGGTAATGCAACTCAACGATGATTACTGCGGTCATCTGAATGAGCAGCGCCTGGCAGAGATGCTGCAAACACTACAAGAGGAACCAAACCGCAAGCCGGAAAATGGACCACCGAGCAGTTGATCAAACAGTCTGCCAATGGAGAGCCCGAGATGTACGAGCAGGTATTCTTGCTGGAGAAGCGCGATTCTGAGTACCAGGATCTTGCAGGCTATCGTTCGGGGGGCGGTTATTCGGCACTGAGCAGCACCCTGCGTGACTCCACTCCTGAGCAGTTGATCGAGCTGGTGAAAGAGGCCAAATTGCGTGGCCGGGGCGGGGCGGGTTTTCCCACCGGGTTGAAGTGGTCCTTTGTGCCGAAGGGGGGCACGTCTGCCAAATGGCTCCTGTGCAACGCCGATGAGGGTGAGCCGGGTACCTTCAAGGACCGGATCATCATGGAACAGACGCCCCATCTGTTGCTGGAGGGGATGATCCTGGCCGCCTATGCCATCGGCGCGGCCAAGGCCTATATCTACATCCGGGGAGAATACGTCATCGCGATCCGGCGCCTGGAGCGGGAGATTCAGGCCTGTCTGCAGGCCGGCCTGCTGGGCAAAAACATCCTTGGTTCCGGGTTTGATCTGGACATCTATCTGCACCGTGGGGCCGGTGCCTACATCTGTGGCGAAGAGACCGCGCTGATCGAATCCCTCGAGGGAAACCGCGGCCAGCCCCGCTTCAAACCGCCATTTCCCGCCGTCTCCGGCTTTTATAAGGGGCCGACAGTGATCAACAATGTCGAAACCCTGGCGTGTGTTCCGCCCATTGTGCAACGCGGTGCCGACTGGTTTCGCTCGATTGGTAGCGAGAAATGTCCCGGTCCCAAACTCTATTGCCTCAGTGGCCATGTAAAACGCCCCGGCCTGTATGAACTGCCCATGGGCATCTCGCTACGGGAACTGGTAGAACAGCACGCCGGTGGCACGCACTCGGGGAAAAAGATCAAGGCGGTCATTCCGGGGGGGATCTCCGCCGCCCTGTTGCCCGAGCCGGCGCTGGACATTGCGATGGACTTCGATGCCTTGTCGGCCGCCGGCACCATGTTGGGCTCGGCCGGGGTGATCGTGATGGATGAGAGCACCTGCATGGTTCGCGTGGCGCACCGCATCATCGAATTTTTCCATCATGAATCCTGTGGCAAGTGCACCCCCTGCCGCGAAGGATTGGCCTGGATCGAGCAGATGCTAAGACGCATCGAAGACAGCGAGGCCCAGTCGGGCGACCTGGAATCGATGGAGCGGCTCTACGGAAATATCGAGGGCAACACCTTCTGTCTATTGGGTGACGGGGCGGTGATGGCCCTGCGTGGGGTGGTGAAAAATTTTCGCCACGAGTTTATCGAACGGATACAGCAGGGTGCCAGGGCCGCATAGTGGCAGGTGCCTGATGCGGCGATTGAACGGGATATTCGAGATCGGACAAGCGCGCGATGGTCAAGATTTCTATCAACGGACAATCAGCCGAATTTGACGCCGGTACCACCATCCTGGAGGCCGCGCGTCAGATGCAGATCGCCATCCCGACCTTCTGTTATTACCCCGGGCTCAGCCCCTCCGGTTCTTGCCGCATGTGCCTGGTACAGATTGAAGGGCAGCGCCGCCTGCAACCGGCCTGTATCACCGCCATTGCCGATGGCATGGCGGTACAGACAAAGTCGGATGCGGCAACGCGGGCATTGGAGGGCAACCTCGAGTTTTTCCTCTCAAGCCATCCGCTCGATTGCCCGGTTTGTGACAAGGCGGGTGAATGCGAATTGCAGGATCAGGTAATGGACCATGGCCCGCGGATGGGGGTCTTCGTGGAGCAGAAGCGTATCTTCAATAACCGGGATATGCCGCTCAATGATGTGATTATCTTCAACGCCAACCGTTGTATCCAGTGTGTGCGTTGTGTGCGCATGTGTGACGAGGTCGTCGGGGCCCACGTTCTGGGCGCGATCGAACGCGGCAACTACAGCCAGATCGCCGGCTTTGGCGATGATCTGAAAAACTGCGATCAGTGTGGTAACTGTATCGAGGTCTGCCCGGTGGGGGCCTTGATGAATCGTCCCTACCGTTACAAGGCCCGGCCTTGGGATCTGCAGCGGGTGGATAGCGTCTGCCCCTTCTGCGGCACCGGCTGCCAGTTCACGGTCGAGGTGCGCGATGGCGCGCTGGTGCGGGTCCGTTCGCAACAGGCGCTGGGGCTGAACAATGAAACCCTCTGCGCACGCGGGCGCTTCGGCATCGATTTTGTCAATCACCCGGACCGCATCACAAGCCCGATGCTGCGCCAGGGCGAAGCCTTGGTGGCGGTTTCCTGGGACGAGGCGGCGGATTTTCTCAAACAGGCGTTTGCCGGACTGTCCGACCGGGGAAAGCGGGTCGGGGGCCTGATCTCGCCAAGCCTGGGCAATGCGGCGCAGTTCCGCTTCCAGCAACTGATGCGCGGCGTCGTGCAGACCAACAATATCGATAGCTTCTGCCGTTGGTCCTATGCCGTGGGTAGCGCCGACTCCCCGTATCCGGTACTGCAGGATCTGCTCCGCAATCACTATAGCCGTCAGCCGCTCACCAGTCTGCTCAAAGGTGACCTGACCCTGCTCTACGGCTGCGATGTGGAAGACGAGAACCCGGTTTCGGATTATCTGATCCGCCGCAGCCTGACACGCACGGCAAACCGGCTCTATCTCATCTCTCCCCGTCCGCTACGCCTCGAAGAGCATGCCGCAGCAGCAATCAACAGCATTCCCGGGGATGAGGGCTTGCTGCTGGCCTGGACGCTGCACGGGATACAGGCGCAGAGCGGCGATCTCGCATTGGGTAAGGCCCTGCCCGATGGCCCGCTTCCCGACTTGCCCACCGCGGCATGTCGGCGGTTTGTCGATCAACTGACCACCGGGCTTTTGGCCGCTGATGAGATCACCCTGCTTACGGGTACCGACCTGCTCAGAACGCCATCGGTGTTGTCGGGCCTACAGCTGCTGAACAACCTGATCCAGGTGCTCAAAAAACTCGGCAAACAAGTCCATCTGCAATTTCTGCATGACCAGTGCAATCAGATGGGCAGTTGGGATCTGGGGGTTAGCCCGTATTGGTTACCCGGCGCAATCGCCCTGTCTGATGCGGCGGGAAGAGCAGCCTGTGAGCGGCATTGGCGTATGACGCTGCCCGCGCTACCGGGTATGGATTTCAATCAAATGCTCGATAGTTGCATCGATGGTCAAATGGACTGCCTCTATCTGGTGGCTGAGGACCCGCTGGTCAGCACGCCGGATAGCGATCGCGTGGCAAACGCTTTGGATAAGGTGAACTTGCTGATTGTGCAAGATGCCTTCATGACCGCCACGGCACAGCAAGCCGATCTGGTTTTGCCGGCCACCAGCTACGCCGAGACTGATGCCAGCTACACAAACAATGAGGGCCGGCTGCAGCAGGTGCGGAGGTTTTACCCGCAGCCCGAAGGCATAAAATCAGATTGTGAGATCTTTTGTTGGATGGCCAGCAGCCTGGGGGCTGAACTGGGCTCAAGCCGTCCTGAAGCGATTCAGCAGGAGATCGAACAGCAGCTGCCAGCTTATCAGGGCTTGATCGAGGAAGCCGACGCCGGGGGCCGGTTTACCCGGGGCTTAACGACTGAACAAACCCCGGCGGCGCTGGTGCGTCCCGTGTTACCGCAGCGGATAAAACCGGCTGGCCTGCTGCTGATCACTGGCAACACCAAGAGTCATGCCGGTTATTTAACCGAGCGATCCCCTACCTTGTGTGAAATATTGGCTGAACCCTATATCGAGCTCAATACCGATCAGGCAGCAACACTGGGTATCAGAGAGGGCCAACGACTGGAGTTGCAGGCAAACGGGTATGCGATAAATGCCAACGCCCGACTCAATCCCTCGCTGCAACCGGGTGTGGTCTTTGTACCTGGCCATTTCAGCAAGGCCCAGTTGAACCGGCTGTTCAAGGCTGGCGAGTACCCCTGTCCGGTCACGTTGAGGATTGCCTGATGGAACTGATGATTGCCGTCGCAGTGATCATGGTGAAGGTGGTATTGATCACCGTCATCCTGTTTATCGTGCCGGTGCCATTGACCTGGCTGGAGCGCAAGATAGCCGGGCATATTCAACAGCGTATGGGACCCATGCGGGTCGGCTGGCATGGCCTGTTGCAACCGGTGGCCGATGGTCTGAAATTGTTGACGAAAGAGGACAACATCCCGGATCAGTCCGACCGGGTGCTGTTCAAGATTGCTCCCTTTGTCGCCTTGGTACCGCCCTTTATGGTGTTTGTCGCCGTACCCTTTGGCGAGGACGTCAGTATTTTGGGCTACGAGACTCCGCTTTATCTGTCCGATATGAATGTCGGACTGCTCTATATTCTTGCCGTAGCTGGACTTGAGATCTACGGCGTCATCTTTGGTGGTTGGGCCTCCAACAGCAAATACGCCCTGTTGGGCAGCTTGCGCACCTGCGCACAACTGATCAGTTATGAGATCCCCATGGGGTTTGCGGTGATCGGTGTGATCATGCTGAGCCAGTCCATGAACCTTTCGGATATCGTCGACGCTCAGGAGCCCCTCTGGTTTATCATCTATCAGCCCCTGGGTTTCTTTATTTTCTTTATCGCCGGCCTTGCCGAAGCACAACGGATTCCTTTTGATCTGGCCGAGGCCGAAGGCGATCTGGGGGCGGGTTACCATACCGAGTACAGCGGTATGCGGTTCTCCTTTTTTATGATCAGTGAGTATCTGGTGATGCTGACCATCTCGGTGCTCTGTGTCTTGCTCTTTTTTGGTGGTTGGCATGGTGTGTTGATCCCATTGCCCGCACCCATTTGGCTTGCCCTGAAGGTGGGTTTCTTTATCTACCTCTTTATGTGGTTCCGCTTTACCTTCCCCCGCTATCGTTATGATCAGCTGATGAGTATCGGCTGGAAGGTACTGGTTCCGCTCTCAATTTTAAATATCCTGATTACCGGGATATTTATCTATTGAGGTCTGTCTGAATATCCTGATAAAGGATCCCTCATGTACAACGAAAATGCGCTGGACAGGATCAGCCGAGAGCACCGATGGATCGGCGTGACTTTTTTTCTCGATCTGATCAATGGTCTCTCCCTGACCTTCAAGTACATGTTTTCAAAAAGTGTCACGATGCAGTATCCGGACAGGGAGAAATGGGTGCCGTATCCACGTCATCGTGGGCACCATGTGTTGCGTCGGGATGAAAATGGCGAGAACAAATGTGTCGCCTGTGAGCTTTGTGCAAAGATCTGTCCCTGTAACTGTATTACGGTGGTGCCCTACGAGGATGAGAATGGCAAACGGCGACCCTTGGTCTATGATGTTGATATGGCGCGTTGCCTCTACTGTGGCCTATGTGAAGACTCCTGTCCGGAAGAGGCCATTGCCCTCGGAAGCGTATTCGAGTACTCCAGTTATACTTCAGAAGAACTGGTGGTAGGCCGCGATTCGTTGCTTGAGATGGATGGTAAAACCGGGGACCCTGGAAGTGTCGTCAAGGCGCGGTACCTACCATTGGCGCAGTGTACGGTTGAAGCGCAGGAGTCTTCCGGGCATGACTGGTGGAGGTTTATCCATAGAAAAGATTGAAGGTTATTGGGTCTGAACGCAACGGAATGCACGGGTTGGCGATACAACAAACAAGGGACCAATAGCACTTTTATTGTAGCCATCGGGAGTGCTGGATGCCATGTCTGGCGTCGGCAGCGCACCGAACAAAGACCATAGGGGCTTTGTTTGATACGGGAGAGAAAGAAGCAGGAATACCACAGCGGCATTAATAATGACCAACAAAAAGGGCTGGCTAAATGGAACGGGCTTTTTTTCTCCTCTTTGCCTCGATCGCCGTGGCTTCGGCCTGTGGTGTGGTGCTGCTGAAAAATCCTGTCCATGGTGCGGTCTCCCTGATGGCCTGCTTCATCCAGATCGCCGCCCTCTATATCCTGCTCCATTCCCCCTTCCTGGCGGCGGTGCAACTGTTCGTCTATGTGGGCGCCATCATGGTGCTGTTCATATTCGTCATCATGATGCTGGAGATTCGCCAAGCGACCCTGGAACGGTTTCTGCCCGGAAGCAAATATATCGCCCTGGTGTTTTCCGTGGTCCTGGGGAGTGCCATGTTGTGGCTGCTGTTCAGCAGCCCGCTGTTATCGCAGATTCCGCCACCCACGCCGTCAGCGACCCAAGGCAGCGTCAGCGAACTGGGCCACGCCCTGTTTACCCAATATCTGCTGCCCTTTGAGGTGGTATCGATCGTCCTGCTGGTGGCCCTGGTTGGGGCCATCTTTATGACGCATAAAGGGGATGGGTGATGGCGCCACTCTCCTGGTATATCGCACTCAGTGCCAGTCTATTTGTCATCGGCCTCTACGGCGTGTTGAGCCGACGCAATGTCTTGATCGTCCTGATGTGCCTGGAGTTGATGCTCAGCGCAGTCAATATCAACCTGGTGGCCTTCTCGTTCTTTCTTTCGCATCTGGGTGGCCAGATCTTTGCGATCTTTGTCATCACGGTGACGGCCGCCGAGGTGGCGGTGGCCCTGGCGATCGTCATTGCCTATGTGCGCCACAAAGGCAGCCTCAAGATTGACGAAATCAGCATCATGAATGGGTGAGGCAATGGCGGCCAGCGCATCCATCACCCCCGTGCTTGCGATCCTGGTCTCCCTTGGTGCCGCCTTTGTCATCCTGGCACTGCATCAGCGCCCCAATCTGCGCGATGCGACTTCGGTCATCGCCGCGGTGATCAAGTTCTTGCTGGTAATCTCCATGGCCCCCATGGTGCTGCGGGGCGAGCTGATCGAATACAACTTGTTTACCGTCTTGCCCGGCATTGACTTTGCCTTCCGGGTCGACCCGCTGGGCATGGTGTTTGCGACCACCTCAAGTCTGTTATGGATCCTGGCGACCCTCTATTCAATCGGTTATATGCGCAGCTTGAATGAGCATGCGCAGACGCGCTTTTATGCCTGTTTTGCGGTCAGCCTTTCAGCAGCCGTGGGCGGCGCCTTTGCCGCCAACCTCTTTACCTTGATCATCTTCTACGAGGTGTTAAGCCTGATCACCTATCCCCTGGTCTACCACCACGAGGATGAGGCGGCCTGGGAGGGGAGCAAGAAATACATCGTCTATCTCATGGGGGCCTCCAAGACCTTCCTGCTTATTGCGGTGGCCTTGACCTATTTTCTTACCGGCAGCCTCGATTTTGCCCACGATGGTTTGCTCAAGGAGGTATCAAGTTCACCCTTGATCCTGACGCTGCTCTATTTCTGCTACCTGTTCGGTTTTGCCAAAGCTGCCATCATGCCATTGCATGCCTGGCTGCCGGCAGCCATGGTGGCGCCAACGCCGGTCAGCGGCCTGCTGCATGCGGTGGCCGTGGTGAAAATGGGGGTGTTCTGCGTGTTGCGGGTCATCTTCCATGTCTTTGGCGTGCAGCTGATGGGCGATCTGGGGCTCGGCATCGCCACCGCCTATCTGGTCTCGTTCACCATCATCATGGCTTCGCTCTATGCCCTGACCCGCGATGATCTCAAGGCCCGGCTGGCGTACTCGACGGTCAGTCAACTCTCCTACATCGTCCTCGGCGCGGCACTGCTCAGTCCCGGCGCGATGGTCGGCGGCATCATGCATATCGCCGGCCATGCCTTTTCCAAGATCACCCTGTTCTTCTGCGCCGGTTCGATTTTCTGCGCCTGTCGTCGGCGAAACATCAGCGAACTGGGCGGCATCGGCCATCGATTGCCGTGGACCATGACGGCGTTCTTCATCGCCTCCTTGAGCATGATCGGCATCCCGCCGGTGGGGGGCTTCATCAGCAAGTGGTATCTGATCGTGGGCGCCATCGAGGCCCAGCAGTTGGCATTTGTACTGGTATTGCTGATCAGCTCACTGCTCAATGCGGCCTATTTTCTTCCCATCAGCTACACAGCCTTTTTTGACAAGGAGGCGCCCCCGAGCGGGACAGCCCCGGCCGCACCGATCCGTGAGATCCCGCTGGTGGCCGCCGTCGTGATGACCACCGCCGTGCTGTCGCTGCTGCTCGGGCTTTATCCCGACTATTTTCTGAGCTTGGCACAGGAGGTGATCAAATGATCGCTAAGCTGGTCAGCTTCTTTGGCGATCCGCAATATCGCGCGCGGCGCCGGCAGCTGTTCATCATCGTTCTGGTGATGACCCTCGCGGCCGATTTCCTGGTGCCCCGGGACCATGTCGAGGGCTTCTGGCAGGCGATACCCGGGTGGGGGGCCTTGTACGGGTTTGTCGCCTGTTTCCTGATCGTCTTTGTCTCCAAGTTCCTCGGCCACCGGGGCAAGTTGATGCGCCGGGAGGACTACTATGACTGAGTGGGCCCACCCGGGGCTGGTCTATATCTTCGGGGCGCTCCTGATTCCCCTGTTCAAGGGACGCCTGCGTCAGGGCTATTTGCTGTTGGTCACGTTGCTGGCCTTGTCTGCCGTATTCTCGCTGTCGCCGGGGCAATACACCGTCTTCAGCTATACCGGCAAAGCGATCATCCTCGGTCAGGTGGATAAGCTCAGTATCCTCTTTGCCTGGGTCTTCAGCCTGATGGGCCTGATCGGCACGGTCTATGCGCTGCAGGTGAGAAGCGCCGGTGAACATGTCGCCGCCTTTCTTTACGTGGGCAGCGCCCTGGGGGTGGTCTTCGCCGGGGATTTCCTCAGCCTGTTCCTGTTCTGGGAACTGATGGCCTTTGCCTCGGCCTATCTGGTGTTTGTCCAGGGGGGCAAGGCGGCCCTCGCGGCAGGTTTCCGCTATTTGCTGGTGCACATCGCCGGTGGACTGTGCCTGCTGGGCGGAATTGTCTTGCACTATGCCGCCACCGGGTCGATTCAGTTTGTGCCGCTGTCCGCGGGTGGGGCCGCCTTCTACCTGATCCTGATCGGATTCATCCTCAACGCGGCGGTGCCGCCCTTGAACGCCTGGCTCACCGACGCCTATCCCGAGGCCACCATTACCGGCGCCGTCTTCATGAGCGCCTTTACCACCAAGACTGCCGTCTATGTTTTGCTGCGCTGCTTCCCGGGGACCGAGGTGTTGATCTGGCTGGGGGCGGTCATGGCGATCTACGGGGTGATCTACGCGGTGCTGGAAAACGATGCCCGACGTTTGCTCGCCTACCATATCGTCAGCCAGGTGGGATATATGGTGGCCGGAGTCGGGATCGGCACCGAGATGGCGGTCAACGGCGCCAGCGCCCACGCTTTTGCCCATATTCTCTACAAGGGGCTGTTGTTCATGGGGGCGGGGGCGGTGATCTTTGTCACCGGCCGGCGCAAGCTCACCGAACTGGGTGGGCTGTACAAACAGATGCCGGTGACGCTGTTTCTCTACATGATCGGGGCGTTTTCGATCTCGGCCTTCCCGTTCTTTAGCGGCTTTGTCAGCAAGTCTATGGTGATCGCCGCCGCCACGGGCGACGGCCACAGCCTGATCGCCTTGATGCTGCTACTGGCCTCATCGGGAACCTTCCTGCATACCGGGCTCAAGCTGCCCTACTACATGTTCTTTGGTAAGGATTCCGGGCTCAAGGCAAAAGAGCCGCCCATCAACATGCTCATCGCCATGAGCATGGCGGCCAGCCTCTGCCTGATGATCGGCATCTTCCCGAGTCTCCTCTACGGGCTGTTGCCCTATAGCGTCGACTTTCATCCCTATACCGGCGTGCACCTCACCGAGACCATGGGCCTGCTGCTCTTTACCGGCCTGGGTTTCGCGCTGTTTCTCAAACACTTGGCCCCCGAGCGCACCATCAGCCTCGACACCGACTGGTTTTACCGCACCGGGGCAAGATGGTTGATGTGGTTTGCCCGGCGTCCGCTGGCTCGCTACGAAGCGGTGGTCAGCGATTTTTCCAACTCGCTGGTCATCAGGCCCCATACCGCCATTGCAAAGCTCGGACTCTGGTTTGACCAGCACATTGTCGATGGGGTGGTCAATGGCGTGGCGAGCGGTCTGATCCGCTGCGCCGCGCAGCTGAGCCAGCTGCAGAGCGGCATCCTCAGCCAGTATGCCCTGGGGATTGTGGCGGGGCTGGTGGCCTGTCTATTGTTGTACGGTTTTTTGTGACTTGAAGGTAACGCGCGTGGCGTGTTGATCAAGGAGACTGTGGATGGTGGATTCAGCCGTCAACACCATGGGTTTTCCCGTGCTGAGCCTGATCGTGCTGCTGCCGTTGGCGGGTGCGCTGCTGTTGCTTTGCCTCAAGGATGACCTGCAGATCAAGCGGTTGGCCCTGCTGGTCACCACGCTTGATCTCGCGCTGACGCTGAAGCTGCTGGTGCATTTCGATCCACACACCCACCTGATGCAGTTCAGCGAAAAATATCAATGGATACCTGCCCTGGATATCCACTATGCGCTGGGCGTCGATGGCATCAGCGTGCTGTTTGTCTTTCTCAGTGCCTTTCTCGGCTGGATCTGTGTGCTGGCTTCCTGGCGTGCCATTGAACAGCACGTGAAAGGTTTCATGTGCGCGCTGTTGGTGATGCAGACCCTGATGTTAGGCGTCTTTTGCGCCATGGATCTGTTTCTCTTCTTCATCTTCTGGGAGGCGATGCTGATACCGATGTATCTGATCATCGGTGTCTGGGGTGGGGACAACCGCATCTATGCCGCTTTCAAGTTCTTTCTCTACACATTGGCCGGCAGCGTACTCTTTCTGGTGGGCATGATCGTGCTCTATTTTGAAGGCGGGCAGAGCTTTGATATTCCGACCCTGATGACGCAAAAGTATCCCTTTACCGTCCAGCTCTGGGTCTTTATCGCCTTCTTTATCGCGTTTGCCATCAAAGTGCCGATGTTCCCGTTTCATACCTGGTTACCCGATGCCCACGTTCAGGCCCCCACCGCGGGCAGCATCGTGTTGGCCGGCGTGCTGCTGAAGATGGGGGCCTATGGTTTTTTGCGTTTTTCACTGCCGATGCTGCCCTTGGCGACCCACTATTTTGCAACGCCGGTGGTGCTGGTCTCCCTGGTGGCCATCATCTACGGCGGTTATCTGGCCCTGGCCCAGGATGACCTGAAAAAACTGGTGGCCTATTCCAGTATCAGCCACATGGGCTTTGTCACCGTCGGCCTGTTCGTGCTCAATATTGCCGGACTGAAAGGCGGCATTTTGCAGATGTTCAGCCACGGCATCATCACCAGTGCGCTGTTCCTGCTGGTCGGGCTGGTCTATGAGCGTACCCATACCCGGCTGATCAGCGATTACGGCGGACTGATGAAGGTGATGCCGATCTACACCGCCGGGCTGGCCTTTTTTACCCTGGCGGCGATGGCCTTGCCCGGCACCAGTGCCTTTATCGGTGAATTGCTGGTATTGGTGGGGGTCTTTGGCTTTAGCAAGATCGTTGCCGCACTGGCAGTCATTGGTGCACTGCTCAGTGCCGGTTATCTGCTGAGTATGTTTAAACGGGTGGCCCTAGGCAAGGTGACCAATCAGGCGCTGACTAAAAGTTGGGATCTGGATGCCAGGGAAGTGGTGGCGCTATTGTCGCTGGCCCTGTTTGTTCTCTGGGTGGGCTTCTATCCCATGCCCTTCCTGAACATCATGCATGCATCGGTCGAGCACCTGCTGCAGCAGACGCAAGCACAGGTCGTATTGATTAGCCGGCAATAGGATAGGAACGATGGATCAAGATGCCATTATCCAGTCATTGATCACCAGTCTGCCGGAGATAACGGTGTTACTTGCCGCTTGTCTGCTGTTGATGCTCGATCTCGTGTGGCGGCGTCAACGGGTGGCCGTGATTGGCTATCTGGCGATCGTCGTGATCGCCATTGCGGCACTGGAGACCCTGTTGATCGCCGGGCAAACTGCGCCCGTCTATAACGGCATGTTTATGCTCGATGACTTTGCCGTATTTTTCAAGCTGCTCTTCTGCCTGATCACGGCGCTGTGCATCCTCTTCTCCATCGGTTATCTGCAGCAGGCACAGATCGAGCACAGCGAATACTACGTGCTGCTGCTGTTCGCCCTGTGCGGGCTGATGATTCTTGCCTCGGCAGTGGATCTGATCATCATCTATGTGGGGTTGGAGCTGATGGCCCTGTCGGTCTATCTGCTGACCGGCTTCAAGCGCCAGAGCCCCCTATCCAATGAGGCGGCACTCAAGTACGTCATCCTCAGCGCCTTGTCATCGAGCGTGCTGCTGTACGGCATGTCATTGCTCTATGGCCTGACCGGGACGACCAATATAGCGGATATTGCCGCGGTGATCGGGCCACAGACGGCGATTGATCCGCTGCTAATCTTCGCGATTGTGTTCTTGATAGGCGGGTTCTCATTCAAGATCGCGGCTGTCCCGTTTCATATGTGGGTGCCCGATGTCTATCAGGGGGCACCGACCTCGATTACCGCCTTCATGTCGGTTGGACCCAAAGCGGTGGGATTTGCCGTGCTGTTACGGGTGTTTTTGCAAGGTTTGCTACCCGTCTCGGAGATCTGGCTTGGGCTGTTTACGGTTATCGCGGTGGCGACCATGGCAGTTGGCAGCATCGTGGCATTGGTCCAGCACGATATCAAACGCATGCTGGCGTATTCCAGTATCGCCCATGTCGGTTTTGCCCTGTTGGGTGTGGTGGCTGGCGGGGAGGCGGGTATCGCCAGTGTGATGCTTTATCTGCTGATTTACAGCTTTATGAACCTGGGCATCTTTGCCAGCATCATCGTGATGTGCCAAGGGACATTCGGCGGTGAACGAATCGAAGACTATACCGGTCTTTCCCGGTCACATCCGGTGTTGGCCATGCTGATGTTGATCTACCTCTTCTCACTGGCCGGCATTCCCCCGACGGCCGGCTTTTTTGCCAAGTTCTATATTTTTGTAGCGCTGATCGAACAACAACATATTGCCCTGGCGGTGATTGCGGTGATGTTCAGTGCAGTGGCTGCCTTCATCTATATCCGCATCGTGATGCTGATGTATATGCGTCCGCCCACGGGTGAATTTGCCATACAGCTTAAATTACCGCCACAACTGGCGTTAGGCATCACCAGCGTGGCGGTCATCGTGATTGGTCTGTTCCCCTCCTGGTTTCTCACCCTGGCTCAGATCGCGATACTTCAGTAGCAAGGAACTGCGGCTCTATGCCGTTTCCCGTGGAAATTGACTTCTCAACAAACATGACGGTGGCGCCCGTAGTCGCGGGCGATGGCCGGCGCCAAGGGGTTGTTCGGTAGATGCACGAGCTTGGACATGCGCAGG
>NZ_QVLR01000009.1 GCF_014822185.1 Azoarcus sp. Aa7
TTCGAGTGCAGGTCAATTCCGCTATATTTCATCTCGGCCTCCAGTGGTTAAAGCCAGTTCGCAAACTCACTTTAACCCCGCTGCCACTACGGCCGCGGGAGGCCGGCTAGATGATTTTCAGACCACGATTTCCAGGGCAATCGCACCTTCATGTCATAACTCCGAGCAACTCAGCGCGAAATTCATCGACGGTGGCAGCCAGCATGCGCTTCGACTTGATGCTCGCCTTGCGGGTGGTATTGAGCCGCAACAGGTTCATCACGATGTGGCGAACGATGGCCAGGTTGTTGGCGGCATAACCGCTGCGTACACGTGACTGATCCTCATTGAATTGCACATCCAGACACCAGTGAAGGCGATTCTCCACCTCCCAGTGACTGCGTACGGCCCGAGCGATGCGCTCGGCGTCGGCGGGCAGGCTGCTGATGTAGTAGGCGCGCTCGGTGCTGGTGCGATTGCCCACCGTGCGCACGCGCTCGACCACGGCAAAGCTGGCGATGTCCTGCCAGTCCTCGGCCTTGTAGAGCCGCTCGGTTGCATCAAAGGCCCAGCATCGCCTGACTTCGCTACGACCGTGGCCTGGATTCTTGGTCTCGTGCGTCGAACTCGGTGTCAGCGGTCCGTTCGGACCGATACCGGCAAACATGATCGAGTCGAGCAGCTTCGGATGGTTGTCCTTCACGCACAGCACGTAATGGGCGCCACGCTCGCGGATCGTGCGCGCGATCTTCGTCTGCGTGCCCATCGCGTCGATCGTCACCACGCAGCCCTCGAGCGCCAACTTGGCGAGCAATTCCGGGATCGCCGTGATCTCGTTCGGGAAAATAGGGTCAGACTCGATTTAGGCTCGATCCGCGCTCGACTCTTTCCCGCTCCGCACGCCGCCCCCTTCCGCACTTCCGCAAAAATCGAGTCTGACCCCATTGGCACGTTTTGACGGTCCGCTGCGATGAATTGTTAGATTGGAGTGCCGGCTGTCCAAATAGCCTCATAGAGCTTTCGCTTTTCTGCGGCAACATCAGGAGACACCGGCGCCAGATATGTTGGCTTCTTGAGCGCCGCATCCTTAATGGACGCGCCCAGAACCCAGCATTGATCGTTGTCGACGAAGATGACTCGGTCATGGATGGCATTGCTGCTACGCGCCTCAACGGCTGAACCGAACTGCGCTTGGTACTTCTCTGCCGCAACCTTTACGTTGCTTAGATATTTGGCAGTAAGGAGGCGCGCTGACACTCCAGGTTGAAGGGCCTGCATGTATCCATCGAAGATCTCCGCATCAAGGTACGGGTCTACTACCCAGAGTTGAACCTTCGCTGTTGAGACGAGGTCATTGAGGGCCCGGAAAAAATCGTAGGCAGCTCCGGGACCAAATGCCTGACCTGCTTCTTCTGGAAGGGAGTTCTCCACTCGAGCGATTACGTCATGGAAGAAGGCAATCACTGTTCCAAAGTTGCCCGGCCGATTGATGTTCTGCAGTAGGCAGCTCACGGCTGTCTTGAAAGGGAGGCTTTTGATTTCATCCCATTCGTGCATCAGAGCGTTAGCTTGGCCGAGCCAACTGTACTGCTCATTGCTGTACTGTCCGCGCCCCTCAAGTGGAGGAACTGACTGGAGCAATGCTCTTAGTTTCTCTAGCAGGACGTGTGGTGTCATGGGATAGCCAATCTAACGTAGAAGTCACCGGCGCTGCGCGGCTTTATCGCGCAGCGTCCGTGTGCACTGCCGGGTTAGCACCTGCGATCTCATATGGCAGCAAGCGCTTGGACAAACTTTCGCGCAGCCTCAAGTTCTGGGTCCGTTGCAAGTTCGCGTGTGAGAACCGCGTTGACCCACTTCGGTCCGTGCCCACCCTCGGTCCGAACGTAACCTTCAAGCTCGCCGACCTCAACGACGTGCAGACCACCAGCCCGTAGGTTCGACAGAAGCCGTTCGCACGCCTTTGAAGGATCGCCAGACGGGACGAACGCTTTGCCAACAAGTTTCGCATGAGCCCAAGGGGATGTGCGTTTCAGGACTGTTTGAATGTCGGCTTTAGTCTTCGGAGGAAATATGGTTGTAGTAACAGCCGAGAGCAGTTCTCCAATTTCCTTTCTTACTTCATCTGTACTTAGATCGGGCTTCTTGCTGTCCACTGCGTTTTTGACTTGCCGCCAATCGGGCTGTATTTCCGCCCAGTCAATGCCGAGAGCTTCGGCGATTGTCTTCAAGGGCTCTTCCTCGGATAAAACGTCAAAGTCGGCGACCGCTCGCACGGGCACATCGACTTCGCGAAGAGCACGAATCACGACTGGAAGTCGAGCTTTCCCTCCGCAATGTGTGAACATCAGATCCGGACGTTTTGCGTCGTCAGTGTTCCCTGCCATGGTTGCGTCAAGAATCGCTGAGTAAAAGCGGCAGTCGGCATCAGCCTCACACACCACGACACTCTCATGAAAAAGGCCATCAAGAATGTTGGAGTAGCGAAGCAACGGATCACCCCAAAGCTCCTTGATCCTTTCGTTGCTCAACAAGCGGACTGTGTTCGTTGATCCGCTTCGCCGAATCCGGATTACGCGTACGTCAGGACTTTCGGTGTCGAGGACGCCTCGCAGAATGTCCGTGCTGTGCGTCGCAATAAACAGTTGCCGTTCCTTGTTCCGGTCTTGAACTAGGGTAGTGCCCAACAAACGCGCCTGTGGCGGATGTAAGAACGCTTCAGGTTCATCTATCAACACGATGCTCTCGCGCCCGACCGAAGTTGCCAATAGGACGCCCGCGAAGCTGCGCATACCATCACCTTGGGTATGCAGCGTTGGAAGTTTCTCCAATCTTTCAATGTAACTAATGCTGACCCGATCTTCGTCGCCAGCTGGCGTTGGTCGCTCGCCAATATGCAAGGGAACTTGGCTCCCGGCATTACGATGAACAACAAGATCAACGCCAAATGCTTTTCGAAACTTCGAACTCAATCGAGATTCGAGTTTGTCGTCTCGTAGCAAGAAGTGGATCGGGTGACTTGGGTTATCGCGCGCGAGCGCGATGTTTCCTGGTGGATTACAGATTTGAAGCCGCTCGTCGGCAGACAGTAAATGGCAAAACCAACGTGCCAATCCTCCTAGCACATTGTCTGCACGTTGCCACTCGCTGTGGGCTTGATTCCGATGAAGCGCATGCCCAAGCGCTTGGTAGATTGGGTTATCAGGAGGCGACTCCATTTGCCGGACAGTCCAACCCAAGAGCCAACTGCTGAATTCATCCACACTGCCGGTTCGTTGAATCTTTAGGCTCTGTAGGACTGGGCTTTTGTGAGCAGCGTTTTGTAACTTTTCTCTTATTGCACGTAGGCCGGCACTTTTCCCAGCGTTATTTGGCCCAACAACAAGCACGACATCATTGGGTGAGATTGGAACATCGGTGCCGTCACTGAACGTGAGACTACTGATTGCTACCCGAGGCGTCTGCGATTCAGCCATGTTGGATTGATCCATAAGGGGCTAACAGTTGTAGTAGACCGAATCCGTCAATATCGAAATAGATGGAATCGGCCTATTGTGACGTGAGACACCATGCCAGTGCTCTGTGCGCTTGCTTCTGGCGTTTCGGATTCATTGAACTTAGCCGAGCGGTATGCCCTTGTCAAATGCGGACGACGTACCGTATCGAGCTTCGCACAACCGCATGATTTCTCGTAGGAAACCTCCGGCGTTGCAAGCTCCGGGCAGGGCGATGAAGTGTGTCTGTCGGCGGACGCAACAAGGGAAGCCCTGATGCTCGATCAGTGCCGCACGGCGCGGGAAATCGGCGACCGACTTGATGGCGAGCGGTAAGGGTGACGGGTCTCGGGCACGTCAGCCTAACCCATCCCCGCCCCGTCCCGAGAGTCTCCGCTTCGCTCCGCCGCTGCGGCGGCGCAGAGCCGTGCTCTTCGAAACCCCGCCTCCGCCCCTTTGAAGGGGAGGAGGTGATTGTGCGGAGTTGGATCGGTCAGGCCGCGTGCGGCCGCTCCGTCGCCAGCGCCGCACCGCCGGCGCGGTTCAGCGCGCTCACCATCGCCTTGATCGACGCGGTGACGATGTTCTCGTCGATGCCGACGCCGTAACAGTCGCCGCCCGCACCGGGCTTCGCGACTTCGATCAGCGCGTAGGCGCGGGCGTCGCCGCACTGGGCGCTGCTGCCGAATGAGCGCTCCTCGTAGCTGCGCACCTGCAGCTCGATGCCGAGGCTGTGGAGCGCGCGCACCGCGGCGTCGATCGGGCCGTTGCCTTCGGCTACGAGGGTGTGTTCCTGACCATTGACGTCGAGCGTGAGGCGGATGCCCTGGGCGTCGCCGTGCTCGAAGAGGTGGTGCTCGACGTAGCGCACCGACGCGTCGTTGGCGAGGTAGGTTTCGGAGAACAGGCGCCAGATGTCGGCGGCCATGACTTCGCCCTTGTGCGTGTCGGCGTGCTTCTGCACGACGGCCGCGAACTCGACCTGCAGGCGCCGCGGCAGGACCATGCCGTATTCGGTTTCGAGCAGGTAGGCGATCCCGCCCTTGCCGGACTGGCTGTTGACGCGGATCACGGAGTCGTAGCTGCGGCCGACGTCCGCCGGGTCGATGGGAAGGTAAGGCACGTTCCACTGCTGGTCCGCCTTGTGGGCGGCAAAGCCCTTCTTGATGGCGTCCTGGTGGGAGCCGGAGAAGGCAGTGAAGACGAGGTCCCCGACGTAGGGGTGGCGCGGGGAGATGGGGAGCTGGGTACAGTGCTCGACTGTTCTGGCGACGGCGTTGATGTCCGAGAAGTCGAGGCCCGGATTGACGCCTTGGGTGTAGAGGTTGAGCGCGAGCGTGACGATGTCGACGTTGCCGGTGCGCTCGCCGTTGCCGAAGAGGCAGCCTTCGACGCGGTCGGCGCCGGCCATGAGGGCGAGCTCGGCGGCGGCGACGGCGGTGCCGCGGTCGTTGTGCGGATGCACGCTGATGAGGACGCTGTCGCGGCGGGCGACGTTGCGGTGCATCCACTCGATCTGGTCGGCGTGGATGTTGGGCGTGGCGACCTCGACCGTCGCGGGGAGGTTGAGGATGACCTTGTTGTCGGGGGTCGCGCCCCAGGCTTCGGTGACGGCGTTGCAGACTTCGAGCGCGAAGTCGAGTTCGGTGGCGGTGAAGGTCTCGGGGCTGTACTGGAGGGTGATCTGGGTTTCGGGCTGCTCGGCGGCGAGCTGTTTGATGAGCTTCACCGTCGAGACGGCCAAGTCGACGATCTGCGGCTTGCTCATGCCGAAGACCGTGTCGCGGAAGGTTTCCGACGTGGCGTTATAGACGTGCACGATGGCGCGCTTGGCGCCGCGGATCGATTCCATCGTGCGGCGGATGAGCTCTTCGCGGGCTTGGGTGAGGACCTCGATGGTGACGTCGTCCGGGATGTGATTGCCATCGATGAGTTCGCGCACGAAGTCGAACTCGATCTGCGAAGCCGACGGGAAAGCGACTTCGATTTCCTTGAAGCCGATGTCGCACAGCGTATGGAAGAGCTGCATCTTCTTCGCGGCGTCCATCGGCTCGAAGATCGACTGGTTGCCGTCGCGCAGGTCCGTGCTCATCCAGATCGGATGCTTGTCGATGACGCGGCCGGGCCACTGGCGGTCCGGGAGGTTTACCGGCGGGAAGGAGCGGTACTTGCGGGACGGGTCGGTCAACATGTCGGGGTCCGGGGCTGAATGTCGTTGTCGATGGGAAGCATGTTACGCAAAAGGCGTTGGCAGAGGCTTGCGTTCTTGCAGTGCATCAAGGATTTTATTGGCAGATTATTGCGCCGTTGTCGACTTTTCGGATATATATACGCACACCCGACAATAATCCGGCAATCCCATGGAACTCGACCGCTACGACCGAGAAATCCTGCGCGTGCTGCAGCAGGACGGACGCATCAGCAATCAGGATCTGGCCGACCGCATCGGCCTGTCGCCTTCGCCCTGCCTGCGGCGCGTGCGTGCGCTGGAGGAATCGGGACTGATCGCCGGCTACCGCGCGCACGTGGATGCGAAGGCGCTGGGCCTGACGCTGATGGCGCTGATCCAGATTTCGATGGACCGGCACACGCAGGAGCGCTTCAAGGACTTCGAGGCGGCGGTGCTGGAGATCCCGGAGGTGCTGGAATGCCTGCTGATCACCGGGCAGGCGTCGGACTACCAGCTGAAGGTGGTGGTGCGCGACATGGACGCTTATCAGGAGCTGCTGCTCAACCGCATCACGCGCATTCCGGGCGTGACGGGCGTGCATTCGAGCTTCGTGCTGCGGCGGGTGGTGGACCGGCAGGCGCTGCCGGTGGGCGGTGCGTAGGGCGGGAGGAGCCGAAGGCCGAATGTATCGGCGGGGCCGGAGCGGCCCCGTGCGTTGGATTGGCGGGATACGCTCCGCTCCTCCCGCCCTACGGGTGCGGGCGCTGGACGACTTGCCGGGCACGAACCGAAACGGCGCTTCGGCGGACTAATTCGGCAGGTGCCATTTCGGGGACGCTGCATGTTGCGAATCGCCATTGTCGATGACCATCAGATCGTGCGCGCGGGGTTTCGCGAGATGCTCGCGGACGAGCTGGACCTGGAGGTCGCTTTCGAGGCGGCCTCGGGCGAGGACGCGCTCGACACGCTGCGCGAGACGGGGTGCGACGTCGTGCTGCTGGACCTCGCCCTGCCCGGCCAGAGCGGTGTCGACGTGTTGCGCGCGATCCGCCAGCGCTTCGAGGGCGTGCGCGTGCTGGTGCTGTCGGGCTTCCCCGAGGAGCGCTATGCGATGGCGATGATCCGCAACGGCGCCGACGGCTACCTGTGCAAGGACTGCGAGCGCGACGAGCTGATCCGCGCGATACGCACCGTAGCGGACGGCCGGCGCTACGTGTCGGCGCGCACGGCGGAGCTGCTCGCGGAGGAGCTGGCGGGCGGCGGGACGGCGCCGCCGCACGAGTCGCTGTCCGACCGCGAGCTGCAGGTATTCCTGCGGCTGGCGCGCGGCGAGTCGGTGACGGACATCGCGGATTCGCTCGCGTTGAGCGTGAAGACCGTGAGCACCTATCGTTCGCGCCTGCTGGAGAAGCTGGAGGTCGCGAGCAACGCGGAGCTCGCGGCCTACGCGATCCGGCACGGGCTGCTGGTGGAGTGAGGGCGGCAGGACGATGACGCCACACGCCCGCCCTCCGCTGAAAATCCTGCTGATCGAGGATTCGCCGCTCCTCGGCAACCTGCTGGGCGCGATGCTGGAGGAGCTGGAGGGCGTCGCGGTCGTCGCCGTCGCGGCCGACGAGGCCGAGGCGCTAACGGCGCTGGAGGAGCGGCGCCCGGATCTGGCGATCGTCGATCTCAACCTGCGCGAAGGCAGCGGGCTCGGGGTGCTGCGCGCGCTGCGGGCGAAACCCGAGCGCTACGGCCGGCCGGCGACGGCGGTATTCACGAACCACGCCCACGCGCACCTGCGCGAACGCTGCCGCGCGCTGGGGGTGGATCGCTTCTTCGACAAGGCGCTGGAGATGGACGCCCTGCTCGATTACGTCGAATTCCTGCGCCGAGCGACCACCAAGACTCACTGAGCGGCGTCGGCGGCCGGTTCTGCCTGTGTGACGCGCTCATAGGGCAGGCTCGCGCGGATGCGCGTGCCCTCTCCCGGGCGGCTGTCGATGGAGAGCTCGCCGGCGAACATCTGTACGCGGTGGCGCATCCCCGCGAGCCCGTGGCGCCCGTGTGCCGAGTCCGCGTCGAAACCCGCGCCGTCGTCGGCCACCGCGAGCTGCAGGCGCTCGGGATCGACCCGTAGCGACAGGTCGACATGGCGTGCATGCGCATGGCGGCGCACGTTGGTGAGCGCTTCCTGTGCGATGCGGAAGAGCGCGAGCGAGGTTTCGGGCGGCAGGAGCAGGTCGCCGTCGGGCAGGTCGAGCGCGACGTGGATGCCGGTGTTCTTGGCGAATTCCTCGCCCAGCGTGCGCAGCGCGGCGACAAGGCCCAGCTCCTGCAGCAGCGGCGGGCGCAGGTCGTCGATGATGCGGCGCTTGAGCGCGATGCCGCTGTCGAGCGTGCCCAACAGGCGGTCGAAGCGTTCGCGGTGCGGCGCGAGGGCGGCCGGGTCGAGCTTGCGGGCGATCCACGCAACGTCCATGCGCACCGCGGTGAGCAAGGCGCCCAGCTCGTCGTGCAGTTCGCGCGCGAGCCGCGCCTTTTCGGCCTCGCGCGTGTTGGTGAGGTAGCTGGCGAGGTCGGAGAGTTCGGCCGTGCGGGCGCGCACCTGCCGTTCGAGGCGGACGTTTTCCTGTGCGAGCAGCCGCGTGATCTGTTCGCGCAGGCGCACCTGTGCACGCAACACGAGGAACAGGACCACCAGCAGCGCGAGCGCACCGGCCGCCAGCGTCGCGACGACCCAGCGCGTGCGGTCGACGTGGGCGATCGACTCGTCGAAGGACTGCTGGCCCTGCACGCGGGTGCGGCGCTTGATCTCGCCCAGCGTCTTGCGGATCTCGTCCATGTAGCGCCGGCCATCGGCGGAGGCGGAGCGGTCGACGAGCTGGCCGCGCTCGACTTCGTCGGAGAGGATGCGCATGCGCAGCGTGATGAGCCCGGTGAGCTGGGCGAGGATCTGCTCGTTCTCCGGCCCCTTGCCGAGGTCGAGGTGGATGTCGTCCAGCGTGTAGGTGACCGTCGCGAGGCTGTTGAGATAGGGCTCCAGGTAGGCGCGGTTGCGCGTGAGCAGGTAGCCGCGCACGCCGTTCTCCGCTTCGACGAGCTGGATCATCAGGCTGTCGACGCGCCCGGTGCGCTCGGCATGCAGTTGCAGGTCCCCGAGCGCCCGCAGGCTGGTGCCGGCCTGCCAGAAGCTCGAGCCGAAGAGCGACAGCACCAGCACGCAGCCCAGGGCCAGCAGGCCGTGGCGGCCGAAGCGCGCGATGCGCTCGGCGCGCATGTACGCGCGAAGGGACACACCTAAGGGCGTGATCAGTTTCATGGCGAATCTCCACGACGGGCCGCGTGCGCCCCGTGTCTTGCAGGAATCGTCCTACACGCGATTCCGCCTCGTCCGACAGACCCTCTCCTGCGCGATCCCTAACATGGGTCTTGCTCGCAGCGAGCCCCGCACATGGCGCGAAGCAGCACCGCCCGGCGAGGCCGCGAACGAACGATAGCCCCACAACTGCAGGAGAAGAGCGATGAAAAACATTCTTACCGTGCTCGCACTGGCAGTCGCCGGCTCGATGCCCGTTGCGGTGACGGCGGCAGATCCGGCCCAACCCGCGACACCAGCCCAGCGTGCAACGCCGGCACAGCCCGCGACGCCGACACAGTCCGTGACCCCGGCCGTGCCTGCGACCCCGGCCCAGCCCGCGACTCCGGCAGGCGCCGCGAAGACCCCGCCCCAGGGCGTGGCGCCCGAGGCCGGCCGCACCGAGCTGCCGCCGATGTTCAAGGAACTGGACCAGGACAAGGACGGGCAGATCTCGAAGGATGAGAGCAAGCGCTCGGCCGAAACCCAGTCGAGCTTCGATTCGATGGACACCGACCGTAACGGAAAGATCTCGCTGGTCGAGTGGAGCGCGGCCGACAAGGCGAAACAGCGCTCGAAACAGTAAGCGCGGCCGGGCGAATCACCCGCACGACCGCCGTCCACTGCAAGGAGACCTTCCATGATCCGACAACTGAGAACCTGCCTCGTCTGCCTGCCGCTGATGCTGGCGCCCGTGGCGCTCCACGCGCAGGAAACCAGCCCCGATGTGCTCGTGAAGGGCGTGACCGAGGACGTGCTGACCGTGCTGCGCGAGGACAAGGCGCTGCAGGGCGGCGACCAGCGCAAGGCGATGACACTGATCGAGGAGAAGATCGGCCCCCATTTCGACTTCCCGCGCATGACCAGCCTGGCAGTCGGCCAGGGATGGCGCCAGGCGGCGCCCGAGCAGCGCGAGGCGCTGACCCGCGAGTTCCGCACGCTGCTGGTACGCACCTACGCGAACGCGCTGACCTCGTACAAGAACCAGACCGTGAGCTACAAGCCGGCGGCCCCGGCGCGCGAGGACGGTGCGGCGATGGTGCGCACGCAGATCAACCAGCCGGGCGGCCAGCCGATCGCGGTGGATTACCGGCTCGCGAAGAACTCCGGTGCGTGGAAGGTGTTCGACGTCAGCATCGACAACGTGAGCCTGGTGACGAACTACCGCGGCAGCTTCGCGACCGAGCTGTCCAAGGGCGGCCCGGATGGGCTGATCCGCACGCTGCAGGAGAAGAACCGCGGCGCGGCGTCGCAGCCCGGCAAGGGCGGCAATGCCTGATCGCCGATGACAAGGAGGACTCATCATGCAACGCATCATCGCCAGAACGACCCTGCTCGTCGCACTGCTGACCGCGCTGACGGCCTGCGGCGGCACGCCGACACGCGAAAGCACCGGCGAATACATCGACGACAGCGTGATCACGACCAAGGTCAAGGCGGCCTTCGTCGAAGACAAGGCGGTCAACGCCCTGGACATCAAGGTGGTGACCTTCAAGGGCGCCGTGCAGCTCTCGGGCTTCGCGAACAACCCGCAGGAGATCGACCGGGCCGTGCAGCTCGCCCGCACCGTGAAGGGCGTGACGTCGGTGAAGAACGACATCCGCCTGAAGTAAAACCCGCCACACAGGAGAACATCATGAGCGACCGGAAAACCTCCCGCAATCTTGCCCGGCCCCTGCTGATCGCGGCCCTGATGGCGCCGTTGCTGCTCGCGGCCTGCGGCAAGAAGGAAGCGGATTCGTCGATGCCGTCCGGTTCGGCGGCGCAGCCGACTTCGCCGCCGATGAGCTCGCCGCCGCCTGCAACGCCGAGCGAACCGACGCCACCGGCCACGTCCGCACCGCCGGCAGGCGAATCGACATCGACGCCGCCGGCCGCCCCCGCGACCGGCAGCGAACCGGCGAAGTAAGCGCGGCAACTCCGGCCCCGCCGGTCGAACCAGCGGGCCGGCCTTCCGCAAGGAGCACATCATGAAAAGCCAAAGCCTGAAATCGATTCTCGTCGTCGTGGTCACCGCCTTCAGCCTGTCGGCCTGCACGCACACCGGCGGCACCGTTCTCGGCGCCGCGGTCGGCGCAGGGGTGGGCCACGCCGTGACCGGTTCGACTGCCGGCGCAGTGGGCGGTGCAGCGGTCGGCGGCATCATCGGCCACGAGATCACCCATTGATCCCGACCACCACGACGCAACGCCGCACGCCGCCCGACAGGCGACCACGGCATACGACAGCCCCGAGCCCCCGGCGCCCCGCCGGGGGCTTTTCATTTCCGGCGCGCCCTTGTCGGCAGGCATCCGATACTTGAAGTATCGACAGAAAGGACCCCCGCTCCAATTCATTCTGCCTGCGTTCCTCCCTATCCTGCATCCAACGTCAATCAGCGGCATCAAGCCGAAATCAGGAACAGGAGGAGACAACCATGGCCCGCATGAGAGCAGTCGACGCCGCCGCAGCGGTGTTGCGCAAGGAAGGGATCACGACGCTGTTCGGCATTCCCGGCGCGGCGATCAACCCGCTGTATTCGGCGCTGCGCAAGGATGGCAGCTTCAAGCACTACCTCGCCCGCCACGTCGAGGGCGCCTCGCACATGGCCGAGGGCTACACCCGCACGAAGGCCGGCAACATCGGCGTGTGCATCGGCACCTCGGGCCCGGCGGGAACCGACATGATCACGGGGCTGTACTCCGCGTCGGCCGATTCGATACCCATCCTCTGCATCACCGGCCAGGCGCCGCGCGCCCGCCTGTACAAGGAGGACTTCCAGGCCGTCGATATCGAGTCGATCGCCAAGCCCGTGACCAAGTGGGCGGTGACCGTGCGCGAGCCGGCGCTGGTGCCGCGCGTGTTCCAGCAGGCCTTCCACATCATGCGCTCGGGCCGCCCCGGCCCGGTGCTGATCGACCTGCCCTTCGACGTGCAGATGGCCGAGATCGAGTTCGACATCGACACCTACGAGCCGCTGCCGGTGTACAAGCCCGCCGCGACCCGTGCGCAGGCCGAGAAGGCGATCGCGATGCTGAACGCCGCCGAGCGCCCGCTGATCGTCGCCGGCGGTGGCGTGATCAATGCCGACGCGGCCGCGAAGCTGCAGCAGTTCGCCGAGATCATGGGCGTGCCGGTGATCCCGACGCTGATGGGCTGGGGTTCGATTCCCGACGACCATCCGCTCATGGTCGGCATGGTCGGGCTGCAGACCTCGCACCGCTACGGCAACGCGACGATGCTCGCGTCCGACTTCGTGATCGGCGTCGGCAACCGCTGGGCGAACCGCCACACCGGCTCGGTCGAGGTGTATACGGAAGGGCGCAAGTTCGTGCATATCGACATCGAGCCGACGCAGATCGGCCGCGTGTTCGGGCCGGACTACGGCATCGTCTCGGATGCCGGCCTGGCGCTCGACCGCCTGATCGAAGTCGCCCGCGAGATGAAGGCCGCCGGCGATCTGCCCGACCGCCGCCAGTGGGTCGAGGAATGCCAGGGCCGCAAGCGCACGATGCTGCGCAAGACGCACTTCGACGAAGTGCCGATGAAGCCGCAGCGCGTGTATGAAGAGATGAACAAGTCCTTCGGCAAGGACACCTGCTACGTCACGACCATCGGCCTGTCGCAGATCGCCGCCGCGCAGTTCCTGCATGTGTACAAGGAGCGCCACTGGATCAACTGCGGCCAGGCGGGCCCGCTCGGCTGGACCGTGCCGGCGGCCCTCGGCGTGTGCGCCGCGGACCCGAAGCGCAAGGTCGTCGCGATCTCGGGCGACTACGACTTCCAGTTCATGATCGAGGAGCTGGCGGTGGGCGCGCAGTTCAAGCTGCCCTACATCCATGTGGTCGTGAATAACGCCTACCTCGGCCTGATCCGCCAGTCGCAGCGCGGCTTCGACATGGACTACTGCGTGCAGCTCGCGTTCGAGAACATCAACGCGCCAGAGACCGAAGGCTACGGCGTCGATCACATCGGCGTGGTCGAAGGGCTGGGCTGCAAGGCGATCCGGGTGAGGAAACCCGAGGACGTCCAGCCAGCGTTCGCCCAGGCCAAGGCATGGATGGAGGAGTTCCGCGTGCCGGTCGTGGTCGAGATCATCCTCGAACGCGTCACGAACATCGCGATGGGCACCGAGATCAACGCGATCAACGAATTCGAGGCGCTGGCCGAAGGGCGCGCGGATGCGCCGACGGCGGTGGCGCTGCTCGACTGAGCCACCGTTGTGGCGGGAAGACCCCGCCCGGCACATGCCAACGTCCCTTTCTGGCGTAGGTTGGGCTGAGCCCCGCGAAGCCCAACGTTCGGCGCCACGGGAACCCACAGTTGTTGTGGCTTCCTGCGTCAGCCCAACCTACGTCGCCACGAAACACCGGGAGTAAATGAAATGCCAAAATTCGCTGCCAACCTGACGATGCTCTTCAACGAGCACGCCTTCCTCGACCGCTTCGAGGCCGCCGCCGATGCCGGCTTCAAGGGTGTCGAGTACCTCTTCCCCTATGCCTTCCGCAAGGATGAACTCGCCGAGAAGCTCGACCGCTACGGCCTCACCCAGGTGCTGCACAACCTGCCGGCCGGCAACTGGGAAGCCGGCGAGCGCGGCATCGCCTGCGATCCGGCGCGTGTCGGCGAGTTCCAGGACGGCGTCGGCCGCGCGATCGAGTACGCGCAGGCGCTCGGCTGCACGCAGGTGAACTGCCTCGCCGGCAAGACGCCCGCCGGCGTCGACGCGGGGCGCGTGCGCGAGACCTTCATCGAGAACCTGCGTTTCGCCGCGAGCGAGCTGAAGGACGCGGGCATCCGCCTGCTGGTCGAGCCGATCAACACCTGGGACATCCCCGGCTTCTATCTGAACCGCACCGCGCAGGCGGCGGAGATCCTGGAAGCGGTGGGCTCGGACAACCTCTTCATCCAGTACGACATCTACCACGCACAGCGCATGGAAGGCGAACTGGCGAACACGATCAAGCGCTACCTGCCGCAGATCGCCCACATCCAGCTCGCCGACAACCCGGGCCGCAACGAGCCGGGCACCGGCGAGATCAACTGGCGATTCCTGTTCGACTTCATCGACCGTAGCGGCTACGAGGGCTGGATCGGCTGCGAGTACAAGCCGGCCGCGACGACGCGCGAAGGATTGGGCTGGATCGAGACGCTGACGCGCTGATGACCTCGTAGGGCGGGAAAGCCGAAGGCGCATCCCGCCAAACCGGTACCTCGAGCGGGCACCGCCGCATGGCGGGATGCGCTGCGCTTTCCCGCCCTACGAAAGCCCCCGACCACGACAGAGACCACATCACATACAAGGAAAGGAGAAATCATCATGGCAAACATCGGATTCATCGGACTCGGCATCATGGGCACCCCGATGGCCCAGCACCTCATCGACGGCGGTCACACGCTGTTCGTGAATACCCACGGCAAGATGCCGCGCCAGATCGTCGATGCCGGCGCTACCGCCTGCGAGACCGCGCGCGAAGTCGCACAGAAGTCCGAGTTCATCATCCTGATGGTGCCCGACACCCCCAACGTCGAAGAGGCGCTGTTCGCCGCGAACGGCGTCGCCGAAGGTCTGTCGGCGGGCAAGATCGTCATCGACATGAGCTCGATCAGCCCGGTCGCGACCAAGCAGTTCGCGCAGCGCATCAACGACCTGGGCTGCGAATACCTCGACGCGCCGGTCTCGGGCGGCCAGGTCGGGGCGAAGGCCGGCACGCTGTCGATCATGGTCGGCGGCAAGCACTCGACCTTCGAGAAGGCGCTGCCGCTGTTCCAGCTGATGGGCAAGAACATCACGCTGGTGGGCAAGAACGGCGATGGCCAGACCTGCAAGGTCGCCAACCAGATCATCGTCGCGCTCAACATCGAGGCGGTCGCCGAGGCGCTGCTGTTCGCGGCGAAGAACGGCGCCGACCCGGCCCGCGTGCGCGAGGCGCTGATGGGCGGCTTCGCGTCGTCGCGCATCCTCGAAGTGCACGGCGAGCGCATGATCAAGCGCACCTTCGACCCGGGCTTCCGCATCGAGCTGCACCAGAAGGACCTGAACCTCGCGCTGACCGTCGCGCGCCAGATCGGCATGTCGCTGCCCAACACCGCAACCGCGCAGGAACTGTTCAACGCCTGCGCTGCGCACGGTGGCGCCGGCCGCGACCACTCGGCAATGGTGCAGGCGCTGGAGAAGATGGCGAACTTCGAGATTGGTCAATAAGCGGCAAGCCGCTAGGCAATGCGCGTAATCCCGGATGTTCGCCGGACCGCCTCGTGGGCGAACATCCGGCCTGCGCTAATTAGCCCGGCAAGCGATTACGTGATCTCAGGTTGAGTGCTGCCCGGCCGCTCCCTCCCCTTCAAGGGGGAGGATCAACGTGCCCGAGCAGACGTCATATCTTTGGTTCCCAAGTTAATAGCGGTACCGATGAGCTCAGCCGCCCATCCAGCCCTTCTACCCCGATACGGATCCCGCCATGAGCACTGAACCCGACATCCGCGCCCTGCTGCGAGAGATGTTCACCGCGGCCGTGCAGGCCGCCCAGCCCGAGCGCTGCATCCCGCGCCACCTGCCTGCGCCGCCGAAGGGCCGCACCGTCGTCATCGGCGCCGGCAAGGCCTCGGCCGCGATGGCGCAGGCGCTGGAGCGCAGCTGGCCGGGGCCGCTCTCCGGCCTCGTCGTCACCCGCTACGGCTACGCCGTGCCGTGCGAGCGCATCACCATCGTCGAGGCCGCCCACCCCGTGCCCGACGCCGCGGGGCTCGCTGCCGCGCGCGGCATGCTGGAAACCGTGCAAGGCCTCACCGAAGACGACCTCGTGATCTGCCTGATCTCGGGCGGCGGCTCGGCGCTGATGCCGCTCCCGGCCGAAGGCATCACGCTGGAGGACAAGCAGGCGATCAACCGCGCGCTGCTGAAATCCGGCGCGACGATCTCCGAGATGAACTGCGTGCGCCGCCACCTCTCCGCGATCAAGGGCGGGCGGCTCGCGGCGGCCTGCCATCCGGCGCGGGTCGTGAACCTGCTGATCTCGGACGTACCCGGCGACAACCCGATCGACATTGCCTCCGGCCCCACGGTCGGCGACCCGACGAGTTGCGCCGACGCGCTGGAGATCGTCGCGCGCTACGGCATCGAGCTGCCGGCGGCCGCGCGCGCGCAGCTCGAGAGCGGCGCGGGCGAATCGATCAAGCCGGGTGACCCGCGCCTCGCGCGCGTGACGACCACCCTCATCGCCACGCCGCAGATGGCGCTCGAAGCGGCCGCGAAAGTCGCCGCCTGCGCGGGCTACACGCCGGTGCTGCTCGGCGACAGCATCGAGGGCGAAGCGCGCGACGTCGGCAAGGTGATGGCCGGCATCGCACTGCAGGCGCGCCGCCACCGCCAGCCGGTCGCCGCCCCCTGCGTGCTATTGTCCGGCGGCGAGACAACCGTGACCGTGCGCGGCCAGGGGCGCGGCGGACGCAACGTCGAGTTTCTGCTCTCGCTCGCGGTCGCCCTCGATGGCGAACCGGGCGTCCATGCGGTCGCGGGCGACACCGACGGCGTGGACGGCCTCGAAGAGATCGCCGGCGCCTTCATCGCCCCCGACACCCTGGCACGCGCTTGGGCACAGGGCATCCGCCCGCGCGATGCCCTCGCGAACAACGACGGCCACGGCTTCTTCGAGGCGCTGGGCGACTCGCTGGTGACCGGCCCGACGCTCACCAACGTCAATGACTTCCGCGCCATCCTGGTGCTCTAACCGAAGGCAACTCGTAGGGCGGGGAAGCGCAGCGCACCCCGCCAAGCAGCGATCGAACCTGCACCGATGATGGCGGGAGGCGCTGCGCTTTCCCGCCCTACGTCCGAATCCAACATACCCCCAAGAACAGGAGAAATTCATGAAAACCATCCAGACCCTCACCCTAGACGACGTCAAGCGCATCGCCGCCGCGGCCGAAGCCGAAGCGCTGCGCAACGGCTGGGCCGTCACGATCGCCGTATGCGACGCCGGCGGCCACGCGCTGTGGCTGCAGCGCCTGGACGGCGCGCCGCTGTCGAGCTCGCTGATCGCGCCGGAAAAAGCGCGCACCAGCGTGATGGCGGGCAAGCCCAGCAAGGCGCTGGAGGACATGATCAACGGTGGCCGCTTCGCGGCGCTGGCGATGCCGGTCGTGCCGCTGGAAGGCGGCGAGCCCATCGTCGTCGACGGCACCGTGATCGGCGCGGTCGGCGTGTCGGGCGTCAAGGCAAGCGACGACGCACAGATCGCGCGCGCAGGCATCGCCGCCCTCGCGCAGTAACAATGGAAACGTAGGGCGGGAAAGCGAAGCGCCTCCCGCCACGCGGCGGTCGAAGCACTTCCGGCCATTGGA
Source organism: Azoarcus sp. Aa7 (assembly GCF_014822185.1). Classification (GTDB taxonomy): domain Bacteria; phylum Pseudomonadota; class Gammaproteobacteria; order Burkholderiales; family Rhodocyclaceae; genus Aromatoleum. The sequence goes on from NZ_QVLR01000009.1 coordinate 17,309, forward strand.
TTGGCGGCGCAGTTGCCACATTCGGCCTGCGGCTTTCCCGCCCTACTCATCGCCTCCGCCCGAAGCCGTCAGTAAAGACGACCGGAAGCCACCCAAAAACAATGAGGAGACACCCATGAGACGCCATCGCCAGTCGCGCATCCTCGCGACGCTCGGCCCGTCGAGTTCCAGCCCCGAGCGCATCCGCGCGCTGGTCGAGGCCGGCGCCGACGTGTTCCGCCTGAACTTCAGCCACGGCACCCACGCCGACCACGCCGAGCGGCTGCGCCAGATCCGCGACATCGAGCGCGAGGTCGGCCGCCCGATCGGCATCCTGATGGACCTGCAGGGGCCGAAGCTGCGCATCGGCAAGCTCGCCGACGGCAAGGTCATGCTCGCTGCCGGCAGCCGCTTCCGTCTCGACCTCGACGCGACGGAGGGCGACGCCAAGCGCGCCAACCTGCCCCATCCCGAGATCTTCGCCGCGCTCGAAACCGGCACGGAACTGCTGCTCGACGACGGCAAGCTGCGCCTGCGCGTGGAGGCCTTCGGCCCCGACTTCGCCGACACCACGGTGCTCGTCGGCGGCCCGCTGTCCGACCGCAAGGGCGTCAATGTGCCCGGCGTCGTGCTGCCGATCTCGCCGCTCACGCCCAAGGATCTCGCCGACCTCGACTACGGCCTGTCGCTGGGCGTCGACTGGGTCGCGCTGTCCTTCGTGCAGCGCCCCGAGGACGTCCGCGAGGCGCGCGAAATCATCGGCGACCGCGCCTGGATCATGGCCAAGCTGGAAAAGCCGGCCGCGATCGAGCGCCTCGACGAGATCGTCGCGCTCGCCGACGGCATCATGGTCGCGCGCGGCGACCTCGGCGTGGAGCTACCGCCGCAGCAGGTGCCCATCCTGCAGAAGCGCATCGTCCGCGCTGCCCGCGCCGCCGGCAAACCGGTCGTCGTCGCGACGCAGATGCTCGAATCGATGATCAGCGCACCGGTGCCCACACGCGCCGAAGCCTCCGACGTCGCCACCGCGATCTACGACGGCGCCGACGCGGTGATGCTGTCGGCGGAATCCGCGTCCGGCCAGTATCCGGTCGAGGCGGTCACGATCATGGACCGCATCATCACCGAGGTCGAGCAGGACCCCGACTGGCGCACCGGCCTCGAAGCGAGCCACACGCCGGCAGCGGCCAACACCCCCGAAGCGATCTGCTGCGCACTACGCCGCGTAACCGCGCTGCTGAACCCCGCCGCGACCGTCGCCTACAGCGCGAGCGGCTTCAGCTGCCTGCGCGCGAGCCGCGAACGCCCGAGCACGCCGATCCTGGGCCTCACGCCGCAACTCGCGACCGCCCGTCGTCTCGCGCTCGTGTGGGGCGTGCATCCGGTACCGTTCGAGGACGTGCATGACGTCGCGGAGATGGTCGAGCACGCGAGCGCCGCGGTCGTCACGCATGGCTTCGCGCAGCCCGGCGACGACGTCGTGATCATCGCGGGGCTGCCCTTCGGGCGCAGCGGCAGCACCAACCTGCTGCACGTCGTGAAGATCCCGAAGTAATCCCTGCCGGCAGTGCCCCGCAGGCCGTTCCAGACCGGGACGGCCTGCAAATGCGTCGTATTTCGACTACATCGATAGAAGGGCGACACGCCCGATCCTGAAAGGAGAAGTCGATGAAAGACGCAACCGTGCTCGTCGCACGCATTCTTCTCGCGTTCATGTTCATCATCGCCGGCTGGGGCAAACTCGGCGCCGGCTACGCGGGCACCCAGCAGTACATGGCTTCGATGGGCGTCAGCGGCGCATTGCTTCCGCTGGTGATCTTCGCCGAGCTCGGCGGCGGTCTGGGCGTACTCTTCGGCGCCCTCACCCGGCTTGCAGCCGCGGGACTCGCCGCGTTCTGCATCCTCACCGCGCTGATCTTCCATACCGACTTCGCGAACCAGATGCAGTCCATCATGTTCATGAAGAACCTCGCGATCGCGGGCGGCATGCTGATGCTGGCCGCGCATGGCGCGGGCGCGTGGAGCCTCGACGCATGGTGGCAGGCACGCAGCAAATGAACTGCCGGGACGTTCCCCGATCGTAGGTGCATATTCGACCAACCCAATGCCACTACCTCAGGAGACGCCCCGATGCCCCCCGTCCGACTCCTCGCCATGCCCGGCAGCGCCCGCCGGGATTCGTGGAACCGCCGCCTGCTCGCCGTGCTCGTGCGCGGCGCCGAGCAGGCCGGCGCGGAGGCCACGCTGTACGAGCCGCGTGACCACGCGATGCCGCTCTACGACGGCGACCTCGAAGCAGCCGAAGGCATCCCGCCCGCCGCCGCGCGCCTGCAGGCGCTGTTCGCCGAACACCACGGCCTGCTGCTCGCGACACCGGAATACAACGGCTTCTTTCCGCCCTTGGTGAAGAACACTTTCGACTGGCTCTCGCGCCCGCTGCCGGACGGCTCGGGCAAACCCGGCACGGTGCATGTACGCGGCAAGCCCGCCGGCATCGTCGCCGCCTCGCCCGGCGCGCTCGGGGGCATCCGCTCGCTGCAGCACACGCGGCAATACCTCTCCAACCTCGGCTTCCTCGTCGTGCCCGATCAGGTCGGCGTGCCCAAGGCGGACACCGCCTTCGACACGGAAGGCGAACTGCACGATGCGCGCGTGCGGACCTCGGTCGAGGCCGTCGGCGCCGCGGTCGCGCGGCTCGCGCTGAAGATCGCCGCCGGCTGATCGGTCGCGGCCGGGGCACTGCTTCCCGGCCGCGACCTCAGTTGAATCCGGGCGCGAAGTCCGCCTGAGCGGCCTCGCCCTCCCCGCGCGCCCGAACCGCCGTCAGGATCCCCGCGAGGAGCTCCGCCGGCGGAGGCGGACAGCCCGGCACGGCCACGTCGACCGGGATCACGTTCGCCACGCCGCCGCAACTCGCGTAGCTCTCGCCGAAGATGCCGCCGTTGCAACCGCAGTCCCCCACCGCGACGACCAGCTTGGGCGCGGGTGTCGCGTCGTAGGTGCGCCGCAACGCGACCTCCATGTGGCGCGACACGGGCCCGGTCACGAGCAGCATATCGGCATGGCGGGGACTGGCGACGAATCGGATGCCCAGGCCCTCGATGTTGTAATAGGGGTTGTTCAGCGCATTGATCTCGAGCTCGCAGCCGTTGCACGAGCCGGCATCGACGTGCCGGATCGCCAGCGCGCGGCCGAGGATGGCGAGGAGCTCGTCATGGATCAGGTGCGCGGGGCGGCGCGCGCCCGCCAGCGGTTCGGGCGGCGGCTCGGTGACACGGCCGCGGCGCGCGACGTATTTCAGGATGTGCCACATTACAGGTCCTGCCCCGAATAGCTGAGATTGAAGGACTTGTTGATCAGCGGGAAGTCCGGAACGATGTTGCCGATGATCGCGTGCTCCAGCACCGGCCAGTTCTGCCACGAAGGATCGTGGCAGTGGCAGCGCGCGATACGCCCCTGCGCGTTGGTCTCCAGCGCGACGAACACTTCGCCGCGCCAGCCTTCGACCCAGCCGGCGCCGACGCCGTCCCGCGTCGCGAGGACCGGCTCGTGGACCGCGCCGCCTGGCAGCCCGACGATCAGCGCCTCGATCAGCCGCAGCGATGCGAAGCACTCGTCGAAACGCATCGCGACGCGCGCCGCGACGTCGCCGTTGCGATGCGTGCAGGCCTTCACCGCGAGGCCGTCATAGGGCGGCCACGGGAAGTCTGCGCGCAGGTCGGCCGCCTGACCGCTCGCCCGTCCGGCAAGCCCCGTCAGCCCCAGGCGCGCGGCGAGTTCCGGGGTGACGCGGCCGGTCGTCACGAGACGGTCCTGCAGCCCGGCGTGCTCCTCGTAGATGTCCCTCAGCTCGGCAACTTCGCGCGCGATGTCCGCGACCTGGCGGCGCAACTTAGCGCCGCCGTCCGCGTCGAGATCGCGCGCGACGCCGCCGGGACGGACGCAGTCCATCATCAGGCGGTGGCCGAAGCACTCGCGATTCAGGCGCAGCCAGTCTTCGCGCAGGCGCGAGAACTGCGCGAGGGCGAAGCCGAACGCGGCATCGTTGCCGAGCGCGCCGAGGTCGCCGAGGTGATTCGCGACACGCTCGCGCTCCAGGAACAGCGCCCGCAGCCACACCGCGCGCTCGGGCGCCTTCGCTCCGACCAGCGATTCCGCCGCCATCGCGTAGGCCCACGCGTACGCGACGGTGCTGTCGCCCGACACCCGCCCGGCGAGGCGCGCACCCTCGTCGGTGTCCATGCCCATGAAACGGCGCTCGATGCCCTTGTGCTTGTAACCCAGCCGCTCCTCCAACCGCAGCACCTTCTCGCCGACCACCGAGAAGCGGAAATGCCCCGGCTCGATCGTGCCGGCATGCACCGGCCCGACCGGAATCTCGTGCACGCCGTCGCCTTCGACGAGGACGAAGGGGTAGGCATCGGCGTGCGCCTCGAAGCGCTCCTGGCCGGTGTTGTCGAGGCGCAGCGGAAAATAGTCCGCCGGCCACGCGCCGTGACGCAGCCACGGGCGGCCGTCGCCCGCATCTTCGGCCTCGACGCCGACCAGGTCGCGCGCGGCGCGCTGCATGCGGATCGCGGCGGGGAAGAAGCGCGAGATGTCCGGGTAGACCGGCTTTGCCGCATCCAGGCCCAGCTTCGCCCACAGCAGCCCGTCCGCGCTCGCGTACGCCGCCGACACCGCGAAGCCGTCGCCCGCGGCGCGCTCGTCGCTGCCCCACAGGCTCACGAGCCGCCCCTTCGCCTCCGCCACGGCCAGCGCCAGCGCGCTCCACTGCGCGGCGTGCACCCGCGCGCCGAAGATCGGCACGGGCGCGTCGAGCCGTTCGAAGTGGCAATCGAGTCCGAAGAACTCCACGTTCAGCCTCCGATCATCAGGGCCGCCTGCCGGTACCAGCCGTCGAGGTAGGGCGGGATGTAAAGCCCCAACATCAGCGCGAGCCCGAGATGGACGAACACCGGCAGCAGCGCCGGCGGGTGGGCGAGCGGGCGCAGCGAGGTCTCGCCGAACACCATCGGCTGCACGCGCCCGAAGATCGCCGCGAACGCGACGCCCAGCGCGACCAGCAGGAAGGGCGTGGCCCACGGCGCCTCGCGCATCGCCGTCGTCAGGATCAGGAACTCGCTCGCGAACACGCCGAAGGGCGGCATGCCGAGGATCGCCAGCGAGCCCAGCATCAGGCCCCAGCCGACCGTCGGACTCACCTTCAGCAGGCCGCGGATGTCCTCCATCGCCTGCGAACCGGCCTTCTGCGCCGCATGCCCGACCGCAAAGAAGATCGCCGACTTCACCAGCGCATGCACGGTCATGTGCAGCAGTCCGGCGAAGTTCGCGATCGGACCGCCCAGGCCGAACGCGAAGGTCATCAGGCCCATGTGTTCGATCGACGAATACGCGAACATGCGCTTGACGTCGCGCTGGCGCAACAGGAAGAAGGCCGCGACGACGACGGTGACGAGGCCGAAGCCGATCATCATGCGCCCCGGCAGTCCGTTCGCGAGCGCCCCGTCGGCGAGAACCTTGCAGCGCAGCACCGCGTACAGCGCGACGTTCAGCAGCAGGCCCGACAGCACCGCCGATATCGGCGTCGGACCTTCCGCATGCGCGTCGGGCAGCCAGTTGTGCACCGGCACCAGGCCCACTTTCGTGCCGTAGCCGAGGAGCAGGAAGACGAAGGCCAGCGACAGGATCTCCGGGTCGAGCAGATGCTTGGACTGCGCCAGGTGCGTCCACAGCAGCGCCCCGTCGCCGCCGCCGATCGCACGCTCGGCCGCGAGGTAGAGCAGGATCGTGCCGAACAGCGCCTGCGCGATGCCCACGCCGCACAGGATGAAGTACTTCCACGCCGCCTCCAGGCTCGCCGGCGTGCGATACACCGACACCAGCAGCACCGTCGTCAGCGTCGCCGCCTCCATCGCCACCCACAGGATGCCGAGGTTGTTGGTCGTCAGCGCAACCAGCATCATGCCGTTGAAAAGCTGGTACATGCTGTGGAAGAGCCGCATCCGCCCGGGCGTCATCTTGCCGTGGTCGCGCTCGATGCGCATGTAGGGGCGCGAGAACAGCGAGGTCGTGAAGCCGACGAAGGCGGTCAGGGTGACGAGGAAGACGTTCAGCGGATCGACGAAGAACCACTCGCCCCACACCGTGAGCGGCCCGTCGCGCACGACGATCGCCGTGAGCCAGACGGATGCCGCGAGGGTGAGCAGGCTCATCGCGGCGTTCAGGTCGCCGGCCCGCTCCCGGTCGCCCCACAAGGCGAGCAGCACGCCGCCCAGCAACGGAAACGCGAGGACGAGGAGGAGCGGATCCATCAGTCTTCCTTCAGCTTTTCGAGATGGCGGATGTCCAGGCTGTCGAACTGCTCGCGGATCTGGAACATGAACACGCCGAGGATCAGGATGCCGACCAGCACGTCGAACGCGATGCCCAGCTCGACGATCATCGGCATCCCGCTGGTCGCCGCGGTGGCCGCGAAGAACAGGCCGTTCTCCATCGACAGGAAGCCGATCACCTGCGGCACCGCCTTCGCACGCACGATCATCATCAGGAAGGACAGCAGCACGCACGCGAGCGCGATGCCGAGCGTGCCGCGCGCGATCGAGGTCGACAGCCCCGCGATCGGCGCCGCGAGGTTGAAGGCGAAGATCACCAGCACGATGCCGATCAGCATCGTCGTCGGGATGTTGAACAGGGTCTCGACGTCCCAGCGCACGTTGAGGCGCTGGATCACCCGGTGCAGCAGGATCGGGATCAGGATCACCTTGAGCACGAAGGTCAGCGCCGCGGAGAAGTACAGGTGGTGCTGGCCGGTGAGATAGCCGACGATCAGCGTCGCCACCGCCAGCGCCGCGCCCTGCAAGGTGAACAGGTGGATCAGCGTCAGGATGCGGCGCTGCGCGATCATCGCGAACGCGAGCACGAGCAGCACCACCGCGAAGAGGTTGATCGACTGGGCGAGGAGCGTATTCATGGCCTCATGCTCCGAGCAACACGTGCACCAGCAGCGCGATCACCGCGAGCAGGAAGGCCGTCGCGAGGAACTCCGGCACGCGGAACAGGCGCATCTTCGCGTTGATCGTCTCGATCAGCGCGAGCAGCACGCCGCCGACCGCGAGCTTCACGACCAGCATCGGAATCGCGAACAGGATCGCGACCGGCGTCCCCGCCTCGGCCACGCCCCACGGCACGAACAGCGCGAGACCGATGCACGAATACGCGAACAGTTTCAGCGACGCCGCCCATTCGACCAGCGCCAGATGGCGCCCCGAGTATTCGAGGATCAGCGCCTCGTGGATCATCGTCAGCTCGAGGTGGGTGGTCGGGTTGTCGACCGGCACGCGCGCGTTCTCCGCCAGCGACACCATCGTGAAGGCGACGCCCGCCACCGCGAGGCTCGGATAGATCGCGAAGGGCTGGTGCGCGAGCGTTTCGACGATCATCGCGAGCGAAGTCGACCGCGTGATCAGCGAGGCCGAGAACAGCACCATCAGCAGCGCCGGCTCGGCGAGGAAGCCGATCAGCATCTCGCGCCGCGCGCCGAGCGTGCCGAAGGAGGTGCCGATGTCCATCGCCGCGAGCGAGATGAACACGCGCGCGAGCGCGAACAGGCCGACCAGCGCGATCGCGTCCGCCGCCGGCGCCAGCGGCAGGTCGGTCGACAGCGTCGGCGCGATGCCGCACGCGAGCGCCATGCAGCCGAACATGATGTAGGGGGCGACGCGGAAGATCGGCGTTGCGTGCTCGGCAACGACCGACTCCTTGTTGAACAGCTTGTGCAGCACGCGATAGGGCTGCAGCAGGCCCGGCGCGCGCCGCCCCTGCAGCCACGCGCGCCACTGGTTCACCCAGCCCGTCAGCAGGGGCGCCAGCGCCAGCGCGAGCAGGATGGCAAGCAACTGCGCGAACAGGCCGACGATGCTCATGATTTCACCACCACCAGCAGGACCATCAGGGTCACGAAGCTGTACAGCAGGTAGATCGCGATGCGCCCCTGCTGCAGCCGCCCCACGCCGCGCGCGATGGCGGACGTGAGCCGCGCGACCGGCAGGTACAGCCAGTGCCAGAAATGGTCCTCGATCGTGACGCGGTAATGCGGTTTCGCGTCGAACGGCGACGGCAGCTCGCGCCGCATGCGGAAGAAGGGTTCGAAGATCTGGCGGATCGGCTGGCCGAAGCCCTCGGCCGTATCCTGCATGCGCGCGGTCTGCGCCGGATAGCCGCAGTCCCACGCCGGCGCGCGGCGCAGGCGCCCGTGATAGAGCTTGCGCACGAGCACCACCGCGAGCAGCACCGCCAGGCTGACGACGCCGAGAAACACGAGCGGACTGTAGCTCGCACGGTCGGGCGAACTCGGCGACAGCAGCAACCAGCCGTTCGCGCGCACCGTCTCGGCAATCCCCCCGCCAACCAGCAGGCGTGTGACGGGGTCGATCAGGCCGATCACCGCCACCGGAAAGAGGCCCAGCAGCACACAGCCCGCGCCGAGCCACACGAGGCCGGCACGCTCGAGCGGCGAGGCCGGATGCGCGTCGGCGAGCTTGGGCTCGCGCGGCTGGCCGAGGAAGATCACGCCGTAGAACTTCACCATCGTGTAACCGGCGAGCGCGGCGACCAGCGCGATACCCGCGGCGAGCACCGGCACCAGCATGTTGAGGAAGGAGTCCGGCAGGCCCGTCGTGAACAGGAAGCTCTGCAGCAGCAGCCATTCGGACACGAAGCCGGAGAACGGCGGCAGGCCCGAACTCGCGAGCACGCCGACGAGCGACAGCCACGCGACCCAGGGCATGCGCCGCATCAGGCCGCCCAGCTTGCCGAGACTGCGCTCGCCGGTCGCGTGCAGCACCGAACCGGTCGCGAGGAACAGCAGGCTCTTGAAGAAGGCATGGCCGACGACGTGGTACAGCGCCGCGGTCAGCGCCAGCGCCGACAGCGCCTTCATCCCGTAGGCGTTGAACAGCACGCCGAGGCCGATGCCGACGAAGAGCAGGCCGATGTTCTCGATCGACGAATACGCGAGCAGGCGCTTCATGTCGGTCTGCACCGCGCTGAACACGACGCCGTACAGCGCCGTTGCGAGGCCGACCGCCAGCAGCAGCACGCCCCACCACCACTGCTGCGCGCCGAGCAGGTCGAAGCTCACGCGCAGCAGGCCGTAGATCGCGGTCTTCAGCATCACGGCGCTCATCAGCGCGGACACCGGCGACGGCGCCGCCGGATGGGCCTCCGGCAGCCACACGTGCAGCGGCAGGATGCCCGCCTTCGCCCCGAAGCCCACGGTCGCGAGCAGGAACGCGGCCGAGGCCCACAGCGGCGACAGCGACTGCGCGCGCATGTTGGCGAAGGTGTAGTCGCCGGTGTTGGCCTGCAGCACGCCGAAGCACAGCAGGATTCCGATCGCGCCGATATGGGCGATGAGCAGGTACAGGAAACCCGCCTCGCGGATCGCCGGCACGCGGTGGTTCGCGGTGACGAGGAAGAACGAGGACAGCGCCATCGTTTCCCACATCACCATGAAGGCGTAGGCGTCGTCGGCCAGCACGACCAGCGCCATGCTGGCGAGGAAGAGGTGGTATTCGAGGCACATCAGCCCGGGCGGCGTGCCCTCGCCGTGACGGAAGTAGCCCGCGGCGAAGATCGAGATGCCGAAGGAGATCGCGCCGATCACGAGCAGGAAGAAGGCCGACAAGCCGTCGAGCCGCAGGTGGAAAGGCAGGTCCGGCAGTCCGATGGCGAGCACCGCGGTTTCCGGGGTGCCGAGCAGCCCGGCGACGGCGAGGCCCGCGAGCGCCACCGCCAGCACGGCCCCGGCCGGGAACAGCACGCGGGCGACGAACGCGGTGTTGCGCAGTGCGCCGATCCCGGCGACCCCCAACGCGAGCCAGCCCGCGATGACGATCAGGATCCAGTCGAGAACCAGCACGCGCTCTCCCCCCGAGGAGTGTGTCATTGCGTTCGTATTTGTTGCACACTACATTAATATCAATGCTGCTTTCAATGTTAATTTGATGTTAATCGCCGCAGTCGCCAACGCGTGATGAAAGAGAACCGAACCGCCCGCCTGACCTTGCTGATCGACCCGGAGAAGAAGAAGCTCTTCGAGGAAATCTGCGCCAGCAAGGACCTGACGCCCTCGCAGGTCGTGCGCCGCCTGATCCGCCAGTACGTGCAGGAGAACGCCGGCAACCGGACGCTGCCGGCGTGGCTGAAGGACAACGACTGACGGGTGTCGGCAGGCGCCGTCGATCGGGGCGCCGTACGCGGCCGTAAACCGTGGTCGTGGATGAGGGTTCGCCCGATGCATGCGGAGGAAGGCGCTGCCTACGTGAAGCGTGTAGGTTGGGTTGAGCGCAGCGAAGCCCAACGTTCGGCGCCACAGGGAACCGCTGCTGTCGGGCTTCGCTGCGCTCAACCCGACCTACGCTTGCTGCGCTTTTCCACCCTGCGATTCGTTCCTGCGATTGCCTTGGTCAGGGCATGCGCCGGCGCACGTCGCCCGATGCGGACGGGTCCGCCATGCGGGCCGTCACCAGCCCCGGCAGGTCCGCCCGATCGAACACCGGCTGCGCCGCGGCGTAGGCTCGCGGCACGCCCCAGCGCACCACTTCCATGCGCCCGTCGAGGTGCTCGACGATCGCAGTGCAGCTATCCACCCAGTCGCCGCAGTTCAGGTAGCGCACGCCTTCGATCTCGGTGTCCGCCGCCCAGTGGATGTGGCCGCAGATCACCCCGTCCAGCCCCTTGCGCCGCGTCGCGTGGGCGATCGAGGACTCGAAGTCGAAGATGAAGCTCACCGCACGCTTCACCTTCTGCTTCGCATACCCCGCCAGCGACCAGTAGCCGGGGCGGCGCAACAGCCGGCGCACGCGCGACAGCCACAGGTTGATGCGCACCAGCGTGTTGTACGCAACGTCGCCCAACAGCGCGACCCAGCGGTGGTGGCGCGTGACCTGGTCGTACTCGTCGCCATGCACGACCCAGTAGCGCCGGCCGTCGGCGGCTTCATGCACCCACTCGGATTCCACGCGGATGTCGCCGAACGCGATCCCCGCGTACTCGCGCAGCGCCTCGTCGTGGTTGCCGGGAACGAGGAACACCTTGCAGCCCTGGCGCGCGCGGCGCAGCACCTTCTGCACCACGGTGTTCTGCATCACGCTCCACTGGATGCCGCGGTTCATGGCCCAGAAATCGACGATGTCGCCGACCATGTAGAGGTAGTCCGACGGGTGCTCGCGCAGGAAGTCGAGCAGAGGCCCCGCCTGGCACGCGCGGGTGCCGAGATGGACGTCGGAGATGAAGACGGAACGTACCTGGGGCATCGCTAGCGCACCGTGGCCTTGAAGGGAAGAAAGTCGGGAAGCGCGGGCTGCGCGTCGTCCACCACGCGTTGCAGCGACAGCGCGAAGCGGTCGTTGATGCGCTCCCAGTCGAGCGACTCGCTGCGCCGGCGAGCGGCTTCGGCGAGCCGCGCGCGCAGGTCCCCGTCGGACGCGGCGACCACCGACTCGGCCACGAAGGCCGCCGCCGCGCCCGGCCGCACGAGCAGGCCGTCGCTGCCGTTCGAGATCACCTCGGTGGCTGCGGCGCAGTCGTAGGCGACCACGCACAGCCCGCTCGCCATCGCCTCCAGCGTGACGTTGCCCCAGGTTTCCGACAGGCTGGGGAACAGGAACAGGTCGCCCGACGCATAGTGCGCAGCCAGATCCTCGCCGCGGCGCGCGCCGGCGAACACCACGTCGGGGTTGCCCTCCTGCAGGGACTTGCGCAGCGGCCCGTCGCCCACGATCACCAGCCGCGCGTTCGGCGTCCGGCGGCGGATCGCGGCGAAGGCCTCCAGCACCAGCGGCAGGTTCTTCTCCGGCGCGACGCGCCCGACCCACACCACCGCCAGCTCGTCCGCAGCGACGCCCCAGGCCTCGCGCAAGGCCGCGCTGCGGCGCGCCGGGCTGAACAGCTCCGTATCCACGCCGCGCGCGACCACCTCCACGGAGCGATAGCCGCGGGCGAGCAGATCCTGCGCCATCGCGCGCGTCGGCACGAAGGTCACGGCCGTGCGGTTGTGCATGCGCTTGAGCCACGCGGCGACCGGACGCTCCAGCCAGGCGACGCCATAGTGCGCGCTGTAGCTGTCGAAGTTGGTGTGGAAGTCCGACGTCACCGGAATGCCGAGGCGGATCGATGCCGACACCGCCGACCAGCCCAGCGGCCCCTCGGTCGCCACATGCACCAGATCCGGCCGCTGGCGCGCCCACAGGCGGAAGAGGCGCGTGCGCGCAGGCAGCCCGAAGCGCAAGCCATCGTAGTTCGGGATCTTCATCCCGTGCGCCAGCACCTCCTCGAAACCCGGACCGTCCGCCGCCCGGTCCGACGGGGCCTGGCGCGGGCGCACCAGCTGCACCCGGTGCCCGCGCGCGATCAGGCCATCGACCATGCGCCCCAGCGTCATCGCCACGCCGTTGATCTCCGGCGTCCAGGTCTCGGTGACCAGCGCGATGCGCAGGCTCAGCCGCAGACAGCGTTCTTCGGTCACGAAATCGACGTCTTTCATGAACCCGAACGCTAACGGCCGGAAACGAAAAACTCGTGACCGATGGATTAAGCTTCGGTTACATGCCCCCTTCCACAACCGGACACACGATCGACATGAAACGCACCGCACTCCTCGGCCTCGCCACCCTCGCCCTCCTGCTGGGGGCCTGCAGCAAGCTCACCGTGGAGAACTACGACAAGCTCAAGATGGGCATGACCTATAACGAGGTGAAGCAACTGCTCGGCGCGCCGGACAAGTGCAGCGACCTGCTCGCGGTGAAAAGCTGCACCTGGGGCAACGACGCCCGTTACGTACAGGTGAATTTCGTCTCCGACCAGGTCGTGCTGTTCAATTCCGCCAACCTCCGCTGAGATCGGCTCCACCCGGCCGGTCGCGGACGGACCCCGGGCGGGCGACGCAAACATTTACATTTGCACAAATTCATCTTTCTAAAATAGTATTGATTCTCTCGATGCCTCTCCACCCTTCCGGATAAATCGCTCCCCCGCCACTGTCGGAGGGAGAAAGAACACCACACCGGCTTCGGAGGACTCCCCTCGATGGACCTGCTGATCTGGCCGGACTGGCCACTGGCGCCTGGCGCCCTTTTCCCCGTTGCGGTCGCCCTCGTGCTCACCGCCCTCGTCGGCGAAGCCGGCGGACGCTTCGGCCTGCCGCGCGTGAGCGGCTACGCCCTCGCCGGCCTCGTGCTCGGGCCGCTCGTGCTGGGCTGGTTCGACACCAACGACCTTGCGGGCCACCGCCTCGTGATCGACTTCACGATCGCGCTGGTGCTGTTCGAGCTCGGCATCCGCCTCGACCTGCGCTGGCTGGCCGCGAACCGCTGGGTCGTCGCGAGCAGCGCAGGCGAAATCGCGCTGACCTTCGCCCTCACCTTCGGCGCGCTGTGGGCCGTCGGCACCGGCGCGGGCGTCGCCCTGGCCGTCGCCGCGATTGCGGTCGGCACCTCGCCGGTGATCCTCATGCACGTCACCAACGAGTTGCGCGCCTCCGGCCAGACCACCGACCGCCTGCTCGCGCTATGCGCCATCAACGTCGCGGTGTCGGTGATCCTGCTCAAGCTCCTCGTCGGCGCCCTGCACGGCGTGCACTCGGGCTGGCAGCTCGCGCTGCTGCACCCCCTGTACCTGCTGCTCGGCTCGGCGCTCGCCGGTGCGGTCATCGCCGCGGCCTATCTCGGGCTGCGCAGACTGGTCGACCCGGCCACCGAACAGGGCCTTGTCGCGATGATCGCGCTGCTGCTCGCCGCCATCGCACTGCTCAGCGCGCTGCGCCTGCCTACCGCGCTCGCGCCGCTCTTTGCCGGCGCCCTCATCAAGTGGCGCGACCGGCGCCCCCATCTGTGGCCGCAGCAATTCGGCAGCTTCGGCGGCGTGCTGGTGATCGTCGCCTTCATGCTCGCGGGCGCGGCCGTCACCGCTGGCGAACTCTTCGCCGGCGCCGGAATCGGACTCCTCACAGTCCTCGCCCGCGCTGCGGGCAAGCTCGGCGGTGCGATGGCCTTCGGCCCGCCCAGCGGACTCGACCTGCGCAAGAGCCTCGCCCTCGGCGTCGGCCTGATGCCCCTGTCGGTGCTCGCACTGCTGCAGGCCGAGGATGTGCGCCTGCTGTATCCCGAATTCGGCGCCCGCCTGCTGCCCATCGTGATCGCAATGACGGTAGTGCTGGGGCTGCTCGGGCCGATCGCCACCCGGCGGGCGCTGATCCGCGTCCGCGAAACCCGCCGCGGAGAAACGTCATGAGTCTGGAAAACTTTGCCTCCTCGCGCGCCCTGTCGCTGGGCGTCGAGCTCGAACTGCAGCTCGTCAGCACGCACGACTACGACCTCGTCGCCTCCGCGGAGGACCTGCTGCGCGTGATGGCGCGCAAGGACGTGCCGGGCGAGGTCAAGCCCGAGATGACCTGCTCGATGATCGAGGTGTCCACCGGCATCTGCAACGACTACGCCAGCGTCGCCGCGGAGCTGGAATCCCTGCGCGCCGCGCTCACCGACGCCGCACGCAAGCTCAACATCGGCATCTGCGGCGGCGGCACCCACGCCTTCCAGGACTGGAGCGAGCGCCGCATCTTCGACAAGCCGCGCTTCCACTACCTCTCCGACCTGTACGGCTACCTCGCCAAGCAATTCACCGTGTTCGGCCAGCACGTGCACATCGGCTGCCCGGGCCCCGACGCCGCGCTCTACCTGCTGCACGGCATGTCGCGCTACATCCCCCACCTGATCGCGCTGTCGGCCTCGTCACCCTACGTACAGGGCAAGGACACCGGCTTCCAGTCCGCCCGCCTCAACTCGGTGTTCGCCTTCCCGCTCTCGGGTCGCGCACCCTTCGTCGAGACCTGGCAGGATTTCGAGGCCTACTTCCGCAAGATGAGCGACACCGGCGTCGTCCAGAGCATGAAGGACTTCTACTGGGACATCCGTCCCAAGCCCGAATACGGCACCATCGAAGTCCGCGTGATGGACACCCCGCTCACCGTCGGCCGCGCCGCCGCGATCGCCGCCTACATCCAGTCGATCGCCCGCTACCTGATGATCGAGCGCCCCATCCGGCTCTCCGAGGACGACTATCTCGTCTACACGTTCAACCGCTTCCAGGCCTGCCGCTTCGGCTTCGCCGGAACCTACGTGCATCCGGAAACGCACGAACACTGCACCATCGCCGAGGAGATCGAAGCCAGCTTCGCGCGCATCGAACAGCACGCCATCGAGCTCGGTTGCGACGGCGCGCTCGGCGAATTGCTGCGACAGGTGCACGAAGGGCGCAACGACGCGGCCTGGCTGCGCGAGCGCCACACCGGCGGCGAATCGCTGCCCGAACTCGTGATGGATCAGTGTGCGCGCTGGATGGGAGGAGAAGCGATGTGAGCAGGGCGCCGCTGCGCATCGGCCTTTCGGCCCGCCTGCTGCATGCACCGCCGGCGGAACTCGGCTTTCCGGGAAAGACGCTGCAGTACCTGGAACAGTCGATGGCCCACTGGATCATGTCGCACGGCGCGCTCGTCCTCATGGTGCCCACCATAGGCCAGCACCTCGGCCTGCGGCGGGCGCAGATCTCGGTGCACGACTACGTCAGCGTGCTGGACGGGCTCGTGCTGCAGGGCGGCGCCGACGTCAGCCCCACCACCTACCGGCAGGAACCGCTGCGCCCCGAATGGACCGGCGACCGCGTCCGCGATCTCTACGAGATCGAGCTGCTGTGGGAATTCGTCATCCAGGGCAAGCCGGTGCTGGGCGTATGCCGCGGCGCGCAGCTCATCAACGTCGCGTGCGGCGGCACGCTGTGGCAGGACATCTCGGAATACGTGCCCGGCGCCGCCGCGCACCGCGATGTCGACCTCTACGACAAGCACCACCACGAGATCGAGCTCGTCGCCGACAGCCACCTCGCCACGCTGTACGGCGGCACCGCCGGCGGCCTGGTGAACAGCATCCACCACCAGGCCGTGCGCGACCTCGGCTCCGACCTGCGCATCGAGGCCTACTCGCGCGGCGACAACGTCGTCGAGGCGATCCGCTGGCAGGGCAAGGGCTACCTCTTCGGCTGCCAGTGGCACCCGGAATTCCACGGCGGCGCCGGCGGCCTGCTCGACGGCAGCCCCATCCTGCAGGACTTCCTCGACGCCGCCGAACGCGCCCGCGGCTAGCCGCCGGCTCCCGCGCCCGTGCGTGGCGGCAGCGCCTTGCGCCCGCGCATCGCGATCGCGCTGATCGTCAGCAGCGCCAGGACGATGCACACCATGCCCCAGGATTCGCTCGCGCTCGGCCGCTCGCCCAGTTCCACCCAGCCGCTCAGCACCCCCACCGCCGGCACGGCCAGCGACGACAATCCGGCCATCCCGGCGGGCAGGCGGTCGAGGATGAACAGCCACATCAGCCACGCCAGCCCCGTCGCAAACAGCGCGTTATAGACCAGCGCCCCGATGAAATACGGTGTCACCTGCGGCGCCTCGGACGGCAGCAACCACGCGACCAGGCACAGTACCAGCGAGCCCAACAGCATCTGCCACGCGGTCAGCGACAGCAGATCGAACTCCACGTTGGCGCGCAGGCGCTTCGCCCACACGGCGCTGGCGGCCCACACCAGTCCGGCGAGCACCGCCAGCCCCGTGCTCTGCATGTCCCCGCGCAGCGTCCACGGCTCGAGGATCAGCAACAGCCCGCCCAGCGCCATCACCACCGCCATCCATTGCGAGCCGCGCACCCGCTCGCCGAGGAAGCCGTGCGCCATCAGCAGCAGCCAGAAGGGCATGGTGTAGACCAGCACGGCCGTCTTGCCCGCGCCGCCGCTCACCAGCGCCCATTGAATCAGCGCCGTGAAGGCCGCCGTCTGCAGCAGGCCCAGCCACAAGGTGCCACCCAGCGCCACCGGCCGCAACGGGCGGCGGCGCAGCGCGAGCACCGCGAACAGCGCGAGCGCGCCGAAGAAAGTACGCATCGCGGAAAAATCGAAGGGATCGACATAGCGCATCACCTTCTTCATCACCACGTAGTTGTAGCCCCAGATGATGGACAGGACGAGCAGCGCGCCAGCCGCCACCAGCAGTTTCCGATCTCGATTCATTGGCAATTCCAGGCGCCATGCGCCGTGCAAAGCGCCATTCTACTTTTTTGTATGCAATTCATCTCGATATTGTGAACTAAAGTCGAAATCCCCAGCGCCCCAACTTGCAGCACGGCCGCGCACCACCCCGAACCCGCGCACTGCAGTTGATGCACCATTGTCGTGCATCGATGCGTCGCGATGCACCACGAGCGGGACGTACTTGCACCATCCAGCCGCAGCGCATTATCAAGCCATTGAATAAACGAATATATTTTTCCGGCACATGATTTGCTTTTCCGCACCAATCCCGCCATCCGGAGCACACCAATGGAGCAGTTCAAGACATCCGCCGATGTCCTTTTCGTTCTTCTGGGCGCCATCATGGTGCTTGCGATGCACGCCGGCTTCGCCTTCCTCGAACTCGGCACCGTGCGCAAGAAGAACCAGGTCAACGCCCTCGTGAAGATCCTCAGCGACTTCGCGATGTCGACGCTGGCCTACTTCGTGATCGGCTACTCGCTTGCCTACGGCAACGGCTTCTTCGTCAACGCCGAGCAGCTCGCCGCCAACTCCGGCTACGAGCTGGTGAAGTTCTTCTTCCTGCTCACCTTCGCCGCCGCGATTCCCGCAATCATCTCCGGCGGCATCGCCGAGCGGGCGCGCTTCGTGCCGCAGCTCATCGCCACCTTCCTGATCGTCGGCATCCTCTACCCCTTCTTCGAAGGCATCGTGTGGAACGGCAACCTCGGCCTGCAGGATTGGCTCGAAGGCGCGTTCGGCGCGAAGTTCCACGACTTCGCCGGCAGCGTCGTCGTGCACGCCTTCGGCGGCTGGATCGCGCTCCCCGCCGTGCTGCTGCTCGGCGCCCGCCGCGGCCGCTACCACAAGAACGGCCAGATCTCGGCACACCCGCCGTCGAGCATCCCCTTCCTCGCGCTGGGCGCGTGGATCCTCGCCGTCGGCTGGTTCGGCTTCAACGTCATGAGCGCCCAGCGCCTCGACGCCATCAACGGCCTCGTCGCCCTGAACTCCCTCATGGCCATGATCGGCGGCACCCTCGCCGCCCTCGCGGCCGGCAAGAACGACCCCGGCTTCGTGCATAACGGCCCCCTCGCCGGCCTCGTCGCCGTGTGCGCCGGCTCCGACCTCATGCACCCGCTTGGTGCGCTCGTCGTCGGCTCGATCGCCGGCGTCCTCTTCGTGCACCTCTTCACCATCGCCCAGAACCGCTGGAAGATCGACGACGTCCTCGGCGTGTGGCCGCTGCACGGCCTGTGCGGCGCCTGGGGCGGCATCGCCGCCGGCATCTTCGGCACCAAGGCCCTCGGCGGCATCGGCGGCGTCAGCTTCGCCGCCCAGCTGGTCGGCACCCTCGGCGGCATCGCCATCGCGCTCGCCGGCGGCGTCGTGGTCTACGGCCTGATCCGCGCAACCGTGGGCTTGCGCCTCGACCCCGAAGAGGAATTCGCCGGTGCCGACCTCTCGATCCACAAGATCTCGGCGACCGCGGAGCACGAGACCTCGTGGTGATGTGGAAAGAGAAGATCAGCTTGCCCGGAGCGGAATGACGCTTGTCGGGCCGGCCTAATGAAGATGGCGCGACAAGGGTCGCGCCATTTTTTTGCCCCTTGCGTGCGCGGCGCGATCGTCGCTGCACGCAAGATCGATGTCGTGACCGGGGAAATCAATCGAACTTTGCATCCCGTGCGGCAACAGGCCCTCGCTTTTCCGCCCTGCGGTTCTAAGGTAGGAACAGCGGCGACAACAGCCGCAGATCCACCCCCCGACGAAAGGAGAGATCATGCCTGCCGGTACCGTCCGCCTGCACCGCGTGCTGCGCGCAACACCCGAGAAGATCTACCGTGCCTTCCTCGATGCGGAGGCCCTCGCCCGCTGGCTGCCGCCCAACGGCTTCACCTGCAAGGTCGACCACCTGGATGCCACGGTGGGCGGCACGTTCAGGATGGCGTTCAGGAATTTCAGCACGGGCAACGGCCAGTCCTTCGGCGGCAGCTATCTGGAACTCGTGCCGAACGAGCGCATCCGCTACACGGACAAATTCGACGACGCGAACCTGCCCGGCGAGATGCTGACGACGGTCTCGCTGCGCCCGGTGGCCTGCGGCGCGGAGCTGAACATCGTGCAGGAAGGCATTCCCGAGGCGGTTCCCGTGGAGTTCTGCTACCTCGGCTGGCAGGAGTCGCTCGAGCATCTGGCGCGGCTCGTCGAGCCTGAAATTCCGGATTGAAGCCCCTGCGCGTCATCGGATCCGGAGCGCTGCGAGCGAAGTCGCTCCGGATATCGAATTGTTGCAATTCTAGCAATCAAATATTTGCGATTGTTGTCTTTTTGGCTGAGATCGACGCACGTAGAGTTCACCCAACGCCGCGAACAAGTGGCTGGACGAATCGCCTCGATCCCTTATCCAACTGGAGCCTTCAAATGCACAACTTCGCCAAACTCTTCGCCGCCATCGCCCTCTCGACCGCCGCAGCCGCGCCCGCGCTGGCTGCGCCGGAAACCTACACGGTCGACGGCACGCATACCTTCCCGCGCTTCTCGTACAGCCACTTCGGCATGTCGACGCAGCTGAGCCGCTTCAACTCGACGACCGGCACCGTGGTGCTCGACAAGGCGGCGAAGACCGGCGCGGTCGACGTCGTGATCGACATGAAGTCGGTCGACACCGGCTACGCGACCTTCAACGGCCACATCCAGGGCGAGGACTTCCTCGACACCGCGAAGTATCCGACCGCGAGCTTCAAGTCGACGAAGGTGAATTTCCAGGGTGACAAGCCGGTGAGCGTCGACGGCAACCTGACGATCAAGGGCGTGACCAAGCCCGTGACGCTGAAGGTGACGAACTACATCAATATGCCGCACCCGATGCTGAAGGCGGACGCGATCGGCGCCGACGCGAGCGTCGTGATCAAGCGCTCCGAGTTCAACGCGGGCAAGTTCGCACCCCACGTCGGCGACGACGTGACGATCACGATCTCGCTCGAAGCGGTCAAGAGCTGAGCGAAACCTTCGCCGGCTGCGGGCGCCCTTCGCGGCGCCCGCAGCCCGTAGGCGGGGGACGACCGCCTTGCAGCGGCAGGGGAAATCGATGAATGACGCATTCCGGCACCTCCCCGAGTTGCACGGCGGGATCATCGGCGCGGAAGAGTCCGGGCTGCGCATCTCGGACGACATGCTCGCCGCGTGGGATGTCCAGGCGCAGGCCCGCGGCCTCGGCGCGAATTGGCGGGTGTCGGACGAAGCGCTCGAAGCATCCCGCCGCGCCACGCTCTCGGGCATCGCGGAGTCGCAGGATCTGTGGATCTTCGCCTACGGATCGCTGATGTGGGATCCGGGCTTTCACTTCGCCGAGGTGCGTCGCGCCTCGCTGCCGGGCTACCAGCGCCGCTTCACGCACAAGACCACGATCGGACGCGGTTCTCCCGACCATCCCGGCCTGGTCCTGTCGCTGGAGCCGCGGGCGGGACGCTGCGATGGCCTGGCCTTCAGGATCGAACGCCCGATTCTCGAGCGGGAATCCCTCATCTTCTGGCGCAGGGAAATGATTCTGGGCGGGTATCAGCCCAGGATCCTGCCGGTTTCGACGCCCCAGGGCACCCTCGACGCCCTGGTGCTGGTGTCGGATCCCGCGGATGAAAACGGGGCATCGGAAATGCCGCTTGATGAAGTGGCGAACGTGATCATGCATGCCTGCGGCAATCGCGGCACCAATCTCGATTACCTCCGCCAGGTGGTGGAGCAGCTCGATCGCCTGTGCGTGACGGACGACTATGTCAGGCGCCTTGCCTGCCTGGTCGGCATCGGCCCGCGCAGCGGATGCGCGGCGACGCCGGCTAGCTGAAGAGCCGCGCGGGAACCAACCGCCGCATCTGCGCACCGGCGACGGCCCGGAAACGCGGGCTGTGCAGGCAGATGCCGCCCGCGAACCCGACCACGCAACCGAGCAGGGTGTCGAAGAAACGCGCCTGGATCAGTTCGTTGGCCGAGCCGTGCCCCAGGGTCGCGGCCTCCGCGAGCAGGATGGTCAGTGGCGTGATGAAGATCGCCGCGAAGCCGTAGTGGCGCACCACGGCGGTTTCGACGACGAAGGCCAGCCCGATCATCACCAGCGAGATGGACCACTTGTCCAGCGGCAGGCTCAGCAGCCCCCACGACACGAGCATGCCGATGACCGTGCCGAGCAGGCGGTGCACCTGCTTGTCCCACACCGCGCGCAGGTTCATGCCCTGCATCACCGCGAGGCAGCTCACCGGCACCCAGTAGGCCCGTTCCAGTTGCAGTAGCTGCGCGAGCGCGAGCGAAATGCCGACGCACAGGCCGATCACGACCGAGTCGAACACCACGAAATCGAAGGTCGGTGCGGGCAGCGGCTCCGCGGACTTGGGATCGCGCCGGCGCAGGATGTACACGCTGTAGAAGAACGCGATCAGGCTCGCCAGCAGGCAGCCCATCGCGAACAGACCGACCTTGAGCGGCACTTCCATGATGTCGCCGGGCGAATACGCGCCGATCGATGCCGCCATGATGAAGAAGAGGCTCCCCGGCGGTCCGACGCGGTAGAAGCGGCACACCATCGTGACGAGGATCGCGGTGAAGGTCAGCACCATCATCATGACCGGCGGCACGAGGTGGCTCATCACCCCCAGTGCGTAGCTGGCCGTCATCGCAAATGCGCTCGCCATCAGCGCGACCATGCGGTGATGCAGCGGCGTTTCCGGCAGATACAGGAAGACCAGCCCGCCCAGCGACGAGATCAGCCCGTAGTCCATGCGGTCGAACCAGGCCCCCACCAGCAGCGGCAGGCCCGAGGCCAGCGCCGCGGCGAACGGCATCTGCCAGGGGCGGTCGCTCGGCTTGATCGTCATGAGCTGGCGCAGTTCGTCACGGAGCAGCGCCGCGAGCCTGCTCCACCTGCCGGGGACTGTCATGGGTCGGGATCTTCGAATTCGGACGAGAGGAGCAAGAGTAGCGCACTTCCGCTGCGGCGCCGTGTCGGCACCATTGGCCCGATCGGTGGCGCGTGTCGGGTCGATCGGTACGGCATGCGTCCGTGCCGCGAACCGATCGGGAAGGATTCCATCTAAATGTTTCCACCCACCCCGGGAAGGAGGAATTCATGCAAAACACGAAGAAGACGGTGAGGATTCTGGCGGGAGCCCTGCTCTTGTGGGGCACGTCGCTGCCTGCGACGGCGGTCGACATGTCGTTCTTCGTCACCAGCGCGGGCCCCGGCAACGGTGCGAATCTCGGTGGTCTCGAAGGTGCCGACCGGCATTGCCAGACGCTCGCCGCAGCGGCCGGTACCGCGAAGCGCCCCTGGCGTGCCTATCTCAGCACGCAGGCAGCGGCGCTCAATGACACCAACGTCGTGCACGCGCGCGACCGCATCGGCACCGGCCCCTGGTTCAATGCCAAGGGCGTGCTGATCGCGCGCAATGTCGACGAACTGCACTCGCCGCATTCCAACCTGACCAAGGCCACCCTGGTGGACGAGAAAGGGCAGATGGTGAATGGCCGCACCGAGAAGCCCAACCGCCACGACATCCTCACCGGCTCGCGCCCCGACGGGACGGCCTTCCCGCCCAACCCGCCTTTCCATGACATGACCTGCGGAAACTGGACCAAGGGCGGCGACGAGGGCATGGCGATGACCGGCCACCACGACCGCGCCGGCCCGACCGGAGACGCGTGGGCGACATCGTGGAACTCGGCCCATCCGACGCGCGGCGGTTGCAGCCCGAAGGCGCTGCAAAGCACGGGCGGCGACGGGCTGTTCTACTGCTTCGCCGAGCGATAAGCGTCACAAGCGGAACCCGCCGTCCCCGGCGTGGCGGCAAAGGCAGTCGGGGACGACGTCCTCCTCGCAGGTACGCCACCCTGCCTGGATGTGTTGCGTTCGCGCCAGGCGAACCACTGAAGGCCGGGGACTCGGCCCCTCCCCTCTCGCGGCAGCCGGCCCCGACCTAGCCGATTGCCGCCGCGCCCTCGCCGAGCAACAGGCTCCACGCCAGGGCGACCATCACGAGTGCAATCAGCGCATCCAGCACGCGCCACGCCGAGGGTCGGGCGAACACCGGCGCCAGCACGCGGGCGCCGTAGGCCAGCGCGAAGAACCAGACCAGGCTGGCAGTGGCCGAGCCCGCGCCGAAGAGCCAGCGCCCATGCTCGCCGTGCTGGTTGGCGAGGCCGCCCAGCAGGATCACCGTATCGAGATAGACGTGCGGATTCAGGAAGGTGAAGCCGAGGCAGGTGGCGATCGCCGTGGCGAGCGGGACCGGCCCGTCCGCTTCGACGTTCAGGTGCTCGCCATGCCAGGCGCGCCGTGCGGCCCGCCAGCCGTAGAGGAGCAGGAAGGCCGCACCGCCGTATCGCACGACGGACAGCACGACGGGGCTGGACTGGATCAGCGCCCCCAGACCGGCGATGCCGGCGCCGATCAAGAGCGCGTCGGACAGCGCACAGATGAGGGTGACGGGCAGCAGATGCTCGCGCCGGATGCCCTGCTGCAGCACGAAGGAATTCTGGGCGCCGATGGCGACGATGAGGGCCAGGCAGGCGAGGAATCCGGCAAGGAATTGGGCTTCCATGAAAGGCTCGATCAAGGTTGTCGAGGCCACTCTAGCGAGCGACAATCACGAAGCAAAACTAAACGTTTTAACTTATGGTTAATTTTTTTAATTCATGAAGATCGACAATGCCCAGCTCGCCGCCTTTTCCATGGTCATCCGGGAAGGATCCTTCGAGGCGGCCGCGCGAAAATTGCACGTCACGCCGTCGGCGGTGAGCCAGCGCATCAAGCAGCTGGAAGGGCGTCTGGGGCAGGTGCTGATCCAGCGCGCGAGCCCCTGTCGGGCCACGGACGCCGGGAAGACGCTGGTGCGGTACACGGAAGAGCTGGCCCTGCTCGAAGCGGAGATGCTCGGCGCGCTGGGCAGCGCCGACGGGGCGACACAGGCTTTCCTGCGGATGCCGATCGCGGTCAATGCCGACTCGCTCGACAGCTGGTTTGTCGCCGTATTCGACGCGATGCCCGCCGAACCGCCGGTCGCCTTCGATCTCCGCGTGGAGGATCAGGACCACTCGGCGGCCCTGCTGCGCGAGGGAACGGTCATGGCGGCCGTGAGCGCCAGCGCAACGCCCATCCAGGGATGCACGGTCGAGGCCCTGGGGGTCATGCGTTACCTTGCCGTGACCTCGCCCATGCACGTCGCCCGCCATTTCGCCGCCGGCGTGGATGCCGCCAGCCTGAACGCTGCACCGATGTTGCGCTTCAACCTCAAGGACGGCCTGCAGCACCAGTTCATCGCCCGCTTCACAACCGATCCGGTGCAACCGCCGACCCACATGGTCCCCTCGGTGCATGGTTTCGTCGCCTTGGCCAAGCGCGGGCTGGGCTGGGGAATGGTGCCCGAGCATTTCGCGCTACCGGCCATCGCGGCCGGAGAACTGGTCGAGATCGCCCCCGGGCAGCATCTCGACGTGCCGCTCCACTGGCACCGCTGGCGCCTGGGGTCGCAGGCCTTGAACGCCCTGACGTCTGCGGTGCGGGCGGTCGCCCGGAATGCCTTGCGCCCGCAACCGTAAGAGTGGTTTTCTGCCGCCGCGGCCGGGTTAGCTGCGCCCTTTCATCTTGGCGCCGATACCGGGGGCAAGGGCGGCATCAACTCCGCGGCGAGGGGCGGCAGTTTCAGCATTCCGCCCATCTGCGCCTTGATGCCGTATTGCGCGGCGAGGTAGTCGAGAATCTCGCCCTCGAACGAACCGAGGTCGAACAGGCCCTGGGTCCGCTGCATCCAGCGGATCGATTCGACCCAGCCATCCCGCGTCTTGCCGGCTTGCGTCACCAGCTTTGCGGAATGGCACAGCGTGCAGTAGGCCTTGACCATCGGGTAGCCGGGAGCCATGACGAGCCCGGTTTCCGCATCGGTCGGCGGCGCGGACGCGCCCTGCGCGTGTGCTGCCGGGAAGGCCAGCACCAGCAGCAGTGCGCCCAGCGCGTTGCGGAGGAAATTCGGCTTCATCGCCCTCCTCCTCAGATGCTGCGCAAGGCGATGCGGTGGATCTGGTTGTTGCCGTAGCCACCGGTGTTCCAGCCCGGTGCGACGATCGGCTGCGTGAGCCCACTGTCATCCGTGGCCCGCGCCCAGATTTCATAGTAGCCCTTCTTCGGCAGTTTCAGCGCGATGCGGAAACGGGTGGGTGCGAAGCGGTTGCGCGGCCGGCCGAGCTTCGCCGGAAGCCAGCTCTGGCCGAAATCGTAGGACACTTCGACGCTGCGGACGCCGCTTTCGGCGGTCCATGCCTGGCCCCGTACCTCGATCTCCGTGCCCAGCGGGTGCTGGCTGCCCGACTGTGGAAAGGTGATCAGCGACTTGACCGGCATCTTTTCCAGGATGCAATAGTCGTCCGACTGCTCGCCCGGAGCGATCGGATTGCAGGCGACACGGTAGTCGTGACCGCCCATCTTGGTGCCGTCATGCACCTTGTCGCGCACCGCGATGCGCTTCAGCCACTTGCCGGAGACGGAGCCCGGCACACCGCCGACCACCAGACGCAGCGGGAAGCCGTGCACCTGACGAAGTGGTTCGCCATTCATCGCCCAAGCCAGCAGGGTCTCGTCCTCCATCGCCTTGGCGATCGGGCAACCACGCGAGATCACGGGACGCTTGCTGTCGCCCGACAGGTGCCGGTCGTCGCCCTCGTAACCGATATAGACGGCCTTATCGGTGACGCCTACCTCGCGCAGCACGTCGGCGAGGCGCACGCCGGTCCACTCTGGAAAGCCGACGCCCCCGTAGGTCCATTGATTGCCCTTGGCCGGTGGTTGGAAGCCGGCCCGGCCATTTCCGCCACATTCGAGTCCGATCTGCAGCGTCACCGCCTTGAAGCGCGACTTGAGTTCCTTCAGCGTGAATTCGCGCGGCGCCGTGACCGCCTCGCCGTCGATGCGCAGCACCCAGCTGTCGGGGTCGGCGGCCGGCGCGGGGACGAGGCCGTTGTTGCGCACGAACAACTTGTCGACCGGCGTGACGTCGTCGTCGAGCAGATGCGCCGGGGTCTCGGCGACGAAGGGTCGGTCGCCCAGAACGATGAGGTCGGGGCGCTTGCCGAAGGACTCCAGCGAATCCTTGCCCGGCGCATCGCCTTCTGCCAATGCGACCGGAATGAGGCCGTCCGGCAGGAAGCGGCCAAACGGCAAGTGCGCACCGATCGCGGCCGACACCGCCAGCAGCGTTCCCTTGCGGATGAAACCGCGCCGCCCAGGCAAGGCCGGCGTGCCTGCGCCGACCGATTCCGGGTGGCTTGCAGGCAGGGCAAGGGGCTGATCGTCTGTCTTCATGTTTTCTCCTGTTGGGCGTGCCGAATTCGCACGCAACGACGCCGGCTCGCGCAATTCCTAGCGCTGGAAATAACCGACTCCAATCATTTTTCCGTCGACCGCGCGGAAGTAGCTGTGCTTCTTTTCGACCTTGCCGGTCGTCGGGTTCTGCCAGCTATAGTCGAGTTCGCCGTCACCCTTCTTCGCCGCGAGCTTGACCATCTCGGTGACGATCGGCTTGCCGTTCGGGTCGCGCACCTCGAAGCCGTTGCTGCCGACAAGGGTCGGCGTCGCGCCATGCGCAAGAAAACGGCCGTCCGCCATGTCGATGACGAAGACGTACAGGTCATCGTGGACGAAACGTCCGTCGAGCCGCTGGAACTGCGCCAGCGCGCCCTTCGCATCGGCCTTCATCGCCTTGACCGCATCCTTGAGCAAGGCCCTGGCCTGGACCGGCGTGGCACGGGGCGGGTAGAAGCCGACCGCGACGACAATCTCGCCGACCTTGCGGAACATCGTCACCTTCGGCTCGCCGCGGCTGTCGGCGGGATTGAACCAGCGGTACTCGACCTGTCCGCCGCCCTTCACTTTCGCCAGTTCGATCATCTCGCGGAAGAACGCCTTGCCTTCGACGTCCGTGTAGTCGAGCACGTTGTCGCCGATCAGCGCAGCGGACGATCCGCCGCTTGCGAGGAAGCGGCCATCCATGCGCACGGCATAGGCATAGAGGTCACGATCGACGAAAGCCGCCTGGCGGCTGAAGTCGGCGGCACCTTTTTCGCCCGTTTGCTCGATGTGCCTGACCGCGCGTTCCAGCAGCGCGGTGGCGCGCTTGCCGAGCTCGCTGTCGAACAGGCGGATCGATTCGGCGTCGGCCGCATGTGCCGGTGGCGGCAGAAAGCCCGTGCCCAGGGCGAGGCCCAGCGTGAGAACGAGTACGCGGACTGGAGCAGACATCGTCGAACCTCTTGAAAATGCTGTTTCGGTGGTTGTGTTCGCCCGGCAATGCAGGAGGGCACGATGCACTCTTGCGTTGCCGGGCGCGTGTCGCTCAGTAGCCGAGCATCTGCGGCAGCCACAGCGAGAGTTGCGGCACGAAGGCGATCAGGAAGATCGCGGCCGTCGAGGCGAGCACGAAGGGATGGATGCGCCCGACGATTTCCTCGACCGTCGAACCGCCGATTCCGGATGCGACGAACAGGTTCTCGCCCAGCGGCGGCGTCTGGAAGCCGACCGACAGCGTGCAGATCACGACGATGCCGACGTGGGTAGGGTCTGCGCCCATCATGTACATCACCGGCAGCAGCACCGGCACCAGGATCATGATCGCGGCGAGCGTTTCCATGAACATGCCGACGAAGAGCAGGAACACGATGATCAGTGTCCAGATCATGTAGACGTTGTCGGTGAGGCTCAGCAGCGACTCCGCGATCGTCGCCGGGATGCGCTGTTCGACCAGCAGACGCCCGAACACCACCGCCGCAAACAGGATCAACAGCACGCGGCCGGTAATCCACGTCGTGGTCTTCAGCGAGTTCAGGATCGCGGCAAACTTGAGCTCGCGGTGCAGCACGAGACCGACGAAGAGCGTGTAGAAGATCGCGACGATGGCCGACTCGGTCGGGGTAAACAGCCCGGTGTAGATGCCGCCGAGAATGATCACCGGCGCCAGCACGGACCACGTGCCCCGGCGCAGCGCCTGGCCGATATCACCGTACGACCATTTCTCGGTCAGCCCGCGATAGCCGCGCTTGTTGGAGATCAGATAGTTCGTGATCAGCAGGGCGACGGCCATGATGATGCCGGGGATGACACCGGCAACGAACAGCTTGGGGATCGACAGCGACGCGAACTCGCCGTATTTCTCGATGGCGTCGGACGGCGGGGCCATGCCGAGCGCCGAGATGCCGAAGATCACCATCGGGATCGACGGCGGGATGATGATGCCCAGACCGCCCGAGGCGGCGGTGACCGCCGAGGCGTAGCTGCGCTCGTACTTGCGGTTGACCATCGCCGGGATCATCAGCATGCCGACGGCGGCGGTCGTGGCCGGCCCCGAGCCCGAGATCGCGCCGAAGAACAGGCAGGCGAGCACCGTCGCCGCACCGAGGCCGCCGGTGATCGGCCCGGCCAGGGATTCGGCGATGTCCACCAGGCGCTTCGAGATACCGGCGGCCTCCATCAGCGCACCGGCGAGAACGAAGGCCGGCAGCGCCATCAGGGGGAAACTGCCCACCGAGGTGAAGGCGATCTGCACGAAGGCGATGGGGTTCTTTCCCAGCACCAGGAAGGCGACCATCGCCGCACCGGCCAGCGATACCGTGATCGGGGCCCCCAGCAGCAACAGCGCGAAAAAGCCGCCGAACAGGATTTCTACGACATAGGCTTCCATTGTCTTCTCTCCGCGGAGTGTCCGTATCAGGCGTTCGCCGCGGCGGCGGCGCGTTTCAGGTTCTCGATTTCTTCGGCTTCCGGATCGAGGATCTCGACGCCCTTGAACAGCGACAGGTAGTTGTTCCACAGGATGCGGATCGACATCAGCGTGAAGGCGATCGGCAGGATCATGTAGAAGTACTTCATCGGCAGCCCGATGGTCTGCGACTTCCAGAACAGGTTCATGCGATTGAAGACGAAGTCGTAGCTCAGGAAGACGAAGTAGAGGTTGAAGCCGACCCACAGCAGGTCAGCGATCGCCTCACTGACCTTCTTCACGATCGGCGGGAAGAACTTGAAGTGGAAGGCCACGCGGTTGTGCGCCGACATCTTGGCGGCCACGCAGGCGCCGAGGTAGGCGAACCAGACGAAGAGATAGGTCGCGAGTTCTTCACCCCAGGGCAGCGAGTACTGGAAGAACTGGCGCAGCAGGATCTGGACGAAGAGCAGCAGAACGAAGAACGCGAGCAGCGCCTCGCACAGATACTCTTCGATGTTGGTGATGAATTTGAGGAAGATGCGCCCTACGGCCATGACAAACTCCAGAAAATCCGGTGCGCTCGATTGCGCGGGGACGGCCCCTGCCGCAGGCAGGAGTCGTCCGGAATCGTAGCGGCGTGTTGTGCACAAGATCGGCGGTCGGCGCGGGTTCGCCTGCCGTGTGCGGTACGAACCGTGGCTCGCACCGCACACCTTGCAGCCGGAAGCCGGCGCCGCCTGCCGTTCAGCGGCCGAGCACCTTCTGCGCGCGATCGAGCTTTTCCTTACCGCCGATGCTCTTGTAGAACTTCGGCCACACCGTGGTGGTCGCCTTCGCGATCCACGCCTTCTCGCCGTCGGCCGGGTCGGTGATCTGCATGCCGCGTGCAGCAAGATCCTTCTTGATCTTGTCTTCGGTTTCGAGCAGGTACTTGAAGCTGTGCTCGGTGGCTTCCTGGCCGGCTTCGAGGATCGCCTTCTGCACGTCGGGCTTCTGCGACTTGAAGACCGACTCGCTGACCACCAGCGGCTCGAGCGAGAAGATGTAGCGGATGTTGGTGATGTACTTCTGGACCTCGTAGAACTTCATCGCCGAGACGGTGATGTAGGGGTTGTCCTGCCCGTCGACGACGCGTTGCTGCAGGCCGGTGAAGGTTTCCGACCACGACATCGGGGTCGGGTTGATGCCCCACGCCTGATACGACGAAATCATGATCTCGTTCTTCGGTACGCGGATCACCAGGCCCTTGAGATCTTCCAGCGTCTTGACCGGACGCTTGGAATTGGTGAGCACGCGGAAGCCCGAATAGGCCCAACCTACGATGCGTACGCCGGCATCGCGGACCGTGTTGTCGGTCAGTTCCTTGCCGATTTCACCCTGGGTCAGTTTTTTCGCTTCATCGGCGCTCTGGATCAGGTAGGGCATCGTCAGCAGACCGACCGTCGGCGAGAACGGGGTGATGTTGTTCACCGCGAGGATCGAGAAATCCAGCGTCCCCATCGCGGCGTTGTTGATCGTGTCTTCCTCGCTGCCGAGTTGCCCGTTGGGGAACAGGTCTACCTTGTGCTTGCCGCCGGTCTTCTGCTGGAACAGCTTGGCGAAAGTCGTGCCGAGTTCCCACTGGGTACCGCCCGCAGCATCACCGACGGCCATCTTGAAAGTCTCGGCGAGTGCGACAGGCGCGGCCACCAACAGGCTGGCGGCAGTGACGAGCGGCATCAGTACGTTCTTGCTGAATTTCATTTCTGTCTCCTCGATCTCATTATGATTTGGCAGGTCTTGCTGCCGGGGCTATCAAGGTGCTGCTTCTTACAACGGCTTGTTACAAGACTTCATCCTTCATGTGGTACCAGCGGTACAACCACCACTGGCCGAAGCGGCGGAAGGGCGCGAACATTTCCGCTTCGACCATCTCGCGCACGTTCGGGAACGGCAGCTTCGAGCGGAAGATCGGCAGCTCCGGCGTACGGATACCGGCGATGTTTTCGGCAAGGCGACGACCGGCCTGAGCCGAATACATCACGCCGTTCCCACCGTAGCCGAGCGCGTAATAGATCGTCTGCTTCGGGTCCGGCTGGTAGATGCGCGGCATCATGTCGTGGCTGACATCCACCCAGCCCCACCACGAGTAGTCGATCTGGATGCCTTCGAGCGCCGGGAACTTGCGGTGCAGGTCGCGGATCAGGAACTGCTTGTACTTGTCCTCGGGCGCATCACGGCCGGTGATCGCGCTGCGGCTGCCGATCTGCACACGACCGTCGGGCATCAGGCGGTAGTAGTGGCGCAGGATGCGGGTGTCGGTGATGACCTGGGTCGTGCGGAAATTGCACGCTTCGATCTCGGCCTGGGTCAGGGGGCGCGTGACGATCGAGTTCGACAGGATCGGCAGCAGGCGATTCTTGACTTCGCGATGCAGGCCGTTCGAGGTGTAGCCACCGGTGGCGATGCCGACCGCACGGGCGCGCACGATGCCGCCGGGCGTCTTCAGGTAATGCACGCCGTTCTTCGTCTCCCAGCCCATCACGGGGCTCGCCGGATGCACTTTCACGCCCAGCGCGCGCGCCTTCTTCAGGTAGCCGAAGGCGAGCTTGCCGGCGTGGATGCCGATGCCTTCGGGCTCGTGCATCGCGCCTGCGGCTTCCTTGTCGTCGACGTATTCGCGCTTCACGGTGTCGGCGTCGAGGATGCGCGCGTCGTACTTGAAGACCTCGCGCAGGATCTTCGCTTCCCTCTCCAGCACCGGCATGACTTTCGGGCGATGCGCGATGTAGAGGTGGCCGCCGGGCTGCGGCTCGCAGTCGATGTCCTTGATGAGGTCCTTGAAGGTCTGCATCGCATCGCAGACTTCCTCGTGCAGGCGCAGCGCGGTGTCGAGGCCGTAGCGCTCGATCCACTGCGAGCGCTTGAGCCGCCCGGAGGCGCACTGGGCCTGGCCGCCGTTGCGCGTGCTGCAGCCCCAGGCCGTGCGGTTCGCTTCGAGCACGGTCGCCTTGATGCCGTGCTTTTCGGCGAGCGAAATCGCCGCGGTCAGGCCGGTGAAGCCGGAGCCGATGATCGCGACATCGACGTCGATGTCGTGGGTGATCGGGCCGTCGTCGGCGGGCGGCGCGCCGGCAGTGCCGATCCAGTAGGTCGGCGCGTAGTCGCGCCCCTGCCCCGGCGTGGTCGATACCAGCGGATCGTAGGCCGGATCGTAGGGCTGCGACGGCGCGGTGGCGCGCTCGCTGGTTACGATCCGCTTTGCTGCAATGGCTTCCATGTCCCGACTCCTGATGTGTCCGGTATGTGGCTCAGTCGCCGGCTCAGTTGGCAACAGCGACGACCGGCGGGCGGTCCTTGCGGTAGGCGTTCTTGACCGCGATCTTGCCGTCGCGGAAGGTGAAGACATCGACCATGCGCGCCTCGATGCGCGTGCCGTCGGCCTTGGTGCCGCTGAAGGTCGATTCCGATACGCCGCGGTCGCCGCAGACGAAGTGGTCGCCGTCGAGCCAGGCGGCGTCGGGGAAGGTCTGCCACGCGAGCTGGAAGCCGGCGCGTACCGCTTCGCGGCCTTCGAAGCTCTTGCCGAGGAGGTCGGGGCCGGCGACCGCATGGAATACGCAGTCCTCGGCCATGAAGCTCATCAGGGCCTCGATGTCGTGACGGTTCCAGGCGTCGGCGAAAGCCTTCAGCGTCTCGACGGTGGCTTCGCTGCGGATCGGGGTGGCGGTGAGGCTGCTCATGAAAGTCGGTCTCCGAAATCTGTTTTTTGGTTAATACGAAACGTTTTGTACCGTTTTTTGAAACTTGATTTACATTAGGCCGGTGGTTGACGCTTGTCAATCATAAATTTCGTTTTTCGGTACGTTATTTAATCTTTTTTGAAATTTGCACCAAAACAGGATTCAAAACGACGAATCCGCACCATGACGGTGAGCTTCAATCGATCCGTCCCGCCATCGGCGACGACGGCGAGGCGGCAAAGCGGCGCGGCATGCGTCCGGCGAGGAAGGCCTCGCGCCCGGCCTGCACCGCCAGGCGCATAGCCCGCGCCATGCGCACCGGCTCGCGCGCATGGGCGATCGCGGTGTTCATCAGCACGCCGTCACAACCCAGCTCCATCGCGATCGCCGCATCCGACGCGGTGCCGACGCCGGCATCGACGATCACGGGCACCCTCGCCTGCTCGATGATGAGCGACAGGTTCCACGGGTTCAGGATGCCCATACCCGAGCCGATCAGACTCGCCAGGGGCATCACCGCGACGCAGCCGATGTCCTCCAGGATGCGCGCCTGGATGGGGTCGTCGCTGCAATACACCATCACGTCGAAGCCGTCCTTCACCAGCGCCTCGGCCGCTTTCAGCGTTTCGGGCATGTTCGGGAACAGGGTCTTCTCGTCGCCCAGCACTTCGAGCTTGCACAGCTTGTGGCCGTCGAGCAGTTCGCGCGCGAGCTGCAAGGTGTAGACCGCGTCCTTCGCGTTGTAGCAGCCGCCGGTGTTCGGCAGGATCGTGAACCGGTCCGGCGGTAAGGCGTCGAGCAGGCTCGGTTCGTTGGCGTGCTGGCCGATGTTCACGCGCCGGATCGTGACCGTGACGATCCCGGTGCCGCTCGCATCCACCGCGGCACGCGTTTCGTCGAAATCGCGATACTTGCCGGTGCCCACCAGCAGGCGCGACGCATAGGTCTTGCCGGCGATCGTGAGCCCCGCCTCGGGCGCGGCGTGCCGGCTTTCATCCGGGGTGTCGTTCAGCTTCATTCCGTTCGCTCCTCGTCTAATTGCGTTTTAGCCGCCGCCGATCGCGACGACGAGCTCGACGCGATCGTCCGGCTTCAGGATGTGGCCCGGCCAGCGCGGCGACGGGATCACCTCGCGGTTGATGGCGACCGCGATGCGCTTGCCCAGCAGGTCCAGGCTCGCGATGAGGTCGTGCAGCGTGCGGCCCGCACGCAGCACATGCGCGGCCCCGTTCAGTTCTATGGTTACGCTTACCACGGTCAGTCCTCCGTCATTGCGCCGCGATCAGGCGGGCGCCGAAGACCACCGCCAGCATGTAGCCGGCGACGAACAGCGCTTCGCCCGACAGCAGCACGATCGGCTTCCAGCCCAGTTCGGCGAGTTTCTCGAGCGAGGTCTTCACGCCCAGCGCGGAGATCGAGATCACCAGGCACCAGCGCGACAGCGTCGAGCTCGCCTCGACCACCTCGTGCGACAGCAGGCCCAGGCTGTTGAGCGTCGCCAGCGCCGCGAAGGCGACGAGGAACAGCGGCAAGATCGGCGTCTTCTTGCCGGCGCCGCCGTTTTCCTTCTTGCGCTCGGCGTGGAAGACGAGCGCCAGCACCACGACCACCGGCATCAGCATCGCGACGCGGAACATCTTCGCGAGCGTTGCCGCGTCGCCGACCTCGGGCGAGATGATCAGGCCCGCGCCGACGACCTGCGCCACGTCGTGGATCGAGCCGCCGAGGAAGAGCCCGGCCTCGCTCACCGACAGCCCGGCGGACTTCACGACCAGCGGGTACAGCACCATCGCGACGGTCGAGAAGATCGCCACGCCGATCGCGGTGAGCAGCGTGTAGCGCTCGGTCTCTCGGGTGGCGGGCAGGGTCGAGGAGATCGCGAGCGTCGCGGAGATGCCGCAGATGCCGGTGCCACCGCCCGACAACAGCCCCAGCAGCGGCGGCAAACCGAGGATGCGGGCGAGCAGCAGGCCGAAGCTGATGGTCAGCACGACGGCACCGACCAGCGCACCGACGCCGATCAATCCCAGGTCGCTGACATCGCTCGCGACGATGCGCGCCCCGAGCAGCGCAACGCCGAAGCGCACGAGCTTCTTCGCGGAGACTTCGATGCCCGGGATGCACTTGTCGCTATCGGAAAGAAAATGGAACGCGATGCCCAGCAGCAGCGCGTACAGGAATTGCGGTCCGCCGTAATGCTCGGACACGAAGGTCGCCGCGACGGCAATCACGGCGCACAGCATGAAGCCCGGCATCAGCACGCGCACCTCGCTGAACATCGCGTGCGGCGCAATTGTCGTTTGAGTGGTCATTGGATCGGGGTCCGGTGGGGATGTCGGGCAGCGGCGGGGCGACCTTGTGGGCCACCCCGCCTTGTTTAGAACGCGGGCAGAGGTTGCGAAGAAATCGTAGCGAGCGGCCCGAGTTCGGCCCGAGAAGCGCAGCCGTACACGAGTACGGCGAGCATCACAGGGGCGAAATCGGGTTGCGCAGTAGATTTATTCGCAAGCTCTCAGACGTAGTCCTTGTACTTGTCTAGATGGCGCACCGGCTTCGAGAGCGCATCGCGGCGGAACGGGTCGCCCAGTTCGCGCGTGCACATGATCTCGATGATGCAGGTCTTGCCGTGATTCATCTGCAAGTCGATGGCCTTCTTCAGCGCCGGGCCGACGTCCTCAAGCCGATCCACGGTGATGCCCTCGGCGCCCATCGCCCGCGCGATCTCGGCGAAGCTCTGGTTGTCGAGCTCGCCCGCGACGAAGCGGCGGTTGTAGAAGTCCACCTGGTTCTTCTTCTCCGCACCCCACTGGCGGTTGTGGAACACCACCGCCGTGACCGGGATGTTGTGCCGCACGCAGGTCATCGTCTCCATCAGGCTCATGCCCCAGGCGCCGTCGCCGGCATAGGACACCGCCGGGCGATGCGGTGCGGCGACCTTGGCGCCGATGATCGTCGGGAAGGCGTAGCCGCAGTTGCCGAAGCTCATCGCGGCGAAGAAGCTGCGCGGCTTCTCGAAGCGCAGGTAGCTGTTGGCGACCGAGTTGATGTTGCCGATGTCGGTCGACACCATCACGTCTTCCGGCATCGCCTTCTCGAGTTCGCGCAGCACCTGGCGTGGATGCAGGAATTCGCCGCCGGAGAAGGGCTTTTCCTTCGCGTTCTCTTCGATCATGTCGAGGCTGAAGGGGTCGCGCTCGTGCGTCCATTCGTCGAGCTCGCGTTCCCACGCGGTCTTCTCGGCCTGCACCGTGGCAAAGCGCTGCTCGCGGGTGGCGTCGCACTCCAGCGTGCGGCCGGTCAGGCGCCACACCAGCGCCTTGGCCGCAGCCTTGGCGTCGCCGCAGATGCCGACCGAGATCTTCTTCACCAGACCCAGCATCTTGTTGTCGGCGTCGATCTGGATGATCTTGGCGTTCTTCGGCCAGTAGTCCATGCCGTGCTGCGGCAGCGTGCCGAAGGGCCCGAGGCGCGAGCCGAGCGCGATCACCACGTCGGCTTGCGCCATCAGCTTCATCGCCGCCTTCGACCCCTGGTAGCCGAGCGGGCCGCACCACAGCGGGTGGCTCGCGGGGAAGGAGTCGTTGTGCAGGTAGCTATTCACGACCGGGGCGCCGAGGCGCTCGGCGAGCGCCTTGCACTCCTCGATCGCGTCGGCCATCACGACGCCGCCGCCGGAGATGATCACGGGGAACTTGGCGGTCGCGAGCAACTCGGCCGCTTCGTTGAGGCTCGCCTCACCCCCCGCGCCGCGGTCGAGGCGGCTGGGCTTGGGGATCTCGCAGGTGATCTCGCCGTAGAAGTAGTCGCGCGGGATGTTGAGCTGGGTGGGCCCCATCTCGCTCATCGCGCGGTCGAAGCAGCGGCCGGTGTATTCGGCCATGCGCGCCGGATGGGTGACGTGGCCCTGGTACTTGGTGAATTCCTGGAACATCGGCAGCTGGTTGCATTCCTGGAAACCGCCCAGGCCCATGCCCATGGTGCCGGTCTCCGGGGTCACGATCACCACCGGGCTGTGCGCCCAGTAGGCTGCGCCGATGGCGGTGACGCAGTTGCTGATGCCGGGGCCGTTCTGGCCGATCACCACGCCGTGGCGGCCCGACACGCGCGAAAAGCCGTCGGCCATGTGGCCCGCGCCCTGCTCATGCACCACCGGGATCAGGCGGATGCCGGCCGGCGCGAAGATGTCCATCGCGTCCATGAAGGCCGAGCCCATGATCCCGAACATGTCGGTCACGCCGTTGGCGACCATCGTCTCCACGAAGGCTTCCGACGGGGTCATCTTGTGCGGGCCGCTGACGACGGTGCGGTGGTCTTGTTCGCTCATTGCTGCTGTCTCCTTGTCGAGGAATCTTGAGGTCAAGATATCGTTTTCGGTACTTTTTGTTCCGATTTTCGATACTTGAGTTCAATGTACGTCGACCTTTTGGAGACGTCAACACCAATTTCGTTTTTTTGAATCATTTGTCTCTTATTTTGAAATTAATTCAATCGCAGCCAAATCGGCAAGGCGTAGACAGCCTTATGCACCGCTTCGCTGTATTGATCCGAATGTAGGATCAAGCCCCGACGGCGCCAAGCTATATTTCATTTTTCGGAACTTCTTGTATCTTTTATCGGAACATGTCTATCATGGGATCGCACAGAACCCCAAGGAGACTGCCGTGACGGAACTCGCGCTCGATACACCCGACCAGCTGGTTTCGGTCCGTTCGCTGTTCGGAATCGATTCCGACCTGAAGGTGCCGGCCTTCGGCGAACGCGAGGACCATGTGCCCGAGATCGACGAGGCCTACCGCTTCAACCCCGACGTGACGCTCGCGATCCTCGCCGGCTTCACGCGCGACCGCCGCGTGATGGTCCAGGGCCTGCACGGCACAGGGAAGTCGACACACATCGAGCAGGTCGCCGCGCGCCTGAACTGGCCCTGCGTGCGCGTGAACCTCGACGGCCACATCAGCCGGCTGGACCTCGTGGGCAAGGACGCGATCGTCGTGCGCGACGGCCGGCAGGTCACCGAATTCCAGGAAGGCATCGTGCCGTGGGCGCTGCAGCGCCCCGTGGCGCTGATCTTCGACGAGTACGACGCCGGCCGGCCCGACGTGATGTTCGTGATCCAGCGCATCCTCGAGCGCGACGGAAAGTTCACGCTGCTCGACCAGAACCGCGTGATCCGCCCGCACCCCTTCTTCCGCCTGTTCGCGACATCGAACACGGTGGGCCTCGGCAACCTCTCGGGCATGTACCACGGCACGCAGGTGCTCAACCACGCCCAGATCGACCGCTGGAACATCGTCGCGACGCTGAACTACCTGCCGCGCGAGGAGGAAGTCGCCATCGTGCTCGCGCGCGTGCCGGCGAAGAACGATGAGAAAGGTCGAAAACTCGTCGCGTCGATGGTCGCGGTCGCCGACCTCACCCGCAAGGGCTTCGCCGCCGGCGACCTGTCGACGCTGATGTCGCCGCGCACGGTGATCACCTGGGCGGAGAACTGCGAGATATTCCGCAATCCGGCGCTGGCGTTTCGCTTGTCCTTCCTCAACAAGTGCGACGAGGTCGAACGGCCCATCGTTGCCGAGTACTACCAGCGCTGCTTCGGCGCGGAGCTCGACGAATCGTGGATGCGCGAGGCGGCAGCGCAGTAATGCAAACGCCGCAGCAGAAAGCGAAACGGCAGCAGCGGGTCGAGGAGCTGTGCGCGGCGACGCTGCGCGCGCTCACCGGCGAGGCGACGCTGCATTACCGCGGGCGTCGCCTGTATGCGGGCGAGCGCGCCGTGCCCGTGCATGCGCCGCACCTGCGCGTCGATCCCGGTGAAGACGGCTTCGCCGACTGCCGCGCCGCTGCCGACGGGACCGCGCTGCGCCTGCTGCACTCCGATGCCGCACTGCACCGCCGCCTGTGTCCCGCCGACGCGGTCGAGCGCCTCGTCTTCGAACTCCTCGAACAGCTGCGCGTGGAGACGCTCGCACCCGCCGACATGCCCGGCATGGCGACAAACCTGCACCGGCGCTTCGAGAACTGGTCGCGCGCGTTTTACCGCTCGGGCCTCACCGAAGGCAGCGTCGGCATCCTGCTGTATACGGTGGCGCAGATGTGCTGGTCGCGCCTCACCGCGCGGCAGGTGCTGGAGGAAACCGAGGACTACATCGAGGGCACGCGCGTCACGCTGGTCGGCGCGCTCGGCGGATCGCTCGCCGGCATCCGGCGCCATCGCGGCGACCAGCAGGCCTTCGCCCGCCATGCGCTGGAGATCGCGCGCATCGTGGGCGAGCGCGTGCGCGCCGAACGCGCCGCCACGGACGAGGAATCCGACCAGGACGAAGAGGACGCGAAAGCCGGTTTCGCGCTGCTGCTGGACTTCGACGAGGGCGACGACACAGGCGACGGTATCGCCGCCGCAACGACCGGCGCGAGCAAGGTCTTCGCGGACGCTGCCCTCGCCTATCGTGTCTACACGACGCGCTTCGATACCGAGGTGGCCGCCGGCACGCTGGTGCGCCGCGCGCTGCTGCGCGAGTACCGCGAACGCCTCGACCGGCGCATTGCCGAGCAGGGCCTGAACCTGCCCCGTCTCGCGCGCCAGCTCGCGGCCGTGCTCACGCGGCCCGCGCGCGACGGCTGGCGCTTCGGCGAGGAGGAAGGCCACATCGACGGCCGCCGCCTCGCCCAGGTCATCAGCACGCCCGCCGAACGCCGTGTGTTCCGCCAGGAGCGCCATGTGCCGCAGGCCGATTGCGCGGTGAGCTTGCTGATCGACTGTTCGGGCTCGATGAAGACCCATATCGAGCCCGTCGCGGTCATGCTCGACGTGCTGATCCGCGCGCTGGACATGATCGGCGTCGCCACCGAGCTGCTGGGCTTCACGACCGGCACGTGGAACGGCGGCCGCGCCTGGCGCGACTGGATGAACCGCGGCCGCCCGCAGCACCCGGGGCGTCTCAACGAGATCTGCCACATGGTGTTCAAGGACGCAGAGCGCAACTGGCGGCGCGCGCGCGGCGACATCGCCGCGCTCCTCAAGGCCGATCTGTTCCGCGAAGGCATCGACGGAGAGGGTGTCGACTGGGCGTGCAACCGCCTGCTCGCACGCAGCGAGGCGCGCCGCATCCTGATCGTGATCTCCGACGGTTGCCCGTCCGACAGCGCGACCGGGCTCGCCAACGACCCCTTCTATCTGGACAATCACCTCAAGGACGTCGTCGCGCGGCGCGAACGCGAGGGCGCGGTGGAGATCCTCGGGCTGGGCGTGGGGCTGGACTTGAGCCCCTTCTACCGCCGCAGCCTCGCGACCGACATGACGCGGGGACTGGAGAACGACCTGTTCCCGAATATCGTTCAGCTCATCGGCGGACGCCACCGCCGATGAAGATCCGCAACATTCGAACAGGAGGCAATTGAAGCATGGCCAAGACCCGGATGGTCGTGCAGTTCGGCATGGGGACTTCGATCCGCAGCCAGGACTACACGCAGGCCGCCGCGCGCGCGATTCGCGACGCGCT
This sequence comes from Azoarcus sp. Aa7, assembly GCF_014822185.1. Classification (GTDB taxonomy): domain Bacteria; phylum Pseudomonadota; class Gammaproteobacteria; order Burkholderiales; family Rhodocyclaceae; genus Aromatoleum. The sequence continues at coordinate 57,356 of NZ_QVLR01000009.1, forward strand.
GTGGCACAACTCGTTGAACGTCGCGAGCGCGTTCGACTTCCCGCGCGAAGAGATGCTGATCGACGTCGAGATCGGCGTGCAGAAGCCCGAAGCCGTCGACACCTCGGCGCTCGTCGCAGTCTTCCCCTACGGCCAGCCGACCTTCAAGGTCGTGCCGGGCGGGCTCGACGTCCCCAAGGCCGACGGCAGCGGCGTCACCGTGATCGCGAACGCCGCGGTCGTCGTTTCCTTCGACCTGGAGCGCACCCATGCCTGAAAAGCGCCTGATTCTGGAAATGGGCACCGGCAACGACCTCTTCGGCGGCGACTACACCAAGGCCGCCTGTCGCGCAGTGCAGGACGCGCTGCACCATTCCGTGCTGTCGCTGTTCCGCTCTCTCGGCTACGACACGCAGAACATGCGCGTGCAGGTCACGATCGGCGTGCAGCAGCCGGACAAGGTCGACGCCGCGGTCGTGCGCGCCGAACTACCGCGCGGCAAACCGGAAGTCAGGGTGGTCTTCGGCGGCCTCGACGTGCATGACCCAGTGCAGGACACGACTCACGTCATCGCCACCGCCGCGATCGAAGCCTTCCTGCCCATCGAATCCGACAGCTGGCGGCTCGCCGCCCCCGCGCCGCACGGCTGACTCGCCCGGTCCGGCAGCAACTGCATGAAGATTGCATGGGGCGGGAGCAGCGCAACGCATCCCGCCAATACAGCCCGCGCTCAGCGGTAGTTCAGACGCGCGAGCGCGTCCCGGTCCTGCGCCGACAGCCTGAGCCCCAGCGGCGCGAGCCGGCGCAGCGTATCGTCGATCTCCCACGGCGCCGCGACCATGCGCCTGCGGCCGTTGCGGAATTCCACGTGCAGCCAGTAGGCATCGACATCCGAAGCCCGCCTCAGATAGAGGCGTGCGACGTCCTGCGGGCGGCTCTCCAACCGCGCGAGCCCTTCCTGCTTGCGCGCGCGACCAAGCATGCAGGCCGCAGACACGAAGGTCAGAACGGCAGCGGCAACGACGACGAGTTCGGACATGCGGGCCTCCATCCACGAGCAGCGAAACATCGAGAGGGAGGATACAACGCGACCGAGTTATTAGAGACCCATATCATTATTGCCATTCGCTATATAATATCCACCATCGTCTTCCGCCCCTGCTGCGTGGCTCGCCTGCACCTTGGCGGTTTCGGCAAAGCCCGTTGACGATCGATCTCCCTCAATCGTCAGACGATGGCTGCCGCCCGGGCCGTAGGGATCAGTTTCTCGAACTCATCGACGCCGAGCGGGCGATGGAACAGGTAGCCCTGGCCCATCTCGCAGTGCCGCTCCTTCAGGAACGCAAGCTGCCGCTCCGTCTCGATGCCTTCGGCGAGCACTTCGATGCCGAGCGCGTGGGCCATCTCGACGATCGCCACGATGATCGAGCGCTTGGCCGCCTCGCTCGCAATGCCCTGCACGAAGCTCTGGTCGACCTTGAGCTCATGCACCGGCAGGCGGCTGAGGTAGGACAGCGACGAGTAGCCGGTACCGAAATCGTCGATGCTTACCGCGATGCCGTGCCGGGCGAGCCGCTCGAACATCCGCGCCGTCCCTTCGATGTCCTCGAGCAGCGTCCCTTCGGTCAACTCGAGGCAGATCGCGCCGGCCGGCACGGCCCGCTCGTCGAGCCGGCCGCACAGCTGTTCGACGAAGCCCGGCTCGCGCAGCTGCTGCGCGGCGACGTTGATCGAAATGCGCGGCGGCGCCAACCCGCGCATCCGCCACAGCGCGATCTGCGTCAACACCTTGGCCATGACGATGTCGTTGATCGACACGATCAGGCCGGCCTCCTCCGCCGCCGGAATGAAGCGCGACGGAGGGACGTCGCCCAGCTCGGGATCGTGCCAGCGCACCAGCGCCTCGGCGCCGACAAGGCGGCCTGCGTCGAGGCGGTATTGCGGCTGATAGACGACGCGGAAGCGGTCGCCCTCGATCGCGGCCCGCAAGCCCGTGCCAATGCTCATGCGGGCACGCACCAGGTCCTGCATTCCGGCGGCGAAGAAACGGAAGCGACTGCAGCCGGGCGCCTTTGCCTCGTGCAGGGCGGTGTCCGCATTCTTCAGCAGCGCCGAGGTGGTATCGCCGTCGGTCGGGGAGATGGCGATACCGATCGAAGCCGCTGCGAACACGTCGTGCCCCTCGATGCAGAACGACGCCCCCAGATAATCCAGCGTGCGCGCGACCAAGGCGCGCAACGCCTCCACGCTGCGTCCCTTGACGATCACGGCGAACTCGTCGCCGCCGATCCGGGCGAGCGTGTGCGCGTCGGCCAGGCAGCGTCGCAGACGGTCGGCCACCTGTTCGAGCAGCAGATCGCCGAAATCGTGGCCGAGGGTGTCGTTGATGTCTTTGAAGTTGTCGAGGTTGATCAGCAACACTGCGACGTCCGCCGGCGGACAGCGGTCCTGCGCGAGCGCGTCGGCGAGCCGCTGGGTGAGCAGCTTGCGGTTCGCAAGGCCGGTGAGCCCGTCGTGCGTCATCAGGAAGGCGAGCCGGCGCTGCAAATCGCCCACCGCGTCGCGGTCGCCGGTCCCGCTCACGGGGGGAGCCGCGTCTGCCTCCGGTACGACGATCGTCGCCGACGGCGAAAGCGCCCGGACCGCGGCATCGACTTCGTCGACGACCGGCGCACGCATCGCCGGCTCGGGCAGCGACACGACGTAGCCCAGCAGGCGCCGCCCGCGGAACACCGGCTCGACCCGGTCGGCGAGCAGCCGCGCCGGCAGGAAGCGATCGGCCTCGACGTCCGCTGCCGCACGCCCGGCGACCGGGATACGGGTTTCGGCGGTCAGGACGACACCCTCCGCGGCAAGCAGCGGCGCCGCGCGCTCGTTGGCCTTCACGAGCCGACCGCGCGCATCGAAGAGCGCCACACCGCGCGCCGCGGAGAGCGCCGCGACACCCGCCTCGAGCAGCTGGAAACGCTCCTCCAGCTCCATCTGCGCAAGCCGGTTCTCGATGCTGTTCGCCGTCGTGACCACGAGCGGCAGCGAATGCGTCGAGTAATCCCCGCTCATCCCCGAGATGTCGAGCGCGCCGACGACCGAGCCGTCGACCGGATCGCGGATCACCGAAGCGGAACAGGTCCAGCGCTGTATGGGTTCGCAGAAATGCTCCGCACCGTGAACCTGTATCGGCTGCGCCAGGGTGAGCGCGGTGCCGATCGCGTTCGTGCCGATGCCGGATTCGCTCCAGTTATTCCCGGGCGTCATGCCGAATTCGCCGATCGCCTGGCGCAGCTGCGGGTCGCCCTCGACGTCGAGGACGACGCCCTGGGGGTCGGTGAGGACCATCACGGTGCCGGTCTGCGCGAGCTGGTCGCGCGACTGCATCAGGAAAGGCGCGCTCGCCGCGATCAGCCGCTCGTTCGCAGCGCGCAGCGTGTCGAGATCATCGTGTTCCACGCGCGCCGGCGCCTCGCCGCGCGCCGGATCGACCCGCCCCAGCAGGCAGCGCCGCCACGACTCGCCGATGACGTCCCGCAGCACCCCGTTGCCGGCATGATGCGATCCGACCAGCAAATCATGCCAGGCGGTCTTCACCTGTGGATTGTTCTCCGGCCGGGATAACCCAGTCCCTCGCACGCCCGTCTCCCAGTGACTCGCGGACTCGACGGCCCGCTTCCCCCTCGCTCTCGGTTTAGCACCGGCCGTGCCGGCCCGAAACCCTGTTGCGATCCAGAAGCGCGTTGTCGCACGCGTGAACCGGGTGGCGGGTGCTCCGCGCTACGAGATCGGCACGATCGCCGGCAGGGCCGACATCACCAGATAGGCGCCGATCGCCATCAACAGCGCGAAGACGAAGCGGCGCATCGTGCGGGCGGCGAGCGGCGGCGGGTAGCGGCGCCCGACGACGGTCGCGAGCGCCACGACGGGCACCGCCACCGCAGAGAGCGTCCAGATCTCCGCATCGAGCCGCCCCTGCACGCCGAGGTAGAACGAACGTGCGGCCGAGGTGATCGTGAACAGCAGCAACAGGATGTTGCGCACGGCGACCGGGTCCATCGGCTGGCGATAGAACTGGAAGATCAGCGGCGGGCCGGCAACGCCGAAGAGTCCGCCGCTCAGTCCGGAAAAGAAGCCGCTCGCCGCGAAGCTGATGTCCGACGAACGCTCGTCGAGCTGCACCGGACGCAGCGCGAACCCCACGCTGCCCTGCACGATCACGATGCCGAGGATCAGCTGCAGCACCCCGGCCGCCGCACTGCTGAGGTATTCCAGCAGCAGCACGCCGCCGACGATGGCCGGCAGGCTGCCGAGCGTCGCGGCCCGCGCCGCGCGCCAGTCGATGCCGTGCATGCGCCCGGGCAGCGCGACGGCGCTGTTGGCGAGCGTCACGAGGCTCACGACCGCGGCGATGGTCGCCACCGGCAGGAGGTGCATGCCGCTGGTCGCGCCCATCACGATCATGCCCAGGCCGAAGCCCGTCACCGTCTGAAAATAGGTTGCCGCCGCCAGAACGACGATCAGCAGCAGAACCTCGGCGTTCATGTCACACCGACACCGCGGCCGCGGCCACGCGGGCCTCGGCGGCGGCCTGCGCCTGCACCACCGTCACCGCGATCACGTAGAAAATGTCGTCGGCGCTGCAGCCGCGCGACAGGTCGTTCGCCGGCTTGTCCAGCCCCTGCAGCAGCGGCCCGATCGCGACCGCGCCGCCGACGCGCTCGGCCAGCTTGTAGCCGATGTTGCCCGCCTCGAGGTTCGGGAAGACCAGCACGTTCGCCCGCCCCTTCACCTGGGACTCCGGCAGCTTGCGGTTCGCGATCTCGGCGACGATCGCCGCGTCGAGTTGCACGTCGCCGTCGATCGCGAGTCCGGGGCGCATCTCGCGCACGCGCTGTGCGGCGGTCACCACCTTATCCACGGCCGCATGCTTCGCGCTGCCGCTCGTCGAGAACGACAGCATCGCGACACGCGGCTCCTCCATCAGCAGGCTGCGCGCGCTGTCCGCGGCGGCCATCGCGATCTCGGACAGCTCCTCGGCATCCGGCTCGACCACCAGCCCGCAGTCGGAAAAGATCAGCCCCCCCTTGAGGCTGTGGAAGGGTTCGCACAGCATCATCAGGAAGAAGCTCGACACGAGCTTGCACGACGGGTTCAGTCCGATGATCTGGATCGCATTGCGCACCACGTCGGCGGTCGTGCGCACCGCGCCCGACACCGATCCGTCGGCGTGGCCCAGGCGCACCATCAGGTTTGCGAAGCACAACGGGTCGAGCACGTCGTGCTGTGCCTGTTCCAGCGTCATGCCCTTGTGCGCGCGCAGGCGCAGCAGCACCCGCACGAAACCCTCGGTGAGATGCGAGCGCGCCGGATCGACCAGCTCGATATCCGCCAGATCCAGCCCCTCACGGAAGGCACACGCCTCTATCGCGGCGCAGCTGCCGACGAGGACGATCTTCGCCGTGCCTTCGCGCGTCGCGCGCACCGCGGCCTGCAGCACGCGCGGATCGTCGCCCTCGCTGAGGACGATCCGCTTCGGTGCCGCACGCGCCGTTTCGATGATCCGGTTGATCGCTTTCATTCTGCTCACCAAAAAAATGCCGGAACCGCAGGGGTTGGGAGACGACACGGTTCCGGCCAGGTAACGGCCCCGTCCGGGTATGCGGGGCCGTGGAGGGAAATACCAAGGATGGAGCACCGCCGGAGGTGCGACGCAGGTCACGCGCCCGCCGACGTCGTCGCCCGCATGCCGGTCAGACACGGGGGCGGCAACACGCATCAACAGCTTCAATTACAAACAATTTCGATACGATTAGTTCCGTTATTCGAAACTTGATCGAACTTTAGATGTAAACCCAGGGGCGGTCAACTAACATTCTTATAAACCGGTACGTGGTGTATTATTTATCGAAACTCATCTCATCGAGGTCACCATGAAGATCACCCGCAGCTCCGGATCGGAGCCCGCCCGCATCGACGGCGACACCCCGACCATGCGGCTTTTCAGCCTGCTGGAAGTCATCGCAGCCAAGGACCAGACCTTCTCGCTGCAGGGCCTCGTCGAGGAAACGGGATTGCCCAAACCCACGCTGCACCGCATGCTGCAGCAGCTCGAATCGGAGGGGCTGCTGCATCGCGAAGGCGATGGTCGGCACTACAGCACCGGCGTGCGCCTGCGCCGCCTCGCGGAGAACCTGCTGCTCAACAGCACCACCCACGGCGCGCGCCATGTCGTGCTGCGCCAGCTGGTCGAAGAGGTCGGCGAGAGCTGCAACATCACGGCCTTCTCGGGCAGCGAAGTGATGTACCTCGACCGCCTCGAATCGACCGCGCCGCTGCGCTTCTACCTGCATCCGGGTTCGCGCGTGCCGGCCCACTGCTCCGCCACCGGCAAGCTGTTCCTCGCCCAGATGACGCCCGCCCAGCGCCGGCGCCTGCTCGCCTCCGCGCCGCTGGAAAAGTTCACGCCGAACACGATCACCGATCCGGGCGCCCTCGAACGCGAGATCGAGGAGGTCAAGCGCAACGGCTACGCGCTCGACAACGAGGAATTCCTGCCCGGCCTGCTGTGCATCGGCGTCCTCGTTCCGACGCAGCGCAAGCAGTCCAACATGGGCCTCGCGATCCAGGCGCCGATCATGCGGCTCACGCGCGAAAAGGCCTTGCAGTTCCTGCCTGCCCTGCAGCGCGCCGCAACGGCGCTCGCCAGCATCGAAGGGAACGAACCGGACGCGGAGGAGGCGGAGGCCTGAGGCTTCCCGCGGCCCGGCCGATCAGGAACGCGTGGATCGATGGCGTCGCGCCCGTGACGCCCGGCGGCCCCACACGAACACGTACTGGGCGCCCGACCACACGATGGTCACGAAGGTCGCCAGCGTCAGGACGAAGATCCACGTGCCGCCGTCCACGAAGCCAGCACCGATCGCGAGGATGCTCGCGAGCAGCAGGAATTCCAGCGCCGTGTTGAGCTTCGATACCGTGCTCGGCGCCATTTCCACCGTCCCGATCAGGTAGTGATACGCGAGCGCCCCGCCGACAATCACGAGGTCCCGCGTCACGACGGCGGCGGCGAGCCACCACGGCAGCCGCCCGTCGAAGGCCAGCAGCAGCGTCACCGTGAGCATCGTCAGCTTGTCGGCGACCGGATCGGCGATCGCGCCGAAACGCGTGCGCAGGTTCCAGCGGCGCGCGATCACGCCGTCGGCGAGATCCGACAGCGCCGAGACGATGAAGAGTGCCAGCGCGATCCCGAACTCGCCCTGGCGCAGCAGTGCGGCAAGCGGCGGAATCAACGCGACACGCAGCAGCGTGATGGTGTTGGGGACGTTGGGCATGTGGCCGGACCACCGTGGGCTCGTCGCCCACATTATGCATGGTCGGCCGCCGCGCTCCGCCGATGCTGCGGCGCGGTGCCCGGTACTAACGCACGAAGCGCCTGCTTTCGCGCACCACCTCGTCGAGCAGCGCCTGCTTCTCCGCCAGCACCTGCTTGCCTTCCTCGCGCGCGACCGGGTGGTCCTGCGCGTCGAACACGCTGTAGCGGAAGAAGGAGCTGCGCGTATAGGGGAAGGAGATCTTGTGTTCGCCGTCGAAGATGCCCATGAAGTCGTACTCGCCCAGCACGAGGTTGTCCGCGGTGTGATCGAGCGTATCCGCGGAGCTGTAGCTGCGCGACGGCGCGGTGACGCCGAGGTATTCGAGCAGCGTCGGCGAAATCTGCAGATGCGAGGTGCGGTGCGTGACGACCTGCGGCTGCTGGCCCGGCATGCGGATCACCAGCGGCACGCGGATCTGCTCCTCGGGGAAGGTGTTGCCGTGGCCGTGGCCCCAGTGGCCCTTCTCCATGAATTCCTCGCCGTGGTCGCCGGTGAACAGGATCACCGTGTTATCCAGTTCACCCTGCGCCCGCAGGTGCTCCAGCAGGCGTCCGATCTGCGCATCGACGTGATGCGCGGCGTTGATGTAGCGCGCGTGGATCGCGTCGATGTTGTCGCGCAGGTCGAGTTTCATGTAGTCGAGCTGACGCAGGTAGTCCTGGCGCAGCGCGGTTTCCTCCGGGAAGGTGTAGGGCGCGTGGGTCGACTCGAAGAACATGAAACCGTAGAAGGGCTGGTCGGCATGGCGACGGTCGAACTTGCCGATCAGGTCGTCGATGTTCTGCGCGTCGCGCCGCCACGGTTCGCCCTTCTGCAGTTCCTGCAGGTTCGCCTCGGGCACGCCGGTGAACACCGTGTGGCGCAGCTCCGGGTAGTCGAAGCTCTGGCTGGTGTGGATCGCGAGCTGGTAGTCGTGGTCGCGCAGGAAGTTCATCAGCGCGGGGGCGACGCGCTGCCGCTCGAAGCTGTACCAGTACGGCGCATACAGGCCGTAGAACATCGAGAACAGGCCCATGCGCGTGCGGTTGCCGCCGCTGTAGTGCTGCTCGTAGCGCGTACCCTGCTGCGACAGCTTCCACAGGTTGGGCGTGATCTCGGGGCTCAGCAGATCCCAGCGGAACGATTCGCCGACCAGCATGATGAGGTTGGGCCGCTTCGCGACCTCCTTCGCGGGGAGATCGTGGCCGGGGTAATCGACGGTGCCGCCCGCGAGACGCAGCTCCTTCACCGCTGCCTGCTCGATGCCCATGCGCTTGAACACCTTGCGCGCGCCGGTGTGCAGGTGGAAGGGAATCGCCTCGGCCGCCTGCAGGTAGTCCTCCTTGCCGACGTGCTCGCTGTAGGCATACACCACCTCCTCCACCGAGAGCACCGAAAACAGCACCATCACGGCGGTGACGAGGGAGCGCGGCGACGGCGCCCAGCCATGCGTCGCGTGGCGGTACAGCAGCACCAGCGCGGCGGCGCACAGGACCGGGAAGACGGACACCTGCATCGCCAACGAACGCGTCGTCGCCTCGGTCGCGCCCAACGCCTCGACGCCGCCCGGCGTCGTGAGCAGGTTCCACACGAAGGCGTTGAAGTGGAACTGGTACAGCTCGTACAGGCGGTAATCCGCAAAGATCGCCAGCAGCACGGCGCTGCCGCCGACGAAGGCCGCTGCGTAGGGCAACCGTACCCGCCATCCGGGGATGCTGCGCAGCAGCCGGGCCAGCGCCGAGCTGAGGATCCACAGCGGCGCAACGTACAAGGCCGCGTAGCCCGCCGTCGCCGCGACGAGGAACATGCGGGCGCCGGCCGACGCCACTTCGGCATGCGGCCAGAAGAGCGCGATCATCGCGAAAACCGCGACGTAGAGCAGCGCGTAGTAGCGTCGCAGCACGAGCTGGGTCTGGGTGAAAGGCATGTAGGGTTTCCCGGTGCGTGGTTCGGACGGATTCACAATCGCGACAGGATGGAGCGGGCGCCGTCAAACGCCCGTCGAACGCATGTCAAGACATCGTGAAATTCGCCCGCCCCGCGCACGGGACGCACCCTACCCCGCCCGGGTCGCCAGCAATGTCAGCGCATGCAGCAACAACCCGATCGCACCACCCACCAGCGTGCCGTTCACGCGGATGAACTGCAGGTCGCGCCCCACGCTCAGCTCCAGCTCGCGCACCAGGTCCTCGTCCTTCCAGCCGCGGATCGTCGACGCGATGTGGTCCGCCAGCCCGTCGCGAAAATCGTCCGCGAGCGCGACGACGGCCGACTGCAGGTGCTCGTCGAGCGATTCGTGCAGCGCCGGATTGGCGGCGAGGGTCGCCCCGAAGGCCATCGCGGCGCTGCGCAGCCGGGTCGCCAGATGCGAGTCGGCGCGCTGCAGATCGCTGCGCAGCCACGACTTCATATCGTCCCACAGGCCGTTCAGGTACTCCGCCATCGCCGGGTGCGCGAGCATGTCGCGCTTGGCGGCCTCGATGCGCGCCGCCAGGTCCGCGTCCGTCTTCAGGCGCTCGATGAATTCCGCGACCGATTCGTCGAACGCCTGCCGGCGCGGATGCTGCGGGTCGTCGCCGATGTCGTGCAGCCAGCCGTTGATGCCGCGCACGATGCTCCCCGCGATGCGGCGCGAGAATTCCTCGGTGTCGGTCACGAGACCCACCGTCCGCAGCACCTTCGGATATTCCTTGCCCGCCACCTCGACGATCATCGCCGCGAACGCCGCCTGCACGTCCGGGTCGTCCAGCCAGCGCGCCAGGCGCGCGAGCGCGGCGTCCAGCACCTCCTGATGGCGATCGTCGGCCGTCAGCGCATCGAGGATCTTTCCCGACATCGCCGACAGGTCCATCTCCTTCAGCCGCCCGCGGATCGCCGCGGCAAGAAACCGCCGCACGCGCGCATCGTCGATGAAGTCCAGCCAGCCGGCAAGCGCCGACGCGAGCTTCCCGGCGATCAGCGCGGCGTTGTCCGGCTGCTGCAACCACAGCGCGAGGTGGCCGGCCGGATCGAAGGCGCGCATCTTGCGCACGATGGTGTCGGTGGCGAGGAACTTGTCGCGGATGAAAGCCGCCAGGTTGCCGGCGATGCGGTCCTTGTTCGCCGGGATGATCGCCGTGTGCGGGATCGGCAGGCCCAGCGGATGGCGGAACAGCGCGACGACGGCGAACCAGTCGGCGAGCGCGCCGATCATCGCCGCCTCGGCGAAGGCCGCGACCCAGCCCCAGATGCCCGCGCCGTGCTGCAGGCGCGCCAGCACGAACAGCAGCGTCACCGTCGCGAGCAGCGCCAGCGCCACCCGCTTCATTTTCGCCAGCTCGCGGGCCTTGAGCGCGGCCGCCGACCCGCTCATGCCGCCACCCCCGGCCCGAACCCGGAACAAACTCTCACAGTCCTGGAAAGCACACCTGCCATACTTCCGCGCTCCATGCCTCCGCACCATGCATTCAGCTTACACGCGCAAGCGCCGCACCGGACAGCACCCCGGTTTCGCGGCCCCGAAACGGATCACCCCACCGCGACCTTTCCTTACGTCGTGCGGCGGGCGCCATTCGTCGGCGGTGAAGTTGTAACAGGAGTCCCTTCGCGCTACATAGCGAAGGCCGCAGACCGCGCTCCACATGCTTCTCGGGCCAGCGGCGCCGGCACCGGAGGGGAAACCTTGCGGTCGCCTGGATTATGAAACATTTGCTTACATCCTCGCCTTTACCCCCTCCGAATGAGGATTAAACTAGCACTTGCAAATACGCGGGAATTTTTACCACGCCAATATGTTCACAGGACGGAGGCAGGCGGATCGCCCAGGCTCCGGGAACGAACAGGCGGCACCAACGGTAAGCATTTCCCGCAACGACGAAACAACGTCCCGAATTTCCCTGTAGAAGCTTGTTAGGAGACTGCACATGGCAACGATCACTACCACCCTGACCCATGACCAGGTTGAAGACCTGGTCGGCGACATCAGTTCTGCCACGATCATTGGCACACCTACGGCGACCGAGATCACGCTCAGCCTGACCTATCAGGGCGACGACCTGCCGCATGCCAGCACCCTCGTGATCACCGGCACCTCCCTCAGCAGCGACCTCAGCAGCGGCACGATCACCAGCCTCAACTTCCGCGATGCGGGCGATGCTTCGCTGCTTCTGATCGCCGACCTGTCGCTTTCGACGACCGATCTGAACGCGATGCTTGCCGATACCGAGCTGTTCGAGGACTTCGTGGACCACATGGTCCCCGGCCTTGAATTCGACGATCACGGCGGCCACAAGGACGACGACACCTACAACGGCACCGGCGGCGATGACACCGTCCACTACGACGATTCCTCGAAGAAGGTGACGGTCAACCTCACGAGCGGCACGTCCCGCGGCCAGGGCAATGACACGCTCGTCAGCATCGAGAACGTCGTCGGCTCGCGCGGCAGCGACAGCATCACCGGCAGTGACGTCAACAACGAACTCGACGGCAACGACGGCAACGACAAGATCTTCGGCCTGGCCGGCGACGACGACATCCTCGGCGGCAAGGGCAACGACCACCTCGACGGTGGTACCGGTGACGACGTCATCGAGGGCGGCGACGGCAACGACAAGCTGTTCGGCCGCGAAGGCTTCGACGACCTGATCGGCGGCAAGGGCAACGACCACCTCGACGGCGGCGCCGATGACGACTTCCTCGACGGCGGCGACGGCAACGACAAACTCACCGGCGGCGACGGCAACGACGAGATCCTCGGCGGCAACGGCAACGACAACATCATTGCCGGGGCAGGCCTCAACGAGGTCTTCGGCGACGGCGGCAACGACAAGATCACCGCCGGTGACGACGCCGACATCATCGACGGCGGCTCGGGCAACGACACGATCATGTCCGGCGGCGGCAACGACACCATCTTCGGCGGATCCGGCAAGGACAACATCAAGGCCGGCGCGGGCGACGACTTCATCGACGGCGGCGCGAATGCCGACAACATGGCCGGCGGCGCGGGCAACGACACCTACGTGGTCGACAACGCCAAGGACAAGATCGTCGAGAAGGCCGGCGAAGGTTCCGACACGGTCGTGTCCTCGTCCGACTTCAGCCTCGCCAAGCTGGTCAACGTCGAGAACATCACGCTGACGGGCTCGGCCGACAGCGACGCCACGGGCAACGCCGGCGCCAACGTCCTGAACGGTAACGAGGGCGCCAACGTCCTCACCGGCGGCGCGGGTGCCGACATCTTCGTGTTCGACAATTTCGGCGGTGTGGACACCATCACCGACTTCGTCCATGGCACCGACACCATCGCGTTCGACAACAGCGTGTTCACCGCCCTGACGACGGATGGCGACCTCGCGGCCGGCAACTTCGTCAGCGGCGCAGGTGCCGTCGCCCTCGACGGCGATGACGTCCTCGTCTTCGACAGCACCAGCGGCGCGCTGTACTACGACGCGGACGGCAACGCGGCCGGCGCGGCAGTGCTCATCGCCAACGTCAATGTCGGCTCGGGCCTCGCCTTCGACGACGTCACCGTCATCTAAGTCGCGACAGGCTCACCCCGGGGCAAGCACTCCCGCCACTCTGGCGGGGTGCTTGCCCCGTTTCCGTTCACGGCGGCGCCGTCCTCAGGCCCCGCGCCCCTCGGCCGCAGTCTCCGCCGCGCCCGCGCTCCGGCGCAACGACAGCACGATCGCGCCCCCGATGATCGCTGCCACGACGCCAAGCGACACCGCCGCCGGGATCTTGATCACGTCGACGAGCAGCATCTTCGTGCCGATGAACACCAGCACCAGCGCCAGGCCGTACTTCAGCAGCGAGAAGCGGTCGGCCATGCCCGCCAGCAGGAAGTACATCGCCCGCAGGCCCAGGATCGCGAACACGTTGGACGTCAGCACGATGAAGGGGTCGGTCGTGATCGCGAAGATCGCGGGGATCGAATCGACCGCGAAGATCACGTCGGAGGCCTCCACCAGCACCAGCGCGAGGAACAGCGGCGTCACGTAGCGCACGAGGCGCCCGCTTTCGTGGCGCATGACGAAGAAGCGCTCGCCCTCGAGGCGCTCCGTGATGCGCATGTGCCCGCGCAGCCAGCGGATCAACGGATTGTTCGCAAGGTCCGGCTGCGCCTCGGCGAACCACCACATCTTCACGCCGGTGAGCAGCAGGAAGGCGCCGAACACGTACAGGATCCAGTGGAACTTCGCGATCAGCCACACGCCGGCGAAGATCATCGCCGTACGCAGCACGATCGCGCCGATCACGCCGAACGCCAGCACGCGCTTCTGCAGCTCCAGCGGCACGGCGAAGAAGCCGAACAGCATCAGCCACACGAACAGGTTGTCGACCGCGAGCGACTTCTCGATCAGGTAGCCGGTGAGGAATTCCAGCGCCTTCTGGTTCGCGACCTCACGCCCGAGCGAACCGTCTAGATAGCCCCACAGGCCGGCCGCAAACGCGAGTGAAACGGCCACCCAGACCGCAGACCATGTCGCCGCTTCGCGAAAGCTCACGCGATGCTGCCGCCCGCCGCCGACGACGAACAGGTCCACCGCGAGCATCGCCAGCACGATGCTGAAGAAGCCCGTCCACATCCACCATGTTCCGATCGTTTCCATGAGATTCCCTCCTTGCCGGATCCGCCAGCCCGTCCTGCCCGCGCCGCAGGCGCAAAAACAGAACGGCCCTTTGTCCTGCGAGGACGAAGGGCCGTGGATCTGACACAGGGGACCTCCGCCATCGCGGCAAAGGTCTTGCTCGCAGCCGTCAGGAAACGACTGCCCGGGCGCCGGGCAACCCCTGCATGGGGACTGCCGGATTGACGACGCCGCAGCGGAGAGCTACTCCCCCTTGGGACTTAGAAAACATAGAACGCGCGGCGCCATCAGTCAAGCGGCAGGGCCAGCTCGACGGCGAGCCCCGGATCGGCGTTGCGCGCCGCCACGCGCCCGCCGTGGGCTTCGACGATGCCCCGCACCAGCGCCAGCCCGACCCCGGCCCCGTCGGCCGCGCTGCGGCTCTCGTCGAGGCGGAAGAAGCGCTCGAACAGCCGCGGCAGCGCGGCGTCGGGAACGCCCGCGCCATGGTCGCGCACGCTCAGCACGACACCGCCCTCGCCCGCCGCAAGATCCAGCGCGATCGTCCCCGCCCCGTGCCTGAGGGCGTTCTCGATCAGGTTCTGCAACACCTGGAACAGCAGGTCGTGGTCGCCGCGCACGGCAGCCGGAGCGAGCGTGCCGACGAGCTCCCTGCCCTCGGCCGCGGCGAGCGGTTCGTAGAGCTCGATGGCGTCGGCCGCGAGGGCGGCGAGATCCACCGGCTGCCACTTCGGTCCGAGCGCGCCGGCCTCGATCCGCGCCAGGCTCAGTAGCGCCGCGAAGGTGCGCAGCAGCGCGTCCGTCTGCGCCCCCAACCCTTCGAGCCGCTCGCGCAGGATGCGGTCCGCGGCGGCGGCCTCGCGCGCCTCGTCGATCGCCCGCCGCAACGCGATCAGGGGCCGGCGCATGTCGTGCGCGATCGCGCTGGAGACGTGTCGCGACGCATCGACGAGCCGTTCGATCTCGTCGAAGGCGCGATTGAAGCGCCGCGCCAGCGCGTCCAGCTCGTCGTTGCGCGCACTGAGGCTCAGGCGCTGCGCGAGGTGGCCTTCCTGGATGCGGGCCGCCTCGCGCGCCAGCGTCTCGAGCCGGCGGTGCAGGTGCTGCATAAAGAACCAGCCGATCGCAGCCGCCACGACGATGATCAGCACCGCGGATCCCCACAGCCGGGTGGTCATGTGCTCCTGGTAGGACTCCAGCGGCGAGTGGCGCCCGACCAGCAGGCGGTCGCCGCCGAACAGCACGAACACCTGCCCTTCCAGCGTGCTGCCGTCGGCCGCGCCGACGTGGAACCACGCCTCGTCGGTCACCGGCACGCCGTCGGGCCAGGCGGCCAGGTTGCCGACCACGCCCCGCCCGTCGCGGTCGGTCAGCAGATACACGGCGTCGCGGTCCGCCGCAGCATCGACGCGGCGCTGCAGGGCGTCGCGCAATCCCGCCAGTCCGCGCTCGTGGAAGTGTTCGTCCAGACCGTTGATCTCGAGCGCGATCGCGGCGCGCACCTCGTTGCGGATATGCCCTTCGGCCTCGCGGAAGAGCGGGTAGAACAGCGCCGCGACGATCAGTGCGATCGCGGCCGGCAGGGCGATGGCGAAGCGGTGGAACGGGCTGCCTAACCAGGCGCGCAGCCCGCCCGGCCGGGCCTCATGCGACATCGGCACTCAGGCGATAGCCGGCGCCACGCACCGTATGGATCAGCGGCGGCAACCCCGGCAGGTCGATCTTCGCGCGCAGGTTGGAGATATGCACGTCGATGACATTGGTCTGGGGATCGAAATGGTAGTTCCACACGGCCTCGAGCAGCATCGCGCGCGTGACGACCTGCTCCGAATGGCGCAGCAGGAATTCCAGCAACTGGAACTCCTTCGGCTTCAGGTCGATCTTCCGTCCGCCGCGTGCGACGCTGCGGCGCAGGAGATCCATCTCCAGGTCGGCCACGGCGAGCCGCGTGTTCGGCGCCCCTTCCCGGGACGCCGCCCCCCTGCGCGCCAGCGCTTCCAGACGCGCGACGAGCTCGATCAGCGAGAACGGCTTCACGAGGTAGTCGTCGCCGCCCGCGCGCAGGCCGGCGACCCGGTCGTCGACTTCGCCCAGCGCGCTGAGGATCACGACCGGCGTCGCGACGTTCGACGCGCGCAGCGTGCGCAGCACCGTGAGGCCGTCCACGCGCGGCAGCATGCGGTCGAGGACGAGCACGTCGTAGCTTTCGGTGGTGGCGAGAAACAGCCCGTCGCGCCCGTCGGCGGCGACATCGACGATGTGCCCCGCTTCCTGCAGCCCCTTGCGGATGTAGGCGGCCTGCTGCGGATCGTCTTCGACGAGGAGTATCTTCATTTGCTTCTGCGCGGTCCGGCGTCGTGGATCAGGCGGACGACCACGCCACCGTCCGGGGTGATCGCACTCGCGCGCAGTGTATCAATGCCACGATGTACGCAGGGCATTCGCATAGAATGTCCGCACAGGGCTACGCGCGCCACATTCACCATCATGAGACTGCTGCTGATCGAAGACGACCCGATGATCGGTGCCGGCGTGCAGCAGGCGCTGCGCCAGGACGGCTATGCCGTCGACTGGGTGCGCGACGGCGTGGCCGGCGAACTCGCGGCACGCGACAACCCCTACGAGCTGCTGCTGCTCGACATCGGTCTGCCGCGCCGTGACGGCATCGAGCTGCTGCAGCGCCTGCGCACGGCCGGCCATGCGATGCCGGTGCTCGTGCTCACGGCCCGCGACGCCGTCGCCGACCGCATCCGCGGGCTGGATGCCGGCGCGGACGACTACCTCGTCAAACCCTTCGACCTCGACGAGCTCTCGGCGCGCGTGCGGGCGCTGCTGCGCCGCCAGCGCGGCCAGGCCAGTCCGGTCCAGACGCTGGGCGCGCTGCAGGTCGATCCCGCAAGCCGCGCGGTGACGCTCGCGGGCGCGCCGGTGCGGCTCTCGGCGCGCGAATTCGCGCTGCTGTCTGCGCTGCTGGAACACCCCGGCCGGCCGCTGTCGCGCAGCCAGATCGAGGAGCGCGTCTACGGCTGGGACGAAGAGGTCGACAGCAATGCCGTAGAGGTGCATATCCACTCGCTGCGGCGCAAGCTCGGCGCGGACTGGATCCGCAACCTGCGCGGCGTCGGCTATTACGTGCCGGAGCGGCCATGAACTCGCTGCGCCGCACGCTGTTGTTCTCGCTGCTCGGTGCGTTGGTGCTGGTGTTCGCGATCGGCGGCATCGCGACCTACCGCATGGCGCACAACGAGATCGACGCGCTGATGGACTACAACCTGCGCCAGTTCGCGCTCTCGCTACGCGACCGGCGCCTGTCGGGCCCGAACGTCGGCCCCCTCGCGCCGCCCGAGGAATCGCTGGATCTGGTGATCCAGATCTGGGACGACACCGGCGTGCGCCTCTACCTCTCGCACCCGCACACCGCCCTGCCCGCCCGCGCGCAGCTCGGCTATACGACCGTCACCACCGCGGAGGGCGACTGGCGCGTGTATTCCATTCCGCTGCTCGACCACGTGATCCAGATCGCCCAGCCGATGGCCGTGCGCAGCCGCCTCGCCGCCCACGCGGCGCTGCGCACGCTGATCCCGCTGGTGGCGCTGATGCCGCTGCTGGGCGCGCTGATCTGGTATCTGGTCGGCCGCGGCCTGCGCCCGCTGGAGCGGCTCGCGCAGGAGGTGGCCACGCGCCGCGCCGATTCGCTCGACGCCCTGCCGCTGAAGGGCATCCCCGACGAGGCGCAGCCGCTGGTGCGGGCGCTGAACGAACTGCTCGAACAGCTGCAGCAGGCGATCAGCGTGCAGCGCGCCTTCGTCGCCGACGCCGCGCACGAGCTGCGCACGCCGCTGGCGGCGCTGCAGATCCAGCTGCAGCTGTGCGAACGGGCCCGCGACGAAACGGCACGCGCGGCGGCGCTCGGGGAGTTGCGCACGGGGCTGGCGCGGGCGGCGCATCTGGTGCAGCAGCTGCTGACGCTCGCCCGCCAGGAGCCCGGCGAGGGCGCGGCCGAGCAGCACGAGCGCGTCGTGCTCGCCGACATCGCGCGCAAGTCGCTCGCCGACCACACGACGCAGGCACACGAACGGGGCATCGATCTCGGCGCCGACCTGCTCGACGACGACCTCGCAACGCGGGGCGACCCCGCTGCGCTGCGCACGCTGGCGGGCAACCTGATCGACAATGCGATCCGCTACACGCCCCCCGGGGGGCGTGTGGACGTGTCGGTCGGCAAGGGCGAAGGCCGGTGCTGGCTGCGCGTTGACGACAGCGGACCGGGCATCCCGCCCGAGGAACGCGACCGCGTGCTGGACCGGTTCTACCGCCCGGCCGGCCAGCAGGAGTCGGGCAGCGGCCTCGGACTGGCGATCGTCGACAGCATCGCCCGGCGCCATGATGCGCGCGTCGTTCTGAACGCCTCGCCGCTCGGCGGCCTGCGCATCGCGGTGGGATTCCCGCGCGCGTGAGGCGCGGCAATTTAAGCGCTTTCTTAAGTTTGATTTAAGTCAGACGCCCGTAGAGTGTCCACATCGTCCCGCTCCCTGCATGCGGGATGGGGAGGAACCGGATCATGTCATTACAGGCGCTCAAATTACCCGTCATTGCCGCGGCGATCGCCGCGACGCTGTGGGGCGGCTATGAAATCGGCCGCTCCGTCGACCCGTCCCCTGCTGCGGCCACCCCCACGGTCGCACGCAAGGCGGGCCAGCCGTACGCGGCGGCGTCACTGCCGGATTTCGGCAGCATCGTCGAATCCTACGGTCCCGCGGTCGTGAACATCAGCGTCGAGGGCACCGTGAAGACCGCCGCGCGCGGGCGCACGCCCTTCGGCCAGCTCGACCCGGACGACCCGTTCTCCGAGTTCTTCCGCCGCTTCGCGCCACGCGGGCAGGGCAAGCCGGGCGAGCAGATCACGCACGGCCAGGGCTCGGGCTTCATCGTCAGCACCGACGGCATCGTGCTCACCAACGCGCACGTCGTCGCCAACGCCGACCATGTCACGGTGAAGCTCACGGACAAGCGCGAGTTCACCGCCAAGGTCATCGGCATCGACAAGCCGACCGACATCGCGGTGCTGCGCATCGACGCGCAGGACCTGCCGACCGTGCCGCTCGGCGACCCCACGGACATCCGCGTCGGCGACTGGGTGCTGGCAATCGGCTCGCCCTTCGGTTTCGAGAACAGCGTCACCGCAGGCATCGTGTCGGCGAAATCGCGCTCGCTGCCGGACGAGGGCTACGTGCCCTTCATCCAGACCGACGTCGCGATCAACCCCGGCAACTCGGGCGGACCGCTGCTCAATCTGAAGGGCGAAGTGGTCGGCATCAATTCGCAGATCTACAGTCAGTCCGGCGGCTATCAGGGACTGTCCTTCGCGATCCCGATCAGCGTCGCGGCGCACGTGAAGGACCAGCTGCTCGCCCAGGGCAAGGTCACGCGCGGGCGTCTGGGCATCGCGATCCAGGATCTGAACCAGGGTCTCGCCGATTCGTTCGGACTTGCCGTCGCGCGCGGCGCGCTCGTGAGCCATGTCGAGCCGGGGAGCCCCGCGGCGGCGGCCGGAATCGAGCCGGGTGACGTCGTGCTGAAGTTCAACGGCGAGGCGATCGCATCGTCGGCCGAACTGCCGCCGCGCGTCGCCCTCATCACCCCCGGCAAGCCGGCAAAACTGGAGATCTGGCGCAAGCACAAGGCGCAGGAGATCACCGTCATGGTGGGCGAGCAGCAGCCCGAGAAGGTGGCGGCCGAGGAAACCCCACCCGACGACGGCGGCCGCCTCGGGGTGTCGGTGCGCCCGCTGACGGCGGACGAACAGAAGGAGGCCGAAACGCGGGGCGGACTTCTGGTGCTAGACTCGTACGGTCCGGCGGCTCGCGCCGGCATCGAGGAAGGCGACGTGATCCTCGCGGTGAATGGCAAGCACGTGAATCGCGTGGACGATCTGCGCAAGCAGCTCACCGACGCCGGCAAGCACGTCGCGCTGCTGATCCAGCGCGGCGACGCGCGCATCTTCGTGCCGATCGAACTGGGCTGATCCGCCACGATTGCCGACTGTCGCCCTGCGTCAGTGCCCCGGGGGACGACAGGTTGTCAGCCTGAGGGGCACCGCATGGACGGCCGGGCAGGCGTCGCCCCCCCTGACACCTGCCCGGCCGAGTCCTGCTGCTCTCGAACGGACGGTGCGGGCAGGCGCCGGCACGGCGCCCCCTTGCCCCCTACCCCCTCCTCCCATCCGATTTCCCCCATGTTCTTCGCCCGCATCGAAGCCCTGCTCTATCGCATCCTGCGCTTCGCCGAGGCGGGACATCGCCTGCTGCTCGCCTGCGTCGCGCTGTCCTTCCTCGGCACGCTGACGGCGGCCTGGCCGGTGACCGCGGTGGTGGTGCCGGCAACGCTGATGGCGGCAGGGCGCTGGCGCGCGATCACCGGGGTGTCGGCGCTGGGCAGCGCGATCGGCGCGACCGTGCTGATGCTGGTCTTTCACCACCTCGGCTGGACGCAGCTCTACGAGCGCTTCCCGGAACTCGCGACCGATCCGTCCTGGGCGCGGATCATCGACTGGGGGACGCGCTACGGCACCGCCGCGCTGTTCCTGATCGCCGCATCGCCGCTGCCGCAGACCCCGGCGCTGATGTTCTTCGGCGCGGTACGCCAGGATTACGCCAGCGTGTTCGTCGCGATGCTCGCCGGCAAGCTGCTGAAGTACGGCGCCTTCGCGTGGGCCTCCAGCCATTTCCCCGAGCGCGTCGGCAAGTCGCTCGGCGCCCTGCTGCGGCGCGGCCGCAAACAGGGCACGGACGACGGCGACGTATAGCGCGCCTCAGGACTTCGCGCCCTGCTGCGGGTCCTCGATCTCCTCCCAGCCGGTGATCATCGCCTTGAGATGGCTGCTCCAGGTGTGGCCGGTGGTGATCACATATACATGCACGACGAGGAAGGCGAGCATCAGGAAGGCGCCGATCGTGTGCACAAGCGCGACGACGCCCAGGTCCAGCCCGAAACCGACGGCGTTGATCTCGTTGTAATAGAGATACGCGAGCCCGCTCAGCCAGATCAGCGGGTTGATCATCAGCTTCACCCCGAGGTAGGCGAGACGCTGCAACGGGTTGTGCTTTCTCAGCTGCGTCAGGCGGAACGGATGAGGCGCATGCGTGAAGATGCCGCTCATGTAGTAGCGCAGCATCGCGACGAGATTCTCCGTGGTCGGGATGTACTGCCGCCATTCGCCGGTGGTGAAGTGCCAGAAGATCGCGAACACCCACAGCGCGATCAGCGCCCAGGCCGCGCTGGTGTGCAGTGCGCTGGCGTCGCCGTAGCCCAGCAGGGTGTAGGTGCCGTGGATCTCGAAGCCGGTGACCATCATCAGGATGATCAGCAGCGCCTGCGACCAGTGCCAGAAGCGTTCGAAGCGCTTGAAGATGTAGATGCGTTCCATGGTGATCTCTCCCTGGCTGCGTTCAGCCGTTGCGCCGCACGATGCGCAGCCCGCCATGCACCAGCGCGCCCAGCAGCGCGCCGCCTGCCATCAGCCAGCCGAAAAGGTCGATGAGGGGATTGGCGTCGCGGCCCGGGATGTATACGCCCCCGACCGCCTCGAGGCGCCCGCCCTTCATGTGGCATTCGCCGCAGCGCACCGCTTTTTCCTTCGGTGCGACCATGTGCGTGATCGGCCACGACATCTCGGTGCGGACGAAGTCGACCTGGCCCGAGAACGCCGCGCCCGACACCTGCATGCCGGTCTTGATCGCCTTCTCCCAACCGAAGTTCTTCCAGTAGGCGGTGTCGTCGTTGCCCGCGGTGTGCGGCGTCACCAGCGTGCGGTTCACCGGGTCGTAGGGCTGCACGCCGACGAACACCTTCATCGGCCAGATCAGGGATTTTCCGTCCGTCGCGCTGCCGCCGAGGCGGTTGATGCGCGTCACGCCCTCGCTCTTGTCGACCTTGTCGCCCAGCAGCGTGTAGGTGACCTCGCCGTTGAACCAGCGGTATTCGGGCGCGACGTTCTCGCCGAGCACGAAGTCGCCCTTCTTCGAGTCGTAGATCACCCGCCCCGCCTCGTCCTTCTTCAGCATCGGCTTGCCGTCGGGCCCCATCTGCCCGGCGGTCGACCAGTCCCAGCTCATCTTGGTCGCGACGCCGCCGCGCGCGATCTGCGGGATGTGACAGGTCTGGCATGCGACGACGTCGGTGTGGTCGTTGAGCTTCGCCGCATGCCCGCCGCCCTTGTGCGGCGCCTGGCCGTGGCACGCGGGACAGGTCGCCGGCAGCGAGTCGTCCTCACGGCCCGGGATGTGCGCACCTTCGGTGTCGCGCGCGACCGGCGTGTAGCGGCTGCCCGGAACGTCGTGGCTCGACGTGCGGTGGCAAGTGCCGCAGGTGAAGTCGAGGCCCGTGGCGTCCATGTGCACGTCCAGCTCCCGGTCTGGCGCCGCCAGCGACGAGTCCATGTCGCCATGCTTGACGCCGTCGCCGCCACCGCCGAAGAAGTGGCACGCACCGCAGGTGTCGCGGCTGGTCCGGCCGACCTTCTGCGCGACCTTGGTCAGGTCCACCGCCTTCGCGAACTTGCCCGATCCCGGCGGGATCTCGGTGTCCTGGTAGGGCGGATGGCCGGCAAGGCCCGGCAGCTTGCGGTAGCTGCCGGTGGTGTCGTGGCACACCAGGCAGTCGACGTTCTCCTCGGCCGTGAAGTCGAAGTTCGCGTCCTTCCAGCCGTAACCGACGTGGCAGCTCGTGCAGAAGGGGTAGTTCGACGGCACCGAGATGCAGAAGTTGTTGATGACGTTCTTCTTGCCGAGTTTCTGGTCGGTGGCGGGATTGAGGAATTCCCAGCTCCAGTGCTTGGTGCTGTGCACCTGCTTGGCGGCTTCGGTGTGGCAGATCAGGCAGGCCTTGGTGACCTCGGGTCCGGACGCGAAGCTCTGCTGCAGCTCCTTGAACTTGGCGTGATCGGCAGTGCTGGCCTTCGCCGCGGCGAGCGCCCCGCTCCCCGCGAGCGCAGCGCCGGCGAGTGCGAAGACGAGCATCAGGCCCCGCCACGGCGGGACGCGACGGATGGATCGATTCGTTGTCATGGCTGCTCCCCGCGGCTCAGTTCTTCTCGACGATCGTGTAACTGCCGTCGCGCGCCCACTTGATGTCGGCATTGAGGAAGAAGGTCTTCAGCGCCGGCTTGTACAGCTGCACCATGTCGTGCGCCTCGCCGCTGCGCCCACCGGCGCCGCAGAAGAACACGATGGGCTTGTCGGCCGGCAGCTCCTCGATGCGCTTCTCGAGCGCATTCACCGGGACGTTGATCGCGCCCTTGAAGGTGCCCGCGGCGAACTCGTTCGGCTCGCGCACGTCGACCAGGTGGATCGTGGCAGGCGCCTCCCTGTAGATCTTCTCGAAGGACGCGACCGTGATCGTGCCGCTCTCCTTGCCGGCCTGGATGGCCGGCTTCGCCGCCGCGCCTTCCGCAGCCGGGCCAGCGCCGTACAGGCGCTCCCATTCCGGATAGCCTTCGGGCACCACCTTCACCTGCGTGTAGCCCAGTTTCACGGCCTTCGCGGCCGAATCCGAACTCAGCTTGCAGCTCAGGCCTTCGCAGTAGAAGTACAGCGGGCTCGCCTTGTCGGCCGGCAGGCGGTCGACGAGCTTGTCGAACTGCAGATCGGGAATGCTGATCGCACCCGGGATGTGGCCCTTGTCGTACTTGCGCTCCTTCGGGCGCGAGTCGATCAGCGTCAGCGGTGCGCCTTCGTCCATCAGCTTCTTCAGCTGGGGCACCGAGATCGCCGCCATGTGGCCGGCCTTGACCCAGTCCGGGAAGCCCGCCGCATACACGCGGATGTTCGTGTAGCCCAGCTTCTCCGCGCGGAAGGCCGAGTTGTGGCTCAACATGCATTCCAGCCCGTCGCAGTAGAAGATCAGCAGCGTGGCCTTGTCCTGCGGCAGCTTGTCGACGAGCTTGTCGAACTGGCTGTCGGGGATGCTGAGCGCGGTCGGGATGTGGCCCGGATCGTATTTGCGCGCGGTCGGGCGCGAGTCGATGATCTGCGCGCCTTCCGGCTTCGGCAGCACGGCATGGCGGGCGACGAACTCGGCGTCGACGATCTGGCCGTACCAGCCCGCCTTCGCCTCTGCGACAGCCGGGGCATCCGCGGCGATCGCCGCGCCGCTCTCGAACGGGATCGGGGCGGCGCCCAGCGCCGCAAGCAGGGCCGCGAGGGCCAAGGTGCGATGGAGTTTCATGATAGCTCCCTGAACGATGGCGGGCGCCTCCCGCGGCGACCGCGGACGGACGTCCGAAGATGCGTGAAAGCGGGTGGTCAGCTGCAGCTGGCCGGCGCGTCGCCGTCCTTGGCGCCCTTGATGACGAAGGCCTTGACGTCCTCGAGCAGCTCGGCGTCGGGCACGTCGGCGAACTTGTCGGCCGCCTTGTTCTGCGAGCGGATGCTGGCGCGGTAGTCCTTGCCGACGTACTTCTTCAGCGAGTCCTTGCCGGCGGCGTGCTTGTCGGCCTTGAGGTAGCTCTCCCACTGCGCCATCGTCATGGTGCTGGGGGCGATGGAGCCGCCTGTCTGGGCGGCGTGGCAAGACGTGCAGACGCTGCGGTAGTAGATGCGGCCGCGCTTCCAGTCGGCGTCGTAGGCGGCGGCGCCGAAACTCGCGCCGATGAGGCCTGCCGCGAAGGCCGTGAGCAACAGTTGCCGGGTTTTCATGACATGACACTCCGGTTTGCGGAAACTGTCTTCGCCTGCCCGTCGGCCCGCTTCCAGGTCGCAGCCCGGGGAACCCAAGGGCATACGAAATCTGGAGCCATTCTATCAGCATTAAATTCGCATTTAATAATTCTCTTATTTAACTGTGATCCAGATCACTTCGCGGCGCGTTTTCCCGGCAAGCCCGGGGGATCGGGTGTAAACTTTTAAATTCTTGTGCGCCGCAACGAATCCGTCGTCCCGGGCAGTTGGGCGCAGTTTTGCCAGACCCGATTCATCCGCGGCACCGGCCGTTCCCTGCTCCGCCCCTTCCATGCGTATCGAACAACTCCGCCAGCGCCTGCGCGACCTCGGCGCCAAGCCCTGCCACGAACAGGCGATCCTGCGCGCATGGGCCCAGGCGCGACCGCTCGACAGCGGCCGCAAGCGTGCCGACGGCTTCCTCTCGCCGCGCATCCTCGGTGCCCTGCCGGCGCTGGGCGAGGAGCTGAAAGGGCTCGCGCGCGTGCTATCGGAACACCCGGGCGAGGACGGCTCGGCGCGCCTGCTGGTGCAGCTCGCCGACGGCCAGTCGGTCGAAAGCGTCCTGCTGCTGCGCGACGGCGTGTGCGTATCCTCGCAGGTCGGCTGTGCGGTAGGCTGCACCTTCTGCATGACCGGCCGCGACGGCCTCATCCGCCAGCTCGGCAGCGCCGAGATCGTCGCCCAGGTGGTGCTCGCGCGCACCCGC
This sequence comes from Azoarcus sp. Aa7, assembly GCF_014822185.1. Taxonomy (GTDB): domain Bacteria; phylum Pseudomonadota; class Gammaproteobacteria; order Burkholderiales; family Rhodocyclaceae; genus Aromatoleum. The sequence continues at coordinate 82,677 of NZ_QVLR01000009.1, forward strand.
CGCTTTGTGAAGAAAGTCGTGTTCATGGGCATGGGCGAGCCGGCGCACAACATCGACAACGTGCTGGAAGCGATCGACTTCCTCGGCACCGAGGGCGGCATCGGACACAAGAACCTGGTGTTCTCGACGGTGGGCGACCACCGCGTATTCGAGCGCCTGCCGCAGGGGCGCGTGAAGCCCGCACTCGCGCTGTCGCTGCACACGACGCGGCCCGAGCTGCGCGAACGGCTGCTGCCGCGCGCCCCGTGCATCACCCCCGCGGAGCTCGTCGAGCGCGGCGAAGAGTACGCACGCGCGACCGGCTATCCGATCCAGTACCAGTGGACGCTGCTCGCCGGCATCAACGACACCGACGAGGAGATCGACGGCATCGTGCGTCTGCTCGCGGGCAAGTACGCGATCATGAACATGATCCCGTGGAACAGCGTCGAAGGCTTCGGCTTCGCGCGGCCCGAACGCGAGCACGCCGAGGCGATCGCACGCCGGCTGCACGAACGCGGCGTGCTCACCAAGCTGCGCCAGTCCGCGGGACAGGACGTCGACGGCGGTTGCGGCCAGCTGCGCGCGCGCATCGTCGTGCCGCGCACGCCGGCCGTGCTGCGGCGCGTTCCCGCAACCGACGCGGATCTGCGGGCAGACTGATCCGCTCTCGGTGCTCCTTGCCGCTCAGTGCTCCTTGCCGTCGACGCGCGGCGCGAGCAGGAAGGGGATGTAGCGCCAGCCGAGGATCGCGAAGCACGTGGCCCATGCAAGGGCGGCGAGATGGATCCAGCCCGTGTAGGCGGCGGGCACGAGCTGCGGCAGCACGACGCGCGCGATGAAGGCGGCGATCATGATCCACAGCACGAGCTTGTCGCCCGCGTCGAACACGACCTTGCGCCCGGTATGCCCCTTCGAGATGCGCACCAGCATCGCAGGGATGATGAGCCCCATCACGCCGAACGTGAACACATGCACCGACAGGCTCCCGACCCAGGCCGGCGTCGCGCGCAACGCCGCAAATTCGAGCAGCAGCTGTATGACGATCGCCGCGTAACCGAGGTACATCACCGCCAGATCCAGCCGGCGCATCGCGAGCTGCGGCTTCCAGAAGACCAGTCGCGCGACGAGCAGGAAGGCGAGCACGACCAGCAGGGCCCCGGCCATGGGCTTGGGCATCCAGGCGACAAAGACCAGCGACAGTGCGGTCAGCTTGATCGGGTTGTCCAGCAGCGGATGGCGCCGGATCTCGGCCTGGAACACCCCCTTCATGAACTGCGTCAGCGTGCGTTCCAGCATCACGAGGAAGGCGACGCGAAAAAGCCCGATCGCCATCGTCACACCGGACTGGAAGCTGTCGCCGCCCAGCATCAGCAGCTTCGCGGCGATGAAGAGCGGCAGCGCGACGAGGAAGAAGTAGTTGTCGCGGAAACTGTCCTGGCTGCGGTAGCGGATCAGCGTCCACAGCAGCATCGCGACGATGGAGCCGAGAAAGACCGTGTTCGACAGCCAGAACAAGGCCGCGGGCCACGCGCCGCCCCAGGCCATGCCGATGCGCTCGAACAGCCACGCAGCGGCGAGCCACATCAGCGCAGCGCCGTGATAGCCGCGGATCTGCACCCAGTTCTTCGACGCCGTGAGCAGGAAACCGCCCATCACGGCCCAGCCGAAGCCGAAGAACATCTCGTGCGCGTGCCACTGCACCGGCGTGAATCGCCCCGCCGGCGCTGGCAGGGCGCCGCTGAACATCAGCGCCCACAGGAGCGGCAGGCTCAGCCCCGCGAGGCACGCGAGGCTGAAGAAGGGACGAAAACCGACGAGCCAGAGGGGGTGGGCGACGAGCTTCATGCGAAGGGCTAAAGGCACTGGAAACGGATGACCGGAGGAAACCGCTGCCGATTCTGGGCGAGGTCCGCGCGCCTCTCCTTGATCTGCGACATTTCGCGACTGTCATTTCGCTGGCCCGCGGTGCATGACAGAATGCCGGCAACGCTTCGACCCGGTACCGCACATGAACCACGCATCGCCTGCGCCGTCCGCGGCCCGGCCGAAACTGCCGGCCGCGATCTGGATGCTCGGCTTCGTCAGCCTGCTGATGGACGTCTCCTCCGAGTTGATCCACAGCCTGCTGCCGGTGTTCCTCGTCACCTCGCTCGGCGCCGGCGCGCTCGCGGTCGGCCTCATCGAAGGCGCGGCGGAAGCGACCGCGCTGATCGTGAAGGTCTTCTCCGGCGCGCTCTCGGACTACTGGGGCAAGCGCAAGCCGCTCGCGGTGCTCGGTTACGGCCTCGGCGCGATCTCCAAGCCGCTGTTCGCGCTGGCGACGGGTTCGGGCATGGTGCTCGCCGCGCGCCTGATCGACCGCGTCGGCAAGGGAATCCGCGGCGCGCCACGCGATGCGCTGGTCGCCGACATCGCCCCGCCGCAGATGCGCGGTGCGGCCTTCGGGCTGCGCCAGTCGCTCGACACGGTCGGCGCCTTCCTCGGCCCGCTGCTCGCGATGGGGCTGATGCTGCTGTGGGCGAACGACTTCCGTGCGGTGTTCTGGGTCGCGATCATCCCGGGCGTCCTCTCGGTCGCGCTGCTGTTCTTCGGCGTGCGCGAACCCGAGCGCCCGCCGGGCACGCCGGTGCTCAACCCGATCCGCCGCGAGAACCTGCGCCTCTTGCCGCGCGCCTACTGGTGGGTCGTCGGCATCGGCGCGCTGTTCGCGCTGGCGCGCTTCTCGGAGGCCTTCCTCGTCCTGCGCGCCCTCGACGCCGGCCTGCCGGTCGCCTACACCCCGTTGGTGCTGATCGGCATGAACGTCGTCTATTCGCTCACCGCCTACCCCTTCGGACGCCTCGCGGACGGCATGAGCCACGCACGCCTGCTCGCGCTCGGGCTCGTCGTGCTGATCGCGGCCGACCTCGCGCTGGCGCGCGGCGCCGACTGGCCCTGGCCCTGGCTCGTCGCCGGCATCGCGCTGTGGGGCCTGCACATGGGCATGAGCCAGGGCCTGCTCGCAACGATGATCGCCGACACCGCACCGGCCGCGCTGCGCGGCACCGCCTACGGCGTCTTCAACCTCGTCAGCGGCATCGGCCTGCTGCTCGCGAGCGCGCTCGCAGGCCTGTTGTGGGAAAGCCTCGGTGCCTCGTGGACCTTCCACGCCGGCGCCGCGCTGGGCGGTGCGACGCTGTTCGTCGTGCTGATGCAACGACGCTGACGGGGAGCCCCTGCCAAGCGACGGCCCCAGGGCCGGCTTTGCAGGACGGGAGTAGCGCAGCGTATCCCGCTATGAGGACGTATCACGCCCCACCCCGGTGGCGGGATACGCCTTCGGCTACTCCCGCCCTACGCCGGCTCGTGCGATTTCCCTTCCTTTTCGGGTCGGCACGTTTCGTCGCTACAATCGCGGCCTCAGCCCCGCTCACGCGCCCGACCGATGCATCCGCCCGCCCTGCTCCTCCTCGGCCCCACCGCCAGCGGCAAGACCGCATCCGCGCTCGCGCTCGCGCGCATCCTCCCGATCGAGATCGTCAGCGTCGACTCGGCCCTCGTCTATCGCAACATGGACATCGGCACGGCCAAGCCGACGGCGGAGGAACGGGCGGCCTGCCCGCATCACCTGATCGACATCGTCACGCCGGAAGAAAGCTACTCGGCCGCCCAGTTCCGCGCCGACGCCCTGCGCCTGATGGACGAGATCACCGCGCGCGGCCGCATCCCGCTGCTCGCCGGCGGCACGATGCTGTACTTCAAGGCGCTGCGTGACGGACTGTCCGACCTCCCGGCCGCCGACGCCGCGCTGCGCGCGGAGATCGACGCCGAAGCGGCGAAACACGGTTGGCCGGCGCTGCACGCGGAGCTTGCGCGCCTCGATCCTGACGCCGCCGCGCGGCTCGAACCGGGCGATTCGCAACGCATCCAGCGCGCGCTCGAGATCGTCCGCCTCACCGGCCGGCCGCTCGCCGACAGCTACGCGCGGCGCGAGATGGCGCCGCCGCCCTTCCGCCTGCTGCCGATCGCGCTCGCGCCGTCCGACCGCGCGGTGCTGCACGCGCGCATCGAACAGCGCTTCGACGCGATGCTCGCCGCCGGCCTCATCGACGAGGTGCGCGGCCTGCGCGAACGCTACCGCCTGGAGCTGACGATGCCCTCGATGCGCTGCGTCGGCTACCGGCAGGCATGGGAATACCTCGACCGCACCGACGACTATGACACGATGCGCTTCAAGGGCATCGCCGCGACGCGCCAGCTCGCGAAGCGCCAGCTCACTTGGCAACGCCAGTTCCGCGACACCTGGCCGGAACTGGTCGAACTCGACTGCCTGCGCCCGGACTTGGCCGATGCGGTCACGACAACCGTGCAGCGCCTGCTCGCAACCGCGTAGCACTGCGCTGTCGTAGGGCGGGAGCAGCGCAGCGTATCCCGCCGAAACGGCGTATGGCGCCACCCGACCTGCGTTTGCCGGTATCCGCGGAAGCCCTCTACGACCGGCGTGCTCAAAGCAGCCCGCGCCACGCCCCCACGACGATCAGCCACAGCGACGCCAGCACATAACTCGCCAGGCAATAGCGCAAATTTCCCCGCGCCAGCGCCACGGCCGACAGCCCGAAGCGCCCCTGCAGCGACAGGTGCACGCCCGCCATCGGATTGAGCGCGAGGCCGATGCTCCAGGCCATCAGGAAGATCTGCGCGAGCAGCATCGGGTCGGGCGACAGCGGCGCAAGCCAAGTCGCCGCGATCACGATCGTGATCACCGTATGCACGCCGATCGCCGCGAGCGCCACCATCGCGCCCAGCACCAGCGCCGCCTCCACCGGACCGAAGCGGTTAAACGGCGTCCAGCCCGCGTCTCCCTGCATCAGCGCCTGCAGCCCCGTCGCGAACACGCCGGCAGCCAGGAACAGCATCAGCTCGCCCGACATCGCCGGCAGGCGGCGCAGCGCATGGGCGGACAGGCGTTCGACGCCATCGACCGGCCCGCTCGCCACCAACACCGACACGACACTGATCGCGAGCGCTGAGCCGCTGATCACCGCAAGCGACGACCAGCCGGGCAGCCACGCCAGACCCGCCGACACCATCGCAGTCAGCACCAGCGGCAGCCACAGCGAGGACGCACGCATCGGGAAACCGACGAAGCCGCTCACGTCCCCGTCCGCCGCCACCGGCAGGGTCCGCGTGAGAAGCCACAGCAGCAGCGCCGCGAGAGGCAGGCCGGCCAGCACGAGGTCCTCGAGGCGCGCGCCCGGCGCATAGGTCAGGGCCACCGCCATCGCGCCGAAGAACGGCGACCACAGCGCCGCGAGGAGGAAGCCGCGCGCGAGCAGCGCCGCCTGCGCCGCGCTCAGGCGCCCGCCCTGGGCGATGCGCTCGGCGATGATGAACACGACCGACATGTTGATGACCGCCCCGAGCACATGCACGCCCGCGAGCGTCTGCCACAGCGCCCGCCGCCCGCGCGGCAGGGGCCGGTCGCCGTCCTTGACGAATCCCACCAGCTGCAGGAAGCTGACCGCGGCCAGCATCCCGAGCAAGGCGGTGTTTTGCGTCAGCAGCGCACGCCACGCCGGGGTGGCGCCACGCCACACGGCCGCGAGCAGGGCCAGCCCACCCAGCCCGCACAGGATCAGCGCGAAGCGTCGCTGCTTGCCGTCGAGGCGCGGCCACAACGCGACGCCCGCCCCCCACGCGGCAAGCCCCGCCGGCCACGCCGGCAGTCCCATGCGCGCGCCGTGCGCGAACGACAACAGCACGAGCCCCGCCATCAGCCAGGCGGCGAGGACCGTGCGCGGACGGGAAAGCGTCTGGAGATGGCCGTCGGACACGTCGCGGACGATCAGGCCGAAGCGGGCGCGCCGTCCTCGACTGCGAGCCGATTGCGTTCGCGCCGCGCAAGCAGCGTGTAGACGGTCGGCACGACGAACAGCGTGAAGAAGGTCCCCAACAGCAGTCCGCCGACGATCACCCAGCCGATCTGCTGGCGGCTTTCCGCCCCTGCACCCGTCGCCAGCGCGAGAGGGATCGAGCCCAGCACCATGGCGCCGGTGGTCATCAGAATGGGCCGCAGGCGCAGCACGGACGCTTCGACGACCGCGTCGCGCAGGGCAGCCCCCCGATCGCGCAGCTGGTTGGCGAACTCCACGATCAGGATGCCGTGCTTGGTGATCAGCCCGACCAGCGTCACCAGCCCGATCTGGCTGTAGACGTTGAGCGTGCCCCCGGCCAAATACAGCGCCGCGAGCGCCCCGGTCATCGACAGCGGCACCGTCAGCATGATGATGAAGGGGTCGCGGAAGCTCTCGAACTGCGCTGCCAGCACGAGGTAGATGAAGGCCAGCGCGAGCACGAAGGTCAGCGCGAGGCTCGCCGAACTGGTCCGGAACTCGCGCGACTGGCCGTCGTAATCGACCGCATAGCCGGCCGGCAGCACGCGCGCCGCGGCTTCGTCGAGCCACGCCAGCGCCTCGCCCATCGCGAACCCGGGTGCGAGGTTCGCGGAGATCGTCACCGAGCGCCGCTGCCCGAAGTGATTCAGTTCGCGCGGGCTGACGCGGTCCTGCACCGTGACGAGGTTCGCCAGCGGCACCATCTCGCCGTTCCTGGCGCGCACGTAGATCTTCCGGATGTCGCGCGCGACCACCCGGCTCGGTGCCGCCACCTGCACGATCACGTCGTACTGCTCGGCATCCTGCTTGTAGCGCGTCACCTGCCGTCCGCCGAGCATGGTCTCCAGCGTGCGCCCGATCACATCGACGGGGATGCCGAGATCGGCTGCCTTTTCCCGATCGACGTCGACCGCCAGTTCCGGCTTGGTCAGCTTCAGGTCGGTATCCGGCGACACGAAACCGGGCTGCGTACGCATCTCGTCGAGGATCAGGTCGGTGTAGCGCGCCAGCTCGTCGTACGCCTCCGAAGTCGTGATCACGAAGCTGATCGGCCGCGTGCGCGGACTCTGGCCGAAGGACGCCGGCAGCACCGGGAAGGCCTGCAGGCCGGGAATCGCCGCGAGCTTTGGTCGCATTTCGCCGGCAATGGCGCTCGAATTGCGCTGGCGCTCCTTCCAGTCCGTGAATCCCGCGAACGAGATGCCCTGCGACACCGTCGGATTGCCCGAGATCACGAGGTAGCGGTCGACCTCGGCGGTTTGCGCGTAGATCGCCTCCAGTTGCGTCGCGTAGCGCGCCATGAAGTCGATCGTCGCCCCTTCCGGTCCGGAGAAGATGCCCACGACGCGGCCGCGATCCTCGACCGGTGCGAGCTCGGTCTTCAGCGTCTTCAGCAGCACCAGCGAGGAGCCCGCGACCAGCGCGAAGGCGAGCATCACAAGCCCGCGCCGGTTCAGCGCCATGCCCAGCACGCGCCGATACCCCGCCGTCAGCCAGCCGAGGAAACCCTCGATGGCGTTATACACGCGGCCGTGCTTCTTCTCGTGGCGCAGGAGCTTCGAGCACATCATCGGCGACAGCGTCAGCGCGACGAAGCCCGACACGATCACGGCCCCCGCGAGGGTCAGCGCGAACTCGGTGAACAGCTTGCCCGTGCGCCCGGTCATGAACGCCACCGGCGCATACACCGCCGCCAGCGTGATCGTCATCGCCACCACCGCGAAGCCGATCTCCCTTGCCCCGCGGAAGGCCGCCTGCAGCGGTTCCATGCCCTCCTCGACATGGCGGTAGATGTTCTCCAGCACCACGATCGCGTCATCCACGACGAGGCCGATCGCCAGCACCAGCGCGAGCAGCGTCAGCGTGTTGATCGAGAAGCCGAACACGAGCATCAGCGCGAACGCCCCCACCAGCGACACCGGGATCGTCACCAGCGGCACCAACATCGCGCGCCAATTGCGCAGGAAGAAGAAGCAGATCACCGCGACCAGCAGTACCGCCTCCCAGATCGTGCTGAACACCGACGCGATCGAGCGGTCGATGAACACCGTCGTGTCGTTGGCGATGTTCATGCGCATGCCTTCCGGCAGTTCGGCCTCCAGCACCGGCAACATTTCGACCAGGCCGCGCTTGAGGTCCAGCGGATTCGCCACCGACTGCTTGATCAGCCCGATCGACACCGCCGGCTTGCCCATGAAGCGCACCAGCGTGCGCTCATTCTGCGCCGCCACCTCCACGCGGCCGACGTCGCGGATGCGCACGGCGTAGCCGCCGGCCGTCTGCGGCTGGCGCACGACGATCGACTCGAACTCCTGCGGCGTGTCGAGATCGGTCTGCGCCACCACCGCGAATTCGCGCTCGCGGCTCTCGATGCGCCCTGCCGGCAGCTCCACGTTCTGCCGCCGGATCGCGTCCTCGACATCCTGCGGCGTCAGGCGGAAGGCCGCCAGCCGGTCGCGATCCAGCCAGATGCGCATCGAATAGCGGCGCTCGCCGAACATGCGCGCGTCGGCCGCACCGGACAGGGTCTGCAGGCGCGGCTTCACGACCCGGCTGGCGAAATCGGAGAGTTCCAGCGGCGAATGCCGGTCCGACGAGAACGCGATCCAGATGATCGGGTTCGCATCCGCCTCGACCTTCGAGATCACCGGCTCCTCGATGTCATCCGGCAGGCGCCAGCGCACCCGCGACACGCGGTCGCGCACGTCCGCGGCGGCGCTGTCGGCACTGCGCTCGACGCGGAAGCGCACCGTGATCTGGCTGCGCTCCTGGCGGCTGATCGACTGCAGCACGTCCACGCCCTCGATGCCCGCGAGCGAATCCTCCAGCGGCTTGGTCACCTGCGACTCGACGATCTCCGCGCTCGCGCCGGTATAGGTCGTGTCCACGGTCACGACCGGCTCGTCGATGTTCGGATACTCGCGCACCGTCAGGCGCGAATACGACATCAGCCCGATCAGCAGCACCAGCAACGACAGCACCGTCGCAAAGACCGGGCGCTTGATGCAGATTTCCGACAGGACCATCGCGCTACCCTCAGCTTGCCGGTTTTGCCGATCCGGCTGCGGGGGAGACCTGGGCCCCGCCCGCGCCCACGATCTTCACCGCCGCACCGTCGCGCAACTTCAACTGCCCGGCGGTGACGATCACGTCCCCCGCCTGCACGCCCTGGACGATCTCCACGCGGGCGCCGCGCCGCGCCCCGGTCTTCACCTCGACGCGCTGCGCCTTGCCATCGACCACGCGATAGACGAACTGCACGTCGCCCGGCGCCGGCACCAGCGCCTCCTCGGGAACCACCGCGACGTTCGCACGCTCCTCCAGGATCAGCCGCACGCGCGCGAACATCCCGGGGCGCAGGCGCAGGCCCTCGTTCTGTAGCGTCGCGCGCATCGCCACCGCCCGCCCCTGCTCGTCGACGAGCGGATCGATCGCGCTCACCACTGCCGCGAAATCCCGGCCCTCGACCGCATCGGACGCAAGTTCCAGCCTCTGCCCCGGCCGGATCTGCGCGAGGTAGATCTCGGGCAGCCGGAAATCCACCTTCAGCGTCGCGATGTCCTCCAGATTGACGAGATCCTCGCCCTCCTTGACGTAGTCGCCGACGCTCACGTTGCGGATGCCGACGATGCCGGCGAAGGGCGCGCGGATGCGCATCTTGTCCAGCCGCGCCTCGGCCAGTGCCATGTTCGCGCGCGCCACTTCCAGCCGCGACGCCGCCTCGTCGCGCGCGCTCTGGCTCAGGAACTTGCGGTTGAAGAGGTCTTCGGTGCGGCCGAAATTGGCCTGCGCCAGCGCGAGGTTCGCCTTCGCCTGCTGCACCTCGGCCCGCTGCACGGCGGCGTCGAACTCGACCAGCACATCGCCGCGGCGGACGGGGCTGCCCTCACGGAAGCGGATCGCGTCGATGCGCCCGGCGACCTCGGGTCGCAGCACGACGGACTCGTTCGAGCGCAGCGTTCCCACCGCCGTCACATCGTCCGCCATCGACTCGGCCAGCACCGTCACCGTTTCGACGTCGGCCGGCCCCTGCGCGGCCGTCGCATTGGCGCCCGCCGCCGGCTTCGCGCCGGACACCGGCTGCACCGTTCCGACACTGCGATTCGCGTAGTACGCATAACCCGCAAGGGCGGCGATTCCGGCAAGGCTGACGGCGGCAATCAGGCGACGACGGACGGGCATCTTCGGCGAGCACTCGAACTGGGACGTGATCCGGAAAAAAAACGAGCGCACCCCGTTCGGTGCGCTCCCTGCATACTGCTGACAATCCACCCGGCAACAAAGTTGCACGGGCGGCGGGGCCCCGCATCATGCGCGCCCCCGGAAAACTCAGGCCACCGTCGTCTGCGCCACGCCTTCCGCGCGCGCCTCGATGCGGCCGAGGCGATACACCGTCTCGCCCGCTGCTTCGAGATTCGCGACCGCCGCATCGGCCTGCTCGGCCGACACGATCACGACCATGCCGACGCCGCAGTTGAACACGCGGTACATCTCCTGGTCGGCGACGTTGCCTTCCTGCTTCAGCCACTGGAACAGCGGCGGCAGCGTCCACGACGACGCGTCGAGGCGCGCGGTCAGGTTGTCGGCGAGGATGCGCGGCACGTTCTCCAGCAGGCCGCCGCCGGTGATGTGCGCCATGCCCTTCACGACGCCCGGGATCGCGCGCATCAGGCCCAGCATCGACTTCACGTACAGGCGGGTCGGCTCCAGCACCACGTCGCGGAAGGGGCGGCCGTGGAAGTCCGCATCCAGGTCCGGGTTCGCACGCTCGATGATCTTGCGGATCAGCGAATAGCCGTTCGAATGCGCGCCGCTCGACGCCAGTCCCAGCACCACGTCGCCCGGCACGATACGGGAGCCGTCGATGATCTCGGACTTCTCCACCGCACCAACCGCGAAACCAGCGAGATCGTACTCGCCGTCCGGGTACATGCCCGGCATCTCGGCGGTCTCGCCGCCGATCAGCGCGCAGCCCGACAGCTCGCAGCCGCGCGCAATGCCGCCGACGACCGCAGCCGCGGTATCGACATCGAGCTTCCCGCAGGCGAAGTAATCGAGGAAGAACAGCGGTTCGGCGCCCTGCACGAGGATGTCGTTCACGCTCATCGCAACGAGATCCTGGCCGACCGTGTCGTGCTTGTTCAGCTGGAACGCGAGCTTCAGCTTCGTGCCGACACCGTCGGTGCCGGACACCAGCACCGGCTCGCGGAACTTCTTCGACAGCTCGAACAGCGCGCCGAAGCCGCCGATGCCGCCCAGCACCTCGGGGCGCATGGTGCGTTTCGCGAGCGGCTTGATGCGGTCGACGAGGGCGTCGCCGGCATCGATATCGACACCGGCATCACGGTAGGAAAGCGAAGGTTTTGCGGAGCTCAAGATCGTTCCTCAGGCTTGCGGAATGCGCGTTGGGGCCGGCCCGGCAGACGGCCGAACTTGAGACCTCAACGGCAAGTGGCTACATTTACGGGTTTCGCAGCCGCCCTGCGGCCGCGCCAAGTACTCGATTTTACTCGAAATGAACCCATCCCGCGCCGACCGTCTGCAAACCGCCGCCTGGGCCGGCGTCGCCCTGGCGCTGGGGGCACTGTTCTACGCCCTGTCGCCCATCCTCGCGCCCTTCGCGATCGCCGCCGTCTTCGCCTACATCTGCGATCCGGCGGTCAACTGGATGGTCGCGCGCCGCATCCCGCGCCCGGCCGCCGTGCTGTTCGTGATCCTCGGCGCCGGCCTGCTGCTCGTGCTGCTGTTCCTGATCCTCGCCCCGATGATCTGGCGCGAGGCGATCGCGCTGGTCCGCCGCCTGCCCGATCTCATCGAACTCCTCAACGCCCGCGTCGCCCCGGTGCTGCAGGCGCGCTTCGACATCGACTTCCAGCTCGACGCCGCCTTCGTGCGCACCTGGATCGCCGAACACTGGGACAGCGCGCAGGACCTCATCCCCGTGATCCTCGGCCAGCTGCGCCAGGGCGGCCTCGCGCTGCTGGGCGCCGCCGCCAGCGTCTTCCTCGTGCCGGTCGTGATGTTCTACCTGCTGCAGGAATGGCCGCGCATCCTCGACAGCCTGCAGACCGTGATCCCGCGCCCGATGCTCGAACGCACGATGCGCATCATCAACGACATCGACCGCGTGCTCTCCGAATTCCTGCGCGGCCAGCTCTCGGTGATGCTGCTGCTGGCCGTCTACTACAGCGTCGGCCTGTGGATCGCCGGCCTCAAGTTCGCGCTGCCCGTCGGCGTCATCACCGGCCTGCTCGTCTTCATCCCCTACGTCGGCTTCGGCGGCGGCCTGCTGCTCGCGATCCTCACCGCCCTGCTGCAGGCCGAAGGCTGGCCGCCGCTGATCGGCGTCGCGATCGTCTTCGGCCTCGGCCAGCTCATCGAGAGCTTCGCGCTCACCCCCTACCTCGTCGGCGAGCGCATCGGCCTGCACCCGCTCGCCGTGATCTTCGCGCTGATGGCCTTCGGCCAGCTCTTCGGCTTCGTCGGCATCCTCGTCGCCCTGCCCGCGAGCGCCGCCATCCTCGTCGGCCTGCGAGAAGTGCGCACGGCCTGGCTCGCGAGCCGCATCTATCTCGGCGACACCCCTGCCGACGGCCCCCCGCAATGAAACAGCTCGTCCTCGACATCCGTCCCGACGCGCCGCCCACCCTCGACAACTTCGTCGTCGGCGGCAACGAAGAACTCGTCGCCACGCTGGGCGCCATCGCCGCGCCCTCAGTTGCCTCCTCAGTTGCCTCCTCAGTTGCCTCCTCAGGCGCCCCCATCGCCGCTCCCGCGGCTGCCCCCCTCCCCGGCCACATCTACCTGTGGGGCCCGGCCGGCAGCGGCCGCAGCCACCTGCTGCGCGGCACCCTCGCCGCCGCGGGCGGTCGGCCGACGGCCTGCCTCGCTGCCGCCGAGGTCGGCCACGAACTGCCGCAGACGCCGGGCCTGCTGCTCGCCGTCGACGACGTCGACCGCCTCGGCGACGACGCCCAGATCGCCCTCTTCAACGCCTTCAACCGCTCGCGCGGCCTCGGCCAGACGCTGCTCCTCGCAGGCAAGGAAGCCCCGCGCCAGCTCGCGCTGCGCGAGGACCTGCGCACCCGCATCGGCCAATGCCTGATCTACGAGGTGCGCCCGCTCGACGACGAATCGCGTGCGGCCATCCTCGCGACACTGGCGGCGCGCCGCGGCCTGCGCCTCGCCGACGAGGTCATCGATTTCCTGATGCGCCACGGCCGCCGCGACCTGCCCAGCCTGCTCGCGGTGCTGGACGCCCTCGACAACGCCTCCCTCGAACGCAAGCGCGCCGTCACACTGCCGCTGCTGCGCGAAATGATGCAGGCCGGCCTCGACATCTGAGCCGGCCGCACGCCCCACCCCCAAGGAATCACACGTGGATCTCGTCCTCTTCGACCTCGACAACACCCTGCTCAACGGCGACTCCGACTTCGCCTGGGCGCAATTCCTCATCGCCAAGGGCGTCCTCGACCGCGAAGTACAGGAAGCCAGGAACGTCGCCTTCTACGAACAGTACAAGGCCGGCACGCTCGACATCTTCGAGTTCCTCGACTTCCAGCTCGCGCCGCTCGCCCGCCATTCGCGCGACCAGCTCGACGCCTGGCACCGCGAATTCATGGCGACAGCGGTCGCCCCGATGATCACCGACAAGGCGCGCGCGCTGGTGCGCCAACACGCCGACCGCGGCGCACTGGTCGCCGTCGTTACCGCGACAAACAGCTTCGTCACCGGCCCCATCGTGCGCGAATTCGGCATCCCGCACCTCGTCGCGACCATCCCCGCGCAGGAGAACGGCGCCTTCACCGGCAAGCCGCGCGGCATGCCCGCCTTCAAGGCCGGCAAGATCGAACGCGTCGACGCCTGGCTCGAATCCCTCGGCCTCTACGCCGGCAGCTTCGCTCGCTCGTGGTTCTACAGCGACTCGCACAACGACCTGCCCCTGATGTCGCGCGTCACCGACCCCGTCGCCGTCGACCCCGACGACACCCTGCGCACCCACGCACTGAAGGCCGGCTGGCCGGTCATCTCGCTGCGCTGAACGCCCCTCGTCCGCCGCCGTGGCTGCGGGCGGACGCCGCATCGGTTATGATTCGCAGCTTATGTTGACCGCCCCCCCTTCCATCCAATGATCCGCAAGCTGCTGCGCAAGGTCTTCCGCCGCGCCGCCTCGCCCATCAACACCGAACCTGCGCTGGTCCCTGTCACCCAGCACGGTATCCGTCGCGAACAGATCTCGCCCGCCGCCCGCAAGGTGTGCACCGTGCTGCAGGAAAGCGGCCACAAGGCGTTCGTCGTGGGCGGCGCCGTGCGCGACCTGCTGGTCGGCCATCCGCCCAAGGACTACGACGTCGCCACGAGCGCAACGCCCGAGGAAGTGCGCGCGCTGTTCCGCCGCTCGCGCATCATCGGCCGCCGCTTCAAGATCGTGCACGTCATGAGCGGCCCGGAAACGATCGAAGTCTCGACCTTCCGCGCCAGCCAGACCGCCGAGGACGCCGACACCGACGAGCACGGACGCGTGCTGCGCGACAACGTGTACGGTTCGCAGGCCGAGGACGCCACACGCCGCGACTTCACCGTCAACGCGCTGTACTACGACCCGACCACCGAACAGATCCTCGACTACCACCACGGCGTCGCCGACCTCAAGCAGAAGACGCTGCGCATCATCGGCGATCCGCGCGCGCGCTATCGCGAGGACCCGGTGCGCATGCTGCGCGGCGTGCGCCTCGGCGCCAAGCTCGGCCTCACGCTCGACCCGGCCGCGCGCAACCCCATCCGCGAGATGGCGGAACTCCTCGAGAACGTGCCTGCGGCGCGCCTCTTCGACGAGATGCTCAAGCTGCTGTTCTCCGGCTACGCGGTCAAATGCCTGAAACAGCTGCGCGAAGAAGGCCTGCACCACGGCCTGCTGCCGCTCCTCGACGTGATTCTCGAGCAGCCCATGGGCGAGCGCTTCGTGTGGCTGTCGCTGGAAAACACCGACGATCGCGTGCGCGCCGACAAACCCGTGTCCCCCGGCTTCCTGTTCGCGACCCTGCTGTGGCACGAAGTGCTCGCCAACTGGGAAGCACGCAAGGCGAATGGCGAACACACCCAGCCCGCGCTCTTCGCGGCGATGGACGAAGTACTCGACGCCCAGGCCGGCAAGCTCGCGATCACCAAGCGTATCGTCGGCGACATCAAGGAAATCTGGGCCCTGCAGCCGCGCTTCGAAAAGTGCAGCGGCAAGGCGCCGTACCGCCTCATCGAACAGCCGCGCTACCGCGCTGCGTGGGACTTCCTGCGCCTGCGCGCCCAGTCCGGCGAGCTCGACGCAGCGTTGCCCGACTGGTGGGACAGCTTCGCCCACGCCGGCCACGACGCACGCGAAGCGCTCCTCGCCGACGCGCCGACCGCCGGCGAGGCCCCCGAACGCAAGCGACGCCGCCGGCGCCGCAAGCCGTCCGCGGCCGGAGCCGAGGCTACGGCAAGCAGCGACGCATCATGACTGGCCGCCGTCCGCCACCGGGCCCCGGCCCGGTGCGCGCGTTCGTCGCGCTCGGCGCCAACCTGGGTGACGCCGCCGCAGCGCTCGACAGCGCCTTCGCCGCGCTCGATGCCCTGCCCGGCACCCGCCTCGTCGGGCGCTCCAGCCTCTACCGCACCGCGCCGATCGGCGTCACCGGCCACCCCGACTACCTCAACGCCGTCGCCGCGATCGACACGGCGCTGACCGCGCCGGACCTGCTCGCGGCGCTGCTCGGCCTCGAAAGTTCGCACGGGCGCCGGCGCGAGACCGAACTCGCTCCGCGCACACTGGACCTCGACCTGATCCTCTACGGCGACGCGACGATCGCCCTGCCCGGCCTCGACGTCCCGCACCCGCGCATGCACCTGCGCGCCTTCGTGCTCGTCCCGCTCGCGGAGATCGCGCCCGACACCGACATCCCCGGCCGCGGCCGCGCCGCGGACCTGCTCGACGCCGTGCGCGACCAACGCATCGAGCGCGTTCGCTGACCCGTCCGCAACGCCGAATTGCCCATGACCGCCTGGATGCAGACCCTGCCCGCCTGGGTGCAGACCGCGATGCTGCT
Organism: Azoarcus sp. Aa7; assembly: GCF_014822185.1. Lineage (GTDB taxonomy): Bacteria > Pseudomonadota > Gammaproteobacteria > Burkholderiales > Rhodocyclaceae > Aromatoleum. The sequence continues at coordinate 98,611 of NZ_QVLR01000009.1, forward strand.
CACCGCATCGAACGTCTTCATGACCTTCGCGTGGTACGGTCATCTCAAGAACATGCAGTCCAAGGCCTGGTTCGTCGCCGCCATCGTCAGCTGGGGCATCGCGCTGTTCGAATACCTGCTGCAGGTGCCGGCCAACCGCATCGGCGCGACCGAGCTGAGCCTCGCCCAGCTCAAGATCATGCAGGAAGTGATCACCCTGCTCGTCTTCATCCCCTTCGTCGTGCTGTATATGAAGCAACCGATCAAGCTTGACTATCTCTGGGCCGCCCTGTGTATGCTTGGCGCGGTATATTTCATCTTCAGAAACTAAAGGCGACGTTCCTGCATGTTCGACAAGGCACGCTACATCGTGGTCGAAGGCCCCATCGGCGCGGGCAAGACCTCGCTCGCCCGACGGCTTGCAGAACGCCTCGACGCGCGGGCGCTGTTCGAGCAGCCGGAACTCAACCCCTTCCTCGGCCGCTTCTACCAGGACGCCGACCGCTGGGCGATGTCGACCCAGTTGCACTTCCTGTTCCAGCGCTTCGACCAGCTCGGCATCGTCGCCGAGGCGATGGAACAGCAGCAACGCGTGGTGTCCGACTTCGTGCTGGACAAGGATCCCCTGTTCGCCGCGCTGAACCTCGCGCCCGACGAACTCGCGCTCTACCAGCGCGTATTCGACGCGATGAAACCCGCTTCGCCACCCAAGCCGGACCTCATCATCTATCTGCAGGCCAAACCCGAAACGCTGGTCGAACGCGTCCGCCGGCGCGGCCTCGACACCGAACGGCGCATCACCGAGCAATATCTCGAACGCGTCGCAGAGCGTTACGCACGCTTTTTCTACCAGTACGATGCCGCGCCGCTGTTCATCGTCGATGCCGAAGTCCTCAACCCGGTCGACCACGATGACGACTTCGAACTCCTGCTCGATCGCCTGCGCAACATGCGCAGCTATCGCGAATTCTTCGGTTACGCCGCCTGAGCGAGCGCCCGGCGGACCACGAAACGGCTTGTACCTGCGCGGCATTCAAGAATAAACGCGCCTCTCCCGAGGAACCCCGATGAGCTACCTCCAGGACGAAAAACCCGTCACCCTCTCCGAGCTTGCCAAGATGCGCGCCGAAGGCCGCAAGATCGCCATGCTCACCTGTTACGACGCGAGCTTTGCCGCGCTGCTCGAACGCGCCGGCGTGGACGTCGCACTGGTCGGGGATTCCCTGGGCAACGTCGTGCAGGGCCAGAAATCGACCCTGCCGGTGACGCTGGACCAGATGGTCTACCACACCGAATGCGTCGCCCGCGCCAACACCCGCCTGTTCATCGTCGCCGACATGTCCTTCGGCAGCTACCAGGAAAGCCCCGAGCAGGCCCTGCGCAATGCCGCGCGCCTGATGGCTGCCGGCGCCCACATGGTCAAGCTCGAAGGCGGCGCCTTCATGGCCGAGACCGTGCGCGTCCTCGTCGAGCGCGGCGTCCCGGTATGCGCGCACATCGGTCTCACCCCGCAGTCCGTGAACCAGCTCGGCGGCTACCGCGTGCAGGGCCGCAGCGAAGCCGGTGCCGCGCAGCTCAAGGCGGATGCCCTCGCGCTGGAGCAGGCCGGCGCCGCGCTGATGGTGATGGAGATGGTCCCCGCGGCCCTCGCCGGCGAACTCACCGCCAGCCTCACCTCGATGGCCACGATCGGCATCGGTGCCGGCGCGTCCTGCGACGGCCAGGTGCTCGTGCTGCACGACATGATCGGCGTCTATCCCGGCCGCAAGGCGCGCTTCGTCAAGAATTTCATGCCCGGCGCCGCCAGCATCGAGGAAGCCGTCGCCAACTACGTCCGCGCGGTCAAGGACGGCAGCTTCCCCGCCGCCGAACACTGCTACTGACCGCCCGCCCCACCCGCAGGGAACCCACCATGCAGATCCACACCTCCATCGACAGCCTGCGCGCCGCGCGCAGGGCCGCCGGCAAGGTCGCCTTCGTTCCGACCATGGGCAACCTCCACGACGGCCACATCGACCTCGTGCGCCAGGCGGCCGAGAAGGCCGACAGCGTCATCGCCAGCATCTTCGTCAACCGCCTGCAGTTCGGCCCGAGCGAGGACTTCAACAGCTATCCGCGCACGCTCGCGGCGGACGGCGAGCGGCTGGAGGCCGCGGGCGTCGCGCACGTGTTCGCGCCGGACGAGAAGGTGATGTACCCCGAGCCGCAGCATTACCACATCGATCCGGCGCCGGCGCAGATCGGCATCCTCGAGGGCGAGTTCCGCCCCGGCCATTTCCGCGGTGTCGCAACCGTCGTGCTGAAGCTCCTCAACATCGTCCAGCCCGACATCGCCCTGTTCGGCAAGAAGGACTACCAGCAGCTGATGGTCCTGCGCAACATGGTGCGCCAACTCGCGATTCCCGTCGAAGTGCTGCCGGGCGAGACCGTACGCGCCGATGACGGCCTCGCGCTGTCCTCGCGCAACGGTTACCTCTCGCCCGAGGAACGGGCCGAGGCACCGCGCCTCTATCGCCAACTCGTGCGCGTCTGCGAGGCGGTACGCCGCGGCGATCACGATTTCCTCAAGCTCGAGACCGAATCCGTCGCCGAACTCGCCGCACACGGCTGGAAGCCCGACTACATCGCCGTGCGCCGCCGCGCCGACCTCCAACCCCCCATGCACGCCGATGACCCCCTCGTCGTGCTCGCCGCGGCCAAGCTCGGTCGCACCCGCCTCATCGACAACCTGGAAATCTGACGCCCGCGGCGCCGATACGGCCCTGCAGGGCACTGCACACTTGCATCCGCGCCCGGTTCGTTTCAAGCTATGCCAGCATGCTCCCGAACAAGGGGAGAGCGGCGTGAATGCCTAACACGAAAGGAGGGACACGATGCTTGCGACAACTGTGACAGTGCGACAGATTCTTGAACAGAAGGGCGCGACGACGCACTCGGTGACGCCCGCCGTCAGCGTCCTCGACGCCCTGGCGATGATGGCCAAACACGACATCGGCTCGGTGCTGGTGCTCGAGAACGACCGCCTCGTCGGCATCTTCACCGAACGCGACTATGCGCGAAAACTCGTCCTCAAGGGCCTCAACTCGCGCGAAGCCACCGTAGGCGACGTGATGACGCCCAACGTGTGCACGATCACCCCGTCGCTGGCGATCGACGCGGTGATGAACATCATGACGGAGAACCGCTTCCGTCACCTGCCGGTGGTCGAGCAGGGGCGCATCGTCGGCATCGTCACGATCGGCGACGTCGTCAAATCCATCATCGACCAGCAGGAAAAGACGATCAGCCACCTGTCGAACTACATCGCCGGCGAGTTGACCACCTGAACATCCAGCGGGCCGCGGACACCGCGACCCGCCAGTCGTGTCGGCGCCGCGGACGCTCAGTCCGCAAGCGCCTTGCCGACGATCTCCGCGACGTCGGGCGACAGCCCCGGCGTCGCGGCAACCCGCGCGATCTGCGCGCGGATACTCTGCCGCAATGCAGGAGTGAAGCGCCGCCAGTTCTCCAGCGCCCGCGCCATGCGGGCCGCGACCTGCGGATTGCGGCTGTCGAGCGCGACCACCTGATCGGCCCAGAACGCATGCCCGCTGCCGTCCGGCGCATGGAATTCGGCCGGGTTCGCACGGAAGAAGCTTCCCAGCAGCGCATACACCTTGTTCGGATTGGCGAGGCTGAAAGCCGGGTCGTCCATCAACTCACGCACACGCTCCAGCACCGGCGCCGCGGCGGCATCCCAGCGCCAGGCCGAGGCCTGCAGCGCGAACCATTTGTCGAGCACCAGCGCATCGTCACGATAGCGCTCATGGAAGCGCGACAGCGCGGCCTCGCGCACGGGGCTCGCGCTCTGGACCAGGGCAGCGAGCGCGCCGAAGCCCTCGGTCATGTTGCCGAAGCGCGCGAACTGCGCCTCCGCGCGCGCCAGCCCGCCGGTCACGCCGGCGGCCGAGAGGTACTTCAGCGCGAGGTTGGCCAGCGCACGCCGGCCCGCGTCGCCCGGGTGATAGCGGTATTCGCCCGGCACCTCCATCGCCACGCAGACCGCCTGCCAGTCCGGCGCCAGCCCCTTGCCCAGTTCGCGCATCAGATGCATCAGCGCAGCGCGCAGCGCGGCCGGATCGGCAGGTTCCATCCGTTCGAGCAGATAGGTCTCCGACGGCAGCGCCGCCGCCTGCGCGCGGAAGGCCGGATCGAGCGCAGCGTCGTTCAGCAACGCACGGAAGGCCTGTGCGAAGGCCGCCGGCAGCGCAAGCGCACGCCCGGCGGCGGCATCCGCCGCAAGCGCGAGGATCACGCGCTCCGCATAGCGCTGCGCCGCGTCCCAGCGATTGAAGGCATCGGCGTCGTGCGCCATGCGGAAGGCGAGCCGCTCGTCGCCCTCGTCGAGTTCGAGGATCACCGGCGCCGAGAACCCGCGCAACACCGAGGGCACCGGCTCGGCGTCGAGGCCGACGAAGCGGAACGTCTGCTCCGCCTCCGCAAGCACCAGCACGCGGGTCGTCGCGCCGCCGTGGTTTTCCCCGTCCAGGTTCAGTGGCAGATCCCTGCCGTCGGGTCCGATGAGGCCCACCGCGACCGGGATCACCAGCGGCGCCTTATCGGCCTGCCCCGGCGTCGGCGGCGTGTGCTGCGACAGGGTCAGCGTGTAGCTGCCGCTCGCCGCATCCCACGCGCCGGCCGCCTTCACGCGCGGCGTGCCCGCCTGGCTGTACCACCGCATGAACTGGTCGAGGTCGTAGCCGTTCGCCTCCGCCATGCAATCGACGAAATCGTCGCAGGTCACGGCCTGGCCGTCGTGGTAGCTGAAGTACAGGTCCATGCCGTTGCGGAAGCCCTCCGCGCCCAGCAGGGTATGCAGCATGCGGATGACTTCCGCGCCCTTCTCATACACCGTCGCGGTGTAGAAGTTGTTGATCTCCTGGTAGCTCTCCGGCCGGATCGGGTGGGCCATCGGCCCCGCATCCTCGGGGAACTGCGCCGCACGCAGCACGCGCACGTCATCGATGCGCTTGACCGCACGCGCCGACGCCGCCCCCGCGTCGCCCGCGGCCTGTGCGAGCATGTCCGCGGAGAACTGCTGGTCGCGGAACACCGTCAACCCTTCCTTGAGCGTGAGCTGGAACCAGTCGCGGCAGGTCACACGGTTGCCGGTCCAGTTGTGGAAGTACTCGTGTGCGACCACGCTCTCGATGTTCTCGTAGTCGACGTCGGTCGCCGTGTCCGGCTTCGCGAGCACGTACTTCGCGTTGAAGATGTTGAGCCCCTTGTTCTCCATCGCGCCCATGTTGAAGTCGCTGACGGCGACGATCATGAAGCGGTCGAGGTCGAGCTCCAGACCGAACACCTCCTCGTCCCAACGCATCGCATGCACCAGCGAATCCATCGCGTGCGGGGTGCGGTCGAGATTGCCCTCCTCCACCCACACCTGCAGCAGCACCTCGCGCCCGGAAGCGGTCGTGACGCGACGCTCCAGCGCGACCAGCTTCGCCGCGACCAGCGCGAAGAGATACGACGGCTTGGGGAAAGGATCGATCCATTTCGCAAAGTGGCGACCGCCTTCGAGCGTCCCCTGTGCGACGAGGTTGCCGTTCGACAGCAGCACCGGGCACTCCGCAGCATCGGCCTCCAGCGTCACGGCGAAGCGCGTCATCGCATCGGGACGGTCCGGGAACCAGGTGATGCGGCGAAAGCCCTCGGCCTCGCACTGCGTGAAGAAACCGCCGCGCGACACGTAGAGGCCGGACAGCGCGGTGTTCGCCTGCGGGTTGATGCGCGTGACGATGCAGACCTCGGCCCGGGCGGCATCGAGCGCGATCTCGATCCAGCCCTCGCCCCGGGTCAGCTGCCCGGCCCCGGCCGGCACGCCGTCGATGCTCACGCTCACGAGCTCGAGTTCCTCGCCCAGCAGGCGCAGGGGCTCCACGCGCGACGAGCGCCGCGCACAGCGCAGCCGGCTCGTCACCAGCGTTGCCGCAGGGTCGAGCGCGAAATGCAGCTCGATGTCGTCGATGGTCCACGCCAGTGGCGTGTAGTCGGATCGTTGAATGGTCGGGGCGTGTTCGCTTTTCATTATTTCTCCGGCTGTCCGGCCGCGTACGGGACAAACCGCGAGTATACGCCCCCCGCGCTGCCCGACGCCCGCGTCAGGGCAGCAGCACGATCCGCGTGCCGGCGAGGCGGTCGTGCAGGAACTGGCGATCGCGATCGACCAGCGCCCACGCGAGCCCCAGACCGAAGCACAGCAGCGACGGCCACGCGAGCGTGTAGCGCAGCCAAACGGTCGCCACGCCGGGCGCGTGACCGTCGGCCGTCACCAGGCGCAGCTTCCAGGTCTGCATCGCGAGCGTCTGGCCGCGCCGGCGCCAGTACCAGATGAAATACGCACCCAGCACGACGTAGATGTGCAGCCATGCCACCCACCCCGCCGGCGCGATGCCGAACACGACGCCGAGCACGAGGTAGGGCACCAGGAAGGCGAGCGCGAGCACACCCAGCAGCAGCAAGCCCTCGTACAGCAGGCTCGCAAGCCGGCGGCGCAGGCCGGCGAGCTCGACAACCTGAGCGACGACCTGCGCGGCAACCTGCGCGTGGTTTGCGGAACGGGATTCGGCGTTGCGGGACGGGGCCGGGGTGTTGCGCCTGGGGTTTTGTTTCTTCATTCCTTGTTGCCGCGCACGGGCGGTCGCTGTAAGGGGCGCACGATGCGCGGGCCGGACTTGAGCTGGCGCTCTTCCGGCGGGATGCTGCGGTAGCGCTGCCATTGTTCCTGCAGCGACTCGCGCCGCTCGCGCGGGATGCTGCGCAACGCGCGGTACTGGTCGCGCGCGCGCTCGCGCTGGTCCGGCCGCAGGTTCGCCCAGTCGCGCATGCGCGCACTGATGCGAGCCTGCTCTTCCGGCGTCAGGCGCGAATAGCGGTTGGCAACCCCCAGCCAGCGCTGGCGCTGCACTTCGCTCATCGAATTCCAGTCGTCCGACAGCGGCGCGAGCACCGAACGCTGGGAAGCCGTCAGACCGGACCACGAGGGCGCACCGATCGGCGCGACCGCGAGGACCGGACCGCTCAGGGCGGCCACCAGGATCAGGATTGCGAGTCGTCCTGCAGCCATGCCTTGAAGTCCGAGTCCAGGTAAGCGTCGATCGGCAGGTCGTCGATCAGCAGCGCCGTATCGACCTCCTCCATCTCGCTCACGCGCAGCCAGGTGGTCCAGTAATCGCCCGCCAGCACCGCGACGAGGATCGCCGCCGCCACCGCCGCCGGGCGCATCATGGGCGGGAACAGGCGCCGCAGGGCGCTGCCGATCTTCGCGCCGAACCCCGGCTGCGCCGTCCGATGCGCAGCGAGGGCGCGCTCGCGTGCGAGCCGCAGGCGTTCCGCGATATCACCGTCCACGCCGCGCGCCGCCGCCGACAGGTGGACGGCGACCCTGCGGGCAAAAGCTTCGTCGTTCATAACTCGATTCCCTTGGCTTTCAGGGCCGCCGCCAGCGTCTGCGTGGCGCGCGAACAATGCGTCTTCACGCTCCCCTCGGAACAGCCCATCGCGGCAGCCGTCTCGGCAATATCCATCTCTTCCCAGTAACGCATGAGGAAGGCTTCCCGTTGACGGGGAGGCAGCCGCCCGATTTCCCGTTCGATGGCGGCCAGCGTGCGCACACGCTCGTACTGCCCGTGCGGCGTATCGGCCTTCGCTTCGTCGGGCTCGCCGGCAAGGGTGTCGAGCGGATCGTTGTCGCCGTCCTGCTCGTCGTCGCCGACGAAGGACGACAGCAGCGTCGTCCAGGTGTTGCGCACCTTCTGCCGCCGCAGCGCGTCGTAGATGACGTTCTGCAGGATGCGCTGGAACAGCATCGGATATTCGCTCGCGGGGCGCTCGCCATAGCTGACCGAGAGCTTGAGCATCGCATCCTGCACCGCATCCAGGGCCGCGTCGTCGTTGCGCAGCGCGTACACCGCCTGCTTGAACGCACGCTTTTCGACACCCTGGAGAAAGGCGGAGAGTTCTGCCCGGTTAGCCAGTTCTGGATCCTTATGAAAACCGGTTATTCAGGCCGTTGTGCGATGCCGCAGCAGCCTTGACCAAACTGCGCCTGACCGGTAACGTTCAGCGTTTCGGACCGTAAGAATAGCGAGTTTGCGATGGTGCTGAGTGGAGCAGAAATTGTAATCAGGTGTCTGCAGGAAGAAAAGGTCGATTACGTCTTCGGCTATCCCGGCGGCGCGGTACTCTACATCTATGACGCGCTGTTCAATCAGGACAAGGTGCGCCACGTGCTGGTGCGCCACGAACAGGCCGCCGTGCATGCCGCGGACGGCTACGCCCGCAGCACCGAGAACGTCGGCGTCGCGCTCGTGACCTCCGGCCCCGGCGCCACCAATGCCGTCACCGGTATCGCCACCGCCTACTGCGACTCGATCCCGATGGTCATCATCAGCGGCCAGGTTCCGACCGCCGCGATCGGCCAGGACGCGTTCCAGGAAGTCGACACCGTCGGCATCACCCGTCCCTGCGTGAAGCACAACTTCCTCGTCAAGGACGTGCGCGACATCGCCGCGACGATCAAGAAGGCCTTCTACCTCGCGAAGACCGGTCGCCCGGGCCCGGTGCTGGTCGACATCCCGAAGGATGTGAGCGCACACAAGTGCGAATTCGAGTACCCGAAAGAGGTCTCGATGCGCTCGTACAACCCGGTCGTGAAGGGCCACCAGGGCCAGATCCGCAAGGCCGTGCAACTGCTGCTCGAAGCCAAGCGCCCGATGATCTACACCGGCGGCGGCGTGGTCCTCGCGAACGCGGCCGAACAGCTCACCAAGCTCACGCGCATGCTGGGCTTCCCGATCACGAACACGCTGATGGGGCTGGGCGGCTATCCCGCCAGCGACCGCCAGTACCTCGGCATGCCCGGCATGCACGGCACCTACGAAGCGAACATGGCGATGCACTACAGCGACGTGCTGCTCGCCGTCGGCGCCCGCTTCGACGACCGCGTGATCGGCAATCCGGACCACTTCGCCGAAGAGCCGCGCAAGATCATCCACGTCGACATCGACCCGTCGTCGATCTCGAAGCGCGTGCGGGTCGACGTGCCCATCGTCGGCGACCTCAAGGATGTGCTCGAGGAGATGATCCGCCAGCTCGAGGCCAATGCCGCCCGCCCGAACCCCGACACGCTCGGCTCGTGGTGGAAGCAGGTCGATGAGTGGCGCAGCCGCGAGTGCATGAAGTACAAAAATTCGGACGAGATCATCAAGCCGCAGTTCGTGATCCAGAAACTGTGGGAAGTCACCGGCGGCGAAGCGATCGTCACCTCGGACGTCGGCCAGCACCAGATGTGGGCCTCGCAGTACTACCGCTTCGACAAGCCGCGTCGCTGGCTGAACTCGGGCGGCCTCGGCACGATGGGCGTGGGCCTGCCCTACGCGATGGGTGCCCAGCTCGCGCACCCGGGCGCGCAGGTCGCGTGCGTGACCGGCGAGGCCTCGATCCAGATGAACATCCAGGAACTGTCGACCTGCAAGCAGTTCCGCCTGCCGATCAAGATCTGCAACCTGAACAACCGCTACCTCGGCATGGTGCGCCAGTGGCAGCAGCTCTTCCACGGCGAGCGCTATTCCGAGTCCTATATGGACTCGTTGCCCGACTTCGCGAAGCTGGCCGAGGCCTACGGCCACGTGGGCCTGCGCATCGACCGCCCGTCGGACGTCGAGGGCGCGCTGCGCGAGGCCTTCGCACGCAAGAACGATCTGGTATTCCTCGACTTCCAGATCGACCAGACCGAAAACGTGTACCCCATGGTTCAGGGCGGCAAGGGGCTCACCGAGATGATCCTGTCCGCCGAAGACCTGTAAGCATCGACCAGAGACACACCATGAGACACGTCATCTCCCTGCTGATCGAGAACGAATCTGGCGCCCTGTCGCGCGTGTCGGGCCTGTTTTCAGCCCGCGGCTACAACATCGAATCCCTGACCGTCGCGCCGACCGAGGACGCCTCGATGTCGCGCATGACCATCGTCACCACCGGATCGGACGACATCATCGAACAGATCACCAAGCAGCTGAACAAGCTGGTCGAAGTGGTCAAGGTCGTCGATATCTCTGAGGCCGCGCACATCGAGCGCGAGCTGATGCTCACCAAGGTCCGCGCAACCGGCAAGGACCGCGAGGAGATGAAGCGCATGGCGGAGATCTTCCGCGCGCGCATCATCGACGTTACCGACACGTCCTACGTCATCGAACTGACCGGCAACCAGTCGAAGCTCGATGCCTTCATCAGCGCCATCGACCCGGCGCTGGTCCTGGAAACGGTGCGCTCCGGCGTCTGCGGCGTCGGCCGCGGCGACCGCATCCTGAAGGTCTGACCTCCGGCCGCAGGACACCCTTCCGGGCAAGCACCCAACCGTTTGCGACCGGCACGCCCGCCCTTATCATGGCGGCGGCCGGGCAACATCCCCACCGAAAGCGAAAAAGGAAAAGCATGAAAGTCTATTACGACAAGGACGCCGACCTCTCCCTCATCAAGGGCAAGAAGATCAGCATCATCGGCTACGGCTCGCAGGGCCACGCTCACGCCCAGAACCTGAAGGAATCCGGCTGCAAGATCACCGTCGGCCTGCGCAAGGACGGCGCGTCGTGGAAGAAGGCCGAAGCGGCCGGCCTCAAGGTCGAGGAAGTCGCCAAGGCGGTCAAGGGCGCCGACGTCGTGATGATCCTGCTGCCGGACGAGAACATCCCGGGCGTGTATTACAACGACATCGAGCCGAACATCAAGAAGGGTGCAACGCTCGCCTTCGCGCACGGCTTCAACGTGCATTACAACCAGGTCGTCCCGCGTGAAGATCTGGACGTGATCATGGTCGCCCCCAAGGGCCCCGGCCACACCGTGCGTTCGGAGTACCTCAAGGGCGGCGGCGTTCCCTCGCTGATCGCGGTGCATCAGGACCGCTCGGGCAAGGCCAAGGACATCGCGCTGTCGTACGCTGCAGCCAACGGCGGCACCAAGGGCGGCGTGATCGAGACCAACTTCCGCGAAGAGACCGAGACCGACCTGTTCGGCGAGCAGGCCGTGCTGTGCGGCGGTGCCGTCGAACTGGTGAAGATGGGCTTCGAGACGCTGACCGAAGCGGGCTACGCGCCGGAAATGGCCTACTTCGAGTGCCTGCACGAACTGAAGCTGATCGTCGACCTGATGTACGAGGGCGGCATCGCGAACATGAACTACTCGATCTCGAACAACGCCGAGTACGGCGAGTACGTGACCGGTCCCGAAGTCATCAACGCCGCTTCGCGCGAAGCCATGCGCGCCGCCCTGAAGCGCATTCAGACCGGCGAATACGCCAAGATGTTCATCCAGGAAGGCAAGACCAACTACCCGTCGATGACGGCGCGTCGTCGCCTCAACGCCGCCCACCCGATCGAGCAGGTCGGTGGACAGCTGCGCGACATGATGCCGTGGATCAAGAAGAACAAGCTGGTCGACCAGTCGAAGAACTGAGCCGCATCGGCATAACAGGCCGGGCTGCGCCGTGCGCGCGGGCCCGGCCTTTTTCATATCGGGTACGCCATGTCCAACAGCAACTATCCTCATCCCATCCTGGCACGCGAAGGCTGGCCGTTCATCGCGATCGCGCTGGTCGTGGTGCTGGTGATCAACACCTCGGCCGGTTTCGCCTGGGCCCTGCCCTTCTGGATCGTGTTCGCGTTCGTCGTGCAGTTCTTCCGCGACCCGCCCCGCCCGATCCCGCAAGGCGCCAAGGATGTCCTGTCGCCGGCCGACGGCCGCATCGTGGCGATCGAGCCGGTGCGCGACCCCTATCTCGACCGCGACTGCGTGAAGATCAGCGTATTCATGAACGTCTTCAACGTCCATTCGAACCGCATTCCCGTCGACGGCGAAGTCAAGCAGCGCTGGTACAACGCAGGACGCTTCGTGAACGCCGCGCTCGACAAGGCCTCGGTCGAGAATGAACGCAACGCCCTGCACCTGGTCACGCGCGACGGCCAGGACGTGACCTGCGTACAGGTCGCCGGCCTCGTTGCACGCCGCATCCTGTGCTACGTCGAACCGGGCGCCAAGGTCGCGCGCGGGCAGCGCTACGGCTTCATCCGCTTCGGCTCGCGCGTCGACCTCTACCTGCCGCCGGGAACGCGTGCGCGCGTGACGATCGGCGACAAGGTCTCGGCCTCGAGCACCGTCCTCGCCGAACTGCCCTGATCGCCCGCCTCCGACGGGGTGGTCATCCCGGCCACCCCGCGCTGCGTTAGAATCGGCAACCGGCCACCACGCGCACCCGCCCTGCGCAGGAACGTCATATTCCATGCCACTGATCTCGAACGAAAAACGCCGCCGCGGCATCTACATCCTGCCCAATCTATTCACCACCGCTGCCCTGTTCGCCGGCTTCTATGCGATCGTGCAGGCGATGAATCAACGCTTCGAGGTGGCGGCCGTGGCGATCTTCGTTGCCATGGTGCTCGACGGCCTGGACGGCCGCGTCGCGCGCCTGACGCGCACGCAGAGCGCCTTCGGCGCCGAATACGACTCGCTGTCCGACATGGTGTCGTTCGGCGCGGCCCCCGCGCTGGTGGTGTACGAATGGGCGCTCAAGGACACCGGGAAATTCGGCTGGATCGCGGCCTTCATCTATTGCGCGGGCGCCGCGCTGCGCCTGGCCCGTTTCAATACCAACATCGACGTCATCGACAAGCGCTTCTTCCAGGGCCTGCCGAGTCCGGCAGCGGCCGCGCTGGTGGCCGGCCTGGTGTGGGTCGTCACCGACCTGGGGCTCGCCGGCCAGGACGTGCGCTGGCTTGCCGGCATGCTCACGATCTTCGCGGGCGTGTCGATGGTCAGCAACGTGCTGTTCTGGAGCGGCAAGGACATCAACCTGCGCAAGAGCGTGCCCTTCATCGTCGTGATCGCGCTGGTGATGGCGTTCGCGCTGGTATCCAGCTACCCGCCGGGGGTGCTCTTCGGGCTCTTCCTGGTCTACGCCGGCTCCGGCTACGTCGTGTACGTGATGCGCTGGATGAAGAAACGGCGCGCGGGCGCGAGCCCCGCCGCGCCCGCGCCGGAGGCCGCTGGCAGCGCCGAGGACGAAGCGGACTCCACTCCGAAGTAGACTCGGCATGGCGGCGGACGCCCGGACGTCCGCCTGCCCTCCCCGCCCGCATCCGCGGGCCGGGACGCCCGTCTCCCGGGCCTTCACGAATTCTTCACCAGGTCTTGAGCGCCGCTTGACGGCCGGACTGCGAGCATCCTCGCCTGCCCGCATCCGGAGTCCTGCATGTCCGCCCTGCCCTCATCGCGCAAGCTCAACGCCTACTTCCTGATCACCTGGCTGGTGGCGCTCGTGCAGCTGTTGTCGCAGCAGGGCGCGGGCGACTACGCAAGCCCCGCGGTGGCCGGATGGACGCTCGCAGCGACGCTGTCCTACGCCTTCATGTACCTGCTGCCGAGCGTCGCGATCGGACACGCGCTGCGCACGCTGCTGGCCAGCCGCAAGACGTTTCGACGCGGGCCGGCGATCCTCGGCACGACGATGATCGTGCTGACGGGGCTCACGCAGGTGCTGCTCTTCTCGGACCGCGTGATCCACGAGATGTACGGCTTCCACATCAACGGCTTCGTCGTGAATCTGGTGTTCACGCCGGGCGGCATCGCCTCGCTCGGCGCCAGCCGCAGCACCGAAATCACCGCCGGCGCGATCATCCTCGCGCTGTGTGCGCTGCAGGCGGCGGCGTGGGTGTGGGTGGCGCGGCGCGGCACGAGCGCAGGCGGGTGGAGGCTGCGCGGGGCGTGGGCGCTCGCGCTGTTCTTCGTGCTGACCACCGGCGAGCGCATCGCCTACGGCTACAGCGAGATGTCGAACTACCAGCCCATCCTGTTCGCCAGCGAGCGTTTCCCGCTGTATCAGCCGCTGACCTTCCGCAACTTCGCGCAGAACCTGGGCTTCAAGGTGGATCAGGCCACCGCGCGCAGCATGCAAGTGCGCGAAGAGAGCCTGAGCTATCCGCAGCAGCCGCTGCGCGTGAAGGCGCCGGAGAAGCCCATGAACATCGTGTGGCTGGTCGCCGAGTCGCTGCGCTTCGATATGCTCGACCCGAAGATCATGCCGCGCCTGTGGACGTTCTCGAACGACGCCGTGCGCCTGGAAAAGCACTTCAGCGGCGGCAACATGACACAGATGGGCGTGTTCTCGATGTTCTACGGCCTGTACGGCAACTACTGGTTCCCGATGCTGGCCGCGCGCCGCGCGCCGGTGCTGATGGACGTGCTGCAGCAGCAGAACTACCAGTTCAGCCTGAACACGAGCCAGCGCTTCACCTACCCCGCCTTCGACAAGACGGTGTTCGCCAACATGCGGCCGGAAGACCTGCACCCGCTCGAAGGCGGCGCGCCGGCCTGGCAGCGCGACGTGCGCAACATCGACGGGCTGATCGACTTCATCGACCGGCGCGATCCGGCCCGGCCATTCATGACGTACATGTTCTTCGAGTCGACGCACGCGAACTACGACTATCCGCCCGAGGCCGAGATCGCCACCCCGGTGCTGCAGGACTTCAACTACCTGACAGCGGACTTCGGCGCGCAGATCGGGCAGATCAAGAACCGCTACATCAACGCGGCGCATCATGTCGACAGCCAGATCGGGCGCATGATCGACCACCTGCAGAAGCGCGGCCTGCTCGACGACACCATCGTGATCGTGCTCGGCGATCACGGCGAGGAGTTCATGGAGCGCAGCCGCTGGGGTCACAGCGCGGAGTTCAACCGCTTCCAGACGAGCACGCCGGCGGTCATCCGCGTGCCCGGCCACGCGCCGCGCGTCGTCGCCGGCATCACCAGCCACCTGGACATTCCCGCTACCCTGATGCCGCTGCTGGGAGTACAGAATCCCGTTGAGGACTACTCGCTGGGCCACGATCTGCTCGCGCCGGATTTTCACCGCGACTACGCCGTGGCCGCAGACTGGAACCGACTCGCCTACATCGGCGACGACTACAAGGTGACTTTCCCGGTCAATGCGATCGGCGCCGTGCGCAACGAGGCGACCGACGGCGATGATCGCCCGCTCGCCAGCGCGGACGAGGCGATCGCATCGATTCGCTCGGCGATGGTCGAGATCATGGCGAATCTGGCGCGATTCAGCCGACACCGCGGATAATGCAGAGGGCGTGACGTCCCGCGTCCGACTGGAGACTGGAATCCGCATGCGGCTACTGTTGGTGGAAGACAACCGCGACATTCTTGCGAATCTCGCGGATTACCTCGCGCTGAAGGGCTACGAGGTGGATTGCGCGCAGGACGGGCTGACCGGCCTGCATCTCGCCGCGACCCAGCAGTACGACCTGATCGTGCTCGACGTGATGCTGCCCGGCATGGACGGCTTCACGCTGTGCCAGCGCCTGCGCGACAGCGAGCGCAGCCACGTGCCGGTCATCATGCTGACCGCGCGCGACACGCTCGACGACCGGCTGCAGGGCTTCCGCACCGGCGCGGACGACTACCTGACCAAACCCTTCGCCCTGTCCGAACTGGCGGCCCGCATCGCCGCGGTGCTCAAGCGCAGCCGGGGCGGCGGTCGGCGCGTACTCGGCGTCGCGGACCTGCAGTTCGACCTCGACACGCTCGCGGTCACGCGCGCCGGGCAGACCCTGCACGTCGGGCCGATCGGTCTGAAGCTCCTCGAACTGCTGATGCAGAAGAGCCCCAGCGTCGTCCGGCGCGAGGCACTCGAGAGCGCGCTATGGGGCGATTCGCCCCCCGACAGCGACAGCCTGCGCAGCCACATCCACACACTGCGGCAGCAGATCGACAAACCCTTCGGCTCCCCGCTGCTGCATACCGTGCACGGGGTCGGCTACCGGCTGGCCTCGGCCTAGGCCCGGAATGAAGCGCTCCGGCGAAACCCCGCGCGCATTTCCGCCCGCATCGCAGCGAAATAGCTGACATGACGGCACCGCAGAGCCTCGCGTCGCGCATCGTCGCGGCTTTCGTCCTGATGGCCGCCGTCGTTGCGGGCGTCTTCGCGCTGATCGTCGTCAACGCGATCGACATGGTGGAAACCCGCCTCGTCAGCGATGCGATGAACCGCCAGCTCGATTTCATCATCGAGGAATCGGACGAGGGACGGTTTCCGGCGCTCGGCCCCGGTCTGGACCTGTATGTCGCACCGGTCGGCGCGAGTGCCTCGCTGCCCGCATGGCTCGCCCCGCTGCAGGAAGGGCTGCATGAAACCGAGAACGACGACGAGGCCTATCACGTGCTGGTGCGCGACCGCAGCGGCAAGCGCCATGTCCTCGTGCTCGACCAGGAGGACTTCGAGCGGCGCGAGACCATGCTGTTCGTCGCGGTCACCGCCGGAGTCGTGATTTCCATCCTCGCCGCGGCCGTGCTCGGCCGGGCGCTCGCCCGCACGGTGATCTCGCCGGTCGTGCGCCTGTCGGGCCAAGTGCAGCACCGCGACCAGCTGCTGCCGCTCGCACCGCCACTCGCCGCCGAATACGCAGAGGACGAGGTCGGCAAGCTCGCCGCGGCGTTCGACGAGACGCTCGGAAGCCTGCGCGCGGCGCTGGAACGCGAACAGCTCTTCACCAGCGATGTGAGTCACGAGCTGCGCACGCCGCTGATGGTGATCGCCAGCTCCTGCGAACTGCTCGAGGCGCAGGAACTGGCATCGCCACAGCGCGCACAGGTCGAACGTATCGCCCGCGCCTGCGCGGAGATGCAGGAGCTGGTAGAGACGTTCCTGGGCCTCGCGCGCGCGCCGCAGGAGCGCGGCACGAAGCTCGCCGGCACCTCGCTCGCCGCTGTGGCGTCCGAGCAGCTGCACCGTTGGCAACCCGAGGCGGCAGCGCGCGGCCTCGCGCTGGATCTCGTCAGCGAGAGCGCGGACGACGGGGTCTATCCGGCCCCCCTGTTGCGCGCGGTGCTGACGAACCTCGTGCGCAACGCGATCCACTACACCGATGACGGCTTCGTGCGCGTGGTGCTGCGCGATGGCGGCTTTTCGGTGCTCGATTCCGGCGTAGGGATTCCTGAGGCGGAGCGGGCGTTGGTGTTCCGGTCGTTCGCGCGCGGGGGCAGCACGCGCGGGGACGGCATCGGCATCGGACTGTCGCTGGTGCAGCGCATCTGCGACCGGCAGGGGTGGCGGATCACCCTGTCTCCCCGCGAAGGCTGCGGCTGCGAGTTTCGCGTCGAGCTGCGCACCTCGTGAGGCGAATGCCGGACCGCCGTGGCGGCCGGCGGCCGCTCAGCGCGTGAGTTCGCCCGTCAGCTTCTTCAGGTCCAGCGTACGTGCACGCTCCGCGATTTCGGGCGCGTAGCGCTGCTGCAGGCCCTTGGCGTTGTCGAAGAGCTGGCCGAAGGCGGCCTTGAGCGCCGTCCCGTCCAGGCGCCGCCCGTCCGTGTAGTAGCGCTTCGCGACGTGTCCCAGCGCATAGGTCGTCGCGAAGGAAAACGCCGAACCGGTCGCCTCGCTGCCTATCGTGCGGCCGACCTTGCCGAGCACCTTGCCCAGCAGGCCGCCGACGAGCTTGCGGCCGAACTGCTCGACGTACTGCGAGGTGAGGCCGACGCCGACCGTCGCGAGAAAATCGGTAATGTGGCCACGGTCGAGCTCGAAGCCGTGGGCCTTGCCGACGCGATACACGAGGCGCGTCTGCAGCGGGATGATCGCCATCGACGCGAGCGACTCGGGCAGCAGTTCGAGCGCGCCGTTGAGGATCGCCGCATTCAGGATCATCTTGTCGAGTTCGGCCTGATCGGGCCCTGCAGGCGCAGCCGGCACCGGGACGGCAGGCATCTCCGGCAGGGGCTTGTCGACGGGCGCCCCGGCGAGCGCGTCGGCCTCGCTCACGATCGCGGCCGCCTCGCTGCGCCCGAGCTGCAACAGGGCGCCGAGACGCTCGAGGAAGGCCGTCTCGCCGGCATTATGTACGCCGTCGGCATCGCACACGCCGACCGCCATCTCGAAGGCGAGCTGGCGCAGCTCGGGCGTATCCAGCCCGGCAACGGCCTGCTCGAGCGTCACGCGCTTCAGCAGCACGTCCTGGTACAGCGACATGACGTCGAGGCCGGCACCGGCCGACAGCGACTCGGCCGTGCGTCGCACGTGGTCGCGTTCGCGCGGATCGTTGTGGCCGTCGGCAAAGGCCGCCATCAGGCAGATGGTGATCAGGGAGCGGTTCTGTTCGGGAGTCATATTTTCTCTTCTCGCAACAACAATAGGGTTTTCAGTTGGGGGCAGACCGGACGATCTCAAGCGGCGGGCAGGACCAGCGCAGCACGCAGCCCGCCAGCCGGCGCCTGCCCCAGTTCGATACGGCCGCCGTAAAGCTGGGCGAGGTCGCGCACGATGCCGAGGCCGAGGCCGGAACCGGGCCTCTCTTCGTCGGCGCGCGCGCCGCGGGCGAACATCGCCTCGCGCGCGTCAGCCGGCAGGCCGGGGCCGTCGTCGTCGATGACGATCGCGACTTCACCTTCGCGCACGGAGACGCTCACCCCCACCTCGCGTCGCGCCCACTTGCACGCGTTGTCGATGAGATTACCGAGCATTTCCTGCAGATCCTGCTCCTCGCCGCGGAAGACCGCATCGTCGGGAATCGCTTCGATCGCGAAGCGCAGATTGCGTTCCGCATGCACGCGCTGCATCACGCGCACCAGCCCCTCGACGGCCGGCCGCAGCGCGCTGCGCAGCCCCGGTACCTGGGTAGCCGCGGCGGCACGCGCACGCGCGAGGTGGTAATCGACCTGGCGCTGGGCCGTCGCGACCTGCTCGGCCACGAGGCGCGCGAGGGCTCCCTCCTCGCGCAGCGCGGCATTGCCCAGCACCGCGAGCGGCGTCTTGATCGCGTGCGCGAGATTGCCGGCCTGCGTACGTGCGCGCTCGACGACCTCGGCATCGTGCTGCAGCACCGCGTTGAGTTCGTCTACCAACGGCCGGACCTCGTTCGGAAAGACGCCCGCGAGCCGCCGGCTGCGGCCGTCGCGCACCTCGGCAAGCTGCTCGCGCAGACGCTTCAGCGGGGCGAGGCCCACCGACACCTGCAGCAGCACCGCGGCGATCACGCCGGCCGCGAGCACGCCCAGCGCGATTACGAGGAGCCCGACGAACTCGCGCACCGGACTCGTCATGCCGCGCTCGTCGGCGGCGACGATCAGCCGCAGGGGCTGCGCGGCCGCTTCCTCCGGCCGCACGATGCGTTCCATCATCACCAGGCGTTCGCGATCCGGCCCGTCGATGCGATGCACATGCACCTCGCCGTCGCGCGGACCGTCGGCCGGAACGGCGAGCGTCGCATCCCACAGGGAGCGCGAGCGCAGCACGCCACGCGCGGCGTCCCCGCCCTCGCGGTCCACCTGCCAATACAGCCCGGACAGGGGTTTGCGCAGGCGCGGGTCGCTCAGGTCGGTGCGCAGGGCCAAGCCCGCGTCGGGGGCGAGTTCGACGCTCGCGGTGAGCTGGTCGAGGTGGATGCGCAGCTCCGCCTCGAAGCGGTCCTCCACGTGGCGGCGGAAGAGATCGCCGAGCACGCAGCCGGTGACGGTCAGCGTTCCCAGGATCCACACCAGGCTGCCGGCCAGCAGCCGCGCACGCAGCGAGCCCCGCCCGCTCATTCCGGACATGCGAGGCGGTACCCCAGGCCGCGCACGGTCTCGATCAGGCCCGGCGGCAGCTTCTTGCGCAGACGCCCGACGAAGACCTCGATCGTGTTCGAGTCGCGCTCGAAGTCCTGCGCATAGATGTGCTCGGTCAGCTCGGCGCGCGACACGACCTCCCCTTGGCGGTGCATCAGGTAGCTCAGCACGCGCAGCTCGTGGCTGGTCAGCGTCACCGCCTGCCCTTCGACCGTGACGCGCCCGCCGCGCGTGTCGAGCAGCACCGGGCCGCAGCGCAGCTCGGCGCTCGCATGCCCCGCACTGCGCCGGATCAGCGCGCGCAGGCGGGCGAGCAGTTCCTCCATGTGGAAGGGCTTGGTCAGGTAATCGTCGGCACCGGCGTCGATGCCGGCGACCTTCTCGTGCCAGTTGTCGCGTGCGGTCAGGATCAGCACCGGCATCGTCCGCCCCGCCGCGCGCCACTTCTTCAGCACCGTCAGCCCGTCCATCTGCGGCAGGCCGAGGTCCAGCACGACCGCATCGAGCGCTTCGACCTCGCCCATGAAATGCGCATCGCGCCCGTTGTCGGCGCAATCGACCGCATAGCCCGCCTCGCGCAGCGCCTGTGCGAGCTGCGCCGCCAGCGTCGGCTCGTCTTCCACGACGAGGATGTGCATCAGCGCTTCCCTCCCTTGCCGTCGCGCGAACGGACGCCGAGCACGGATCCGTCGCGCGCATCGACGTCCAGCCGCACGAGCGCGCCGCCGCTGCGCAGCAGGCGGATCTCGTAGATCCAGCGCCCGTGCTCGCGTTCGAGCTCGACCTCGACGACTTTGCCCGGATGCTCGCGCTCGACCTTGTCGAGGATAGTGCGCAGCGGCAGCACCTCCCCGCGCTCGAGGGCCGCACGCGCGCGGTCATGATCGTGGTCGTCACCGCCGGCCGCGACCGGACCGATCGACAAGACTGCGACGACCATCCCCACGACAGCCGATGTCACAAGCGCGCGCATCGATTCCTCCCATCCAGGCCGCGCGCACCGTGCGCGCCGCCCTCCGGCATCCGTTGTAGGGCTGTCCGACTGAACCGCAGCTGAACGCCGTCTTCACCGTGCGTTCAGGCTCCGCCGCGCAAAGTACGTTCCGAAGCCAGAGCGGACACTCCGGCGATCCGATTCCAAAGACATTGTTCCACCATCAGCGAAAGGAGCAAACATGCAAAGCCACTCCCTGCGGATGTTCCTGGCCGGCGCCGCCTTGCTCGCGAGCGGATTCGCCAGCGCGGAGACGCCCGCCGACTTCCTCTCCCGCTATCAGACCGAGGCGCGGCAATCCGCGCCGGGCTTCAGCGCGTCGGCCGAACGCGGCGAAAAGTTCTTCACCGCCACGCACGGCGGCGAGTGGAGCTGCTCCACCTGCCACACCAAAAATCCCGCGGCACGCGGCAAGCACGCCAGCACCGGCAAGGCGATCGAGCCGATGGCGCCGGCAGCCAATCCCGAGCGCCTCGCGAGCACTCGCGCAGTCGAGAAGTGGTTCGGGCGCAACTGCAAGGACGTGCTCGGCCGCACCTGCACGCCCGCAGAGAAGGCCGACGTCGTCGCCTGGCTGATGAATTCCCCCCGCTGACCCACACGGAGCGCCACAACATGACCGCCACCTTCCCCGCCCGCGCCCTGCGCGCACTCGCCCTTGCCATCGCCGCCGGCGCAGCCGGCCTCGCGCTCGCCGACGACGACGAAAACAAGCGCCTGAACATCAATCACCCCGAGTATCGCAGCGAATGCGGCAGCTGCCACATTGCCTTCCCGCCCGCGCTGCTGGGCGCCGACTCGTGGCGCGCAATGATGGCCGGGCTCGACAAGCACTTCGGCTCCGACGCCAGCCTCGACGCCGAAACCTCTGCAGTGATCACGAAGTTCCTCGTCGCCAACGCCGCGCGGCGCGACTCCGCCGGCAGCGACGGCCGCCCGCTGCTGCGCATCAGCGACACCCGCTGGTTCCGCAAGGAGCACCGCGACGGCCACGACGGCATCACGCCCGGCATCTTCCGCAGCGAGGCCGTCAAGAGCGCCGCCAACTGCGCCGCCTGCCACCGCAACGCCGCCGCGGGCGACTTCAGCGAACGCGACATCCGCATCCCGAAAAACGGAGCCCGCTCATGAACACCAGCATCACCTCATCGAGCGCCGCAGACGGGACATCGCGGGCCGCCGACACGGCCACCACCGTGCGCGTGTGGGACGTCCCGACGCGCGTCTTCCACTGGAGCTTCGCGCTGTGCTTCGCCGGCGCCTGGCTGACGTCCGACTC
The DNA here is from genome assembly GCF_014822185.1 of Azoarcus sp. Aa7. Classification (GTDB taxonomy): domain Bacteria; phylum Pseudomonadota; class Gammaproteobacteria; order Burkholderiales; family Rhodocyclaceae; genus Aromatoleum. The sequence continues at coordinate 120,507 of NZ_QVLR01000009.1, forward strand.
CGAACGGCTGCGCGACCTGCACGTGATGCTCGGCTACACCTTCGCCGGTCTCGCCGTGTTCCGCCTGCTGTGGGGCCTCGTCGGCACCCGCTACGCACGCTTCGCGAGCTTCATCTATTCCCCGCGCGAACTCGTGTCCTACCTGAAATCGCTGCTGGCGATGAAGCCTCGGCATTACCTCGGCCACAACCCCGCCGGCGCTGTCGCGATCTTCGCGATGCTGGGCCTGGGCGCGCTGATCGCCCTGAGCGGCTTTGCGACCTATCAGGACATTGGCGGCGAATGGCTCGAGAAACTGCACGAAGGGGCCGCCAGCACCATGCTCGCCATCGTCTTCGTGCATATCGCCGGAGTCCTCGTCAGCAGCCTGCTGCACCGCGAGAACCTCGCGCGCGCGATGCTCACCGGCCGCAAGTCCGGCAAGCCAGCCGAGAGCATCCGCCACGCGCACCGCTTCGTCGGCACGGCCCTCCTGGTCGCCGTGCTGGGCTTCTGGTGGGCCTACCAGAGCGGCGCGGCCGACGCGTGGCTGCCGCAGCCCACCACGACCGCCGACGCGCGGGACCGGCACCACGACGACTAGGCGGGCATCTCACCCGCGCCTGCGCAGGCCGCTCCGGCTTCCCGGCCCGAGCGGCCATTCGTGCGTCCCGGCTGTCACCGATGGATAGCCGGCGGCAATCGCCCCCATATCCCGCGAGCGGTCGCTCCGTCCTTGCGTTCGGCCAAATCCACGGTTTATAGTCGTAAATATGAACTCCGTCAGCGACCACCTCCTCCTGTCGCTACGCCTTCTCCCGGCGGGCCTGCTGCTGCTCGGTCCGCTGCTGCGCCCCGCGCGCTAAATCAGACCCCCTCCCCTCGTGTTGTCCGACTTCCGCCAGCGTCCCGACGCAGGCCGCTTGTCATATCCGGTATTCCAACCTCCCAGCAGGAGCCGACGATGAAAGACCAGTTGATCATTTTCGATACCACCTTGCGCGACGGCGAACAGAGCCCGGGTGCCTCGATGACACAGGAAGAAAAGCTGCGCATCGCCCGTCAGCTCGAACGCATGCGCGTCGACGTGATCGAGGCGGGCTTCCCCGCGGCGTCGAACGGCGACTTCGAAGCGGTCCGCGCGATCGCCGAGACGATCAAGGAATCGACCGTGTGCGCGCTGGCCCGCGCCAACGAAAACGACATCCGGCGCTCCGGCGAAGCGATCCGCCCCGCCGCGCGCGGCCGCATCCATACCTTCATCGCGACCAGCCCGATCCACATGGAGAAGAAGCTGCGCATGACGCCCGATCAAGTCGTCGAGCAGGCGGTGAAGGCGATCGGCTGGGCCAGGGAATACACCGACGACATCGAGTTCTCCGCCGAGGATGCCGGCCGCTCCGAGATCGACTTCCTCGTGCGCATCTTCACGGCGGTCATCGAGGCGGGCGCGAAGACGATCAACGTCCCCGACACGGTCGGCTACAACGTGCCGACGCAGTACGCGAACACCCTCCGCACCCTGATCGAGCGCGTGCCCGACTCCGACAAGGTGATCTGGTCGGTGCACTGCCACAACGACCTCGGCCTCGCGGTCGCCAACTCGCTGGCCGCGGTGCTGGCCGGCGCACGCCAGGTCGAATGCACGATCAACGGCCTCGGCGAACGGGCCGGAAACGCCGCGCTCGAGGAAATCGTCATGGCCGTGCGCACCCGCCAGGACGTCTTCCCCTGCGACACGCGCATCGACACAACGCAGATCGTCCCCGCCTCCAAGCTCGTGTCCGGCGTCACCGGCTTCCCGGTGCAGCCCAACAAGGCCATCGTCGGCGCCAACGCCTTCTCGCACGAATCCGGCATCCACCAGGACGGAGTGCTCAAGCACCGCGAGACCTACGAGATCATGCGCGCCGAGGACGTGGGCTGGGGTGCCAACAAGCTCGTGCTCGGCAAGCACTCGGGCCGCAACGCCTTCCGCAGCCGCCTGCAGGAGATCGGCATCGTCGTCGCGTCGGAGGATCAGCTGAACCACGCCTTCGCGCACTTCAAGGAGCTCGCCGACAAGAAGCACGAGATCTTCGACGAAGACCTCCACGCGCTGATGAGCGATGAGGGCGTCACCCCCGAGCACGAGCACTTCCGCCTGCTCGCCTCGCGCTTCCACTCGGAGACCGGCGAAACCCCGCAGGCCGAACTCACGATCGCCGTCGGCGGCAAGGAAACCCGCACCAGCGCCCAGGGGTCGGGCCCGGTCGACGCCGCCTTCAAGGCGATCGAGGCGGTCGCCAAGAGCGGCACCGAACTGCTGCTGTACTCGGTGAACGCGATCACCACCGGCACCGACGCGCAGGGCGAAGTGACCGTGCGCCTGGCGCAGGACGGCAAGATCGTGAACGGCCAGGGCGCCGATACCGACATCATCGTCGCATCGGCGAAGGCCTACCTCAACGCACTGAACAAGCTGCACGGCAAGTTCGAGAAACTGAACCCGCAGCTCTGACCGGGTGCGGGCCGCGGGCAATCGTCCGCAGCCCGCACCGGACGGGATCCGGTCGCCCCGTACCGGATCAGGCGGAGGCGCGCCCCTGTCGCGAAGGCGCCGACACCCGCGCGTACCAAACCGCGCAGGCGAAGAGCAGCGCCGCCAGCACCGCTTCCGCGATCGCGAGCTTGCCGGCGAGCCCGGTGTCCATCGCCCGCACCACCCCCTCCACCAGATAGAGCAGCACCAGCATCGTCAGCCACTGGTAGGTGTAGCGCCGCCCCTTCAGCACCCCGAGAAAGGCTCCCATCAGCGGCAGCGCCTTCAGGATCATCCACGAACCGCCCGGCCGCAGCGGTGCGAGCCACGCCTCCCACAACACGCACAGCGCGATCAGCGCGACGAGCAGCACTGTCGCCACAAGATTCAGCGCGCGCGCGTTCATGCCAGGCCTCCCGCGAGCGTCACCGCAACTTGCGCAAGGCGACGGCCCTGCGCAATCGCGAGTTCGATCTCCTCCGCGCTCAGGGCCGGATTGCCGTCCGTGCCGGCGACATGGCTCGCGCCGTAAGGCGTTCCGCCGGTGCGCGTGCGGTTCAGCGCCGACTCGGTGTAGGGCAGTCCCACGATCAGCATGCCGTGATGCAGTAGCGGAAGCATCATCGACAGCAACGTCGATTCCTGCCCCCCATGCTGGCTCGCCGTCGACGTGAACACCGACGCCGGCTTGCCGGCCAGCGTGCCATTCACCCACGGCCCCGCGAGTCCGTCGACAAAGTACTTCATCGGCGCCGCCATATTGCCGAAGCGCGTCGGACTGCCGATCGCCAGACCGATGCACTCCTCGAGGTCGCGCACCTCGACGTAGGGCGGCCCCGACGCCGGAATGTCGTCCTCGACCGCCTCGCACACCGTCGACACCTTCGGCACTGTCCGCACCCGCGCCGCCACACCCGGCACCTGATGGATTCCGAGCGCGATCTGCTCCGCGAGCGCCCGAACCGAGCCGCGATGGCTGTAATAAAGTACGAGAATTTCTTTCATCTGAACGGTCTGGATCGAATTGCGGCATTATAGCCGCCCCTTCAGCCCCGCCCGACCGCACCCTCTGCATGCCCGCCGTGCCGTTGAACTCCGCGCGCGATTTCCTGCGCCTACTCGCACAACGCTTCGTCGCGACCCGCTGTCCGCAGGTCGCCGGAAGCCTCGCCTTCACGACACTGCTCGCGCTGGTGCCCCTCGTCACCGTCGTGATCGCGCTCTTCAGCAACTTCCCGGCGTTCTCCGAGCTCGGAACTTCGCTGAAGATCTTCCTGCTCGAAAACCTCCTGCCCGACCGTGCCGGCAAGATCATCGCCACCTACGCCTTCCAGTTTTCGCAGAAGGCCGCCAAGCTCACGCTGATCGGCACCGGCGCGCTGGTCGTCACCGCACTGATGCTGCTGATGACGATAGACCGCGTGTTCAACCAGATCTGGGGCGTGCACCGCCCGCGTCCGCTGCTCACGCGCCTGACCGTGCACTGGTCGACCCTCACGCTGGGCCCGGTCGCGCTCGGCGCCAGCGCGCTCGCGACCGGCCACCTCGTCGCCAGCTCCGTCGCCCTCGCCGGCCAGGGTTCCTGGGTCGTCGAAGCCTTCTCGACGCTGGTGTCGGCAGCGCTGCTGTGCGTCGTGTTCACCTTCCTCTACTACGCGATCCCCAACCACAAGGTGCGCCCGACCCATGCGCTCGCCGGCGGTACCACCGCGGCGTTGGCCTTCCTGCTGATGCAGCAGCTCTTCGCCCTCTTCCTCGCGCGCATCCCGACCTACACGCTGATTTACGGCACCTTTGCGACCGTGCCGATCTTCCTGCTGTGGCTCTACCTGTCGTGGGTCGTGATCCTGCTCGGGGCGATCCTGTGCGCGTCGCTGCCCGGCTTCTTCGAACGTACGCGCGTGCTCGCCCCCTTCGCCGGCGACCGTGCGTGGGCGGCGACCACGGTATTGACGATGCTCGCGCGCGCGCAGGCCGAAGGCCGCACCGTAGCATTCGAACCGCTCGTCGGAGCGGCCCGCCTCAACGGCAACGAAGGCGAAAGCCTGCTCGGCGAGCTGTGCGAGGCCGGCTGGGTCGCCCGCACCGAGGACGGCAACTGGCTGCTCACACGCGACGCCGCCGGCATCGGGCTCGCCGACGTGCTGTGCCGGCTCGCGCTGTCACCCGCAGCGTGGCGCAAGGCCGGCCGCAACGACCTGTCGCGCGACACCGCCGAACGCATCGAGACCGCATTGCGCGCCGCGGACATCTCGATCGCGGCACTCGCCGCGGAGAGAACCCAAGTGAGAAGCTAAATCGGGTAAGGATCGACCTCGTACTGGAACAGCTCGACGTTCGCCGTCTGCATGTCGAGACTCAGCACGCGGGCCTGCGCCACATAGAGGTGCTCGCCTTCGTGCACCAGCACGAAACGGCGCGACGCATAGGTGCCCGCCGGCGCCAGGATCGCCTGATTGCGGCGCAAGGCGGGCAGCGGCGGCAGGATGAGCGCGTGCGTCGTCGAACTCACCTCGGCACCGCGAAAACCGATCGTCACCGGCGTACAGGTCTGCGCGACGAGCTGCAGGCCGAGTTCGACCTGCCCGGGGCTGTCGCTGCGGATCCAGCGCACGATGCACACCGCCCACGGATGTCCGGCGTCGCGGCGCAGCGCGACCGCCATGCCGGCGCTCAGACTGCCCGTCACGCCCTCCACGGACATCAATGCATACCCGCCGGGGCTCTCGTTGTACACCATCCATTCCGAGATGCGTTCCGTCGCGCCATCGGACCGGGCGACCTCCCATACCGCGCGCAGGCCCACGCACACCTGCACCGAATACCGGTACGCACGGCGCGACTGCCCCCGATTCGGCGGCAGCGCCCAGCGGTCACGCATGCGCTGGAGCAGCGAGACCATCTCCACCGGCGTCAGGCCGACCGGCAATCCGGACGCATCGGGCTCGAGCAGTTCGCCGTCGCGCTCCAGCCCCACTGCTTCGGCCTCGGCAATGCGTTCCTTGAGCCAGTCGAGCTGCCCCGCGAGCGCACGCGACACGCCGAACGCGGAAAAATACACGAGCCCCTCGGCCACGGGCGCCGCGCTGCGGATTGTCGCAATCGGCGGCAGATCATCACCCGGATCGACCCAGAACGACGAAGCGGCAGGCTGCAGGGCTTCCCGCGACAGCGCCCCCTCGTCCGCAATCCCTTCGAGGTAATCGTTCGCCCACACCAGCTCGCGCGCCGTCAGGCTCTCGGGCTGCAGCACCGCCAGAGCCAGAAGGCGCTTCAGCGCATGCAGGGCATCGGCGGCAGCCGTTTCCGGCCGCGCGGATACCAGCGCGTCGAAGCCCCCCCCGGCATCGACGATGCCGTATGCCGCGAGCCACAATCCGGGTGGCGTGACCGCCCCTCCCATCGCAGCGACAAGGAAGGCCTCATGCACCAGACCCAACGCACGCGCCGTCATGGCCATCGGATCCCCGCGGCGCACCGGACGCCAGCGCTCGCGCGCCGCAGCAGCCATATCGCCCAGCTTTCCACCCACTTCGAGCAAGGCCTCGACGAGCTCCCCTGCGACCGCATGCAGTTCGTGCGAAAGCGGCAACGCCGCATTGAGAAGACGCGGCTTCAGGCGGCCGCACACGTCGAGAACCCGCGCCTCGAATTCGTCGACGCATTGCCCGAGCGGAGCGCCCCCGACGGCCGCGTCGGGCAGCCCTCCCAGATGTCCCCGCAGGGCACTCAGCTCCGCGTGCGGATCGTCGGCCGGCTCGCTCGCCAGCCACTCCAGCACGGGAGCCAACTGTTCGGGGACCGGATCGGATGCAGCCATCGGGGTAAAATTCCGCTTGGAGACGTCCTCGCATTCTATTCAAGAATCACCCTCTTGAGCGGAACCCCGCAGCCCGCGGGCTTTGCGGCCGGATCGATATACGCCTTTCGCCGACCAATCACGATCCGCACTTGTCTCACGCAGCCGTTTGCCTTACACTCGCCTGCTTTTCGCATCCACTTATCAGGACACCCCAATGGTCGTCATTCGCCTTGCCCGTGGTGGCGCCAAGAAGCGCCCGTTCTACAACATCGTTGCTGCCGACTCGCGCAACCGCCGCGACGGCCGCTTCATCGAGCGCGTTGGCTTCTACAACCCGATGGCAGCCGAGTCCGAGAAGGGCCTCGTGATCAACGCCGAACGTCTGGCCTACTGGAAGCAGAACGGCGCCCAGCTGTCGCCGACGGTCGAGCGCCTGGCCAAGCAGGCCGCGCAAGCCGCCGCCTGATCCTGACTGACTCGTAGTCATGATAGTACTGGGGCGCATCGTCGCCCCTTTTGGCGTCCAGGGTTGGGTCAAGGTGCATCCCTTCGGGGACGACCCGCTCTCCTGGCGTGAAATGGCTCAGTGGTGGCTTGCCGACAAGGCCGAAGCCCCTGCAGAGGCATGGCAGCCGGTGAAACTGGCCGGTTTCCGCGCGCACGGCGCGGGCTTCATTGCCTCCTTCGAAGGCGTGACGGACCGCAACGGCGCCGAAGCACTGCAGGGCCGCTACATCGCCGCGCCGCGCGAGGCGATGCCCGGCACCGGCGATGACGAATACTACTGGGGCGACCTGGTGGGTCTTTCGGTTGTAAACGAGTCGGGCGAATCGCTCGGCACGGTCGAGAGCCTGATGTCGACCGGCGCCCATGACGTACTGCAGGTTCGCGACGGCGACGAGGAGCGACTGATCCCCTTCGTCGCCGCCTACGTGCTGGACGTGGACCTGTCAGGCCGGACGATCCGGGTCGACTGGCAAAAGGATTGGTGAAGACGGGGTGAGCGCACCAGCCGCCGCGAGGCGCTTCGACGTGATCACCCTGTTTCCCGAGATGTTCGCGGCGCTGACCGCCAGCGGCATCACGCGGCGCGCGCTGGATCGCGGTCTCTATGACATCGCGTTCCACAGCCCGCGGGATTTCGTTGACGATCCGCACCGCACCGTGGACGACCGCCCCTACGGCGGCGGCCCCGGAATGGTGATGATGGCCGAGCCGCTCGAAAAAGCGATCGGCCAGGCGAAGACGGCGCAACAGGCGCAGCTCGGCGCTGCGGGACGCGTGATCTACCTGTCGCCGCAAGGCCGGCCGCTGGACCATGCGAAAGTGCTGGAACTGAAGGAATTGCCGGCATTGACGCTGCTGTGCGGGCGCTACGAAGGCGTCGATCAGCGGCTCATCGAGCGCTGCGTAGACGAAGAAATATCGCTCGGCGACTTTGTACTGTCGGGCGGCGAATTGCCGGCAATGGTGCTGCTCGACGCGATCGTGCGCCAGCTGCCGGGCGCATTGAACGACGCCGTATCTGCGATCGAAGACTCGTTCGTGGACGGGCTGCTGGACTGCCCCCACTACACGCGGCCCGAGATCTACGAAGGCGAGCCGGTGCCGGCGGTGCTGCTCTCCGGCAACCACGCCGCGATCCGTCGCTGGCGGCTGAAACAGGCACTGGGCACGACCTGGCGCCGGCGCCCCGACCTGCTGGAAGGGCGCACGATGACGAAAGAAGAATTGTCACTGCTTGGTGAATTCAGGCAGGAGCAAGCAGGGGCCGAAGGCAGAGCCTGAAGCCCGTATACAAACCGCGCGCATCAGGCACGTCCTGCTCTGCCGCAAGGCCAAGTGCCATTGAATCGACAGGAGTCGCACAATGAACCTGATTCAGCTGCTCGAACAGGAAGAAATCGCCCGCCTGAACAAGACCATCCCCGAGTTCGCCCCCGGCGACACCGTGGTGGTGCAGGTGAAGGTCAAGGAAGGCACGCGCGAGCGTCTCCAGGCCTACGAAGGCGTGGTGATCGCCAAGCGCAACCGTGGCCTGAACTCCAACTTCATCGTGCGCAAGATTTCGTCGGGCGAAGGCGTGGAGCGTACGTTCCAGACCTACTCCCCGCTGGTCGACAGCATCGAAGTCAAGCGTCGCGGTGACGTGCGCCGTGCCAAGCTCTACTACCTGCGCGACCGCTCCGGCAAGTCCGCACGGATCAAGGAAAAGCTCAACTACAAGGGCACCGCGAAGCAGAACTGATCGCGAGATTCAGCCAGCAACAAATGAAACGGGCCCCGCGGGGCCCGTTTTTTCATCCTCGACGATCGACGGCGCAGTGCCGCGCATGCGAGCACATCGCGCCGAATGCGACTACTCCTTCGTCGCATCCTCGTCGTCATCGTCGTCCGGAATCACCGCATCGACTCCGGCGCCGACGACCTTGGCGCCCACCTTGACCGTTGTCGCTACCACGGTGACCGCCGCATCGGCGACGGCAAACACCGCACACCCGCCCAGCATTGCCGCGCACACAGCAGCGAGCAGCAGATTCCTCACGCTCATTTTCCCCCGATCCCTTTCCGATAACGGCCGCGCAGCCGACGCCGCGCGACACTTTCGCCTCAACGGCGTCGTTCTGCGATTATTCTCCCCGCCGAACGCCCCGTGTGTATCGACTGGTATCACCCCGCCGGAGCGCGGCGACACTACCCCCTCCGAACGCCGCGCACCAAAGAAAAAAGCCGCCAAAAATCGGCGGCTTTTTCTGTATGGCTGGCGGAGAGTGAGTCAGCCGAAATAGAACTTTCTGCCGTATCACGTCGCATCACCGCAGACACAAAACGCTTACCGTCGTTGCTTTTGTTGTATACGGTCGTTTCACGTGCTATCGTTGAATCGCACCTCTTATGTTGGGTGCGATGCAGGATGCGGAGAAACGGCCATGCCCAAGAAAGCCAAAGAACTTTCAGCTCTGGAAGTCCAGCGACTGACGAAGCCGGGATTGTACGCGGTCGGCGGAGTTGCGGGCCTGCAGCTCCAAGTTCTGCCGTCTAGCGCGCGGACATGGGTGTTGCGCGTTGTCATTGGCGGCAAGCGCCGGGACATGGGCTTAGGTGGATACCCTGACGTAACCCTCGCCGGAGCACGCGAGAAGGCCCGAGAAGCCCGCAACCTGATCGAGCAAGGCACAGACCCTATCGCACAGCGCGCGGCCGCTCGTAGCGCCTTGGCAGCCTCACGAGGCGCTGAAATCACGTTCGATGAGTGCGCCCGCAAGTTCATCGAAGCCAAGTCCATCGAGTGGAAAAACCAGAAACATGGCGCGCAGTGGTCGGCAACCCTCGAAACCTACGCATCGCCCATTGTCGGAAAGCTCCAAGTGCGCGACGTAACGCTCGCTCACATCATCAAGATTCTGGAATCCCTCTGGACAACGAAGACGGAAACGGCAACCCGCTTGCGCGGTCGCATTGAAAGCGTGCTGGATTGGGCAACGGTGCGCGGATACCGCCACGGCGAGAACCCTGCGCGATGGAAAGGACATCTAGACAAAATCCTAGCGAAGCCCTCCAAGGTCGCAAAGGTCGAACACCATGCCGCCTTGGCCGTTGATGAACTCGGAGCCTTCATGAAGGCCCTGCGCAATCGCGGCGGCATGGCAGCCCGTGCGCTCGAAGTGCTGATTCTGACCGCCGCACGCTCCGGCGAGATACGTGGCATGCAGTGGGATGAAATCGACCTGCAGAACGCTGTCTGGACGATCCCCGGTGAGCGCATGAAGATGGGCAAGGAGCACCGCGTTCCGCTGACAGACCGCGTATTGGAGATTCTGCGCGCCCTTCCTCGCATTGATGACTCCCCGCTCGTCTTTCCTGCCCCGCGTGGCGGCATGTTGTCCGATATGAGCATTACCGCAGTCTTGCGCCGCATGAATGTCGATGCGGTCCCGCACGGCTTCCGCTCGACGTTCCGCGATTGGGCTGCCGAGCGCACGAACTACCCGCGAGAAGTCGCAGAAATGGCCCTAGCGCACGCAATCGGCAACGCCGTCGAGGCCGCCTATCGTCGCGGCGACCTGTTCGATAAGCGCCGCAGGCTGATGAACGATTGGACGAAATTCTGCGACACGGTGCAGAAGGCCGGCGACGTCGTACCGCTAAGGAGCATCACCGCCGCCTGACGGACTCAGGCAAAGCGGGCCGCGCAACGTCTTGGAACACGGAGCGCGACCCTGACCACAACGTGAAAAGGAGCTTCACATCATGGCTGAGAGAATTGTACGCAACGGCGTCGAGCTGGTCACACGCGAGTCGCTAATCAATGCGATGCAGATGAACATGGAGGAGATGGATTCTGTTCTGGATGCCCTGCAGATCATGCGCAAGATTGCGGAACGCGATGTTCGTGACCTGATGCTCGTCGGTCTAGCCGATGCTGCCATAGCAGCACTTGCAGCAATCCATAATGATCTGGATGTGGTGCGCGAGCAGGCCGAAAAATGCGGGCTTGTCACCGCATAACCTGGAGAATACATCATGTCTACAGAAGATTTTTCAGATGACCGCGTCTTCATTGTTCGCCCCGGTGATCATCGCCTGGGGCTTGTCTGGAGCGATGAACGGGCCGGGTACGAACAGGCGTGCGACGGTCCGATCTTTGCCGTAGTGGGAGCAAACGCATCGGATGAAAAGCTCGGCAAGCTGTCGCAGAGATTCGGCTTCGAAATCTCTGAGTTGCGCCGATTCAGGGATACTGAAAAGACTCTCTGACCGCTTCACGCCGCCCCTACCAAAAGCCCGACACCCTGCCGGCCTGGGGCGGCACCGTACGTGCCACACAAAACGCATCAACCCGTAATGGGGAGCGCATCCATGAGCAACGAACTAATTGGCGGGCATGAATATTTCGCAACCCTCCACCTTCGGACCCCGCTCGTTGTGCTCATGAAGGACGGCGAGCACACATCAAGCAAAACACCCCCAGATAACCCTTATGGCCTTGAGCACGGGATATGGGTTCCGACGATTCGATCATGGCGTGAGCTTGGGATTGATTTCGATGACGGACCGGAGAGCGACGTCGCCTCCGACATCGGACCAGTAAATCGCGTCAAGTACCGCAATTTTCTTATCACAGTCAAAGCTGCTGCCAGCCAAGACGAGTCATCTATTGCTGAAAGAATAAATCGCATCAAAGAGGTGTTGAAGCTACCGGAGCACAAAGCATTCTGTCGGCGACTCGGTGGCCAGACAGCGATCATCGATGCACTTTTTCCGCCTGTAGTTTCCATGATTTGCGGCATTACAAAGCCGGCATCTGCTGCCCTCTGGAAATCAGGACTGCGCACCATTGAGAAGATCAACAAGGCTGACGATTCGCGACTGCTAGCGTTATCCGGAATAGGAAAAAAGACGCTGGATGTACTTCGCGCTTTTTGCGCCCAGTATTCTGGGGACTTGAGAGCAGAACGATATACTCCATCCAACGACGTCTGACGGATGAAACACCAAGAAGAACGAGGTGAAGCGTGATTAACAGACGCGAGATCAAACCCGGCGCATGGGAATACCTGGATCAAGATGAGTCGTGCTTTGTGTGGGAAATGTCCATCGGCCGTAATTCGACAGACGGAAACATAGAAGGCATCGATAACTTCATCCTTGACCCGCACACTCCTGACGACGTGAAGGCCACACTTCTGGAACATCGCCATAACGCATTCGAGGCATACAAACGCAAGGATTTCGCCCTATGTGATGCTCATGTCGCGCGATTGCACGAATGCTGCCGATACCACGGTCTATCGATAGCTGTGCGGCCGCTTTCCGAGACTGGAAGGAAGGTGAAGGATGGAGCTCGCACAGGGCATGAACTAGTGCATGGCACCGACGAACAGAAGCGGGCTCGATGGGACACGTATTGCAGCGACTACGACAGGGTATCCAGAGAAAACCATGCGTGGCCGCAAAAATCCATCGTAATGACCGTTGCCGAGGCAAATGGCGTTTGCGAGAGAACTATTTATCGCGCACTGAAATGGCGCAAAAATGAAGGAACCTAGTTATTAATTCGTGACAGTCCGGCCACTGTCAATAATGCAAAGAAAGATGATGTTCCTAACCGCAACAACGCGGTGTAACGGAGCACATCATGAAAAAAAGCCTTCGCCCAAGTCAGGCCGCTGAGTTTCTTGGAATCAGCCGGGTAACTATCTATCGCTGGATCAGAGAACGTCCAGACTTCCCGCGGCCAATTCATCTTTCCTCTCGCTGCACCGTGTTCGATCAGGATGCACTGATCGCATTTCGGGACGCGCACTCCACCGGCCGCAAAGCGGCTTAAGGAGGCGCGGTCATGCTAGCGACGACCCCTGCAAACGACAAAGCCTCCCTGGCCGGAGGCTCTGACGCTAAAACAAATTGCGCGACGACCAGCGCATTTTACACCAGCAGTGAAAGCAGCACGCACCTTCCCCGCGTAAGCAACCCGCGCGAGTGGCGCGCCTTGATGGCGCTCGCCGCGCGCGACCTGTCGCGCGAACAAATGGACAGGACAGCAGGCGCGAGCAATTCGCCTGACCTGATGAAACGCTGCCGAGAGCGGTACGGCCTCGACATTCCGTGCATCAAGGAAACCGTGCGCGACCGTGACGGCCTCGAAGTGCAGCGAGGCGTCTATCGCCCGACCGCTGCCGACCGCCGCCGCATCCGTCAATTGCTCGCGCGCAGGGGGACGCGATGAATGGGCCGCGAACGCACGAAAAACCGCGTAGGCGGGCGATTCCTCGCGCTGCCGCATCAGGTGATGGACTGCCCCGCATTCATCGGCTTGAGCGCGCCGGCAACGCGTCTGCTGTTGGATATGGCGCGCCAGTTTGCAGGCACGAACAACGGAAAGTTGCTCTGCACGCTTTCGGTGATGCGCAAACGCGGGTGGAGCAGCAACGACACGTTGTGTCGTGCTCGCAAGGAACTGGAGGCCGCGCGGTTCATCCAGAAAACCCGCGAAGCATGGATGCCGCGCCGCGCCGCATGGTTCGGCCTGTGCTGGCTGCCGCTGGACTACGACCCCGCAATGGACATCAAACCGGGCGAGTTCCTGACGAAGCAATACCTGCTTGCAACGCCGACGTAAAACAAAACATGGCACCGGCTCCCGGTAACACGACCTGTCCTACTGTACCGGCTCCCGGTAACACGAATCGCGCCGTGTTACCGGGAGCCGGTTCTATGGGGCCGGTTTTCCGCGTTTCCGTGTTACCGGCTCCCGGACGCTATTTAGATATTGCCATCTGCAGCAGCTTTCTACGGGAAGCGTCTGGAGGGGTGGAGGGTGCGCGCGGCCCCTCGAAATCACCCCTTGGCGGAGACGCGATCCGCCCGACAGCCCGCCATTCTGGCATTGCAGACCGTCGCGACGCGATGCCCAACCTCACACCCCACAGAACCGCCCCGACCGGAAGCCGGGAAATCCATCCTCACCAGGAGCAATGAACCATGAACCTCGAATTCAAGCTCGGACCTGCACGCTTTGAAATGCCGCCCGCACCGTTTGACATGGCGAGCCCGCCGGAGCCGGCATTGTTTTTCACGGTCGCGCTGGAATCCGCGAAGGACTACATCGGCAGCCGGGCGGCCGTGCTCGCCGATAAGCGGCTTTCCGATGTCGGCAAGGACGAGAAGATGGAACCGCTTACCGCCGCGATGGCGGACCGGCTCGGACACGCGTTAAGTGGCCTCGAAAACTTCGAAGACCACCTCGCCGCCGTCGACGCCGAATTGATGGCAGTCGCGGCACCTGTGACCCCCTTCGAAATCTCGCAGCAGAAAGAGACGCGCGAATGGTGGCGGTCGCTGCCCAACAAAGGCCGGCTGGACGCGCTCGACAAGATGAAGTCGGACCCGGTCGCCTACCGAGGCGTCATTCATTCACTGCTGAACAGCCCGATTCCGGGCGACCTGCACGGGCACGAATTGGCGTTCATCGAGGAGCTGCACCGCACGGCCCGCGAACACGAGCGCCCCGACTTGGCGGTCAAGCTGCGCGATGGCCGCGCCGCACAAGAATGGGCGCGTCGTGGCTTCGGCCACCTTCGCGGACTGCTGAAGATGACGACCGGCATCGATGACGCGCAACTGTTGCGACACTTCGCATGGCGCGAAGGTGGCCGCCAAGCCCTTCGCGCTTTGGGCTTCACACCGTCCGACATCGAACGCGCACAGATGGCCGCGAAGCGTCGCGCAGCGTAAGGGGCAATCATGGCGCGCGGTGGCGACGAAAACATGGTGGAAGTGCTTGATGCTGTAGGCGTACCCGCGCGCCCCTCCCCCCGGCTGCGACTGAGCACGATTCGCGACTGCCGGCGAGAGTTGGCGCGCGTCTATGCCGAGGTGCGCGCCGGAACCCTTGAGCCGCAGACCGGGACGCGGCTTGCCTATCTGCTGCAGGCAATGGTCGGGATGATTCGCGACGGCGACCTAGAGCAGCGCATTGCCGCACTCGAAGCGGCATCGAAGGAGAATCACGCAAGATGAAGAGCTTTAGTCAGCAACTGAGCAGCGCGGTCGTCCGCATCAACCAACAGACCGAGCAGGCAGTCCGCAAGGTGATATTCGAGTGCTTTCGTTCGGTCATCCTCAAGTCGCCCGTAAAAACTGGTCGCTTCCGCGCCAACTGGAAGCCCGGTATCGGCTCGATTCCCGAAGGCGTAATCAACGAACTGGACCCGTCAGGCGGCAAGACGATTCAGAAGGTGTTGATCGAAACCGAAGATGCGATGGCCTTGGTGATGGACGGACGGCCGCTCTACATCGTCAATCACGTCCCCTATGGTCTTGCGCTCGAATTTGGATCATCGAAGCAAGCGCCTTCCGGAATGGTCCGCACCACACTGGCCGAAATCGCGGCCAAGTATGGCGCGTGAGAACAGGAGATGGCGACAATCCCCTTGAACGGCTTGTGGAGCATTTTCTATGACGCTCGCCAAACGACTGGAACGCTTGGAGCAACGCAACGAGGCCGCCGAACTGCCGCCCGCTGCGCTCACGCTCTTGCCGGGCTGCGACGAAGCTGCAGAACGCGCGAAGTTCGAGCAAATCCACGGCAGGCCGCCCGCGCTGGTGATCCGCCTCACAGTCAAGGATGCCCGTGTCCGTCCGGACCCCGACGAGGTGCAGACATGAAAGCGATTGAAACCCGCCTGGCCGCGCTCGAAAGCAAGCTGGCCGCAATGGAGCAACGCGGAACGTGCGCCATCGTGCTCGAAGATGGCGAGGACTTCGCCGCCGCCTGCACGCGCCTTGGCATCAAGGACGGCGGTTATCTCGTCGTGCGGCGCATCCTGACGGCCGAAGAGTTCGCGCAGTGCGCACCGGAGCAGCAGCGCAGATTACTCGACACTGGCGACGACTGACCCGTAGAAGCCCCTTCGAAGCCCCTTCCAGTCAAAAGGAAGGGGCTTTTTACTTTCTGGCAACACCTTGCATGCGTGGCAGCGCAGCCGAAGAGCAAAGGTGCAACGTTGCACCATTGGCAACACCCGGCCGCGCGCCGGGGTTTTTGTGCCCGCTCAGGCCGATCAAGCGTTTGGGCTTAGTGGGGCAGGATGTTGGGTGCAAGAAAAAAGCGCCCCGAAAGGCGCTTGTTTCTTGATGCTGTGGCGGAGAGTGAGGGATTCGAACCCTCGATACGAGTTTTAGCCCGTATGCTCCCTTAGCAGGGGAGTGCCTTCGACCTCTCGGCCAACTCTCCAACCTTTGAGCCCGCCATCATAGCGATTCCGGGCCTGACGGTCAAACTTAATTATGCGGCAACATCGAGGCCGAAAGCCTTGTGCAGCACGCGCACGGCCAGCTCGAGGTACTTCTCCTCGATCGCGACCGAGATCTTGATTTCGGACGTCGAGATCATCTGGATGTTGATGCCCTCTTCCGCCAACGTGCGGAACATCTGCGAGGCGACGCCGGCGTGCGAACGCATGCCGACGCCGACGATGGAGACCTTGGCCATGGTCCGGTCGGTGACGATCGTGCGGGCGCCGATATGCTCCTTGACCGCTTCGAGCACCTTCACGGCCTTGTCGAGTTCGCCGCGAGCGACGGTGAACGAGAAGTCGGTCGTGCCGTCCTTGCTCACGTTCTGGATGATCATGTCGACTTCGATGTTGGCATCGGCGACCGGCCCGAGGATCTGGTAGGCGATACCCGGCTTGTCGGGGACGCCGAGCACCGTGAGCTTGGCTTCATCGCGGTTGAAGGCGATGCCGGAGATGACGGGTTGTTCCATGTTCTGATCTTCCTCAACAGTGATGAGCGTGCCCTCGCCTTCTTCCTGGAAGCTGGACAGGACGCGCAACTTGACCTTGTACTTGCCGGCAAATTCCACCGAGCGGATCTGCAGCACCTTGGAGCCGAGACTGGCGAGCTCGAGCATCTCCTCGAAGGTGATCGTGTCGAGCTTGCGCGCTTCCGGCACGACGCGCGGGTCGGTGGTGTAGACGCCGTCCACGTCCGTGTAGATCTGGCACTCATCCGCCTTCAGCGCGGCAGCGAGCGCGACGCCGGTAGTGTCGGAGCCGCCGCGACCCAGCGTGGTGATGGCACCGTGCTCGTCCACCCCCTGGAAGCCGGCGACGACGACGATGTTGCCCTCGTCGAGATCCTTCTTGATCGGCGCCTCGTCGATATTCAGGATGCGCGCCTTCGTATGCGCGCTGTCGGTGAGGATGCGCACCTGGCCGCCGGTGTAGCTCTTCGCCTTGACGCCGATGTCCTGCAGCGCCATGCACAGCAGGCCGATGGTGACCTGCTCGCCGGTCGACACGACCACGTCCAGCTCGCGCGGATCGGGAGCGCCCGCAACTTCCTTGGCGAGCGCGATCAGGCGGTTGGTTTCGCCGCTCATCGCGGACACCACCACCACGACCTGATTGCCGGCCGCCTGGAACTTGGCGACCTTTCGGGCGACATTCTTGATGCGTTCCGGATTGCCAACGGAGGTGCCGCCGTACTTCTGAACTATCAGTGCCATCGTCGTATCCAAATAGCGGTGGATAAAACACGTGATTTTAGCGAAAGCCCGGGGACTTTGCAGTTCCGTGTCGTTCGTGCCGTCAAGCCCAATCTGGGCACTTATGGATTGCGGTTAACCCTAGGACTTTTGATTTCCCCGTTGTATTTGTACGGAATAGTAATCTATACTTTGGGTACCATATGACTTAAGTCGTATGATCGCCCTAGGGCGCAGCTAATCCTCATAGCACAACCGACTTCACAACAGAGGCCCAAGAGATGAAAAGCACTGAAACCATTGATGTTCGCGAGATCCGCCGCAAGCTCGGTCTGAACCAGTCGCAGTTCTGGTCGAAGATCGGCGTTACCCAAAGTGGGGGGTCCCGTTACGAGAGCGGCCGCAACATTCCGCGCCCCGTGCAGGCCCTGCTCCGCCTCGTCCACATCGAACAGATCGACATCAACAAGGTCAAGAAGGAAGACGTCGAAGTGGCCGAGTTCCTGAAGGCTTCGAACCCGGATCTGTTCAAGACGCTGAAGAAGGAAGCCCGTGCAAAACGCAAGGAGCGCACGTCGCGCTAACCCGGGCGGAGTAGCACATGGTCATCAGGGGCTGACGCGAACCGTCAGCCCCGTTTTTCTTATGCGCTCGGCGATCGCCTCGAGCTCGGCCTCGGTGAGTGGCGACAGGCGCGGCGCCTCGGACTGCATCGAGGGACGCGCGATGCCGTAGAGCAGCACCCCGGCGAGGCGTTCGACGCCGGCCTTTTCCAGTACGGCCACATACGCGGCGATGTCCGCATCGGACGGCGCCTGCCCGTCCCAGCGGAACATGCAGGTCTGCACCCAGGTCGTGCAGCGCTCGGCGCTCGCCTGCAGGCGGCGCGCGACCGCATCGGGGTCGGGTCCGACGCCGTTGATGCGACGCATACCTGCCCGCGTGCCCGCATCGACCTTGAACCATACTTCCCCGCCCGCTTCACCCAGCCGACGCACCCCTTCGCGCACGGTCACCTGCCCCATCAGGCTGCCGTTGGTGATGAGGCGCAGCGGCACCTCGGTGCCGAATCCGAAACGCGCCCGCAGGCGTACCGCGATCCCGACCGCATCGGCGAATTCGGCTGCGCTGGTCGGCTCGCCATTGCCGGAGAAGGCGATGTCGCGGACCTGGCGCAAGCCTTCGGGGACGTGCCGCACGAGGTAGTCGCCATGCACGAGCGCATCGAGGAAACCGCCGAGCTCGGCCTCGAGTTGCGCGAGGTCGATTGGCGGCGCACTGCCGCGCACGAGGTCCGGCACCTGGCAGTAGACGCAATGCCAGTTGCAGGCGTTGTTGGGATTGAGGTTGATGCCGACGGAGACGCCACCGGCACGGCGCGACAGCACCGGATAGACGTAGGTGAGCCCCGCGAGATCGCGGTCGTGGTTGCGGATCGTGAGTTGCCGGTCGCTGGATGCCATCGATGTAGGTGCCGCGAATCGCGGTCGAAGGAAGCAAGGGGCGCCCGGAATGGGCGATCGGGGTCGGGTGCTATAATCCGCGCCCTGCACTCCCGAGGTCAATCATGCGCATCACCCGCCGCCTGGAATTCGACGCAGGCCACCGGATTCCGGACCACGCCAGCCAGTGCCGCCACCTGCACGGCCACCGTTACGCGATCGAGATCACCCTGTCCGGGGGAATCATCGAAGCCGCCGGCCAGCCGGTCAATGGCATGGTGATGGACTTCGGCGAGGTGAAGACGATCGCCAAGGCGCATGTCGTCGACGTCTGGGACCACGCCTTCCTGGTGTTCCGCGGCGATGCGCAGGTCATGCAGTTCCTCGCCTCGATGCCGGGCCACAAGACCGTTGTGCTCGACTGCGTGCCGACTGCCGAGAATCTCGCACGCGAGGCCTTCCGCATCCTCGACCCGCGCTACCACGACAGCTACGGCAACCATCTGCGCCTCGAGCGCGTGCGCCTGTACGAGACGCCCAACTGCTGGGCCGACGCCGTGCGCTGCGACGCCGGCCTCTGACGCAGCGGCAGGATCAGTCCTCTGCCGCGGCGGCGGCGACCGCCTGCGCCAGCGCGGCCTCGCCGTGCACGACGCGCACCTCGCGCTGCGGGTAGGGGATCTCGATGCCCTCGGCACGGAAGCGCTTCCACACTTCGAGATTGATGTGGGAGATCACGCCCAGCGTGCCTTCCTGCGGGTCGGCGATCCATACCGCGAGGCGCAGGTCGACGCCGCTCTCGCCGAAGGCGACGACGAAGGCCTTGGGCTCCGGCTCCGCGATCACGCGCTCATGCGTCTTCGCCGCCTCGACAAGGATCTGCATCGCGCGCTCCAGGTCCGTGGCATAGCTCACCTGGATGTTGATCGGCACGACGATGCGCGTGTCGCTGTAGGTTTCGTTCTGCACGACGGAGCCGATCAGGGTCTCGTTCGGCACCAGCGATTCGATGCCGCTCGCCGCGCGCAGCACCGTGTAGCGGGTGTTGATCTGGGTGACGACGCCGCGCTCGGTACCGACGGAGATCAGGTTGCCGATGCGCAGGGAACGGTCGAGCAGGATGATGAAACCGGAGACGTAGTTCGCTGCGATCTTCTGCAGGCCGAAGCCCAGGCCCACACCCAGCGCGCCGCCGAAGACCGACAGCGTGGTGAGATCGATGCCGACCATGGGCAACGCGATCAGCACGGCGACGACGATCAGGAGCGCCTTCGCGACCCGCATCAGCACGAGACGCATGCTGTCGTCGAGGCCCGCGGCGGCGCTCAGGCGGCGTTCCAGTGCTCCCGCCGCCCACAGCGCGATGAGCAGGGTGAACATCACCATGCCGGCGCCCTGCAGCAGGGTCCATAGCGAGAGCTTCTGGCTGCCGATCTTGAAGGACACGCTCTCGAGCGCGTCGATCACCTCCGGCAGCCAGCCGAGGATATGCAACGCGACCACGGCCCACGCGAGCGACGCGAAGATGCGTTCGAAGTTGCCCAGCCAGCTCGAACGGCCGATGCCCTGCCGCACCGTGAAGACGACGAAGCGGATCGCGGCAAACGAGGTCAGCAGGGGCACCGCCAGATTGAGCAGGTGCACGCTCTGGTACTTGCCCAGCACGGCGCGCGCGGCGAACACGAAGATCAGCGCCGACAGCGGGAACAGCACGCGGCGCAGGCCGCTGCGGCCGAAGCGCCGGGCGGCGGTTTCGGCGTCGCCGCTGCGTGCGACGCGCGCGAGCATCGCACGTTCGATCAGCCACGCGAGCAGGAGACAGCCGACCAGGGCGCCGAGCTGCCACAGGATGGAGGGGCTCTGCAGGTCGCTCCAGGTATCCATGAGCATAGCGGCGAAACGAATCTCTTCTTTCACGTTCCGGGTTTCCACGGCAGACGGGTGATGCGGGTGGCGTCCGCGCGATGACGGCGCCAGTTGTCGAGGTAGATCTGCGTCAGCGTGCAGTTGTCGCGCAGCACGAGGAGGTTTTCGGCGTTGCGCTTGACGGCCGACTTCGTGAAGTTGAACGAGCCGGTGACCAGCGCGCAGGCGGGGCCGTCGGCGTCGGCAATCATGACCTTGTTGTGGGCAGCGGCAAAGCGCGTCTCGAGCGATACCGGGATGCCGGCCGCGAGCAGTTCGGGCAGCACGTTGCCCTTGCCGCGCTTGTTCATCTTCGCGTCGGCGAGCACTTCGACGCGCACGCCGCGCTGGTGCGCGTCGATCAGCGCGCGCGCGATCGGCTTGCTCGTGAAGGCGTAGGCCTGCACATGCAGCGTCTTGCGCGCGTCGTCGATGACGTCGATCAGCAGCGCCTCGGGGCGATCGGCCGGGGAAAACGCAACCTCGACCGAGCCGCGCGCGGGCAGCCGCTGGCTCGCCGCGGCGACTTGCGCCGCCATGGCGATGAACGCGAGGGCGACGCCTGCGAGCAGTCGCCCCGATACATCACGCCCCTGCATCCACACGCTCCAGCACGGCCGCGAAGAAGCCGTCGGTGTCATGCACGCGCGGCGTCAGGCGCAGGCGCTCGCCGGTGGCGAGCACGATGCCCTGCTTGCCGAGCACGTCGGTGGCGCTGACCTGGCGGAATTCGGGATGCGCAGCGAGGAAGGCGTCGACGATGCCGTCGTTCTCCTCGGCGAGCAGGCTGCAGGTCGCATACACGAGGCGGCCGCCCGGTTTCACGAGGCGTGCGGCCGACTCGAGGATCGCGCCCTGCTTGGCGACCATCTCGGCGACCGACTCGGGGGTCTGGCGCCACTTCAGGTCGGGGTTGCGGCGCAAGGTGCCCAGCCCGCTGCACGGCGCATCGACCAGCACACGGTCGGCCTTGCCGGCGAGGCGCTTCACCTTGGCGTCGCGTTCGTGGGCGATCAGCACCGGATGCACGTTCGACAGGCCGGCGCGGGCGCAGCGCGGCTTGAGCTTGGCGAGGCGCTTCTCGGACACGTCGAAGGCGTACAGGCGGCCGGTCGAGCGCATCAGCGCGCCGAGCTGCAGCGTCTTGCCGCCGGCGCCGGCGCAGAAATCGACGACCAGTTCGCCGCGCTTGGGCTGCACGAGGAAGCCGAGCAATTGGCTACCCTCGTCCTGCACCTCGAAGGAGCCGTCGAGAAACAGCGGATGCTTCTGCAGCGCGGGCTTGCCGGCGAGGCGGATGCCCTGCGGCGAGTACGGGCAGGGGGCGGCCGCGATGCCGTTCACCTTGAATGCCTCGAGTACCTTGTCGCGCTCCGTTTTCAGTACGTTCACGCGCAGGTCGAGCGGTGCGGCGCGGTTGAGGCTGTGCGCGAGCTCGAGCAGCGTGGCTTCGTCATGCGTCGCGAGCAGGCGCTCGGCGAGCCAGTCCGGCATGTCGGCGCGTTCGCCGAGCGAGCCCTCGTCGAGTTCCTTGGCCTTGATCCCCGAGATCCAGTCGCGCTCGGTGGCCGACGCGAGGCCTTCGAAGTTGCGCATCGGCCAGCCCTCGCCGCGCGCGAGCCACGCCAGCAAGAGGGTGCGCGGACGCGCGTCGTCGCCGACGAGGCGGCGCAGCCAGCGCAGGCGCCGCACGATGCCGTAGACCGCCTCGGCGATGAAGCCGCGGTCGCGATGGCCGATCTCGCGGTTCTCGCGGAAGTGCCGCGACAGGACGACGTCGGCCGGATGTTCGAAGGTGAGCACCGCCCCGAGGACCTGGGCGGCGTGGATCAGCAGGCCGCGCGAGGCGGCCTCTTCATGTCTTGCCATAGTTGTTCTTCAGTTTCCGATGGATGGATGGGCGAAGGCATTGTCCTCCGCCCGCAATTCGATCATGTCTTCTTCCGCCCCCTCGCCGCCGGTCCCCGCCACGGGGGGTTCGTCGCCGGCCGATCCGGGCGGCGACAGGCGCAACTCGACCGCCTGCTGGTCGAGCACCTCGCCCTTGTCGTCGATGACGCGGATGCGCACCGGCAGCATGCCGTAGTTGCGCGCGAGCCAGATGTCTATCGTCAGGCTGCCGTTGCGCGCCTCGGCACGCACGCGCACGGTATCCAGCAGCCCGATCGGCAGCGGCAGCTTCTCGGGCCCGACGACCTCGACGCTCGACGGCGTGGCCTCGCGTCCAGTGATAACGTTCAGCTCGGTCGATCCGCTGACCGCGCCGACGATGCCGATCTGGTGCCACAGGCTCAGGAGGTCCTGGTCGCCTGGGCGCAGGTCCGCGACACGCTCCTTGGCGCCGCGCTTCATCGTCACCTTGCGCGCGCCCCAGTCGAACTCGGCGCTGGCGGGCGTCTTGCGCGATTGCTCGACGCTGAAGCGCTCCGGCTTCAGGCCTTCGCGTCCGACGCTGCCCGCGCTGCTCTGGGCGTAGTGGAAGGACCGGAACAAGTCGACGACGCCGGTCGTGCGCACGGCGACCGACATGCGATAGCGTTTGCCGTCGTGCGACCACTCGTGCTGCGCCTCGCCGACGGCGAAACCGCCCTCGCCCAGATGCACGCGGAAGCGGATGCTGCCGCGCTCGGGCCAGCCGGCGATGTTGAAGCCCTTGAGATCGGCAGCCGCGACGAGTTCCGGCGTGGCATCGGCGGCAGGCGCCGCATCGACGGGCGGCGGCACCTCCGCCGCAGCCTGCGCCTCGACCGCGGCAGGCGTCGCAATGGCGATCTCCCCGACCTCTCCGGCCGGCGCCGTCAGCGGCACCACAGGTGGCGCTTCGGCCGCCGGCGCGGGCCTGGGCTTCGGCTTGGGTCGCGGCTTGGGCTTTTCCGGCACGACGGGCGGCGGCGGGGGCGTCACGACCGGCGCGAGGTCGACGACCGGCTTGGGCTCGGGGATCACGAGCGTCGCGTGCAGGACCGGCGGTTCGATGCCGACGTGCGCGGGCCCGCCCGGCAGACTCAGCACGAGCGCGTGTGCGAGCACCGAAGCGCCCGTCGCGAGGATCAGGATTGTCGGCTGCCGCACGCTCCGGCCCCGGGGCTGCGATCCAGCGCGGGGATCGTCCACCCGGCCTCATCGACGGCTTCGTCACGCACGCGCACCTGGCCCTGCGCGGTGATCGTCAGCCGGTCCTCGACGAACCAGCGCACCGCCTGCGGGTAGATGCGATGCTCCTGCCGCAGCACGCGCGCCGACAGGCTGCCCTCGTCGTCATCGGGCAGCACCGGCACGACAGCCTGGATCACGACCGGTCCGCAATCGAGCTCCGGGGTCACGAAATGTACCGTCGCCCCATGCGCCCGCACGCCCGCCTCGATCGCCCGCTGGTGCGTATGCAGGCCGGGGAAGGACGGCAGCAGCGAGGGATGGATATTCATCAGGCGCCCCTCGTAGCGGCGCACGAAGGCGTCGGTGAGCACGCGCATGAAGCCGGCGAGCACGACGAGGTCGGCGCCGTGCGCGTCGATGCTCTCGGCGAGCGCGGCATCGAAGGCGTCACGCGACGCGAAGGCCTTGTGGTCGACGACGGCGGTCGCGATGCCGTGCGCCGCGGCGAATTCGAGCCCCTTGGCGTCGGCACGGTTGCTGATCACCGCGGCGATGCGCGCGCCCGCAATGCCCGCGTTCACGATGGCTTCCATGTTGCTGCCGCGGCCGGAAATGAGGATGACGATGGACTTCATGAAGGTGTTCTTGGTATTCGGTTCGGACGCGCACGCGCGCGTCGGGGGAATCGGACAGGGACCGGCGCGCGATGTTCCGCAGGCAATCCGGCACCCGCGCACGGAGGATGGATTTTCGCCAATGATACCGGAAGGGGGCCCCGGCCCCGAAACGCGGCCGGCACGGCGGGGCGACCGGGGCCGGGGCGGACTCCGTATAATTGCGCGTTGCGCCGCTTTTCCCCCGCCCCCATGCCCTCGATCCACCTGCTGTCCGACCTCCTGATCAACCAGATCGCCGCCGGCGAGGTCGTCGAACGGCCGGCCTCGGTGCTCAAGGAGGTGCTGGAGAATGCGGTCGACGCGGGCTCCCGCGCGATCGACGTGCAGCTCGAACAGGGCGGCGTGCGGCGCATCCGCGTCGCCGACGACGGCTGCGGCATCGCGAAGGACGAGCTGGCGCTCGCGCTCGAACGCCACGCGACGAGCAAGATCGCGAACCTCGACGATCTCGAGCGCGTCGGCACGATGGGCTTTCGCGGCGAGGCTCTGGCGGCGATTGCGGCGGTCGCGCGCACCACGCTGACGAGCCGCGCCGAAGGCAGCGCGCACGCGTGGCGCATCGACGGCTCCGACCGCAGCGTGGCCCCGGCGGCGCTCGGTGCGGGCACGGTCGTCGATGTCGCCGACCTGTATTACAACACCCCGGCGCGGCGCAAGTTCCTGAAGTCGGAAGGAACCGAATACGCGCACTGCGACGAGATGTTCCGCCGCGTCGCGCTGGCGCGCCCGGACATCGGCCTGCAGCTCGCGCACAACGGCCGTGTCGTGCATCGCCTGCCCGCCGCCGACCACGCACGGCGCGTCGCCGCGCTGATGGGCGACGATTTCCTCGCCCAGGCGCGCGCGCTCGACGCCGATGCGGGCCCGCTGCGCCTGTCCGGATTCGCCTCGCTGCCCGCGTATTCGCGCGCGAGCCGCGACGCACAGTATTTCTTCGTCAACGGCCGCTTCGTGCGCGACAAGCTGCTCACGCACGCGGTGCGCCAAGCCTACACGGACATCCTGCACGGCAACCGCCATCCGGCCTACGTGCTGTTCCTCGAACTCGACCCGGCGGGCGTCGACGTGAACGTCCATCCGGCCAAGATCGAGGTGCGCTTCCGCGAAGCGCGCGCGATCCACCAGTTCGTGTTCCATGCGCTGACGCGCACGCTCGCGGAGTCGGGTGCGAGCCTTGCGGCACGCGACGAAGCGGAGGCGGTGACGACGACGACCGCCAGCGCGGCGTACGCGCCCGAAGCGCGCACGCAGGACGAACGCCCGCGCCCCTTCGGCGGCTACGGCAACGCGCCGCCCGTGCAGGGCCGTCTCGCGATGGAATCCGCGAGCCGCAGCTACTTCGATTTCGTCGGCACGGCGCGCGAACCCGCACCGACCGCAATTCCGGCCCCGATGCCAATGGCCGCCGGGGCACAGGATTTTCGACCGACCGCCTTCGCCCCCGCCGCGGGCCGCCCCACGACGCCGGTCGCGACCGCGCTGCCGCAGCACGCCGACGATTCCGCCCCGCTCGGCTACGCCCTCGGCCAGCTCCACGGCATCTACATCCTCGCGCAGAACGCGAAGGGCCTGGTGCTCGTCGACATGCACGCGGCGCACGAGCGCATCCTGTACGAGAAGCTCAAGACCGTGCTCGACGGCACCCCGTCCGTGCAGCGCCTGCTGATCCCGGCGGTGTTCTCGGTGAGCGCGAAGGACATGGCGGCGGCCGAGGAATGTGCCGAAGTGCTCGCCGGCATGGGCTTCGAGATCGCGCCCGCCGGCCCGCAGGAACTCGCCGTGCGCGCGGTGCCGGTGCTGCTCGCGAATGCGCCCGTGGCGGAACTGCTGAGGAAGCTTCTCGAAGAGTTGCGCGAATACCCGGCCTCGGAAGTCGTCACCGCGCGCAGGAACGAGCTCCTCGCGACGATGGCCTGCCACGGCGCCGTGCGCGCGCACCGCAGCCTGACGATTCCCGAGATGAATGCGCTGCTGCGCGACATGGAGGCGACCGAGCGCGCCGACCAGTGCAACCACGGCCGCCCGACCTGGAACCAGCTCACGATGAGCGATCTCGACCGCTTCTTCATGCGCGGGCAGTAGACGCGCACGAGCGCCGCGGCCGCACTCGCGAACGGCGGCGGCGAGCGGTCGGACATGCGACTCGACGGCCGACTCGATCGTGCATCCGGCATTTGCCATCCTGCATCGCCCCCCGGCCGCAAGGCGCCCGTAGAGCCTGCCCATACCAGCATTTCGTTGCAATTTCGCCGGAGTTGGCAGCAGAAAACGATGGCATGCAGATGGCCGTCGGCCTATAACGGTACAGGAGCGACCGGGCGGCGCTCGCACGTCGACCGTCCGGCTCATCCCGCCCGCATGATGTGGAAGGTGTGCCACCCGGGCATGCTTTCCATAGGACGGAGCGAGCGATTCGGGGTTTGATCCACGCGACGGCAGCAACGACACCGACAGCATCTCACGTGGGTCAGCCCCGAGGGAGAAATGACCATGCGCACTCTAGTGATGGTGTTGTGGCTGCTGTTGGCCGGGGTCACGTCGGCAACGGCCTCGCTACAGGTATTCATCGGGATCAACCTGCCGGTGTATCCGCAGCTCGTGCGGGTGCCAGGCTATCCGGTGTATTACGCGCCGCGGGTGGCCGGCAATTTCTTCTTCTACGACGGCCTGTACTGGGTGTTCTACGACGACGACTGGTACGTGAGCTCCTGGTACAACGGGCCGTGGACGATCGTTGCACCGCTCGCCGTGCCGGTGTTCATCCTGCGGATTCCGGTCCGCTACTACCGCGACCCGCCGATCTATTTCCGCGCCTGGCGCCACGAGGCGCCACCGCGCTGGCGCGAGCACTGGGGCGACGAATGGGCCGAACACCGCAGGGGCTGGGACCGCTGGGACCGCCGTGCGGCACCGCCGCCGGCACCGTTGCCGACCTACCAGCGGCAGTACTCGGGCGACCGCTATCCGCGCGAAATCCGCGCCCAGCGCGAACTGAGCGGCCAGCATTACCGCTACCGGCCGCGCGACGCAACGGCCCGGGAGTTCCTGCCCCCGCCGGCGTCCACGAGAAGACAGGGCCCGGATCGCGACGAACGCGAAGCCACACGCCGCGAGCGCGACCCGCGCATCCTGGAGCAGGATCGGCGGCGTACCGCGCCCGACGCGGAATCGCGGCCGGGCGGCCCGAGTCCTCGGCGCGGCGAGCCGGTGCAGATGGAACCCCGGCGGATGGAACGCCGGCAGGTGGATCCGCGCCAGATGGAATCCGGTCGCGAACACCAGATGCGGGAACAGCAGATGCGTGAGCGGCAGATGCCAGGCCCGCGCATGGACGAGCGCGCACCGCAGGACCGGGGAGGCGGCGCGCAGCCCCGCGGGCGCAAACCCCTGCAGGAAGAAGACGAACGCGGCAAGCGCGGCAGGAACGAGCAGCAGATGGAGCGATAGCGCGCCGCACCCGCAAAGCCTCATCTTAGCGACCACAGCCGTCGCGCGGAATCGCATCACCGCCGTGCCAGATCGCCGCCCAGCAGGTATCCTTGCACGCCTCCCGGCCCACGCCGGACCGCAACACAGTGCAGACACCATGACAGGCAAGCAATACGACGAATCGTCCTTCCGCGTCCTCAAGGGACTCGAACCGGTGCGCGAGCGCCCCGGAATGTACACCCGCACGGACTCGCCGGCGCACATCATCCAGGAAGTCATCGACAACTCGGCCGACGAGGCGCTCGGGGGCTTCGCGAAGAAGATCCACGTGACGCTGCACCTCGACGGCTCGGTGAGCGTCGCCGACGACGGCCGCGGCATCCCGGTCGGCCTGCACCCCGAGGAAGGCGTGCCGGTCGTCGTGCTCGCCTACACGCGCCTGCACGCGGGCGGCAAGTTCGACAAGCGCGACGGCAACGGCGCCTATGCGTTCTCGGGCGGCCTGCACGGCGTCGGTGTCGCGGTGACGAACGCGCTGTCGACGCGCGTCGAAGTCGAAGTGAAGCGCGAGGGCAAGATCCACCGCATCGATTTCGCCGACGGCGGCGAGAACATCGGCGCGATCACGGTTGTCGGCGATTGCGGCCGCCAGAGCGGCACGCGCGTGCGCGTGTGGCCGGACGGCAAATACTTCGAGAATCCGCGCGTGCCGCAGAACGAGATCGAGCGTCTGCTGCGCTCGAAGGCGGTGCTGCTGTCGGGCGTGTCGGTGCGGCTCGACATCGAGCAGGCCAGCGGCCCGGCGCTGACCAAGACGTGGTCCTATCCGGACGGCTTGGCCGGCTATCTGCGTGAGCAGGCGGGCGACGTGGAGGCGGTCGCACCGCTCTACACGGCCGAGAAATACGCCGACAAGGACGACGCGACTTTCGCGCCGGGCGAAGGCGCGGCCTGGGTACTCGGCTGGTTCGAGCAGTCGGTGCCTTCGGAGTCCTTCGTGAACCTGATCCCGACGGTCGCCGGCGGCACGCACGAAAGCGGCCTGCGCGCGGGCGTGTTCGATGCGGTGAAGAGTTTCATCGAGCACCATGCGCTGCTGCCGCGCGGCGTGAAGCTGCAGCAGGACGACGTCGCGGGGCGCATGAGTTTCGTGCTCTCCGCGCGCCTGCTGGACCCCCAGTTCCAGGGCCAGGTGAAGGAAAAGCTCAACTCGCGCGAGGCGGTGAAGCTCGTCTCGTCGATGATCCGCGACCCCTTCGAGATCTGGCTCAACAACCACGTCGAGGCCGGCAAGGCGATCGCGGAACTGTCGATCAAGCAGGCGCTCGCACGCCAGAAGAGCGCGCAGAAGGTCGAGAAGAAGAAGACCTCGGGCGTCGCGGTGCTGCCGGGCAAGCTGTCGGATTGCGAGTCGGAGGACATCGCCGACAACGAGCTCTTCCTCGTCGAGGGCGACTCCGCGGGCGGCTCGGCGAAAATGGCGCGCAACAAGGAGACGCAGGCGATCCTGCCCTTGCGCGGCAAGGTGCAGAACGCGTGGGAGATCGACCCCGACCGCCTGCTCGCGAACGCCGAAATCCACGACATCGCGGTCGCGCTCGGTGTCGACGCGCATGCCGCGGGCAGCACCCCGGACCTCTCCGGCCTGCGCTACGGCAAGGTCGTCATCATGTCCGATGCGGACGTCGACGGCGCGCACATCCAGACCCTGCTGCTGACGCTGTTCTTCCGCCACTTCCCCGAGCTCATCACGCGCGGCCACATCTACGTCGCGCAGCCGCCGCTGTACCGCGTCGACGTCCCCGCGCAGGGCAAGAAGCGCCCGGCGCGGCGCCTCTATGCGCTCGACGACGGCGAACTCGCGGCGATCCGCGATCGCGTGCAGAAGGAAGGTTTCAAGCCGGAGTCGATCGAGGTCGGGCGCTTCAAGGGCCTGGGCGAGATGAACCCCGACCAGCTGCGCGAGACGACGATGGACCCCGCGACACGGCGCGTGCTGCCGGTGCACGTGCGCCCCGACGCGCTCGACGAGACGCTGCGCATGTTCACGCTGCTGATGGGCAAGGGCGAAGCCTCCGGCCGCCGCGCGTGGATGGAGGAAAAGGGCGACACCGTCGAGGCCGACATCTGAGCCGGCAGCCCCGATGGCGGCGCCTTGCTGCACTGCATCACGCCGCCTATAACGGAAACGCCCGTCCAGTTTTCGAGTAAGCCCACATGGCTCCGAATCCCGTTCCGCACCTCGCCCGGCGCCCCCGCGCCGCGCTGGTGGACCTCGCCGGCGTGCTGCACGTCGGCGAACAGGCCATCCCCGGCGCGGTGGACGCCCTCGCCCGCCTGCGCGCCGCGGGGCTGCCGCTGCGCTTTCTCACCAACACGACGCGCACGCCGCGCCGCACGCTGGTCGCGAAGCTGCAAAGATTGGGCTTCGCGATCACCGAAGACGAGCTCCAGACCGCGCCGCACGCGGCGCAGCAGCTCGTGCGCCAGCGCGGCCTGAAGCCGCTGTACCTCGTCCATCCCGACCTCGCGGCCGAAATCGGCCCGAGCGCGGAGGCCCCCGATGCGGTCGTGCTGGGCGACATGGGCCCGCATCTCGACTACGCGCGGCTCAACGCCGCGTTCCGCCTGCTGATGGCCGGCGGCGCCTTCATCGCGATGGCGAAGAACCGTTACTTCATGGAAGAGGACGGCCTGTCGCTCGACATGGGCGCCTTCGTGACCGGCCTCGAGTTCAGCAGCGGCGTCACGGCCGAAATCGTCGGCAAGCCCGCGGCGAGCTTCTTCCACACCGCGCTCGCCGAACTGGGCGTCGCACCGGCCGACGCGGTGGTGATCGGCGACGACCTGCACGATGACGTCGGCGCGGCGATCGACGCCGGCATTCCGGCCGTCCTCGTGCGCACCGGCAAGTTCCGTCCGGGCGATGACGCCGCCCCCGACGTGCGTCCCTCGCTCATCGCCGACGACTTTGCCGATGCCGTCGCGCGCCTGCTCGCGCTCGGCTGATCAGCCGAGTTCGGGGATCGGCACCAGCGCGTAGCCGGCGCGCTGCAGCCCGTCGCGCAGCGCCCGCGCGGTCGCGACCGCCTCGGCGTCGTCGCCATGCACGCAGATGCTTTGCGCCTTCACCGGCAGATGCTTGCCGTTGATCGAGATCAGCGCGCCGGCTTCCAGCATGTCGAGCACGTGGCGCAGGCAGGCCTCGGCGCCGTGGATCATCGCGCCCGGCTGCGAGCGCGGCACGAGATTGCCGTCGTCGAGATAGGCGCGGTCGGCGAAGATTTCGTCGATCACGCGGAGGCCCGCCTCGCGCCCCGCGACCGCGAGTTGCGACAGCGCCGGCGCGAGCAGGATCAGGTTCGGATCGAGGCGATGGACCGCGCGCGCGATGGTCGCGGCAAGCTTCGCGTCGGCGCAGGCCATGTTGTTCAGCGCGCCGTGCGGCTTGACGTGCGTGACCGCCATGCCTTCGGCGCGTGCGATGCCGGCGAGCGCGCCGATCTGGTAGATCAGCATCGCTTCGAGTTCCGCGGGCGGCAGGTCCATGCGCCGGCGGCCGAAGCCCTGCAGGTCGGGGAAGCCCGGATGCGCGCCCAGGCTCACGCCGCAGCGCTTCGCGGTCGCGACGGTCTGGCGCATCACGAGCGGGTCGCCGGCATGGAAGCCGCAGGCGACGTTGGCCGACTTCACGACCTCCAGCATCGCCGCGTCGTCGCCCATATGCCAGGCGCCGAAACTTTCGCCGAGGTCGGCGTTGAGATTGATGCACTCAGACATGCTGTGCTCCGCAGTAATGGGTGAGATCGACGCCGTGCAGGTTCCATTCGTCGCCGCGCACGGCGCCACAGATGAGGTTCGCGCCATACAGTGCCGCCTCGTCGATGACGCCGGGCGGGCGGAAGGTCTGGATCGCGCCGCTCCAGTCGGCGAGCCGCCGCAGCTGTTCGCGCAGCGCCGCGGCAGCCTCGGCATGGCTGACTGCGACGAAGCGCAGCTCGTCGCCGGGTCGTAGATGCGCGAGACGCGGCAGGTCGGCGCGGATCACGGTCGCGATCTTCGGATAACCGCCCGAGGTCTGGCAATCGGCCATCAACACGATCGGCTGGCCGTTCGCCGGCACCTGGATCGTACCCGGCGCGACGCCATCCGACACGATCTCGGCGCACTTCTCGTTGTGCGCGAGCTTTTCGCCTTCGAGACGCAGGCCCATGCGGTCCATGTCGCGCGTGACCGCATAGGGTCGCGTCAGGAAGGTCGCCAGCGCCTCGCGTGTAAAGTGGTCCTCCTGCGGCCCGAGGATCACGCGGACCGGCCCGGTCTCGTGATGCCACGGCGCCTGCGCGCGGAATTCGAGCCAGGGGTCGCCACGCACCGCCTCGCACTGCAGACGGTCGCCGACCCTGGGCGCGCGGCCCTGCACGCCGCCGATCGCCGCGCGCAGATAGGTCGAACAGCTGCCGAGCTGCGCCGGCACCTGCACGCCACCCGAGAGCGCGACGTAGCCGACGCCGTGCGACACCCCGCCGACGCGGATGACGTCGCCCGGAACCAGCGTCGCCGTCTGCCACGGCGCCACCTTGAGCACCTGGCCGCGCGTGTTGACGACCTGTGCTCCCATCTCGCCGGCGAACCCGATGCGCACGGTACCGGACAAGGCCTTCAGCGACGGCCCGCTGAGGCCGACTTCGAGCACCGCAACCTCGGATGCGTTGCCGGCGAGCGCGTTGGCCGCGGCCATCAGCACCGGATCAAGCGCGCCCGACACCGGCACGCCGATATTGCGAAAGCCCGTGCGACCGCGATCCTGCACGCTGACGGCGAGGCCCGCATCGACCACTTCGACGATCGCGCTCATGTCGTGACTCCTTCCTTCAACAGCGAGGACAGATCGAAGCGACCGGCGGCGCATTCCCGCTCGAGCGCTTCGTAGGTGTCCGTGTCGATCGCCTGCCACACGAGCTCGTCACCGGGCGCGAGCAGCGCCGGCCGGCGCGCGTTGGCCGGATCGAAGAGGCGCACCGGCGTGCGCCCGAGCAGCCGCCATCCGCCCGGGCTTTGCCACGGGTAGGCCGCGCACATGCGGCCGGCGATCGCGATCGAGCGCGACGGCACGACCTTGCGCGGCGTCGCGAGCCGCGGCATATCGAGCGCCTCGGGCAGGCCGCCAAGATAGGGGAAGCCGGGCAGGAAGCCCAGCATGTATACGGTAAAGACCGTCTCCGTCATCAGGCGCACGACCTCCTCGCGCCCCATCCCTTTGGCAGCAGCGACCTCATCGAGGTCCGGCGCGCAGTCCGCGTCGAAGCAGACCGGAATGTGCCAGCGGCAACCGGCCGCCGACAGGCTGCCGCTCTTGTCGGCAAGCTCGGCGAGCAGATCGTGCAGCGCCATCGCGTCGGCGCGCAGCGGGTCGAAATGAACGGTCACTGAACGGAAGGTCGGCACCCATTCGACGACGCCGTCGAGGCGCCCGTCGTTCGACAGCGTGTCGAGCAGGCTGGAGAAGCCGAGCACGCGGCCGTGGATGGCCGGGTCGATGCCGTCGCCGAACTCGACGGTCCAGGCGGCGTCGCCGACGCTCAGCAGACGCGCCGGCCGGTGTACAAGCTCAGTAGTCATGGCGGGATTATTCCGCAGGGGAGGGCGTGCGCCCAGTAACTTGGATGCGTGGCTGCCCGTGCCGTGCCGTGCAGGACGGCGCGGGAAGCCTTGCGACCGAAGGGACGGCTTGCTCAGTTCTGTAGCACAAGGTCCCGGCCGCGTGTTTCCGGCAACGGCAGGCAGGCGACGATCACCAGCAGGTAGCCGCCGACCGCCAGCATGCCGATCACTTCGCCGAGCGGCATGCTGGTGCTGAGGTAGCCGACCAGCGCCGGGAAGGTAGCGCCGACCGCGCGGCCGAAGTTGTAGCAGAAACCCTGGCCCGAGCCGCGCAGCTCGTTCGGGAACAGCTCGGCGAGGAAGGCCCCCATCCCCGAGAAGATGCCGGAGAGGAAGAAGCCGAGCGGGAAGCCGAGGAAGAGCATCATCGTGTCGTTGATCGGCAGCAGCGTGTAGCTGTAGACCAGCGCCCCGGCGCAGGTCGCGAAGAGCATGAAGCAGCGGCGGCGCCCGAGGTGGTCCGACAGCCACGCGCTCGTCAGGTAGCCCACGAAGGAGCCGAGGATCAGTACCAGCAGGTAACCGCTCGTGCCCAGCACCGACAATCCGCGCTCGAGCTTGAGGAAGGTCGGCAGCCAGGTCGTGACCGCATAGTAGGCGCCCATCATGCCGGTCGACAGCAGGCTGGCGAAAATCGTCGTCGGCAAGAGGCGCGGCGAGAAGATCTGCAGGAAGTTGCCGCCGCCTTCGGCCTTCACTTTCGCACGGGCGATGTGGAAGACCTCCGGGTCGTGGATGTTGCGGCGGATGTAGAAGATCAGCCCCGCCGGCAGGATGCCGATCCAGAACAGCACGCGCCAGGCCTGCTCGGCGGGCAGCACCGCATACACCGCCCAGAAGGCGATCGCCGCCACGCCCCAGCCCACGGCCCAGCTGCTCTGCACGAGGCCGACCGCCTTGCCGCGGTTCTTCGCCTGGACCATCTCGGCGATCAGCACCGCGCCGACCGACCATTCGCCGCCGAAGCCGAAACCCTGCATGGCCCGTGTGAAGAAGAGCTGCTCGAACGAGTTCGTGAAGCCCGAGAGGAAGGTGAACAGCGTGAACCAGATGACGGTCCACTGCAGCACGCGCACGCGTCCGTACTTGTCCGCCAGCACTCCGGCCGCCCAGCCGCCGATCGCGGAGGTGACCAGCGCGCCGGTCGCGATGTAGCCGGCCTCGACCTTGCTCATCGCCCACGCCGCCATCAGCGTCGGGATCAGGAATGTATAGATCATGTAATCGAACGCATCGACGCCGTACCCGGCAAATGCCGCGGTCAGGGTCTTGCGTTCGTTCTGGGTGGTTTCACGAAGCCACACGGTGAATCTCCTTTTGGTGTTTGGACACGCGCCGCCCCCGGTCTGTGCCGGTGTGGGGCGAAAACAGGCTCTGTTCAGGAAAAGGCGAGTTGGTGATTCAGGAGGTCGGTGACGAGCATGAATCCCGGCGCATGCGTGATGCACAGCTCCGGTTTTGCTTCCATCACCGCGGCCTGGGGCGTGACGCCGCAGGCCCAATAGACGGGCACTTCGCCCGGCAGGATCTCCACCGGGTCGCCGAAATCCGGCGTGGCGAGATCCGCGATGCCGATCTCGGCCGGGTCGCCGAAATGCACCGGTGCACCATGCACGTTCGGCAGGCGCGACGTGACCTGGATCGCGCGGATCGCATTCGCCGCCGTCATCGGGCGCATCGACACGACGAGTGGACCATGGAACCTGCCCGCCGGCGTGGTCGCGATGTTCGTGCGGTACATCGCGACGTTGCGGCCGTTGGCCACGTGGCGCAGCGGGATGCCCGCGTCGAGCAGCGCCTGCTCGAAGGAGAACGAGCAACCGATCACGAAGGTCACGAAGTCAGGCTGCCACAGGTCGTCGATCGCGGCCGGCTCGGCGACGAGTTCCCCCTTGCGCCACACGCGGTAGCGCGGCACGTCGAAGCGGATGTCGACGTCCGCGCCGAGCGTCGGCAGCAGCGGCTCGCCCGGCTCGGACACCGCCAGCAGCGGACAGGGCTTGGGATTGCGCTGACAGAAGCGCAGGAAGTCGTCGGCGTCGGCCGCGCGCAGGATCACGACGTTGCCCTGCACATGTCCCGGCGCGAGACCGCTGGTATGCGAATTCCACTGCCCGGCGCGGATCGCCTTGCGCGCCGCGATCCCGGTCGTCAGTTGCGCGGGGGACGCGAACGCGCCGTCTCGATTTCCGTATCGATTCGTCTCCACCGAATGTCTCCTGGTTCTTTACCCGACACTGTGATCGCGCCGTAAGCAAAGTATCGGTGGCACCCGGAGGCTACACAAACGCAAAATTTCGTTTTGACCTCATCGATTTTTTCGATGGGCTGCGCGCTTTTTCCCCGCCTCCCCGGGCGCGTCGGACGTCTCCACGCCGTCGACCGGAAACCGCCGCACGAACGCGATCGCCTCCTGCACCGCCGCCTCCATTTGCGGCGCAGACGGATAGGCCCAGTAGGACGCGTGGATCGGCAAGGGTTCGAGCCGGGGCTCGGCGTCCAGCACCGCGACGTCAGCCCCCTTGGCGACGGTCGGCACGGTCGCCAGCGGCAGCGTCGCGAAGCCGAAACCGCGTTCGACCATGCGCACCAGAGCCGAGATCGACGAGATCGTGTGGATGCGCCCGCCCTCGATGCCCGCGCGCCGGATCAGCTCGAGCAGCGCCACGTGCGGCTGCGAGCTGCGCTGGAAGGTCAGCACGTCGTGTGCAAGGATCTCCGGCAAGGTCCATCTGCCCGCGCGTTCCGCATCGGCCCGACGCCCGACGAACACCA
This sequence comes from Azoarcus sp. Aa7, assembly GCF_014822185.1. GTDB lineage: Bacteria > Pseudomonadota > Gammaproteobacteria > Burkholderiales > Rhodocyclaceae > Aromatoleum. The sequence continues at coordinate 156,793 of NZ_QVLR01000009.1, forward strand.
TCTCCAGCGAGGGCATTTCCGCGACGCGGATGCCCTCGCCCGCGGCGGGCATCGCTGCGAACGCGAGATCGAGACCGCCGCGCCGCAACTGCTCGGTGATCACCGGCGTCATTTCCACCGTCAGCTCGAACTCGATGTGCGGCTGCGTGCGGCGCAGGTGCTCGACGAGCGGGATCAGCCAGGTGTGCAGCACCGACTCGATCCCGCCGATGCGCATCGTCATCGCCTGCGGCTCGGGCAGGCCGATCTCGCTCTTCAACTCGCGCTGGATGTCGAGCAGGCGCTCGGCGAAGACGAGGAAGCGGTTGCCGGCATTGGTGAGACGGAAGTGCCGTTCGCGCCGGTCGATCAGCGGCACGCCCAACTCCTCCTCCAGGCTCGCGATGCGGCTCGACACCGCCGACTGGGTCAGGCACAGCTTGTCCGCTGCGCGGGTGACGCTCTTGAGGCGCGCGACCCACAGGAAGGCTTCGACGAAACGCAGGTTCATCGCAAGGGACCGTTCGGAAGAGAAGATATGGCTGCCGCGGATAGGGTCAATACCGCGCCGGCCGAACGCCAAGCCGGCGCAGATGCCTCGACATTCTTGAACTTTCAGCGGGAACACTGCCAGAATGCGCGCTGCCCGCGGCGGACCCCTGCAAGGACTCTAAGCCGATCGGGTCGCCGGCGCAATTCAGGCGGGTCGGGCGATGTCATCGACCGTGATATATACTATCGGTAGATACCGTCAATCGAGGCCGCCATGGAAACCGCCAAGTTGTTCATCAATGGCCGCAGCCAGGCCGTAAGGTTGCCCAAGGAGTTCCGCTTCGAAGGCGACGAAGTATTCATCAAGCGCGTTGGCGACGCGGTCGTACTGCTGCCACGCCATGGCTGGGGCACTTTGTTCGCCGCGTTGGATGCTTTCGAGCCGGACTTCACGATCGACCGCAACCAGCCCGATCAGCCCGCCCGGGAGGCACTGTTGCCGTGAGGTACATGCTCGACACCAACATCTGCATCTACCTGATCAATCAACGCCCGGCGCATGTGCGCGCCCGCTTCGAAGCACATTCCATTGGCGACATCGGCATGTCCGCAATCACCGCCGCCGAACTTGCCTACGGCGTCGAGAAAAGCGCTTCGGCCCGCAATCGAAGCGCGCTGGAAACCTTTCTGCTGCCACTTGACGTTGCGCCCTTCGATGACCGCGCGATCTGGCACTACGCGAAACTGCGCACCGAACTCGAACGACGCGGTACGCCGATCGGCGCGCTCGACACCCAGATCGCCGCGCATGCACTGACGCTCGGCTGCATCCTGGTCACCAACAACACCCGCGAATTCGCGCGGGTCGATGGCCTCGCCCTGGAAAACTGGACGGAATCGAACCTGATGGAACCCGCCGCTACCTATTCGAACGCTTCATGACTACCGAATCCCTGGATCTTTTCAACAGCCCTCCGCCCGCGCCCCCGGCCCCACCCGCATCCGGCGACGACGACGCGCCTCCGCCCGACGACGGCACCCTCGCGCTCGACCGCTACGCCGAGCGCGCCTACCTCGCCTACGCCATGAGCGTCGTGAAGTCGCGCGCGCTGCCGCAGGTCGAGGACGGCATGAAGCCGGTGCAGCGCCGCATCCTGTACGCGATGAACGAGATGCGCCTGTCGGCCACGTCCAAGCACGTGAAGTCCGCGCGCGTCGTCGGCGACGTCATCGGCAAGTACCACCCGCACGGTGACTCCAGCGTCTATGACGCGATGGTGCGCGTGGCGCAGGATTTCTCGCTGCGCTACCCGCTGGTCGACGGCCAGGGCAACTTCGGCTCGCGCGACGGCGACTCCGCCGCGGCGATGCGTTACACCGAATGCCGCCTGACGCCGATCGCGGAACTCCTGCTCGCCGAGATCGACCGCGGCACCGTCGACTTCGTGCCGAACTACGACGGCGCCTTCGAGGAGCCGCAGCTGCTGCCCGCGCGCCTGCCCTTCGTGCTGCTCAACGGCGCCTCGGGCATCGCGGTCGGCATGGCGACCGAGATCCCGCCGCACAACCTGCGCGAAGTGACCGACGCCACCTGCCACCTGATCCGCCACCCGGATGCCACCCTCGACGACGTCCTGCCGCTGCTGCCCGGCCCCGACTTCCCCGGCGGCGGACAGCTCATCTCCTCGCCCGAGGTGATCCGCGACGCCTATGCGAGCGGACGCGGCAGCCTGCGCGTGCGCGCGCGCTGGCACGTCGAGGAGCTCGCCCGCGGCCAGTGGCGCGTGATCATCGACGAGCTGCCGCACGGCGTATCCGCCGCCGGCGTGCTCGCCGAGATCGAAACACTGACGAACCCGCAGCCACGCGCCGGCAAGAAGGAAGTCAGCCAGGAACAGAAGAACCTCAAGCAACTCGTGCTCGGCGTGCTGGAAACCGTGCGCGACGAATCCAGCGACAAGGCACCGGTGCGCATCGTGCTGGAGCCGCGCTCGTCCCGCCAGAGTCGTGACGAGTTCATGGCGGTGCTGCTCGCGCACACCAGCCTCGAAAGCTCGGCATCGGTGAACATGACGATGATCGGCCGCGACGGCCGCCCGCAGCAGAAGAACCTCGTGCAGATCCTGCGCGAGTGGATCGACTTCCGCTACGTCACCGTCGAGCGCCGCACCCGCCACCGCCTCGACGAGGTCGATCGCCGGCTCCACATCCTCGAAGGCCGCATGATCGCCTTCCTGCACATCGAGGAAGTGATCCGCGTGATCCGCGAGTCGGACGAACCCAAGCCCGCGCTGATCGCCGCCTTCGGCCTCTCCGACGTGCAGGCCGAGGACATCCTCGAGATCCGCCTGCGCCAGCTCGCGCGCCTCGAAGGCTTCAGGATCGAGAAGGAACTGGGCGAGCTCAAGGACGAGCGCGAGGGCCTGCAGCACATCCTCGACAGCCGCGCCGCGATGACCCGGCTGATCCTCAAGGAGATCGAAGACGACGCCAAGAAATACGGCGACAACCGCCGCACCGTGATCGAGGCCGTCGCCGCGGTCGCCCCGGCCGAGATCAGCGTGGCCGACGAGCCGGTCACCGTGATCGTATCGAAGAACGGCTGGGTGCGCTCGCGCCAGGGCCACGGCATCGACGCCGCGGCGATCAGCTACAAGGCGGGCGACTTCGCCTTCGCCGTGATCGAGACGCGCACCACCTGGCCGCTGGTCGTCTTCGACACCAACGGCCGCGCCTACACCGTGCGCGTGTCGGACCTGCCCGGCGGGCGCGGCGACGGCGCGCCGATCGCGACGCTCGTCGACTTCCAGGACGGCGGCAAGACGGCGCAGGTGCTCACCGCGGAACCCGAGTCGAGCTGGTTCTTCGCCAACTCCGGCGGCTACGGCTTCATCTGCACGCTCGCCGATGCGACCAGCCGCCAGCGCGCGGGCAAGGCCTTCATGACGCTGGAGAAGGGCGAGAAGGTGCTGGTGCCGGCGCGCGTCGTGGGCGAGCGCATCGCCGCGGTGTCGGAGCACGGCCGCATCCTGGTCTTCATGCGCAGCGAGATGAAGGTGCAGGCCGGCGGACGCGGCGTCATCGTGATGGCGCTCGACGACAAGGAGGCGCTGGTCGCGGTGGCCGTGCCGCCCGACGACGCGACGCTCCGGGTCGAAGGCATCGGTCGTGGCAGCAAGACCATCGCCGTCGAGCTCAAGCCGAACCAGCTCGTGCCGCTCGTCCACCGCCGTGCGCGCAAGGGCATGGCACTCACGCCCAAGGTCGCGCCCACGGCCCTGACGACCGCCTGATGCGTCGCCGTGCCCGGCGCGGATGATGAGCACTCCGGCCGCAGGCAACGGCACCAAGGCATCGACGCCGGAGAGCCGCACGCTTCCTTCGGATTTCCGCGAGAAACGCGGCCCGCGCCCCGCCCGACAGCGGAGAACCTCAGCGGGCGGGTGGAGTTTCCTCGCTCCCGACGGCCTCGCCCGGAGGAAGGATCGAGCGGATCGGATCGCCCTCGCGGATCTGCCCCGGCGCGCGCGGCGGCGGCTCGCCGATCATCGACTCGATCAGGATCGTCACGCGCCGGTTGCGCGCGCGGCCTTCCTCGTTGGTGTTGTCGGTGAGCGGCCGCTGGTCCGCGTAGCCGGCCGCGGTGAGGCGGGCGCCGCGCACCCCCGATTCGATGAAGAGCCGCACGACCGTCGAGGCGCGCACCGCGGACAGCTCCCAGTTCGACGGGAAGCGCCCGTTGCGGATCGGCACGTTGTCGGTATGACCTTCCACCGTCACGGGAAACTCCGCGCGCGCCAGCACTTCCGCGACCGCGCGCAACGCGGCGACGGCGGCCGGCGCAAGCACCGCATCGCCCGGCGCGAACAGCACCTTGGCGTTGATCTCCACCGAGATCCCGCGCGCGCCTTCGGACACACGGACCTGCCCACCCTGCGTGAGCGGATCCAGCACGCGACGGATATCCTCGGCCATCGTCGTCATGCGCTTGTACTCGGCGCGGCGCCGCTTCTCGACCTCTTCGTCGGGGGTCGGCGTCAGCGGCGCGGGCTTGGGCGGGGCGACGGCCGGGGGCGGCGCGATCACCGGGTCGCCCGGCACATTCACGGTAATGTTGCGGAAGGCGTTGATCAGCGAATCGGACAGGACGCGGTACTTGCCTTCGTTCACCGACGACAGCGAATACATCACGACGAAGAACGCGAACAGCAGCGTGATGAAGTCGGCATAGGACACGAGCCAGCGATCCTGATTCTCGTGGTTCGCGTCGTCCAGCTGGCGGTGTCGGCGGTGGCGTCGCATCGCGGCACGCTCAGGCCATGTAGCCCTGCATGCGGCTCTCGATGATGCGCGGGTTGTCGCCGTTGGCGATACCCACCAGCCCGTCGACGAGCATCTCGCGCTGCGATACCCCGTCGGCCACGTAAGCCATCAGCTTCTTCGACATCGGCAGGAAAACGAGGTTGGCGAAGCCCACGCCATACACGGTGGCGACGAAGGCCACCGCAATTCCGGCGCCCAGCTTCGACGGATCGGTCAGGTTCTCCATCACGTGGATCAAACCCAGCACCGCCCCCAGGATGCCCAGCGTCGGCGCGTAGCCGCCCGCCGCCTCCCAGATACGCGCGCCCTGGCGCATCTGCGCCGCCCAGGCGTCGATCTCGACCTCCAGCACCTCACGCAGCCGCTGCGGCTCGACGCCATCTACAAGGAGCTGTAGCCCCTTGCGGGTGAATGCGTCGTGGATGCGCGGGATCTGCGCCTCCAGCGCCAACAGCCCTTCCTTGCGCGCGATCTGGCTCCAGCTCGTCGCCTGGCGGATCAGCGCTGCGTGGCTCGACGGCGGCGGCACGAAGACCCATCGGGTCATGCGGATGCCTTCGCGGAAGACCTTCAGCGGACTCTGCAGCATCACCGCGCCCAGCGTGCCGCCGATCACGATCAGGAAGGCGGTGGGCTGCAGGAGCGACGCGATATGGCCGCCCTCGATCACCTGCCCCATGATCAGGGCGGCGATGCCGAGGGTGAGCCCGACGACGCTGATCTTGTCCATGTCCGCAGTCCCCCGGCCGGCCCGCTCAGGCGCCGGACGGCGGATTCTTGGGCGGCCGTCCGCGGCGCGCCCCGGTCGTCGCGCCGGCCGGGCGCGCGGCCCCCAGGATGCGCGAGCGCAGGCGCGCCACGGCCTGGCTGTGGAGCTGGCACACGCGCGACTCGGAAACGCCCAGCACCTCGCCGATCTCGCGCAGGTTGAGCTCCTCGTCGTAGTACAGCGCCATCATCAGTTTCTCGCGCTCGGGCAGATCCTCGATCGCCCGCACGAGCGCGTTGCGCATGTCGGCCTTCTCGAGGATGTCGGCCGGATTCGACTCGTGCTCGCCGAGGTGGCGCTCGAAGTAGTCCTCGCCCTCGCCATCGGTGAAGTCCTCGAAATGCACGAGCTGGTAGCCGCGCGCGTCCTGCAGCATGCGCTGGTACTCGGCGAGCGGCATCCCCAGCAATTCCGCGAGCTCCGCCTCGCTCGGCTGACGCCCGTTGCGCTGCTCGAGCTCGTGCACCGCCGATTCGATGCGCCGCATGTCGCGCCGCATGCTGCGCGGCAGCCAGTCGTTCTCGCGCAAGCCGTCGAGCATCGCGCCGCGGATGCGCTGCACCGCGTAGGTCTCGAACTGCGCGCCGAGCCCGTCCTCGTAGCGGCCGATCGCATCCAGCAGGCCCATCATGCCGTTCTGGATCAGGTCGTCCATCTGCACGCTGGCCGGCAGCTTCGCCATCAGGTGATAGGCGATGCGCTTGACCAGGGGGGCATAAGCCTCCACCAGATGGTTCTTGTCGAGATTACCTGCTGCGTCGTACATCCACTTCGCCTGTATTTTCTTCCGGCCCGGACGGGTTTCCGGGCATGGGGGCAAACCAGCGGATTTCCATTGTCCCCCTGCCGGCCCGCTTTTGCCAAACGGGTACGCGCTCAATCCCATGCCAGCCTCCCGCGAACGGCCGCCGCGCCGGCCCCTGCGCTGCCGAAAGCCGCGAGGCGCCGCAGGAAGGCGGCCTCCGCATCGCGCGGAGACGCTTCCGCCGCACTGCGCCCCAGGCCAGCCGCCAACTCGTCGCGCTCGAGCTCGCCCAGCCAGGCGAGGGGCACGCCGACGTGGCGGCGCACCAGTTCGTTGAGGCTGCGGAAGAAGGCCGCGGCGTCGGCACGGCCGCGTGCACCGCACACGGCCACGTGCAGCGAACCCGCCCCGGCCGCGGCGAGCCCCTTGATCACCTGATAGGCGTCCGTCGCACCGCTGCGACTCGCCTCGGCGACAACCAGACGGCGCGGCGCCGCCAGCGCGAAGGGCGACGGATCGGCCGCACTCTCGCACGCCGAGTTAATGAGGATGAAGCTCGCCGGACGCTGCAGCGTGCGCAATGCCGCGAGGAGGCATTCGCGCCGTTCGTCGTCGAGCAGCGGCAATGCGAGGGCACAGGCAGCCACAGGCACGCGCCCGAGCAGGCCCGGCACCGGCTGGACGAGTTCCCGCACCGAACTGCGACCGCCGAGCACGCTCAACAGGTCTCCCCCGGCAGGCAGGCCGAGCACCCCGGCCAGCGAATCCTCGCCCTGCACCTCGTCGAGCAGCAGCACGCGCTGGCTGTGCCCGGCGATGCGGTGCGCCGCCTGCAGCGCGACATGCGCACGGCGGCGTCCGGTCGCGTACAGCGCGACGACCGTCGGGGGCGCGCGCCGGAACAGGCGCCGCAGCCCTGCCGCTTGGTCTTCCCGCGGGTCGATCATGTCAGACTCCGCCGGCCGCCAGCATCAGCGCCGCTTCGTCGCCCTGCAGCTTCCACGGCGATTCGGCCCCCTGCTCGCGCAGCGCGCGGTGCAGCAGGTAGGCGCGATTCGGCAGGTGCAGGTCCTCCGGCACGCGCTGGCCGTTGGCGACGTAGAACACGTTGAGTTCGTTGCGCACGGCCACATCCAGCGCCGGGGCGAGCGACGCCGCCTCGTCGACCTTGGTCAGCACGCAGCCCGCCAGGTCCGGCCCGCTGTAGGCACGCACGACGTCGGCGAGCGTATCGCCGCGACAGGTCGAATTGAGCAGCAGCAGGCGGCGCACATCACCGGCACCGGTCAGCATCGCCGCCTGATCGGCAACCATCTTGTCGCGCTGGCTCATGCCCATCGTGTCGATCAGCACCATGTGCTTGTTGCGCAGCTCGGCAAGCGTCTGGCGCAGGTCGGCGGCGTCGCGCACCGAGAACACCGGCACGCCGAGGATGCGGCCGTAGATGCGCAGCTGCTCCTGTGCGCCGATCCGGTAGCCGTCGGTCGTGATCAGCGCCAGCCGTTCCGCACCGTGACGCACGACGCAGCGTGCTGCGAGCTTTGCCGTCGTCGTGGTCTTGCCCACGCCGGTCGGCCCCACCAGCGCATAAACGCCGCCACGATCGATGATGTCCGCATCCGACGCGACCGCACGCAGATCGCTCGCGAGCGCGTTCTTCACCGCGGCACGCGCGTCCTCCGGCGAAGCCTCTTCATCCACGGATTCGGCCAGCCGGCGCGCGAGCACGCCGGAGAAACCGGCTTCGAGCAGCTCGCCGACGATGTCGGCGCGTGCGGGCGCCTTGCGCCGGGTCTCGCCCCAGGCGAAGCCCGCGAGCTGACGCTCGATCATGCTGCGGATACCGGCCATTTCCTTCATCAGCTGGACGTTCGCTTCCTGCAGCGAACGGATGCGCTCGTCCTCGACCTCGCGTGCGGGCTCGGCGGCGCGGACCTGCGCTGCGGCCGGGGCCGGCTGCTTCGGGGCAGGAGCCGTCGTCGCGGCAAGCGGAGCGGGCACGGAGTCGGGCGCGCTCCAGTCGTCGATCGAGTACTGCTCGCTCAGTGCCGCTGCGCGCGTACGCATCACGTAGTCCGCCGTCTCCATGCGCGGCGGGTTGAACGGGCGGATGATCTTCGCCGGCTTCGGCGTGGCGGCCGGGGCTGCGGGCGCACGTCCCGACAGGCTTACCTGGAAGTCGTCGTCCTCGGCCGAAGGCGCAGGCGCAAGCGGAGCCGGTCGGGGGGTCGGCTGGGGAGCAGGCGCTGCAGCGCGCTGCGTCCCCGGCAGCGCTCCGACGTCATCCGCCGGCAGAGCCAGGATCTCGACGCCGCCTTCGACCGCGCGGTTCGACAGCACGATGGCATCGGCACCGAGTTCGGCCTTCAGGGCACGCAGGGCCTCACGGGCGGAGGGGGCAAAGTAGCGCTTGACGTTCATGGTGGTTCTCCCGACTACCGCGCTCTGTGCGCAGCATGGAACCGATTATGGTGGCGGGGAGACGGATCGATAGCGCGGAATAGACCCGGTTTCCCCCCGCAAATCCGGCCCGCGACGGTTTCCTCAAAAGCGCTCAGCGCGCGGCGCCGCCGACCATCGCCGTGACGCGGATCGTGCGCGTCTCGGGCACTTCCGAATTCGCTATGACCTTCAGCGAAGGCACCGCACGGCGCAGGAAGCGCGACAACAGCCAGCGCAGCTGCGGCGGCACCAGCAGCACCGGCGGCAGCCCCATGTCCTCCTGCCGCTGCGACACCTCGGCCGCGTGGCGCAGCATGCCGTCGGCGAGGCTCGGCTCGATGACGCCGCCATCGCCGCCACCCGTCGACATGGCCTGCATGAGGATGCGCTCGAGCGTCGGATCCAGGGCCATCACCTGGATATCGGCATTACCCGGGAACAGGCTCTGCAGGATCGAGCGTCCCAGCGCCTGGCGCACGCGCGACGTGAGTTCGAGCGGGTCCTGGGTGCGCGGCGCGTTCTCGGCGAGCGTCTCGATGATCGTGCGCATGTCGCGGATATTGACCCCTTCTTCGAGCAGGTTCTGCAGCACGCGCTGCACCGTCGCGACCGGCAGCAGCGCCGGCACGAGGTCCTCGACGAGCTTCGGCGTCGTCTTGCTGATGTGGTCGAGCAGCGCCTGCGTCTCCTGGCGCCCGAGCAGCTCCGCCGCGTGGTTCAGGATCAGGTGGTTGAGGTGCGTCGCGACCACCGTGCTCGCGTCGACGACCGTGTAGCCCAGCGCATGCGCCTGCTCGCGCTGGCTCGCGTCGATCCAGTATGCCGGCAGATCGAACGCCGGATCGCGTGTCTCGCGCCCGACGAGCGGCCCGGTCACCCGCCCCGGGTTGATTGCCAGATACTGGCCCGGATAGGCTTCACCGGAACCGATCTCGACGCCCTTCAGCGCGATGCGGTACGCGTTCGGCTTGAGTTCGAGGTTGTCGCGGATATGCACCGGCGCCGACAGGAAGCCGACGTCCTGCGCGAACTTCTTGCGCAGCCCGCGGATGCGCTTCAGCAGCTCGCCGTCCTGCCCCTTGTCGACCATCGGAATCAGCCGGTAGCCGACTTCCAGCCCCAACACGTCCACCGGCGCGACGTCGTTCCAGCTCGCCTCCTGGCTCTCGGCCGCAGGCACCGCCGCCGCGGCCTCGGGCGCCACGCGTGCGGCCGCAACCGCCTCCTGGCGCGCGATGCCGAAGCGCCGCCAGGCGAGCCAGCCGAGCGAACCGGCCATCAGGATGAACACCAGATTCGGCATGCCGGGAATCAGACCCAGCACCCCGATGATCGCCGCCGTGAGCATCAGCACCTGCGGATTCGAGAACACCTGGCTGATCACCAGGCCACCCACGTCCGCGTCGTCGCCGACACGCGCAACGACCATACCCGCCGCGACGGAAATGATCAGCGCCGGGATCTGCGCGACCAGGCCGTCGCCGATCGTCAGCAGCGTATAGGTCTCGACCGCGACGCCCGCCGGCATGTCGTGCTGGATGATGCCGACGAGCAGTCCGCCGACGATGTTGATCAGCAGGATCACGATGCCCGCGACCGCATCGCCACGAACGAACTTCGACGCACCGTCCATCGCGCCGAAGAACTCCGCCTCCTGAGCGACCTCCTTGCGCCGGCGCTTCGCCTCCGCCTCGTCGACCAGCCCCGCATTGAGGTCGGCGTCGATCGCCATCTGCTTGCCGGGCATTGCGTCCAGCGTGAAGCGCGCACTCACTTCCGCGATACGCCCCGCGCCCTTCGTCACCACGACGAAGTTGATGACGACGAGAATCACGAACACGACCAGACCGATCGCCGTGTTGCCGCCGACGAGGAAGTGTCCGAAGGCCTCGATGACCTTGCCCGCAGCGTCAGGGCCGGTATGCCCCTCGAGCAGCACGATGCGCGTCGACGCGACGTTCAGCGCCAGGCGCAGCAGCGTCGTCACCAGCAGCACGGTCGGGAATACCGAAAACTCCAGCGGCCGGCGCGTGTACATTGCCACCAGCATCACCATCACCGACACGGCGATGTTGAAGGTGAAGAACACGTCCAACGCGAACGCCGGCAGCGGCAGCACCATCATGGACAGCACCATGATGATGAAGATCGGCGCACCCAGCATCCGCAGGTTCGTCGGCGTCAGCAGCGCACGCAGGTTGAGGACATCGTTCATTGCCAGCCTCTATCGCATCGTCCGTTCCGCACGCCCGCTCAGTCGGGCGCGCCGGGGTCCATGTCGGCGGGCACCGGCAGCTTGCCGGGCGCCGCGGGCGGAAGTCCGCCGTGAGCCATCCAGTGGTTGAGCTGATACACGTAGGCCATCACCTCGGCCACCGCCGTGTACAGCGCACCGGGCACCGCCTGCTCCAGTTCGCAATGCTTGTACAGCGCACGCGCGAGCGGCGGCGCCTCCAGCATCGGCACCTTGTGTTCCTTCGCCAACTCGCGGATCTTCAGCGCGACCTCGCCGCGCCCCTTCGCGACGACGATAGGCGCACGCATCTTGTCCGCGTCGTACTTCAGCGCCACCGAGAAGTGTGTCGGGTTCGTCACCACCACATCCGCCTTCGGCACCTGCGTCATCATGCGGCGGCGTGCCATCTCGCGCTGCATCGCGCGGATGCGCCCCTTCACCTGCGGATCGCCTTCCTGTTCCTTGCTCTCGCGCTTGACCTCTTCCTTCGTCATGCGCAGCTTCTTGTTGTACTGCCACAGCTGGAAAGGCACGTCGATCAGCGCGAGGATCGCGAGCCCCATGATGATCAGCAGCGTCGCGAACAGCACCATCTCAAGGAAGTCCGGCACCGCCGCCTCCACCGCCTCGCCCGTCAGGCCGAAGATGTGCTCGTGCTCGCGCCACACCGCGAAGACGCCCATCAGGCCGACCACCGCCGCCTTCAGCAGCGACTTCACCAGTTCCGCCAACCCGTGCAGCGAGAACATGCGGCCGATGCCCTGGACGGGGTTCATGCGTTCGAGCTTCAGCCCCAGCATCTTGGGCGCGAACACGAAGCCCCCCATCAGGACCGGCGCCGCGATCGCCGCGACCATCAGGATCCCGAACAGCGGCATCATCGTCAGCAGCGCATCGGTGAACAGATTGCCGAAGCTCTCCAGCATCAGCTTCGCATCGAAGGCACGCGCCCGCTCGATCGCAAAACCGGCGCGCAACATGCCGAGGATCCGCCCCGAGATCCATTCCCCCATCATCCACAGCGCGCCGATGCCCGTGATCAGGACGAGAAAGGTCGACAGCTCGCGCGACTGCGGAATCTGCCCTTCCTCGCGGGCCTGTTCCAGCCTTCGTGCCGATGGCTGTTCGGTTTTCTCGAGATCGCTGTCTTCGGCCACGGCCGACTCCTTGCCTGCACGCCGGATGTGCCCCGTTCAGCACGGACACTCGGCGACGTGCGGCAATTATCGCCGCACACCGGCAAGCCCCGCCGCCGGATAAGCGCGGGAAAACAGCCCTAAATCGCGTCTTGGAAAGTGCGGCGGCCGACGCGCCGCCATCGGCGCATCAGCGTCCGGCAGGCAGCCGGTCGACGCCGCGGACCACCGTACCGGCGCCGATGCCGCGCGCGGCGAACCAGCCGGCATTCATCTCCAGCGCGAAGCGCGCCGGCGCCGCGGCGCAATGGCTGGTCTCCGATTGCGGCTGCATGTCGGCGATGTTCAGGATGCGCCCGTCGCGATCCATGAATGCCACCGACAAAGGTATCAGCGTGTTCTTCATCCACATGCAGTGACGCGCATCCTGCGCAAACGCGAACACCATGCCGTGCTGCAGCGGCATCGCCTTGCGATTCATCAGGCCGATCTGGCGCGCCTGATCGGTATGCGCCAGTTCCGCCTCGATGCGGTGCATCCCCGCCCCCAGCTCGACCATCGGCAATTCCGCACGGGCAGCGGGCAGGCAGGCAGCGGCCAGCGTGACGATCACCGCGCAGCGGCCGAAAAGGGACGGAAGACTCATCGCCGGAAAGCCCTGGGGGAATAATTGGGAAGCGCGATTCTACCGCGCACGCCGCACCGCAGTTAAGAACGCTGGACGCGTGAGGAACCGGCCGTGCGCGCCCGTCCTTCGTTGCCAAGGCGCCCGCCATCCACCTCTTCGGCGCGCCACGCCCCCGGCGCCAGGCCCGCGAGCGACCACGCTCCGATCGCCACCCGGATCAGGCGCAGCGTCGGGAACCCCGCCTTCGCGGTCATCCGTCGCACCTGCCGGTTCTTCCCCTCGCGCAGCACGATTTCCAGCCACGCCGTCGGCACACTCTTGCGGAAACGCACGGGAGGATCGCGCGGCCAAAGCCAGTCGGGCTCCGAAATACGCCGCACATCGCACGGCCGTGTCACGAAATCGCCCAAGTCCAGCCCCCCGCGCAGCCGCGCCAAGGCGTCCTCGTCCGGCTCCCCCTCGACCTGCACGACATAGGTCTTGGGCAGCTTGTGGCGCGGATCCGCGATCCGGTGCTGCAGTGCGCCGTCATCAGTCAGCAGCAGCAGCCCCTCGCTGTCAGTATCGAGCCGCCCGGCCGCATACACACCGGGCACCGGCACGAAATCCTTGAGCGTCGGCCGCCCCGGCTCCGCCGTGAACTGGCAGATCACGCCGAAAGGCTTGTTCAGGAGAATGACGCGGGACATGCGCAGAATGATGGGTGGAAGATCCCGTCGCCGGTAGATGCGGGGAACATGGGCAGGATCTGGCGGAGGCGGTGAGATTCGAACTCACGAACGGTTGCCCGTTGCCGGTTTTCAAGACCGGTGCAATCGACCACTCTGCCACACCTCCGGAAGCGGCGGAGTATATCACCCCGCCTTCGCATGTCAGCCCCGCTCGAACAGCGCGATCGACTCGACGTGCGAGGTCTGCGGGAACATGTTCGCGATCCCCGCGCCACGCAGCACATAGCCCTTTTCGCGCACCAGTACCGCCGCGTCGCGCGCGAGCGTCGCCGGGTTGCACGACACATACACGATGCGCGGCGGCATCTGCTGTTCGCTCAGCGCCTTGACCACCGCGATCGCCCCCTCGCGCGGCGGATCGATCAGCAGCTTGTCGAACCGGCCGAGCGCGGCGAGGCTGTCCTCGGTGGCCTCGAAGAGATTCGCCGCGTAGAACTCGGTCCGTTCCGCCAGGCCGTTGCGCCGCGCATTCTTCAGAGCCCGCGCGACCAGCGTGTCACTGCCCTCGACCCCGATCACATGCGCCCCGCGGCGCGCGATCGGCAGGCTGAAATTCCCCAGACCGCAGAACAGATCGGCGATGCGCTCGCCCGGCTGCGGGTCAAGCAGTTGCATCGAGCGCCGGATCAGCAGCCGGTTGATGTCGACGTTCACCTGCGTGAAGTCCGTCGGCAGGAAGTCCAGCGTCACATCGAACTCGGGCAGCGTATACGTGAGCCCCGGCCCCTTCTTCGGATGCAACGGCTTGGCCGTTTCCGGGCTGCCCGGCTGCTGCCACACCTGCACGCCATGCAAGTCGGCAAACGCCGCGAGACGCGCGATGTCCTGCGGCGTGAACGGCATCAGGTTGCGGAACACCAGCACCGTGACGTCCGCGCTCACCGCGATCTCGATCTGCGGCAGCCGGTCGGGAATCGACAGTCCCGCGACAAGCTCGTGCAGCTCGGGCAGCAACGCCGACACATGCGCAGGCAGCACCGCACAGCTCTGCATGTCGGCGATGTAGCTGCTACGACGCTCGTGAAAACCGATCAGCACCCCGCCCTTCGACGGCACCATCCGCACGCCGATGCGCGCGCGGTAGCGATAGCCCCATGCCGGCCCGTGGATCGCCGGATACACCACTTCCGGCGTGACCTTGGCGATGTGCCACAGCGCATCCTCGAGCACGCGCTGCTTGGTCGCCGCCTGTGCCACCGAATCGAAATGCTGCATCGAGCAGCCACCGCACGTACCGTAATGCGGACAGGGCGGCGCCACCCGCTGCCCGCTGGGCCTGAGCACGCGCTCCAGTTCGGCCAGATCGTAGCTCGGCCTCTGGCGCACCACGCGGTATTCGACCGTCTCGCCGGGCAACGCGCCATCGACGAACACCGCCTTGCCGTCCACGCGGGTGAAGCCGCGCCCTTCATGGTCCAGTGATTCGATGACAGCAACAGGCATCAAGCGTCCGCCCAAAAGAGCGCGATTTTACCTACTCGCAGAGTGCTTTACCCGTCGGGTTCTATAATTGCCGCGATCGGGCGACAAACAGGCGGTCGCATCCGGCCTCCGCCCCCGCCCGCCCCACCGTGCACGCACTGACCATGGATACTCCACGCGAACAGACTTTCGACACCTACGGCGAATACCGCGCAGCCCTCATCGGCGCCTTGGAGAACGCGCAGCAAACGGTGATCGTCTTCGATCCCGATCTGCGCGAATGCGGCCTGGAGAGCCGGCAAGGCATCGCGCAGCTGGAACGCCTGTGCTCGCAGAGCACGCGCCGCGACGCCCTGCGCATCCTGCTGCACTCCACCACCTGGCTGCAACAGGACTGCCCCCGCCTCACGCGCCTGCTCAGCCACTATGCGCACTGCGCCAGTGTCCGCACCGCCGATGCGGGGGCCCGCATCTGGAGCCAGCCCTTCCTGATCGCAGACGACCGCCACCTCGTAACCCGCTTCCACCAGGACCTGCCGCGCGGAAAGAGCAGCGCCGAGGTAGCGGGCTCACTGGCGCACCTCGCTACGCAATTCGAAACATTCTGGATGAATGGCGAGGCGAGTTCAGTCGGCACGCCACTTGACATTTGACCTATCGTTTTTCCTTATTGCATTGCACCAACAAACTATTGGCACACCTGAATCACATGCTAGAATTTCCTGAGGTTCACCGGACGGGAGGCTGTTTGCATCCGCCCGGCTGGAACTGATCATCCATCTAGCCCCAAAAGAAAGGACATCGAACATGAAACAGTCGCTCCTCGTTGCTTCCCTGCTCGCCCTCGCCCTCGCCGCCTGCGGCAAGCCGGCCGAAGCTCCGAAGGCTGAAGCCCCCGCCGCCGCTCCGGCTGCGCCGGCTGCTGCTCCGGCCGCCCCGGAAGCCGCGCCGGCTGCTGCTCCTGCTGCTGCCCCGGCTCAGGAAGCCGCCCCGGCTGCCGCTGCTCCGGCCGCTGCCCCCGCCGAAGCTCCGAAGGACGGCGCGCAGAAGTAATTTCGCTCTCGCAGCGACGCAAAAAAGCCGGCTCTCGAGCCGGCTTTTTTTGTTGTCCGTCGCAGTCGCAGTCTTCACTGCCGCCGCGGTCAGGCCACGCAGCCACCTGGCCGCGTAAATCGCAGCGCGGCCTGCGGACCTGTCGGCCCCGCAAGCCGCGCCCGGCTCCTCAGCGCAACTGCTCCTGCAGCAACCCCAGGATCTTGCGCGCGGTTTCGGACGAATCCTCACCCCCCTCGCGGGTCATCACGCTGACCACCGATTTCTCGCCCTCACCGCGGACACGCAGGCGGTATTCGCCACCCTTCTGCACCACCTGCTCGCTGCTGCGCCAGAAAGCGAGCTTGGACAGGATGCCCTCGGACTTCTTCGTCTGCACATCCGCATCCGGATCCACGTAACGGACAAAGAAAAGCCCCTTCGAGCGGTCACGATCCTCGACCGTGAAGCCGATGCGGTCCAGCGCGAGGCCCACGCGACGCCACGCCCGGTCGAAGGACTCGTCGATCGCCAGCGCCACGCTTCCACCGTTTGCCCCCTTGAGGGCGGCACGCTCGGCCGCCGGCGCCGCCGCGACGATTGCCGCCGCGCGCTCTTCCGCCGCGCCGAGCCGGACCATCAGGCGACGCAGCATTTCCGCTTCGAGCTCGGGATCGGCCGGGCGCGGCTGCCACACGGTCGTGTCCTTGGCCTCGTTGGGATAGATTTCCATCATGCCGCGATGGCTGATGTAGATCTCGACGGTATCGGGATCCTTGCCCGCCTCCAGTCGCGTACGGAACTTGTCGCGTACCGGTGTCGAGAACACGCCGTCGAGCACCTTGCCCAGCGCGGAGCGGATAAAGTCCTGCGGGATCTTCGCGCGATCCTCGGCCCAGTCCGTCTCCATCACGCCGACTTCAGGACGCTCGACGTTGAGGATGAAACCCGTTTCGAGCCAGAAGTCCTTGACCTTGGGCCACATGGTCTCCGCCGAGCCCTGGACCACCAGCCAGCGCTGGCTGCCTGCGCGCTCGACGCGCATGCTCTCGACCTTCGGCAGCACCTGCTGCTGGCTTGCAGCCGGTTGGGGCTGTGCGCGGTCGGTCGCATAAGCCGAATAGGTCGCCACGCCCTTGGGCGAGACATCCGGCACCACATAACGGTCATCGCGCGTCGGCGCCGTAAGGTCCGGCGGGATCTCCAGCGACGGCAGCTGCCGTGCGCTCTTGTAATCGATCTTCTTGGATTCGACGAGGGAGCCGGAACAACCCGACAGGGCGATGGCCGCGCCGAGCAGCGAGGCCGCAGTACGCAAGGTACGATTCATGAGTTTCGGTAATTCCAGGAAAAATCAGACGTTCACGCTGGCACGACGCATTGCCGCACGTACCCGCTCGTGCAAGCCCTCGGACAGCGGGGTGAGCGGCAGGCGGATGCCGGACTTGATCAGGCCCATCTGCTCGACCGCCCACTTCACCGGAATCGGGTTGGCCTCGCAGAACAGGTCGCGGTGCAGGCCGACAAGGCGTGCATTGATCTCGCGCGCCTTGATCGCGTCGCCGGCGATGGCTGCGGCGCACATCTCGTGCATCGCGCGCGGGGCGACGTTGGCCGTCACCGAGATCGCGCCATGACCACCCAACAGCATGAAGGCCATGCCGGTCATGTCGTCGCCGGTATACAGCGCAAATCCCTTGGGTGCGCGCTCGATCAGGTCGCACGCCCGGTCGATGCTGCCCGTGGCGTCCTTGATGCCGACGATGTTGGGAATCTGCGCCAGCCGCAGCGCAGTGTCGTTGGACAGGTCGGCCACCGTGCGCCCCGGCACGTTGTACAGGATCAGCGGCAGTTCGACCGCCTCGGCGATCGAGCGATAGTGGCGGTACAGCCCTTCCTGCGTGGGCTTGTTGTAGTACGGCACCACCGACAGGTGCGCCACGGCGCCCGCCTTCTGCGCGAAGCGCGCGAGTTCGATGGCCTCGGCCGTCGAATTGGCGCCGGTGCCGGCGATCACGGGGATACGTCCCGCCGCGTGTTCGACCGCGACGCGGATCAGCTCGCAGTGTTCTTCGACGGTCACCGTGGGCGACTCGCCGGTCGTTCCGACGATGACGATACCGTCGGTGCCCTCGGCAACATGGAAGTCGATCAGGGCGCGCAGGCGCGGAATGTCCAGGCTGCCATCTTCGTTCATCGGGGTGACGATGGCGACAATCGATCCGGTAATCATGGAAGCGGCCGAAAATTAAAAGAATCGATTCTACCTGATCGACGCCGGACGGCCAGTGGCTTGCTCGCAGGGCTGGCCCGCGGATCCGGCTCGCGCCCGCACGACCCGGCACGGGTGCCCCACAGCCCGGCGCTCAAAGGTCGGCAAGCGCCTTGACGTGCGCCACGACCGAGCGCGCCAGCGATGACAGCGAATAGCCGCCCTCGAGGATCGACACGATGTTCTTGTGCCCGCATTCCTCGGCCACGGCCTTGATCTGCTGGGTGACCCACACGTAGTCCGACTCCACCAGCCCGACCGAGCCCATGTCGTCCTCGTAATGCGCATCGAAACCGGCCGATATGAAGACCATCTGCGGCTTGTGCTCCCTCAGCGCAGGCACCCAGCGCTCGGCGACGATGGTACGGAAGGCATCGCCGCGCGTCCCCGCGGGCACGGGCACGTTGACCATGTTCGGCGCCGTGCAGTCCGCACCGCTGTACGGATAGAAAGGATGCTGGAAGATGCTCACCATGAGCACCCGCGGGTCGTCGCGAAAGGCGTCTTCCGTTCCGTTGCCGTGATGCACGTCGAAATCGACGATCGCCACGCGCTCCAGCCCGTGCGCCTCCAGCGCATGGCGCGCGGCGATGGCCACGTTGTTCAGGAAGCAGAAACCCATCGCCTTGCCGCGCTCGGCGTGATGGCCCGGCGGGCGCACCGCACAGAACGCATTCTCGATTTCGCCCTTGAGCACCAGATCCGTCGCCAGAATGCCGGCGCCGGCCGAGCGCAACGCCGCCTTCATCGTTCCCGGACTCATCGCGGTATCGGGGTCGAGATGGCGGATGCCGTGATCGGGCACGCTGGCGTTGAGCTCCGCGAGATAGTTCGCCGGATGCACCCGGACGATCTGCTCCTCCGTCGCCAGCGGCGCGTCATAGAACGAAAGGTACATGTCGAGACCGGCGGCGATCAGCCGATCATTGATGGCCGCCAGCCGATCCGGACATTCCGGATGGAAGGTTCCCATGTCGTGCAGCCAGCAATCGCGGTGCGTGATGAACGCAGTCGTCGTCATACCCCCCCTCTCTCGCGTGCGGGCCAAGCTTCCCGCATCCCGGCCTTGGAATCGGCGCGTCCTTGAAGGGCGCGTCCTGTCGGTCTTTGCTCTATTATCACCGCTTCCCGGTGAATTTCACAGAGCGTCCGCGCCATGCCCCATCGTTACGCAATTCGCGTTCTTGAAGCCGCCAACTGCATCATCCTCGGCAAGGACCGCGAATTGCGGCTCGCACTCGCCTGCCTCATCGCGCGCGGGCACCTGCTGATCGAGGACCTCCCCGGCGTGGGCAAGACCACGCTCGCGCACGTCATCGCACGCCTCATCGGTCTGCACTTCCAGCGCATCCAGTTCACGAGCGACCTTCTCCCCGCCGACATCGTCGGCGTGTCGATATTCGACCGCGACACAGGCAGCTTCCGCTTCCACCCCGGCCCCATCTTCAGCCAGCTCATCCTCGCCGACGAGATCAACCGCGCCACGCCGAAGACACAGAGCGCGCTGCTGGAAGCCATGGAAGAGCGCCAGGTCACGGCGGACAGCGAGACGCACCCGCTGCCCGAGCCGTTCTTCGTCATCGCGACGCAGAACCCGTCTCACCAGATCGGCACCTTCCCCCTGCCCGAGAGCCAGCTCGACCGATTCCTGCTGCGCATCCGCCTCGGCTATCCCGACCGCAGCGCCGAACGGGCACTGCTGATGGGCGAGGACAGGCGCGAACTCCTCGAACGCCAGCGTGCGGTGATCCAGCCCGACGATCTGCTCGCGATGCAGCAGGCCGCGCACGCAATCACCGTATCCGAGCGCCTCGTCGACTACGTCCAGGCGCTCCTCGCCAGCACCCGCCACAGCCCCGAGCTCGCGGCCGGCCTCAGCCCGCGCGCCGGCCTGGGCCTGATCGCCGCGGCTCGCGCCTGGGCCCTCATCGACGGACGCGACCACGTCCTGCCCGAAGACATCCAGACCGTATTCCCGCACGTCGCAGCCCATCGCCTGCATACCGCAGGCGATGGGCGCAGCGTCACACCCGAGGCACTCAGCCAGCTCGTCCGCGACGTACCCGTCGTCTGATGCCGGCTCGCCCCGACGCTTCACGTCGCCACTTCATCGCTTCGCGTCGCCATCTCACCGCCCTGCGTCGACACCTCGATCGCTGGCTGTTTCGGGTCGGACCGCCTGAACCGTCCCCGATCGTGCTCGGCCAGCGGCGTATCTTCGTGCTACCCACACCCGCGGGCCTCGCCTTCGCGACCGCGCTCCTGGTCATGCTGATCGCATCGATCAACTACAACCTGAGCCTCGGTTATGCGCTGGTATTCCTCCTCGGCGGCGTGTCTGTTGCCAGCATCGTGCACGCCTTCCGCAACCTGCTGCACCTGTCATTCTCACCGGGACGCGCCGAGCCGGTCTTTGCCGGCGAACGTGCCAGTTTCCACATCGTCGTAGCCAACCACAGGCCTGCACGGCGACCTGCGCTGCGTCTCACGGCACACGGAGCGGTCGTGCCGTTCGAGATCGGCGCCTGGGACGGCGCCGACGTGATCGTTCCGGCCGTGACCGCAGGACGCGGCTGGATGACGCTCGGCCGCGTACGCATCGAAACGACCTATCCTCTCGGCTTGATTCGCGCCTGGAGCATCCTGGTCCCCGATCAGCGCTGCCTCGTGTATCCCGCCCCCGAACCGACACCCCCGCCGCTGCCCGAAGGCGCATCCCGCAGCCTCGGGCGGCAGACCGGATCGGCCGGCGACGACGATTTTGCCGGCCTGCGCCGGCATCAACCGGCGGACTCTCCGCGCCACGTCGCATGGAAGACGCTCGCCCGCGGCGGCCCCATGCTTACCAAACAGTTCAGCGGCATGGATGGCGGGGAGATCCATCTCGACTGGAACACCCTGCCGGCGGAGCTCGGCACCGAGGCCCGACTATCGCGCATGACGGCATGGATCGTGGCCGCCGGGCAGCAGGGTCTCGCCTTCTCGCTCGCCCTGCCCGGCGCAAGAATCGCGACCGGGCGCGGATCCGAGCACAGCGCGAACTGCCTGCGGCGTCTTGCCCTGTTCGGAACGGACGTCGCCGCCGATGCGTGACACGCGCTCGCCCACTCCTGTGCAGTTCGGCTGGCTGCTCGCTGCCGTCACGGCGACGCTCGCACCTCACGCGATCGAACTCCCCTACTGGCTGATCGTCCTCTGCGCCAGCCTCATCGCCATCCGCAGCGCACTGCTGTTGCGGCGCGGGAAGCCGCCCCGCCAGCTCCTCATCCTGCTCGTTGCAGTCGCAGCGGGAATCGGGGTGCGGTTCGAATTCGGCCATTTCTTCGGCAAGGATCCGGGCGTCGCGCTGCTTGCCGTGCTGCTGTGCCTCAAGCTGCTCGAATCGCGCACCCCGCGCGACCTTCGCGCGGCCGTCCTGCTCGCCTACTTCCTGCAGCTCGGCCTGTTCTTCTACAACCAGACGCCGAGTATCGCCGCTCTCGCGCTCGCCGGAGCGCTGCTGACCACGACGACCCTGCAGAGTCTCGAGGATGCCGCCGCGCGGCCCGCTGCCCAGCTGCGCACCAGCGCGGTGCTCCTCGCGCAGGGCCTGCCCTTCATGCTGGTCCTGTTCGTGCTGTTCCCGCGCGTGCAGGGACCGTTGTGGGGTCTGCCGTCGGATGCGTACAGCGGCATGACCGGGCTCTCCGACACGATGACCCCCGGCTCGATCAGCCAGCTCGGCCTGTCCGATGCAATCGCCTTCCGCGCCGAGTTCAGCGGCGCTCCGCCCCCGCCGTCCCAGCGCTACTGGCGCGGCCCGGTGCTCACCCGCTACGACGGACGAAGCTGGCGACCGGGCTTCAGCACGATCGCCGCGGCGCCCCGTTACAAACCCTCGGGCCGCGCCTACGAGTACCGTCTCACGCTCGAAGCGCACAATCAGCCCTGGCTCCTCGCGCTCGATTTCCCGGCGGCGAGCATCCCGAAGACGCGCTATGCCGGCGACTTCCGGCTGCTCGCCGAACAGCCCGTGCGCATGCGCACACGCCTCGACCTGCGCTCGTATCCCGCAACCGCGGTGGGCAAGGACGAAGACGCCTTCGTGCTTGCCGAGGCGCGGCGGCTTCCGGCCGACTTCAATCCGCGCAGCAGAAGCCTGGCAAAGGCAATCACAGCCGGAGCTTCCGACCCCGCAGCGATCCTCGCTCGCACTCTCGAACGCCTGCGCGGCATCGACCTGAGGTACACGCTCAGCCCGCCCCTCCTGGGCACCCATGCAGTCGACGAATTCCTGTTCGACACCCGGCAGGGGTTCTGCGAGCATTTCGCGTCGGCCTTCGTGTTCCTGATGCGCGCCGCGGGCGTTCCGGCCCGCGTCGTCACCGGCTATCAGGGCGGCGAGATCAATCCGGTCGACGGCAGCCTCGTCGTGCGGCAATCCGATGCCCACGCCTGGGCGGAAGTATGGCTCGCCGGGCGCGGCTGGGTTCGCGTCGACCCCACCGCGCTGTCGGCCCCGGCCCGCATCGAGTCCGGCCTGAGCGCTGCCCTGCAGGACTGGGACGCGCTCCCGCTGCTCCGGCGCCCCGGCATGGACTGGCTGCGCGACCTGCGGCACCGCTGGGACGCCCTGTCGAATACGTGGAACCAGTGGGTTCTTGGATACAATCCCGACCGGCAACGCGACCTGCTCGAACGGATCGGATTCCCGCAGCCCGACTGGCGCACGCTGGCCATGCTCCTGGGCGTCTCCGCGACGGGCCTGATGCTGCTGCTCCTGGCGTGGGCCTTTGCGCAGCGCCGCCGACACGACCCGCTCGACGTCGCGTGGGCGCGCTTTTCCCGCAAGCTCGCCCGCCACGGCGCGGCCAGGCTTCCGTGGGAGGGACCGCTCGATTACGGCAGACGGCTGGCGATGACCTTCCCGGAGAGCTCCGAACCGCTGCGCACGATCAGCGAAGACTACGCCCGGCTACGCTACGGCGCGGAGCCTGCCGACCCGCGCAGCGTGCGCTTGCTCGCCCGATCCATCCGGAGACTGAAGCTGAAATGAAACGAACCCTCGCCGCCGCCGCCCTGAGCCTCGGACTGATATCACAGCCGGGCCTCGCCAGCGGCTCCTATGCCGAACGCCCCGAAGCCATCCGCTTCGCGGACTCGATGCGGGAAAAACACGGCTTCGACCGCGACGCCGTGCTCGCAGCGCTCGGACAGGCCCGCCACGAAGCTCGCGTCATCGACCTCATCCGCCCGCCCGCGACGCCCGGCACCCGCTCCTGGCAGCGTTACCGCGCACGCTTCCTCGACGGCAAGCGGATCGAGGGCGGCATCGCATTCTGGCAAGCGCATGCGACGGCACTGCAGAAGGCCGCCGATCAGTACGGCGTTCCGCCCGAAATAATCGTCGCCATCATCGGCGTGGAAACCTATTACGGGCGCAATACGGGCAATTTCGAAACCGTCTCGGCCCTCGCGACCCTCGCCTTCGACTACCCGCCGCGCGCCGCACTCTTTCTCGGCGAACTCGAACACCTGTTCCTGCTCGCGCGCGAACAGGTCCGCGATCCGCTGTCGTACTACGGCTCCTACGCCGGCGCGCTCGGCTATCCCCAGTTCCTGCCCAGCAGCATCCGCAGCTATGCCGTCGACTTCGACGACAACGGGCACATCGATTTCGACAACGAGCCCGTCGACGCCATCGGCAGCGTCGCCAACTACCTCGCCCGCCACGGATGGGTGCGTGGCGAAACCGTCGCCATCCCGGCCCTCGTGCCTCCCGAAGCGGATGCCCGGACACTCGTCGACGCCGGCATCGAACCGGCACTCACACCGGAGACGATCGCCTCCGCCGGCATCGTCGCTGCCAGCGCCAATCCCCCGGCGGTGCCGGCGACCCTCGTCGATCTGGCGACCCCGGGCGCACCGACCGAATACTGGCTCGGCTATCGCAACTTCTACGTGATCACGCGCTACAACAAGAGCAGCTTCTACGCGATGGCCGTGTACGAGCTGGCGCGCGCGCTGCGCGACCAGTACGCGAACCTCGCCGCGCCGCAATAGGTACAGCCGCAATCAGCGGGGAAAAGCGTCAGAGCAGTTCGTCGCGCGAAATGCCGCGGCGCTTGACGGTGCGCCGCAACTGACTCAGCGCCTCGAGCTGGATCTGGCGCACCCGCTCGCGCGTGAGCGACAGGCGTGCGGCCAGCTCCTCCAGCGTCATCACCTCGCATTCGTCAAGGCCGTAGCGGTGACGGATGACCAGGCGCTGCTTCTCGTTGAGCATGCCGATCCACTCGCGTATCAGCGCCTCGACCTCGGCATCCTGGATCGACAGATCGGGCGACATCGCCTGGTCGTCGGCCAGCGATTCGCCGATCGACAGCGTAGGATCGATGTCCAGCGGCGCATCGAGCGAGGCCGTGTGCTCGCTCAGGGACAGGATCGCACGCACCTCGTCGACGGACTTGTCCAGCATCGTCGCGACCTGCTCCAGCGTAAACTCCCCGTTCCCGGCCGCCTCCAGGCTGCGCTGGGCGCGCAGGACCTGGTTGAGTTCCTTCACCACATGGACCGGCAGCCGGATCGTGCGCGACTGGTTCATGATCGCCCGCTCGATGTTCTGGCGTATCCACCAGGTCGCATAGGTCGAGAAGCGGAACCCGCGCTCGGGATCGAATTTCTCCAGCGCGTGCATCAGGCCGAGATTGCCCTCCTCGACCAGGTCGAGCAGGGGAATGCCGCGATTGAGGTAATGCTTGGCGATATTGACGACCAGGCGCAGGTTGCGCTCTATCATCGTCTGGCGGGCCTGGAAGTCGCCCACCCTGACGCGGCGCGCCAGCGTCGCCTCCTCCTCCGCGGTCAGAAGCGGATTGGCGCCGATCTCGTTGAGGTAGATCTGGGTGACGTCGCTGAGAAACTCGTTCTCGAAAACCGGCGCGGCCCGCTCGACAAAGACCTCCACCTCGAGGGGCAGATCCGGTTCCTGACTCTCTACATCGTCATGACTTGCCGGATCGTACATAGCCTCCTCGTCAGCGTGCAGGCAAATACTTCAGCGGATCAACCGGGCGGCCCTGCTTGCGGATCTCGAAATGCACCTTGGGACGATCCGCATCGGTGCTGCCAAGCTCCGCGATCTTCTGGCCTTTCGACACCGAATCGCCTTCCTTCACCAGCAATTGCTGATTATGCGCATAGGCTGTCAGGTAATTCGCATCGTGCTTGATGATGACCAGTTTTCCATAGCCACGCAAGCCGCTTCCGGAATACACCACCTTTCCGCCCGCGGACGCCACCACCGGATCCCCCGGTTTGCCGGCGATGTCGACACCCTTGTTCGTGCCCTCGTCGAATGTTTCGATGACCTGACCCGCGGCCGGCCACAGCCATGTGGTATTGCCCGGCGCCTTGTCCGGCTCAGGCGCGGCAGGAGCCGGAGTCGGGGCGGCAGGTACGGTCGCCCCCGCCCGCGGATTCAGCGAGGCCCACGCCTCGTCGCTATACGGCTGCTTGCCTCCACGGGGCTCCTGCTTGAACCCGCCGGCGACCGGCGGGGCGGTTTCGCCCGGAGTCTTGACCGGCTGAACGTCCACCGGCTGCGTGATCGCGATCGGTTGCGCCACCGCGCCGGCCGTCGCGCCACCGGCCGCAGCGGAAGCCGGAGCAGCACCCACCCTCAGCGCCTGCCCGACATGGATCTGGTTAGGATCGGCGAGGCCGTTCCAGCCGACCAGATCCTTCACCGTGACTCCGTACTGCCGCGCGATCCCCAACAGGGTGTCCCCGGGACGCACCACATGAGTCGGGGCATCCGTCTTCGACACCGCACCGGCGGCACCCGAGGCAGGCTCGGCGGCCGGCGGCGGGGTACCGTCCCTGACGGGGGCGGGCCGCGGGGCCGCACACCCCACCAGCACCGCGACGACGCCGCACAGCGTCAGCCAGCGGCACACATGACCAAGCTTCACTGAATCACTCATTCCGTACCAGTCAATAATGGGACGAACCGCACAGCATCGAGGCGACTCTCCCTGAAAACATTCCCCTGCCGCTCGATCATCACGAGCCTCTGTTCCGCGCCACCGACCGGCAGCATCAGTCGCCCGCCCGGAGCAAGTTGCTCCTTGAGGGACACTGGCACGCTCGCCGCAGCAGCCGCAACGATAATCGTGTCATACGGGGCAGCCTCGGGCAAACCCATCGTGCCATCGGCACATTTCAAGCGCACGTTGGGCAGGCGCAGTGGGCGGAGATTTTCGCGTGCCACATCGAGCAACGGACGGATCCGTTCCACCGCATAGACTTCCTTGGCAACGAGGGACAACACCGCTGCCTGGTAGCCACAACCCGCTCCGACCTCCAGAGTGCGCCCGAGCTCGCGGCCGGCGCGCAGCGTCTCGATCATCTTCGCGACCACGAACGGCTGCGAAATCGTCTGCTGATAACCGATCGGCAGTGCCGTGTCGTCGTACGCGCTGTACGCCAGCCCCTCTTCGACGAATGCGTGCCGCGGCACCTGCATCATCGCCGCGAGCACCTTCTCGTCCCGGATGCCCTGAGCGCGCAGGCGCTCCACCATGCGAGCCCGCGCACGTGTCGCGGCCTGGCCCGCATCGGGCCGGCGCAGGCTCATCGTGCCAGCCACTCCGAGACACCCGGCATCAGGTTGTAATGCGTCAGATCGATCTGCAGGGGCGTGATGGAGACAAACCCTTCCGCCACGGCGTTGAAGTCCGTTCCTTCACCGGCATCGGCCGCCTGCCCGGCAGCACCGACCCAATATACCGTCTCGTTGCGCGGCGTCACGCTGCGGATCACCGGCTCGGCCTTGTGGCGCTTACCCAGCCGCGTGATCTTCTGCCCGCGCAGCTCCTCGTACGGTCGATCCGGAACATTCACGTTCAGCAGCACGGGCTGACGAAACGGCTCACGCTGGAAACGTTCGGCCAGGTCGCGCGCCACACGCGCTGCGGCGGAAAAATCGCTCGCCTGCTTGCTCACGAGCGAGATCGCGATCGACGGCACGCCGAGCAGGTAGCCCTCCGTGGCCGCCGCGACCGTGCCGGAGTACACCGTGTCGTCGCCCATGTTGGCGCCGTGATTGACTCCCGACACGACCATGTCAGGCAGATGATCCAGCATCCCCGTCACGGCCAGATGCACGCAGTCCGTGGGCGTGCCGTTGACGAAATGGAAGCCGTTGGCCGCGCGGCGCAGCGACAAGGGACGATCCAGGGTCAGCGAGTTGCTCGCACCGCTGCGGTCGCGCTCGGGTGCCACGACGGTCACATCCCCCACCTCGGAGAGGGCCGCTGCGAGGGCAGCGATGCCAGGAGCAAAATAACCGTCGTCGTTACTGACCAGAATGCGCATGTTTTTTCCGTTCGGAGGGATACGAGCCACGATGCGAGGCCGGATGTATCGCAGAAGCGGCGAAGCATCTTAGCACACCGGCGCACCACCGCCCGGTCACCCGGCCAGTCCGACGGAGTGCATAAAAGCAAAAACCGGCCAGCGGCCGGTTCTTGTTTGAATTTATTGGTCGGGGCGGCGGGATTCGAACTCGCGACCCCTTGCACCCCATGCAAGTGCGCTACCAGGCTGCGCTACGCCCCGACACAAGCCGCCATTATAGCAGCGCTATCGGATTTTGCCAGTCCCGAATCACGCTTTCAGCAGCCCGAGCGTCGCCACGATTTCCGCCCGCACGCCGGCGAGCGTTTCGCGCAGCCGGTCGGACTCTTCCGCCTCCTCCTGCTCATGGATGGCGGACTCGCCGAGCTTGTTGCGCGCCCCCGAGATCGTGAAGCCTTCGTCGTACAGTAGCTCGCGGATGCGTCGCACCAGCAGCACTTCGTGATGCTGGTAGTAGCGCCGGTTGCCACGCCGCTTCACCGGCTTCAGCTGGGTGAACTCCTGCTCCCAGTAGCGCAGTACATGGGGCTTCACTGCACACAGCTCGCTCACCTCACCGATCGTGAAGTAGCGCTTGGCCGGAATCGGCGGCAGAGGCCCGGAGGCCTCGTTATGGCTGCTTGCCTGCATCGCTCAGCTGCTCCACGGCTGCCTTCAGTTTCTGACTGGCATGGAAGGTGACGACGCGGCGGGCGGTAATCGGAATTTCCTCGCCGGTCTTCGGGTTGCGCCCGGGCCTTTGCGGCTTGTCGCGCAACTGGAAATTGCCGAATCCGGAAAGTTTCACGGACTCGCCCTTTTCCAGGGCCAGGCGGATCTCCTCGAAGAAGCCTTCCACCATGTCCTTGGCTTCACGCTTGTTGAGGCCGACACGCTCGAACAGCATGTCGGCCAGCTCTGCTTTGGTCAGGGTAATGTTCATTCCGGGACTATCCACGCAAGCGGGCGCCGAGCACAGTTTCGGCATGCTGCACAATCGTCGTGACTGCGGCATCCACCTCTGCATCCTCAAGCGTGCGCTGAGTATCTTGCATCAACACCCTGAACGCAAGGCTCTTTTTCCCCGGATCGATGCCTTTGCCATGATACACGTCGAAGAGCTCGACACCCTTCACGATGGCGGGCGCAGACTCGTTCAGCACCTCGATCACGCGCGCGACGGGCAGCGCCTGCTCGACGACGAGAGCGAGGTCGCGGGTGACCGCGGGCTGGCGCGAGATCTCCGCGTAGGCGGGCAAATCGGCCAGCAACGCCGCATCCACGTCGAGCTCGAACACGACGGGAGCAACGCCGAGCTCGTAGCGCTGAACCCAGACCGGGTGGATCTCGCCGACTACGCCGATGCGACGCCCTTCCAGCAGCACCGCCGCGGCACGACCGGGATGGAGTGCAGGCTCCGAGACCGGCTCGAACTTCAGGGCGCGCGGCGCAAAGAGGGCCTCGACATCGCCCTTCACATCGTAGAAATCGACATTGCGGGTCGGCGCACCCCATTGTTCGGGCAGCGCCGAGCCGGCCGCGAGACCGGCGACGCGCACGGGCTGATGGAAGCCGGCGACCGGCTCGCCGTCGGCCTTGCGCTCGAAGCAGCGGCCGATTTCGAACACGCGCACGCGGCTCAACTGCCGCTTGCGGTTCGCGACGAGGTTGCCCGCGAGCCCCGGAATCAGGCTGCTGCGCATCACGCTCATCTGGCTGGCGATCGGGTTCGCGAGCTGGATCGGCGTGTCGTTGGAACAGAAATCGCGCTCCCACGCTTCTTCGACGAACGCGTAGTTGACCACCTCCTGGTAGTCGCGGCCGGCCAGCAGATGACGGACGTCCCAGACGCTGCGGCCGGACTCGGAACGGTCCAGCATCGCCAGCCCACCCTGCGGCGGCAGGGCCGGGATGTTGTCGTAGCCGTAAAGCCGCGCGATCTCCTCGATCAGGTCTTCCTCGATCTCGATGTCGAAACGGAAGGACGGCGGCACGACGAGCAGGTCTTCGCCCTCATGGCGCACACCGAGGTGCACGCCGTTGAGCAGTTTCACGATCGCCGCATTGTCGGGATCGATGCCGAGCAGGCGACGCGCGCGCGCCGGACGCAGACGGACCGCCTTGCGTGCGGGCAGATGCTCCTTCGACACCGCCTCGACGACCGGCCCCGCCGCCCCGCCGCAGATTTCGAGGATCAGCTGTGTCGCACGCTCGATCGCGCTCGCCGCCAGCTCGAAGTCCACGCCACGCTCGAAGCGGTGCGAGGCATCGGACACGAAGCCGTAGCTGCGCGCGCGACCCGCGATCGCGTCGGGCGCGAAGAAGGCGCTCTCGAGGAACATGTCGGTCGTGTCGAGCGTGATCCCGCTTTCCTCACCGCCCATGATGCCCGCGAGCGCCAACGCGCGTGTCTCGTCGGCGATCAGCAGGGTGTCGGCCGCCGGAGTGATGGTCTGCTCGTTGAGCAACAACACCTGTTCGCCCTCGCGCGGATAGCGCACGTGGATCGCACCGGACAGGCGCGCGTTGTCGAAGGCGTGCAGGGGCTGGCCGAGTTCCAGCATCACGTAGTTCGTGACGTCGACGAGCGCACTGATCGAGCGCACGCCGCAACGCTGCAGGCGCTGCTTCATCCAGTCCGGCGTGGGCGCCTTCGCATCGACGCCGCGCACGATACGCCCGCAGTAGCGCGGACACGCCGCCGGCACGTCGAGGACGATGTCGCGGCGGTCGTCGAGGGTCGGCTTGACCGCCACGACTTCAGGCACTAAAAGCGACTGCCCCGTCAGCGCTGCGACCTCGCGGCCGACACCGAGCAGGCTCAGGCAATCCGAGCGGTTGGGCGTGAGCTTGATCGTGAACAGCGTGTCGTCGAGCGCCAGATACTCGCGCAGGTTCATCCCGACAGGGGCGTCGGCGGGAAGATCCATCAGGCCGGCATGGTCCTCCGAGAGACCCAGCTCGCGAGCCGAGCACAGCATGCCGAAAGACTCGACGCCGCGCAGCTTGGCCGCCTTGATCTCGAAGCCGGGCAACTTCGCACCGACGATGGCGCAGGGCACCGTCATGCCGACTGCCGCATTCGGCGCGCCGCAGACGATCTG
Source organism: Azoarcus sp. Aa7 (assembly GCF_014822185.1). Classification (GTDB taxonomy): domain Bacteria; phylum Pseudomonadota; class Gammaproteobacteria; order Burkholderiales; family Rhodocyclaceae; genus Aromatoleum. The sequence continues at coordinate 187,482 of NZ_QVLR01000009.1, forward strand.
CAACAACTCGCCCTGCCCCGCGTCGACCTTGCACAGCTTCAACTTGTCGGCGTTGGGATGCTTTTCCGCCTCGACGATCCGGGCGACGACGACACCGGAGAAGGGCGGCGCAACGGGAGCCGATTCTTCCACCTCGAGGCCGGCCATCGTCATGAGATGTCCGAGCGCCTCGCTGTCGAGCGGAGGATTGACGAGGCTCCGCAGCCACTGTTCCGAGAATTGCATGATTCGATTACCTGAATTGGCTCAAGAAGCGCAGATCGCCTTCGAAGAACAGGCGCAGATCATTGACGCCGTAGCGCAGCATGGTGAGACGGTCCGGCCCCATGCCGAAGGCGAAACCGGTATAGCGTTCGGGGTCGATGCCGCCGAAACGCAGGACGTTCGGATGCACCATGCCGCAACCGGCGATCTCGAGCCAGCGCCCCTTGAGCGCACCGCTCATGAAGGCGACATCGATCTCGGCGCTGGGCTCGGTGAAGGGGAAGAACGAGGGACGGAAACGCACCTGCAGGTCTTCGGTCTCGAAGAACTTGCGCAGGAAGTCGGCGATCACGCCCTTGAGGTCGGCAAAGCTGACGTTCTCGCCAATCCACAGGCCTTCGACCTGATGGAACATCGGCGAATGCGTGGCGTCCGAATCGACGCGGTACACGCGACCCGGCGCAATGATGCGCAGCTCGGGCATGTGCTCGCGCCCGGCATGGCGGGCGGCATGATCGAGCATCGCGCGCACCTGCACCGGACTGGTGTGCGTGCGCAGCAGCACTTCGTCATTGCCTTCGAGGTAGAAGGTGTCGTGCATCGAGCGCGCGGGGTGGTTTTCCGGCGTATTCAGCGCCGTGAAATTGTGCCAATCAGTCTCGATTTCCGGACCGTCGGCAACCACGAAGCCGATCGAGCGGAACAGCCCTTCGATGCGCTCAAGCGTGCGGCTCACCGGATGCAGGCCACCAACCGACGTGCCACGACCCGGCAAGGTCACGTCGAGAGCCTCGGCGGCAAGTTGGGCGAGCAAAACGGCTTCGCGCAGGGCATTGCGGCGCGCTTCGAGCGCCGCCTCGATCGCATCCTTGGCGCGGTTGATCTCGGCGCCCGCCGCGCGGCGCTCTTCGGGGGCGAGCTTGCCGAGACTCTTGAGCTGCTCGGTGAGCACGCCCGTCTTGCCGAGAAAGCGCGCCTTAGCCTGTTCGAGCTGGACGCCGTCCGCCGCCCCGGCGAACTCGGCCGTGGCCTGTTGAACGAGTTGATCGAGCTTATCCATTTGCTTGCCGTGGAAAATTCAGGAAAAAAAAAGGAGGCCAGGCCTCCTTTTTTCGTGCTGCGTTCGATTACGCAGCGAGTTTGGCCCGGGCCTGATCTGCGAGCGCCGCAAATGCGGGCTTGTCGAACACGGCCAAGTCAGCCAGCACCTTGCGATCCACTTCGATGGCAGCCTTCTTGAGGCCGTTCATGAAGGTGCTGTAGGTCAGGCCCACTTCACGCGCGGCGGCGTTGATACGGGCGATCCACAGGGCACGGAACTGGCGCTTGCGCTGACGACGGTCACGGTAGGCGTACTGACCGGCCTTCATCACCGCCTGTTTGGCGATGCGGTATACGTTCTTGCGGCGGCCGCGGTAACCCTTGGCCTGATCTAGAACCTTCTTGTGACGCGCGCGGGCGGTTACACCACGTTTAACTCGGGGCATTGTGGTCTCCTATCAAGCGTAAGGCAGCATGGCGCGGATCAGCTTCTCGTCGGCGGCGTGAACTTCCGTCATGCCGCGCAGCTGGCGCTTGCTCTTGGTGGTCTTCTTGGTAAGGATGTGGCGCTTGAACGCCTGGGACCGCTTGATCCCACCACTAGCGCGGACCTTGAACCGTTTGGCGGCTCCGCTCTTGGTCTTCATCTTCGGCATTGCTAACTCCAGGTTTATGAATGACGTCAGGTAGCGTCGCCATGCGGCGCGTTTTCAACCAGACATCACTTGTTTTCCGGCAGGCATGCCCGCCGGGATTTGCATCCAGCCCAAGGACCGGAGGCAGATTCTTGGTCGCGCTCAGCGGTTCTTCTTCACCGGCGCGATCACCATCACCATCTGACGCCCTTCCATCTTGGGCATCTGCTCGACCTGGCCCAGCTCCTCCAGATCGGCCTTGACCCGCTCGAGCTGACGCAGGCCGAATTCCTGGTGCGCCATTTCCCGACCGCGGAAACGCAGCGTCACCTTGCACTTGTCACCTTCTTCAAGGAAACGCTTGAGGTTGCGCAACTTGATCTGGTAGTCGTTCTCGTCAGTTGCAGGACGGAGCTTGACTTCCTTGATCTGCACCTGCTTCTGTTTGAGCTTGGCTTCGTGGGCCTTTTTCTGCTCCTGATACTTGAACTTGCCGAAGTCCATCACCCGGCAGACCGGGGGCTGCGCCATCGGCGCGATTTCGACAAGATCCAGCCCGGCTTCTTCAGCTGCCTCGAGGGCCGTTCTCAGGGACACAATACCGATCGGTTCGCCGTCTTCACCGAGCAGACGAACTTCGGGCGCGCTGATCTCCTCATTGACGCGCTGCTTTTTTTCTTGAGCGATGGTTCAATTCTCCACGAATGCCAAAAATCAAATCGAGGCCGACCGCGCTTCAACTTCGCGCTGCCAACGCTCGATCAGGGTATCGAGGGTCATCTGGCCAAGATCCTGGCCCCCTCGGGCACGCACGGCAACGAGGCCTGCCGCCTTTTCCTTCTCGCCGATGACGATCTGGTAGGGCAGCTTGTGCACGCTATGTTCGCGGATTTTATAGGTAATCTTTTCGTTACGCAAATCCGCCTCGACCCGGAAACCCGCCTGCTTCAAGCGTTTTGTGACTTCCGTCGCGTACTCGGACTGACCTTCCGAGATATTCAGGACCACGGCCTGGACCGGGGAGAGCCACAGCGGCAGCGCTCCCGCGAAGTGTTCGATGAGGATGCCGATGAAACGCTCGAGCGAGCCGAGGATCGCGCGATGCAGCATCACGGGATACTTCTTGGCGTTGTCTTCGGCGACATATTCAGCCCCGAGACGGACCGGGAGATTGAAGTCGAGCTGCAGCGTGCCGCACTGCCACACGCGACTGAGGCAGTCCTTGAGCGAGAACTCGATCTTCGGCCCGTAGAACGCCCCCTCACCCGGCTGCAACTCATACGCGAGCCCCTGCGCATCGAGCGCGGCCGCGAGCGCGGCCTCGGCCGCATCCCACTGCTCATCGGTACCGACGCGCTTGTCGGGGCGCGTCGACAGCTTGATCAGGATGTCGTTGAAACCGAAATCGGCATACACCTTCTGGAGCAGACGGATGAAGGCGGCCGATTCGGCCTGTACCTGATCCTCGGCGCAGAAGATGTGCGCATCGTCCTGCACGAAGTTACGCACGCGCATGATACCGTGGAGCGAACCGGAGGGCTCGTTGCGGTGGCAGGAGCCGAACTCGGCCATGCGCAGCGGCAGGTCGCGGTAGCTCTTCAGCCCCTGATTGAAGATCTGGATATGGCACGGGCAGTTCATCGGCTTGACGGCGTAGTCATGCTTCTCCGACTGCGTCGTGAACATGAGGTCCGAATACATGCCCCAGTGACCCGACTTCTCCCACAGCGAGCGATCGACGATCTGCGGCGTCTTCACTTCCTGGTAGCCGTTATCGAGGATGGTGCGGCGCATGTACTGCTCGACCTGCTGCCACAGCGTCCAGCCGTTGGAGTGCCAGAACACCATGCCGGGCGCTTCTTCCTGCAGATGGAAGAGATCGAGCAGACGACCGAGCTTGCGGTGATCGCGCTTCTCGGCCTCTTCGAGCATATGAAGATAGCTCTCGAGGTCTTCCTTCTTCGCCCAGGCGGTGCCGTACACGCGCTGCAGCATCTCGTTCTTCGAATCACCGCGCCAGTACGCGCCGGCGAGCTTGGTCAGCTTGAAGACCTTGAGCTTGCCCGTCGAGGGGACGTGAGGACCGCGACACAGGTCGATGAAGTCGCCCTGACGATAGAGCGAGACATCCTCGCCCTGCGGGATCGACGCGATGATCTCGGCCTTGTAGTTCTCGCCCTGCGACTTGAAGAAGTCCACGGCCTTGTCGCGCGACCACACTTCGCGCGCGACCGGGATCTCGCGCTTGGCGAGTTCGGCCATGCGCTTTTCGATGCTTTCGAGGTCTTCCGGCGTGAAGGGGCGCTTGTACGAGAAGTCGTAGTAGAAGCCGTTCTCGATGACCGGACCGATCGTGACCTGAGCATCCGGAAAAAGCCCCTTCACCGCATGCGCAAGCAGGTGAGCGGTCGAGTGCCGGATGATATCCACACCCTCTTCGCTCTTGTCGGTGACAATCGCAAGCGATGCATCGCTTTCGATGCGATGCGAGAGATCGACAAGCTTGCCGTCCACCTTGCCGGCAAGCGAGGCTTTCGCGAGACCCGCACCAATCGATGCCGCGACGTCGAGCACGGTCACCGGATGGTCGAAGCTGCGTACGGAACCGTCGGGGAGCGTGATGTTCGGCATGATCTCTAGGCCTCGAGAAGGGGTGACGAAAAGCTGGATGATGAAAAACGTGGACGAAAAAAAAGTGCGGACGGGCCGCACTTTTTCCTGGAACACTACAGCGGAGCCCGACTTTTCAGTTTCCGGCTTCAGTAGTAGTTCGGAAGATCATCTTCCTGCTCCATACGTTGGTAGGCGCGATTGGACTCGAACCAACGACCCCCACCATGTCAAGGTGGTGCTCTAACCAGCTGAGCTACGCGCCTGCTAAGAGCTGCGCATTATAGGCATCACTTTCGAGGTGCGCAACACCCTTTTCAAAATTTATTCAAAAATCCTCCGGGCGCCCCAAACGGGAAACGTCCGCCTCAATGGCTAGTGCCTTCCTCGCGCGCGATCTTGTTCCACACGTTGTACTTGCCGACCGGTTTCTTCATCGGCAGACGCTTCACTTCCTCGAGCGTCTTGGCGTCATAGACGATCAGTGCGCCGTCCATCTCCCACAGGCTCGCGAGCGCATAGCGGCCGTCGCGCGTGAATTCGATGTGAGCCAGGGTCTGACCCGGAGCCGCCTTGAGTTCCTTGACGATCTCCAGCGTCTGCTTGTCGATGACCTGCAGCGTGTTCTTGGCCTCGCGGCTCATCATCGAGTCGACGAAGGCGTAGCGACTGTTCTCGTGGCTGCGCAGGAAGAAGCCGGGGCCACGCGTGGGGATGCGCTTGACGACGCTCCAGTCCTTGAGGTCGATGACCGTGACTTCGGCGGCCTTGAGGTTGGTGCTCGCCATCACGCGCCGACCCTGCCAATCCCACGAAATGCCTGAGCCGAGATGCGGCATGCCGTCGAGCGCGAGGTCGGCGATCTTGCGGCGCACGTCGAGGTGCACGACTTGCCCTACACCCTCACGCGAGGCGCCGAGGATGGTGGAGTAGTCCTGGGTGAAGAAGAAGTCGTCGAGCGGATCGGCAAGCGTGGTGCGGCGCGGATTGAGGTAACCGGGGATGAAGGCGCCTTCGCGGTACTTGAAATCGTGGACGTAACCGGTCGCAATGTCCTCGACATGGCGGTCGTAGCTGATCTCCCAGATCTCGGGCACGTCCTTCAACGCGGCGACGAAACTGTTGCGCGGCGTGGCTTCATAGACCGCCGACACGCGCGAACTCGTCTTGCCGTCACGATCGGTGACGGGGATGGATTTCAGCAGGTTGAGGTCTCCGTCGAGCAGCACGAGCGTGTGCGGCAGGTAGTTTGCGACAGCGACGTGCTTGCCGTCGGGCGACACGGCGACGTTCCGGGTGTTGATGCCGGCGCGGATCTCGCTGACGACCTTGAGGTTCCACAGGTCGTACTTGGTGATCCAACCGTCGCGCGAAGCGAAGAACACGAAGCGGCCGTCGGCCGTGAACTTGGGCCCGCCGTGCAGCGCATGCCGGCTCGGGAAACGGTGGATGCGCTCGAGCTTGTCGCCGTCGAGGACCGAGACGTGGTGGTCGCCGGTTTCGACGACGAGGAAAAGGTTCATCGGATCGGCGTCGAACACCGGTTTCGCGGACAGTGTGGCCGGATCGACGTGAGCGATGCGCGAGGCCCGGATGTCGGACTCCGCCCAGTTCGGTGCGGGGACGACCGGCGTGTAGATCCACGAGACGAGCGAAGCGATCTGTTCCTGGGGAATCAAGGCGCCGAACGGGGGCATCTGGGTCGCGGTCCGACCGTCGCGGACCACCGTCGCGGCCTCCTCCTTGCGCAGGCGCGCGAGGTTTTCGGGCAGCAGCGCGGGACCGGTTGCGCCGAGGCGGTCCGGACCATGGCACGCGGCGCAGTGTTGCTGGTAAACCGCCGCGGGGCCCTCCGCGCCCCGCGAGTCGGCGGCATGCAGCGCCAGGGCCGCGCCGACGAGGAAGCCGGAAAAAATCAGGACGCGCCGGACGGGCGACGGCAGGGTGTGCGTGGATTTCATGGAATCCTCGGATCAGGCGGTGCGCCGACGGGAAACGAAGGGGGTGGTGACGACACGCTCGCCGACGACTTCGCCAGCCTGCAGACCGATTTCGTCGTCACTGAGGTAGCAGCCGGGGTCCTCGGCCCACGGATCGCCGGTGATCTGCTGCGCACGCACGCGCGAGCTGCCGTTGCAGATGTCGAGATGGTGGCAGGCGCCGCAGCGGCCCGACAGCGTGCGCGGGTGCTGCTTGAGTCCGGCCATCAGCGGGTTGGACAGGTCGCTCCAGATCTCGGAGAACTTGCGCTCGCGGACGTTACCGAGCGGCACGTGCCACCACATCGTGTCGGGATGGACGACGCCGAGGTTGTCGATGTTGGCGACGTTCACGCCGCTGGCGTTGCCGCCCCATTGCGCGAGCTTGCCGCGGATGTGTTCGACATGCTCGGGGAAGCGCCGTGCAATCCAATGCAGCAAGTAGACGCCGTCGGCATCGTTGTTGCCGGTGACGAAGTCCTTTTCGATGCCGCGCCGGTGCAGGTCCAGGCAGGTCTCGAAGAGCAGGTCCATCGCATCGCGCGTGGTCTGGTGGCACGCATCGTCGGCGCGATGCTTGTTGCCGCGGCCGGCGTAGTTGAGGTGCGAGAAGTAGAACTTGTCGATGCCCTCATCTTCGACGAGGCGCAGCAGCGCCGGCAGGTCGTGGGCGTTGTCCTCGGTCATGGTGTAACGGACGCCGACCTTGATGCCGCGCGCGAGGCACAGGCGGATGCCGGCCATCGAGGCCTCGAAGGCACCGTCGAGGCGGCGGAACTTGTCGTGCGTGGCACCGATGCCGTCGAGGCTGACGCCGACGTAATCGAAGCCGGTGTCGTCAATCGCGTCGATGTTGCCGTCGTTGATCAGCGTGCCGTTGCTGGACAGGCCGACGTAGAAGCCCATTTCCTTCGCACGCCGGCCGATCTCGAAGATGTCGGGGCGGAGCAGCGGCTCGCCGCCGGACAGGATCAGCACCGGTACGCGGAAGGCCTTGAGGTCGTCCATCACCCGGAAGACATCGGCAGTCGAGAGTTCGCCGGGGAAGTCCTTGTCGGCCGAGATCGAGTAGCAGTGCTTGCAGGTGAGGTTGCAGCGGCGGATCAGGTTCCAGATGACGACGGGGCCGGGGGGATTGCGGCGCGGGGCGACAGGCGTCGGGTGGTCGAGTTCGCGGATGAAGTGCGAGATACGGAACATGGGACTCTCCTCAGTGCTGCCATTACAGCGAACCACGGCCTTCCGTGAAATGACGCCGGTCAAGGGCGGGAGGATGGCCGCGGGGATCGCCTGCGCGCCCGGTACTCACTCACCGACGACGACGGCGCCCTTCATCTCGGGATGCGGGCCGCAGCGGTATTCGAAACGCCCTGCCTGCGGAAAGTTGCGGGACCATTTCTCGCCGGGGAAGAAGCGCTCGGACTCTTCGCCGGTCGCATCGAACAATACCGAATGGCTGGTGCGCTTCTCGCGATTGACCCAGGTGACCGTATCGCCCGCCCGGATTTCGACCACGGCGGGCGAGAATTTGTAGTCAAGGATGGACACTTCATGTTCGGCTGCGCAGACGATACCGGTCTGCAACGTTCCTAGCAGGGCGACCACTGCCGCCGCGTTGGCCTTGAGACGCACGATCATCCCTCGCAAAGGTGCTTGTCGAACGGAAGGAAGCCGCCTCCCCCCGTGACGGGAGGAAGGCGGCTTCGGGTAGCGGGGCGCGAGCGCCTCACTTCGCCGCGGTGATGTCGGCGCTGGTGTCTATGCCGAGCTTGTAGCCGAGCGAAACGTGATGGAAACGACCGGCGGCGCTGTCATCGTGGATCGCGAAGCCGAAGTTGTACGTCTTTCCCGACTCGAGCGCGACGTCACCTTCCCCGCCAGCCAACTTGCGCGCGAACACGACCGTCCAGGTGTCGCCGTCGAGTTTGCCGTCGGCACTTACCAGGGACTGACCGCCTTCCATCACGCGCTTGTCCGCGACGTAGCCGTTGAAGCCTTTCTTCTCCCCGCTGCGCCACTGGTACAGATCGTAGAACTTGCCTTCCGCCAGCGATCCGCCCTTGACGTATTTCAGCTTGGTCTCGGCGGCGCCGGGCATGGTGCGCGAGTCGACGTGGCAGGTGGACCAGCATCCGCCGAGATCCGCGAGTTCGACCTTGCCGCCGGCTTCCAGCATGAAGGCGACCTTGACGGGGTTCTTCGCATCCATCTTCGCTGCACCGGATGCGGGCGGCTGCTTCCACGAGAAGCGCACGTACAGGTTGTCCGCGTCACGCGCGGCCTGCACCTTGACCGGAATGGCGGGTGCCTTGCCGGCAATCGGAGTCGGCTCGATCTTCTGCCCGCTCGCCATCTTCTTGCCCATGTCGGACGTTTCCGAATGGTGGCAATCTGCGCAGGTTTCACCCTTCTTCATGCCACGTGCGCCGCCGTGTTCGGTGCCCTTGGTGATCCACTCGATCGGGGACACGCCGGGATAGAACACGGTGATGTCCTTCGCGGGGACCTTGCTCCAGTCCGGGGCCGCAGCCATCGCGGCGCCGGTCGCGCCTGCCAGAAGTGCGCCGGCAACGCCGGCAATTATCGTTTTCTTCATCGTCGATTCCTCAGTTGATTCAGTCGGAGGCCTGCGCCGCGGGAGGCTTACAGGTCGTCTTCCTCGGTCATCCCTTCGGGCTTCGTGTGAGCAATGCCTTTGTGGCAGTCGATGCAGGTCATGTTGTCCTCACGCGCCATCTCGTGCTGCTTGCGCGCGCGCTGTTTCTGCGAGTCGGCATTCATGCTCTCGAGGCTGTGGCAGTTGCGGCACTCGCGGGAATCGGCCGCTTTCATGCGCTTCCACTCGTTGCGGGCGAGTTCGAGACGCTTGGCCGCAAACTTCTCGGGCGTATCGATGGTGCCGGTCAGCTTGCCCCAGACTTCCTTCGAGGCCTGCACCTTGCGGATCATCTTGTGCGTCCAGTCCTTCGGCACATGGCAATCGGGGCAGGTCGCACGCACCCCGGTGCGGTTCGAGTAGTGGATCGTCTTCTTGTATTCCTGGTACACGTTGTCATGCATTTCATGACACGAAATACAGAAGCTTTCGGTATTGGTCGCTTCGAGCACGGTGTTGAAACCGCCCCAGAAGAGCACGCCGATCGCAAATCCCGCGACCAGGAGGCCCCCGAACGAATACTTCGCGCTCGGGCGACGCAACGACGCCCAGAATCCTTTACGTCCTTCCGGCTGCTTGTCGTCTTTGTCTGTCATGACACTTCTTTCTCCCTTCCCTGCCCCCGCGCACGAGGCGCGGGGGACTCAGCAGGCGACCGGAGAACCGATCAATAAACGTCGTGCATCGTGTTGAAGACGTTGAACTTGCCCGTCGGCGTGACGATTGCCGGGTCGGTGATGACCTTCTTCAGCTTGAGGGTCTTGTCGTCGTAGATGACGATCGCCGACTGGTCGGTCTTGCCGCCCCACAGCGAGATCCACACCTCGTTCCCGGCCTCGTTGTACTCGGGGTGCGTTGCGCGGCGGATCGCCTTGCTTTCCGGCAGGCCCGAATCCTTGGCGACGTCGAGACGGGCCGGTGCCTTGTTCAGGTCCTTGAGGTCATAGACATACACCGACTCGGCGACCTCCCGCTCGGGGTTCATCGGCGCGTCGGCCCACAAGTGCGTGGACTTCGGGTGCGTCTTGACGAACAGGTTGCCCGCACCCGGCATCTTCAGCTCCTGCACGACCTTCCAGTTCTTGTCCTTGTGCTTGGCGTGCTTCGGATCGTCCGACGCCGTCGAGATCACCGAGATCACGTCGGCACCGAGGTGACCCGTTGTCCACACGGGCCCGAACTGCGGGTGCAGGAAGTTCGCGCCACGGCCCGGATGCGGGATCTTGGCAGTATCGACCAGCGCCGCGAGCTTGCCGGTCTTCGTGTCGACCGCCGCGACCTTGTGCGACGCATTGGCGGCGACCATGAAGTAGCGCTTCGAAATGTCCCAGCCGCCGTCATGCAGGAACTTCGCGGACTCGATCGTTGTGGTCTTCAGGTTCTTGATGTCGGTGTAGTCGACCAGCATGATCTGGCCGGTTTCCTTCACGTTCACCACCCACTCGGGCTTGATGTGCGACGCGACGATCGACGCGACGCGCGGTTCCGGGTGGTACTCCCCGTCGACCGTCTGGCCGCGGGTCGAGACGACCTTGATCGGCTCCAGCGTCTCGCCGTCCATGATCGAGAACTGGGGTGGCCAGTAGGTGCCGCCGATCAGGTATTTGTCTTCGAAACCCTTGAACTTCGACGTGTCGACCGATCGCGCGTCCGAACCGAGGCGCACCGTCGCAACCGTCTTCGGTTCCTCGTACCACATGTCGATGATCGTCGTCAGGCCGTCGCGGCCAACGGTGTAGACATAGCGGCCCGATGCCGACAGGCGGGAGATATGGACCGCATAGCCGGTATCGAGCACCTTCCAGATATTGTGCGTGTCGCCGTCGATCAGCGCGAGCTTGCCGGCATCGCGCAGCGTCACCGCGAACACGTTCTTCAGGTTGATGTTGTTCATCTGCTTCTTCGGACGCTCGGCAACCGGAACGATCAACTTCCAGCTGTCCTTCATGTCCTTGAGCGAGAACTCGGGCGGCACGTCCGGCGTCTGCTGGATGTACCGCGCCATCACGTTGATTTCTTCCTTGGTCAGGATGTCGTCGTAATTGACCATCCCGCCTTCGGTGCCGTAGGAGATGATCTTCTCGAGCCGGGCGGTGCCGAGCTTGAGCGTGCCGCCTTCGAGCTTGGTGCCATCGGCCGCAGTCTTGTTCCAGTGCGGCTCGAGGTTCTTGCCGGTAGCGCCCTTGCGCAGCACGCCATGGCAGCCAGCGCAGCGCTCGAAGTAGATCTGCTTTGCCTTCGTTTTCTCGTCGGCAGTCATTTCGGGAGCCGACTGCGCCCACGCCGCACCGACCGCCATCGGCAGCAGCGCCAGAGCCAGGGTCTTTCCGATCCAATTATGGTTTTGCACCTTTCTCTCCTTAAGCGACACGGAATGTCAAACAACTGGCGCGGAGTATTGACCTGATGACTTTGGGGATCTTTGATGTGTCTTAAATTTCCCCAGACGGCGCGGGGACATAGACATTCGACATACGTGCGAATGCGCTCCGGCCGATGGCCGAAGGGACAATGACGGCATCGCCGTCAGGCGGAAGGAAAGGGTTCAGCCCGCGTCGCGGATGCGCAGGCCGGTCTTCTTCAGGATCGCCGAAGAGAAGAGCACGTCGCGGGCGCGACACGCGGCGGGGAAACGCGATTCGAGGCGGACGGCGATGTCCTCGAGCTGTTCACGCACGGCGTCGTGGCTACGGCCATGTACCATCGCGAACAGGTTGTATGGCCAGTCCGGCAGGCGGCGGGGACGGCGATAGCAGTGCGTGACGGCGGCGAGCGCGCCAAGCCATTCGCCGACCGCCTCGATCGCCTCGTCATCGATATCCCACACACTCATGCCATTGGCCGTATAGCCGATCGCGTAGTGGTTCGGCACGGCCCCGATGCGCCGGATCACGCCCCGCTCGAGCATGGAGCGGATGCGTGCGAGCAGTTCCTGCGGAGGGATGCCCAGTTCGCCGGCGACCGTACCCCAGGGGTCGGAAACCAGCGGCAGGCCGCCCTGGGTCGCGACGATGATGCGGCGTTCGAGGTCGTCGGCAGCCACGTCCGTCATGCCTCCAGCTTCATTTCGACGAAGTATTCGCGTTCCTTCGGAAAGAGGAACACGGGCAGTCCCGTTGCGGCTTCGATACGCCGGGCGCAGTCGGCGATGCCGTCGGGACGCTCGGTGGCGAGCACGAACCACATGTTGAGGGCGTGCTCGCGCCGGTAATTGTGGGCGACTTCGGCGAACGCGTTGACCTGCGCGGTGACATGCTCGAAGGCATCGTCGGGAACGCTCATCGCAGCCAGGCAGAAAGCGCCGCCGATGCGCTCGATCTGGAACATCGGGCCGAAGCGGGTCAGCACGCGCGCGTCGAGCAGACGCTGCAGGCGCACGAGAACCTCTTCCTCCGCGAGACCCAGCCGCACACCGACCTCGGCAAAGGGCTGGCGGGAAAGCGGAAAGTCGCCCTGCAACGCGTTGATCAGCGCACGATCGGTGTCATCGAGCGCAACGGGACCGTCGGCTGGCGTGCGGCGACCGCTCATGCGTCCGCGTCCGTCAGGTAACAGGCACCCTGCTGCTTGAAGCGACGGCAACTGAAAAGCACCTCGTGCGCCCAGCGATCCAGGCCGAGGCGAGCGGCGATGTCGTCACGGGTCGCGCACACGGCTTCGCGCGAGCGTCCGTGGATCATGCAGAAAAGGTTGTAGCGCCACCCCGGCAGCGCGCGCCGACGGCGATAGCACAAGGTGACCGCAGGCTCGGCTGCCAGCAGGCGGCCGAGCCCGCTGACCTCCTCGTCCGGCACGTCCCACACGCACATCGCGTTGGCGCGAAAGCCCAGCTCGTGATGCCGCACGACGATGCCGAAGCGCTTGACGATGCCGTCGGCGAGCCAGCGTTCGATCAGTTCAAGAACCATCGCCTCGCTGATCCCGGCCTTGCGCCCCAGCGCATCGAACGGACGTGGCTCGAGCGGCAAACCTTCCTGCAGCGCACGCATCAGTGCACGCTCCAGCCCCGGCAACGCACAGGCCGCCTCGGGGATCGGCAGTGGAGGTGAGACGGCCGCCGGCCCCACCGCCCGTGCGGTGCCGCCGTCGGCGAGATCGAAGCCAAGATCGATGTGGAATTCCTCTTCCAGCGGTAGCACGATGACAGGGCAACCGGTGTCGTGCTCGATGCCGACGACGATCTCGTGCAGCCGTCCCGGCGACGCCGCAGTGACCACGAACCAGAGGTTGTAAGCGTGCTCGCGCTGGTAATTGTGGTTGACCTCGGCGACGGCGCTCACGCGTGCGGCAATCTCCTCGAGCCGTTCAGCAGGCGCGGCCAGGGCGGCAAGGGCGCTCGCACCGATGCGCCGCGGCGCGAACACGGCGCCGACGCGGCTGACGACCCCCGACGCCTGCCAGGCCCGCAGCGCATCCAGCGCCTCGTCTTCGCCGAGACCGCATTCTGCCGCGATCGCAGCAAACGGTCGCGACACCAGCGGAAATGCGCGCTGGTACTCGTTAAGAAGACGGAAGGTCCCCGAACCGACCGCGGTGCCGGGAATTCCCGCCGTGGCAAGATCCACGATGCGCGCGCCGTGACAGCTCATCTCAGAATCCCGTGCGGAACGCGCGGCTGGTGAAGAAGATGCCGCTCGGGCTCGCGGCGGGCAGCTCCGCCAGCTTGCGGCGCGTGGCGGTGTCGTAGATCGCGACCTTGTTGTCGTCCCGCGCCGAGATCCACACTGCCTCGCCCTTGGGCGTAAATTCCAGATGCAGGATCGCCCGGCCGGGCTGGAAGGTGTCGAGGAGACGGTTCGTAAAGGTGTCGATGACCTGCATCCAGCCGTTGTCCGGGAAGGCGAAATTCACCCACACCTCGCGCCCGTCGGGCCGCGCCATCACGAACACGGGCTGGCTCTTGACCGGGATACGCGCGACCTCCTTCCAGCTCCCGAGCTCGACGACGAGCACCTCGTGGCGACCGATCGCCGGCAGGTACGCGCGCCCGGCAGCGACCGCCCAGCCGCGCAGGTGCGGCATCTTGTATACAGGCAAGGCCTGCTCGCCGCGACCGTAGCCGGGCAGGATCGTGCGCACGCCCTGCGCCGGCTGCCACAGGTCGAGCATCGAGAGCCCGTCCTCGCCGAACAGGCCGGCGATGTAGTAGCGACCGTCGGGCGTCACGAGCGCATCGTAGGGCTGCTTGCCGGCGGGATAACGTTCGGTCTTCGGGTTCTTCGGATCCGACAGATCGGTGACGCGGATCTCGTTCGCATCGAACAGCGAATAGATGAACCGGCTCCCCGGCAGATCCGCGAGCCCGACGACCTTCGAACGCTTGCCCTCGGCGCCGTAATCGGCCGGCACGTCGGCGACGAGCGCCAGCGTATCGGCGTCGAAGGCCTTGATGCCGCCCGGCTCGTAGTTCTGCGCCACCACCAGGCGACCGTCCTGCGAGACCGCTCCACCGATCGAGTTGCCCGCCTGCAGGATGCGTCCCGCGATCGTGGCCGTCAGCAGGTCGACCTTGGTGAGCCCGCCATCACGTCCGAAAACATACGCGTAGCGGCCGTCACGCGAGAAGACCACCGACGCGTGGGACAGGTCGCCGAGGCCCGAGACCTGCGCAAGCGACTTGCGACCCGAGGTCTCGATCACCTGAACCTGCCCCGTCGCGCGCTCGATCACCACCCCGAGGTCACCGGTGCCGCGCAGCGTCGGCTGCGGCGTCGCACACGCAGAAAGGAGCAGGACCGGGACGATCCACCACATGTATTTCACGATCAGGTGCAGCATTTGATCCTCATCTCATATCGAGCCGCACGAACGACGAAAACCCCGCTCAGCGCGAGGCACCCGGATCCGCCGGAAATCCTTCGGCCAGCCGATCCACGATCCACGCGGCCTCATCTTCCGCGACGATGCCGCGAAACGGCGGCATCGGCGTGCCGGGGCGACCACCGAGGATTGTCGCGACGAGGCTCTCGCGTGGCTTGTCGCGCAGGGCCGGGGCGGTCAGCGCGGGCCCCAATCCACCCTGCAGGGTCAGGCCATGACAGGAACCGCAATCCTGACGCACCAGATGCACCAGTTCGCGGATACGCTGGGGCTGCAACTGCGGGGACGCATCCTGCGCGGCAGCCGGCAATCCCGCCGCCATTGCGACAAACGCCAGGAAAACCGTCCGATACGTCCCATGCGACACGCCGCCACCTCCCCAGGATTGAATCGCCCGCCCCGTCAGCCATCGCGACGCATGCACGATGGCCGAATCCGCGACGGCGCGACAAGTATCAAGCGCACAGCATTCTGCGCTCCTTGATATCGGTTAATTTCCCCGGCGATGAGTAGGGATACAGTGTCGGCGCGAATCAGCTGATTGCCACACAAGAACCAGCCGCGCTGGTACGTCCGCGCGGCGTCCTGGAGAGCCATCCATGAGCATGCACAATCGCGTCGCCGACCCCAGGCAGTGCAGCGCGGGCGGCGCATCGCGCCCGACCGGCAAAGTGTATCTGGTGGGAGCCGGCCCCGGCGACCCGGACTTGCTCACACTCAAGGCGGCACGCGTGATCGGCAGCGCCAAGGTGGTCGTGTACGACCACCTCGTCGGCGACGGCGTCCTCGCGCTGGTCAACCGCAACGCCCGCATGATCTATGTCGGCAAGGAGGCGGGCAATCATTCCCTGCCTCAGGATCAGATCAACGATCTCCTGGTCGAACTCGCGCGCACCGGCCTCGACGTGGTGCGACTCAAGGGCGGCGACCCCTTCATGTTCGGCCGCGGCGGCGAGGAGATGGAAGAACTGCTCGATCACGGCGTCTCGTGCGAAGTCGTGCCCGGCATCACGGCAGCCTGCGGCATCTCCGCCTGTACCGGCATGCCGCTCACGCATCGCGATCACGCTCGGTCGGTGATCTTCACCACCGGCCATCTCAAGGACGGCACGGTGAACCTCGACTGGCCTGCCCTGGCGCGGCCAAACCAGACCGTCGTGATCTACATGGGTCTTGGCGCGCTCGACATCATCTGCCGCGAACTCATCGCCCACAGCCTGCCCGGCGACACTCCCGCTGCCGTCGTGCATGCCGGCACCACGGACCGGCAAGTCGTCCTCACGGACCGGCTCGACCGGCTCGCAGCATCAGTCAAACGCGCCCGGCTCAAGTCGCCGGCGCTGATCATGATCGGCTCGATCGTCTCGCTCCACGCGCTGCTCGGCAAGGAACGACAAACGGAAGAACTTGCGCTGACGGCATGAGCACCCGTCGATAACGTACTTGGCAGACCCTCGTGCACAAGTACTTTCTTGTCCTGAAAGGAGATAGGTCATGAGCATGAAGAGTAACTGGATCACCGGTGCATTCTTGGTCGCCAGCCTGCCGCTGGCCATCTCGCAAGCCTTCGCCCAGGGCACCGACAAGCACGTGCAAGACACCGAGGCCAAATACCACGCAGGCGGTTCGCCGATCGCCGACATCGACCTGTACAAGGACACAAACCCCGACGCGCCCAAGATGAGCAAGGCCGAGTTCGACAAGGCCCGCAACATCTACTTCCAGCGCTGTGCGGGCTGTCACGGCGTACTGCGCAAGGGCGCAACCGGCAAGCCGCTCACCCCGGACATCACGCTGCCGCGCGGCACCGAATACCTCAAGGTCTTCATCAAGTACGGCTCGCCGGCGGGCATGCCGAACTGGGGCACCTCGGGCGAACTCACCGACGACGAAGTCGACCTGATGGCCCGCTATATCCAGCAGACGGCGCCGACCCCGCCCGAATTCGGCATGCCGGAGATGAAGAACACATGGAAAGTCATCGTCCCGCCGGCGCAACGGCCGACGAAGAAGATGAACAACTACAACATCGCCAACATCTTCTCGACCACACTGCGTGACAGCGGCGAAGTCGCCCTCATCGACGGCGATACGAAGAAGATCATCAATATCGTCAAGACCGGCTATGCGGTGCATATCTCCCGCATCTCGGCTTCGGGTCGCTATCTCTTCGTGATCGGTCGCGACGCACGCGTCAACATGATCGACCTGTGGATGGAAAAACCCGACAACGTCGCCGAAATCCGCATCGGCCTCGAAGCGCGTTCCGTGGACACGTCCAAGTTCAAGGGATATGAGGACAAGCTGGCGATCGCCGGCGCTTACTGGCCGCCGCAGTTCGTGATCATGAACGGCGACACGCTCGAACCGCTGAAGATCGTGTCGACCCGCGGCCTCACCGTCGACACGCAGGAATACCACCCCGAGCCGCGCGTGGCCTCGATCGTCGCCTCGCACTTCAAGCCCGAGTTCGTCGTCAACGTCAAGGAAACGGGCAAGACGCTGATGGTCGACTACTCCGACATCACCAACCTGAAGATGACCGAGATCGGCTCCGCGCGCTTCCTGCACGACGGCGGCTGGGACCTCTCGAAGCGCTACTTCCTGGTCGCCGCGAACCAGTCCAACAAGATCGCCGCGATCGACGCCAAGGAAGGCAAGCTCGCCGGCATGGTCGAGGTCGGCAAGATCCCGCACCCGGGTCGCGGCGCCAACTTCGTGCATCCGAAATACGGACCGGTGTGGGCGACCGGCCACCTCGGCGACGACTCGATCGCCCTCGTCGGCACCGACCCGAAGGGCCACAAGCAGTACGCGTGGAAGCTGGTCGAAAACCTGAAGAGCCAGGGCGGCGGTTCGCTGTTCATCAAGACCCACCCGAAGTCGAACCACCTGTATGTGGATAACCCACTGCATCCGGAGGCCAAGGTCAGCCAGTCGGTCGCCGTCTATGACCTGAAGAACCTGCAGGCCGGCTACAAGGTCCTGCCGATCGGCGAATGGGCCGGTCTGAAGGACGACGGCGCCAAGCGTGTCGTGCAGCCGGAATACAACAAGGACGGCAACGAGGTGTGGTTCTCGGTATGGTCGGCGAAGGACAAGGAATCGGCGATCGTCGTCGTCGATGACAAGACCCTGCAGCTGAAGACCGTGATCAAGGATCCCAAGCTGATCACGCCGACTGGCCACTTCAACGTGTACAACACGCAGCACGACGTGTACTGATCGCGCGGGGCGGCCCGTCCGCCCCCGCACGGCAACGCCGAGGGCCAGCCTTGCGCTGGCCTTTTCATTTGCTGCGGAAGGCTATTTCCTGAGGCGCGTGACGACAAACAGGATCACGATCGCGCCAACGACCGAGCCGACGAAGCCGGCGGGCTGGCCCGGCCGATACAGGCCGAGAAATTGTCCGCCGTAGCCCGCCAGCATCGCACCGGCGATGCCGAGCAGGGTCGTCATGATGATGCCCAGCCCGTCCCTCCCCGGATGCAGCAGGCGAGCGAGCAAGCCGACGACAAAGCCGATGACGATGGTGGCGATCAGGGACATCTGAAATACCTCCCTACGGTTTAGGCGCCAGCCAGGCGGCGAGAAACTCCTTCCAGTGCGGCGCGTCGATGCGCGCAAGCGACTGGCGCACCACGTCCAGTTCGGCCTCGTAGGCCGCCGTGTCGAGCTGGCCGCGCATGCGCTGAAAACCAAGATACACGAGGTAGGTGTTTACGACGTCGGTCTCGCAGTAGTCGCGAATCTCCGCAATCCGCCCTTCCTGCCAGGCCGGCCACACCGCCGAGCCATCCATGCCGAGCTTGCCCGGGAAGCCCATCAGCTTGGCAAGCTCATCCAGCGGCGCATTCGCGCGCGGCTGGTACATCGCCAACAGGTCCATCAGGTCGAGAT
Source organism: Azoarcus sp. Aa7 (assembly GCF_014822185.1). Classification (GTDB taxonomy): domain Bacteria; phylum Pseudomonadota; class Gammaproteobacteria; order Burkholderiales; family Rhodocyclaceae; genus Aromatoleum. The sequence goes on from NZ_QVLR01000009.1 coordinate 206,327, forward strand.
GGCGGCTGTGATAGCGGCCGATATAGTTGTTCCACTTGAAATCGCGCGAGTCGTGGTAATCGCCCTCGCCCTGATCCCAGTAACGCGGCGCGGACACGCCGTGCCGCAAGCCGCGGTAGTGCAGCACCGGCAGATCGAAGCCGCCGCCGTTCCACGACACGATCTGCGGCGTGTAGCGCTCGATGCCGTCGAAGAAGCGCTGGATGATCTCTCCCTCGCCGCTGTCCGGCTCCGACAACGAAAACACGCGGAACTGGTTCGCGTCACGCAGGGCGCAGGAAATCGTCACGACACGCTGCAGGTGATGCTGCAGGAAATCGCTCCCACCCGCTGCGCGGCGCTGCTGGAACGCGAATTCTGCGACCTCGTAGTCGCTCAGGTCCTCGGGCAGGCCATTGAGCACGCGAATGCCGGCCACGTCCGGAATGGTTTCGATATCGAATACGAGGACCGGCACTGCGCGTCTCCAGAAAGATCGTCAGCCCGGGAACACGCCCGTCGACAAATAACGGTCGCCGCGATCGCAGACGATCGAAACGATCACGGCATTCTCCAGCTGCGCGGCAAGGCGCACCGCCACGTGCATCGCCCCGCCCGACGAAATGCCCGCGAAAATGCCCTCTTCGCGCGCCAGGCGGCGCGTCATTTCCTCGGCATCGGCCTGGCTCACATACTCCAGCGCATCGACGCGGGGCTTCTCGTAGATGCGCGGCATATAGGCCTCCGGCCACTTGCGGATACCCGGAATCTGCGAACCCTCCTCGGGTTGGCAGCCGATGATGCGGATCGCCGGATTCCTTTCCTTGAGGAAGTGCGAACAGCCCATGATCGTCCCGGTCGTCCCCATGCTGCTGATGAAGTGGGTGATGCGGCCGCCCGTCTGCTCCCATATCTCCGGTCCGGTCGCCTCGTAGTGCGCCAGCGGATTGTCCTGATTGGCGAACTGGTCGAGGATGATGCCCCGGCCCTCGTCGCGCATGCGTTCGGCGACATCGCGGGCCATCTCCATGCCGCCTTCGCGCGGCGTCAGTACCAGCTCCGCACCGAAGGCGCGCATCGTCTGACGGCGCTCCACACTCTGGTTCTCCGGCATGACCAGGATCATGCGATAACCGCGGATCGCCGCTGCCATTGCGAGCGCGATGCCGGTGTTGCCGCTCGTCGCTTCGATCAGCGTATCGCCCGGGCGAATGTCGCCGCGCCGCTCCGCGTGCACGATCATCGACAGGGCCGGTCGGTCTTTCACCGACCCGGCGGGGTTGTTGCCTTCGAGCTTGGCGAGGATCACGTTGTTGCGCCCCGCCCCGATGCGCTGCAGGCGCACCAGCGGAGTCTGACCCACATAATCGTCGAGCGTCTTGAAATCCATCTTGCCTTGTTCCGGAATGGTTGGTCCGTCCCGATCTTAAGCCGCCGCCGCCCGAATCGATAACCCGCGTCGCGGTATAAGCTTATAGCGCCATCGGTACCCGGCGACCGCGAATCAGCGCCGCCCGATCCCGTGATACTCGAGACCGGCACGCATCATCGTCGCCGGGTCGTACATGTTGCGACCGTCGAACACCACCGGATGACGCAGCAGTTCGCGGATGCGCTCGAAGTCCGGGCTGCGGAATTCCTTCCACTCGGTGACGATCACCAGCGCGTCCGCCCCCTCGAGCGCCGCCATGGGGCGATCGACGTAACGCAGCCGCGCCTCGTCGCCGAAGATGCGGCGCGCCTCGTCCATCGCCACCGGATCGTAGGCCGACACCGTCGCCCCGCGGCGGAACAGCTCCCCGATCACCACGCGGCTCGGCGCATCGCGCATGTCGTCCGTGTTGGGCTTGAATGCGAGCCCCCACAGGCCGAAATGCATTCCGGAAAGATCCGATCCGAAGCGCGCGACGATCTTGTCCACCAGCTTCAGCTTCTGCGCCTCGTTCGCCTGCTCGACCGAGTTCAGGATCAACAGATCGTGCCCATGCTCGCGGCCAGTGCTGACCAGCGCCTTGACGTCCTTGGGAAAGCAGGAGCCGCCATAGCCGCAACCCGCATACAGGAAATGCCAGCCGATACGCGGATCCGAACCGATGCCCTGGCGCACCAGCTCGATGTCCGCCCCGAGCACTTCGGCGAGATTAGCCAGCTCGTTCATGAAGCTGATACGGGTCGCGAGCATCGCGTTCGCAGCGTACTTGGTCAGCTCGGCGCTGCGCACATCCATCACCAGCAGCTTTTCGTGGTTGCGCTGGAACGGCCCGTAGAGCTCGCGCATCAGCATGATCGCACGCTCGTCGTTCGCACCGACGATGATGCGGTCGGGCCGCATGAAGTCATCGACCGCAGCCCCTTCCTTCAGGAATTCAGGGTTCGACACCACGCTGAAGGGCAGGTCGGCCCCCCTCGCCTTCAGCTCCGCCGCGATCGCCTCGCTGACCTTGTCGCCGGTGCCGACCGGAACGGTCGACTTGTCGACCACCACGCGATAACCGTCCATGTGGCGACCGATATTCCGCGCCGCCGCCAGCACGTACTTCAGGTCCGCCGATCCGTCCTCGTCCGGCGGCGTGCCGACCGCGATGAACTGTACCGCACCAAATTTGGCCGCGTATTCCACGTCGGTCGTAAACGAAAGACGTCCGGCCGCGACGTTGCGCCGCACGATCTCCAGCAGACCAGGCTCGTGGATCGGGATCCCGCCCTCCTCGAGGACACGGATCTTCGCCGGATCGACATCCAGGCACAGCACATCGTTGCCCACATCGGCCAGGCAGGCGCCACTGACGAGGCCCACGTAACCGGTACCGACCACGGTGATCTTCATGGATCTACCCCATTCGAAATGAAAAACGGTCCGCATGCCGCGAACCGCCGGAAAACAGGATCAGCGCGTGGTGCTCACGGCGCGAGATCGTACTCTTCGGTACGCCGCGGCGGATAGGTCTCCCAACCGCCGCAGGCCGGACAGCGCCATTGGAACTGTCGCGCCTTGAAACCGCATTCGGCGCAGCGGTAGCGCGCCACCCGGCGCGTATGGCCGTGGATGAGCTGCTTCACCAGCTCGATGTCACCACGCTGCTCGGAAGGCACATGCAGCAGCGCTGCCTCGAGGAGCTTGTCGAGGCCCAGCAGGGTCGGATTGCGCCGCAACTCCTCGCGCACCAGGTCGTACGCGGCGCGCGAACCTTCCTTTTCCAGCTCCCAGTGGAAGACCTCGTCGAGGAGATCCAGCGAGGCATGCCGCTCGAGCCACGAGCGCAACAAGGTCTGCCCCTGCTCTACACGGCCCAGCTTCGAGTGCGCATCCATCACGCGCTCCGCGACCAGCGCGAGATAGATCGGGTCCTGGCTCTCGACGCGCTTCCATACTTCGATCGCCTCCTCGTATCGCCCCTGCACCGCGAGCAAATCGCCCTGGACCAGGCTCGCACGCACACAGCGCCGGTTGATCGAGAAGGCCTCGTCGAGAAATTTCTGCGTTTCGTCGTACTTCGAACTCGCGAGGGCCGAAGTTGCCAGTTCGCAGTAGAAGTTCGCCACCTCCTTGCGCCACAGCACGCTTTCGTGGTCCGGCAGCGCCTTGGCTGCCTCGACGGCCTTCGCCCAGTCCTTCTCCTGCTGGTAGATCTCCAGCAGATAGCGCATGGCGATGTCGTTGAGGCGGGAATCACGCAGCTGCGCGAACACCGCCTCCGCACGATCGAGCAGACCGGCCTTGAGATAGTCCTGCCCCAGTTCGGCCAGCGCCTGAAGGCGCTGCTCCTCCGACAGATCCTCGCGATCGACGAGATTCTGGTGCATGCGGATGGCCCGGTCGGTCTCGCCCCGCCGCCGGAACAGGCTGCCGAGCGCAAAGTGCAACTCTATCGTCTGGGGGTCGATCTTTACCGCCTCGATGAAGGCATCGATCGCCTTGTCCTGCTGCTCGTTGAGCAGGAAATTCAGGCCCGAAAGATAGGAACGCGGCAGCGCGCGCGACTCATGCACGACCTGACGGATGTCGATGCGCGCGGCCAGCCAGCCCAAGCCGAAAAACAAGGGCAGGGCGAGAAACCACCAAAGTTCAATGTCCATCGGATTCAGAAGGTTTCCGGTGCCTGCATCTCGGGCGCAGGCGGGGCCGTGACGCCCGTGGGGGCCTGGCGATCACGCTCGGCGCGGGCGAGTTGGCGGCGCAGACGGCCGATCTCGCGCCGTTGGCGCAGCAGCGAGCCGAAGGTGGCCGTAACCCCCAGCAGCGCCCCCGCGGTGAAGGACACCAGGATCACGAACACGAGCGGCAACTGCCACGCGCTTCCGAAGAAGAACTGGAGGCCGACCAGATGATCGTTCTTCACTGCAAAACCGAACAGCAGAAAGAACAGCAGGAGGCGGAAGAACCACATCAGGATACGCATGGGTCGGAATTATCCCCGAGCAAATGACAAAAAAGAAGGCGGCTCACGCCGCCTTCCCTGTCGATCACGAGGCAAATTCCAGAACTGCACGCTCAACCCGCGATATCCACGCGTTCGCGCAGTTCCTTGCCTGCCTTGAAATGGGGCACGTACTTTTCAGGTACATGCACCTTGTCTCCGGATTTCGGATTACGTCCCACACGGGGCGGACGGTAATTCAACGCAAAACTGCCAAACCCGCGGATCTCGATGCGATCTCCGCGCGCCAGCGCATCGGACATCGCATCGATCACCATCTTGACCGCGTAATCGGCATCTTTTGCGACCAACTGGGGAAAACGCGCCGCCAGCCTCGCAATCAGCTCCGATTTGGTCATGACCAATCAGATTTACTGCTTTTGCTCGTTCAGCTTCGCCTTGAGCAGCGCGCCCAGATTGGTGGTACCGCTCGAAGCGGTATCCGTAGCCAGCTTCTGCATCGCGTCGCTCTGCTCGGCCTGATCCTTGGCACGAATCGAGAGATTGATCGAGCGGGTCTTGCGATCCACGTTGATGATCATCAGCTCGAGTTCCTGGCCTTCCTTCAGGACGGTCGTCAGATCGTCGACACGGTGAGCCGCCGCTTCCGACGCGCGCAGGTAGCCCTCGACGTCTTCGTTCAGCGCGATCACCGCGCCACGCGCATCGACCGACTTCACGCTGCCGCGCACGAGGCTGTTCTTCTCGTGGGTGGCGATGAAGTTGGTGAAGGGGTCGCCTTCCAGCTGCTTGACGCCCAGCGAGATGCGCTCGCGCTCGACGTCGATCGCCAGCACCACGGCCTCGACTTCGTCACCCTTCTTGAAGCGGCGCACAGCGTCTTCGCCCGTATCGCTCCACGACAGATCCGACAGATGCACCAGGCCGTCGATGCCGCCATCCAGGCCGATGAACACACCGAAGTCGGTGATCGACTTGATCTGGCCACGAACCTTGTCACCCTTCTTGTGGTTGATCGCGAAATCGTCCCACGGGTTCGACATGCACTGCTTCATGCCCAGCGAGATGCGGCGACGGTCTTCGTCGATCTCGAGGATCATCACTTCGACCTCGTCGCCCAGCTGGACAACCTTGGTCGGGTGGATGTTCTTGTTGGTCCAGTCCATTTCGGACACGTGGACCAAGCCTTCGATGCCCTGCTCGACTTCAACGAACGCACCGTAGTCGGTGATGTTCGTGACCTTGCCGAACAGGCGGGTGCCCTGCGGGTAGCGGCGTGCGATGCCCACCCACGGGTCTTCGCCCAGCTGCTTGAGACCCAGCGAGACGCGGTTCTTTTCCTGGTCGAACTTGAGCACCTTGGCGTCGATTTCGTCGCCGACGTTGAGCACTTCCGACGGATGACGCACACGACGCCAGGCCAGGTCGGTGATGTGCAGCAGGCCGTCGATGCCGCCCAGGTCGACGAACGCGCCGTAGTCGGTGATGTTCTTGACGATACCCTTGACGACGGTACCTTCCTTGAGGTTGGCCAGCAGCTTTTCGCGCTCTTCGCCCATCGTCTCCTCGAGCACCGCACGGCGGGACACGACGACGTTGTTGCGCTTGCGGTCAAGCTTGATGACCTTGAATTCGAATTCTTTGCCTTCGTACGGCGTGGTGTCCTTGACCGGACGCATGTCGACCAGCGAACCCGGCAGGAAGGCGCGGATGCTGTTGGTCATGACGGTCAGACCGCCCTTCACGCGCCCCGAAATCAGGCCCTTGACCAGCGTGCCTTCGTTGAGCGCCTTCTCGAGATCGTTCCAGGCGGCGATACGCTTGGCCTTCTCGCGGGACAGGCGGGTTTCGCCGTAACCGTCTTCCAGGGCGTCGATAGCGACGTGAACAAAGTCACCGATCTGGACTTCGAGTTCGCCACGGTCGTCACGGAATTCCTCGATGGGAACGTAGCTCTCGGACTTGAGGCCGGCGTTCACGACCACGAAGTTGTGGTCGATGCTGACCACCTCGGCGGTGATCACTTCGCCAGGACGCATGTCCTGACGGGCCTCACTCTCGGCGAGCAGCGCGGCGAAATTTTCCATGGAATCGGAAACGGAGGAAACAGAGGTCATAAGGAGTTGAAATCCAAAAGCCGCCCGAAAGCGGCCACCAGCGGTAGATTGAAAAAAACGGATCGCCCCGGAATCCGGAGCCGGCGACCCACCTTCAGCGGAGACGCTCCGTCAGGAACGAACCCGGTCAAGCACAAAGCCGACGGCCTGCTCGACGTCCATTTCGGTGGTATCGAGAAGCGCCGCATCCGGCAACTTCTGTAAGGGCGCCACGGGCCGGGCGGCATCGCGCGCATCCCGGTCCTGAAGATCCTTTAGAAGACTTTCCATGTTAGCAGCCATTCCCTTTTCGATCAACTGCTTATAGCGGCGTGTGGCGCGCGCCTGGGCAGTGGCCGTCAGGAAGATCTTGGTGCCGGCATCGGGAAAGACCACCGACCCCATGTCCCGCCCCTCGGCAACCAGGCCGGGCGCATGTCGATATTCACGCTGCCGGTCGAGCAGGGCGGCACGTACCTCCGCCAGCACCGCCACCTTCGAAGCGCCGGCCGAGGCTTCCTCGGTGCGGATCGCATCCGTCACGTCTTCGCCGCCGAGGAACACGCGCCCCTCGGCGAAGCGCGCCGGCAGCGCGGCGGCCAGCCGCACAAGGCCGGACTCGTCGTCGAACGACACCCCCGTCCGCATCGCGGCAAGAGCTACGAGGCGATACAGGGATCCGCTGTCGAGGCAGTGATAGCCCAAGGCTTCCGCCACCTGCGCCGCGACGGTGCCCTTGCCGGAAGCCGAGGGCCCGTCGATCGCAACGACAGGCACCGGGCGGGTGACCTCGCCAAAGCGCTCGAAGTAGGTCGGAAAGGTCTTGTTGACGCACTTCGGATCGTTGATCCGCACGCGACAATCGCCCAGCGACACGAGCGAGAAGCACATCGCCATGCGGTGGTCGTCATAGGTGTCGATCGCCGCGGGAACGAGCCGCTCGGGCGGCGTCACGCACAGGTAGTCGGCGCCCTCCTCGACCGTGGCACCGACCTTGCGCAGCTCGTTCGCCATCGCCGCGATGCGGTCGGTCTCCTTGACCCGCCAGCTTGCGATATTGCGCAGGCGGCATGGACCGTCGGCAAAGAGGGCGGCAACGGCCAACGTCATTGCTGCATCGGGGATGTGGTTGAGGTCGAGATCGAAGGCCTTGAGGCGCCCTCCCTCGGGCGCACGCGCCTCGATCCAGTTGTCGCCCATGTCGATACGGGCACCGAGTTGCTCGAGCGCCTCCGCGAAACGCACATCTCCCTGGATACTGCTGCGCCCGACCCCCTCCACGCGCACCGGCCCGCCGCCGATCGCCCCCGCCGCGAGGAAATACGATGCCGACGAGGCATCCCCTTCGACGAAGACGACACCGGGAGTGCGGTAACGGACACCGCCCGGCACGGTGAAGCGCTCCCACCCCTCGCGCTGGACGACGACGCCGAAGCGCGCCATCAGGTCGAGTGTAATGCCGATGTAGGGCTTCGAGATGAGCTCGCCCACGACCTCGACCGCGGTCTCGACGCCGGTGAGCGGCAGCGCCATCAGCAGGGCCGTCAGGAACTGGCTCGACACGTCGCCGCGCACGCGCACCACACCGCCCGGCCGGATCGCAGCCGGACGAATGTGCAGCGGCGGGAAACCTTCGTTGCCGGCGTAGCGGATATCGGCGCCGATCTCGCGCAGGCCATCCACGAGGTCGCCGATCGGGCGTTCGTGCATGCGAGGAACACCCGACAGCCGGTACTCGCCCCCCGACAGCGCCAGTGCGGCCGTCAACGGACGGAACGCGGTCCCCGCGTTGCCGAGGAACAGGTCCGCGGCCTTCACCGGAAAGGAGCCACCAACGCCGCGCACGCGGTAGTCGTCTCTCTCGCCGTCGCGCGACCATTCGACGCCGAGCGCCCGCAGCGCCTCCAGCATGCGCTCGACGTCGTCCGACGCGAGCAGGTCACGGATGTCGGTTTCGCCCTCGGCCAGGGCCGCCAGCAGGAGCGTACGGTTCGATATGCTCTTGGACCCGGGCAGGCGAACGCGCCCGCTCGCGCCGAGCAGCGGCGGCAAATCAAGAAATTCCATGGTCACTCCGACCTTGAAGCTGGGTTGGCGGAATTGGCGAACTGCTCGCCCCACTCGTTGCGCGCGTGGCGGGCCTCGCTGAAGAGCTGCTCGAGACGGGCCGCGTCGCCCGACAGGAGCAGGGCGCGCATGTAGGCCAGCTCGGCAAGATACTGATCCAGCTCGGCAAGCAGTGCCTGGCGGTTCGCAATGCAGATGTCGCGCCACATCTCGGGATGGCTCGCCGCGATGCGGGTGAAGTCGCGAAATCCGCCGGCAGCGAAACTGAAGAGCTGTTCGGCATTGGCCCGCCCTGCGAGGTCATGCACGAGGCCGAACGCGAGCAGATGCGGCAGGTGGCTGACCGCGGCAAAGACCCGGTCATGCTCCTGCGGTGGCATCTCGTGGATCACGGCACCGCAGGCTTCCCAGGCCTCGCGGACGCGCAGAATGGCCGCCGGTTCGTTCTCCGGCAGCGGAGTGACGACAACCCGCCGCCCGTCGTACAGGCTCGCGAAAGCCGCATCGACGCCGCTCTTCTCGGCGCCGGCGATGGGATGCCCGGGCACCGTGTACGCCAGATGTCCGCCGAGATGGCGATAGGTCGCCTCGATCACGTCGCGCTTGGTGCTGCCCGCGTCGGTCACGACCGTACCCGGCGCCAGATGGGGCGCCATGGCCGCCATGACTGCGTCCATCTGCCCCACCGGCGGGGCGAGCAGCACGAAGTCCGCGCCGTCGAGCGCCGACGCCCAGTCTTCGCTCGCCTCGTCGATCACGCCCAGCTCCACCGCGCGCGACAGCGACTCCTTGCTGCGCCCGATGCCGACGATACGCCGCACCATCCCGGCGCGGCGCAGGGCCAGCGCGAAAGACCCTCCGATCAGGCCGACGCCGCACACCACCAGCTTGTCGATCACACCCATGCACGAAACTCCGGGGACCCGCGTCCCTCATCCATCCCTTGCCGACGAAACAGGAGCGCGCCACACCGGACGACCGGCGCCGATGCTGCCCGTCTCGCGCCTGCGGTGACGCGTCAGATCGCGGCCACCGGATAGGACCCCAGTATCTTGACGAATGCGGCCCGCTCGTTGAGTTCCTGCAGCGCAGCCGCGACGCTCGCATCCTCGCGATGGCCGTCGATATCGACGTAGAACACGTACTCCCACAGCCCGCCGCGCGCCGGGCGCGACTGCAGCTTGGTCATGTCGACCCCGTGCCGCGCCAGCGGCTCGAGCAGCGCGTGCATCGCTCCGGGACGGTTCGACGCGGAACATACGAGCGAGGTCTTGTCGCACCCGGACGGGCCCGCATCATGATCGCCGATCACGACGAACCGCGTCGTATTGTTGGGGTCGTCCTCGATGTTCGCCGCCAACACATTGAGCCCGTACAACTCCGCCGCGGCCTCGCCGGCGATCGCGCACGACTCCGGATCCTCGGCTGCCATGCGTGCAGCTTCCGCGTTACTCGCCACCGGCACGCGCGACAGGTGCGCGAGGTTGCGGTTCAGCCACTCATGGCACTGCGCGAGCGACTGGGCATGGGAATACAGCCGTTTCGCCGCGCCGATCCCTTCAGCCTTCGACAGCAAGTGCTGATGGACGCGAAGATTCACTTCGCCGCAGATCTTCAGCGGATTCGCGAGCAGCAGGTCCAGCGCTCCGCCGACGGCTCCCTCGGTCGAATTTTCGACGGGCACGACACCATAGTCGGCATTCCCCGCCTCGACCGCGCGGAACACGTCATCGATCGCGGCGGTCGGCATCAGCGCTGCGGCACCGCCGAAATGCTTGCGCGCGGCACTCTCGGAGAAAGTGCCCGCTGGCCCGAGATAGGCCACCTTGGTCGGATGCTCCAGCGCAAGGCAGGCCGACATGATTTCGCGGAAAATCCGTTGCACCGCCTGATCGGGCAAGGGCCCCGGATTCGCCGCAGCAAGGCGCCGCAGCACCTGCGCCTCGCGCTCGGGACGATAGAGATTGCCCTGCTTGATCTCGCCGATGCGCTGCGCGCTGCGCGCACGCTCGGCAAGACACGCGAGGATCTCCTCGTCGAGCCGGTCGATGTTGTTCCTGAGATTCGTCAGTTCGTCGCTCATGCTCGCCTCTTCACCCCCCGCCGGGGCAGCTCAAGCCATTTCAACCATGTTGCGCGGCAAATTCGCGCATGTAGTCCACCAGTGCCCGCACGCCTTCGATCGGCATCGCGTTGTAAATCGAGGCACGCATGCCACCGACGGATTTGTGCCCCTTCAGCTGCGTGAGACCCGCGGCCTTCGCGCCCGCTAGAAAGGCGTCGTTCAGTGCGTCATCGCGCAGCAGGAACGGAATATTCATGCGCGAGCGGCTCCCGACCTCGACGGTGTTGCGGTAGAAACCGCTGCCGTCGATGAAGTCGTACAGAAGCGCCGCCTTGTCGATGTTGCATTGCTCCATCGCCGCCAGTCCACCCTGGGCCTTCAGCCACCGGAATACGAGTCCGGCGACGTAGATGCCGTAAGTCGGCGGCGTATTCAGCATCGACCCGTTGTCCGCCATGACCTTGTAGTCCATGACGGTCGGCGTCAGCAGACTCGCGCGCCCCAGCAGATCCTCGCGCACGATCACGATGACCAGCCCGGAGGGGCCGATGTTCTTCTGCGCGCCGGCGTAGATCAGGCCGTAACGGCTGACGTCGGTCGGCCGCGACAGGATATGCGAAGACATGTCGGCCACGAGCGGCGCCACAGCCGGCGGCAGACCTTCGTCGCCGACCTCGACACCGTGGATCGTCTCGTTGGTGCACAAATGCACATACGCGGCCTGCGGGTCCAGCGCAAGTTCATCCGCGCGCAAGGCGCGTGCGAAACCCTCCGCTTCGGTGCTGCCAACCAGGCGCACCGCGCCGCCAAGCGGCCCGGCGAGGCGTTGCGCCTCCTTGAACGCCTTCTTCGACCAGGTGCCGGTCACGAGGTAATCTGCCGAACCGCCACCCAGCAGGTTCATCGGAATCTGTGCGAACTGCTGCGTTGCACCGCCCTGGAGGAACAGCACACGATAGTTCTGCGGAATCGCCATCAACTCGCGCAGGTCCGCTTCGGCCTGCTCGATGATGGACGTGAACTCCTTGCCGCGATGGCTCATTTCCATCACACCGCAACCGGCACCGTGCCAGTCGAGCATCTCCTCGGCAGCCTGGCGCAACACCGGCTCCGGCAGCGCCGCCGGTCCGGCGCTGAAATTGAACACCCGGGTCATGATCCAGTCACTCCTTGCGCGCGTCTCATTCGGCCGGAGCGTCGTCGCCCGCCTCATCCTGATCGCCCGACGCGTCCGCCTGCTCGCCAAGCACAGTATCGTCCGCTTCCGACTCGGCCACCTTCTCGATCCCCGCCAGCGTATCGCTGTCGTCGAGGTTGATCAGCGTGACGCCCTGCGTCGCCCGCCCAAGCTCGCGGATGTCCTGCACCTTGGTGCGGATCAGCACCCCGCCGGTCGAGATCAGCATCACCTCGTCCGTCTCCTCGACCAGGCAGGCCCCGACGAGCCGGCCGTTGCGCTCGGACGTCTGGATCGCGATCATGCCCTTCGTCCCGCGACCGTGGCGAGTGTACTCCGCGACCGGCGTGCGCTTGCCGTAGCCGTTCTCGGTCGCCGTCAACACGCAAAGATCCTCGCGCTTCGCGACCAGCATCGCAATCACCCGCTGTCCTTCCTCCAGCGTCATACCGCGCACGCCGCGCGCCTCGCGGCCCATCGGCCGCACGTCGGACTCGGGAAAGCGGACCGCCTTGCCGGCATCGGAGAACAGCATCACGTCGCTCTCTCCATCAGTGATCGCAACGCCGATCAGGCGATCGCCGTCATCCAGGCTCGCCGCGATGATGCCCGCCTTGCGCGGATTGGCGAAGGCAGTCAGCGCCGTCTTCTTCACCGTACCCTCGGCGGTCGCCATGAACACGAAGTGATTGTCGTCAAAAGTCTGCACCGGCAGGACCGCGTTGATCTTCTCCCCTTCGAGCAGAGGGAAGAGATTCACGATCGGGCGCCCGCGCGAATTGCGCGTACCTTCGGGCACCTCGTACACCTTCAGCCAATACACCCGTCCGCGGCTGGAGAAGCACAGGATATAGTCGTGCGTGTTGGCGACGAAGAGGTGGTCGATGAAATCGTCGTCCTTCATCCCCGTCGCCTGCTTGCCGCGCCCGCCGCGGCGCTGCGCGCGATAGTCGGCCAGCGGCTGGCGCTTGAAGTAGCCGCCATGCGACAGCGTGACGACCATGTCCTCGGGCGCGATCAGGTCTTCGATATTGATCTCGCCGGTGTTCAGCACGATCTCCGAGCGGCGGGGATCGCCGAACTGGTTGCGGATCGCACCCAGTTCCTCGACGATGATCGCGGTGATGCGCGCAGGATTCGCAAGGATGTCCAGCAGATCGGTGATGAGGTCCATGACCTCGCGGTACTCGGCGACGATCTTGTCCTGCTCGAGGCCCGTCAGGCGCTGCAGGCGCAGCTCCAGGATCGCCTGCGCCTGCGCGTCGGACAGGCGGTAGCCCTGTGCCGACAACCCGAACTCGGCCGCGAGGCCTTCCGGCCGGTAGCTGTCGGCCAGCGCGCGCGCCAGCATTTCCTCGACCAGCGCCGAGCGCCACTGGCGCGCCATCAGCTCGCGCTTCGCATCCGCGGGCGTCGGCGCCGCCTTGATCAGCGCGATGATCTCGTCGACGTTCGACAGCGCAACCGCCAGGCCCTCGAGGATGTGTCCGCGGTCACGCGCCTTGCGCAGCTCGAACACCGTGCGCCGTGTGATGACCTCTCGCCGGTGTGCGAGGAAGCAATCCAGCATCTGCTTCAGATTCAGCGTGCGCGGCTTGCCGTCGACCAGCGCCACCATGTTCATGCCGAAGGTGTCCTGCAGCTGTGTCTGCTTGAACAGGTTGTTCAGCACGACCTCAGGCACCTCGTTGCGCTTGAGCTCGATCACGACGCGCATGCCGGACTTGTCCGATTCGTCGCGGATCTCGCTGATCCCCTCGATCTTCTTCTCGTTTACGAGTTCGGCGATCCGTTCGAGCAGCGTGCGCTTGTTAACCTGATACGGCAGTTCATCGACGATGATCGCCTGCCGATTGCCCTTCTCCAGGTCCTCGAAGTGCGTGCGCGCGCGCATCACCACGCGCCCGCGCCCCGTGCGGTAACCGTCATGCACGCCGGACAGGCCGTAGATCAGCGCCGCAGTGGGGAAGTCCGGGGCCTGCACGATGCGGATCAGGTCTTCGATATCGGTCGCCGGTTCCTTCAGCAGCAACAGGCAGGCATCGATCACTTCACCGAGGTTGTGCGGCGGGATGTTCGTCGCCATGCCCACGGCGATACCCGACGAACCGTTGATCAGCAGATTGGGGATCCTGGCCGGCAGGATCAGCGGCTCCTTCTCCGAACCGTCATAGTTCGGCCCGAAGTCCACGGTCTCCTTGTCGATATCGGCGAGCAGCTCGTGGCCGATACGCGCCATCCGGATTTCCGTGTAACGCATCGCCGCGGCGTTGTCGCCATCGACGGAACCGAAGTTGCCCTGCCCGTCGACCAGCATGTAGCGCAGCGAAAAATTCTGCGCCATGCGCACGATCGTGTCATAGACCGCCGAATCGCCGTGCGGATGGTACTTGCCGATCACGTCGCCGACGATACGCGCCGACTTCTTGTACGGCCTGTTCCAGTCGTTCGAAAGCTCGTGCATCGCAAACAGCACGCGTCGATGCACCGGCTTCAGACCGTCGCGGGCGTCGGGCAGCGCCCGCCCGACGATCACGCTCATCGCGTAATCCAGATAGGAGTGCCGCATCTCGTCTTCAAGACTGATCGGCAGAGTTTCCTTGGCAAACGAAGTCATTTGGCGGCGACGGCAAAAACGGCGGGGTAAAAACGTTAGATCTTAACACGCCGGCCGTTCTTGCCGCCCGCCGCGTCCAAGGGCGCGATTGTCGCCCCCGGACCCATGTGCTTAAATTTGAAGCGCGACAAAGCGCGCAGCCGCCAGACAAGGCCCCGCACCCGCGGGATCCACACCATCCGCGATGCGCTTGCACGCCCGCCCCCGAAGGGCACACGAGCAACGCCCCTTCCCGACCATCCTGGAGACTGCACGGTGAGCCAACCCGCCGATCTCGTGATCAACGCACGCTGGATCATTCCCGTCGAACCGGCGGACGTGACGCTGGAACACCACGCGGTGGCCATCCGGGCCGGAACGATCATCGACCTGCTCCCCCAGGATCTCGCACGCACGCACTATCGGGCGAACCGCACCGTCAGCCTGCCGGACCACGTACTCATTCCGGGCCTGGTGAACCTCCACGGGCATAGCCCCATGGCCCTGATGCGCGGCATCGCCGACGACCTTCCCCTGATGCGGTGGTTGCAGGAGGCCATCTGGCCCGCCGAAGGAAAATACGTCTCGAGCGCCTTCGTCCGTGAAGGCTCCCTGCTGGCGATTGCCGAGATGCTGCGTGGCGGCATCACCACCTGCAATGAAATGTACTTCCACCCCGATGCCGCCGCAGAAGCCTTCGACCTGCTCGGCATGCGCGCCGTGATCGGCCTCACGACGCTCGAATTCCCGACCCCCTATGCCTGCGACGCCGACGACTACCTGCGCAAGGGGCTCGCTGCAAGGGACGCGTGGAGCGGCCATCCGCTGATCGATTTCGCGCTCGCGCCGCACGCGCCCTACACCGTCGCCGACGTCACCTTCGCGCGCATCGCAACCCTCGCGGCGGAGCTCGACATCCCGATTCACATGCACATTCACGAGACCACGCAGGAAATCGCGGACTCCCTCGCACAATACGGCAAGCGTCCGCTGGCGCGGCTCGCCGCACTCGACCTGCTCGGCGAAAATTTCATCGGCGTGCATGCAGTCCATCTGAACGACTCCGACCTCGAATTGCTGCAGCGTCACCGCTGCAGCGTCGCGCACTGCCCCACCTCGAACATGAAACTTGCCAGCGGCATCGCACCCGTCGCAAGACTGCTGGCAGCGGAAATCCGCACCGGCCTCGGCACCGATGGCGCAGCAAGCAACAACCGCCTCGATCTCTTCCAGGAAATCCGCCACGCGAGCCTGCTGGCCAAAGTATCGACATTCGACGCCACGGCCGTACCCGCACACACGGCATTGCGCATGGCCACCCTGAACGGTGCGCAGGCACTTGGCCTGGGCGACCGCATCGGTTCCATCGAGACCGGAAAGGCGGCCGATCTGTGCGCTGTCGCCCTGGACACACTCGAGACCCGCCCCTGCTTCAACCCGGCATCCCACTTGGTGCATGTGGCGGGCCGCGAACACGTCTCGCACGTATGGGTCGCAGGCGAGATCCGCGTAAATAAAGGGGATACAGTGTTGCAATTAAACGACACGGAATTGCTTGGCTTTGCCGCGCTGTGGCAAACTAGGCTTAGTAACTGAACTGGATATGTGCTGCGAGTTGCTGTCGCGGAAATTCACGCATCAGCCTTGGCAGGCTTAATCGTTACCCTATTCATCCTCTTGCCAATCGACGAGGAAATTATGACCAAACAGACCAAAAAGCAGATGTTCGCACTGGCCGCCATCGCCTCGATCGGCCTCTCCGCATCCACTGTCTTTGCGCAGGTGAAAGACGTCGTGGTGGATGGCAAGGGTGAAATCCCCTACCTGATCGACGGCCGCAACGTCGTCGCCCGCAGCGGCACCGGCCTGTGCTGGCGCACTGGCTACTGGAGCCCGGCAGCCGCCGGCACCGCGATGGCCGGCCAACTGCCGGTCGGCTGCGAGTGCGACAGCGACATCGTTCCGAAGGACAAGTGTGGCGCGCCGGCTCCGGCTGCGACTCCGGCCGCAGCACCGGCCCCCGCCGCTGCCACGCCGAAGCCCACGGCTGACAAGATCAAGCTGTCTGCCGACGCCCTGTTCGACTTCGACAAGGCCGTGCTGAAGCCGGAAGGCAAGACCAAGCTCGACGACCTCGCCGCCAAGGCCAAGGGCATCAAGCTCGAAGTGATCCTCGCCGTCGGCCACACCGACCGCCTGGGCTCCGACTCCTATAACCAGAAGCTGTCCGAGCGTCGCGCCAACGCCGTGAAGACCTACCTGGTCAGCAAGGGCATCGAAGCCAACCGCGTCTACACCGAAGGCAAGGGCGAGCGTCAGCCGGTGACCGGCAAGAACTGCTCGGACAAGCAGGGCCGCAAGAAACTGATCGAGTGCCTGCAGCCCGATCGTCGCGTGGAAATCGAACTGGTCGGCACGAAGTAATTCCGCCCGACTCAGTCAAAGGCCCTGCTTCGGCAGGGCTTTTTCATTTCCGCATCACCTTTGCTCCAATTGCGTCTTCGCCCGATCAACGTCGAGATCCGAGCCATGAACACCAACGCCGACCCGGCCGAACTGCAAAAATTCAGTGACCTCGCTCACCGCTGGTGGGACCCCACGTCCGAATTCAAGCCCCTGCACGAAATCAACCCCCTGCGACTGCGCTGGATAGACGGCCACACGGGTCTCGCCGGCAAGCGCGTTCTCGACGTCGGCTGCGGAGGCGGCATCCTGTCGGAAAGCATGGCGGCACTCGGAGCGCAGGTCACGGGGATCGATCTGTCCGAAAAGGCACTGGGCGTAGCGCGCCTGCACTTGTTCGAATCGGGCAACAAGGTGGATTACCAGCACTGCAGCGCCGAAGAGTTTGCCTCCCGACATCCGGGCGAATTTGACGTCGTGACGTGCATGGAAATGCTTGAGCACGTACCGGACCCTGCCAGCACCGTCGCCGCCTGCACAGGACTCGTCAAACCGGGCGGCCAAGTTTTTTTCTCCACCCTCAACCGCAACTTCAAGTCCTATCTGCTCGCCGTCGTCGGCGCGGAATACATCCTGAACCTGCTTCCCCGCGGGACGCACGAGTACGCAAAGTTCATCAAGCCGTCGGAACTTGCGCGCTTTTGCAGAAATGCAGGACTGGAGAGCGCAGAACTCTTGGGGATGAGCTACAACCCCCTCACCCAGACCTATTCCCTGGGACAGGATACGAGCGTGAATTACATGCTGCAGACGCGACGCGAAGCCTGACGCAGGAACAACAACGCACTCGCGCGACCGGAAATCGAAAGACTCTAGCGAGAGACGCAAAAAGTGCTAGACTTGCACTTGAAATTCGGTGCTCCGTCACCAGATTCGAACCGTAATACACAGGGGCCGACTTGGCTTCGACGTGGGTTGCGAAGCAGTGTAGTGCATACCGAGGACCAGTCACCTCGTAAATCCATCTGGAAATCAACAAACGCCAACGACGAACGTTTCGTTCTAGCCGCTTAATCCCGGCTAGCGCTGCACCGGCAGGTCTCTGGGCCGGGTGGTCTTAGCGCAAGCTGAGCCGCTGCAGTGTCATTTACAGAGACTCGCGAGTTGCGCCGGGTCACTTGGTGCAACAGCCAAAGGTAAGGTGACTCGCTCCTGTCCGGCCTGCCGATCGGCTAAGGCAGGAGTTAAACCAAATTGGTCGGCTAAGTATGTAGAGCTGTCTGTGGAGGACTTGCGGACGGGGGTTCAATTCCCCCCGGCTCCACCAATTCGACGCCAAGACATTGATTTGTCTTGGCGTTTTTCATTCCACCAGCCATACGGACCGCAGCCGGAATTCAGTCTCCCTCACGCCACAGGAGGAAGAGACGATGCCGACGACGCGATGCACGTCAGCGCGAACGGGTCACGATCGCTTCGATCACCTGAACGTCGGAATCGATCCGCTCTTCGACATCCTTCGGCACTGCCGATTGCCTGCGGATCTGCGGTGGCACATGTCTCAAGTCCGCCGTGGAATCGCCACCCCGCTTTCCCTGCGACCTTGTAGCGGCGTGCCGCACCACCGCACCGCGCGACGCGCGCGCTTCCGCGACTCGCGTCGCCTCCCTCGCAGGCCGAGTCTCCGTCGGGCGGGCGTTTGCCACTCCCGGCCGACCGATGGCCGTCTCGGACTTTTCCTCTTCCCGAGACGGCATCTCAACGATGGTCGCTGCCGGCACACGTGCCTCTTGCAGCGGCGGTGCAAGCTCCTGCACTGCGGGCACGAGCTCCTGACGGACTCCGGCCGCGATGGGGGCACTCATAGCGACCACATCCAAGCCTTCGCCGCCGCCTTCGTTTACACCGGCAGTCGCGCGCCAGCGCTCCCACATCACGAAAGCTAGCGCGGCGACGACGGCCAGCACCGCCCCCAAGACCAGGACCATGCCCGCCCGCCCCCCGCGTGCGCCCATTCTTCTGCCGGCGGATAGCTCGTCGAGAATCCGAACGTCACCATGACCAGGCTCGCACACAATCGTTGCGAAGAGACTCGGCGCGGGTTGAGCACCCACCGCAGCCGCCGTTCCGGAATAAGCATAAGACATACACGAGCATCAATCCATTCGCCATATTCATATATAATAGTCGATTTTAACGACACAGGCATTTCCTTGCCCAACCCCTGGCACCGTGAATTCGCCAATATTGTTTGTCGCCCCGGTCGCATACTTCGCGCTCGTCTGCATCGGACTGGCGCTCATCCGCTATCCGGCGCGGCGACGCACGTTTCTCACTGGCGGTGCGGCACGCAGTCATAAGGTCGCCGCCGCACTGCGCGGCATGTTCCTAGACGCCACAAGGCGCGTGTCGGCAGGCTTTCGCCTTGTGCGGAACTGCGGCGCAGACATTTCCACCCCATTGATCGAAAACCGCCCGGTGGCAATTTCCGCCATCGCACTCGCCGTCCTTCCACCCTTGGTCGTGCTTGCACTGTCGCAGCGCGCGCTCTTCGAATTCGCTCCCGACAACACGCTCCCCGACCACAAGATCACAGCGCTTCTAGCCGGCGAACACCTCGCACCCCCGCCGCCGCTTCCGCCCGCAGTCTTCGCCACGACGGAAGTGGAAATGCTCAGACCATCGCTCGGTTCCGCCAGCCGGGACTGGAATCTGCTCGATGACGGGTTCCGGCAACGCCTGCTCACCGTGTTCAAGCTGCTCGAGGAACAGCATGGCTATGAGGCGGCACTGCTCGAAGGCTATCGCAGCCCGGAACGTCAGGCGGAACTGCTGCTGCGCGGCCCGGCCGTCACCCAGGCCGGGCCGAACATGAGCTATCACCAGCACGGCCTCGCCGCCGATGTCGCTTTCCTGCGCGACGGCAAACTCGTCATTTCCGAGCGCGACCCCTGGGCCATGCGCGGCTACGAACTCTACGGCGCCCTCGCCGAAGCAGCGGGCCTCACCTGGGGCGGACGCTGGAAGATGATGGACCTGGGGCACGTCGAGCTGCGCCGACGCGAAGCCCTTCGCGGCGGGCACTCCTGACACGCCGTCCCGTCAGCAAGGCCGACAATCAACCACGAGGAACCATTTCGCATGGCACGTCCGTTCATCGTCATCGGAGACCGGACCGATCACGGCGGCACCGTGATCGGTGCTTCACTCAGCAGCGACTGCAATGGCAAGGGCATCGCGCGCGTCGGGGATCAGGTGACCTGCCCACGCAAAGGGCACGGCCGCGTGACGGTCATCGCGACAGGTGATCCGACCACCCTCATCGACGGACGTCCGGCCGCACGCCATGGCGACAAAACAGCCTGCGGCGCGACCCTGATCGCCTCCCAGGCGCTCACCGTCGACTGAGACCGGGCCACGATCCCATGTTCGCCTTCGCACTGAGGCCCATCGTTCTCGTCGTTCTTGCGACAACACTGGTCTGGGCGCTCGTCCTCGGCTGGTGGCGGGCTGCGGGATATGAACCCAGCACGATCGACATCGCCACGCATCTGGTCCTCTTGCCGGCAACACTTCTTGCCGGCTTCTGGCTCCTGCGCACCTTCATCGAGCACCTTCGCCAGCCGCCCCACACGGCCGCGAACGCGCCCGCTCCCCAGGGAACGGCAACGATCGGCCTCCCGGCGGTAGCAGCGTCCGGTCCGACGCGCCACACGGATACGTTCCTGATCGCCTTCGCACTGCAGTGCGCGCAGGGGACTGATCCGGCGCAAGTGCTCGATGCAAGCAGGGAAGGATGCACGCCCCCGCTCGACGACCACCTCCGTGACACGCACGGCTTTCCCGTATTCGCCGCGCGCGTTGCCGATCTGTCACGTGAGGAACTCGACGAAGCACTGAACGACCATTCCGTCGACATGCGCCGGATGGACCGTGATGAGGACGGGCGTGCGCTGGCGATGCTGCACGCGACACTCCCCCGTGCCCTTGACGAAATCGCGGAATCCATCGCGCTCGATCCTGCGGCGATCCGGGCCGTGTTCTGGCTTTCGGACCGGGACTGGCCGGACGAACACTGCGCCGGCTTGGCCGCCTGGCTACGGCGCGAGCACCTCGCCCCCCGCGGAATAGCCGTGGCAGACGTTCGATTTCGGCACTTGCAGGACGACGCTCAGGCCTTCGAGATCATCCGCGAGGCGATCACGGACCTGAAGCGTCAGGAGTCCCCGGCAATCGTGCTCGTGATGGGCGCCGTGTCGCATGTCGGCGAGGGGACGATCGCGACCTGGGAGGCCGGGTCGCGTCTGTTCACTGCGAACACGCAGGACGGCCGGATTCCCGGCGAGGCGGCCGCAGTGCTGTTGCTCGCGAATCCTGCAGGAGCCGCCCTTGTCGGGCGCCTGCCATCTCCCCGTCTATCGCACCCCGCATCGGGCAGAAGCGCGCCCCCCGGCGATGCCGGAGCGAAAACCGATAGTTCTCTCCTGGGAAGCCTGATCGACACCATCCTGGCCGAAACGCGCCTCGACGCGGCACACGTCTCGAATGCGCTTGCCGACGCCGACCATCGCGCCCCGGTGACGAAGGAGCTCCTTCGGACGCTCTCGGAACGGTTCCCCGCGCTCGAACCACTGTCGGACACACTCAGTCTCGGACCCGCGACAGGTTTTGCCTCGCCTATCGGCGGACTCGTCACGCTGCTGTGCGCCGCCGAAGCCGCCAGCGCGGCCAACGGCGTCGCTCTGTGCCTGACCTGCCAATCCCCCCACGCCCGCGCGGCCATGATCGTCGACGCCAGTCCGCTGGCTTCCATGTCGCCCCCGCAAACGCCAGTCTCCGCTCTTGACGCCACCTGACCGATGTCTTCAATCCTCACCTTTCTGACCGACTCGCGCACGCTCTCCTTTATCGGCGTCCTGGCCCTTGCGGCCTTCTTCATGCTGGGCGCCGAAACGCTGGAACTCGCATTGACATGGGCAGCGATCGCCTCGGGCGCCCTCCTCGCAATCTGGATCGCGGTCTGGGCGTGGCGGCGACACCGGGCCGGCCTCGCCGCTTCCGCTCTCGAACAGATGCTCGACCCGCGCATGGGCGACGGCGAAGGCCGGACGAAGGGAGAAATCGAAACCCTGCGCCAGCGCATGAAGGAAGCCATCCGCACGATCAAGACATCGAAACTCGGGCTGGTCTCCGGACGCGCCGCGCTGTATGAGCTGCCGTGGTACATCACGATCGGCAACCCTGCGGCAGGCAAGAGCACGGCCGTCGTCAATTCGGGCCTCACCTTCCCCCTCGGCGATGCCGCCGGCAGTGTCGTGCAGGGGCTCGGCGGGACGCGCAACTGCGACTGGTTTTTCACGACGGAAGGGATCCTCCTCGACACGGCCGGCCGCTACTCCGTCCATGAAGAAGACCGCGAGGAATGGCTGGGCTTTCTCGACCTGCTGAGAAGAAATCGTCCGCTCGCCCCGATCAACGGGATCATCGTCACGGCGAGCATCGGCGAGTTGCTCCGCAATCCCCCCGGTGTCGCAATCGCGCTCGCCAAGAACCTGCGACAGCGGGTTCAGGAACTCACCGAACGTCTGGAAGTGTTCGCGCCGATCTACGTGATGTTCTCGAAGGCCGACCTCATCGCGGGGTTCAACGAATTCTTTCAGGACGTGGACTGGAACGAGCGCGACCGCATATGGGGCGCCACGTTGCCCTACGAGACCAACGGAAGCAATGACGCCATAGGGCTGTTCGACCGCCACTTCGATGAACTGTACGAAGGACTGCGCGAAATGAGCGTGGCGCAGATGTCGATTGCGCGCGGCGAGCGCATGGCACCCGGACTGCTCACCTTTCCGCTCGAATTCGCGGCGATCAAACCGGTGCTGCGCTCCTTCATTGCCACGCTGTTCGAGGAAAATCCCTTTCAGTTCAAGCCGATCTTCCGCGGCTTCTACATCACATCGGCGATCCAGAGCGGCGAGACGCCCAGCAGCTCCAGCGAGCGGGTGGAACAACGCTTCGGGCTTTCGGGCGACGGTCCGGCCGCAGCCCGGATCGCCTCGAGCAACGGCTTTTTTCTGAAGGACCTGTTCTCCAAGGTGATCTTCGCCGACCGCAACCTGGTACGGCACTATGCCAGCAGGCGAAAAAAACGCCTGCATCACGCCACCTCGCTGGCCGCGGCCGCACTGCTGGGCCTTTCGCTGGCCGGCTGGAGCTGGTCCTACGCGAACAATCGCAGCCTGGTCGAAAACGTCCGCGCCGACCTCGACCGGGCTGTCCGCCTTCAGGAAGATCGCATCGACCTGCAGTCACGGCTCGAAGCGCTCGAACTCCTTCAGGATCGCATTGCGCAACTGGAGCGTTTCGACACGGAGCCCTCCCGGTCGCTCGGGTTCGGTCTGTTCCAGGGCAAGGAGGTGAAATCCAGATTGCTCGAAGAGTATTACCGGGGCATCACCGAAATCATGCTCCGTCCGGTCAGCGAAAGCATCGAAGGCTTCCTTGCCGCGGTCAATCGCAACGCTGGCCGTCGGCGACAGACCGACGGTGCCGACCGGGAGACAACCGGCGACGCGTCCCCGAACGGGCAGCCGTACAAGGAAGCCACACCGACCAAGGTCGAGGACGCCTACAACGCATTGAAAACCTATCTGATGCTGGGCGACAAGTCACACACCGAGGTCGGCCATCTCTCCGATCAGCTCAGCCGCTACTGGCGCACCTGGCTGGACGCCAATCGCGGTTCCATGCCGCGGGAACAGATGATGCGCAGCGCAGAGCGGATCATCAGTTTCCACCTGCAGCATGCGAACGATCCCGGCTGGCCGACGACCCCGGGGAAGCTTTCCGTGATCGACGAAACGCGCGGGACGCTACGCCACGTGGTTCGCGGCATGCCCGCAATCGAACGCGTCTATGGGGACATCAAGGCGCGAGCGGCCACCCGCTTCCCCCCGGTAACGGTAGCAAACCTCGCAGGCGAGGATGACGCAGGTCTTGTCAGCGGCAGTCACGTGATATCCGGTGCATTTACCGCCGAAGCCTGGCGCAGCTATGTCGAAGCCGCCATCAAGGATGCTGCAACCGGAGAATTGCGCAGTACGGACTGGGTCCTCGACACCAGCGCGAAGGACGACCTGTCCCTCGCCGGCAGCCCGGAGCAGATCCAGAAGACGCTCGTCGCGATGTACAAGAAGGAATACGTCCAGGAATGGCAGAAATTCGTCACCGGCATCGGCATCAGCGGGTTCGACGGTTTCCCTGCCGCCGTGGCCGCGATGAATCGACTCGGCGACGTGAGCGCCTCCCCCTTGGGGAAACTGCTGCGCACCGTGCATGAGCAGACCGCCTGGGACAATCCGGGGGCAAGCCATGCCGTAGCCGAGCGCGCGCAGAAGGGCTTCATCGAGTGGTTCAAGCAGTCGATCCTGCGGATGTCGCCCGCTCCGGTCACGCTCGAGGTGCCCTCGACCACAGCGACGACCGCAAGGCCGATGGGCGCCATCGGCCAGGAATTCGTCGGTGTCGGTCGTCTGCTCGCGCGGCGGGACAGCGGGGAGTCGATCCTGGACCTCTACCTGCGCCGGCTCTCCGGACTGCGGACCCGCCTCAATCTCCTCGCCAACCAGGGCGACCCGGGCCCGGGCGCGGTCAAGCTGATGAGCGAAACGATCGAAGGCGGCAATTCGGAACTCGCAGACACGCTCCGGTTCGTGGACGAGCAGATGCTGACGGGCATGCCCGACAACCAGCGCGCAGTGCTCCGCCCGCTGCTCGTGAGGCCCCTGCTGCAGACCTTCGCGGCCCTGATCGGCCCCGCCGAGCGCGAGCTCGACAAGAGCTGGATTGCAAACGTGTATGAACCGTTCGGGCGACAGCTTGCGGGGAAATATCCGTTCAACGCCACATCGGGCATAGAAGCGACACCGGCCGAGATCGCGCAGATCTTTGGTCCGGAGGGCGCAATCTCTAAGTACGCGGCGGCAAGCATCGGGCCGCTGATGGTGCGACGCGGCGACTATATCGAACCACGGACCTGGGGCGATCTCGGCATCCGCCTGCGGCCGGATTTCCTCGCCGCGTTCCCGGGCTGGGTCGCGCCGCTGGACGGTAGCAGCGCCACACAAGCCGCTGCGGTTGCGCAGACGAGCTTCCGACTGCTACCGCTGCCGTCGCCGGGGACCACCGAATACACGATCGAGATCGACGGGCAAAGACTGCGCTACCGCAACGGGGCCGCCCAGTGGGCGACCTTCGTGTGGCCGAATCCGGCAGGAACCCCGGGCGCGCGAGTCATCGCAACGACCTTCGACGGGCAGGAACTCGAGGTCGCGAATTTCAGCGGGCGCTTCGGGCTCGAAAAGCTGATCAACGCCGCCACCCAAACCCGCAATGCAGACGGCTCCTTCAATCTCGCCTGGCAAGCAGGCGAGGTCTCCGTTCCGGTCACACTCAAGATCGTGAGCAGCCCGGACATGCAGACGGGCAAGAACGCCGGCGCCAAGGGCAGCCGCAACGCGCCCCTCCCCTCCAGCGTGGCCGGCGAGGCAGTGAAGGCACAAGCCGACGACGCCGAAACCGGAACCCCGGCCGCGCTCGCGGCCACGACTCAGGACCGGGGGAACCGGCCATGAGGGGCCCCACCATTCACGCCACCGGCTATTTCGGCAAGCTGCCCGCGCGCGGCGACTTTGTGAAGGGAGGCGGATCGGCACAACTGATCGCGATGCTCGACCGCTGGATATCGGAAAGCATGAACCTGCTTTCGTCCGATCCCCGCTGGCGCATCCCGTACGACGGCATGAGTCCGGTCCACTTCGCCTTTGTCGGCCCGCGCAGCCGCCTCTCGGTAGTCGGCCATCTTCAGCCGAGCCATGACGCCTCCTCGCGACGCTTTCCCTTCCTCGTCGCATCGACCATCGAGTCGGAGGCCGGGCATGCCCACCCCGGGCCCCTGGCCCTGTCGTCCCTGTGGGAAAAGTTCGGGCATCTCGTCGGTCTCGCCCGAACGGCCGACGAACCTGCCTCCATGCTGCACGCCCTCGCGCGCATCGACTGCGCACAGGAACTCGCACACATGGCACAACCGTCCGGAACCGACGCGGTGCCCGACTCAATCACCATTGCGGACATCGACCGCCTGCTCGAGCACGACGGCCACGCCGGAAACGCCCGCCGCATCATCCTGTCCCTCGGTGTGCTGCTGCGACCGCTGCTCGGCAGCAACAGGCCGACGATCGAACGCGGCCTGCGCCTGCCCTTGCCGGGCGACATCGGGCTACGCGACGCGCTGGCACAGGTGTGGCTGAACCTCATCAGCGGCTTCCTCCGGAATACCCCTTGCGAACTCCAGCTGCTGCAGGCGCCGGTTGCCGGACGCAATACGCTCGTCGTCGGCTTCAACGGCGCTTCGCCACTGCCGCTCGTCAGCCTGATCTCGCCAGGGAGCGTGCCCGACGCCGTTGTGAGCCTCGAAGCCCCCGAATGGATAGACACGCACCCCGAGCTGATCAGCGACTACGGCATCGCCAAGCTGTCGAGCTATCTCGCGCAGCCCGGGACGACCCTCGCCACA
The DNA here is from genome assembly GCF_014822185.1 of Azoarcus sp. Aa7. Lineage (GTDB taxonomy): Bacteria > Pseudomonadota > Gammaproteobacteria > Burkholderiales > Rhodocyclaceae > Aromatoleum. The sequence goes on from NZ_QVLR01000009.1 coordinate 232,663, forward strand.
GCGCTCGCCACCTTCAGGGAAGTATTTTTCGGAGAATGATCTTGAAGCTCAGTTCAGCACTCGCGGTCGGCCTGCTCTATGCCGCGTCAGGCATGAGCGCACAGCCCCCGCAAACCCCTGCACCGGACGGAATGGTGTACGTCACCGGAACGGTACCCGACGAGAACGCACGCGTGGCAATCATTTCCCGCCTGCGCGACCTCTATGGAGCCGACAAGGTCGTCGACCGCCTCGATTCGGGGGGGGTGGTCTCCCCACCCGACTGGACCGGCCACATCGTGAAGACGCTTGGCAACGGCATCCGCAACGTGCGCCAAGGACAGCTGGAAGTCAACGGAACCCAGGTCACGATCAGCGGCAATGTCGCCAACGAAGCCCGCCGGCAGCAAGTGGCCAGCGAGATTGCGACTGCGCTGAACCCAACCTACACGGTAAATAACGGTCTGCGCGCGCCGGCCGGCGCCCAGGCGCTGCTCGATCAGACGCTTGCCGATCGTGTAGTCGAGTTCGAAAGCGGATCCGCGATCCTGACTCCAACCGGCATTGCCATTCTCGACGAGATGGGGGCAGCCATTGCCAGACTCGATCGCCCCCGCGTCGACATCATCGGGCATACCGACTCCACCGGAAACCGGATGGCCAACATCACGCTGAGCCTCGCCCGAGCCGACGCGGTCAAGACCTATCTTGCCGGCAAGGGTATCCCGGCGGCGGGCATGAGCGCGCTGGGTGCAGGCCCCGACCGGCCGGTGACGCCGAACGACACGCCGGAAGGGCGCGCGCGCAATCGCCGGATCGAATTCCGGCTCTCCGAATGAGCCCTGCCGGGCCGTTCAGCGCCCGGGCACGTCCTGGGGCACGAGTCCGAGCAACTCCTCGACGTGGGAGAGCGCTCCGTCGTCCCTGACCACGGTCCGCAGCCACTCGTGCAGGGACATCTCGCCCCAGCGTGCGGCCTTGTCGGCGAGGTAGGCCACCGGGCTGTGGGGCTCGGTGCGCCGGAAGAAATCCGCCACCTCCCGAAGCAGCGCTATCGCATCGGCGCGCGTTGCGATCGGCCCGGGGCCTGCGCCGCCGGACGCACGCTCGCCCCCCGGGTTCCGCCCACTTTCTCCGGGCAAAATCGCGCGCGACTGCGGGGCTGGAGCCAACCCGTCGCCGCCGTAGCGCCGCAGGGTGTCGAGCACCTCAATCAGGGCCTGGCGCGCGTCGTCGAAACCCGGGCCATCCAGACCGAGCCTGGCGTCCACAATCCGTTCGAGTTCGTCCAGCGCTTGCCTTGCCGTTTCCGCCTCGCCCGCCATACGGACGAAAAAATCGCGGGGCGTATCCCGGCGCGCCGCCTCGAACTTGTCGAGCGTCACCGGCGCCGCACGCATGAGGAATTCCGCGTCCTGCGGATTACGGTCCAGGCTGGCCGCCAGATTGCGTGCGGATTCCAGGTCTGCCGTCGAGAACCGCCCGCGCGACGAATCGGTCACGGGCATATCGCGAATGATGCGGCGGGACTGGGTCACCAACCAGTCGAGATTGCCGGCACGCATCTCCTGGTCACCATCGTCGGGAAGCGGATGGATCTCGTCCCAATACGACTCGCACAGTCCGGCCACCAGCCGATAGCCTTCGGCAAGGCCGGCGAGGCCACGTGTCCTTGCCACCGCTTCGGTCAGCCAGACGGCGACACGAACATCCTTCGCTCGGGACGCCAACGCATCCTCGCACAGACGCGCGACCCGCGACCAGTCCGCCTCCTTCAGCGGCCTCACCCATTCGCCCTGGCTCACCGAAGGGTCGTCGAAGCGACGCGCCTCCTGGATCTCGTCGAAAAGCGCGGAGAAGGTGAGATCCTCGCCGCAGCGATTGCCGGCTAGCGGTCGAAGCAGAGCATCGAAGTCCATGGGCGGTTCCGGGTGAGATCAAACCGCCATTTTACATGACGACGAAATAATCCATAAAGCATACAGAAGCGTTTTCAGGCGTGCTGGATCAGCTCGATCTTGTAGCCGTCCGGATCCTCGACGAAGGCGATGACGGTCGTGCCGTGCTTCATCGGACCCGCCTCGCGCACCACCTTCCCGCCGCGCGGCCGGATCTCATTGCATGCACGGTACGCATCGGGAACCGCCAGCGCGATATGGCCGAAAGCATTGCCCATCTCGTAGGAATCGACGCCCCAGTTCCAGGTGAGCTCGATGACAGCCCCTTCGGACTCGTCCTGGTAACCGACGAAAGCCAGGGTGAACTTCCCCTCGGGGTAGTCATGGCGGCGCAGCAGCCGCATTCCGAGCACCTCGGTGTAGAACTTGATCGAACGATCGAGATCGCCGACACGCAGCATGGTGTGAAGCAGTTTCATTTCGGCAGTCCTCTTCAGTCTTCGGCAATGAGCGCCGCATCGGCGCCATCGATGACGGGCAGCGCACGCCCGGCATCCCGCAGGCGCACGCGCGCGGCCTTCCAATCCGGGTACAGCGCGGCCACCACGGCCCAGAAACGCGGCGAGTGATTCATTTCCGCGAGATGTGCCACCTCGTGGGCAACAACGTAGTCGATGAGCGCCGGCGGCAGATGGATCAGCCGCCAGTGCAGCCGGATACCGCTGCGGCTACTGCAACTCCCCCAGCGCGTGCGCGCCGACGACAGACGCACCGCAGGCACCGCATGGCCGAGCCGGAAGCAGAACTCCGCAACGCGCTCGCCGAACCACGGCAGGGCGCGAGCCCGCAGGGCGCGAACGAGCGCCTTGCGGGCGCCGGGGCCGTCGGGTAACACGAGTTCTTCGACGCCGTCCGCGCCGAGGCGCCAACGAGCGGAGCGGCCACTCTCCCCGAGACGCAGACGGCACGACTCGCCCAGGAGCGGAAACAGGGCGCCATCCTCGACCGTCATCACGGCCGGCGGCACCCTTACGGCAAGCTTCCCGAGCAGCCAGTCATGGTGGCTGCGGATGAAGCGTTCGATCTCCGGCTGCGTCGCGGGCCATGGCACGGCGACACGGACCCCGCGGTGATCGACCTGCAGCGCGAAGCTGCGTCGCGGAGAACGCCTCAGCACGTATTCGAGGTCCCGCTCGCCCAGACGGATCCGGCGGGATTCCTCGGTCGCTGGCCGTGGCTGGCGCAACAGGCCCGCCAGTCTGCTCACGCCTTCTCCTGCCATGCGTATCCGCGCGCTCCGACCTCTGCGCGGATGCGCGTCATCGCCGTAGCCACGCTCGCCGCGGGACCTTTCACGCCAAGCTCGATGGTCCGGACCTCCCCCGGCGCAGTCGGCACGCTCGGCAGGCTGAACAGCTCCAGATCGGGAAACTCCGTCGACACGGACTCCATCAGATCGACCAGCTTCCCTTCCACCGCATCCAGCACCGTGATCGCCGCTTCGGTGTAGTCATCGGCGTGGTGCAGGTGGCGAAACTGCGTATCGAGCACCCATTCGATCATCGGCCAGGCCATCACCGGGAACCCGGGCACGAAGTAATGCCCGCAGATCGAAAAGCCCGGCACTTGGTTATACGGATTGGGGATGATCGCACTGCCCTGCGGATAGGTTCCGAGTTGCAGGCGATGCGGCGTAATCTCGGCGCCGAATTTCCCGCGCAGGATCGCCTCGGCCTCTGGATGCAGCGCGAGTTCCAGATCCAATGCGGCCGCCGCGCACTGACGCGTGCGGTCATCCGGCGTGGCGCCGATGCCGCCGAAACTGAACACGACATCGCAGGAGGCGAAGCTTTCGCGCAGCGTCGCGACGAGCCGCTTCGCGTCGTCGCCGACGTAACGCGCCCAGGCAAGCCTGAGTCCGCGCGCCCCGAGCATCTCGATGAGCTTCGCCAGATGCTTGTCGCTGCGCCTGCCGGACAGGATTTCGTCGCCGATGATGATTGCGCCGAACGCCATCCCCTACTCCCGCGACTGCGGCACGGGCAGGGCATCGAGGACGGTTACGCCGCGTTCGATGCGCTCGCGCCGCAGCGCCTCGAGCATGAAATGGACAAACGCCAGGCCGCAGAACGCAGGCGCCACGAGATTGACGAAGGGCACATAGGCAAGCAGCGCACAGCCGCCGCCAAGCAGCAGCATCGACGTCCGCTGCACCCGCGGCAGCCGCTTGAGTTCCTCGCGGTCGGCATGCAACATCAGCGCGTCATAACCGAACGCACGCTGGTTCAGCCAGGCGGTCAACACGACGGACGCGACAAGTCCGGCCCCGGGTATCAGCCACAGAGGCAACGAAACCACCATGCCGAGCAGGAACAGCAGGCCCGCGATGATCGCATTCCACGCACTGCCCAGGTTCGAGCCGCCGCGACGCAATTCCAGCTCGCCATAATCCTTCAACGCCACCCGCTCGAGCATCAGTGGCAGCGCGAACACCGCGACCAGCAGGGCCGCGGTGACGTAGATCAGCGGCAAGAACGCCAGCGCGAGGGCGATCTCGACGACGATCAGCGTCGCTGCCGCACCGATCTCGGACGTCGCGATCCATTCGCCGACAAAAGCCCATCCCTGGATCCAGGTCACGATCGCCCCGACCAGCGTCGACCATGACAGGACGGCAATCGTCATCCACACGACCAGGGCAACCAGACTGGGCCACACGAGGTGGACGAATACTCCCTTGCGCCCGAGACTGCGCAACGCCCGACCGAACGCAAGCAGGATGTCGCGCATCGCCCGTCCCCGCTCAGCGCATCATGCCGGGCAGCATGCCCTTCATGCCGCGCATCATCTTCTGCATGCCGCCCTTGGAGAACTGCTTCATGACCTTCTGCGTCTGCTCGAACTGATTGAGCAGGCGATTGACTTCCTGCACGGTCACGCCCGCCCCGGCGGCAATGCGCCGCTTGCGGCTCGCCTTGAGGAGCTCCGGCTTGGCGCGCTCCAGGGGCGTCATCGAATTGATGATGCCCTCGATCCGCCCGATCGCCTTCTCCTCGACACCGCCCTGCAGCTTTCCGGCCATCTGCGAGAACTGCGCGGGCAGCTTGTCCATCATCGACGCAAGACCGCCCATCTTGCGCATCTGCCCGATCTGCTCCTTGAAGTCGTTGAGGTCGAAGCCCTTGCCGGTCTTGAGCTTCTCTGCGAAGGCACGCGCCTTCTCCTCATCGACCCCGCGCCGCGCGTCCTCGACCAGGCCGAGGATGTCGCCCATGCCGAGGATCCGGCTGGCCATGCGCTCGGGGTGAAATTCCTCCAGGCCGGTGAGCTTCTCGCCCACGCCGGCGAACTTCAGCGGCTTGCCGGTCACGTGGCGAACGGACAGCGCCGCACCGCCGCGCGCATCGCCGTCGAGCTTGGTCAGTACGACACCGGTGAGGGGCAAGGCCTCGTTGAAGGCCCGCGCCGTATTCACTGCGTCCTGGCCGAGCATCGCGTCGACCACGAACAGCGTTTCGACGGGATTGATCGCGGCATGGATCGCCTTGATCTCCTCCATCATCGCCTGATCGATCGCGAGCCGGCCGGCCGTATCGAACAGCACCACGTCATAGTAGTGACGCCGTGCATGGTCGACGACCGCAAGGGCGATATCGACGGGCTTCTGGTCGGGCGTCGTCGGATAGAAATCGATCCCGGCCTGCGCGGAGACCGCCTTCAGCTGCTCGATCGCGGCGGGCCGATAGACGTCGGCCGAGACTGCGAGGACCTTCTTCTTCATCCGCTCGTGCAGCAGCTTGCCGAGCTTGCCGGTGGTGGTCGTCTTGCCCGCGCCCTGCAGGCCCGCCATCAGGATCACGGCCGGCGGCTGCGTCGCGAGGTTCAGACCGATGTGGGCGCCGCCCATCAGGGCCTTCAGTTCATCGTGCACCACCCCCACAAGGGCCTGGCCGGGCGTCAGCGAGCCGACGACTTCCTGGCCGACAGCCTTCTCCTTCACCCGCGCGATGAAGTCCTTGACCACGGGCAGGGCCACATCCGCCTCGAGGAGCGCAAGACGCACCTCGCGCATTGCATCCTGGATATTGTCTTCGGTGAGGCGTGCCTGGCCACGCAGGGTCTTGACGACCCTGGAGAGGCGCTGAGTGAGATTGTCGAGCATATTGGCTGGGGCCCTAGGCCTTGGAGTAAACTGCAGGGAACTATGCAAACCATTCTACTTCATCTGTTCGCCGCGACGCTCTACGCGGTTCTGGGCGCCCACTTCTGGCGGGTCACGGCACAGGCAGCGCCGAACCAGCCGAGGCGCAGCATGTCGACCGCGGAACGAATGACGATGTTCGGCGCGATCCTTGCCCATGGCTGGGCACTGCAGGGAGAACTGTTCCCCGGCGAAGGCATGCGTTTCGGCTTCGGCTTCGCCGTATCGCTGGTCATCTGGCTGGCGGTGTGCTTCTACTGGATCGAGACCTTCTACGCCCGCCTCGACGGCCTTCACGGCGTCGTCGTCGCCGCCGGCGTGGCAGGCAGCCTGCTGCCCCTCGGCTTTCCGGGGCAGCATATCCTCGTGAATGCCGGCAGCCCCGGATTCCGCGCCCACTTCATCATGGCGATGCTGGCCTACAGCGTATTCACGCTGGCAGCCCTGCACGCGATGCTGATGGCCATCGCGGAGCGGCAGCTGCACAGCGGACGGCTCACCAGGACCTTCGCGAACCTGCCCCCGCTGCTGACGATGGAGACGCTGCTGTTCCGGCTGATCGGAATCGCGTTCATCCTGCTGACGCTCACGCTGAGCTCGGGCGTCGTGTTCTCGGAAACGCTGTTCGGACAAGCCTTCCGCCTCGACCACAAGACGGTTTTCGCGATCGTTTCGTGGCTGCTTTTCGGAGCCCTTCTCGTCGGACGGCGCGTCTGGGGCTGGCGCGGACGCGTCGCGCTGCGCTGGACGCTGGCCGGCTTCATTGCGCTGTTACTCGCATACGTCGGCAGCCGTTTCGTGATCGAGGTGCTGCTCGGGCGCACCACCTGATCCCGGACAGGCGGCCCGGACTGCCGCCATACGCATCGACCGCGGCCTTTACAATTCATTACGCGGCGGGCAAGATCGAATGTCAGTTAGCTAAGACCGGGACATGGCAGCAAACCCCCAGACCGCCCTGAGCGGACTCGCGCGAGCACTGATCCAGCACGGCCGGCTCTCCGAAGCCGATGCGGTTACGTGCACCAAGGGCGCGGCAGCCGTCCCGAACGGCTTCATCCTCGAACTTGCGCAGCGCAAGCTCCTGACCGCCAAGGCCGTCGCCTGGTTCGCAGCCGAAACTTTCGGCTATCCGCTGCTCGACATCTCGTCCGTGGATCGCGCCAGCATCCCCCGCGATGCGATCGACCGCAAGCTGATGGCCAAGCATCAGGTCGTCGCGCTGGGCAAACGCCAGAATCGCCTCACCGTTGCGACGGCCGACCCGTCCAACATGCGCGCGCTCGACGAGATCCGCTTCCAGACCGGGATGCAGGTCGATCTCATCGTCGTCGAAGCCGACCGCCTCGCACGCCTCGCCGAAGCACTTTCCGAATCGACCGAAGACACGCTCAAGGATCTTACGGGCGAAGAATTCGACATGGACCTCCTGCAGGACCAGGAGACCACGGAGCAGGCAAGCGAGGACGCCTCAGCGGAAGTCGACGACGCCCCGGTCGTCAAGTTCATCCAGAAAGTCCTGATCGACGCGATCAACGAAGGCGCGTCCGACATCCACTTCGAGCCTTACGAAAAGTACTACCGGATCCGCGTCCGCACCGACGGCATCCTGCGGGAAATCGCCCAGCCGCCACTGATCCTGAAGGAAAAGATCGCGGCACGCATCAAGGTCATCTCGCGCCTGGACATTTCCGAGAAGCGCGTCCCGCAGGACGGTCGCATGAAGCTCGTTCTGTCGAAGAACAAGTCGATCGACTTCCGCGTGTCCTCGTTGCCGACCCTGCATGGCGAGAAGATCGTCATGCGTATTCTCGATGCATCCTCGGCGATGCTGGGGGTCGACGCGCTCGGTTACGAGCCGGAACAGAAAAAGGTGCTGCTCGACGCGATCGAGCGTCCATACGGAATGATTCTCGTGACCGGACCAACCGGCTCGGGCAAGACCGTGTCGCTGTACACCTGTCTGAACATCCTCAACAAACCGGGCGTCAACATCTCGACCGCGGAGGACCCCGCGGAAATCAACCTGGCCGGCATCAATCAGGTCAACGTGAACGACAAGGCCGGCCTGACCTTCGCCGCGTCGCTGCGCGCCTTTCTGCGCCAGGATCCGGACGTGATCATGGTCGGCGAAGTTCGCGATCTCGAGACCGCCGAAATCTCGATCAAGGCGGCGCAGACCGGCCACCTCGTACTGTCGACGCTGCACACCAACGACGCCCCGACCACACTCGAGCGCCTGCGCAACATGGGCGTCGCACCGTTCAACATCGCTTCCTCGGTGATCCTGATCACCGCGCAGCGCCTCGCGCGGCGCCTGTGCACGTGCAAGCAGCCGGTGGACATCCCGGTCGAAGCCTTGCTTGAAGCGGGATTCAGCGGCGACGACCTCGACGGCAGCTGGCGCCCGTACGGCCCTGTCGGGTGCGAGCGCTGCAAAGGCAGCGGCTACAAGGGGCGCCTGGGTATCTACCAGGTAATGCCCATTTCCGAAGAAATTGCCCATATCATCATGACCAACGGCAATTCGATGGACATCGCGGCACAAGCTCACCGCGAAGGCGTGCGCGACCTGCGCCAGTCCGGTCTGCTGAAAGTGAAACAGGGTGCGACCTCGCTTGAGGAAGTGCTCGCCACCACCAACGAATAGGGAACATCGAACGCTCATGGCGACCACCACTCGAGCCAGAGGAGCCGCCGCCGGCCCCAAGGAAACCCTCTACACGTGGGAAGGCAAGGACAAAAACGGCAAGCAGGTGCGCGGCGAAATGCGCGCGAGCGGCGAATCGGTCGTTCAGGCCACGCTGCGCCGTCAGGGCGTACAGGTCCTCAAGGTCAAGAAGGCCAAGATGTCCCGCGGCCACAAGATCACCGACAAGGACATCGCGCTGTTCACGCGCCAACTGGCGACGATGATGAAGTCCGGCGTCCCGCTGCTGCAGGCCTTCGACATCGGCATCAAGGGGTCCGGCAACCCCAGCCTGGCACGTCTGCTGAACGACGTGCGCAACGACGTCGAAACCGGATCCAGCCTCTCCCAGGCCTTCAGCAAGCATCCCGTATATTTCGACAAGCTGTTCTGCAACCTGGTCGGAGCCGGCGAGCAGGCGGGTATTCTCGACGGACTTCTCGACCGCATCGCGACCTACAAGGAAAAGATTCTCGCGATCAAGAGCAAGATCAAGTCCGCGATGTTCTACCCGATCGCGGTCATCGTGGTCGCGGCGATCGTCGTGACCGTGATCATGCTGTTCGTGGTGCCCGAGTTCAAGAAGGTGTTCGCGAGCTTCGGCGCCGAGTTGCCCGCCCCGACGCTGATGGTGATCGGAATCTCCGACGCCTTCGTCGCGTACTGGTACATCATATTCGGCATCATTGCGGGAGCGATCACCGCGATCAGCTACACGTACAAGCGCTCGACGGCGATGCAGATTGCCGTCGACCGCATCGTACTGAAGCTCCCGGTGGTCGGCGATATCGTCCTGAAGGCAACGATCGCGCGCTGGACGCGCACGCTGTCGACGATGTTCGCGGCCGGCGTGCCGCTCGTCGAAGCGCTCGACTCGGTCGGGGGAGCCGCAGGCAACTACGTGTACCTGACGGCGACCAGGCAGATCCAGACCGAGGTCAGCACCGGCACCAGCCTGACAGTGGCGATGCAGAACTCCAACGTCTTCCCCAGCATGGTCGTGCAGATGGTCTCGATCGGCGAGGAGTCGGGCCAACTCGATTCGATGCTCGGCAAGGTCGCCGATTTCTTCGAACAGGAAGTCGATGACGCCGTCGCCGGCCTGTCGACCCTGCTCGAACCGCTCATCATGGTCTTCCTCGGCACGGTCATCGGCGGCCTCGTCGTCGCGATGTACCTGCCGATCTTCAAGCTCGGCCAGGTCGTCTGACCCCTCCCTGCCGCCCGGCACGCACCTGCCGGGCGGCACCACGCAAGCCCTCCCATGCCAGATTTCCTCCGCGACCCGATCCTGTTCACCTTCCTCGCAACGCTTCTCGGCCTTTTCGTCGGCAGTTTCCTGAACGTCGTGATCCATCGCCTGCCGCAGATGATGGAGCGCGAATGGCATGCACAGGCCGCGGAACTGCGCAACGAGCAGCCCCCGCATCAGGACACGTTCAACCTCGCCACCCCGCGCTCGCGTTGCCCGCACTGCGGGCACATGATCACGGCACTCGAGAACATCCCGGTCGTCAGCTACCTGATGCTGCGGGGACGCTGCCGCCATTGCAGCGCCCCCATCAGCCGCCGCTATCCCGTCGTCGAGATGCTGACGGCCGTCCTGTCGGGCTACGCCGCCTGGCATTTCGGTTTCGGCCTTGCCGCACTCGGCGCCCTGGCCTTCGTCTGGACAATGATCGCGCTCGCCTTCATCGACCTCGACACCCAGCTTCTGCCCGACAGCCTGACGCTGCCCCTGCTCTGGCTGGGGCTCGCGTTGAACCTCGCCGGCACCTACTCGGACATTTCGGCGAGCGTGATCGGTGCGATGGCGGGCTATCTTGCGCTGTGGTCGGTGTATTGGCTCTTCAAGCTGGCGACCGGCAAGGAAGGCATGGGCTATGGCGACTTCAAGCTGCTTGGCGCCATCGGAGCATGGCTGGGATGGCAGATGCTGCCGCTGACGATCCTGTTCTCGTCGCTGGTGGGGGCAGTAGTCGGCATCGGCCTGATCGTGTTCGCGCGCCACGGCCGCAACGTCCCCATCCCCTTCGGGCCCTATCTCGCAGCGGCGGGCGTGCTGGCGATGTTCTGGGGGCAGCCCCTGACGGCGCTCTACCTCGGCAACTTCTGACGCGGGCTTGAAGGCCCGCCGGGCGCCCCCATATGAGAAAGACTGCCATGCTCGCGCGCGACCGGCGGCTCCCTTCTCGCCAATGCTGCGTTGCGCTAGACTTAGACGCTTGATTTCCGGAGGTTGCCATGCCCATTTATGAATATCGTTGCGACAGCTGCGGGTTCCAGAAGGAACATCTCCAGAAGATGAGTGACGAGCCGCTCGCCGTCTGCCCGTCCTGCAAAGCGAACAGCTATCAGAAGCTACTCTCCGCAGCCGGCTTCCAGCTGAAGGGTACCGGCTGGTATGCGACGGATTTCAAGGGCAGCACTTCCGCCCCGGCGAAGGCAGAGCCCGCCGCTGCGCCGGCAGGCTGTGGCGGCGCGTGCGCCTGCCACCCGGGCTGAGGGCGATTGCGGCACGTGAAAAAGTATTTCATCACCGGACTGCTGATCTGGATCCCGCTGTCGATCACCTTCATGGTCCTGGCGTGGATCGTCGGCACACTCGACCAGATCATCGAATGGCTGCCTGACGGCCTTCAGCCGCGAAACCTGCTCGGCTTCGACATTCCCGGCGCCGGCCTCGTGCTCGGCCTGGTCATCCTGCTGAGCACCGGCCTCGTTGCGGCCAACGTCATCGGGCAGAAGGTCGTCCGCTACTGGGAGGCGCTCCTTGCCCGCATCCCGGTGGTCAAATCGCTCTATTACGGCGTAAAGCAGGTTTCGGACACGCTGTTTTCCAGTTCCGGCCAGGCTTTCCGCAAGGCACTGCTCGTCCAGTACCCGCGCCAGGGCTCGTGGACGATCGCCTTCCTCACCGGCAAGCCCGGCGGCGACGCAGCCACTCACCTCAAGGGTGAGCACGTCAGCGTGTATGTGCCGACGACCCCGAACCCCACCTCGGGCTTTTTTCTGATGATGGCCAGGGAAGACGTGATCGAACTCGACATGAGTGTCGATGAAGCCCTGAAGTACATCATCTCGATGGGCGTGGTGGCACCTCCCGCGCACGTCGCTCCAGCGCGCTCGGCGCTCCTGAATGAGTAACCTCGCGGCCCGCAGCGGCCGCGCCTTAGTTTCGGAACTGAACCCATGCGAACCAAGTACTGCGGACAGGTAACCGCCGCCGACCTCGACCAGACCGTGACCCTGTGCGGCTGGGTACACCGCCGCCGCGACCACGGCGGGGTCATCTTCATCGATCTGCGCGACCGTGAGGGGCTGGTGCAGGTCGTGTGCGACCCCGACCGCGCCGAAACCTTCCGCACGGCGGAATCGATTCGCAACGAGTATGTGGTCAACCTGACCGGCAAGGTGCGCCGCCGCCCGGCGGGCACCGAGAATGCAAACCTCGTGTCCGGCGAGATCGAGGTGCTGTGCCACACGATCGAGGTGCTCAACGCGTCCGCGACGCCGCCCTTCCAGCTCGATGACGACAACCTGTCCGAGAACGTGCGTCTCGTGAACCGGGTTATCGACCTGCGCCGTCCGCAGATGCAGAAGAACATGATGCTGCGTTACAAGGTTGCGATGGCCTTCCGCCGCTTCCTCGACGGGCAGGGTTTCATCGACATCGAAACGCCGATGCTCACGAAGAGCACACCGGAAGGCGCCCGCGACTACCTCGTGCCGTCGCGCGTGCATCCGGGCCAGTTCTTCGCACTGCCCCAGTCGCCGCAGCTCTTCAAGCAGCTGTTGATGGTTGCCGGCTTCGATCGCTACTACCAGATCACCAAGTGCTTCCGCGACGAGGATCTGCGCGCCGACCGCCAGCCGGAGTTCACCCAGGTCGATATCGAGACCTCGTTCCTGAACGAGACCGAAATCACCGCGATCATGGAAGACATGATCCGTTTCGTGTTCAAGGAAGCGCTCGCGGTCGACCTGCCGAATCCTTTCCCGCGCATGACCTACGCCGAGGCGATGCGCCGCTTCGGCTCGGACAAGCCGGACCTGCGCGTGACGCTGGAACTGACCGAAGTGACCGATGCGGTGCACGACGTGGCCTTCAAGGTGTTCAGCGGCCCGGCGACCAGCGGTGGCCGTGTCGCCGCGCTGCGCGTACCCGGCGGCGCCTCCCTGACGCGCGGCGAGATCGACGAGTACACCAAGTTCGTCGGCATCTATGGCGCCAAGGGCCTCGCCTACATCAAGGTCAATGACGCCGCCCAGCCGAACGAGACGGGCCTGCAGTCGCCCATCGTCAAGAACCTCCACGAGACCGCGCTGCGCACCATCCTCGAGCGCACCGGCGCGCAGTCCGGCGACCTGATCTTCTTCGGCGCCGACAAGACCAAGGTCGTCAATGACGCCCTTGGCGCCCTGCGCATCAAGCTCGGCCACGAAAAGGGCTACGTGACCGGCGATGCCTGGTGCCCGCTGTGGGTGGTCGACTTCCCGATGTTCGAGTACGACGAGGACGACAAGCGCTGGGTCGCCTGCCACCATCCCTTCACGAGCCCGAAGGATGACCATATCGACATGCTCGAATCGAATCCGGGCGAGTGCCTGGCGAAAGCCTACGACCTGGCGCTGAACGGCTGGGAGATCGGCGGGGGCTCGGTCCGTATCCATCGTGCCGAGGTTCAGTCGCGCGTGTTCGAGGCGCTCAACATCGGCCCCGAGGAGCAACAGCTCAAGTTCGGCTTCCTGCTCGATGCACTCAAGTTCGGTGCCCCACCGCACGGCGGCCTCGCGTTCGGCCTCGACCGCGTCGTCACCCTGATGACCGGCGCAGAGTCGATCCGCGACGTCATCGCCTTCCCGAAGACCCAGCGTGCGCAGTGCCTGCTCACGGACGCGCCGAGCGCGGTCGACGAGAAGCAGTTGCGCGAACTGCATATCCGTCTGCGCCAGAAGGTCGAGACGCAGGTCGAAGTCGCCAAGGCTTGACGATCCACGTACACGGCATAAACGGAGGGCAGATGGGCGACCATCTGCCCTCTTTGTTTGACCGATGCACGCCATAGGCCACAGGGCGCACCGAAAAGCTACAGAATTTCCCCGACATTGCCGTAAGCTTGGGAAACGCCCCGACGTGGCGTCACCTGTACAGCCCGCAATGGAACCATGGCAGACCTCGAACGCCTGAACCTCCTCATCGTCGAAAGCAACCAGGGCATGCGCAGCCAGCTGCGGTCGATGCTCAACAGCTTCGGGATTGCCAACGTCAAGTTCGCGCCCTCGGCAGGCGCAGCCATCAGCCGCCTGCGCGACCGCCGCTACGACGTCATCCTGAGCGAATACAGCCTCGGCGATGGCCAGGACGGCCAGCATCTGCTGGAAGATCTGCGCAACAACGAGATCATTCCGCTCGACACCCTGTTCATCATGATCACGGGCGAGCGCAACTACGAGCGCGTGATCAGCGCGGCCGAACTCGCGCCGAACGACTATATCCTGAAGCCGCTCACCCCCGACATGCTGCACATGCGGCTGCTGCGGGCGCTGGAGAAGCGCGAGACCTTCCTGCCTGTCTATCGGCTCATCGAAGCCGGCGAAACGCAACGGGCGATCGATGCCTGCACGGCCCGGGCGGATACGCACCCGCGCTATCGCATCGACTTCCTGCGCCTCGAAGCGGAGCTGCACGCCGCGCTCGGACATTCGGAGCAGGCGGAAAGCATCTACCGCGAGATCCTTGCCGCAAAGGTAGTGCCGTGGGCGCGGCTCGGTCTGGCCAAGATGTTGTTCGCGAAGAAGGACTACGCGGCCGCGGAAGAAATCCTGAGCGCGCTGGTGGCAGAGAACAGCCGCTACGTCGATGCCTACGACTGGCTCGCACGCACGCGGGAGGAAACGGGGCGCATCGAGGAGGCGCGCGACGTCCTGACCAGCGCGGTCGCCCTTTCGCCTCACCGTCTGGGGCGCCTGCGTCATCTCGGCAGCGTCCAGCTGGCCGCCGGAGACGCTCCCGCCGCCGAGCGGACCTTGGCGGAGGTCGTACGCAAGGGCAAATACTCCGATTTCCGCAATCCGGAAGATCATGTGACCCTGGTCCGGGCGCAACTCAGCCAAGGCCGTACCGAGGAGGCGCAGGCGACGATCCGCGACCTGGAGGCGAGCATGGGAGGGATGGCGACGACGCCGGTTTGCGCCTCGCTCTCGAAGGCCCTTTATCACACCAGCACCGGCGCTGCCGATCTCGCGCAGGCGGCGCTCCAGAACGCACTGCAGGCCGGCGCCGCCCTGTCGTCCCTGTCGACCGACATGAAGCAGGAGTTGGTGAAGGCCTGCCTGGACAATCACATGGAGGCCGAAGGCAGTCAGCTGGTGATCGACATCCTGCGCAATGCCGCAGACGAACGCACGGTGGAGAAAACCCGCGCGATCCTGCAGGAGCGAGGGCACGGCGATCTGTCGAACGAACTCGAGGAGCGCGTGCATGTCGAGGTGCGGGGGCTGATCACCGCCGGTGCCGACATGGTCAAGGCGGGCGACTTCGACGGCGCAGTACGGGAGATGATGGCCGCGGTGCAGAAGATGCCGGGGAATCCGCACGTGCTCTTCAACGCGGCGCTCGCCCTGTTGCGGCACATCGAGAACCGCGGCTGGAACGAGCGCCTTGCGGCCCAGGCTCGCGGCCTGATCACGCGCACACGGCGGCTGGACCCCAGCAACCCGCGCCTCGATGCGCTGAGCGGCTTCATGCAGCAGCTGCTCCGGAAATACAATCCGCGTCAGGACAGCTGACCTCAGGAAGACAGGTCCGGCCGGACCTTCCCGGACCGGCCAGCCTCAGGAGACTCACTTGCGGGCACTGATACTCAGATTCGCGCTGTTCGCTGCAACGGCGCTCGCAGCATTGCCGGGATGCGGCCGCGGACCCGACAACTCGACGACAGCGGACGCACTCCCGCGGGAGGCGATGGCCACGGTGGTGCTGATCGACCGCGGCGGCCCCTTCCCGTATCGCAAGGACGGCACGGTGTTCCAGAATCGCGAACGCCTGCTTCCCGACAAGCCTCGCGGTTACTACCGCGAGTACACGGTGCCGACACCGGGCGAGAACGACCGCGGCGCACGCCGGATCGTCACGGGGGGGAATCCTCCCGAGGTGTATTACTACACCGCCGACCACTATCGCAGTTTCCGCCGGATCGATCCGCGGCGCTGACGCGGGAGATAGCGATGGACAACCTGAATCGACTCACAGACCGGCTGCGCAAGGCCTCTGGCGCCGGGATATGCCACTTGCCCGCCGACGGAGGGATCGCCATCGCCGCGGCAGCCGCGTCGGGCGGCCTGGGCGTGGCGCGTGCCGACCTGACGGATTGCGCGGACAAGGCCGAGTTCCTGCGCCGCATCGCTGCGGCACTGCGCTTTCCCGCGTGGTTCGGGCACAACTGGGACGCACTCGCGGACTGCCTGGCCGACATGAGCTGGTGGCCGGCCGACGGCTACGTGCTGATCCTCGAGCACGCGGATCGTTTTCGCATCGCCGCGGAGAGCGACTTTCTGGAGGCTCTCGAGATTCTCGGGGAGGCCGCCAGCGACTGGGCCACGGAAGACGTGCCCTTCTGGATCTTCGTCGGCCTGACCGCCGACGGTGTCGCCCACCTGCGCCGATTCTGACGCCCGCGATGACCTACAAGCTGCCGGTGTCGGTGCTCGTCGTGGTGCATACGGCGGCGTTCGACATCCTGTTGCTGCAACGCGTGTCACCGCCGGGATTCTGGCAGTCGATCACGGGGAGCCTGGAGCCGGGCGAATCGCCCGCGGAAGCGGCGCTGCGGGAGATTCGCGAGGAAACCGGAATCGGAGCCCGGACGAGCAGTCTCGTCGACTGGCGCCATCGCAACCGTTTTGCGATCCGCGACGAATGGCGTCACCGTTATGCACCGGACGTTTCGCACAATACGGAGCACGTCTTCAGCTTGTGCGTGCCGGACGGTCAGCCGGTCACGCTCGCGCCCGACGAGCACGACGCAGCGCTGTGGCTGCCCCGCGACGCTGCCGCGGCGAAGGTTTTTTCGTGGACCAATCGCGACGCGATCCTGCAGCTGCCCGATCACTATCCGGCAGACGGCACACGCCAGCCGCGTCTTCCGTAGGGACCGTTCAGCCCCCCGGCGCCTCAAGCATCGCCTTCAGACAGGCCGGGCAGTAGCACCCAGACCCTTCGTCGGGAACCTTGGAGAAGGGCGGCAATGCTGCACACCAGCACACCGGCTCGCCCGCCTGCATTCCGCAGGTGAAGGCGGCCCCGCAGCGCGGACAGGTTGGAGCGACGCGCATCGCGTCGGCAGAAGGCGGGGAAGTTTCGGTCATCGAAGGTGCGCTCCAGTGAGCAAAGGATTGTACTCGCGGGCACATCTTCGGTCTTGCAATGCTCCATTCCGAATCTATATTTGGGTTGCAAAGACCATGTTGTGAGAGAGGAGAAAGCTATGAGCAACCTGATTCGTCGCGATCCCTTCGATGACCTGCTGCGCGGATACTTCATCCGTCCGGTCGATTTCGGCGGCGGCGTCAGCGAAGCTCCCCAGATGCGCGTGGATGTGAAGGAGGACAACGACGCCTACCAGGTTCACGCGGAACTGCCGGGCATCAAGAAAGAGGACATCCATGTCCATATCGATGGTCCGGTGGTGTCGATCAGTGCCGAACGCAAGCAGGAGAAGGAAGTCAAGGAAGGCGAGCGGGTGCTGCGTACCGAGCGTTATTTCGGCAAGGTGTCACGCAGCTTCCAGCTCGGCCAGGAAGTCGACGAAGGCAAATCGAGCGCCAGGTTCAAGGATGGGGTGCTCGAGCTGAGTCTGCCGAAGAAGGCTCCTGAGCAGGCAAGGCGGCTGACGATCGACTGACGTCCACGCTGTTTCGCGTCCGGCAAGCCGCAATCCTCCGGGAAGGGGGATTGCGGCTTCTGCTTTGCAGCACGACTCATTAAAATGGCGGCGCACAATCATCCAGGAAGCAGCCATGTCCGACACACCCGATACCGGTAAGGTCACGCCCGCGCTGAAGGCGGAAATCCTCGCGGAGGCCCTGCCCTACATCAAGCGTTTCTTCGACAAGACGATCGTCATCAAGTACGGCGGCAACGCGATGACCGATCCGAAGCTGAAGGACTGCTTCGCGCGCGACGTCGTGCTGCTGAAGCTGGTGGGCTTGAATCCGGTCGTCGTGCACGGCGGCGGTCCGCAGATCGAGAACCTGCTCGCGCGCGTCGGCAAGAAGGGCGAGTTCGTCCAGGGGATGCGTGTGACCGACGCCGAGACGATGGAAGTCGTCGAGATGGTGCTGGGCGGGCAGGTCAACAAGGAGATCGTGAATCTCATCAACCAGGCCGGCGGCAAGGCCGTGGGCCTGACCGGCAAGGACGCGAACTTCATCCGCGCGAAGAAGCTGATGATGCAGAAGAAGGACGCGCCGCCGGGAGATCTCGTCGATATCGGCCAGGTCGGCGAGATCACTCAGATCGACCCCAGCCTCATCTCCTTCCTCGACCAGGGCGACTTCATCCCGGTGATCGCGCCGATCGGCGTCGGCGAGGAGGGCGAGACCTACAACATCAACGCCGATGTCGTCGCCGGCAAGCTCGCCGAGATCCTGAAGGCCGAGAAGCTCGTGCTGCTGACGAACACGCCGGGGGTGCTGGACAAGGACGGCAACCTGCTGACCGGCCTCACGCCGCGCCAGATCGACGGCCTCGTCGAGGATGGCACGCTGTCGGGCGGCATGCTGCCGAAGATCGGCTCGGCGCTGGACGCGGCACGCAACGGCGTGAAGTCGGTGCACATCATCGACGGTCGCGTCGAGCACTGCCTGCTGCTGGAGATCCTGACCGACCACGGCGTCGGCACGATGATCAAGAGCAAGTAAGCCGAGGGTGGCACACGGAAGCCGGGACTGCCCGCAAGGCAGCTCCGGCTTTTTGTTGCACTCAGAACCCTCAGTCGCCCAGGCCGCCGCGGCGCTGAAGTTCCAGCACGAGGTAGGTGGCCGCCTCGTCGGCGCTCATCGTCACGGTGTTGATGCGCACGTCGGGCGCTTCCGGCGCCTCATAGGGCGAATCGATGCCGGTGAAGTTCTTGAGCTCGCCGCGCCGCGCCTTCTTGTACAGGCCCTTGGCATCGCGACCTTCGGCGACGTCGAGCGGCGTGTCGATGAACACCTCGATGAACTCGTCAACAGCCACGAGGCTGCGCGCCATCTGGCGCTCGGCGCGGAACGGGGAGATGAAGGCGGTGATGACGATGAGGCCGGCATCGACCATCAGCTTCGCGACTTCGGCCACGCGGCGGATGTTTTCGACGCGGTCGGCCTCGGTGAAACCCAGATCCTTGTTGAGGCCGTGGCGCACGTTGTCGCCGTCGAGCAAGTAGGTGTGATAGCCGTGTGCGTGCAGCTTCTTCTCGACGAGGTTGGCGATGGTTGACTTGCCGGCGCCCGACAGGCCGGTGAACCACAGCACGCACGGCTTCTGGTGCTTCAGCGACGCACGCGCGGCCTTGTCCACATCGACGTGCTGCATGTGGATGTTCTGGCTGCGACGCAGCGCGAAATGGATCAGCCCTGCACCGACGGTGTTGTTGCTCAGGCGGTCGATGAGGATGAAGCCGCCGGTGTCGCGGTTGTCGGCGTACGGGTCGAAGGCGATCGGGCGGTCGAGACTGAGGTTGCACACGCCGATCGCGTTGAGCTCCAGCGTGCGCGCGGCCACATGTTCCAGCGTGTTCACGTTCACCTGGTACTTGATGTGGGTGACGGTCGCGGTCACGGTCTTCGCGCCAATCTTGAGCAGATAGGGCCGGCCGGGCAGCAGCGGCTCGTCGTGCATCCACACCAGGGTCGTCTCGAACTGGTCGGCCGAGCCGGCGGGCGCGTCGGCGGTCGAAATGACGTCGCCGCGCGAGATGTCGATCTCGTCGGCCAGCGTGAGCGTGATCGACTGGCCGGCGACGGCCTGCTCGAGGTCGCCGTCGCGCGTGACGATGCGCGCGACCGTGCTTTCCTTGCCTGAGGGTTGAACGCGCACGCGGTCGCCCGGCTTCACGACGCCACCGGCAATGGTGCCGGCGAAGCCGCGGAAGTCGAGGTTCGGGCGATTGACCCACTGCACCGGCAGGCGGAAGGGCTGCTTCTGCAGGCGTTGATCGTCGACCTCGACGGTTTCGAGGTAGCCCATCAGCGTCGTGCCGTGATACCAGGGCATGCTGGCGCTGGGCTCGATGATGTTGTCGCCCTTGTAGGCGGACATCGGGATGAAGGTCACGTCATCGAGGCCGATCTGTGCGGCGAAGCTGCGGTAGTCGTCGCAGATGCGCCGGAACACGGGCTCGGCGTAGTCGACGAGGTCCATCTTGTTGATCGCGACGACGATGTGGCGGATGCCGAGCAGCGACACGAGGTAGCTGTGGCGGCGCGTCTGCGTGAGCACGCCGCGGCGGGCATCGACCATCAGCACGGCGGCGGCGTCGGTCGAGGCGCCGGTCACCATGTTGCGGGTGTATTGCTCGTGCCCCGGCGTGTCGGCGACGATGAACTTTCTCTTGTCGGTGGAGAAGAAGCAATAGGCGACGTCGATCGTGATGCCCTGCTCGCGCTCCGCGGCGAGGCCATCGACGAGCAGCGCGAAGTCGAGGTTCTCGCCCTGCGTGCCGTACTTCTTCGAGTCGGCCTCCATTGCGGCGAGCTGGTCCTCGAAGAGCATCTTCGATTCGTACAACAGGCGCCCGATCAGCGTGCTCTTGCCGTCGTCGACGCTGCCGCAGGTGATGAAGCGCAGCAGGCTCTTCTTCTCGTGCGCCTGCAGGTACTGCTCGATGTCGGTGGCGATCAGGTCGGAGATGTGGGCCATCAGAAGTATCCCTCCTGCTTCTTCTTTTCCATGGATGCGGCCGAGTCGTGGTCGATGACGCGCCCCTGGCGCTCGGACGTCTTCGTCAGCAGCATTTCCTGGATGATCGCCGGCAGCGTGTCGGCCTCGGACTCCACCGCGCCGGTGAGCGGGTAGCAGCCGAGCGTGCGGAAGCGCACCTTCTTCATCATCGGCACTTCGCCCGGATGCAGCGGCATGCGTTCGTCGTCGACCATGATCAGCGCGCCGTCACGCGCCACGACCGGACGCACGGCGGCGAAGTAGAGCGGCACGATGGGCACCTTCTCGAGGTAGATGTATTGCCAGATGTCGAGCTCGGTCCAGTTCGACAGCGGGAACACACGCATCGACTCGCCCTTGTGCTTGCGGGCGTTGTAGAGCTTCCACAGCTCGGGACGCTGGCTCTTCGGGTCCCAGCGGTGCTGGGCGGTGCGGAAGGAGAAGATGCGCTCCTTGGCGCGCGATTTTTCCTCGTCGCGGCGTGCCCCGCCGAAGGCCGCATCGAAGCCGTACTTGTCGAGCGCCTGCTTGAGGCCCTCGGTCTTCATGATGTCGGTGTGGATCGCGGAGCCGTGCGTGAAGGGGTTGATGTCCTTCGCGATGCCCTCGGGGTTGATATGCACGATCAGATCGAGCCCGAGCTTGCTCACCATCTCGTCGCGGAAGGCGTACATGTCGCGAAACTTCCAGCGCGTGTCGACATGCAGCAGCGGGAACGGCGGGCGCGCCGGATGGAAGGCCTTCATCGCGAGGTGCAGCATCACCGCACTGTCCTTGCCGATGGAATACAGCATCACCGGATTTTCCGCTTCCGCGACCACCTCGCGCATGATGTGGATGCTTTCGGCTTCGAGCCGCTGCAGGTGGGTAAGAGACATCGAGGTCCTCGTGATGACGGTGAATTGCACAGTCGGCCCGCGTGATCGGGCCTACAATGCCGGGTCGCCAAGTATACCAACCGGCCGGAGTGACGCCTGTGTCAGATAACCCTCCCCTTTGCGATCTCCTCGAGCGCCTGCTGCCGATCGCGCGCGAGGCGGGCGAAGTCGTGATGTCGGTGTATGCGACGGATTTTTCGGTGCGCGGCAAGGACGACACGTCACCGGTCACCGAGGCGGACGAACGCGCCGAGGCGGTGATCCTCGCGGGGCTCGCTGCACTCACGCCGGACGTTCCGGCGGTGGCCGAAGAGGCGGTCGCAGCGGGGCGTGTTCCGACAATCGGCGCGCGTTTCTGGCTCGTCGATCCGCTCGACGGGACCAAGGAGTTCATCAAGCGCAATGGCGAGTTCACGGTCAATATCGCCCTCGTCGGAGACGGCCGGCCGCTGCTGGGCGTGGTTCTCGCGCCCGCACTCGGCAAGCTCTACGCAGGGGCGGTCGGCGTCGGCGCCTTCGTCGAGGACGCAGGCGGACGCCACGCGATCCGCTGCCGCGTGCCGCCGGCCGAGGGTCTCACCGTGGTCGCCAGCCGCTCGCACGGCGACGCCGCAGCGCTCGATGCCTTTCTTGCAGGACGCAAGGTCGCGAAGCTCGCGAGCGCCGGCTCGTCGCTGAAGCTGTGCCTGATCGCAGCCGGCGAAGCCGACCTCTACCCGCGGCTCGGGCGCACGATGGAATGGGACATCGCTGCCGGCCATGCTGTGCTCGCTGCCGCCGGCGGACGCGTCGCCGAGCTGGACGGCCGCCCCCTCGCCTACGCCAAGCCGGGCTTCGAGAACCCCCATTTCGCCGCCTGGGGCGTTGAAGAAGGCGTAGCGCCCCGAGCCCGATGACGGCCTACGTAGTCCTGCTGTCCATTGTCGCGCTGCTCGCGCTGCTGATCCGCGGCCGCACCGCTCCGGCGATCCTCTTCACGGTTTGGGCCGCCGCCTACTACCTTGCCGGCCTCGTCAGCGAACGCGAATGGCTCGCCGGTTACACGAATTCCGCGCTGATCACGCTGATCCTGTTGCTGCTGGTGTCGCTGGCGCTGGAGCGGTCGCCGCTGCTGGACCGTTTCTCGGATCTCGTTCTGAAGGGGGGGGCGGCGCGCGCGATCCTGCGCCTGTCCGTCGTGACGACGATGTTCTCCGCTGTCCTCAACAATACTGCCGTCGTCGGCGCGCTGCTGGGGGTGGTCTCCAAGCAGCGCCGCGTGGCGCCGTCGAAGCTGCTGATTCCCCTTTCCTACGCCGCGATCATCGGCGGAGTCACGACGCTCATCGGCACCTCGACGAACCTCGTCGTCAATTCCTTCGTGATCGATGCGGGACTCCCGCCGCTGGGGATGTTCCAGTTCAGCCTCGTCGGCATCCCACTTGCGTTCGCGTGCATCGCCGTGATGGTGCTGTGCTCGGGGCTCCTTCCGGCACACGAACCGGCCGCCCGGGAAAACCGCCAGACCTACTTTCTCGAGGCGCAGATCACCCCCGATTCGCCCCTGGCCGGTCGCAGCATCGAGCAGAACCGGCTGCGCAACCTCGACAGCCTGTTCCTGCTGGAACTCGAGCGCGAGGGACGCCTGATCTCCCCGGTGGGGCCGGACGAAATCCTCGAAGAAGGCGACATCCTCGTCTTCACCGGGCAAGTCGAAAAGGTGCAGGCGCTGCAGCAGATTCCCGGCCTGCAGGTGTTCGGCACGCGCGCCGACGCGCTGCTCGGCTCCAACCTCGTCGAGGTGGTGATCTCGAACGAGTCGATCCTGCCCAATCGCACGCTGCGGGAAGTGGATTTCCGCTCGCAGTTCGACGCCGGCGTCGTCGGCATCCGGCGTGGCGACAAGCGCCTGACCGGCCAGCTCGGGCGGATCCCGCTGCGCGTCGGCGACGCGCTGCTGCTCGCCGTCGGCCCGGATTTTGCCCAGCACCGCAACATCGACCGCAACTTCCACCTGCTCGACACGGGGATGCTCCGGCCGAAGCTGACGCCGCGCCAGAGCACGCTCGCGCTGACCGGCTTCGCGCTGGCGATCGCCGTGTCGGCCTTCGGAATCTGGCCGCTGCTGAACTGCCTGCTCGTGCTGCTCGCGATCCTGCTCGCGACGCGCATCCTGTCGGTGAGCGAAATGCGTCGGCGCTTTCCCTTCGACCTGCTGGTGACGATCGGTTCGGCGCTCGCGATTGCGAAGGCGCTGGAATCGTCCGGTGCGGCGGAACTGGTTGCCGACGCCATGCGCGGCCTGTTCGACGGCCATGGCGTGGTCGGGGCCTTCGTCGGCGTATACCTGATCACGGTCGTGCTGACCGAAGTCATCACGAACAATGCCGCCGCGGCGCTGGCGTTTCCGATTGCGCTGTCGACCGCCCGCGCGTTCGACGTCGATCCGATGCCTTTCGTCATGGCGATCGCCTATGGCGCGAGCGCGGGCTTCCTGATTCCCTTCGGTTACCAGACGCACCTGATGGTCATGTCGCCGGGCAGATACCGCACGCTGGATTTCTTCCGCATAGGCCTGCCGGTCAGCCTGACCTATTCGGCCGCCGTCCTGCTGCTGGTGCCGGTCTTCTTCCCGTTCTGAGCCGCCTCAGCGGGCGCTGAGACGGGCGACGAAATCGACGACGGTACCGACGGTCGCAAAGGAGCTGCCGTCGATCTCGTCGTCCGGCACCTCGATGCCGAAGCGTTCCTCGATCGCATGGATGACCGCGAGCACGGCCATCGAGTCGAGCTCGGGCACGCTGCCGAGCAGCGCCGTATCGGCATCGAATTGCAACCCACGGCCGTCGAGGCTCAACACTTCGTCGAGCAGGGCCAAGATCTGTTCCTGGATGTTCAAAGCAAAAACCTCACAGCACCTACCAACACACTTTACGATCACAACCGTCCGCAGGCTGCGGGCCCGGAGTCGCGCATTATACTTCCGGTCTGCACTTCCCCACCTCGCTTCCCGGCGAGAAAGTATGCGCAACGCCGAGCCAAGACCACCGCAATGATGCCGACCGCCCTGCTCCACGACCTGATCCGCGCCGCCGTCGCACGCAGTCCCGCGCAAGCGGCACTCACCCGCAGCGCACAAACCCTATCCTACGCGGAACTCGAAACGCAATGCGACGCGTTCGCGGCGGGACTGCTCGGAATGGGCCTCGCACGGGGCGAACGGGTCGCGATCTACCTCGAAAAACGCTTCGAATTCGTCGCCGCCGCCTTCGGGACGAGTGCTGCCGGCGGGGTGTTCGTGCCGATCAATCCGCTGCTGAAGGGCGAGCAGGTCGGGCATATCCTGCGCGACTGCAATGTCCGCGTGCTGGTGACGAGCGCCGAGCGCCTGCCGCTGCTGCAGGCGGTGCTCGCGCAGTGCCACGACTTGCGCCAGATCGTGCTGGTCGGCACGCCGGCGCAGCTGCCGGCGGTGGAAGGCGCGACCGTGCATCGCTGGTGCGATCTTGCGGCCGCCCCCGCGCGCAGCGGACACCGCGTGATCGACACCGACATGGCGGCGATCCTGTACACCTCGGGCAGCACCGGGCGCCCCAAGGGCGTGGTGCTGTCCCATCGCAACCTCGTCACCGGCGCGCGCAGCGTTGCGCAGTACCTCGAGAACCATGCCGGCGACACCCTGCTCGCGGCGCTGCCGCTGTCCTTCGATGCGGGCTTCTCGCAGCTCACGACGGCCTTCCACGCCGGCGCGCGCGCGGTGCTGATCGACTACCTGCTGCCGCGCGACGTGCTCAACGCGGTCGTGCGCGAGCGGGTGACCGGACTCACCGCGGTGCCGCCGCTGTGGATCCAGCTCGCGGGACTCGAATGGCCGGAGTCGGTCGCCGAGCACCTGCGCTACATCGCCAACACCGGCGGACGCATGCCCTTCGAGACACTGAAGACGCTGCGCACGAAACTGCCGCGAACCCGCCCCTTCCTGATGTACGGGCTCACCGAAGCCTTCCGCGCCACCTACCTGCCGCCCGAGGAGGTCGACCGCCGCCCCGACTCGATCGGCAAGGCGATCCCGAACGCCGAGGTGCTGGTGCTGCGAGAGGATGGCAGCGAATGCGCGCCGAACGAACCCGGCGAACTGGTCCAGCGCGGCGCGCTCGTCAGCATGGGCTACTGGAACGACCCGGAAAAGACGGCCGAGCGCTATAAGCCGCTGCCGACCGGGATCGGCGGGCGCGAAGCGGGGCTGATGATCCCCGAGACCGCCGTGTTTTCGGGCGATACGGTGCGGCGCGACGAAGAGGGTTTCCTGTACTTCATCGGGAGGCGCGACGAAATGCTGAAGACCTCGGGCTATCGCGTGAGCCCGACGGAGATCGAAGAGATCGTCTACAGCACCGGGCGCGTCGGCGAATGCGTCGCCTTCGGTCTGCCGCATGCGGCGCTCGGGCACGCGATCTGCGTCATCGCCACACCACCCGCCCCAGGGGCGACGCTCGACACGGCGGCACTCCTGACCGAATGCCGCAGCCGCATGCCCGCCTATATGGTTCCCACGCGAATCGAGGTGCGCAGCGGCCCGCTGCCCCGCAACCCCAACGGCAAGATCGACCGAAAACTGCTCGCGACCGAGTGTCAGCAAGAAGAGGCTGCGAAGTGAACTCCACCCTGAAGCCCTCCCCTATCCACGCACCGATGATGCAATTCCCGGTCCGCGACGGCGAACTCCTTGCTGGCGGCATACCTATCGGCCGCCTCGCAGCACGCGTCGGGCAGACGCCCTTCTATGCCTACGACCGGCATCTGCTGGGAGCACGGATCGGCGAGTTGCGCGCAGCGCTGCCGGAGGCAATAGATCTCCACTATGCGGTGAAAGCGAATCCGATGCCCGCGCTGGTGGGTTATATGGCGGAGCGCGTGGACGGGCTCGACGTTGCATCGGGCGGAGAACTGCGCGTCGCGCTCGACGCCGGCTGCCCACCGGGCGACATCAGTTTCGCCGGCCCCGGCAAGCGGGATACCGAACTCGAACAGGCCGTCGCCGCGGGCGTGTTGCTCAACGTCGAGTCGGCGGGCGAACTGCGCCGTCTGGCGGACGTTTCCGCCCGCCTCGGCTGGCCCGCACGCGTCGCCCTGCGCGTGAATCCCGACTTCGAACTGAAGAGTTCAGGCATGAAGATGGGGGGCGGCCCCAAGCCCTTCGGCATCGACGCGGAGGCCGTGCCGGACCTACTCGCCGAAGTCGGGCGGCTCGGGCTCGCCTTCGAGGGCTTTCATCTGTTCGCCGGCTCGCAGAATCTGCGCGCGGAAGCGATCGTCGAGGCGCAACGGAAGAGTTTCGAACTCGCGCTGCGCCTCGCCGACGCGGCGCCCGCCCCAGTGCGCGTACTCAACCTCGGCGGCGGCTTCGGCATCCCCTACTTCCCGGGCGAAACGCACCTCGACCTCGCGCCGATCGGAGCGAATCTTGCGGACCTCGCACACGCGGCGGAAGAGCGCATGCCCGAAGCGACACTCGTCATCGAACTCGGACGCTATCTCGTCGGCGAAGCGGGCATCTACGTCTGTCGCGTGGTCGACCGCAAGGACTCGCGCGGCCAGGTCTTTCTCGTGTGCGACGGCGGCCTGCACCACCATCTGTCGGCCTCGGGCAACTTCGGTCAGGTGATCCGCAAGAACTACCCCGCGACGATCGGTAACCGCGCCGATGCACCTCTATCCGCGGTAACGACGGCGGTCGGCCCGCTGTGCACCCCGCTGGACCTTCTCGCCGAACGCATGCCGCTGCCCGAAGCGCAGGTCGGCGACCTTGTGGTGATCTTCCAGTCCGGCGCATACGGCGCGAGCGCAAGCCCGCAGGCCTTTCTCGGACATCCGCCGGTCGTCGAAGTGCTCGTCTGAACGCACGCGGCAGGCCGCCCCGCCCGAGGGCGCCCGCACTTCCCCTTTGCGAACCGGGACGCGCTCGGTCCGATCGGGATAGGGGCGGTCAGGTCACCTGACCGTTCCCCTCCCACACCACCCGGCATGCGGGTCCGCACCGGGCGGTTCGAGCAGTTGAGGTCATGAGAGCCGAGGTACGCCGAGTCGGTCGAAGTAG
>NZ_QVLR01000010.1 GCF_014822185.1 Azoarcus sp. Aa7
CGTCCATGCTGCCCCCCCTGCCCGATTTTTCTGCCGGTCGCGTGCTCGTCGTCGGCGACGTGATGCTCGACCGCTACTGGCACGGCTCGACGAGCCGCATCTCGCCCGAGGCGCCGGTGCCGATCGTGAAAGTCGAGGGGGACGAGTACCGCGCCGGCGGCGCCGGCAACGTCGCACTCAACGCCGCCTCGCTGGGCGCGGGAGCCGAGCTCGTGGGCCTGGTGGGCCGCGACGAAGCCGCGCGCCTGCTGCGCGAGCGGCTCGAATCGGGCGGCGTCGCGTGCCGCCTGCTCGAAGCGCCGCAGCACCCGACGATCACCAAGCTGCGCATCATCAGCCGCCACCAGCAACTGATCCGCCTCGACTTCGAAGACAACTTCGCCGTGCTGGAGAGCGCCGGCATCGAGCAGGCCTTCGCGGATGCGGTCGGCGCGAGCGGCGCGGTGGTGCTGTCGGACTACGGCAAGGGCACGCTCGCGCAGGTCGGCAGCCTGATCCGCGTCGCGCGCGAACGCAAGGTGCCGGTGGTCGTCGATCCCAAGGGCACGGATTTCGGCCGCTATTGCGGCGCGACCGTGATCACCCCGAACCTTTCCGAATTCGAAGCGGTCGTAGGGCATTGTGCCGACGAGGCCACGCTGCGCCAGCGCGGCGAGGCGCTGCGCGACGCGCTCGATCTCGAGGCGCTGCTCGTCACCCGCTCCGAACGCGGCATGACGCTGCTGCAGAAGGGCCACCCCCCGCTCGACCTGCCCACCCGCGCGCGAGACGTGTTCGACGTCACCGGCGCCGGCGACACGGTCGTCGCGGTGCTCGGCGCGGGACTCGCCTGCGGCCTGTCGCTGCCCGACGCGACCGCACTCGCGAACGTCGCCGCCGGCGTCGTCGTCGGCAAGCTCGGCACCGCGACCGTCAGCTGCGCGGAACTGCGCGAGGCGCTCGGCGCCACGCACTGATCAAGGAGTCATCATGTACATCGTCACCGGCGGCGCCGGCTTCATCGGCAGCAACATCGTTCACGGGCTCAACGCCCGCGGCATCACGGACATCCTTGTCGTCGACGACCTCACCGACGGGCGCAAATGCCTCAACCTCGCCGACGCGAACATCCGCGACTACTCGGACAAGGACGACTTCCTGCGCCGCGTCCAGGCCGGCGAGGACTTCGGCCGCGTCGACGCGGTGTTCCACGAAGGGGCCTGCTCCTCGACCACTGAATGGGACGGCCGCTTCGTGATGGCGGTGAACTACGAATACACCAAGGCGCTGTTCGGCTGGTGCGTCGAACGCGGGATTCCCTTCCTGTACGCGTCCTCGGCCTCGGTCTACGGCATGGGCCCGACCTTCCGCGAGGCGCGCGAGTTCGAGCGCCCGCTGAACATGTACGCGTACTCGAAGTTCCTCTTCGATTGCCACCTGCGCACGCTGCTGCCGAACATCAGGAGCCAGGTCGCCGGCCTGCGCTACTTCAACGTGTACGGCCCGCGCGAGCAGCACAAGGGCAGCATGGCGAGCGTCGCCTACCACTTCAAGAACCAGCTCGATGAAAGCGGCCGCCTGCGCCTCTTCGAAGGCTCGGACGGCTACAGTCCGGGCGAACAGCGGCGCGACTTCATCCACGTCGACGACATCGTCGCCGTGAACCTGTGGCTGCTCGACAACCCGCAGGTGTCGGGCATCTTCAACGTCGGCACCGGCAAGGCGCAGAGCTTCAACGAAGTCGCGCACGCCGCCCTCAAGTGGCACAAAGCTGGAGGCGGGGGCGGCGGCATCGACTACGTCGCCTTCCCCGAGCACCTCAAGGGCCGCTACCAGAGCTACACGCAGGCCGACATGGATGCGCTTCGCGCCGCCGGCTACGCGGGCGAATTCATGCCGGTGGAAGTCGGCGTGCCGAAATACATGGACTGGCTGGCGCACAACCTCGGATGACCGCGCCGCGGCAGATCCTGGTGGTCGGCCCCTCGTGGGTCGGGGACATGGTGATGGCGCAGAGCCTCTTCATGACCCTGAAGGCCGAAGGCCCGTGCGACATCGACGTGCTCGCGCCGGGCTGGTCGCTGGCCATCCTGGAACGCATGCCCGAGGTGCGCGGCGGCATCGCGATGCCGCTCGGCCACGGGCAGCTCGGCCTGAAGGAACGCTGGCGGCTCGGACGCGAACTCGCGCAGCGGCGCTACGACCAGGCGATCGTGCTCCCCGGTTCGCTGAAATCCGCGCTGGCGCCCTTCTTCGCCCGCATCCCGCAGCGCACCGCCTTCCGCGGCGAGATGCGCTACGGCCTCATCAACGACATGCGCCGCCTCGACAAGGCCGCGCTGCCGATGACCGTGCAGCGCTTCGTCGCGCTCGGACGCCCCGCCGGCAAGCCCCTGCCGCAGCCCGTCCCGCGCCCGCGCCTGGTCGCGAACCCGGCCAGCCAGGCGCGCCTGCGTGCCGAGCTGGGCCTCGATCCCGACCGCCCCGCGATCGCCTTCATGCCCGGCGCCGAATACGGCCCCGCCAAGCAGTGGCCGCTCGCGCATTACGGCGCTCTCGCCGCCGAGCTCGTCGAGCGCGGTTACCAAGTGTGGGTGCTCGGGTCGGCCAAGGACGCGCCCGCAGGCCAGGAAATCGCCGCGAAGGCGGGGGACGGCGTGCACAACCTGTGCGGCCGCACCCAGCTCGGCGACGCCGTCGACCTCCTCGCGCTGAGCGCGGCCGCGGTGACCAACGACTCCGGCCTGATGCATGTCGCCGCGGCGCTCGACCGGCCGCTGGTCGCCGTATACGGTTCCTCGACGCCGGACCACACGCCGCCGCTGTCCGACCGCGTCGCGGTCCGCTACCTGCGCCTCGAATGCTCGCCGTGCTTCGAGCGCGTGTGCCCGCTCGGCCACACCCGCTGCCTGCACGAGATCACGCCGGCGAGCGTGCTCGCCGCCCTTGCGACGCTGGGCGTGACGGCGCAGCAGGACACCTGCGGAGCCGCCTGATGCGCGTACTGGTCGTCAAGACCTCGTCGCTCGGCGACGTCATCCACACTTTGCCGGCGCTGACCGATGCCGCGCGCGCGATCCCCGGCATCCGCTTCGACTGGGTCGTCGAGGAAGCCTTCGCCGAGATCCCGTCCTGGCATCCGGCGGTCGATGAAGTGATCCCGGTCGCCGTGCGGCGCTGGCGCAAGTCGCCCTTCGCGGCGCTGCGCAGCGGCGAATGGCGGCGCTTCACCCGCCGCATGAAACAAGTCCGCTACGACGCGACCATCGACGCGCAGGGCCTGATCAAGAGCGCCTTCCTGACGCGCTACGCCAGCCGGCCCGTGCACGGTCTGGACCGCAACTCGGCGCGCGAACCCTTCGCGACGCGCTTCTACACCCATGCCCACGCCGTGCCGGTCGGGCGCCACGCGGTCGAGCGCGTACGCGAACTCTTCGCCCGCGCACTCGGCTACCCGCTGCCCGATGGGCCGGGCGAATACGGCCTCGACCGCCGCCGCGTACTCCCGCCGGGGCGCGACGCAGGCAACTACCTGCTGTTCCTGCACGGCACGACCTGGACAACCAAGCACTGGCCCGAGGTCTATTGGCGGCGCCTGCTCGAGCTCGCCCGCGACGGCGGCTGGGACGTGCGCCTGCCCTGGGGCAACGACGAGGAGCGCGCGCGCGCCGAGCGCCTCGCTGCCGGCCTGCCCAACGTCACCGTGCTGGCGCGCCTCAAGCTCGCCGGCATCGCCGCACAGCTCGCCGGCGCGCGCGCCTGTGTCGCCGTCGACACAGGCCTCGGCCACCTCGCGGCGGCGTTCGACGTGCCGACGCTGTCGCTGTTCGGGCCGACCAACCCCGGCTTCACCGGCGCCTGGGGCCATAACCAGTTCCATTTCGCGTCGAACATGGCCTGTGCGCCCTGCCTGCAGCGCCGCTGCACGCACGAACCGACCGCCGAGGAGCGAGCCCGTTTCGACCTCGCCACCGAACAGCCGCTGTGCTTCACGCGCCTCGCGCCGGAGCGCGTATGGCGCGCGCTGCAGTCCGTGATCGCCGACGGCGTCCCGTGCGAGGAACCTGCGTGCGCGCCCCCGGAGCCCGACGACTACCGCGCCGTGCTGCGCCCCGTTTTCGACCGCAAGGCCCGCTGATGCAGCTCGCTTTCTGCCTGTACAAGTACTTCCCCTTCGGCGGCCTGCAGCGCGACTTCCTGCGCATCGCGCTGACCTGCCAGGCGCGCGGCCACGACATCCGCGTGTATGCGCTGGAATGGCAGGGCGCGGTCCCGCCGGGCTTCGAACTCGTGCGCGTGCCGGTGAAGGCCTTCGCAAACCATGGCCGCTACGCGAAATTCACCGACTGGGTGCAGGCGGACCTGCAGCGCCGCCCCGCCGACCGCGTCGTCGGCTTCAACAAGATGCCGGGCCTCGACGTGTACTACGCCGCCGACCCGTGCTACGAGGACAAGGCGCGCCGCCTGAGGAAGCCCCTCTACCGCTACAGCCCGCGCTACCGCCACTTTTCGGCCTACGAGCGCGCGGTGTTCGCGCCCGAGGTGCATACCGAGATTCTCACCATCTCACCCGCGCAGCAGGCCCTGTTCGCCCAGTATTACGGCACGCCGCAGCGCCGCTTCCACCCGCTGCCGCCGGGCATCGCGCCCGACCGTCGCGCCCCGGCGAACGCCGCCGGGATCCGTGCCGCGTTCCGCCGCGAGTTCCGCCTCGCCGACGGCGACCTGCTGGTCGTGCAAATCGGCTCCGACTTCCCGCGCAAGGGCCTGGACCGCACGCTCGCGGCGATCGGCGCGCTGCCCGAGCCACTCAAGCGCCGCACGCACCTCGTCGCGCTCGGCGCCGACGACCCCAAGCCCTTCATGGACCAGGCGCGCACGCTCGGCATCGCCGAGCGCGTATCGCTGCCCGGCGGACGCAACGACGTGCCGCGCTTCCTGCTCGGTGCCGACCTGTTCACCCACCCGGCGCGCCACGAAAACACCGGCACCGTGCTGCTCGAAGCCCTCGTGGCCGGCCTGCCCGCGCTGGTCAGCGGCGCCTGCGGCTACGCGCACTACATCGAAGAGGCCGACGCCGGACGCGTCGTCGCGGAACCCTTCGACCAGGCCGCGATGAACGCCGCGCTCGCACAGATGCTCGGCGACGCCGCCGCGCGCGCGCAATGGCAGCGCAACGCACTCGCCTACGCCGACAGCCACGACCTCTACAGCCTGCCCGAGCGCGCCGCCGACGTGATCCTCGGCCAGCGCAGATGAGCACGGTCATCCTCGCCGAACCCTTCGCGACCCTGTGGGCGGGCCGCGACCCCTTCGCAGCCGCCGCCGCGCTCACCGGCACCGTCGTGCGCGATCTCGAAGGCCGGCGCACCTTCCGCTTCGAGATCGACGGATACGGCTACTACGCCAAGCTGCATCGCGGCATCGGCTGGGGCGAGATCGTCGAGAATCTCGTGCGCGGGCGCCGCCCGGTGCTCGGCGCCGAGAACGAATGGCGCGCGATCCAGGCCTTCCACGCGCACGGCCTCGGCACGATGACGGCGGTGGCCTTCGGCGACCGCGGGCGCGGCCCGGCGCGACGCGAGTCGTTCCTGATCACCGAGGCGCTGGAACCGACGGTCGACCTCGACGCCTACACGCGCGACTGGGCAGACAATCCACCGCCGGTCGCGCTCAAGCGCGCGCTGCTCAGCGAAGTCACCCGCATCGCGCGCGGCATGCACGCAGCCGGCATCAATCACCGCGACTTCTACCTCGTCCACTTCCTGCTCGATCTCGACCCGCCGCCCGCCCCCGGCCGGCTGCGCCTGTCGGTGATCGACCTGCACCGCGCGCAGCTGCGCGAACACACACCGCGGCGCTGGCGCGACAAGGACCTCGCGGCGCTGTACTTCTCGGCGCTCGACATCGGCCTCACGCGGCGCGACAAACTGCGCTTTCTGCGCGACTACTTCCCCGGCCCGCTGCGCGACACGCTCAAGCGCGAAGCGCGCCTGCTGGCCCACCTCGAACGCGAGGCCGCCCGCCTCAAGCGCCGCTACGAGCGCAAGTTCGCCCACCGGCCGGCCTTGCAACGATGAGCGCCTGGAAGCTGAACGCCGACTACCTGCGCGCGGCCGGCGACGAAACCTCGCTGCGCACCGCCTTCGGCTCGCTCGACGCGGTGTTCGCGCTCGCGGGCCAGCGCGTCGCGCGCGATCCGCTCTCCGAAGTGCTGAAAGTCGAAGTCGCCGGCCGCCACTACTACGTCAAGCGCTACCACGGCGCCGGCAAGCATCTGCGGCGCTGGCTGGGGCGGCCGCGCGTGAAGGCCGAATGGCAGAACCTGCGCCACTTCGCCGCCTGGGGCATCCCGACCGCAACCGTCGTCGCCTCAGGCCTGGAGCGCCACCTGGGCGCCTTCGCGCGCGGCGCGATGATCACCGCCGAGCTGCCGCGCACGACCGACCTCGCCAAGCTCGCACTCACTCACGATCCGCGCCTGCAGGACCGCCGCTGGGTCGCCGGCGTGTCGCAACAGCTCGCGGACATTACGCGCACGCTGCACGCGCACCGCTTCGCGCACAACGACCTCAAGTGGCGCAACCTGCTCGTCGACGAAGGCGGGGAAGGCGGACAAGGCGACAAGGGCCACGACCCGCGCCTCTACCTCATCGACTGCCCCGGCGGCACGTTCTGGCGCGGCCCCCTGCTCGCCTACCGCATCGTCAAGGACCTCGCCTGCCTCGACAAGGTCGCGAAGTACCACCTCACGCGCACGCAACGCCTGCGCTTCTACCTCGACTACGCCGGCAAACGCCGCCTCGACGCGGCCGACAAGCGCCGCATCCGGCGCATCACCGCGTTTTTCGAAGGACGCGAGTAAGGTGCACGACGACTACCTCGCCGACTCCGCCCGCGCGCTGTTCGCGCGCCACGGCCTCGACAGCTTCGCGGCGCTGTGGGCGCTCGAACTCGACACCGTCGACGCCCCCAACACCGGCCGCGGCGGCTGGAGCAGCGTGAGCCGGCTGGAGCTCGCCGACGCCGACGGCGGCGTGCACGCCTTCTACCTCAAGCGCCAGATCGACCACCTCAGCCGCAGCCTGCGCCACCCGCTCGGCGAAGCCACCTTCGCGCGCGAATTCCGCAACATCCGCCGCTACCAGCACGACGACGTGCCCGCGCTCGAAGCGGTGTTCTTCGGCCAACGCCGCCTCGCCGGCAAGGCGTGCGCGCTGCTCGTCACGCGCGCGCTCGACGACCACACGCCGCTCGACCGCTGGCTCGCCGACTGGCCGGCGCTGCCGCGCGCGACGCGCCGCGCGATCGTCGACGCCGTCGCCGGCCTCGCGCGCACGCTGCACGGCGCCGGCCACCTGCACAACTGCCTGTACCCCAAGCACGTCTTCGTGCGCGTCGACGGCCCCCGCGCCAGCGCCCGCCTGATCGACCTCGAAAAGACCCGCCCGCTTTACCTCGGCACACGCGACCGCGTGCGCGACCTCGACGCGCTCAACCGCCACACCAAGGGCACCACTGCAACCGAGCGCCTGCGCTTCCTGCTGCGCTATCTCGGCCGCGACGCCCTCGACGCCGCGGCCGCGCACCTCGCCCGCCGCGTCCTGCAGCGCCGCCACCGCAAGGCCGCCCGCCGATGACGAGCCCGCGTCTGCCAGAACGCCCAGCCGAACTCTTGACACCTTCGGCCCCGCTCACGGATGCGGCCGCGCTGCGCACCGCCGGACGCACCCCCGCCGTGCCCTTCCGCGTCGCGCTCGCCGACGGCCGCGAGCTCGTCATGACGCACCTGCTGCGCGTTCTGCCCGGCAAGCGCGTCGTCGGCGACAGCCTGCTCGACGGCCACCGCGTGCTCGCGAAGCTCTTCGTCGACAAGGACAGCGCCCGCCGCGCCGAGCGCGAACGGCAAGGCATCGTGGCACTCGCCGCGGCCGGCATCCCGACCCCCGCCCTCGTCGCTGCGGCCGCGCTGCCGGGCGGCGGCCACCTGCTGACAACCGAGTTCCTCGACGGCGCGACGACGCTCCTCGACCACTGGCGTCCGCTCGCGGAACGTCCTCCGGGCGACGCGGACACGCTCGCGCTGCTCGTGCCCGCCTTCCGCCTGCTCGGCCAGTTGCACCGCGCCGGCCTCGCCCACGACGACCTGCACTTCGGCAACTTCCTGCTGCACGACGGGCGCCTGCACCTCATCGACGGCGACGCGGTCACCGCCTCGACCGCACCGCTCGCCGCCCCGCTCGCCTCCAAACCCGCCGCGCGCGACCTCGCGATGCTGATCGCGCAGCTGCCGCGCACCTGGGACGGCGCGCTGGCCCCGCTCCTCGACGCCTACCGCGAAGGCGGCGCGCCCGCCCTCGACGACGCCCTGCTCGCCCGCGCGCTGCGCCACGAGCGCGCCTGGCGCCTGCGCGACTACCTCGACAAGACCGGCCGCGACTGCACGCTGTTCCGCGTGCGCCGCAGCCTGCACCGCTTCGAGGCGGTCGTGCGCAGCGAGGCCGACGCGCTCGCGCCGCTGCTCGCCGACCCCGACCGCTGGATCGACGCCGGCCACGCGCTCAAGCGCGGCAACACCTGCACCGTCGCGCGCGTCGACCTCGGCGGCCGGCAACTCGTCATCAAGCGTTACAACCTCAAGCACCTCGGCCACGCGATCTCGCGCGCGTGGCGCCCGACGCGTGCCTGGCACTCTTGGCGGGAGGGGCATCGCC
Organism: Azoarcus sp. Aa7; assembly: GCF_014822185.1. Taxonomy (GTDB): domain Bacteria; phylum Pseudomonadota; class Gammaproteobacteria; order Burkholderiales; family Rhodocyclaceae; genus Aromatoleum. The sequence continues at coordinate 8,694 of NZ_QVLR01000010.1, forward strand.
TGTCCCTCTTCGGCATCCCGACCCCGCGCCCGCTCGCGCTGATCGAGGAACGCTGGGGCCCGCTGCGCGCGCGCGCGTGGCTCGTCACCGAATACTGCGGCGGTCCCGACATGCTCGCGCATCTCGAGCCCGACGCGGCACCCGCGCCCGCGGAAGCCGCATCGCTCAAGACGCTCTTCGATACCCTGTATCGGGAGCGCATAAGCCATGGTGATTTGAAGGCGACCAACCTGCTGTGGGACGGCAACAAGTCCTTGCTGATCGACCTTGATGCCGCCCGCCAGCACGCTACAATCGCTGGCTTCCACCGCGCCTGGCGCCGCGATCGCGCGCGCTTCCTGCGCAACTGGTCCGCGGATTCGCCGCTGCATCGCTGGCTCGACGCGATGCTGCCCGGCCGCCCCTGAGCGCTCTTTGACACCCGAACACCCATGCTCCTGACCGATTGGCTCCACTCCCGCCGCGTGCGCTACCTGCTCGGCGGCACGGCCCTGTTCTTCATGGTTTTCGCGCTGCTGCGCGGCGCCTTCCTGATCGGCTTCGCGGATTTCGACGCGATGGGCGGCATCGGCAGCGAGCGCATCGTCGAGGCGGTGGGCATCGGCCTGCGCTTCGACCTGCGCCTCGCGATCCTGATGATGCTGCCGGTCGCGCTGCTCGCCTTCCTGCCGCGCATCAACCTCGTGCGCTGCGGCGTCGTGCGCGGCCTGTCGCGACTCTACCTGGGCCTCGCGATCCTCCTCGTCCTGCTCGTCTACGTACTGGACTTCGGCCACTACGACTACCTCGGCCTGCGCATCAACTCGACCATCCTGCGCTTCCTCGGCAACAAGGACATTTCCGCCGACATGCTGTGGCAGAGCTACCCGGTGCTGAAGATCACCGCCGGCTGGCTCGCCGCCTCGGTGCTCGTGCTGTGGGCCGCGATCCGCCTCGAACGCCACCTGCTCGACCGCCCTGCGCGCGTGACGCCGACGCTCTCCCGCGCCGCCATAGCCGCCGTCGCGCTGACGATCCTGGCCCTGCTGGGCCTGATCGGCCGCGTCACCAGCATCAACCCGTCAAACCCCGTGCCGCTGCGCTGGAGCGACGCCTTCGTGTCCGGGAACTCCGCGGTCGGCGCGCTGGGCCTCAACCCGGTGATCTTCATCTACGACACGATCCGCACCCCGCAGGAGACCTTCGACCGCGCACAGGTCGCGAAGCACTACGAGCTGATGAGCCGCTACCTCGGCGTCACCGAACCCGACCCCGAGAAACTCACCGTCACGCGCCACATCGGCCCGCAGCCGCACCGCCTGCAGGTCCAGCGCGCGCCCAACGTCGTCTTCGTGATGCTCGAATCGCTCGGCGCGAGCCGCTTGGGCACCTTCGGCAACCCGCTCGACCCGACCCCCAACCTCGACCGCATCGCGCGCGAAGGCTGGCTGTTCCGCAACTTCCACGTCCCGGTGTCCGGCACCGCGAAGACCGTGTGGGCCAGCATCACCGGTATCCCCGACGCCGCCCGCGCCGAGAGCGCGACGCGCAACCCCTTCATCAGCAACCAGCACACCGTGGTCAACGCGCTGAAGGAACACCGCAAGGTGTACGCGATCGGCGGCAGCGCCGGTTGGGCCAACATGAATGCGCTGATCCAGAGCAGCATCGACGGCATCGAGCTGGTCGAGGAAGGCGCGTGGAAGTCGCCCAACGACGACGTGTGGGGCATCTCCGACCTCAACCTGTTCCGCGAGACCAGCGGACTGCTGAAGGAAGATGCCCGCAAGCGCCCCTTCTTCGCCTACATCCAGACCGCCGGCAACCACCGCCCCTACACCATTCCCGCGGACAACGAGGGCTTCGAGATCCGCAAGCCCTCGCTGCAGGCAGTGCAGGACGCGAGCTTCCAGGACGTCGACCAGTACAACGCGGTGCGCCTGCTCGACCACAACATCGGCCGCCTGATGGAGATCGCCAAACGCGACGGCTGGTTCGACAACACCATCTTCGTGCTCTTCGGCGACCACAACGGCCGCATCAGCCGCCTGCCCTTCATGCCGCCCGCCTTCGAGCAGCTCAACCTCGAAAGCACGCATGTCCCGGCGGTGATCTACGCGCCCAAACTGCTGAAGCCGCGCGTGTTCGAGGAAGCCGCCAGCCTCGTCGACCTGCTGCCGACCGTCGCCGGCCTGCTCGGCGTCGAATACCGCAACGGCGCGCTCGGGCGCGACGTGCAGCTCCCCGCGCCCGAAGGCGAGCGTGCCGTGCACGTGATCCTGCGCGAAGGCGCCTTCCCGCTGATCGGCGCCGTCACGCGCAACTTCCTCGTGCAGATGAACCACGACGGCAGCAAGACCACGATGCACGACCTCGCCTCGAAAACGCCCACCGACAACGTCGCCGACGCCCACCCGGAAGAGTTCGCACGCCTGGCCGCACTGGCCCGGGGGCTCCACGAAACCTCGCGCTTCATGATGTACGACAACCGCCGCGCGGCGCAGTGATGCACGGCATCGTAGGGCGGGAGTAGCGTAGCGGATCCCGCCATGCGGCGGACGAACAGGCACGCCGGCAACCCGAAGCACGACCGGCGGGATACGCGGCGCTCCTCCCGCCCTACAAGAGCGCGCCAACCTTAGCCGGCGGCGGCCCCTTCCCCCTGCTCCGCGAACTGCATCGCATGCAGCCGCGCATACGCGCCGTCGCGCGCGAGCAGTTCCTGATGCGAGCCGCGCTCGACGATGCGCCCCTGCTCCATCACCATGATCACGTCGGCCTTCTCGATCGTCGACAGCCGATGCGCGATCACGATCGTCGTGCGGCCGCTCATCACGCGATCGAGCGCGGCCTGGATATGGCGCTCCGACTCCGTGTCGAGCGCCGAAGTGGCCTCATCGAGGATCAGCACCGGCGCGTCCTTCAAGAGCGCGCGCGCAATCGCCAGCCGCTGGCGCTGGCCGCCCGACAGCATCACGCCGTTCTCGCCGATCTCGGTGTCGTAGCCCTGCGGCAGGCGCTCGATGAACTCCGCCGCGAAGGCCGCCTGCGCGGCGCGCTCGACCGCGTCGCGCGGCGCGCCGGCAAGATCCCCGTAGGCGATGTTGCTCGCCACGGTGTCGTTGAACAGGGTCACCTGCTGCGTCACCAGCGCGATGTGGCGGCGCAGGTTGCGCAGCGTGTAGTCCTCGACATCCACGCCGTCGAGCAGGATCTGCCCGCTCTCGTGGTGATAGAAGCGCGGGATCAGGTTCGCGAGCGTGGACTTGCCGCTGCCCGAACGCCCGACCAGCGCCACCATCTGCCCCGGCTCGACAGTGAAGTCGATGCCGTCGAGCACCAGCCGGTCGCTGCCGGGATAGCGGAAGCTCAGCTCACGCACCGCCAGCCGCCCGGCGACGCGCTCGCGTTCGACCGTGCCGCGATCTTCCTCGGGCGGCGTATCGAGCTGCTCGAAGATGCTCTCCGCGCCGGCAACCCCTTTCTGAATCGTGGAGCTCACCTCGGAAAGCTGGCGAATCGGCTTCGGCAACAAGCCCGCCGCGGTGATGTAGGCGACCAGATCCCCCACCGACGAATCGCCGCGCAGCCACAACACCAGGAACAGCAGCACCGACATCGCTGTGTAGCTGACCAGCTGCAGCATCGGCGTATAGGTCGCGCCCGTCTTCACCATCTTCAGCTGCTTGCGCGTGTTGTCCTCGCTCGCCGCACGGAAGCGCCGCGACTCGTAAGTCTCGCCGCCAAAGCTGCGCACGACGCGGTAGCCGTGGATCGTTTCCGACGCCACGTGCGTCACGTCACCCATCGCCGCCTGGATCTTCTTGCTCTGCTTGCGGAACTTGCGGCTCGCGCTCGTCACCATGACCCCGATCACCGGCAGGATCGCGAGCATCACCAGCGTCAGCTTCCAGTTCATCCACAGCAGGTAGCCGAACAGGAACACGATCGTCAGCCCCTCGCGGATCACCACCTTGATCGCATCGGTCGCCGCGCCGGTCACCATCGTCACGTTGAAGGTGATGCGCGAGATCAGGTGGCCGGAGTTCGTTGCATCGAAATAGCGGTTCGGCAACCGCAACAGGCTGTCGAACAGCGCCAGCCGCAGATCCTGCACGAGGCCCAGCGAGACCTTGGCGAGGAAGTAGTTGCCCAGGTAGGACCCGAGCCCCTGCCACACCGCGATCGCGACGATCAGCACCGGCACCGCCTTCATCAGCGGCAGCGACTCCAGCAGCGGCACGCCGGCGAACAGCGCCGCCTCGGGATTCGAGAGCCCGTCCACGAAGTACTTCAGGATGCCCGCGAGCATCGGCTGGGACGAGGCGAAGATCAGGAAGCCGACGATGCTGAGCGCGAATGCCGGCACATAGGGCCGCACGTAGCTCAGCAGGCGGACATAGATCTTGAGGCTGGAAGCGGACTGCGTGTCTTTATGGCGCTTCAAGTTGTGGGGCTTCCGGAAAGGGGATTCGTGCACTGCCGCAAAAACCGGCCTGCACTGCAACATGCGGGTTAAAATTGTACCTTTGATTCCCGCGGCAGCGCCCAGTGACCCCACTCAACCGTGAAGCCTTTTCCGCCTTGCGCAAGGGCGCGACGGTCGTCGAGGCCGACCCGCGCGGCGAAAAGGTCCTGCGCCTCGCCGACGGCTCCTTCCTCAAGCTCTTCCGCCGCAAGCGCTTCCTGTCCTCGGCGCTGTTCTTTCCGCCCGCCGACTGTTTCCGGCGCAACGCCGAAGCCCTCGCCGCCCGCAACATCCCCTGTCCGCAGGTGCTCGAGAGCTACGACCTCGACAGCGAACGCAAGACCGCCGTGCGCTACTGGCCCCTGCCCGGCGACACCGTCCGCAGCCTGCTGCCCGGCCTGAGCACGGACGAGCGCTCTGCCCTGCTGCTGCGGCTGGCCGCCTTCATCGCCCGGCTCCACGACGAAGGCATCTACTTCCGCTCCCTGCATCTGGGCAACGTCCTGCTCATGCCCGACGGCACATTCGGCCTGATCGACGTATCCGACATGAGCGTGCAACGCGCCCCGATCAGCCGGCACAAGCGCGTGCGCAACTTCCGCCACGTGTTCCGCTACAAGGCCGACACGCGCCTCATCAACGAAGTCGGTGCGCTGCGCTTCCTCGCACACTACAACGCGGCTTCCGGCATCCACCTGGAGCCGGAGCACATGACCCGCATGCCCAACCTCAACCGCGCGCCGTGACGCGGCCGCGGTCCCGATAATAGGCTTCGAGCGCCGGCCGGCCACTTTCGAGCACGGCCATCAGCGTCGGGATCCAGAAGAACACCCAGAGCGGCCTCGGCGATGCGATGACGCCGGCGGTCGTGGTCAGAACGCCCCCCCATCCCACGAGGGCCACCAGCATCCAGCGCGACGCGGATCGCCACGCCGTCACGAAAAAGATCGCCCCCAGCACGCAGAACAGCCCGAGCGCGACGGCTCCGCCGTGATAGAGCATCGAGACATAGGCGCTGTGGGCATGGAAGAACTGCCCGAGGAAACGGTAATCGTCCTTGCCGCACCCGACCAGCACGCTGCAGTCGGATTCGAGCCGGCGCAACGCATCCATCCAGATTTCGACCCGATAACTTCCTCCGCGCTCGAGCAGCGCATCCCCGACACCCGAGCCCCACAAGGCCGCAGCTGCGGCAACCGCCAGCAGCCCGCCGACGACCACGAGCCTCCGCTGGACAAGGAAGGCGATCAGGAAGGCGGCGAAACCGGCAAGGGCCGACCGCGCCTGAAACACGACTGCGCACACTCCTGCCAGCACCACCAGGCCCAGCAGCGCGCCGAGGTAGACCGTACGCGATCGGTCCTGCAGTCGCGGCTCGACGTGGAAGAGCCACAGGAACACCAGCGAACTCGTCATCAGCAGTCCCGCATACACCGGATTCTCCCCCTGGCCCCACAGGGTAATGCGCGGCCAGTACTGTTGCGACCAGGCGAGCTGCCCCCACTTGAAGGCGGCAAACGCAAGGAGCGCGGTGCTGACCAGCGCAAACCCCGCGTACGCGCGCTCCACTCCGGGCCCGCCGCGCTCGAGCATCGCACAGCAGACGAACAGGGCTGCGATGTAGAGGGTGGTCTTGAGAAAATCCGGGTCCGCGAATACCAGCCATGCGGCCAACGCAGCGTAGGCCGCGAGGAAGGCGGGGGCCACGCGCAGCAGACCGAACGCCGCGCGCGGACGCGCAAGCCACCAGGCCAAGGCGGGCACGCCCAATCCGATATAGAAGATGTTGTTCGAAGCCTTCGCCGATAGCGGGGTGTAATAGGACACAAGGAATGCGAACAGGATCGCGGAGGCGAACCAGTTCGCAACGCGCCCATCGTATCGGCCGAACTGCACGGGAAAATACCTCAAATTGCCGGAAATGCGGCGAGCAGACGTTCCTGGATCGCGGTCAGGCCCGGCCGCGCATAGTCGCCGACCAACTCCTCGATGCCCTTCACTCCTGCACCGGCAAACGCCTCGGGGACGAGGCACGCCGGTTCGTCGATACCGAACGCTGAGTAGTAATCGACGAACTTGTAATCCGAAATCCGGCCGTGCGAGATGGCAATGCGCCGGTTCGGCACGCCGAAGGCATCCGACACGATCAGGCCGTGCATGCTCGAGGAGATGACGAAATGGCACTCCTGGATCGCCTTCAGGACCTCTTCCACCGGCCAGTAGACATCGATGACCTTCACGCCCGGAAGCGACTCGGCGTGGCGCACCACGTCCGCCGCGCGATCCACATAATGCGGGATGAAGCCCAGGGTAAACCGCTTCGCGGGCTTGGCACGGCCGCTCCACCAGCGATCGGCGAGAAGGCCCGGATCCCCCAGCGCGACCGCCTCGCGCGACACGCCATCCTCGATCTGCTCACAGGTCAGCCTGCCCCGGACTGCGTGGTAGTAATGCCGTGAGGAATACACGCGCCCGGGCGCATCCGTGCCGCTGCCCCACACATGCAGCCGCCGCGGCACTAAGAAGCGCTTCGCCTTCTGCTCGCGGTTCATGATCGAGCCGATGGCCATCATGTCGGCCCTGTGGATCGGCGCGTACTCGACGGCCTTGCCCGATGCCATTTCCACGATCAGCGGCGACAGGTAATCCCCGAAATTCTGCTGCCCGGGATCATCCCGGCCCTTCCCGCGGCACCAATACAACTTGATCGACATCCTTAGCGCTCCCTATCCATGCAGCCTACCCGACTCATACGCCCACACGCAGGCGCATCCGGTCCATCCAGGACAAGGGCGGATGCTCGCGCAAGGGCGGCTCGAGCGCCTGCGCAATCCTCTCGCCGAGACGGTCGAAACGGTACTCCCGCTCGGCCAGCGCCTGACCGGCTGCGGCAATCCGCGCGGCGAGGCCCGCATCGTCGCGCAGCGCCGCGAGCTTCGCGCTCAGTTCCGCGGCATCGCGATACAGCACGACGTTTTCCATGTCGCGGAACCCCAGCGCGTCGTTCTCCGCGGCCCCTTGGTCATTGGCGCACAGCACGCAGCCGCAGGCCATCGCCTCGAAGTTCTTGATCATGTACTCGCCGATTCCGGCATCGGCACCGACGAAGAAGCGGATGCGGTTCAGCGTGCGCAGATATTCGTCGCCGGAAGCCGTCCGCGTGATCAGAAGCTGCTCGCGCGCCGCGATCTCGTCGAGCATCCGGCGGCGCTCCGTATACACGGAACTCTTCGTGCTGCCGACGAAGGCGAGTTCGATGTCGCGCTCCAGGCCCAGATTGCGCAGCGTCGTCTGGTCGTAGCCCTTGGGCACGAACACCGCGTCGAAGCCTTCCCCACGCAGTCTCTGCGAAACCGTGAAGCCGGACGAAATCACGCGCACCCACGGCAGCTGGGCATAGTGGCGGCTGAACTTTCCCTGGTACTTGCCGGGGAAATAGTTCTGGCAGGCGTCATGCTCGAGGATCACGAGGTTCGGCACGGTGCGGATGAACGGCACCTGGCGGATCTCCTGCTTGAAGCGCAGGAAGAACACGATGCGCTCGTAGTCTTCGACGCGGACGTTGCGCCGGAAATAGCGCCGCAGGTTCGCCTGGTCTTCGCGACCGAGCCAGCGCAGGTCGCAGTCCGTGTGCGCCCCGATGCCCTCGTAAAGGCGGTCGAGGATGACGCGCTGCTCCTTCTGGACCAACAGCAGGACCTTCATGCCGCGGCCTCGACCAGCGGGTGAAATCCCCGTGCATCGACGACCCACCGGCCGGAGGCGGCCAAGGCCGCGAGCGAGGCTGAGTCGGGAGCCGACAGGCCCTTCCAGGCATGTTTCTTCCACACGACGAAATGCAGGTAGGGGAAGACGCGGGCGCCGTCGCGATCGCTGGTCAGCCGGCCGCGGTCCCAGAACCAGCGCTGCGGAAAATCGAAACCGCCGTCGACCCACGCGACCTTCGCGTCGGGCGTGCTGAACGCCTCGATGAATTCGGCGCGTCGATACCAGGGGTTGAGCAAGCGCGGCAGATGCGCGACCCGGTCGGGAAGATTCTTGTAGCGGATGAAGATCCGGCTGAAAGCCCCTTCGTCGAGCGCATGGTGCTTCTGGTCGGTCATGCGCGGCTGCCAGTTCCGCATCAGCCGGAAGGCCTCGCGCATTTCCCGCGTATTCCTCACCAGGCAGCAGTGCCCCGAGATGCGCCGTGCGTGGGTCGCGAAAAGATCCTTCCGCGCCAGCCGCTCGGCCGTAAAGTACGCGCGCAGGTCGCCCCACACGAGGTCCAGGTCGCCGAAGGCCCAGAAATCGTAGCCGCGCAACTCCTCGGCATGAATGTAGCCGAAGGCTGGCTTCACGTCGCACAGTTTGTAGGGGTTCTGCGGCGTGAAGGGGATCCCGAGGGCGCGCGCGACGCGGGCGCAATAATCCTGATAAGAAGTCTCGACGACGCGCACATTGGGCGGGCAATCGGGGATCGGTCCGCAGTCGGAAAAAAGCAGCCAGTCCACCGTCGGGTTGGCGCGGCAACTCTCGATGAAAAACGGCATCCAGAACGGCCAGCAGCCAAAATACGGCACGACGAAGCAGATCGAGGGCTGCTTCGCGCTCATCGCAGCCACTCCGGCTCGCCGAGCACCGCCCTGACCATCGGCAGCGCGAAGAAGCGGCGCCGCGCGGCCTCGTCCGAGAAGTGCGCGTACAGGCGCTCGATGCCGCGTTCGACAATCGCCTCGCGCTCCGCGACGGGCATGCGCGCACCGGCCACGAGGCCGCGTGCGAGCGCCTCCGCATCACCCAGCGGGAAGAGCGTGCCCGCGTCGCCGACGACTTCCGGCGCGCCGCCGCAGTCGGTCGCGATCACCGGCACGCGCGCGGCCATCGCCTCGAGCAACACCATGCCGAAGGGCTCGTGGTCGGAGCTCAGGGCGAACACGTCGAAGGCCGAGAAGGCACGCCGTGCATTCGGCACCTGTCCGAGGAAACGCACCCGCTCGGCAATGCCCAGGTCCCCGGCAAGCTTCCGCAGCGACGCCTCAAGCCGGCCCTTGCCAAGGATCGCCAGCAGCGCGTTGCCGGGGAGCTCCGGCAGGGCGCGGGCGAAACCGCGCAGCAGCGTGGCCTGGTCCTTGTCCGGGTGCAGCCGGCCGACGTTGCCGACGACGAAGACATCGCGCGGCAGGCCGAGCAGCTCGCGCGCGGCGTCGCGCGGCAGCACTTCGGCGCGTACGGCATCGACGTCGATACGATTGTGCAGCGTCTCGATGCGGTCGGCCGGCCACGACGGCACGCCGCGGCGGATGTCGTCGCGGATCGCGTCGGACACCCCCAGCAGGCCGAGGCGCTTGCCGAACCAGCGCGCAAAAAGCTTGTGCGTCAGGCGCTCGTAGTCGCCGAACGCGTGATGCACCCCGATCACCGGGAGCTTCGTCCCCCAGCACGAGATGTGGATGGGCTTGAAGCGGTGCGCGAGGATCATCGCGAAGTCGCGTCCGGCGATGATCTCGCGCACGCGGCGCATCGCGTCGAGCTTGAGCCCGCGCACGTCGGCGCCGTCGTAATCGAGATAGATCACCTCGTCGGACGCCGACAGCGCGGTCACTTCGTCGCTCGCCGGATCGGTCAGATAGACGGTCGTGACCTTGTACGGCGAATCCTTGAACAGCACCGCGTACTGGCGCGCGACATCAGCGAACGGGCCGTAGTGACAGTGGCAGAACTGCAGGATGCGGCGTTCAGCCAAGGGCCGCGCCCTCCTTCACGACCAGCACGTCCTCCATGATCAGGTACTGCAGGTCCGACCCGAAGAACATGTTCAGCGCATCCGTCGGCGAGCAGATCATCGGCTCGCCGCGGCGGTTGAGCGAGGTATTGAGCACGACGCCGTTGCCGGTAAGCGTCTCCAGTTCCTTCATCAGGTCGTAGTAACGCGGGTTGAACTCGCGCTTGAGCACTTGGGCGCGCGAAGTGCCGTCCTCGTGCACGACCTCGGGCACACGCGTCTTCCACTCCTCCGCGACTTCGAAGGTGAAGGTCATGAAGGGTGCGGGATGATCCGTCTGCAGCATCTGCGGGCCGACGGTGTCGAGCATGCTGGGGCAGAACGGCCGCCAGCGCTCGCGGAACTTGATCTGCTCGTTGATGCGGTCGGCGACGCCCGCCGCGCTGGGGCAGCCGAGAATGGAGCGGCCGCCCAGCGCGCGCGGGCCGAACTCCATGCGCCCCTGGAACCACGCGACCGGATTGCCGTCGGCCAGTACTTGCGCAATGCGCGCGGGAACGTCGGGAATCTGCTGCCACGTCGGCTGCGCCGGGTGCTTCGCGCACGCGGCGATCACGTCCTCGTTGGTGTAGCGCGGGCCGAGGTAGACGTGCTCCATCTTCTCGATCGGAACGCCGCGCGCAACCGACACCCAGGACGCAGCCCCGACCGCCGTGCCCGAGTCGCCCGAGGCCGGCTGCACGAACAGCTCACGCAGGTCGGATCGCGCGATGATCTTCTGGTTGAGCTTGACGTTCAACGCGCCGCCGCCTGCGAAGGCGAGCCGCCCGGTCTCGCGCAGGATGTCGCCGAGGTAGTGGTCGATCATCTGCAGCGCGAGATCCTCGAACAGCTTCTGCATGCTCGCGGCGTAATGGATGTAGGGCTCGTCGGCGATGTCGCCGGCGCGCTTCGGGCCCAGCCAGTCGATCAGCTTGGGCGAGAAGTAATAGCCCTTGCCATTCTCCTTGTAGCGGCGGAAGCCGATCACGTTGGCGTAGTCGGTGTCGATCACCAATTCGCCGTTCTCGAATTTCGCCAGGCGCGAGAAATCGTACTTGTCCGGATCGCCGTAGGGCGCCATGCCCATGACCTTGTACTCGCCGTCGAGCATCTCGAAGCCGAGGTACTCGGTGATCGCGCCGTACAGGCCGCCGAGCGAATCGGGATCGTAGAACTCCTTGATCTTGTGGATCCGGCCGTTCTCGCCGTAGCCGAAGAAGGTCGTCGCGTACTCGCCCTTGCCGTCGATGCCGAGGATCGCGGTCTTCTCGGTGAAACCGGAACAGTGGTAGGCGCTCGAGGCGTGCGCGAGGTGGTGCTCCACCGGCACGATCTCGGTCTTCTTCAGGTCGAAGCCGAGCTGTGCAAGGCACCACTCGATGCGCTTCTTGTAGCGGTAGTAGCGGCGATTGCCGGTCAGGATCGCATCGAGGCCGCGGTCCGGGGCATACCAGTAGCGCTTCGCGTAGTGCCAGCGCGCCGGCTCCGTGATGCTGATCGGCGCGAAGGGAATCGCGACCGCGTCGACGTCCTGCGGCTTGATGCCGGCGAACTCCAGGCAGAACTTCGCTGCCTCGTAGGGCATGCGGTTCTTGGCGTGCTTGTCGCGCACGAAGCGCTCTTCTTCCGCCGCCGCGACGAGCTTGCCGTCGACGTAGAGGGCAGCGGAAGGGTCGTGCGTCAGGGCGCCGGACAGGCCGAGAATGGTCAGAGCCACAGATGAACCTCTGGTTGGGGACCGCGACATGCGCAGTCCCGGCAAGCAAATTTTGCGATTATAGCCTCTTGGCTCACGAGCCCGGCCGCGGATCCCCGTTCGGGGCAGCCGGCAAGGCGCGCACGATGCGCGCGCCGAGCCAGCGCGAGCCCGCCATCGACAGGTGGTCGTCGTCGCGGTACATCAGCTCGCCGTCGCGGCGGCCAAGGCAGGCGCGATCGTCGCACATGGCCGTCTGCGGATCGAAGACGATGACCTGCGGATACTTTTCGAGCACCCGTCGCAGGTAGGGGCGGTATTCCTCGTTCCGCGCCTCGATCAACGCGCGGGGAACCTCGCACTCGGGCCGCGGAATACGGCTGACGAACCGGTTCGGCGTCCAGTGCACGCACTCGCGCGCATTGAAATCGAGTTCGGGCACCGAGTCGAGAAACACGATGCGCTTGCCCGTGACCGTGAGCTGGCGCAGCGTCTCGTCGAGTGCGGTCGCAATGACCTCCCCCCGTCCGATGGCGGGATCGTCCGGCGCCGCGAGCAGCACGGGCTTCCGGTGCATGCGGCTGAACACGCCCGGCTTGTCCTTGAGCTGACGCGCCGTGATCCCCAGCACCCAGCGCCCCGCCAGGAAGATGGTCTTGACCTGCGGGGCCCCGGCTGCGTATGCGTAGGCAGCCTGAGCGACAGGCGCACAGCCGCGGGACTCGCCCGATCTTTCGCGCGTATCCATCCCGACCAGCAACAGGCAGCCGTCCTCGTTAATCTGCAGGAGATTGCCGCCGCTGCGCCCCAGGGCCTCGCTGATGCCCCAGAAAAAGTGGTTCGCGTGGCTGTCGCCGATGATCACGGCGTCGGGCGGGCGCGACGCATCGCCTATCAGGCAGTTGCCGGCAAAGTTTGCGGGCAGGAGGTGGCGGCAATCGCTGCTTTCCAGCCACCGCTCCTCCCACCGCAGGGCTGCCGACGCCTGTTGCGCCTGGGCATCCTTCAGGCGGATCTCGAGCCCGTCGCGCAGGTGGATATTCCAGCCCGCGATCGCGAGCAGGACGCTGGCCAGCACCAGCCCGGCAACGGTTCTCCGCCCGCCGCGGCGGCGAACCGGCTGCTCGACCCAGCGGAAGGTCGCCCACGACAGGACCAGCGCGGCGGCGAGCGCCGCGACAAGGACCGGGGGCGTTGCCCGCTCGGGATGCACGATCCGCGTGAACGACAGCAGCGGCCAGTGCCACAGGTACAAGGGGAAGCTGATCAGGCCGAGCCACACGACGGGCCGCGCCGACAGCAGGATCCGGTTCACGGCCGCGCGCGGACCGGCGGCAATCAGCAGCACGGCACCGCCGACCGGCAGCAGCGCCCAGGCGCCCGGAAAGGCCCGTTCCTTGTCGATGACGACGAGGCCGCAAGCGATGAGCGACAGGCCCGCCGCCGAGGCCACGCTAGGCGCCCACGCCGAGGCGGAAGGAAAGATCGTGCCGTAGCGCTGCAGGCGCCACGCGAGCGCCGCGCCGAAGAGCAGCTCCCACACCCGCGTCGGCGGGAGGAAGTAGCTGGCGACCGGGAATTGCGCGCTCAGCGCGACGCTCGCGGCGAGCGAGGCCGCAGCCAGCACGAGAAGGATGCCGCCGAGCCGGTGGCGCACGCGCCACACGAGCACCGCCAGCGCCGGCCACACGATGTAGAACTGCTCCTCGATACCCAGCGACCAGAGATGCAGCAGGGGCTTGAGCTCGGCCTCCGTATCGAAGTAGCCCGCCTCCCGCCAGAACATGAAGTTCGCAACGAATCCCAGGCCGGCGACCGAATGCCTGGCGAGCTGGACGTACTCGTCCGGGAAAAGCGTCCCCCACCCCGCGGCGAGGCACACCGACACGACCAGCAGCAGGGCGGGGAAGATGCGCCGCACGCGGCGCGCGTAGAAATCGGCAAAGCTGAATTCGCCACGCCCGAGGGCCTTGATGATGATCGACGAGATCAGGTAGCCCGAAATGACGAAGAAGATATCGACGCCGACGAAGCCCCCCGGCAGAGCCTCGGGGAAGGCGTGGAAGATCACGACCGAAAGGACCGCGACCGCGCGCAGGCCGTCGATATCCCGACGATAGGCGAGATGGGGATTGGGATGACTCATGGACATACCCGCCCCGGATGCGCGGGACGCGGCTCAGAAAATGTCGACAAAGCCTGCCATTCTAATCGCCATCGGCTTCGTCGCGAGCGACGCACGCTCCGACTGCCCGCCCCGGGGAAGCCAGGCGGCCAAACGAGGAACCATCCCGATCTCGTCCCGGACATCCTCACGTATCATCCGCCCTCGCGCCTTTCCCGGCCCGGATGCACACCCGAGCATCCGCATCGCGTCCTGCGGCAACCGCCGCAGTACCACGCAAGGTGGGGCAGAGGAACGCATTCCACAAGGAGACGAATCAATGGATGCACTCATTTCAACCATCAACGGCTACGTCTGGAGCCCCGCACTGGTCTACCTGTGCCTGGGCGTGGGCCTGTACTTCTCGATCCGCACGCGCTTCATGCAGGTGCGCGGCTTCAACGAGATGATCCGCCTGATGTTCGAGGGCAAGAGCTCGGACGCCGGCGTATCTTCGTTCCAGGCACTGGCGATGGCCCTTTCCGGCCGCGTCGGCACCGGCAACATCGCCGGGGTCGCCACCGCGATCACCTTCGGCGGGCCCGGCGCGGTGTTCTGGATGTGGATGACCGCCTTCCTCGGTGCATCGACCGCTTACATCGAATCGACGCTGGCGCAGATCTACAAGGAAAAGGACGACAAGGGCCAGTACCGCGGCGGCCCCGCCTACTACATCGAGAAGGCGATGGGACAAAGGTGGTACGCGTGGATCTTCGCCGTCGCGACGACGATCGCGATGGGCCTGCTGCTGCCCGGCGTGCAGGCCAACAGCATCGCTTCCGGCGTGCAGAACGCGTGGGGTATCGATCCCGCGGTCAGCTCGGCGCTGATGGTGATCACGCTGGGCTTCATCATCTTCGGCGGCGTCAAGCGCATCGCGCACTTCGCCGAGTTCGTAGTGCCCTTCATGGCGCTCGCCTACATCCTGATGGCGCTGGTGATCGTGTTCCTGCACATCGATCAAGTACCGGCGATGATTGCGCTGATCTTCAAGAGCGCCTTCGGTTTCGAGGCCGGCTTCGGTGCGGTGCTGGGCCTCGCGGTGCAGTGGGGCGTGAAGCGCGGCGTGTATTCGAACGAGGCCGGCCAGGGGTCGGGGCCGCACCCGGCGGCGGCGGCGGAAGTGTCGCATCCGGCCAAGCAGGGCTATGTACAGGCCTTCTCTGTGTATATCGACACGCTGCTGGTGTGCTCGGCGACGGCGTTCATGCTGCTCGCCACCGGCAAGTACAACGTCAAGCACCCGGACGGTTCGATGATCCTCGACCACCTGCCGGGCGTCGAAACCGGCCCCGCCTACACGCAGGCCGCGGTCGAGTCGGTAATGCCCGGCTTCGGCGCGAGCTTCGTCGCGCTGGCGCTGATGTTCTTCGCCTTCACGACCATCGTCGCCTACTACTACATGGCCGAGACCAATCTCTCCTACATCAACCGCAAGGTGCATCGCCCGTGGCTGGTGTTCGCGCTGCGCATCGTGATGATGGCGGCGGTCACCTACGGGTCGGTACGCAGCGCCGGCGCGGCGTGGGACCTCGGCGACATCGGCGTCGGGATCATGGCCTGGCTCAACATCATCGCGATCCTGATCCTGCAGAAGCCGGCGCTCGTCGCACTGCGCGATTACGAGCGGCAGAAGAAGGAAGGCAAGGATCCGGTGTTCGACCCGGAGAAGCTGGGGATCCGCAACGCGGATTTCTGGGTCGATCGCCGCTGATCGACCCCGGCGGACGCAGGGCGGGAGCAGCGCATCCCGCCTTGCGATTCTCGATGCCGACGGGGGACCGTCGATACGCCCTCAGTGGGCCTCGTCCCAGTTGTCGCCGACACCGACCTCGACCAGCAGCGGCACGGCCAGGTCGGCGACGCCGCACATCTGCGCCGGAAGTTGCGCGCGCACGCGCTCGAGCTCGTCGCGCGGCACCTCCAGCACCAGTTCGTCATGCACCTGCAGGATCAGGCGCGTCTTCAGGCCCGAGGACGCGAGCCAGCCATGCACGGCGATCATCGCCTTCTTGATCAGGTCCGCCGCCGTGCCCTGCATCGGCGCATTGATCGCCGCGCGCTCGGCGGCCTGGCGGCGACCGACCTGCTGGGCACGGATCTCGGGCAGGTAGAGGCGGCGGCCGAACACCGTCTCGACGTAGCCGCGCTCCTTCGCCTCGGCCTTGACGCGGTCCATGTAGGCCGCCACCCCCGGGTAACGCGCGAAGTAACGGTCGATCCAGCCCTGCGCCGCGGCGCGGTCGATGCCGAGGTTCTTCGCCAGGCCGTGCGCGCTCATGCCGTAGATGAGGCCGAAGTTGATCACCTTGGCGTAGCGGCGCTGCTCGCTCGTGACCTCCGCCGGCGTCACGCCGAACACCTCCGCCGCGGTCGCGCGGTGCACATCCTCGCCTTGCGCGAAGGCCTCCAGCAGGCGCGCGTCGCCCGACAGGTGAGCCATGATGCGCAACTCGATCTGCGAGTAGTCGGCCGACACGATCACATGATCGCGCGGCGCGATGAAGGCCGCGCGGATGCGCCGTCCCTCGGCGGTGCGGATCGGGATGTTCTGCAGGTTGGGGTCCGAACTCGCCAGACGTCCGGTCACCGCGACCGCCTGCGAGAAACTCGTATGCACGCGGCCGGTCTTCGGATTGACCATGCGCGGCAGCTTGTCGGCATAGGTGCTCTTGAGCTTGGCGAAGCCGCGGTGTTCGAGCAGCAGCTTGGGCAACGGGTAGTCGTCGGCGAGCTGCTGCAACACCTCCTCGTCGGTCGAGGGCTGGCCGGTCGCGGTCTTCTTCACGACCGGCAGGCCCAGCTTGCCGAACAGGATCTCGCCCAGCTGCTTCGGTGACGCGAGGTTGAAGGGCTGGCCGGCCAGGTTGTGCGCCTCGCGCTCCAGCTCCATCAGGCGGCGCCCCAGCTCCTCGCCCTGTTGCGCGAGGAGAAACGGGTCGATCAGCACGCCGGTGCACTCCATCTCCAGCAGCACCTGCATCGCCGGCAGTTCGATGCCGCGGTACAGCGCCGCGAGCGCCGGCGCGGCCTCCAGTTGCGGCCACAACTTCTGGTGCAGGCGCAGCGTGATGTCGGCGTCCTCGGCCGCGTATTCGGTCGCACGGTCGATCGCGACCTCGTCGAAGCCGATCTGCTTCGCCCCCTTGCCGCACACGTCCGCATAGGGGATCGTCGTCAGCCCCAGGTGGCGCTTCGCCAGCGAATCCATGTCATGTGACTTGTCGCTCTCGAGCACGTAGGACTGCAGCAGCGTGTCGTGTGCGATACCGGCCAGCCGTATGCCGTGGTTCGCCAGCACGTGGGCGTCGTACTTGAGGTTCTGGCCGACCTTGGCATGCTGCGCGGATTCGAACCACGGCCGCAGGCGTGCGAGCACCTCGTCGAGCGGCAGCTGCGCCGGGACGTCCGGCCCGCGGTGCGCCAGCGGCAGGTAGGCCGCCTCGCCCGCGACGACCGCGAAGGACATGCCGACGAGGCGGGCCGCCATCGGATCCAGGCTGGTGGTTTCGGTATCGAAGGCGACGAGCGCAGCGGCGTCGAGCTTCGCGAGCCATGCGTCGAAACTCGTCCAGTCGAGGATCGCCGAGTACCCGCCGCGATGTGCGCCCGGCACCGCGGGCGGGTCGTCGGCCTTGGTGGCCTCGGCGGCTTCGCCGCCCGCCACGACCGCCGCCACGCTGCCCTGCCCGTCCAGATCCTTCAGCCAGCCGCGGAACTCGAAGCGCTCGTACAGTGCGCGCAGCGCGGCCTTGTCGTCCTCGCGCGCCGGCAGATCGTCGAGGTCCATCGGCAGTTCGACGTCGGTGGCGACGGTGACGAGCTTCTTCCCCAGCGGCAGGAAATCGAGATGTTTCCTCAGGTTCTCGCCGACCTTGCCGCCGACCTTGTCGGCATTGGCGACAAGCTTGTCGAGCGTGCCGTACTCCGTGAGCCACTTCACCGCGGTCTTCGGACCGCACTTGTCCACGCCCGGCACGTTGTCGACGGTGTCGCCGACCAGCGCGAGGTAATCGATGATGCGCTCGGGCGGCACGCCGAATTTCGCCTCGACCCCCGCCTCGTCGAGCACCTCCTCGCTCATCGTGTTCACCCACTTCACGCCGGGGCGCACGAGCTGGGTCAGGTCCTTGTCGCCGGTCGAGATCACCACCTCCCAGCCGCGCTCGAGCGCCAGGCGCGTCAGCGTGCCGATCACGTCGTCGGCCTCGACCCCCTCGACCGCCAGCAACGGCCAGCCTTCGGCCTGCACGGCCTCGTGCAGCGGCTCGATCTGCGCGCGCAGGTCCTCGGGCATGGGCGGGCGGTGCGCCTTGTACTCCGGATACCAGTCGTCGCGGAAGGTCTTGCCCTTGGCGTCGAACACACAGGCGCGGAATTCGGCCTTGTAGTCGCTTTCGAGCCGACGTAGCATCGACAACACACCCCGAATCGCTCCTGTCGGCTCGCCCTTCGAATTGCGCAGATCCGGCAGCGCGTGAAAAGCGCGATACAGATAGCTGGAACCATCGACGAGCAACAGGACGGGCATCGGACAAACTTCCTTGCGGGATCCGGGCGAATTCCGGAATCAGATGAAGCCGGCACACGGACCGGCAGAACGACAAGACGAGAACAACATGACCGCGAAAGAGAAAGTCCCTCCCAACGCACCGAGCAGCACGACGCAGCGCTTCAACGCCCGCGAGTCGTGGCGGATCTTCGGAATTATGGCAGAGTTCGTCGAGGCGACCGAACGGCTCAACTCCGTCCGCCCCGCGGTGTCGATCTTCGGCAGCGCGCGCATTCCGCCCGACCACATGTACTACATCCTCTCCGAAAAGATCAGCCGACTGCTGTCCGACGCGGGCTTCGCGGTGATCTCCGGCGGCGGCCCCGGCATCATGGAAGCGGCGAACAAGGGTGCCTACTTCGGCAAGAGCCCGTCGATCGGGCTCAACATCCAGCTGCCGATGGAACAGAGCTCCAACCCCTACCAGGACATCTCGCAGACCTTCCAGCACTTCTTCGCGCGCAAGTTCATGTTCGTGCGCTTCGCCTCGGCCTACGTCGTGATGCCGGGCGGCTTCGGCACGCTGGACGAGCTGATGGAAGCCCTGACGCTGATCCAGACCGGCAAGAGCCGCAAGATCCCGATCATTCTCGTGCACGGCCCGTTCTGGAAAGGCATGATCGACTGGTTCCGCGAGCGCCTGGTCGCCGAACGCATGATCAACCCCGAAGACCTCGAACTGATCCAGGTCATCGACACGCCCGAAGAAGTCGTCGAGGCGATCTTCAAGCACTACGAAAACCGCGGCTTCCTGCCGCTGCCCGAGGAACACGAACTGCTGCTCAACCTGTAATGACGGACGCACAACGCGGGTCCCTGCTAGAATCCGCGCCATCCAAGGAGAGCACCATGCGTCGCAACCTGATCGTGCTGCTGATGGCCCTCGCAACTCCGGTTGCGGCCCAGCAGCCCCCGAAGCTCGAACCGATCCCCGAACCGCCGCCGATGCCGGCGAGCGATCCGTCGCTGGATCCCGAAGTCCGCATCGTCAAGCGTGGCGAGGACACCGTTCAGGAATACCGCATCCGCGGCAAGCTCTACATGATCAAGGTCACGCCCCCGCACGGCGTGCCCTACTACCTGATCGACAACGAAGGCAACGGCGTGATGGCGCGGCAGGACGTGCTGCCGACGCTGGCCGTGCCGATGTGGGTGATCAAGTCCTGGTAATGCAATCCCGGCCCGCGGGCCACTGACTCACCCTCTTACCCTGCCATGTCCGTTTTCACCGCTGTCGCCCCCGAGACGCTGTCGTGCTGGCTCGGCCGCTATGCCATTGGCCGCCTCGTCGACCTGCAGGGCATCTCGGCCGGCGTGCAGAACAGCAACTTCTTCGTCACGACCACGCTCGGCCGCTACGTGCTGACGCTGTTCGAGGCGATCCCGCGCGCCGAACTGCCCTATTTCCTGCACCTCATGGCCCACCTCGCGCGCCACGGCCTGCCGGTACCGGGGCCGATCGCCGACCGCGACAACGAATACCTCGGCACGCTCTCCGACCGCCCCGCCGCGCTGGTGATGCGCCTGTCGGGCAAGTCCGAGATGGCCCCCACGGCGCTGCACTGCGAACGCGTCGGCGCGATGCTCGCAGGCCTGCATCTGGCCGGGCTGTCCTACGGCCGGCGCCAGGACAACCCGCGCGGCGCGGCGTGGCGCACGGAGGCCGCCGCACGCGTGCGCCCCTTCCTGCCCGCGGACGAGCAGGCCCTGCTCGATGCGGAACTCGCCTTCCAGGCCGCGGTGGACTACGCCAGCCTGCCGCAGGGCGTGATCCACGCCGACCTCTTCCGCGACAACGTGCTGTGGGACAGCGACTACATCGGCGGCGTAATCGATTTCTACTTCGCCGGCCACGACGCGCTGCTCTTCGACGTCGCAGTGACGGTGAACGACTGGTGCACGACGGCAGGCGGCGAACTCGACCCGCAGCGCACGGCCGCCCTGCTCGCCGCCTACCATGCCGAGCGCCCCTTCACCGATGCCGAGCGCGCGAACTGGCCGGCGCTGCTGCGCGCCGCGGCGCTGCGCTTCTGGCTCTCGCGCGCCGAGGACTTCCACCTGCCCAAGCCGGGCGAGATGGTGCACGTGAAGCCGCCCGCAGAATACCGCGACATCCTGCGCTTGCGCATCGCCGCGACACCACCGCTGCCCTGAACGATGAACGATCCGCACACGACCGATCACGCCGCATCGCACCGCCGGCACCCCCTCCCGCCGCCGGGCCACGTCACCCCTGCGGACACGCTCCGATGGATCGCCGCGGGCTGGAAGACCTTCATCGCCAACCCCGGCACCTGGATCCTCCAGACGCTGGTGCTGATCGCCGTGCTGTTCGCGCTCGCCGCCGCGGTGGGCTTCATTCCGACCTTCGGCCCGCTGCTCGCCCCGCTGGTCCTCCAGCTGGTGTTCCCGATGCTCGTCGCCGGCATGGTCACCGGCGTGCACGCGCAGCACCAAGGCGAGCCGCTGCGTGTCGGCCATCTGTTCGAAGGCGCCCGCCGTCATTCGGGCAACCTGCTGATGGTCGGCTTCTTCTATGTGCTCGGCGGACTCGCCGCGGCGCTGATCGCGGTGCTGGTCGGCAGCAGCGCCGCAGTGACCGGCATGCTGGTCGGCCTGCTCGGCAGCATCGGCCTCGCCAATGGCGTCGCCCTGCTCTCGGCCGCACTGTGGCCAGTCCTGCTGATCCTGCTGCTGATGGCGCTATGGTTCGCCCCGCCGCTGGTCGTGCTGCAGAACGTCTCGCCGCTCGACGCGATGAAACTTTCGCTGCGCGCCTGCATCTCCAATCTCGCCAGCTTCATCGTCCTCGGCTTCGTGATCTACCTGCTGACCTGGTTCGCCATGCTGCCGTTCGCGCTGGGCGTCCTGGTGCTCGTCCCGGTGCTCGCCGGCGCGCTGTACGCGGCCTGGCAGGACACCTTCGCTCCGCACGCCCCGCAGCCGACACCCGCGCTGCCCGGCCCCCCCGACGCCCCTGCCGAGTAAGCGCATGCAAGCACGACAACTTCCGGCCCAGCGCGGCTTCGCGTGGCTCGGCGAAGGCCTGCAACTGTGGCGGCGCAACCCCGCGTTGCTCACCTTCGCGTCCTTCGGCTACCTGCTGCTGCTGATCCTCGTCAGCGTGGCCCCGTTCATCGGGCAGGTCCTCGCATCGCTGCTGATGCCCGTCCTGTCGCTGGGCGTGCTCAACACCTGCCGGGCCATCGACGCCGGCCGCAAGGCCGGGCCGGACGTGCTGTTCTCCGGCTTCCAGCAGAATCTCCCCGCGCTGGTCGCGATCGGCGGCCTCTATCTCGCCGGTAGCCTGGCAGTGCTGGCGCTCACCGCCGTCGCCGACGGCGGCACCCTGTTCGGGATCATGACGAGCGGCGGCAAGCTCGAGCCGGAAATCGCCACCAGCACCGGCTTCACGATGGCGCTGCTGATCGCGATCTCACTGTCGACGCCGGTGATGATGGCCTACTGGTTCGCCCCCCTGCTCGCGGGCTGGTGGAAGATGCCGGCCCCCAAAGCGATGTTCTTCAGCTTCTTCGCCTGCCTGCGCAACTGGCGCCCGTTCCTCGCGTACTCGATCGCGCTGGCGCTGTTCGGCGCGATCCTGCCCGGCATCGTGCTCGGCATCGTCGGCATGGTGTCGCCAACGCTCGCGACGCTGCTCTCGGTGCCGTTGCCGCTGCTGCTGATCCCCATCGTCTTCGCCAGCTTCTACGCCAACGCGCGCGACATCTTCGGCGAACCCGACAATGTCCCCGAGCAAGCCTGACGCCGGCGCACTGGGGGTGCTGGGCGGCACCTTCGACCCGATCCATTACGGCCACCTGCGCCTCGCCGAAGAGGCCCGCGAGGCGCTCGGACTCGCGCAGGTCGCACTGATCCCGGCCGGCCAGCCGCCGCACCGCGATGTGCCGCAATCCCCCGCCGCCGACCGCCTGGCGATGGTGCGGCTGGCGAGCGCCGGCAATCCCGGCCTCGCCGTCGACGACGGCGAGGTGTTCGCGCCGAGCAAGAGCTACACGGTGCTGACGCTGGAGCGCCTGCGCGCGCTGCACGGCGCGCAGCGCCCGCTGGTGCTGATCCTCGGCGCCGACGCCTTCAGCGGCCTGCCGGGCTGGCACCGCTGGCAGGAGCTCTTCGCTCTCGCCCACATCGCGGTCGCCAACCGCCCGGGCTTCGCTCCGCATGGCCGGCGCTGGCCCGGCACGCTGTCGCCGGAACTCGACGCGGCGTGCGCAGGTCGCATCGACACGGACCCCGCCGTCCTGCACCGGAGCCCTGCCGGACGGGTCGTTCCCTTCGACATGACGCCGCTGGCGATTTCCGCATCGCTGATCCGCGACCTCATCCACGGCGGGCAGAGCGCCCGCTATTTGCTGCCCGATTCCGTTCTCGACTATATTGGGCTGCACCACCTTTACCGCAGAACCTGATGGACACCCGCACACTCGAAAAAACCGTCGTCGCCGCCCTCGAAGACATCAAGGCCAAGGACATCGAAGTCATCGACACCACCCGACTGACCTCGCTGTTCGACCGCATCGTCATCGCCACCGGCGACTCCAACCGCCAGACGCGGGCGCTGGCGCGCAACGTGCAGGAAAAGGTCCGCGAAGCCGGCGCCCCGGTCGTCAGCGTGGAAGGCGAGGAAACCGGGGAATGGGTGCTCGTCGACCTCGGCGACATCGTCGTACATATCATGCAGCCGGCGATCCGCAGCTACTACAACCTCGAGGAACTGTGGGCCGGCCCCTCGACCCTGCGGCGCGGCCGCACTGCGACGGGCGTCGCGGCGCCGTGACACGCCCGCCGTGGCCGGCTCCGGGCCGGCCGCGCGTCCTGCATACTCAACCATGAAACTGCTGATCGTCGCCGTCGGCACGCGCATGCCCGCGTGGGTCGAGGCCGGCTTCGACGAGTTCGCGCGCCGCATGCCGCGCGAGCTGCCGCTGCAGCTCGTCGAAGTGAAGGCCGAACCGCGCACCACCGGCAAGACCGTCGAGGCGATGATGGCGGCTGAGGCGACGCGCATCGAGGCGGCCCTGCCGCCGCGCTGTCGCCGCCTGATCCTCGACGAGCGCGGCAGCGACCTCACGACCGTCGAGCTGTCGCGCCGGCTGGAAGCCTGGCAAGCGGAGGGAGCCGACGTCGCGCTGATCGTCGGCGGCCCCGATGGCCTGTCACCAGCCCTGAAGTCGAGCGCGCACGAGCGTATCCGCCTGTCGAGCCTCACGCTTCCGCATGCGCTGGTGCGCCCGCTGCTCGCCGAAGCCCTGTATCGCGCCTGGACGGTGCTGAAGAACCACCCCTACCACCGAGAGTGAGCGGCGGCCTACGGGACGATGCGGACGATACCTTCCATGCCGTCCTCGCGATGCCCCGGCAGGCTGCAGAAGAAGGAATACTCGCCGGGCTTGAGCGGCACGAGCCAGAGCTCGATGTTGTTGCGCGAACGCACGTAGACCGAATTCACGTAGTCGGCGATCACGCGCCCGACGCTGGAATTCACCATGCGCAGCGCGATCACCTTTTCGTCGAAGAGCGAGCCGCCGACCATGTCGTGCGCCACCGCGCCGACATTGCGCAGCACCAGCTTGTACGGCTGGCCGACCTTCAGGCGGATCTCGTCGGGCTCGTAGCTGTGGTCCTTGAGCGCGACCTCGACTTCGTTCACTTCCGTCCAGTCGATGCCGGCGAGCGCCGGATGCATGCGCACGGCCGGCTCGTCCTCGGCCCCCGCGGCACCCGTACCGAACGCGAGCAGGCAAGCGAGCAGCGTCGCGCGCAGGGCGCCGCCCAGCGAATGCCGCACGCTCATTTCACCGCGCCGAAGTCGAATACCAGCGGCTCGGACACGCTCTTGTGCTCGGCATTGGCCTTGTTGAACACGGCGACCTGTCCGGTGATCCGGGATCCTGCCTTGAACACGACATCATCGGCGTGGCCGGGGTCGAGGACGCGGGCGAATTCCAGATTCCAGTGCCCGGCCTTCCATACGCCCTTGGCGGCGACGTCCGCGACGCTGCCCGAAGCGTTCGCCGCTGCGAACGACGGCAGGCGGTCGCCCTTGTTTTCCTTCGGGCGCGGCAGCATCTCGTAGGGCGCGGCGCCCTCGTCGCGACGCTTCGAAATGTAGATCACCGGACCGTCCTTCACCTGGTACTCGGCAGCCGATTCCTGCAGCTTCGTCGTGACATGGTGCGTCATGTCCTCGGCGATGCCGCCCGCATTGGTCCGCGCGGCCGACCACAGCCAGACGTCGACCTTGTAGTCCTTGGTCGACAGCATCGTGCGGTCGAAATCGCCGGCGAGGTGGAAGCGCACCGCGACCATGTCCTCGAGTTGGTTCTCGCGCTGGTACTTGTCGCCGCGCCAGCTCCATTCCTTGTGCACGGTATCGGCGGCATCGTCGGGATAGCGCACGGCGAGATAGAAGCGCCCCGCTGCGACGCCGGCCTTCAGCTCGACCGTGAGGCTGCCCGCCGTGTTGCGCTCGCCGGCCGGATCGAGGCCGTACTTCGCGCGCTCCTCGCGCTCCAGCGCCGGCTTGACCGGCACCTTGACCCAGCCGCCGCCGCCCCATTCGCCCAGTTCTCCGTCGACTTTCGGGGCTGCAGCGAGGTTCGCCACCGGAATGACCTGCGACGTCTGTGCCTGCGCCGCGAACGGCAGCAGCAAGAGGAGCGTGGAAAGAAGCTTCATGGGCGGCTCGGCTGTATGTCGGGACCGGACTTATTCGACGACGATCTTGCCGTACATGCCCTGATCCTTGTGGTCCTCGATCGTGCAGATGACGTCGAATTCGCCCTTGTTCACGGTGACGAAGAAGAGTTCAACCGAGCCGCCGTTCTTGTAGGCCTCGACGGCGGTGAAATACGGCGCCTTGATCTCGCCGCCATTCGGCTTGGGCGTCTGAACCTTGCGCCACGCGACCGACTTGAAGAACTCCGTCGCGGTGTAATAGTGGTCCTTCTGCCCCACGTTTTTGATCACCAGGCGGTACGGCTGACCGGCCTTGAGCTTGAGATCCTGCGGCGTGAAGCTGTGCTCGGCGAGTTCCACCGTGATCGTTTCCATCGCGTCCCAGTTGGCGGCCTTCACGATTGCGGCGGCATCGGCGACCGGCTCGGCTGCGCCTGCCATGAAGGGGGCGGAAAGGATTGTCGCGGCGACGAGCGAGATGAGGGACATGCGCATACGGACTTGCTCCAGGGTAAGCGGGCGACGCAGCGGCGCAGGCCCGGTTTGACGATGGCGGATCGGCCTGCGTGCATCGACGACGTCGGCCGCCAGCACGCGGGCATTTGATGACCAAGGAATTGTATCAACTAAATGCAATGACAACGATGACGGGCGGCCACGGCGAACGGAGCGCCCCCGCCTGCAGTCGACGCTGCCGCGCGCGCGTGCACGGGTCGCCGCGCCGCAAGGGGGGTAGAATCCGCCCCAATAACCGCGGTATCCCGTATCCGACCAGCCGACAGCCATGAGCAACCTCCAAGCCCGAATCTATCTCGCCTCGCGCAGCCCGCGCCGGCGCGAGCTCCTGCGCCAGATCGGCGTGCATTTCGACCTGCTGGTATTCCGCGGCACGGAGCGTGGTGCTGACGCCGACGTCGACGAAACGCCGCTGCCGGACGAAGACGTCGAGCACTACGTCGAGCGGGTCGCGCTCACCAAGGCCCAGGCCGGGTACAGACGCCTGCAATGGCGCACGCTGCCGCAGCACCCCGTGCTGTCGGCGGACACGACGCTGGAGCTCGACGGCGACATCATCGGCAAGCCGGTCGACGCGGTCGATGCCGCCGCGATCCTGCGCCGCCTGTCGGGCCGCACGCATCGCGTGCTGACCGCGGTGGCGATCAGCGACGGCGCACGCACGCGTAGCTCCATCAACACCAGCGAAGTGCGCTTCCGCCCCATCACCGACACCGAGATCCGCCACTACGTCTCGACCGGAGAGCCGATGGACAAGGCCGGCGCATACGGAATCCAGGGGCGCGCCGCGATCTTCATCGAGGAGATACGCGGCAGCTACACCGGGATCATGGGCCTGCCGCTGTTTGAAACGGCACAGCTCCTCGACGCCTTCGGCTATCCCCTGTAAGCTCGGCAGGCCCCTGCCCGGGGTTTTCCGGGCCGCGCCCTCGATGGGCAATGCGCAATCGGTGCCTCACGTCTGCGCTTGCGCATTTCCCATTGGCAGCCATTCCATGAGCATCGAATTCCTCATCAACTTCACGCCGCAGGAGACGCGCGTAGCGATCGTCGAACAGGGTGTAGTGCAGGAGCTGCACGTCGAGCGCACCGCCAGCCGCGGCATCGTCGGCAACATCTACCTCGGCAAGGTCGTGCGCGTGCTGCCGGGCATGCAGTCGGCCTTCATCGACATCGGCCTCGAACGCACGGCCTTCCTGCACGTCGCCGACATCTGGAGCGACCGCCACAACGGCGACACGGGGAAGCCGATCGAACGCATCCTCGTCGAGGGCCAGAGCCTCACCGTGCAGGTGCTGAAGGATCCGATCGGCACCAAGGGCGCGCGCCTGTCGACACAGATCAGCATCGCCGGGCGGCTGCTCGTGTACCTGCCCCAGGAAAAGCACATCGGCATTTCGCAGCGCATCGAGGACGAGACCGAACGCGAGGCGCTGCGCGAACGGCTCACGCGCCTCGTGCCCGAGGAGGAACCCGGGGGCTTCATCGTGCGCACGATGGCCGAATCGGCCTCCGACGGGGAGCTCGCCGCCGACATCGCGTACCTGCGCAAGCTATGGGGCGAGATCCGCAACAGCGCGACGGGACGCTTCCCCCCCAGCGTGCTGTACGAAGACCTCGGCCTCGGCCAGCGCGTGCTGCGCGATCTCGTCAACGACGACACCACGCGCATCCTCGTCGACTCACGCGAGAACTTCCAGAAGCTCACGAGCTTCGCCGCCGAATACAGCCCCAAGGTACTGCCGCTGCTGGAGCACTACGGCGGCGAGCGGCCACTCTTCGACCTGCACAGCATCGAGGAGGAAATCCAGAAGGCGCTCGCGCGGCGCGTCAGCCTGAAATCCGGCGGTTACCTGATCATTGACCAGACCGAGGCAATGACGACCGTGGACGTGAATACCGGCGGCTTCGTCGGCGCACGCAACTTCGACGACACGATCTTCAAGACCAACCTCGAAGCGGCGCAGACCATCGCGCGCCAGCTGCGCCTGCGCAACCTCGGCGGCATCATCATCATCGACTTCATCGACATGGAAAACCCCGAGCACCGCGACATGGTGCTCGACGAATTCCGCAAGGCGCTCGCGCGCGACCACACCAAGATGACGGTGAACGGCTTCACCGCGCTGGGCCTCGTCGAGATGACCCGCAAGCGCACGCGCGAATCGCTCGCCCACCTGCTGTGCGAGCCCTGCCCGACCTGCGGCGGTCGCGGCGAGGTCAAGACGGCTCGCACCGCGTGCTACGAGATCCTGCGCGAGCTGCTGCGCGAGGCGCGCCAGTTCAACGCCCGCGAATTCCGCGTGCTCGCGGCGCCCAACGTGATCGACCTCTTCCTCGACGAGGAATCACAATCGCTCGCGATGCTGTCGGACTTCATCGGCAAGAAGATCTCGCTGCACCCGGAAGCGAGCTACTCGCAGGAACAGTTCGACATTGTCCTGTTGTGATTGAGGAATATCAGACCGTGCGCTACCAGGGAACAATCACCGAATGGAACGACGATAGAGGCTTCGGCTTTGTAACGACCAACGGGACAGGCGAGCGTTATTTCTTCCATGTCTCCGATCTGCAAGGCTCGGCGCTGCGGCCGGAACTCGGCAAAGTCCTCACGTACGAGGTCGCCGCACGTTCGGGGAAGAAAACTGCCGCCGTAAAGCTCCGCTATCCCGGCGTGAATCCCCGCCCGGAACCGCAACGTGGTCGGCCCTGGGGCTGGACGCCGGACACGTTCATTGCCGCGGGACATCTGGCGATCCCGGCATGGCTCGTGGCAAGCGGCAAACTTCCCGCATTCCTGATCGCGATCATCGTCGGCATGAGCTGCATCGCGTTCGTCATGTACAACGTAGACAAACGCCGCGCCGAACGTGACGCCCGGCGCATTCCGGAACGGGATCTCCAATTCGTCGGCCTTGCCGGGGGATGGCTCGGCGCCCTCACTGCCCAGAAACTGTTCCGCCACAAGACCACCAAACCGTCCTACGTCCATGCGTTCCGGTTTAATGGCGTATTGGGACTTGCGGCCATGTGGGGCGCCGCTCAAATTTCCCTCGGTACGACACTGACTCAGCTTTTTTGATACGCGGCGTGGCCGCGCTGCATTCCACGACAACCCCAGTCTTCTCACTCAGGCATTCATGATCGGACGCATCGCCGGCATCCTGCTGGAAAAGAACCCACCCCAGATCGTCGTCGACGTGCATGGCGTCGGCTACGAGATCGACGTGCCGATGAGCACCTTCTACGGCCTGCCCGCGACCGGCCAGGCGGTGTCGCTGTTCACGCATCTCGCGGTACGCGAGGACGGCCACTTCCTCTACGGCTTCGCCAGCGCCGACGAGCGCGCGGCGTTCCGCCAGCTGCTGAAGGTCTCCGGCATCGGCGCGCGCACCGCGCTGGCGGTGCTGTCGGGCCTGTCGGTGACGGACCTCGCGCAGGCGGTCGCGTTGCAGGAGACCGGTCGCCTCGTGAAAATCCCGGGCATTGGCAAGAAGACTGCCGAGCGCCTGCTGCTGGAACTGCGCGACAAGCTCGGCAAAGCGTTGCCGACGCTCGGGGCGACCGTTTCGGCAGGGGTCGTAACGGCAGCGCCGGACGCCCGCAGCGACATCCTCAATGCGCTGCTCGCGCTCGGGTACAACGAGAAGGAAGCGCTCGGCGCGATGAAGACGGTGCCCGAGGACAGCGGCGTTTCCGACGGCATCCGGCTGGCACTCAAGAGCCTGTCGAAGGCCTGAAGCGCCGGCTCGCGCTGCGCTAAACTGCCGCCATGATCGAAACCGACAAGCTGCACGCCCCGCGCATCATCTCCGCGCAGACCGCCGACCGCCAAGAAGACGTCGTCGAGCGCGCGCTGCGCCCGAAGCGGCTGGCCGAATACGTCGGCCAGGCGAAGATCCGCGAACAGCTCGAGATCTTCATCGCCGCGGCACGCCAGCGCGGCGACGCGCTCGACCACGTGCTGCTGTTCGGCCCGCCGGGCCTGGGCAAGACCACGCTCGCGCACATCGTCGCGGCCGAGATGGGCGTGAATCTGCGTTCGACCTCCGGCCCTGTGCTGGAACGGGCCGGCGACCTCGCGGCGCTGCTCACGAACCTCGAACCGCACGACGTGCTCTTCATCGACGAGATCCACCGCCTGTCGCCGGTCGTAGAGGAGATCCTGTACCCCGCGCTGGAAGACTTCCAGATCGACATCATGATCGGCGAAGGCCCGGCCGCGCGCTCGGTGAAGCTCGACTTGCCGCCCTTCACGCTGGTCGGCGCGACCACCCGCGCGGGCATGCTGACGAACCCGCTGCGCGACCGCTTCGGCATCGTGTCGCGGCTGGAGTTCTACACGCCGGAGGAGCTCGCCTTCATCGTCAGCCGCTCTGCGCACCTGCTCGATGTGACGATCGACGACAGCGGCGCCTTCGAGATCGCACGCCGCTCGCGCGGCACCCCGCGCATCGCCAACCGTCTGCTGCGCCGGGTGCGCGACTACGCGCAGGTGAAGGCGGATGGCGACATCACGGCGAAAGTCGCGGATGCGGCGCTGCGCATGCTCGACGTGGACCACCTCGGTCTCGACCTGATGGACCGCAAGCTGCTCGGCGCCATGCTGGAAAAATTCGCCGGCGGGCCGGTCGGCCTCGACAACCTCGCCGCCGCGATCGGCGAGTCGTCCGACACGATCGAGGACGTGCTCGAGCCCTACCTGATCCAGCAGGGCTACCTGCAGCGCACGCCGCGCGGGCGCATCGCCACCGCGGCGATCTGGGAACACTTCGGGCTCGCTCGCCCGTCGCGCGACGGCGACCTGTTCGGCGCCTGAACCGGCGCGATGCGCACCTTCGTCGCGTTCACGATGACCCTGTGCCTGCTCGGCGGCGCCTGGCTGCTGCGGGGTCCGGCCTTCTTCTGGCCCGACCGCCTCAATCCGTCGCAGGGCGTGTTCCTCAGCGGGCTGTCCGCGCAGCTGCTGGGCGCGGGCCTGCTGACGATCGCCGGACTCGGTGCGATGGTGATCGCGCGCGCGGCCCGCGGCGTTCGCGGCGCGGCGACACGCGGATGGCAGGTCCGCTACTTCCTGCTGATCCTGGTTGCGCTGGGCCTCGTCAGCGCAGCATTCAGCCTCGGCGAACGCGGGCCGAACCCGGACTGGCGCACGCCGGGCAGCAGCGCCGATCCGACGTAGGGCGGAAAAGCCGAAGGCGCCTTCCGCCGGATGCCTCCGCCCCGCCCGGACTCCAAACAACCCATGCGGCGGAAGGCGCTACGCTTTTCCGCCCCACGCCCGACTGCGCTCAGCCGACCTGAACCGCCAGCCCCTTCAGATACTCCCCTTCCGGCACCGCGAGCCCGATCGGGTGGTCCGCTGCCGCCGACAGGCGGTGCAGGATGCGCGCATCGGCACCGGCGTCGCTCGCCGCGCCGGCGACGATCTTCTGGAAGAGCTCCAGCCCGACCCCCCCCGAACACGAGTAAGTCATCAGGATGCCGCCCGGATTGAGCAGGCGGAAGCCGAAGAGGTTGATGTCCTTGTACGCACGCGCGGCACGGTCCGCATGCGCGGCCGAGGGCGCGAACTTGGGCGGATCCAGCACGATGAGGTCGAAAGTCCGCCCCTCGGCCTTCAGCGCGCGCAGCGCGGCGAACACGTCCGCTTCCATCCACTCCGCGCGGCCCGCGTCGAGCTGCGGGTTGCGGGCGACGTTGCGGCGCGCGACGTCCAGCGCCGGCCCCGAGGAATCGATCGACAGCACCGACGTCGCGTCGCCCGCGAGTGCCTGCAGCGAGAAGCCGCCGGTGTAGCAGAAGCAGTTCAGCACGCTGCGCCCGGCGGCGAGCAGCCCGGTGAGGCGGCGGTTGTCGCGCTGGTCGAGGTAGAAGCCGGTCTTGTGCCCGGCGACGACGTCGACTTCCATGCGCACACCGTTCTCGACGATGGTCAGCGCCTCCTGCGGCAGCTCGCCGTAGACGCAGCCGGTCTGCGGACCCAGCCCTTCGAGCTTGCGCACGTCGGAGTCGGAACGCTCGTACACCGCCTTGCAGCCCGTCGCCTGCACCAGCCCGGCGACGATCGCATCACGCCATTTTTCGGCGCCGGCGCTGGTGAGCTGCACGACGACCACGTCGCCGAAGCGGTCCGCGATCACGCCCGGCAGGCCGTCCGATTCGCCGTGGATCAGGCGTACGCCGCTCTCGTTCGCAAGCAGCGGATGGGTCGCGCGCCGGGCCACCGATTCGGCGACGCGACGCTTGAAGAAGACGTGGTCGATCGACACATCCGGCGCGAAGGTCCACATGCGCGCGCGGATCTGCGACTCGGGCGACCACGCGGCGCGGCCGAGCGGGCGGCCGTCGTCCGCGACGACCTCGACGGTATCGCCGGACCGCGCGCGGCCCTCCAAGCGGGCCACGGAACCGGCGAACACCCACGGGTGGCGGCGCAGGAGCGAACGCTCCTTGCCGGGATTGAGAACGAGCTTGGACATGGCGCAGACCGCGGAAGGAATCAGGCGCGTGAGTGTATAGCCACGCGCCGCGCGTCGCCAGCGAACGATCGACGGCGCCGCGGCCGGGAGCGGCTTCAGTCCTGCATGCGCTTGCGGATGCGGTCGGCCGTATCGAGCAATTCCGGCAGGTCACGCGAGCCCAGAAGCTTGCCGAAATGTTCGATCGCGCGCGGCGTCAGGAACAGGTGGCCGTTGCCGCGGCGCGTGATCCAGCCGAGCTCGACGAGGCGCACGATCTTGCGCCGCACCGTCTCGCGCGGCAGGCCGGTCGCCGCAGCGATCGAATAGGCATTGCACGGGCGCATGACGGCAGCAAACCTGTCGCCATCGATGCTCACACTCGCCTCTCCGCTGTTCTCGAGTGCGCCGATGTTATGCAAGGCGATCTCCCCGAGCAGCAGCGGCAACAGGATGTCGCGCTCGAATTCTTCGAACAGGCGCCTCAGGCTGCTTATCTGGTAGCGGGCCAGCAGGATCGCTGCGGTACGCAGGGGTGAGGGACAGGAGCCCTCTGCCACGGCATAGCCCCGCTCTCCGGCATCGGGGCTGTTGGCCTCTGGATTCTTTGTAGTACGGCGCATGGCTGCCTTTCTCCCAACGCCCGCAACCAGGGGCGTAAGGCAGACTTGTCGGGGTGGAACGACGTGGTTTTATTGGGGATCTTCTTGCTTTGAGCATAGCGCAGACCCGCCCTTCGACCGCGATTTTCACTACCCGATTTGGGCAGGATTTCACAAGCCGGAATCTTTAACCAAATATTTCCGACGAGAGGAGCGTCAACGGCGACGCGCGCGCGGATGCGCCGCATCATAGACTTTTGCGAGGTGCTGGAAATCGAGATGGGTATAGACCTGCGTGCTGCGGATGCTCGCGTGGCCGAGCAATTCCTGCACGGCCCTGAGATCGCCGCTCGACTGCAGCACATGGCTCGCGAAACTGTGGCGCAGCATGTGCGGATGCACATGCACGCCGAGGCCGCGCATCTGCGCCCAGCGCGCCAGGCGCGAACGGATCGCTCCCGAACTCATGCGCGTGCCGCTGCGCGTGACAAAGAGCGCGGGCTCGCCGTTCCGGGCCAGTGCGCCGCGCTGCGCGAGCCACGCCGCGAGGGCAGCGACGGCCTGCGTGCCGACCGGCACGGAACGCATCTTGTTACGCTTTCCCCGCACGGTGACCATGCGTTCGACGAGATCGAGCGCAGGGCCGACGTCGAGCGCCGCGAGCTCCGCCAGACGCAGTCCGGACGAATACAGCAGCTCGAACATCGCATGGTCGCGCACCTCCAGCCCGTCCCCGGCCTCCGCGTCGAGCAGCGCCTGCGCCTGGTCGGGCGAAAGCGCCTTCGGCAACGGCTGCGGCGATTTGGGCGGGCGCACGCCTTCGGCGGGATTCACGCCCATCTCCCCGCGCTGGCGAATGAACCAGCGGAACAGCCCGCGCCAGGCCGACAGCGCGCGCGCGATCGAACGCCCGCCCAGACCTTCGCCGTGCATGCGCGCGACGAAGCGGCGGATGTCGTGGGAAGACAGGATCTGCGGGGCACGCCCGTCGGCAAGCCGATGCAGGCGTTCGAGATCGCGACGGTAGTTCTCCAGCGTCAGCGCGGCGGCGCGCCGCTGGGTCGCGAGATAGCCGAGATAGGCCGCCAGCCACTCGGGCGGCGGTTCCGCGACAACGGCCGGGTCGTCGCGGCCGGTCATGCTCAGCCCAGTTGCCGGCGCAGCGCCGAAGCGACGATGTCGCCGATGCGCGAGACGTAGAGCGTGCCCATCTCGGGGTAGAAGCGCTCGCTCTCCTGGCTGCCGAGGGCGAGCAGGCCGAACACCTGTGCGTCGCGGCGCAGCGGGATCAGCGCGACCGAGCGCACGTGCGCCGAGGCGTCGCCGAACCATTCGAGCACTTCGAGATTGACCGGCGCACCGCAGTGGGGATGGCGCATGTCGCCGGCGAAGAAGCGCACCGCCTCGCTGACCGGCGCGAAGTCATCGCCCTCGCGGGTCAGCACCGAGTTCCAGATGCGCAGCGCGATGCTGGGCACGGAGAAATCGTCGCGCAGGTTCTCGAACAGCGCGTGACGCAGGGTTTCGTAGTCCTCGGCCTCGAGCAGCGCGAGCGTCAGGCGATGCACCTTCTCGCCGATCTCGTCGTTCTCCTCGCCGAAGCGGATCAGCTCGGCGAGCTTGCCTTCGAGGAGCCGGATCTTGTCGCGCAGCGCGTGCAGCTGGCGCTCGGCGAGCGAGATCGCCTGTCCGCCGTGCGGATGCGGCACCGTCAGCTGGGTGAAGAGTTCGCCGTGCTCGGCGAGGAAATCCGGATGTTCCTTGAGATATCGTGCGACGTCGGCTGCATTCATGGAAAGACCACTCCCTGCGGACGGTTCGCGTCCGCGCGTGTTCATTGGCCACCGGGCCGGCGCGTGGATGGCACGGCGCCGCCCGGCTCGATCATGCGAGTTCGATCTCGCCTGCAAATACGGTTACCGTCGGGCCGGTCATCAGCACCGGCTCACCGACGCCCGCCCACGCGATCTCGAGCTCGCCGCCGCGCGTCTCCACGCGCACCGGCGACACCAGCAGCTCGCGGCGGATGCCCGCGACGACCGCCGCGCACGCGCCCGTGCCGCAGGCGAGCGTTTCGCCGGCGCCGCGCTCGTACACGCGCAGGCGGATGCGGTGCTCATCCACCACCTCCATGAAGCCGGCGTTGACGCGGGCGGGGAAGCGCGCGTGGTTCTCGATCAGCGGCCCCTGCGCCGCCACCGGCGCGGCATCGACGTCGGCGACGACCTGCACCGCGTGCGGGTTGCCCATCGACACGGCGGTGATCGCGACCGGCGTGCCGCCGACATCGAACGGCTGCACGACGGCGTCCGAGTCCGACACGAAGGGCACGCGCGCGGGCTCGAACACCGGCACACCCATGTCGACCGTCACCAGGCCGTTTTCCTCGAGGCGCGGCGCGATCACACCGGATTTGGTCTCGACACGGATCTCGCGCTTGGCGGTGAGCCCCTGCTCATGCACGAAACGCACGAAGCAGCGCGCCCCGTTGCCGCACTGCTCGACCTCGCCGCCGTCGGCGTTGAAGATGCGATAGCGGAAGTCCACGCCCGCCTGCCCGGCCGGCTCGACGACCAGCAGCTGGTCGCAGCCGACGCCGAAATGGCGGTCGGCGAGGAAGCGGACGCGCTCGGGCGTGAGTTCGACGTGCTGGCGCACGGCATCGATGACGACGAAGTCGTTGCCGAGGCCGTGCATTTTGGCGAAGCGCAAGTGCATGGAAGTATTCCGCTCAGAAGGTTCGATTGGGCGCAGGCCTAACGTTGGGATTCTCGCGCAGCACCCCGGGGGAGTCCAGCTAGGCCGAGCGGCTCAGTACGGCCGCTTCTCGCCCGGCGGGCGAGTCTTGAAGCGGCGATGCACCCAGTAATACTGCTCCGGCATCGTGCGCACGACCGACTCGATCCACTGGTTCATGCGCAAGGTGTCGGCCTCGACGTCCGCGGTCGGGAAGTCCGCCCAGGGTTCGCCCAGACGCGTCACGTAGCCCTGGCCGCCCGGCAGCATCTCGGTCACGCAGGGCACGACGGCCGCGCGCGCGAGACGCGACAGGCGCGACAGGCCGGTGATCGTCGCCGCCGGCACGCCGAAGAAGGGCACGAAGATCGAATCCTCGCGCCCGTAATCCATGTCGGGCAGGTAGTAGAACGGGCGCCCCGCCTTCATCGCCTTCACGGTGCCGCGCACGCCGTCCTGGCGCGACAGCAGCAACTGGTCGCCGAAGCGGCTGCGGCCGTGGAACAGCCAGCGGTCGAACACCGGGTTGTTCTGGCGCGCGTAGACGCTCACGCTGTCGAACTCCATCGCGAAGCGCGCGCCGCCCATGTCGAGGCCGAGGAAGTGCGGCGCCAGCAACAGGACCGGACGCCCCGCGGCAATCAGGGCATCGACGTGCTCGCGCCCTTCGAGCCGGATCATGCCCTTCAGGCGCGCCTCGCTCGCCCACCACAACAGCCCGCGCTCGAGCATGCTGCGACCCAGCGCGCGAAAGTGCGCCCGCGCGATGCGCGCGCGCTCCGCTTCGTCCATCCGGGGAAAGCACAGGCGCAGGTTCACGTTGACGATGTGGCGGCGCCGGCCCGCGCAGCGGTACAGCAGCTCGCCGACCGCCGCGCCGATGCGCGCCTGCACGCCGAGCGGAAACCAGTGCAGCAGCCAGAAGAGCGCGACCGCGATCCAGCTCGCGATGCGCGCCATCATCGTTCGCCCTCCGGCGCCGGCACGCCCGACGGCCGCTTGTAGCGGTTGTAGCCCCACAGGTACTGCGCGGGGCCGGCGAGGATCAGGCGCTCGATCTCGCGGTTGATCGCGACGCAGCGCTCCTCCAGCGTGCCCGCGATCGGCTCGACCGGCTCGGAAATGCGCAGGACGTAGCCCTCGCCGCGCGGCAGGCGCTCGGTCCAGATCATCAGTGCCTTCACGCCCTTGACCTCGGACAGGCGCGCCGCGAGCGTCATCGTCCACGCCTGCCTGCCGAAGAAGGGCGCCCACACGCCCTCGCCCTGGCCCGGCGCCTGGTCGGGCAGCATGCCGACCATCTCGCCGCTCCTGAGCGCCTTCACCAGCCGCCGCACGCCGGACACGTCGGCCGGCGCGACGCGGATCTCGCCACGCGCGCGCCCCGCCTCCATCAGCGGCCCGAGCGACGCCTTGCGCGGCGGACGGAACAGCACCGTGATCGGGCCGTGCGTGGAACAGTATTGCGCACACATCTCGAAGCAGCCCAGATGCGGCGTCAGGAACAGGACGCTGGCCCCCTCGGCGCGGGCGCGCTCGATCAGCTCGCGGCCTTCGACGCGCACGACGCGCGCCAGCACCTCGTCCTGCGGGCGCAACCACACGAAGGGCAACTCCAGCGCCTGCCGCCCGGCCTCGGCGATGGCCGCCTTCATCAGCGCCGGATCGACGCGCCCGACCGCGTTCGCGAGGTTGGCCTCGAGCCTGCGCGCGTACGGCGGCGAGAAGCGCCACGTGAGCCAGCCGGCCCAGCCGCCGAGGCGGTGCAGCCACGCGAGCGGCAGTCGCGCAAGAATCCGGAAGAGTAGATTGACGATCACGGGCGAGGGGCCGGATCGCGGGCAGGAAGTCCACGATTGACCGGCCGGGTCCAAAGACTATAATTATCGCCTAGCCGCCGAGTTAATACGACAACTTGCAGGGCGGCGCCGCGAACGCACCTAACCGGTCGTGGCAAACAAATACTGCTAAAGCGTCGCCTGCTCGACGAAATCCCCGGAGCCGGCCACGACGCCGGAACACTCTGGGGATTTTTGTTTTCAGGAGCAGTGCATGAGCAGGGAATTCCTCTTCACCTCGGAATCGGTCTCGGAAGGCCACCCGGACAAGGTCGCCGACCAGGTCTCCGACGGCGTCCTCGACGCCATCCTCGCCGAAGACCCGAAGGCGCGCGTCGCGTGCGAGACGCTGGTATCGACCGGCCTCGTCGTGATCTCGGGCGAGATCACCACTACCGCCCACCCGAACTACCGCGAGATCGCGCAGGAAGTCATCCGCCGCATCGGCTACGACAACTCCGACATCGGCTTCGACTACAAGAGCTGCGCGGTGCTGGCCGCGATCAACCGCCAGTCCGCGGACATCGCACAGGGCGTCAACGAAGGCGAAGGCCTGGACCTCGACCAGGGCGCCGGCGACCAGGGCCTGATGTTCGGCTACGCGTGCAGCGAGACGCCGTCGCTGATGCCGCTGCCCATTTATTATGCGCACCGCATCATGCAGCGCCAGGCTGAGCTGCGCAAGGACGGCCGCCTGCCGTGGCTGCGCCCGGACGCGAAGAGCCAGCTGACCGTGAAGTACGTCGACGGCAAGCCGGTCGCGATCGACACCGTCGTGGTGTCCACGCAGCACAGCCCGGAAGTCTCACATGCGCAGATCGCCGAGGCAGTGATCGAGGAGATCATCAAGCCGGTATTGCCGAAGGAACTGATGCAGGGCGAGGTGCGCTACCTGATCAACCCGACCGGCCGCTTCGTCATCGGCGGCCCGCACGGCGACTGCGGCCTCACCGGCCGCAAGATCATCGTCGACACATACGGCGGCGCGGCCCACCACGGCGGCGGCGCGTTTTCGGGCAAGGATCCGTCGAAGGTCGACCGCTCTGCCGCCTATGCCGGCCGCTGGGTCGCGAAGAACATCGTCGCGGCCGGCCTCGCCGACCGCTGCGAGGTGCAGGTCGCGTACGCGATCGGCGTCGCGAAGCCGGTGTCGATGATGGTGGAGACCTTCGGTACCGGCAAGATCGCCGACGAGAAGATCGTCGAACTGGTGCAGCGCCACTTCGACCTGCGCCCCAAGGCGATCATCCAGGAGCTGAACCTGCTGCGCCCGATCTACGGCAAGACGGCCGCCTACGGCCACTTCGGCCGCGACGAGCCGGAGTTCACCTGGGAGAACGCCGACAAGGCCGCCGCCCTGCGCGCCGACGCCGGGCTGTAAGCCCGCGGGCCGGGACGGCTGCTTGGCCGTCCCGGCTTTTCACCACTGCCGGGTGAGGCATTCGCCACCCGCCCTGCAAAGCCGAGACACGGCACAGCGGTTCGGTTTATCCTCGCAGCAGCCCGGCATTGCCGCGACGGCGGCCAGGCCACCCGCAGAGCACCCAACGAGAGAAGCCGGCGTCACGGCCATGCAGACGGCAACACGCCGCGCCCGGACGCTCCATCAGGCCCCGGACAGACGAAGTCTTTGGAGCATTCGTTGGCACCACTGCCCTTTCTCGGGTCACTGCGCCTGAGCATCGTCCGCACGGCACCCGAGCCGCTCTGCCGCCTCCTGATGGCCGCGAGCGGGCTCCTCGTGCTGGAACTCGACCCGCCCGACTTCACGATCGCGCCGTCCGCGATCACCCCCCTGCTCCTCGGCTACCTGGCCTTCGCCGCCTGGCTGTTTGCGCGGGAAGTCCGCGGAAGACCGCCGCTCGCGCATGCCGCATGGGCGGACCTCGCATGGTGCCTCTCCCTCACCGCGGTGAGCGGCGGCACGAGCAGCGTGCTGTTCTTCTTCCTGCTGTTGCCCATCATGTCCCACGCATTCCGGGACGGCTATTCCGCCGGCTGG
Source organism: Azoarcus sp. Aa7 (assembly GCF_014822185.1). Classification (GTDB taxonomy): domain Bacteria; phylum Pseudomonadota; class Gammaproteobacteria; order Burkholderiales; family Rhodocyclaceae; genus Aromatoleum. The sequence goes on from NZ_QVLR01000010.1 coordinate 48,153, forward strand.
ACGATGACCTGGGTGACCACCGTCGGCTTCCTCGCGGTCGGACTGCCGAGCTCGCCGGGAGGCATCCTGTTCGAGTTCAACCGCGCCGTGATCCGGCCACTCACGCTGCTGATCCTGGGCTACATGATCGCGCGCGAGGGCGGCGTGCAGATCGGCGCGCGCAAGCGGCTGTCGCTGCTCGCCCGCATCGACACCGTGGCGAACCCCCGTTTCGGCGTAGACCGCACCCTGCTCAACGCCGCTGAACAGCTGCGGGCGGCCTATGGCGTGCGCGAATGCCTGATCGTGCTGCAGCATGCGGACTCCGGCGAGAGCATCCTCGCCCGCGCCGCCGCGGAGCGCCCCGCAACCGAAACGCTGCCGGCCGCCGCGGCCGCCCCGCTCCTGGCGCTGCCGCAGGAAGCGCTCGTCGTGCATTCGCCCCGCGGACAGCTGTGTGTGGGCGCGTCGTCCGAAGCCGTGCTGCCGCACTGCCAAGGGCTTGGCGACCTCCTCGAAACACCGGCGTTCGCATCGGTACCGATGAGTCATGGCGGCCGGCCCGAGGGGCGGATATTCCTCACCGGCGATGTGCTCCCACCCTTCGACGAGGCCGAGCTGAAATTCCTCGCCGAAGCCGGCATGCATCTGGCCCATATCGTCGAAAAGGTGGACCTTCTCGATCGGCTGGCCTCCCTCGCCGCCGAGCGCGAACGGCGACGCATGGCCCACGACCTCCACGACCGCGCGATCCAGCCATACCTCGGCCTGCAGCTCGGTCTCGAGGCGGCACTGCGGCGACCGGAATGCCCGCCAGCCCTCGCGGACGAACTGCGCGGCCTGCAGCAGCTCGCCCACCAGAGCGCCGACGAGCTGCGCGGCATGCTCGACGGGCGGAGCGCGGAAGGCGCGGGCGACAACATCCTGCGCGACTCGATCGCACGGCTGACGAAAGAATACCGCGACCACTTCAGCATCGAGCTCGCCTGCGACTGCCCGCCGGGATTCAAGGTCAACGACCGGCTCGCCGTCGACCTCGTCGGACTGATCAGCGAAGGCCTGAGCAACATCCGCCGCCACACTGCCTCCCGCTGGGCGCGGCTTTCACTCCAGGGCGACGACGGGATCTTGCGCCTCGCACTGACCAACGAACGTCCGCCGTGGGGCGGCACCGACTTCGTGCCAAAATCGATCCGGAACCGCGCACGCGAACTCGGCGGCGACGCCCGGGTGGACCATGGAACGGCCACCGAGACCACCGTTCGCGTTCATATTCCCTTGTGAGACCGCCGTGACGATCCGGGTAGCCATCATCGACGACCATCCCAGCATCACCTGGGGATTCGAACGCCTCATCGCCACCGAAATGCCGCACATGTCGCCCGTGGGCACCGCGCACGACCTCGCGGGGGCGCGCCGGCTGCTGCGCGAGATGCGCCCGGATGTGGCGCTTCTCGACCTCGACCTCGACGGCGAAAGCGGCATCGAACTGATCGCCGAGTTCGCGGACGATGCGATCCGGTTTCTCGTGCTGACCGGGATGCGGGACGAAAACATGCGCCAGGACGCGGTGCGGGCCGGCGCACGCGGAGTGCTCGGCAAGAGCGAACAACCGGCGACGATCATCCGCGCCATCGACCGCGTGCATGCCGGCGAACTGTGGCTCGACCGAGCCCGCACCGGCGAGCTCGTTGACAGCCTGCGTCGCCAGGCGCGTTCGGCCGCCGACCCGTTCGCGACACTCACGCCGCGCGAAAGACAGATCGTCGCCGTCGCACTGGAACACAACGGCGCACCCAACAAGCGCATTGCCGAGCATCTGGGAATCGGCGAAAACACGCTGCGCAACGCGCTGTCGACGATCTACTCGAAGACCGGCGTATCGAACCGACTGCAACTCTTTGCGCTGGCACTCGAGCACGCCCGGCGCGCTCCGTGACTTTCGTTACGCAGCACTGCAAGTACGTTACATATGTAATGCTCCCGGGGTGACGCTCCTACCTCCCCCACGATACGCAGCCCCTCTAGGATTGTGAGGAAACGTAACCGGCACCACCGCCGGCACGAACCGACACACATCGAGGGAGACCTGCCATGACCACGTACACCTGGGAGTTCGGCGCCGACGGCAGCGGCCTGCATTTCACCGTCACCTTTGACGGCAACCAGTTCACGATCGAGAGCCTCGAAGGTTCCTTCGACCTCAACGCACTGTGGTTCTCCGACGGCGACACGCTCAAGGAAGGCGATACCACGCTGATCAAGTCCGACAACAGTCTGAACTTGAACGGCACCGGAATCGTCTGGGATGACTATCTCAAGGTTTCCAGCACCGGCTTGGGGTCCGAGGGCGAGAACAAGACAAGTTTCATCTCGGAGGGCGAGACGCTCGTGATCGACGCGGACGACGCGAATCTGCTCCAGGCGTTTCTCGACGCCCCTGAAAGCTGGACGCTGGGCGTCCGCGCAACCAGCGTGAATGGTGACGGCAGCATCAAACTGGTCGACAGCGAGCCGACGGTCGAGGAAGACAACCCGTGGGGAGACAATCCGCTGGTACTGGGGGCTTTCACGGACGGGACGGATGGCGCCGCCGGGAGTGACGGTAGCGACGGGAGCTCAGGCACCCCCGGCAGCGATGGCACCGATGCGACGACCATCGCGCCCGACGGCAGTAATGGCGGCGTTGGCAGCGACGCCCATGTCTCGGGCAGCGGTTCGTCGCGTGTCAATATCGCGGCCTCCGCGGGCAGCGATGGCGCCAACGGCTCGGAAGGCGGCAACGGAACCGACGGTGCCGCCGGAACAGACGGAACTGCCGGCGGCAATGGGACCGCCGGTGGCGACGGGCAGGCCGCAGTCGTCGTCGACCAGTCCGCCGCCTACACGGGCATCCTGATCGACGCATCCACCGGCGAAGTCGTCATCCTCGGCGGCAACGGCGGCACGGGGGGCAACGGCGGCACAGGCGGCAACGGCGGCGCAGGCGGCGACGGCGGCGACGGTACTGCAGGAGGCGATGGCGGTGATGGCGGAGCCGGCGGCGACGGCATGACTGCTGGCGGCGGGGTCTTCCAGGACGGCGCCGATGGTGGCGACGGCGGCTACGGCGGCGTCGGCGGTGCTGCGGGCGACGGCGCCGACGGGGGCGACGGCGGCGCAGGCGGCACCGGTGGAGATGGTGGAGACGGCGGCGCCGCGATCATCAACGGCACCGTGGCGAACGTATTCATCATCGGCGGCAACGCCGTCACCATCCTGGGCGGACAGGGCAGCGCCGGCGGGTCCGGCGGCGGCGGCGGAACAGGCGGCGCCAGCGGGACAGCCGGCACCGCTGGCACAGGGGGCGACGGCGGCACGGGCGGCACGGGCGGCGACGGGGTCGGCTCGGGTACCGACGGCGACAGCGGCACGGGCGGTACAGATGGTGCGGACGGCACCACCGGCACCACCGGCACCACCGGCATCGACGGCAGCACGGGCACGATGGGAGCCGACGGAGCGGACGGCACCGGCTTCTCGCACAGCGTGAATGTCGACGCGAGCGCGCTTACCGGCCATCTGACGATCTCCGGGTCGAACGAAGCCGACACGATGACGCTCGGCAGCGGCGGCTCGACGGTATATGCGACCCAGGGAAGCGACAGCTACACGCTGGGAAGCGGAACCGACACATTCGTGTATACGTCGGCAGCTCAATCCGATGGCACGACCTACACTGACCGGTTCATGGGCTTCGATGTCAGCGAGGACTCGCTCGACGTTTCGACCATCGACGCGAACGCTGCGAATTCGGGTGATGATGCCTTTGGCGGAGTTCTCAACAGCGCCAGCCTGACCGCGCACAGCATCAACTGGTACTACGATTCGGGCAGCGATACCACGTTTGTGCAATTCGATACCGACGGCAACACAGGCAACGCAGAGCTCACGCTGCAGCTTGCCGGCAGCGTCTCGCTCAGCGCCGACGACTTCGTGCTCTAAGTCGCTTCCGGCGGGCGGCACACCGGCGCAGGCAAGCCGCCTGCGCCGGTGTGCCTTCGAATTGTGAATCTCTCGCTACGGCAACTCCGCCGGATGCGTGAACACGAAGTCCCTGTCCTTCACCGGTTGGTGGCAGCCGAAACACTCCTGCACGAAGTTCGCGTCGGTCCCGTAAGGCTTCTGCGCCTTGCCGAGCCAGCGCGCGAAACCCCAACCGCCCGTCGCAGCATACTTGGAGCTGTCCTTGACCATGAACTCGGCATGGACGAAATCGCCCGGCGCGAGTGCCGTGTCCCAGCGATCGTGCTTGACCGCCTTCCACACCAGCTTGCCGAGGATCGCGCCGTCGGGCCACGGGTTGGTGCGCCCCTCACGCGCGGCCTTCACGGCCGCCTCGTTGCCGAGTACCGCGCGCAGCGTATTGTTGTCGGAGCGATGGTGAACGGACAGCACCTGCCACTGGCGATAGCCTTCGGGCAGGGCAATGCCGTTCGGGGCGGGCTCAACGGCAAAAGCGGAAGTCGCGGCGCAAAGCAGGGCGCCAGCCAATGAAGGGAATCGTCTGCTCATGGAAAATCCTCGTTGTCGGGGAAGGACGTGCTCGCAGGCGCGACGCACGTTCAAGTCAAACAGCCGACTAGCGCGAATTGTTCCAGGCAGGGGAAAAAAGAATCAGCGGCGGCGCCGCTGCTGCGGATTCACCGGACCACGACCTTCGATGTGGCGGAAGGTGATTCGCCCCTTGCTCAGGTCGTAGGGCGACAGTTCCAGCGAAACCTTGTCTCCGCACAGGATGCGGATGTGGTGCTTGCGCATCTTGCCGGCAGAGTACGCAACGAGATTGTGACCATTGTCCAGCGTCACACGGAATCGGGCATCAGGCAGCACTTCGACCACCACTCCACCCATTTCGATCAGTTCTTCCTTGGCGATGACGTTTTCTCCTGGGAAAGGCGAAAAAAGAAAAGGCCGGGCTTGTGCCAGGCCTTTCGGGGATGCGTTCCGGAACGGGTTCCGGTTACCGGCCCCGCCAGGGACCGGAGGCGCGGCACTGCTGCCGCGCCGGCGCGGGCTTAGTCAGCCGCGCGGATGTTCGACGCCTGCTGACCCTTGGGGCCGGTCGTCACGTCGAACGTGACGCGCTGGCCTTCGGCCAGGGTCTTGAAACCCGAACCCTGGATCGCGGAGAAATGCGCGAACAGATCGTCACCGCCGTTTTCCGGGGTGATGAAGCCGAAGCCCTTGGAGTCGTTGAACCACTTCACGGTACCATTTGCCATGTCTTGAATTTCCTGAAAATAAATTGAATTGCCCTAAGGCGAGGGCGAATGTCAAGACGGCAGGGTGAAGAGGTGAGGAATACCGCAGATACAGCAGATACCGGACCAAACAACAACTGTGCTACTTGAAAATCGCTGCTGCGCACTGTGGACTGCATTGGCCCACATTGCAACAAAAAAATTTACTTACACCTTCGCGGCACCACGAAAAGCGTCGCAGCCTTGCGAAGGGGAACCGATATAACGAGCGCCGTCAATCGCGCCAGAACGCCGGGCGCAGAGCCGCGACGCGACGCGAGCCCTGAACCGCGACGCCCCCGGATGCTCTAATATCCGGTCTTGCACCTCCACTCCGGATTTACCCCCATGTTGCATCTCGCGCGTCGCGCCCATGTGCTGTTGCTGTCCGGGCTGCTGCTCGCCGGCTGCGCGTCCGCGCCGCCTCCCGCCTATCGCAGCGAGACCTTCGCCGCCGAATCGCCCTTCGTCACGTGGAGCACGCGCGACCCCGACGCGGCCTGCGAGGTCGGCAAGCGCGCGCTGCTGAGCCAGGGCTACCAGGTCGACGCATCGAACGCGACGCGCATCCGCGGCGAGAAGTTCTTCCTGCCGAAGACCGACTACGGGATGACGCTCAACATCACGCTGGTGTGCCTGCCGAGCAACGTCGGCACCGCGATCTACGCGAACGCGCTGCAGACGCGCTACGAGCTGAAGTCCGCCGCGACCAGCGCGGGCGTCGGCGTCGCGGGCATCGGCTCGATCTCCCTGCCGTGGACCGCCGACAAGGAGGCGCTGGTCAAGGTCGGCGAGGAAACCATCTCGGATCCGGATTTCTACAAGCGGCTCTTCGGCCTGATCGATTCGCTGCAGGGCAGCTGATCCGCGTTGCCGCCGGTGCCTTGCGGCATCCGGGAACTCCTACGCTATAATCGGGGCTTGCCGAGGAGCGCTGCGAGACTTTCGTCCCAGGCTCGGCTTTCCGGAACTGCGCTCACCTTAACCCGTGCCGGGCACGGGGTGACGAGGTGAGCTCACCCGCAACACCCCTTCCCGGCCACACGTTCAGGAGTTCACATGAACACTGTGGCTGATACCTTCACCGATTACGTCGTCGCCGACCTCAAGCTCGCCGGCTGGGGCCGCAAGGAAATCCGCATCGCGGAAACCGAGATGCCCGGCCTGATGGCGATCCGCGAGGAATTCGCCGCCGCGCAGCCGCTGAAGGGCGCGCGCATCACCGGCTCGCTGCACATGACGATCCAGACCGCGGTGCTGATCGAGACGCTGACCGCGCTCGGCGCCGAGGTGCGCTGGGCCTCGTGCAACATCTTCTCGACCCAGGACCACGCCGCCGCTGCGATCGCAGCCGAAGGCATCCCGGTCTTCGCCGTGAAGGGCGAATCGCTCGCCGACTACTGGGACTACACCCACCGCATTTTCGAGTGGGCCGACGGCGGCTACTCGAACATGATCCTCGACGACGGCGGCGACGCGACGCTGCTGCTGCACCTCGGGGCGCGCGCCGAGCAGGACCTCGCGGTGTTGTCGAAGCCGGGTTCGGAAGAGGAAACGATCCTGTTCGCGGCGATCAAGGCCAAGCTCGCGACCGATCCGACCTGGTATTCCGTGCGCCTTGCCGCAGTGAAGGGCGTGACCGAGGAGACGACGACCGGCGTGCATCGCCTGTACCAGATGCACGAGCGTGGCGAACTGAAGTTCCCCGCGATCAACGTCAATGACTCGGTGACGAAATCGAAGTTCGACAACCTCTACGGCTGCCGCGAGTCGCTCGTGGACGGCATCAAGCGCGCAACCGACGTGATGGTCGCCGGCAAGGTCGCCGTGGTCGCCGGCTACGGCGACGTCGGCAAGGGTTCGGCGCAGGCGCTGCGCGCGCTCTCCGCCCAGGTGTGGGTCACCGAAATCGATCCGATTTGTGCGCTGCAGGCGGCGATGGAAGGCTACCGCGTCGTGACGATGGACTACGCCGCGGACAAGGCTGACATTTTCGTCACCTGCACCGGCAACTATCACGTGATCACGCACGATCACATGGCGAAGATGAAGGATCAGGCGATCGTCTGCAACATCGGCCACTTCGACAACGAGATCGACGTCGCGTCGATCGAGAAGTACGAATGGGAAGAGATCAAGCCGCAGGTCGACCATGTGATCTTCCCCGCAGTTGATGGCAAACCCGGCAAACGCATCATCCTGCTCGCCAAGGGGCGCCTCGTGAACCTCGGCTGCGCCACCGGCCATCCGTCCTACGTGATGTCGAGCTCGTTCGCGAACCAGACGATCGCGCAGATCGAGCTGTACACGCGCACCAAGGATTACCCGGTCGGTGTCTATACGCTGCCCAAGCACCTCGACGAGAAGGTCGCGCGCCTGCAGCTGCAGAAACTCAACGCGCAGCTCACCGAGCTGACCGACGCGCAGGCCGCCTACATCGGCGTATCCAAGCAGGGCCCGTACAAGGCCACCCACTACCGCTACTGACCGGAGCGAGCCATGGCCAAACCTGAAATTTCGATCGAGTTCTTCCCGCCGCAGACGTCCGAGGGCGACGAAAAGCTGCGCGCGACGCGCGACAAGCTCGCGCGCCTGAAGCCCGCCTTCTTCTCGGTGACCTACGGCGCCGGCGGCTCGACGCGCGAGCGCACCTTCGCGACGGTCAAGGACATCGCCGCGCAGGGCTTCGAGGCCGCTCCGCATTTGTCGTGCATCGGTTCGACGCGCGCCGGCATCCGCGAGATCCTCGCCGACTACACGGCCGCCGGCATCCGGCGCATCGTCGCGCTGCGCGGCGACCTGCCCTCCGGCGTGGGCGACCCCGGAGAGTTCCGCTACGCGAACGAACTGGTGGAATTCATCCGTGCCGAGACCGGCGACCGCTTCCGCATCGAGGTCGCGGCCTACCCGGAGTGGCACCCGCAGGCAAGAAGCCCGCAGGACGATCTGCAGGCCTTCAAGCGCAAGGTCGATGCCGGCGCAAACTCCGCGATCACGCAGTATTTCTACAACGCGGAAGCCTACCTGCACTACGTCGATGCGGTGCGCGCGATGGGTCTGGACACGCCCATCGTGCCCGGGATCATGCCGATCGTGAGCTTCTACAAGCTCGCGCGCTTCTCCGACGCGTGCGGCGCCGAGATCCCGCGCTGGATGCGGAGGAAATTCGAGTCCTACGGCGACGACACTGAGTCGATCCGCGCCTTCGGTCTCGACGTGGTGACCGCGCTGTGCGAGCGCCTGCTCGCGAACGGCGCGCCCGGCCTGCACTTCTACAGCATGAACCAGTCCGGCCTCACGACGGCCATCTGCGAGCGCCTCAAGCTCGTCTGAAACTACGGGCACCTCCGCTTGGGCGGGGGTGCCCGTGTTCGCGCGCGGTGAGCCTCAGCTCGAGCGTGCGCTTACCCCGTTCGCGATGTCCTGCAGGCAGTCCAGCACTTCCATGCTCGCGGCCTCCATCGCCGCGATGTCCTGCAACCCGGACTGACTGTCGCCCGACAGCAGGCGTTCGAGACCGCGCCGGCCGCTCTCATGCACGCGCGCGTGCGGCGCTTCCAGCCTGCGGTAGGCCGGCGAGGATGCGAAGCGCTTGCCCGGCCCCTCGTAATACCACTGCCCGAGCCGGCACTTGTGATGGCTGGAGAACTCGTCGGGACGCTTGGCGGAATTGCCCGACGCGGCCTTGTAGACCTCCATCTTGAAGATCAGGTGGTCGAGCTTGGCCAGTTCGACGAAGCTGCGCACAGCCGCCCCTTCCATCATGTCCCCCATCTCGCGCGACAGCCCGAACAGTTCGGTCATGCTCCCGCGCGCGCTGCGCCCGTCTCCGGCCGCTTCCGAGGCCTTGCCGGCGAGCGTCTGGATCATCGCCTGCGTCTGTCCCGTCTCGCCCTGGATGGCGCCGACCAGCTCCGAAATCTCGTTCGTCGCCGCCGCGGTACGCTCCGCGAGCTTGCGCACCTCATCGGCGACCACCGCGAAGCCGCGCCCCTGCTCGCCTGCGCGGGCGGCCTCGATGGCCGCGTTGAGCGCGAGCAGGTTGGTCTGGTCCGCGATCTCGCGGATCAGGCGCACGATCCCGTCGATCTGTCCCGCACGCTGATTGAGCTGATGCACGGAATCGACCGTGCCGCGCGTTTCCTCCGCCAGGCCGTCGAGGCTCGTCGAGATGCGCTCGATAGCCGATGCGCTGTCGCTCGCCGACTGCGTCGAACGCTGGGCGACGTCATGCTGCTGCTTGAGCCCGTCGGCCAGTTGGCTGAACGTTCCCTGCACCGAAACCAGCGACTCGCCGTAGGTCCTGAGGTTTCCGAACAGCGCGTCGAGCATCGCCGTGCGCCGCGCCGCTGCCTCCATCTCGCTGCGCTGCCGCGCAAGCTGCTCCTCGAGCGCGGCCGAACGCGCGCGCTCGCGTTCCAGCGCCTCCTTGCTCGCTGCGAGCTCCTGCCGCAAGGCCGCGAGCTCGGCACCGCTGCCAAACCATCCCATTTTTCCTCTCCCAACGCATCATTCATCAGGAACCCGGCGCCGGGCCGGCGCCGGGGATCCCTTCCAGTCGACATATCGGCATGAAACGTATGCCATTTAGTCTAAATCGATTTTCTTATACAAATTCCGGTATTCGCCCGCCGGGGCGCTCCGGGCAAAGCACGAAAGCGCCCCGCCGAAGCGGCCGGACGTCGTTGACGAGGCCCCAGCTACGACTATATATGTAGAGTGAGACGCAATCTCACCAACCCCGACAGGGCGGCATCCGCAGCCTCCGGCTCACCTTTCCGGTCGAAGCGATCGTCTGCATCCGCCCGCCCCAGGCCAACCCGCAAACAAGGAGAACAGCCATGGCCTACCGGATCGAAGGACGACTGCTGGAAGTCTGTACCTGCAAGGCGATCTGTCCGTGCTGGATCGGCGACGATCCCGACGGCGGCACGTGCGAGGGCACGCTCGCGTGGCACATCGACAAGGGCGAGGTCGGCGGCACCGACGTGTCGGGGCTCACCTTCGGCATGCTGGCGCACATCCCCGGCAACGTGCTGAAGGGCAACTGGCGCGCCCTCGCCTTCGTCGACGAGCGCGCAACCCCGGCGCAGGAAGAAGCGCTGCTCTCGGTGTTCACCGGCAAGCTCGGCGGGCCGGTCGCGGACCTGGCACAACTGGTCGGCGAGGTGGTCGGGGTGGAACGCGTCGCGATCGAGTTCGACGTCAAGGAAGGCTCCGGGCGACTGCGCATCGGCAACACCGTCGCAGCCGACCTCGAATGCGCGCGCGGCCCCGACCAGCGCCCGACCGTAATGAGCGACACGATCTTCTCGACGATTCCCGGCTCGCCCGCCTACATCGGCCGCGCACCGCTTTACCGCGCGCAGTCGGAGCCTCTCGGCATCAACGTCAACCTGAGCGGCTACAACTCGGTGCAGGGCGCGTTCTGCTTCCAGGCCTAGCGCCCGGCAACCGCCCGCCTTACCGAGTCCATGGCCGCGGCGCAAGCTCCGCTGCACGCGATTTCCCGGCGCGACACGTTCGCCGTCGCGCTGGGAGCGCTGGTGCTCGCGGCATGGGTCGCCCTGTGGCTGTGGGAGCGTTCGCCCTACGGGCGCTACCTCAACCATGCCGAACTCGGCGGTCTCGCGCACGCCGCGACGGCCGATGCGGTGCTGGCGCAGTCGGCCCTGTACGTCGGCGGCTGGCTGCTGATGACGATCGCGATGATGCTGCCGACGACACTGCCGCTGCTCGACGCCTTCCGCCGCATGACCGCGCTGCGCGACGATCGCCGCAGCCTGCTCGCGCTCGTGATCGCCAGCTACCTTGGCGTATGGCTCGTGGCCGGCGCAGCGATGCATCTGTTCGATTTCGGCCTGCACGAGGCCTTCGAGCACCTCGCCTGGCTGCAGGCCAACCCATGGGTGTTCGGCGCCGCGCCGCTGTTGCTGGCCGGCGCCTTCCAGTTCTCGGACCTCAAGCACCGCTGCCTCGAGCGTTGTCGTGCGCCGGTCGGTTTCGTCATCCAGCACTGGCGCGGCGGCAGCCCCGCGCTCCAGTCGCTGGCGATCGGCGCACACCACGGCCTGTTCTGCGTCGGCTGCTGCTGGGCGCTGATGCTGCTGATGTTCGCGGTCGGCACCGGCAGCATCGGCTGGATGCTCGCGCTCGGCGCGGTGATGGCGATCGAGAAGAACCTCAGCTGGGGACGCCGCCTCAGCGCGCCGCTGGGCGTCGCGCTGCTGCTGTGGGGCGGCGCGATCGCCCTCCCGCAGCTCCTTGCCTGACCGTCGGACGGCCGCTCACCCCATGCCGTGACGGCGCATCCATGTACGGAAGTCCTGGCTGGCCGCGGCGCCGCGCAGGCGCCCGAGATGCAGCACGAGGTTCTCGACCATCGTGTGCGCCGCGATCGCGGCCATGACCTCGAGGCGCTCCTCGGCGCCCATGCCGTGTTCGGCGAGCCTGTGGTCGATATCGCAGAAATGGCGCGCCATGAGGCTGCGCGCCTCCTGCTCGCCGATGGCGAGTTCCCCGAAATCGATGTGATCCTCGGCTTCGATCTCGGCGATCAGTGACTCGACGGATTCTGGCGTCATGGCTGGACCTCGCGCGGACGGTGACATGCGCTTGGACAGCCGCCGTTCGCAGCGAGTTGCCTCGAACCTGCCGTCAGCGCCGCGCCATCACCAGCACGCCCGCGATCACGAGGGCCGCCCCGGCAAGCTGCGACACGCCGAGCGCCTCGTCTAGCAGCAGCCAGCCGAGGAAGATCGTCACGACCGGGCCCAGCGTGCCCATCAGCGACACCGGCCCGGCACCGAGGCGGCGGATCGCCTCCGACACGAGCCACACCGGCGCGACCGTCGACATCAGCGCCATCGCGGCACCGAGCGCGTACACCTGCCACGGCAGATCGAGCGCGGAAACCGGCCGCAACACGAAGAACTGACCGATGCACAGCACGCACGCGACGCTCGTCGCGAAGGCCGTCACGCGCATCGCACCGAGCCGGCCGACGACCTGGCCGTTGCCCATCAGGTACAGCGCGTAGGACAGCGCACTGGCGAACACCAGTGCGCCGCCGATTGCCACGTCCCGCGCGTCGCCGGCGACGTGCAGATCGTGCCCCACCGCCAGCCCGATACCGCAGTAGCACAGTGCGAGCGCGGCCAGTGTGCGCCGGCCGATCGGCTTCGCGAGAAAGAGCGCCGACAGGACGATCACGAGCGTCGGATAGAGGAACAGGATCAGGCGCTCGAGCGAGGCGGTGATATAGCGCAGGCCGAGGAAGTCGAGGTAGCTCGACAGGTAGTAGCCGGAAAAGCCCAGCGCGACCATCCACAGCCAGTCGCGCCCGTCCATGCGGTGCGCGGCGCGCGCGTCGGCGACCAGCCCCATCACGACGAAGAACGGCAGCGACAGGCCCATGCGCAGCGCGAGCAGCGTCTCCGCGTCCACGCCGTAACGGTACGCGAGCTTGACGAAGATCGCCTTGAACGAGAATCCGATCGCACCGAGCGTCGCAAACAGCAGCCCGGTGCGATTCGAGGCGAGGCTCATCCGCTCAGTTTCGACGCCTCATCGGCGGCGGCCGCCCAGCAGCGAACCGAGCAGCCCGCGCACGATCTCGCGCCCGACCGAACTGCCGATGGTGCGCACGACGGTCTTCGCGGCGATCTCGACCAACCCCTCGCGCTTGCCGCCGCGCGGCCCGGTCGAGCCGAACAGAATGTCGCCCATGCCGCCCAGCGCGCCGCCACCGTCCTGCCCCGCGCCCGACGCCTGCCCCGCGGGCGCCCCGGCAGAAGCACCACCGGCAGCCCCGGCCGGAGCGCCACCCGCCTGCGCGCGCAGCATCTCATAGGCGGACTCGCGATCGAGGAGCTTCTCGTAATGGCCGTACAGCACCGAGCCCTCGATCGCGGCCTTGCGTTCGTCTGCCGTCATCGGGCCGAGGCGCGAGGCCGGCGCGATCACGGAGGCGCGCTCGACGACCTCCGGGCGGCCCTTGTCGTCGAGGAAGGACACCAGCGCCTCGCCCACGCCCAGTTCGGTGATCGCGGTCGCCGCGTCGAAGGCGGGGTTCGCGCGCATCGTCTCGGCCGCGGTCTTCACCGCCTTCTGGTCGCGCGGCGTGAAGGCGCGCAGCGCGTGCTGCACGCGGTTGCCGAGCTGGCCGAGCACCGTCTCGGGCACGTCGAGCGGGTTCTGCGTCACGAAATACACGCCGACGCCCTTCGAGCGGATCAGGCGCACGACCTGCTCGACCTTCTCGACCAGCGCCTTGGGCGCCTCGTTGAACAGCAGGTGCGCCTCGTCGAAGAAGAACACCAGCTTGGGCTTGTCCATGTCGCCGACTTCGGGGAGCTGCTCGAACAGCTCCGCCAGCATCCACAGCAGGAAGGTCGAATACAGCTTGGGCGAGTGGTAGAGCTTTTCCGCGGCGAGGATGTTGATCACGCCGCGGCCCTCGCCGTCGGTCTGCATCAGATCGGCCAGATCCAGCATCGGCTCGCCGAAGAAGCTGTCGCCGCCCTCCTGTTCGAGCGCGAGCAGCCCGCGCTGGATCGCGCCGATCGAGGCGGCGGAGACGTTGCCGTATTCGGTCGTGAACGACTTCGCGTTGTCGCCGACGTGCTGGATCATCGCGCGCAGGTCCTTCAGGTCGAGGAGCAGCAGGCCGTTGTCGTCGGCGATCTTGAACACCAGCTGCAGCACGCCCGCCTGCGTCTCGTTGAGGTTCAGCAGACGTGCGATGAGGAGCGGCCCCATGTCGGAGATCGTCGCGCGCACGGGGTGGCCCAGCTCGCCGAAGACGTCCCAGAACACCACCGGGTTGGCGCGCGGCGTGTATTCGGTGATGCCCAGCGCGGCGAGACGCTGCATGAGCTTTTCGGACGCGACGCCGGCCGCACCGGCGCCCGACAGGTCGCCCTTCACGTCGGCCATGAACACCGGCACGCCGATCGACGCGAAGGCCTCGGCCATCTTCTGCAGGGTCACGGTCTTGCCGGTGCCGGTCGCCCCGGTGATCAGGCCGTGGCGGTTGGCGAGGCGGGGCAGCAGGGTGATGTCCTTGTGGGCGTTCTTTGCGATCAGCAACGGCTCGGTCATGTCGGGAAGCCTCTCTTGTTCGTTTGTGGCGGATGCAGTGTAGCAGCGGCGCGGCGGGCGGCCGTCACGGCGGCGAGCGGAAATCGCACAGGGTCACGCAGCGCTCGTAGGCGTCGTCGCACGCGACGCTGTGCGGAGCACAGGCCCGCAGCCGTTCCCCGCAGCCGCGCACGCAGGCATTCCATTCGGGCTGCGCCGGCGTCGGCCGCGTGAGCAGGCGCCGGGTCGCGCTTTCTGCCGTGCAGGCGCGCAGCGCGAAGGTCCGCGGCGGCCCCGGGATGCGCTCCCACTCGTCGGCGGAAAACTGCAACTCGCGCTCGAGCGCATCGACGCGCGCCGCATCGAGCAGCCCCGAACGCTGCAGCGACGCGAGCCCGTGGCAGTCCGCGCGCCGCGCATCGGCCGCCGTGCGTGCGCCATCGACCGGCAGGCCGAGGTTGTGGCGGGCGCATTCGTGTGCGAACAGGAACAGGCGCGACTCCGCCGTCAGGCGCGGCAGGATCGCCTCGTTGTAACGGATCTCGGGCGAGCCCCCCGGACGGCTCGCGACCACGCGATCGAGCGCGGGATCGCTCACCGCGGCCACGGTACGGCCGTCGGCATCGATGCAGCCGTGGTAGCTCGTCTGCTCCTGGGCATGTGCCCCTCCCCCCGCGCACAGTTGCGCGAGTACCGCGCCCAGCAAGAGCCTGCGCCGCATCGTCTCTCCCATTCACGTCACGCCGGCCCTCCGGCATGCGCAGTCGAAAAATAATGACAGGAATCTACCAGAGCCGGCCGGCTTCGGGACAGATCGCCGGCGGTGAAGATGGGTGCGGCACGCCTGTATAATGCGCGCGGTTCAGTTCTTTCAACGCCACCCGGCAGGATTCGAGGTTTTTTATGGCTGGTCATTCCAAATGGGCCAACATCCAGCACCGCAAGGGCCGTCAGGACGCGAAGCGGGGCAAGGTCTTCACCAAGCTGATCAAGGAAATCACCGTCGCCGCGCGCATGGGCGGGGGCGACCCGAACTTCAACCCGCGCCTGCGCCTCGCCGTCGATAACGCGAAGACGCAGAACATGCCGGGCGAGAACATCGACCGCGCGATCAAGCGCGGCACCGGCGAACTCGAAGGCGTGAGCTACGAGGAAGTGCGCTACGAAGGTTACGGCATCGCCGGCGCAGCGGTGATGGTCGACTGCCTCACCGACAACAAGACTCGCACCGTCGCCGACGTGCGCCACGCCTTCTCGAAGTACGGCGGCAACATGGGCACCGACGGCTGCGTCGCGTTCCAGTTCAAGCACTGCGGCCAGCTGATGTTCGCGCCGGGCACGAACGAGGACGCGCTGATGGAAGCCGCGCTCGAGGCCGGCGCCGAGGACGTCATCCCCAACGACGACGGCTCGATCGAAGTCGTCACGGCCCCGTACGAGTTCTCCACCGTGAAGGACGCGCTCGAGAAGGCCGGCTTCAAGGCCGAGTTCGGCGAAGTCACGATGAAGCCGCTGAACGAGACCGAACTCGAAGGCGACGACGCGGCGCGCATGCAGAAGCTGCTCGACGCGCTCGACTCGCTCGACGACGTGCAGAACGTGCATACCTCGGCGGTGATCGACGAGGAATAAGCCCCGGGGCTTTTCGCAACGCTTCACGCGCCGCCACGGCGGCGCACCATGAAAACAGGGCCGGACATCCGGCCCTGTTTTCTTTCCGGCTACCGACTGCCGTCAGTGCGAGCCGAAGAAACCGATCGCGACCAGCGTCAGCAGCGTCAGGCCGGCAGCGATCAGCGTGAAGCCGAGGATCTTCGACCCCAGCGCCATCGGACGCGAGGGCGCATCCACGATGTACTTCTCCAGCTCCCCGCTCTTCAGCAGGCGCTCGTATTCCAGCGCGTGCTCGCGGCGGTACTCCTCGACCGACATCGAGCCCGTGAACATCACGACCTCCAGCGGGAACTTGTCGGGACGGAAGTGGTTGTTGAAGAAATGCACGGTGAACAGGAACACCACGGCCAGGAAGGCTTCCTCGCTGTGGAAGATCGCCGCGACGTTGAACACCCAGCCCGGCAGGTAGGTGGCGGTGATGGTGGACGCCCACATCATCAGTCCGCTCACGCCGATGATGGTCACCCCCCAGAACGGTGCCCAGTAGTCGAACTTCTCCCAGTAGGTCCAGCGGTCGAACACGGGGCGCTCGCCCCTGCCGAAGAACCACTTCAACATGGCGAGGAAGTCCTTGCCGTCCTGCAGCCCCGGCACCAGCGAGGTGGGGCCGAAGATGCGGAACTCCTTCCAGTTGCGCGCGAGCCGGACGGCGACGTAGGCGATGTGCCAGAGGAACACGGCCGCGAAGATCACTGCGTTCACGCGGTGGATGCCCCCCGCGATCTGCGGTCCGCCCAGCGCCTTCATGAGCGGCACGGCCCAGGGGGCGTCCGGATAGAAGAGCGGGATGCCCGTCAGCGTCAGGATCATCAGGCTTAGTGCGAAGGCGAGGTGCGCGGCGCGCCAGGTCGCGCTGAAGCGGCGGAAGTGCTTGCCCGCACTCCTGTCGCCGGCCAGGCCCGGTGCATCGGCACGCACGTGCGGGCGCACCTTGCCCTGCTGGCGGTCACGCAGTTCGCGCCAGAACCACAGCAGCGTGTGCAGCCAGAAGAAGCCGAAGGTGCCGACCAACAGCTGCACCATGAGCTGGTTCGCCAGCCACATCTGCGGGTAGCGCTCGAAGTCGCCCGCGTGGCCATGCGGCTGGTAGCTGGCGAAGCCCGGCGGCGCCTCGGGCAGGTCCTTCTTGCCGTTGTGGCATTCCTTGCAGGTCTTCATCCGCTTGTCCGGATGGACCTTGGAGTCCGGGTTCTTGACCGCCAGCACGTCGTGGCTGCCGTGGCAGTCGAAACACTTGGCGGTGTAGGCGTAGCCCAGCGTGTTGATCTGGCCGTGGTAGGTCGCCTTGTAGGACTTGAAGTTTTCCTCGTGACAGTTGCCGCATTCGGCCGTCACGGCCAGCTTGAACGGCGCGAGCGAGGTGTTGCCGACCGCGTGGGCGCTGTGGCAGTCGCTGCACACGGCCGCCTTGGCGTCCTTCTTCTGGAAGATCGCCTCGCCGTGGATCGATTCGGTGAAGGTTTCGAGCGACTCCTCGTGGCAGCTCTTGCCGCAGGTCTCGGGCACCCCCAGGCGCCACTCGGCGTACTGCGGCGA
Organism: Azoarcus sp. Aa7; assembly: GCF_014822185.1. Taxonomy (GTDB): domain Bacteria; phylum Pseudomonadota; class Gammaproteobacteria; order Burkholderiales; family Rhodocyclaceae; genus Aromatoleum. The sequence goes on from NZ_QVLR01000010.1 coordinate 65,705, forward strand.
GTCCTTGGGCGGGACATTGAAACTATGGCTACTGTGACATTCGTCACAGCTGGCATTCGGCCGTGTAGGGTCGTCGGCGTTCTTGCGCGCGTGGAAGGACTCCTTGTACGCGACGATGTTGTCGGCGACCACGCCGAGGCGCGGCCTGTCCTTCGCCGTCCCGTCCTGCTTGGCACGCTCCCACAACTCTTCGTGGCAGGACGCGCAATCCTTCACCTTCTGCGCCGGATCCCTGCGGTGGGCATTGTCCGTCTCGGCGTTGTCGCTGATCTCGGTGTGACACGCGACACAGTCCATCTTCGCGTGCGCGCCGCCCGCGAACGCCTCGGCCGGCACAGCATGGAGTTCGCGGGATTCGCCATCGGCGCCGGGCACCTCGATCGCGGTCTTGCCGGCAGCATGACAGCTCAGGCATTTCTCGTTGTCGAGCCCGGGCGGTGCAGCCAGCGATGTTCCGGCAACACCGCCGAACAGACAAACCAGCATGGCGGCCGCGGCCGCGCGTAGATCGAAACGTTTCAGTCGCATGGTCGAGCTTCCGCAAGGGTCCATGAAAACGCCGCGACGAGCGCGGCGTTGTATAGCGGGCGACGCGGACTCCGGACTTGCCGGCCCCGCGCCCGGAGCCGCCTTACGGCAGCTTCACGGCCTTGATGTCGGCCTTCGCCCCGAAACCGATCGTCTTGACGAAGGACACCTGGTGGCCGCGCGTGGTGATGTTGTCATCATGCACGGCGAAGCCGACATTGTATACACCTCCGGCCTTCAGGGCTTTGTCGTCGTCATTGGCGAGACCGAGCGGACGGACCATGACCACCGTCCACACGCCGTCCTTCCAGCTAGAGATGGCGTTATTGTCGGCGGCCGACCCCTTGGCGTCGGCGCGGCTGACGACGTAGTCCGGGATCATGTCGCCTTCCTTCCAGCCGGCGTTCGGATCGAAGGGCACGGCGTTCTGCTCACGGATGAGGAAGTGGTCGCCCTTGTGCAGCTGGTCGACGGTGATCGACTTGTAGCCGACCTTGCTGGCGTCCCACATGAACTTCGGCTGATGCGTCTTCGCATCCGCGTTGCCGCCGAACATTTCCTTACCCGAATCGCTGAGGCGGAATTCCAGCACGTAGCCGTCGTCGGTCATGCCGACCGGATTGCTGCGATGCGCACGCCACTGGATCAGGTCGACGAAACCGCCGGCCGCCTTGATCTTGGCGATGTCCTCGACGCTCTTGCCGGTCTTCCAGTCGGACGGGTCGGTGCGCGTGTCGGGGAGGTACTTGCGCACGTCGCGCTTCTTGATCGCCTGCAGCAGCGCGTTGCCGGCGACCTCGTCCTTGGTGAACTGCTTCGCCATGTCGCGCTGGCCGTCGTGGCAGGTGAGCCAGCAACCCTGGTTCGCGAAGCCCGGCACCTTGCCGTCGTCGATCATGATCGACATGCGGTCTTCGTAGATGCCCATTTCCTGGCCGTCCTGCACCGGCTTGTCGAGCTTCGGATAGCCGAACACCTTCCATTCCTTGCCGTCGAAGCGCAGGTACTGGTGCTCGCTGCCGGGATACGCGTTGTCGGTCTGCCACTGGAATCGCAGGTAGGCATTCTTCGCGTCGTACGCGGCCTGCACCTTCAGGGCCTTGTAACCGGACTTGCCCTTGACCGGCCGCGGCTCGAGCCGGCCGCCCTTGACCAGCTTCTCGCCGATGTCCTTCTCGGCGTCCTCCTCGTCGTGACACGAGGTACAGGAGTCGCCGCGCTTGACCTCCTTGACGGCCCCCTTGTGCTCCTCGCTGCGCAGCCATTCATAGGACGACTGGCCGGGGAAGAACAGCGGCACGGTCACAGCAGGAACCTTGCCCCAGTTGATCTTTGCCGGATCGGCGGCCTGCGCCGCACCAATGCCCAAGAGCGCCAGGCTCACGAATAATGCCGTTTTTTTCATTTTATGTTCCCCTGATTGTCAAGATGACAAGAAGACCCGATGAATTGGATCCAATGTAATCGCGGGATGCGACCCGCGCAGTGCGAAAACCGGCACAAAGCCTCACTTATTGAAGGTTCCGTTCAGAATCCTACTGCCACCAATATCCACGCTGCAGTCATGGTTACAAGCAAAGCAAGGCCGTAGCATGCAAATTTCAGCGCCGTGCCCGCATGCACACCGAGGTCGTGCAGGCTGTGGAGGATGCGGTGCATGGCGTGCCACATGAACAGCGCGACCACGACGAACAGCAGCCCCTTGCCCGCCCAGTGCTGCGCGAAGGCCTGCATGCGCGGCCAGCTCATCGCATCCGCGGGAAGGATGAGCACCAGCGGCACCGCGATCCCGGTGATGAACACGAGCACCGGCCCAAAGAGCGCCGCAAGCATGCCGCCGGCACCGAACAGCCCCCAGAAGACGGGCGCGTTGGAGCGTCTGTTGATCGGTTTCATCGCGTCGCCCCCCATGCGAGGACCAAGGCGACGAGGCTGCAGACCACCGCTGCTGCCACGCCGCAGGCCGTGATCACGCCCGGGGCGACGCGCTTGCCGCGGACGGCGAGGGGCGGCATGGTCTTGGGCATGATGCGAAACCAAGTCCAGCTGTGGTAGCACATCGCTGCGAGCAGCACTCCGTGGAAGGCGACCGACCAGGGGCTGCGCAGCGCCTCCTGCCACCCGTTCCACGCCACTTCGCCCTGCGCGAGCCGCAGCAGTCCGACCAGCAGCACGAGGGCGTAGGCGGCGACGAAGAACGCGGTCGCCTCATGCACCATGTATTCGACGAAGAAGGGATTGCGGCGCCACCAGCCGGCCATCGGACGCACGTAGGGGCGGCGCGGATCGGGCGTATTCACTTTGCACCTCCCTTCGGGCGGACGAGTCGCAGGAAGTAGTCCCCGGCCGCACGCGTCTTGTTCTGATTGACCGCGTTGGCGGGATCGACGTGCTTCGGACACACCTCGGAGCAGTAGCCGACCGCGGTGCAGTTGAAGACGCCCGCTTCCGAGCCGGCGATCTCCATGCGCTCGACGGCCGCGCCGTCGCGCGAATCGGCGTTGTAGCGATGCAGGAGCGCCATGATGCCCGGGCCGACGAAGTCGGGATTGAGGCCGTACTGCGGACACGCGGCGTAGCACAGCAGGCAGTTGATGCAGGAACTGAACTGCTCGTACACATCGAGCTGGGCGGGCGTCTGCAGGTACTCGCCCTGCGCGAGGGTTCGTTCTTCCTTCGGGATGATGTAAGGCTTGATGCGTTCGAGCTTGGCGAGGAAATCGTCCATCCGGATCACGAGATCGCGCTCGATCGGGAAGTGCGCCAGTGCCTCGACACGCACGGTGCCGGCGGGGAAATCGCGCAAAAAGGTCTTGCACGCGAGGCGCGGCTCGCCGTCTATCATCATCCCGCAGCTGCCGCAGATCGCCATGCGGCACGACCAGCGGAAGCTCAGCGTGCCGTCGAGCCAGTCCTTGATGTACTGCAGCCCCTGCAGCACCGACATGTCGTCGGTGAAGGGCACGTCGTAGCCTTGCAGGAAGGGTTCCTCGTCCTGCTCCGGGCGGTAGCGCAGGACCTCGACGCGGATGACCTTCCCGTTTCCGCTCGTTTCAGCCACGGTGCGCCTCCCCTGTCCGGCCGGGCTGCGCGGCCCGCTCCTGTTCGACCAGCTCCTGTTCGACCAGCTCCTGTTCGACCAGCTCCTGTTCGGCCAGCTCCTGTTCGGCCTTCTCGCCGGCGGCGCCGTAGGCGCGGGTGCCCGGCGGGGAACGAGTGATCTTCACGTCGCCGTAGTCGATGTGCGGCGCGTCCGCGCCGGCGTGGTACGCCAGCGAATGCCTGAGGAAGTTGGCGTCGTCGCGCTCGCCATAGCCGTCGAGGCGCTGGTGCGCGCCGCGCGACTCGCGCCGCTCGAGGGCGGACCACGCCATCGCCTGCGCGACCTCGAGCTGGTAGCCGAGCTCGATCGCGAGCAGCCAGTCGGTGTTCCACACACTCGACGTGTCCTCGACCCTGACCTTGCGATAGCGCTCGCGCAGTTCGGCGAGCTTGTCGCAGGTCGCCTGCATGCTGCGCGCCTCGCGGTAGATGCCGCAGCCATCCTCCATGCTCTGCGCCATCTCCTTGCGCAGGGTGGCGATGCGTTCCGTGCCGGAAGGGTCAATCACGAGATCGAGCGCGCGCTGCTGCGACGCCCCGGCCTGTTTCAGCAGCACGTCTGCAGGGCCGTGCGCCACCGACTTCGCAAAGGCGGCGGCCTCGACGCCGGCCGTCTTGCCGAACACGCACAGTTCCGCGAGCGAGTTGGAGCCGAGGCGGTTGGCGCCGTGGATGCCTACGCTGGAACATTCGCCGGCCGCGTACAGGCCGGGCAGCGGCGCGGCACAGCGCCCATCGACGAGGATGCCGCCCATCGTGTAATGGACGGCGGGCCGCACCGGGATCGGGGCCTTGGCCGGATCGACGCCGAGGAACTCCTCGGCGAGCTCGTAGATCTGCGGCAAGCGCTCGCGCAGCTTGGCTTCGCCGAGGTGGCGCAGATCCAGATGTACGACTGCCCCATGCGGACCGTCGATCGTCCGCCCCTTCTGCTGCTCGTACCAGAAGGCCTGGCTGAGGCGGTCGCGGGGCCCCAGCTCCATCGCCTTGTTGCGCGGCGTCGGCTCGGCGGGCCCGAGGCCGTAGTCCTGCAGATAGCGGTAGCCGTCCCGGTTCAGCAGGAAGCCGCCCTCGCCGCGGCACGCCTCGGTGAACAACAGGCCAGTGCCCGGCATGCAGGTGGGGTGATACTGGACGAACTCCATGTCGCGCAGCGGCACGCCGTGGCGGTAGGCGAGCGCCATGCCGTCGCCGGTCACGATGCCGCCGTTGGTGTTCTCGCGGAACACGCGCCCGGCGCCGCCGGTGGCGAGGATTACCGCATTGGCCTGGATCAGCGTGAAGCGGCGCGAGGCGATATCGACGACGACGACGCCCTGCACGCGGCCGTCCTCGACGATCAGGTCGAGGCAGAAATGCTCGTCGAAGCGCCGAATCGACGGGTACTTGATCGAGGTCTGGAACAGGGTGTGCAGCATGTGGAAGCCGGTCTTGTCGGCGGCGAACCACGTGCGCTCGATCTTCATGCCGCCGAAGGCGCGCACGTTGATGTGGCCGTCCGCCTTGCGGCTCCACGGACAGCCCCAGTGCTCGAGCTGCACCATCTCCTCGGTGCAGCGCGCGACGAAGTCCTCGACCACGTCCTGCTCGCACAGCCAGTCGCCGCCGGCGACGGTGTCGTGGAAGTGGTGCTCGAGGCTGTCATGGGCCTGCACGACGCCGGCGGATCCGCCCTCGGCCGCCACCGTGTGGCTGCGCATCGGGTAGACCTTGGAGACCAGCGCGATCTTCAGCGACGGGTCGGACTCGGCGGCCGCGATCGCGGCGCGCAGGCCCGCTCCGCCCGCACCGACGATGGCGACGTCTGCCTTCCAGACTTCCATGACGCTTTCCCCCTTTCGGCAGGCCCGGCAATGCCGCGGGCCCCGGAAGACCGGCTCCTGCGACCGAAAGGGAATCGACCCGCCTTTCGGGTGCGGAGACGACAATATTCTTCTTATATACCAACGTCACCAATCGGACTATGACGTTGTTGCAATCCAGTGTAACGCCCGACCCGCATGCCCACAATGCGGACATGGTCGCGACCCGCCCGACATGCGAAAAAAGTCATCGAACGACAATTCGACGACGCCGCGCACGCATCAACGTGCATGTAAGATGGCCTCCTTCCGCCCTGCCGGGCCCGCACACGCACGTTCCCGACACGCCATGGCCATCCTCCATCCCCGCCTGTCCGCCGCAGCCCCGCTCCTCTTCGTCCTGCTGTGGAGCACCGGCTTCATCGGCGCGAAATTCGGCCTGCCCTTTGCTGAGCCGCTGACCTTCCTGAGCACCCGCTACGTGCTGGTCATCACGCTGATGGGCGCACTGGCATTCGCCATGCGCGCCCCCTGGCCACGCGACTGGCGCCAGGTCATGCACATCGGGGTGGCCGGACTGCTGGTGCAGGCGACCTATCTCGGCGGGGTGTTCATGTCGATCGACCGCGGCTTGCCCGCAGGGGTCTCCGCCCTGGTGGTCGGCATGCAACCGCTGCTGACGGCGCTCGGCGCCGGCTGGCTACTGGGCGAGCGGGTCACGCGACGCCAATGGGGCGGGCTCGTGCTGGGCTTCGTCGGCGTCACGCTGGTGGTGAGCAACAAGGTCGCGGTCGGCGTCTCGGCGGCGGAGCTGGGCTGGAAGCTTGCACCGGCCCTCGCGGCGCTGGCCGGCATCACCGTCGGCACGCTGTACCAAAAACGCTTCTGCCCGAGCTTCGACCTGCGCACGGGTTCGGTCGTGCAGTTCATCCCCAGCCTGATCGTCACCGCCTTCATCGCCAGCCGCACCGAAACGCTGCACGTCGACTGGAGCGGGCAATTCGTCTTCGCCCTGCTGTGGCTCGTGCTCGTGCTCTCGCTCGGCGCGATCAGCCTGCTCAACCTGCTGATCCGCAGCGGCAGCGCCGTGAACGTGGCCAGCCTGTTCTACCTGACGCCGCCGACGACGGCGCTGATGGCCTGGCTGCTGTTCGGCGAGACCCTCACCGGCCTCGCGCTCGCCGGCATGGTCGTCGCCGTACTGGGCGTGTGGCTCGCCCGCAAGGCCTGACACCCCATCGAGCCGGCGGGCACAGCCCGCGCCACCCCGTCCGGCACGCTGCTCTGGCCGCATGCCCCTGCTCCGCATAAGTGATATCCACAATGCGGAAGTTCACACTGCCCATGATCGCCCTCGGTCGAAATAATCGCGGCCACGCAGTCAATAACCGAGGAGAGGAGTTTGGAAAAGAAACCGTTTTACACGTCGCTGTACTTCCAGGTCATCGTCGCGATCGTGATCGGCGTACTGCTGGGGCATTTCTACCCCGAGACGGGTGCCGCGATGAAGCCGCTGGGTGATGGCTTCATCAAGTTGATCAAGATGATCATCGCTCCGATCATCTTCTGTACCGTCGTCGTCGGCATCGCCGGCATGGAGGACATGAAGAAGGTCGGCAAGACCGGCGGCCTCGCGCTGCTGTACTTCGAGGTGGTCAGCACGATCGCGCTGATCGTCGGCCTCGTGATCGTCAACGTCGTCCAGCCGGGCGCGGGCATGAACATCGACGTGTCGACGCTCGACACGAAGGCGATCGCCGCCTACACCGACCCGAGCAAGATGCAGTCGACCGTCCAGTTCCTGATGGCGATCATCCCGACCACCATCGTGGACGCCTTCGCGAAGGGCGAGATCCTGCAGGTGCTGCTGTTCTCGGTGCTGTTCGGCTTCGCCCTGCACAAGTTCGGCGGCCGCGGCACGCTGGTGTTCGATTTCATCGAAAAGTTCTCGCACGTGCTGTTCGGCATCGTCGGCTACATCATGAAGGTCGCCCCGATCGGTGCCTTCGGCGCGATGGCCTTCACGATCGGCAAGCACGGCGTGGGCGCGCTGGCGCAACTGGGCATGCTGATGGGCACGTTCTACCTGACCTGCATCGTCTTCATCTTCGGCGTGCTGGGCGCCATCGCCCGCATCCACGGCTTCTCGGTCGTGAAGCTCATTTCCTACATCAAGGAAGAGTTGCTGATCGTGCTCGGCACCTCGTCGTCGGAATCGGCGCTGCCGCGCCTGATGGCGAAGATGGAGAACCTCGGCTGCAAGAAGTCGACGGTCGGCCTGGTCGTTCCCACGGGCTACTCGTTCAACCTCGACGGCACCTCGATCTACCTGACGATGGCAGCCGTGTTCATCGCGCAGGCGACCAACACCCCGCTCGATCTCACGCAGCAGCTGACGCTGCTCGCGGTGCTGCTCCTGACCTCGAAGGGCGCAGCGGGCATCACCGGCAGCGGCTTCATCGTGCTCGCGGCGACGCTGTCGGCTGTGGGTGGCGTGCCGGTGGCGGGCCTGGCGCTGATCCTCGGCATCGACCGCTTCATGTCCGAAGCGCGCGCACTGACCAATCTGATCGGCAACAGCGTGGCAACCGTGGTCGTCGCGAAATGGTGCAATGACGTCGATATGAAGGTGCTCAACAGCCACCTCAACAACGAGACGATCGAGGAAGCCAACGACCCCGAGGCCGTGCTCGACTTGCAGGACGCGCACATGGACGTGCGCCCGGCAGTCGCCCGGACGGAAGAGGCGGCCGAAATGCCGCAGTTGGCGGTGCCCGCTCGCGCGTAAGCACGCCGCCTTCGGCAGCAGGAAGCAAATCGGCCCGTCAGCAGATGCTGGCGGGCCGATTTTTTTGCCGCGCGGGGCCGGCACCCGCCGCCCCCGGTCTGCGTCAGCCGGGCAGCAACACGCCGGCGTTGCGGATGGCCTTCTGGTACTCGGCCGTCGATTCGTCGATCGCCTTCAGCGCATTGTCGAGTTCGTTGCGCTTCGCCTGGGCGTCGGCATCCGCGCGCAGCTTGGCGGCGCGCTCGAGCGTTCCCTTGAGTTGCGCCTCGCGGGCGCTGCCGTTCGGCACCAGCATCGGGATCAGCATGCGGTAGGTCTCGTTGCGATCCTGCTCGTAACGGTATTCGTCGCCCTTGCTGTCGAACTGCAGCGCACGCACGAGCGTCTCGCCGCCGCGCAGGCGCTCGATCTGGACCTTGGTGCGCAGATAGGCGTGGTCGAGGATCGCACGGCCACGCTTGGCATTCTCGGCGACTTCGGCATCGGCATCGCCCATCAGCTTGTCGACGACCTTCACCTCCGCCCGGCCCTTGTCGTCACTCTTTTCCTCGGCAATGCGGGCCAGCGCGTCGCGCAGAGCCTTCGTCGATTCCTTGCGCGCTGCGTATTCCTTCTGCTCGCGCGGGTCCGCGGCCGTCGCCGGCGCGGCTGGCTTGGCGGCCGAAGCCGCGGGCTTCACGAGCCCGGCGATGGAGAGCTTGGCCGCGAGGTAGGCGTCTTCGAGCAGCAGGCGGGCGTCGAGGATCTTGCCGTCCGCTGCAGCGGCCTCGGCCTGCTTGATCTTCGCTTCGTTGTCCTGCACGACGCGCGAATTGTCCACCTTGCGCTGCTCGCCGACACGTTTGAGCGCCTTGTTGAGCTCCCTGGTGCTTTCGAGCATGCGCGCGAAGTCGCTTTTCATCCGCGCTTCCTCGGCGGCCACCACGCGGGCCGACTGCACGTCGGCGAACACGTCGGCCGTTCCGAGAAAGCCCGCGCCCGCGATCAGCGCGGCCCCGAGGGCGAATTTCGATCCGTTCTTCATGCATTTCCCCTTGTTTTGCGTATTCCGATGCATAGCCTTCCCCGCTTCCAGCCTCCCGTGGCTTCAATCCGGAAACGTGACGGGACGGCCGCGCCGCCCATGACAGAAGTCTAGCGCATTAGCCATGGCACGATCATGGGTTTGGTCAAATCGACGGTACTTTCGGGCAATGCTCCGGGCTGCGGAATATTGCGCGTACCGGGCGCGTTTACACCTTGCCGGCAGACGGATGGAGCCGGCGGGAGTGACCAACCAGGAGACGACAATGAAACGACTCGCACTGACGAGCATTTGTGCGCTGGCGGCAGCCTGCATCGCGAGTGCCGCAACAGCAGGAGGAGGGGTGGACAAGATCCTTGAGTTCGACACGATGGTCGGGGTGCCGCAACCCTATACCGGTTCGACCAACGCGATCCGGGGGGTGAACGGCGGGGGCCTGCCATGGACAGTGCAGAGCGCAAAGGGTGAGTTGACCGTCGACGGCAAGCTCGAGATCCACGTCACCGGTCTCGTCTTTGCCGACGCCCCGATCGTTCCCGAGAACATTCGCGGCACGAACACCGTCGCCAACTTCCGCGCGATCGTCAGCTGCCTGAGCAGAAACTCGCCGGAAAGCGCGTCGACTGTGAATGTGATGACGGATCTCTTCCCGGCCACCCGACCCGGTGGAGACGCCACCATCGAGGCCCAGTTGGCCCTGCCGGAACCGTGCATCGCGCCAATCATCTTCGTGACGAGTCCGACCGGCGCATGGTTCGCTGCGACGGGCATGTGAGAACAGCCCGCCGCCCGAGAGTCAGAAGCCGAGGCTGACCCCCGCCTGCAGCGCGTAGGCGCGCACGTCGTCCTGCGCGATGCGGGTCGACAGTGCGAGGTTGCCGCTCAGCGTCGGCGAGAACTTCGCGCCGACACCGACGACGGCCGTGCCCCACGTGCGCTCGGGGGCGAAGGCCGGCAGCGCGAAGCCGTTGGCCGGCAGGCTGGCGAGGTTCGCGCGCACCGTGCGGCCGTCGTCCTCGAAATCGTGGTTGAGGGCGACGCGCGCGTACGGCAGATAGCGGCCGAGGTCCCAGCTCGCCTGGTAGCCGATGCTACCGAGCAGGGAATTGCGGTCCTGGCTGCGGAAGGACATCGTCGTCGAGGACAGCCCCTTCTCGGTGAAACCGTCGACCTCGACCTGTTGCAGATGCATGCCGAGCGTCGGACCGTGGCGCAGCGCGCCCGCACTGAAGTCGTAACCCGCGAGCACGCCCAACGAGAGGTTGGTGCCCGACGTGGAGCCCTTCATCGTGCGCTGCGCCGCGCCGAGGGTGACGTCGCGACGGGTGTCGTAATCGATGCTGCCGAAGGCGCCGACGGCCGTCGCGTGCAGGGGCCCGCTGCGATAGCCGGCATACAGCGCGACGGTCTGTTCGCGCTGTTCGTAGTCGCCCGCGTCGGCGGAGAAGTCCGCATCCAGCATCGCCAGGCCGACCGCCGCGCCGACGCTGAGCGAAGGCGTGAGCCAGGTGTCGACGCCCACCGCAAGGTCGTAGGGATTGCCGCTGGCGCCGGGCAGCGCTTCACTCGACGAGTATTTGAGGCGTCCGCCGCCCAGGCTGGCCCACAGGTTGCGGCCGCTCTGCCCGCGCGCCCAGGCACCGAGCGCGAGTTGGTCCTGCACCGTGGAGTAGAACCCCTCGCGCACGTAGAGCGGCGACTCGGCCAGCAGCGACACTGCCCCCGGCGCGCGCAGCACGCCCAGTGCGTAGTCGGCGATCACGCGATGGCCGGCGGTGGTCGGATGCACGCCGTCGGCGAACAGGAAGCTCTGGTCGGCACCGGGGACAACGAAGTCGGCGGCCGTGCACAGCAAGGAGGGCGTTGCACCACAGGCCGGCACCGTCACGTTAGCAAAGCCGTAGCGGGCCGGATCGGCCCCTACTTCGCGCAACAAGGAAAAGGTGTCGAGCGGGATGACCTGGATCCGGGCGGCTGCCAGGCCACCATACAGCACCTGGTTATAGGCGCTCGACAGCGCCGTGATGCCTGCGGCATTGACGGGACCGACGGAGGCGCCGAAAGGGGTTGCGCCGACGTCGGGCAGCGTCGACACGAGGATGTAACGCGCGCCCGCGGCCTTCAGCGTGCCGACCGCCGCGACCTGATCGGATGCGGCCGTGACGATGTCGCCGAGCGGGTTCGTGGAGGTCTCGAGCGCCAGGAACAGATCGTTGGCACCGCCCCACACCGAGTACAGCGCGCCCGGGTCGGCCCGGCCGCCGGTGGACGCGAGGTAGGCGGCGATCTGGCTCTGGATCGGCGTGGCGAAGCGGGTAGGATCGGCGTCGGGGTATCCCGGCAGGGACGTCACGCGTGCGCCGCCCATCGCGTAGTTGGTGCCGCCGGCCACGGCCGGGGTGGCTTCCGTCCCGAGCGCGGCGGCGAGATTCTCGCTCCACACCGGACCCGGGTTGGTCGTGAAGCGGCCGGTGCCGGGCGGTACGAAGGCCGAAAAGCTGCCGGCATCGCTCAGGCTGTCGCCGAAGAAATACGTGTTGCTGAAATCGGCGGCAGTCGCGCTCGCGCTGAATGCCGCCGCAACGGCGATGCCGAGCAGGGACGGTCTGATCATCTTGAATCTCCTGTTGGTTCCTGCCGCGAGCCGACTCGCGGCGAGGGGGGCGAGGGGGGGGGCGAGTATCGTACCGGCATTATCCGGCGTCAATCCGGCTGTCATGCAAGGCACGGCTTGTAACAGCGGGTGCGGCGAGGATAGGCGGCCTTCCTTTAGAATGCGCGGATGAAGGTCACATCCGCATCGAGCATCGTCGCGACCCGCATCCTGGGCCTGGATCCCGGACTGCGCATCACGGGCTTCGGCGTCATCGACAAGCTCGGCAGCCAGTTGCGCTACGTCGCGAGCGGCTGCATCAGGACGCGCGACGGGGAACTCCCGGGGCGACTCAAAACGCTGCTCGATGGCGTGCGCGAGGTCATTGCGACCTATACGCCGGATCAGGCCGCAGTCGAGAAGGTGTTCGTGAACGTAAACCCGCAATCCACGCTACTGCTCGGGCAGGCGCGCGGCGCGGTGATCTGCGGCGCCGTGGCGTGCGACCTGCCGGTGCATGAATACACGGCCTTGCAGGTCAAGCAGGCAGTGGTCGGCTACGGCAAGGCGAACAAGGAGCAGGTGCAGCACATGGTGCAGCGCCTGCTCGCGCTCGACGGCAGCCCAAGCCCGGATGCGGCGGACGCGCTCGCCTGTGCGATCTGCCACGCACATGGCGGCGAGGGGATGGGCGGCGGGATCGGCGGACGCCGCCGCGCGGGCCGCATTCTCGTCATGCCGGAGCGGCGCTGACGAGGATGCGGCCCGGGCAAACTCAAGCCTTGGGCAGGCGCCCCATCAGGTAGAACTCGTCGTTCGGCCGCATGCTGGAGAGATTCGCGAGGCGGTTGCTCATCGCGAAGAAGGCGGAGATCGCGCCGATGTCCCAGATGTCGGCCTCGCCGAAGCCGTGTTCGCGCAGGACGGCGAAATCGGCTTCGTCGACGGTGGCGGCCTGGAGTGCGACCTTCATCGCGAAATCCAGCATCGCGCACTGGCGCGGCGTGATCTCGGCCTTGCGGTAGTTGGTCGCGACCTGATCGGCGACGCGCGGGTTCTTCGCGCGGATGCGCAGGATCGCGCCGTGCGCGACGACGCAGTAGAGGCACTCGTTCGCGCCCGAGGTCGCGACGACGATCATCTCGCGCTCGGCCTTGGTCAGCCCCTCGTTCTTCTCCATCAGCGCGTCGTGGTAGGCGAAGAACGCCCGAAACTCGTCCGGACGGTGGGCGAGCGTGAGGAAGACGTTGGGCACGAAACCCGCCTTCTCCTGCACGGCAAGGATCTTCTCGCGGATATCGTCGGGCAGGTCCTTCAGTTCGGGGACCGGAAAACGGCTGATCGCTTGTTCGCTCACGTCATCTCTCCTCTCTCGATAAACATCAGCATATTATTATTTTTTATACGTCGATCAAGCCTTGTCCGAAGCCGGACCCGACATCAATCTGGCGGCCACCAGTCCGTTGACCAGGCCGAACACCGTCGCGGCGAGGGCGAACACCGGCACGAGATAGAACACGCCGTCGTGCGGCACGAGCCACAGCCGCGCGAGCACGAGCTGGCCGCCGATGTGCGCGAAGGCCGCCAGCACGCTGAGGCTCACGGGGCCGAACCAGCGTCGCGGCAGGTGCATCGCGAGCCCCAGCGTGGCGAGGCTCGCAAGCGAGCCCGCGAGGCTGAGGAAGAACCCGGGCGCGAACAGCTGGCCGAGCAGCAGGCTGCCGGCAAACACGCGCAGCAGCGCGACCCACACGGCGTCGCGCCAGCCCCAGCGCGCGAGCACGATGAGCGTGACGATGTTCGCCAGACCCGGTTTCACGCCAGGCAGCGGCAGGGGAATCGCGGCCTCGGCGACGGTCAGCACGATCGCGGCGGTGGCCAGCCGCGCGATGCGCCGGTCGTCCGGGGTCGGCACAATCTCAATAGTTGAGGGAGTCATAGTCCGCGGCACCGCCGGCAAGGCTCAGGGACACCTGGTTGGGCGCGCAGATCGCCACGGCGCCGGAACGCGTCAGCCAGCCCTGGCGCACGCAGTACTGGCGCGGGCCGGGGTCGGATGCGACGCGTGCGCGGCCCGGTTCGATCTCGATGCGCGTGACGCCCAGCGGGCCGGGGACTTCGACCACCTGCGTGCGAGCGAGTCCCACTTCGGCGAACACCTTGCCGCCGGCGCGCACGACCGCCTTGTCCGGCGCCCCGCCACGCCACAGTGTCAGCGCCGACAGCACGCACACTAGCAAGGCGCCGGCGAGCACGAGCCAGTCGCCCGGCCGCAGCAGGACGATCCATTCGGCCAGACGCGCCTTCACTGATCGGCCGGCCGCGCCCCGTGGTCCACAGCGCGGCGCACGGCCGAGCGATGGCGGACCAGCACGCGGACGGAGTCGGCGAAGTGGCGCCCCAGTTTCTCGGCCAGATACACCGAACGGTGCTGGCCGCCGGTGCAGCCGATCGCGACGGTGAGATAGCTGCGGTTGTCGCGCGCGTAGCTGGGCAGCCAGTTGGCGACGAAGCTGCGGATGTCCTCGTACATGCGCGCCACTTCGGGCATGTTCTCGAGGAAATCGATCACCGGCTGATCCTTGCCGGTAAAGGGCCGCAGCAGCGGATCGTAGTGCGGATTGGGCAGGCAGCGCACGTCGAACACGTTGTCGGCGTCGAGCGGGATGCCGTACTTGAAGCCGAAGGACTGGAACATCAGCGTGAGCCCGGCGGTCGCCTCGATCTGCATGAAGTCCTTGATCCACGCGCGCAGCGTGTTCGCCTGCAGGTCGCTGGTGTCGATGCGGTGACCGAGCGCAGCGACCGATTCGAGCGCGTCGCGCTCCTGCTGGATCGCCTCCTCGAGCGACACCGCGTCGCTCGCGAGCGGATGGCGCCGGCGCGTTTCCGAGAAGCGCGCGATCAGCGCGTCATCACGCGCTTCGAGGAAGATCACGCGCAGGTCGCCAGCCGTCCGGCGCAGGTCTTCGACCTTCTGCGGCAGGGCCGCGATGTTGGCGCCGGAACGCACGTCGACGGCGACCGCGACACGCTCGTGGCCGAGCCGCCGCAGCTCCGCCATGAGCTTGGGCAGCAGGCTCGCCGGCAGGTTGTCGACGGCGTAATAGCCCGCGTCCTCGAGCACCTTGAGCGCGACACTCTTCCCCGAACCCGACAAGCCGCTAATCAGAACGATCTGCATGACCCGAAACTCCGCGTGGAGCGTCGATTATCGCCAAAGCGAGGCTCCACGGCCAGCGCGGGACGATGACAGCTATGACTAAAGTCGGATCAGGCGGCAACCAGCCGCTCGCCTTCGCGCCGGGCGACACCGGCCCGCGTGAGTTCGCCCACCAGCCAATCCGCGAGCGCTTCGGGCGCGAGGCCGAGGAAGCGCGCGTTGGCCTCGCGGTACAAGGGCACGTCCGCGAGATGCGCCGCGAGGGCATCGATCGCCATGCTGCGCGAATCGAGCAGCGAAAAGGTCATACACGCGCGGATCGCGTTGCGCGCCATGCGCGAGCCGTCCTCCTCGAAGGCGCGCAGGCGCGCGAAAGCACGCGCGAGGGCGTCGTCGAATTCGACGAAGGGGGCGCCGTGGCCGGGGATCACGATGTCCACGGGCAGGCGCGCGATCGCTTCCAGCGTGCGCCGCGCGGCACCGATGCCGTCACCCAGCCCCAGCACCTCGGCGAACAGGATGCCGAAACCGTCGCGCCACAGCGCGTCGCCCGAGATCAGGATGCGCCGATCCGGGTTGTGGAACACCAGCGCATCCATGTCGTGGCCGGGCGCGGCGATCGCCTGCCACACGAGTTCGCCCATTCCCAGCGTGTCGCCGGCATGGAGGGCACGGTCGGCGTGGAAGCGCTCGCCCGACTGCGCCGCGGTCGTCAGCAACAGCGCGTCCTCGTCCCAGGCCGCGACCGCCGGCAGCATCCCGGCCGGAACGCTGATGGAGCAGCCGAAGGTGCGCTGCAGCAGGGCGTTGCCACCGATGTGGTCGGAATGCGAATGGGTGTTGACGAGCTCCGCGAGCCGCCGCCCCGCCAACTCCTCGCGCAACAGCGCGACAGTCTGTTCGCGGTGGCTGACGTAGCCGCTGTCCACCACGGTTGCCCGGCCGCCGTCGAACAGCACGACGTTGTTGGCCGACAGCCAGCCGCGTTCGAGCACGCGGATCGTGTCGGGCAAAATGGCTGCGACGCTCATTCGGAGCCTTCGCCGACCTGCGCTGCGACGTTGTCGGGCAGCGGCGCCGTGGCCTGCGGCCGCTCGGCCGGGGCCGACGGCACCGGCACACCGTCGATTTCCTCGGGCGTGCGCCCGCAACCGAGACACACGCCGGAGTCCCAGTCGATCATGCACACGCCGACGCACAGCGCATCGCTCATGCGCCCTCCGTCGAGGCAAGGCGTGGCGCGGTACCGGAGGCGGCGCGACGCTGGGCGACAAGTTCGAGGATGCGCCGCTTGTCGGCGTCCTCGCTGCGGCTCCAGCGCACGATCTCGTCGAGGCTGCGGAAGCAGCCTTCGCACAGTCCGGTCGTCGCACTCATGCGACAGATGTTGATGCAGGGGGATGCGATGCTCATGTCGGGGTCGGGGGTGTTGTAGGTATCGGGTGCGGCGTGTTGTGGTGTTTGGTCCGCCGCAGCCCGATCGAGTTCATTGTTCCAGAACGAAGTCAGCCGGAACAGGCTGCCTTCGCCCGTTTCGCGAGCACGGCGCGGGCTACGCGCGAGGCCGGCTCGCGGCCGAGCACCCCGCTGATCCATGCGGCGATGTCGACCAGGCGCTCGAGATCGATGCCGGTGGCTATGCCCAGCCCGTTCAGCAGCCACACGACGTCCTCGGTCGCGACGTTGCCTGACGCACCGGCCGCATAAGGGCAGCCGCCCAGGCCGCCGACGGAGGCGTCGAACACCGACACGCCCATCTGCAGCGACGCGTAGATGTTCGCCGCGGCCATGCCGTAGGTGTCATGGTAATGGCCGGCGAGCCGCTCGACCGGCACGCGCTTGATGACCGCATCGAGCATGCGCGAGATGTTCACCGGATTGCCGCTACCGATCGTATCGCCCAGCGACACTTCATAGCAGCCCATCGCGATCAGCGTCTCGGCCACCTCGGCGACCTTCTCCGGCGCGACCGGCCCCTCGTAGGGGCAGCCCGCGACGCAGGACACATAGCCGCGCACTTTCACCCCTGCGGCGTGCGCCGCCTCGGTGACGGGGCGGAAGCGCTCCAGCGACTCGGCGATCGAGCAGTTGATGTTCTTCTGGCTGAAGGACTCGGACGCCGCGCCGAACACCGCGACTTCCCCGGCACCGGCGGCGAACGCCGCCTCGAAACCTTTGAGGTTCGGCGTCAGCACCGGATAGGCCACGCCCGGCCGGCGCACGATGCGCGCCATCACCTCGGCGTTGTCGCCCATCTGCGGCACCCATTTCGGCGACACGAAGGAGGTCGCCTCGATCGCCGTCAGGCCGGCGTCGGCGAGACGCGCGATCAGCTCGACCTTGGTTTCGGTGGACACGATCTGCTTCTCGTTCTGCAGCCCGTCGCGCGGACCGACGTCGACGATGCGTACCTTTTGCGGCAGTTGCATGATCTTCTCCCGTCCTGAACTTATTGCGCCGGCACCCAAGCCGCCGGACGCTTCGACAGGAAGGCGTCCAGCCCCTCCTTCGCCTCGGGCGTCACGCGCAGGCAGGCGATGCGTTGCGCGGTGTCCTCGACCACCTCGTCCGAAACGGGGCGGTTCGCGACCGCGCGGATCAGGTCCTTCGCCGCGGCCTGCGACTTCGGGCCGCCCTGCAGCAGCGCCGTGACGATTTCACCCACCTTGGCGTCCAGCTCCTCGGCCGCGACGACCTCGTGCGCGAGGCCGATCTCGCCGGCACGCTGCGCCGAGATGCGCTCGGCGGACTGGAAGTAGCGGTAGGACTGGCGCTCGCCGATCGCGCGGATCACGTAGGGGCTGATCGCGGACGGGATGATGCCGAACTTGACTTCGGAGGTCGCGAACACCGCCTTGTCGGATGCGACACAGATGTCGCATGCGGACGCGAGCCCCATGCCGCCGCCCAGCGCCGCGCCCTGCACGCGCGCGATCGTCGGTTTGCGCATTTCGGCGAGCGTGCGCAGCATGCCGGCGAGCTTGCGCGCATCGGCGAGGTTCGCCTCGATGCTCGCCTCGCCCGCGGCCTTCATCCAGTTGAGGTCGGCACCGGCCGAGAAGCTCTTGCCGCGGCCGGCGAGCACGACCACGCGCACTGCGTCGTCGGCGTCGAGCTGGCGGCACGCCGCGGTGATGTCCGCGATCAGCTGCGCATTGAACGCGTTGTGCACATCCGGCCGATTCATCCAGATCGTCGCGACGCCCTGTTCGACGACGATTTCGAGGGTTTCGTACATCAGTTTTGTCTCCTGTCCTCTACCGCCGGGGCTCTGGACGGCCCCGGTCGACGTGAATAAAAAGATCCCGCGGGACGCCAAGGGCATCTAGAGGGAGGCTGCAGGGAGAACGCCCCCGGCGCCTGCACCCGCAGGATCGGGAAACTGCTCCGTCAGATCGCCAGCGAACGGCCGATCACGAGGCGCTGGATGTCGCTCGCGCCTTCGTAGATCTGGCACACCCGCACGTCGCGGTAGATGCGCTCGACCGGGAAGTCGCTGACGTAGCCGTAGCCGCCGTGGATCTGGATCGCGTCCGAGCACACCTTCTCGGCCATCTCCGAGGCGAAGAGCTTCGCCATCGACGCTTCCTTGAGGCACGGCCGGCCGGCGTCCTTCAGCGTCGCCGCGTGCCACACGAGCTGGCGCGCGGCTTCGAGCTGCGTCGCCATGTCGGCGAGGCGGAAGTTCACCGCCTGGTGCTCGAAGATCGGCTTGCCGAAGGTCTCGCGCTCGTGCGCGTACTTCACCGCCGCTTCCAGCGCCGCACGCGCCATGCCGAGACACTGCGCGGCGATGCCGATGCGGCCCGCTTCGAGGTTCGACAGCGCGATCTTGTAGCCCTCGCCTTCGGCGCCGAGCAGCGCATCCGCCGGCACGCGGCAGTTCTCGAACAGGATCTGCGCGGTATCGGAGGCCTTCTGGCCCATCTTCTCCTCGATGCGCGCGACGATGTAGCCCGGCGCGTCGGTCGGCACGAGGAAGCACGAGATGCCCTTCTTGCCGGCGGTCTTGTCGGTCACCGCGAACACGATCGCGACGTCGGCTTCGCGCCCGGTCGTGATGAACTGCTTCACGCCGTTGATGACCCAGGCGTCGCCGTCCTTCACCGCCGTGGTCTTCAGCGCCGACGCATCCGAACCGACATGCGGCTCGGTCAGGCAGAAGCAGCCGAGCTTCTCGCCGCGCGCGAGCGGCTTCAGCCATTGTTCCTTCTGCGCATCGGAACCGTAGCGGTTCGGGATGCCGCAGGCGAGCGAGTTCTGCACGCTGACGATGGTCGAGGTCGCGCCGTCACCCGCCGCGATCTCCTCCAGCGCGAGCACCAGGCTTACGTAGTCCATTCCCGCGCCGCCCCACTGCTCCGGCACGACCATGCCCAGCGCGCCGAGCTCGGCCAGTTCCTTCAGCGCCTCGCGCGGGAAGGTATGGTTGCGGTCCCATTCGGCGGCGAAGGGGGCGAGGCGCTCCTGCGCAAAGGCGCGCAGGGAGTCGCGGATCATTTCCTGTTCTTGCGTGAGGATCATTTAGATGAGCTCCACCGCAACCGCTGTCGCTTCGCCGCCGCCGATGCACAGGCTCGCCACACCGCGCTTCTTGCCGTACTGCTTCAGCGCGCCGAGCAGCGTGACGAGGATGCGCGCACCGGAGGCGCCGATCGGATGGCCCAGCGCGCAGGCGCCGCCATGCACGTTCACCTTGTCGTGCGGCAGGTCGAGTTCCTTCATCGCCGCCATCGTGACGACCGCGAAGGCTTCGTTGATTTCCCACAGATCGACATCGTCCTTGGACCAGCCGGCCTTCGCCAACACCTTCTGCATCGCGCCGACCGGGGCGGTCGTGAACCACGCCGGCTCCTGCGCGTGCGTCGCGTGACCGACGATGGTCGCGAGCGGCTTCAGGCCCAGCTTGTCGGCGGTCGAGCGGCGCATCATCACGAGCGCTGCCGCGCCGTCGGAGATCGAGCTGGAGTTCGCCGCGGTCACCGTGCCGTCCTTCTTGAACGCGGGCTTGAGGCCGGCGATCTTGTCGATCTGCGCCTTCGGCGGCTGCTCGTCCTTGTCGATGATGACCTCGCCCTTGCGCCCGGCGACCGTCACCGGCGCGACTTCCCACGCGAACGAACCGTCCTTGATCGCGTTCTGCGCGCGCGTCGTCGAAGAGATCGCGAACTCGTCCTGCGCGGCGCGCGTGAAGTCGAAGTGGCCGGCGCAATCCTCGGCGAAGGTGCCCATCAGACGGCCCTTGTTTTCCTTCGAGTAGCTGTCTTCGAGACCGTCGAGGAACATGTGGTCGATGATCTGGCCGTGGCCGAGGCGATAACCCCCGCGCGCCTTCGGCAGCAGGTAGGGGGCGTTCGACATCGATTCCATGCCGCCCGCGACCATCACGTCGTTGGTGCCGGCCACGAGCAGGTCGTGCGCGAGCATCGTCGCCTTCATGCCGGAGCCGCACACCTTGCTCACGGTCGTGCAGCCGGCCGACAGCGGCAGGCCCGCGCCGAGCGCGGCCTGACGGGCCGGCGCCTGGCCGACACCGGCCGGCAGCACGCAGCCCATCAGCACTTCCTGCACCTGCTCGGCAGAGATCCCGGCGCGCTCGACGGCGGCCTTGATGGCGACGGCGCCCAGCTGCGGGCCGGTCAGGCCGGACAGCTCGCCCTGGAAACCGCCCATCGGCGTGCGTGCGGCGGAAACGATAACGACGGGATCACTCATGCTTCTCTCCTGTAAAACGTCTTGGTTATCCGGCTCTCAGGCCAGTGATTCAAGTGCCGCGGCATAGCGCGGCATCAGGTCTTCCGGACGGCGCACGTTGAGCCCCAGGTCGCGCACCAGTCCGTCCTTCAATCCATAGATCCATGCATGCACCGTCAGCGGCTGGCCGCGGAGCCATGCGTCCTGCACCACCACCGTCTGGCATACGTTCACGACCTGCTCCAGCGCGTTCAGCTCGCACAGGCGGTCGTGGGCGAGCTCGGGCGGAAGCGCGTCGACGGACTTCTGGTGCTTCACATGCACGTCCTGCACGTGGCGCAGCCACAAGTCGACCAGCCCGATGCGATCGCGCATCAGGGCCGATTTCACGCCGCCGCAGCCGTAGTGGCCGACGACCATGATGTGCTTGACCTTCAGCACGTCGACGGCGAACTGGATCACCGACAGGCAGTTGAGGTCGGTATGCACGACGACGTTCGCGACGTTGCGATGCACGAAGACCTCGCCCGGCAGCAGGCCGATGATCTGGTTCGCCGGCACGCGCGAGTCCGAGCAGCCGATCCACAGGTACTCGGGCGACTGCAGCTTGGACAGCTTCGAGAAGAAATCCGCATCCACCTGGCGCATCTGCTGCGCCCAGGCGCGGTTGTAGTCGAACAGGTGGAACAGGTTCTCGTTCGCGACCTCTTCCTCGGACCAGTTCTCGAGGTCGAGCGAAAGCAGGATCGCGCCCTCGACCGGCGTCGGGTAGTAGGCCGGCGCTTCCGTGAAGCCCATCTCGCGGTACAGCTTCAGCGCGATGCGCATCGCCGGCATGGTGTCGAGCATGATGCGGCGGTAGCCGAGATCCTTCGCGCTGCGGATCGCAGCCAGCACCAGATCACGGCCGATGCCCAACCCGCGGTGCGCAGGCTCGACGTACAGGCGCTTCATCTCGCACATGCCGCCGGTGGTCGGACGCAGGCCCACGCAGCCGGCCGGCTGACCGTCCTTCTCGGCATAGAACAGACGCCCCTCGGGCGCCGCATAGGCGCCGGGCAGCGTGGCCATCTCGTCGCCGAAGCCCTGGAAGCACAGGTCCACACCCAGCCACGCCGCGTAATTGCGGAAGAACTGGCGTACGTGATCCAGTTCGGCCTTGTCGTCAGCACTCAATATGCGAAGCTTCGCTGCCATCGTCACTCCCAGGAACAGTCGCAGGCGGAATCCGTTGCCGGCTTCCGCAGGTTATCGTTGCAGCGCGGAACCGTGTTCCAGCGCCAAGCGTGCGCGGACGCGCTCAACCCGCAATCCTGCCACAGTGCGGGCGCGCTCCCGCGCATCGCAACTTTCCCGCGGCCGCGACCGGCCACCGGAGAGCATCCGCGCCGTGCAACCGGTCACACCCGCCCTGCCGTTCCCGTTGTTGTTACGTTTACGTCAACGTAAACTAACCGTCAAAAAAATCAAGCCCCGGCGCGCATGCGGCGAACGACTTCCGCGCGTTCCTCGGCGGCACGGGACGTGTCGTGGCCGAGCAGTTCCGAGCACTGCGTCTCCAGCGAATCGATCTCGCCCAGCACGGCCTCGATGTCCTCGCGCTGCTGTTCGAGCGCGGCACGGCGGTCGGCGAGCACGACGAGAAAACGCAGCAACTGGGGCGCCGCATTGCGCACGCCGCCGTGCATCTCGATCAGCTCCTTGATCTCGGCGAGCGACAGGCCCAGGCGTTTGCCGCGCAGCGTCAGCTTGAGGCGGGTGCGGTCGGATTTCGTGTAAACGCGGGTGCGGCCGACACGCGACGGCTTCAGCAGCCCCTGGTCTTCGTAGAAGCGGATCGCCCGCGGGGTCACGTCGAATTCCCGTGCGAGTTCCGTGATGGTGTAGGTTTGTTCGCTTGCCATTGGCCGACCGATCGAAGTAAAACCGGTCCGGAGCGGGCGCGTTGCGTGCCCACCTGCCCGGACCGGGCGAAAAAGTTAATCAGAATTCGAGGGTAAGGGCAATGCTCGATTGCTTTCCCTCCAACGGAGACAATGCAATGACGGCAAGCGGAGAACTGCAGTACCCCTTCGACGACACCCCCGGCGCGGGCGAAGTGAAGCAGGTCGCACCCGGCGTGGGCTGGGTGCGCATGCCGCTGCCCTTCGTGCTCAACCACATCAACCTGTGGACGCTGGACGACGGCGACGCGCTCGCCGTCGTCGACACCGGCTTCGGCATCGACCCGGTACGCGACAACTGGAACGCCATCCTCGACCGCGACCGGCGCCCGCTGTCGCGCATCGTCGTCACCCACAGCCACCCCGACCACCTCGGCCTCGCGAGCTGGCTCGCCGAGCGCGACGGCGCGCCGGTGCAGATGACGCAGGGCGAATTCTTCAACGGCCACGCGATCTGGAACCAGGTCGCGGGCAACGCCGTCGAGGAGATGGTCGCGCACTTCGCCGCCCACGGCCTCGACCCCGAGCGCCAGGGGGCGCTGCGCGAGCGCGGCAACTCGTACCGCCGCGGCGTCCCGGCCCTGCCGAAATCCTATCAGCGCATCTTCGACGGCGACGTGCTGCGCATCGGCGCGCACGACTGGCGCGTGATCGTCGGCTACGGCCATTCCCCCGAGCACGCGAGCCTGTATTGCGAGTCGCTCGGAGTGCTCATTTCGGGCGATATGCTGCTACCGCGCATCTCGACAAACGTCAGCGTTTACGCCCTCACGCCGGACGACGACCTGCTCGGCTGGTTTCTCGAATCATTAAACCGCTTCAAGGACTTGCCCGACGATACGCTCGTGCTACCATCGCACGGGCATCCGTTCCGCGGTATCCGTGCGCGCATCGAACAACTCGATGTGCACCACCGTGAACGCTGCGATGCACTATTGGACGAAATCAAGACCCCCCGCAGCGCCGGGGAACTGCTATCGACGCTGTTCCCCCGAGAGCTGGATACCCATCAGGTCATGTTCGCCATGGGAGAGGCGATTGCGCACCTCAACTACCTCGTCGCGCGCGGCGAGGTCCGCAAGGTGGGCGACCGGACAGGCATCATCCGATTCGAAAAATCAGCTTGAAAACAGGAGCAAGACAAGAAATGGCCGCACCCACACCCGAGACCGTGTTCGCCGACCTGCCCGACCCCAAGGAAGTCGCGAAAACCTACGCCGAGGTCGCCCAGCGCGCCTCGCACCTCATCAGCGAACACGTCCAGCGCCAGCTCAAGCGGGGCGTAACGACCCCCAGCGACGAGCTGGGCA
Organism: Azoarcus sp. Aa7; assembly: GCF_014822185.1. GTDB lineage: Bacteria > Pseudomonadota > Gammaproteobacteria > Burkholderiales > Rhodocyclaceae > Aromatoleum. The sequence goes on from NZ_QVLR01000010.1 coordinate 89,652, forward strand.
TCGCGCAGGCCTTCATGGACATGATGGCCAAGCTGCTGGCCAACCCGTACAAGCTGGCGCAGTCGCAGATGAACCTGGTGTGGGACTACTTCTCGCTGTGGCAGCACTCGATGCTGCGCGTGATGGGCATGCACGGCGCGCCGATCGCCGCGCCGGAAAAGACCGACAAGCGCTTCAAGGACGAGGAGTGGGAAGAGCACTTCCTGTTCGACTTCATCAAGCAGTCCTACCTGATCGCCGCACGCCACGTGCATGACACCGTGTGCTGTGTCGACGGGCTCGACGAGCAGACGCAGAAGAAGGTCAATTTCTACACGCGCCAGTACATCGACGCGCTGTCGCCGTCGAACTTCGCGCTGACCAACCCGGAAGTGTTCCGCGAGACGGTCAAGAACAACGGCCAGAACCTGATCAAGGGCCTGAACAACCTGCTGCGCGACATGGAAGACGGCGGCGGCCAGCTGCGCGTGCGCATGACCGACACCAGCGCCTTCGAGCTGGGCAAGAACGTCGGCACGACGCCGGGCAAGGTCGTGTTTCAGACCGACATGATGCAGCTGATCCAGTACACGCCGACCACGCAGAAGGCGTACAAGCGGCCGCTGCTGATCGTGCCGCCGTGGATCAACAAGTTCTACATCCTCGACCTGCGCGAGAAGAACTCGTACGTGAAGTGGTGCTTGGACCAGGGCCACACGGTGTTCGTGATCTCGTGGGTGAACCCGGACGAGCGCCTCGCCGACAAGACCTTCGAGTCCTACGTGCTCGAAGGCATCATCGCGGCCCTCGACGCGATCGAGAAGCAGACCGGCGAGAAGGAAGTGAACGCCTGCGGCTACTGCCTGGGCGGCACGCTGCTGGCGACCACGCTCGCCTACCTCGCGGGCAAGAAGCAGAAGCGCATCGCCGCGGCGACCTTCTTCACGACCATGACCGACTTCTCGGAACCGGGCGAACTGGGCGTGTTCATCGACGAGCAGCAGGTATCCAGCCTCGAGAAGAAGATGTTCGAGCGCGGCTACCTCGAAGGCGCCGAGATGGCGGGCACCTTCAACATGATGCGCGCCAACGACCTGATCTGGTCCTTCGTCGTCAATAACTACCTGATGGGCAAGGATCCCTTCCCGTTCGACCTGCTCTACTGGAACTCCGACTCGACGCGCATGCCGGCGAAGATGCACAGCTTCTACCTGCGCGCGTTGTACATGGAAAACCGCCTCGTGCAGCCGGGCGGCATCGAGGTCGACGGCGTCGAAATCGACCTCGGCAAGATCAAGGTTCCCTGCTACTTCATCTCGACGCTGGAAGACCACATCGCACCGTGGAAGAGCACCTACACCGGCGCGACGAACTTCGGCGGCCCCGTGCGCTTCGTGCTGGGCGGCTCGGGCCACATCGCCGGCATCGTCAACCCGCCGGTCGCGAACAAGTACGGCTACTGGCTGAACCCGGCCGCGAAGCTCGCCGGCACCGCCGACAAGTGGTTCGAGGGCGCCGAGCACCAGCAGGGCTCGTGGTGGACCGACTGGCAGGCGTGGGTCACCGCGCACGATTCGGAGCAGGTCGACGTGCGCGATCCGGCCAAGGGCAAGCTGAAGGTGGTAGAGGAAGCCCCGGGCTCCTACGTCAAGATCCGTCTCGACGCGAAACAGGCCGCCTGATTCCCGTCTGAACCGGATCCGGCGACAATGAACGCGAGGGGGCCCGGCCCCCTCGCTGTCGTTTACCGCCGCCCGTTACGCCAACCCGCCTTTCGGCCCCTGCGATGCCAGCCGCCCTCCATTCCCCCCCGCCCGCCCCGTCCACCCTGCGTCTCGTGCTCGACACGAACACCGTGATGGCGCTGTGGGCGTTCGAAGATCCCCGGCTGCAGCACCTGCGCCAGTGGATCGAGCGCGACCGGGCAGTGCTGCTGGCCAGCGCGGCAACGCTGGAGGAGCTGCGGCGCGTGCTCGCCTACCGCCAGTTCGCGATTGCCCCGGAGCGCCAGGCGACCATCCTCGCGACCTACGCCGGCCGCTCGAGCACGGTACCGGCACCCGACGCCGCAGAGGACCCGCCTCCCCTGCCCGCCTGTCGCGACCGCGACGACCAGAAATTCCTCGAAACCGCGCGCGACGGCGGTGCGAGCCATCTCGTCAGCCGCGACAAGCTGCTGCTGAAGCTCAACCGCCACCGGCTCGTGCGGCCGCTGTTCGCGATCCTGACGCCCGAGGCGCTCGACGCCACGCTGCGCACCGAGTCCGGCGCCTGAGGTTCCTCGCGGGGGCGAGCCTCAGGTCGCTTCGGCGAGGGCGCGGCGCAATGCCGCCAGATAGCGCAGGCCCGCGGCCGCGCGGCTGCCGTACCAGGACGCCATCTCGCCGTCGATCATCGCCGCCGGCCGCCCCGACAGCGCCGCGACTTCGGCCAGATGCCGCTCGCGGAAGCGATAGGGTTCGCTTGACAGGAACACGCGCGCGACACCGGTCATCCACGGCGCCTGCCAACCGATTTCCGGATAACGCACGCCGGCGTCGGCGGGCAGCGTGTCCCACCCCACGGCCGCCAGCGTCGCGGAGATGTAGGTGTCGCGCGCGACGCTCATCCACGGCTCGCGCCAGATGAGATACAGGACGTCTTCGCGCGACAGCTCCCGCGCGACCGCCTGCGCCTCGGCCAGCGCCGCCTCGAGGTCGGCGGCGAGGCGTACGGCGCGGTCGGCGCAATGGAATACGCCACAAAACAGGCGATACAGCTCGAGATTGTCCGCCGGCGTGCAGGGATGGGTGACGATCACGTTGGGCACGAAGGTCGCCAGTTCCTCGACCGTCTCGCGCCTGTTCTCGTCGACATTGACGATCAGGTGGGTCGGCGCAAGCCCGCGCACGACTTCCATCTTCACGTCCTTCGTGCCGCCGACCTTGGGAATGGTCTTCAGGACATCGCGCGGGTGCACACAGAAGCCCGTGCGCCCCACCAGACGATCGGCCAGCCCGAGCTCGCACACGAGCTCGGTCAGCGAAGGCACGAGCGACACGATGCGCACTTCGCCGACAGCCGGCCGGTGTTCGATGCCGAGGGCGTCGCGGAGGGTCGATGCTAGGTCGGCCGCAGGTGATATTTTCATCGACGTGGAACCTGAACGGGAATCGCTCGCGATTGTAGGGCAGGCGTCGCAACTGTGGACAACGGGACGGATGCCTCCGTCCTAGTCGGCTTGCCCGGCAGCGGGAGACGCCAATATTCCGCTGTTTCGGGATATTGCGTTGCAGTATGCTTAGCCCCCCAAACAGAACATCCAGGGCTTGTCGTGCACACTGCCGACCGTGTGGAACACCCGACCGATACGCCAGCCGCCCACCAGCGTGCCGGACTGGCCGGACTCGCTGTTTCGGCGATCGGCGTCGTCTATGGCGATATCGGCACCAGCCCGCTGTACACGCTGAAGGAAGTGTTCAACGGCCCGCACGCCGTGCCGGTGACCCCGGCGAACGTGTACGGGATCCTGTCGCTGGTGTTCTGGGCGCTGATGCTGGTGGTGTCGGCCAAGTACGTGGTCTTCATCACCCGCGCCGACAACCGCGGCGAAGGCGGGATCATGGCGCTGACCTCGCTCGCGCTGCGCGTCGTCCCCGACGGCCGCAAGGCCTGGGTGCTGTCGTCGCTGGGGGTGTTCGGCGCGGCGCTGTTCTACGGCGACGGCATGATCACGCCGGCGATCTCGGTGCTGTCGGCAGTCGAAGGCCTCGAAGTCGCGACGCCGGCCTTCGCGCCCTACGTGCTGCCGATCGCGCTCGTGGTCCTGGTGGGCCTCTTCATGATGCAGCGCCACGGCACCCAGAAGGTCGGGGCGGTGTTCGGGCCGGTGATGGTGTGCTGGTTCCTCCTGCTGGCGGCCCTGGGCATCTCCGGCATCCGCCTGCACCCGGAAATCCTCGGCGCGATGAATCCCGCGTGGGCCCTGGGCTTCCTCGCCGACAACCCGCTGCTGGGCTGGCTCGGCCTGGGCGCCGTGGTGCTCGCGATCACCGGCGGCGAGGCGCTGTACGCCGACATGGGCCACTTCGGCCGCAAACCGATCAAGCTCGCCTGGTTCACGGTCGTGCTCCCGTCGCTGTACCTGAACTACCTCGGCCAGGGTGCGCTGATCCTCGACCACCCGGATAACGTCCGCAACCCGTTCTACCTGCTGGTGCCCGACGAGTTCGTGTATCCGATGGTCGGCATGGCGACGCTGGCGACCATCATCGCCAGCCAGGCCGTGATCTCGGGCGCCTACTCGCTGACGCGCCAGGCGATGCAGCTCGGCTACGCGCCGCGCATGCGCACGATCTTTACGTCGGCGCGCGAGATGGGCCAGATCTACGTGCCGAGCATCAACTGGATGCTGCTCGGCGCGGTGATCGCGCTGGTCGTCGGCTTCCGCTCGTCGAGCGCGCTGGCTTCGGCCTACGGCATAGCGGTGACGATGACGATGATGATCGACACGGTGCTCGCCTTCGTCGTCGTGCGCGCGCTGTGGGGCTGGGGCAAGGTGCAGGCGGGCCTCTTCCTCGCGGTGTTCCTCACCGTCGATATCGCCTTCTTCTCCGCGACCACGGTGAAGATCCTCGCCGGCGGCTGGTTCCCGCTGCTGATCGGGGCCGTGATCTTCACCTTCCTGACGACCTGGAAGCGCGGCCGCACGATGCTCAACAACCGCATCCGCACCGACACCATCCCGCTCGACCTGTTCATCCAGTCGATGTTCACGAGCCCCCCGCCGCGCGTCGCCGGTACGGCGGTGTTCCTGACGACCTGGCTCGACGGCGTGCCTCGCGCGCTGCTGCACAACATCCTGCACAACAAGGTGCTGCACGAGCGCGTGGTGGTGCTGCTGGTGCATACCGCGGACGTCTCCCACGTCGCGGAGAAGGACCGCATCGAGCTCGAGGAGGTCGACTACGGCTTCTACCGCCTGCGCCTGACCTTCGGCTTCATGGACGATCCGGACATCCCGGCCGAGCTGGCGCGCTGCGCCGAGCACGGACTCACCTTCGAGACCATGGAGACCTCGTTCTTCCTCGGCCGCGAAACCATCGTCCGGCGCATGGGCTCGGGCATGGCACGCTGGCGCGAGCGCCTCTTCATCGTCATGTTCCGCAATGCCGGCAGCGCGGCCGACTACTTCCACCTGCCGCCGAACCGGGTGGTGGAACTGGGTACCCAAGTCGAGCTATGATCCGAACAGTCGGATTTCCAGCGATGAGGGCGCGCCGCCATGAAACACATCGTCTCGGCCGTGCCCGGCCGCATACGGGTCCGGGATAGCCATCTGCGCGATGGCGCACGGCATGCCGGACTGGGTGCTGAACTGGCCGCGCTCGAGGGCGTGAGCTCGGTCGAGGGCAATATCGTCACCGGCAGCTTCCTGCTGCGCTACGATGCGGCGCAGGTCCCTCACCCCGTGATGGAAGCCCGCGTATCGACCGCAGTCGCCGCCGCGCTCGACCTGCCACCAGTTGCCGCGCAGGAAGAGGCATCCGGCCGACGCACGCTGCGACGCTGGCAGCGCGACCGGCGCCTCAACACCTGGGCGAAATACGGCATGCTGGGCAGTCTCGGCGCCTCGCTGGCGCTGGCCGCAGCCGGCAGCAAGAAGGCGCATGCGGCGACCGGCGCCCTGTTCCTCGGCCTGCTGGGCATCCACATGGCGGTACACCGCCGTCATCTGTTCAAATAGCGGGCACACGACCGCTGCCATCTCCGGACCCACGCCGCATCCCATGGACGCATTCGAGCAACTGCAACGCTTCTCGCGCAACCTGCGCATCGCCCATCACATCCCGGGGCGCATCCGCCTCAAGCTCGAAGTCGATCTCGACCAGGGCCAGATGGACGCGATCGGCGACGCGAAACGCTTCGGGCAGGCGCTCGACCACACCCCCGGGATCCGCTCGGTCAAGCTGAACCTGCTGGCCCGCTCCTGCACCGTCGAATACGACACCGGGGCGATTCCCGCCGCCGCTTGGCCGGACCTGCTCGGCGGGGTGCGCTCGCCCGCGGCCGAGGCCCTGCTCGACATCCTCGTCGCCAAGCACCGCGAGGTGTCGAGTGCATAACTACGACGAGGCGATCCTGCGCGGCCGGCGCATCGAGCGCAAGGCGCCGTTCCCGCCGACACACCAGGCGCTGCGCATCGCGCTGTACGACGAATTCGCCGCCCGCGCCTTCTTCCGCAAGGCGGTCGAGGCCTACGGGCCGCGGGAACCGTTCGCCGCGAGCCTGAAGGCGGCCGAGGCGCGCATCGCGACGCTCGCACGGTTGTGCCGGCGCCACGGCGTCGCCAGCCCGCTCGATCCCTTCCTGCTGGAGACCAGCCTCGCCGCAGGCTGGCGCGCGAACTGCGAGCGTGGGCTTGCCGGTACGCTCGGCCGCCTGCAACTGTACGAGACGCTGATCGCGCGCACCGACGGTGGCCTGCGCAAGAGCCTGCGCCGCCTGCAGGCCGAGGATGCGCGGCAGTTGCAGGTATGGCACGAGGCCGCCGCGGATGCGCTGCGCCTCGAGCAGGTGCACGCGCAAGGCGGCGTCGCGCCCGAGGAGGCCCACATGGAACACGGGCTGATCGCCGATTTCCTCGAAAAGACTTTCTCCGTGCTCAGCGGCCAGCACCACGCCATCGGCGTCGTCGGCCCGCTGCTGGGCAAACTCAACCCCGCACTGCTGGCCGGCATCGCAGCCGGCGGCGCGGGCGTCCTGCTTGCCCGCGGCAAGCGCAATTTCACTCACGACGGAAAGGAGGGATGAGATGTATCCCGTGCTTCCATTCGCAATCGGCGCCATGGTCGGCGCCGCGGCCGTAAGGCTGCTGAAGACGGTCAGCCTGCGCGGCAGCCTGGACAAGGCGCAGGAACGACTGCGCGACGCGACGATTTCCAGCCTCGACGCGATCGAACACTCGTCGGCGGGCCTGAAAGCCAAACTGGCGGCGCCTGCAGCTCCGGAAACCGCAGCCCCGGCTGCGGCCGCATCCGCCGACCCGGCAGTTGAAACCGCGCCGGCAAGCAAGCCCCGGGCGCGCCGCCGCAGCAGCCCTGTCACCAGCGCAGCCAAGACGGCCGATGCCACCAAGGCCGCCAAGACCGCCGAAGCGGCCGCAGCGCGCCCGCGCACACGCAAGAAAGCCGCGGCTCCGGTTCCGGTGCCGCCTGCCGACACCGGAGACTCGGCCTGATGCGCGCGATGCGTAAGCTTCCGGTCAAGGTGAAGGCCGGCGAGATGCCGGCGAATTTCGTCCGCGGCTTCGTCGCCACCGGCCTGCTGGCGGCCCTGCAGGAGCCGGCCGGGCGCGCCACGCCGGCGGCCGGCCGGGCCGTGCTGAAGCAGGCGCTGCAGGGCGGCACAGCGCTGGCGGCCGGCTGCGCGGCAGCCGATGCCTGGCAACGGCAGGATTTCCGCGGCGTGCTGGTGGCCGTCGCGAGCGGCGCGGCGGGTCTGGCCGCGATCGATTACCTGGCGCGCCAATCCGCGCGCCGCAGCAACGGAAAAAGGGAGAAGCACCTTGGGCAAGAAGAAGCACAAGAAAGCGCGGCATGACGAGTACGCCGCCGGCTACGCGCCGGGCGGCTGGGGCAGCGGCTACGGCATGCCCGCCGGCGGCCAGGGCGGCCCCGCGGGCCACGGCTTCGACGCGGGCCTGCTGCACGCGATGCCCGGCCTGCTGAAGTCGCGCCAATACGACCAGTTCCTGCTCGGCGCCGCGATCGGCGCGGCCGCCGCCTACGTGCTGAGCGACGAGGAGCTGCGCGGCAAGCTGCTGAAGACGGGCATGAAGCTGTATGCGGGCATGCTCGGCGGCGTCGAGGAGTTCAAGGAACAGATGGCCGACCTGAAGGCCGAAGTTGAGGCGGAGCAGCACGGCGGCGCATGAGCGGCGGGTCGTGGTTCCGCTCGCTGACGGTCGCGCACCGCACGCGCGGACGGGTACGCTTCCGCTTCGCGTGCGCTCCCGGCACGCCCGCGGCGCCACTCGCGATCGAACGCGCGGCGGAAAACATCCCCGGCGTGCATGAGGCGCGGGTCAATCCGCGCGCGCATTCGCTGGTGCTGACTTTCGATCCCGCGGCAACCGGGGTCGAGGCCTTGCAGCAGGCCGTCGCGGCACTGCCGCCGCCGGGCGCGCGTGCTGCGCGCGCGAACACCGTCGACGCCGAGGGAGGTGCCGGGCCGCTGGTGGCCAGCCTCGCGACCCTGCTGGGCACCCCCTACCTGCCCGCGTCGGTGCAGTTGCCGGTCACGCTCGGCGCCGCGGCACCGCTCATCAAGCACGCCCTCGACGACTACCGCGACAACGGCATTTCCTCGCACGTGCTCGAGGCGCTGGCGGTGTCGATCTCGCTCGCGCGCGGCGACTTCAGCGCCGCCAACACCACGACCTTCATGCTCGCGCTCGGGGAGTACCTCGAAGACTCGATCGCGCGGCGCTCGGACGATCTGCTCAAGCACCTGCTGCGCCCGTCCAGCGACGAGATCTGGATCGTGCGTGACGGACAGGAAGTGCTCGTCCCCGCGGCCGAGGTGAGCGTCGGCGATACGGTGGTCGTCGGCACCGGCGCCGTGATCCCGGTCGACGGCACCGTGCTCGGCGGCGAAGGCACAGTGAACGAGGCCGCGATGACCGGCGAGAGCGTCGCGGTCGTGAAGGGGCGCGGCGACGCAGTGCTCTCGGGCACGCTGATCGAGGAAGGCCGGCTGCAGATCTACGCCGAGCAGGTGGGCACGCGCACCGCCGCGGCGCGCATCGCCGACTACGTCGAACAGTCACTCACGGCGAAGAGCGAGGCGCAGCTCGGCGCGGCTCGCCTCGCCGACCGCCTGGTGCCCATCGTGCTCGGGCTGGCAGGTTCGACCTACCTGCTGTCGCGCGACTGGCGCCGCGCCGCCGCGGTGCTGCAGGCCGACTACTCGTGCGCGCTGAAACTGGCGACGCCGGTCGCGTTCAAGTCGGCGATGTACCGTGCCGGGCGCTCGGGCATCCTCGTGAAGGGTGCGAGCGCGCTGGAGCGGCTGGCCGACGCCGACACCTTCGTCTTCGACAAGACCGGCACGCTCACGGCCGGCCGGCTCGCGGTCACCGACTCGGTGACCTTCGACCCCAGCTTCACCGCCGACGACCTGATCTGCCTCGCCGCATCGGTCGAGGAGCATTACTTCCACCCCCTTGCGCTGGCGGTCGTCGCGGCGGCGAAGGAGATCTCCGGCAAGCACTTCGATCACCAGGAAGTGCAGTTCATCGTCGCGCACGGCGTCGCCAGCGTGATCGACGGCCGGCGCATCGTCGTCGGCTCGCGCCACTTCATCGAGGACGACGAGAAGATCGATGTCTCGGCGCACATCGAAACGATCGACCGCCTGTACCGCGAGGGCAAGACGCTGCTGTACATCGGCTTCGGCGGCACGCTGCTGGGCGTGCTGGCACTGAAGGACGAAGTACGGGCCAACACCGCCACGACCATCGCCCGGCTGCGCGGACTGGGCGCCAAACGAATCCTGATGCTGACCGGCGACCACCACGAACGCGCCGCCGAGCTCGCCGCGGAGCTGGGCCTCGACGCCTTCCATGCCGAACTGCTGCCCGAGCAGAAGGCGCACATCGTCGAGGAGCTGGGCCGGCAGGGCGCGCGCATCGCCTTCATCGGCGACGGCATCAACGATGCCCCCGCGCTCGCCGGCGCCCACGTCGGCGTCGCGATGCAGAAGGGTGCCGATATCGCCCGCCTGACCGCCGACGTCGCCCTGCTGGAGGACGACATCGGCTGTGTTGCCGACGCCAAGGCGCTCGCGCAGGCGACGATGAAGCGCATTCGCAACAACTACCGCCTGACCGTCGGACTCAACACCGCGATCCTCGGCGCGGCGGCGATCGGCGTGCTGTCGCCGGTGACGACGGCGATGCTGCACAACGGCAGCACGATCGCGATCCTGCTCAATGCGCTGCGCGGCCGCTCGGCCTGAGGCCCGGAAGTCCGCGTGACCATCCCCACCCACCGGATGTTGCCGCCCCTTGCGATGCTTCACCGCCTGCTCGCCTTCGCGCTCGCGCTGTCGTGTTTAGCTGCACTGCCGGTCCGCGCAGGAGCGGCACCGCAGCAATGGCAGGGCGCCGCGTTCGCCGGCGACCGGGATGCCCTGGGGAAACTTGCCGCGGCCGGGGCCAAGGTCGTCCGCGTCTATGGCGAAGCCGACGCGTGGGTGCTCGACGAGGCGCAACGCCTCGGCCTGCGCGTGGTGATGGGCCTGTCGATCGCGTATCCGCGCGACGCCGACGCGCTGCGCGCGCAGGAGCAGGCCATCCGCCGCTTCGTCGAACGCCACCGCAAGCATCCTGCGCTGCTCGCCTGGGGGGTGGGCAACGAGGTCGAAACCGGCGCAGCCGACCCCTTGCCGACGTGGCGCGAGATCGATCGTCTCGCGCGCATCATCAAGACGATCGACCCCGCGCACCCGACCCTGATGGTCGTCGTCGATGGCGGCATCGAACGCCTGAAGCTGCTCGCCACCTGCTGCGCGAACGTCGATCTGCTGGGCATCAACGCCTATGCGGGGGCGGCATACACCCTGCCGCAGCGCGTGCGCGACGCCGGCATCACGAAACCGGTCGTCATCGGCGAACTCGGGCCGCTGGGCCAGTGGCAGGCCGGGACAAAGCCGTGGGGCGCGCCGGTCGAGCCCACCAGCAGCGAGAAGGCCGCGTTCTTTCGCGACGTGCTCGCCTTCCTGCGCACACAGCCGCAGATCGCGGGCGCCTTTCCCTTCCTGTGGGGGGCGAAGCAGGAGCAGACCGAGACCTGGCACGGCCTGCTGCTCGCGGACGGCAGCCTCACGGCGATGAGCGACGCGCTGGCGCAGGCGTGGGGCAAGCCCGTCACGGAGCCTGCGCCGGCCATCCGCGGCATCGGCATCGCGGCGGACGCATTCGCGCCGGGCCAGGAAGTGTCGGCCGGCGTGGATGCTGCATCTTTCGATGGGTCCGCCCTGCGCACCGAGTGGAAAGTGCTGGCCGAAGCGACCGACTTGCGCGGGGGCAGCGGCATCGAGACGCCCCCGGCGCGCATCGCGGTACCCGTGCTGCACGCCGACGCGGCCGGCGTGCGCTTCCTCGCCCCGCAGCGGCCGGGCGCCTACCGCCTCTTCATCACGATCCGCGACCGCCAAGGCAAGGCGGCCACCGCGAACCTGCCCTTCCTCGTGCGCGATTGACCGGGAGCAGCGCAGCGAATCCCGCCACGCGGCGGCAGGGCGGGCAAGCAGGCCGACGCCCCGGACGACCGGCGGGATTTCATCCCGCCCTTCGGACGGCCCCACTCACCCCGCCGCGGACCGTTCCCCATTGCCGGTCACACGCCGGCCGACCACGTGCATCTCGCACTTCTTGCAGTCGAAGCGCAGCGTCAGCGGCTCGCGCACGACGCGCTCGCCGTCCGCGCGCTCCTGCCACAGCGTCATCGGCTCGGGGCGGATGCCCTTCACCTGCTTCGGACACAGGTTGAAGCTGTAGCGCAGGCAGTGCTTGGTGATCATCAACGACACGAGCCCGTCTTCGTGGTTCGCCTCGAAGGCGTCGGCGATCAGTTCGACGCCGTGTTTGCGGTAGAAGTCGCGCGCGCGGGCGTTGAAGACGTTGCCGAGGTAGTTCAGCGAAGTGTCCGGATAGCGCGCGGGCGGATCGACGGGAAGCGCACGCGGCGGGCGCCGCCAGCCCGCGGCACGCGCGGCGGTGAGCGCCTCGACCGCAGCACGGCGCAGCGCGTTGAGCTGCCCGACCGGCACGAACCAGGGCTGCGCCGTGTCGATTGTCACATCGTCGGCAGCCGCGACGAACAGCGTGCCGCCGAGCTTCGCGAGACTGTCGCGCAGCGTCGTCAGCGCGCGCACCGGGTCGCGCGCACCGGCCTTGTCGCAGGCGAGCGTGGCCGTCGCGGAGATGCCGGTTTCGTCGCTGATCGTCAGCGCCAGTCCGTCCGCCGCGTCGGCAAGACGCAGTCCGACCTGCACGCGACGTTCGGCCGACTTGCCCGCGAGCTGCTTCTCGAACGCGTGATCGACGTTGCGATACAGCGTCGCGCCGCTCACGAGCCCCTGCGGCAGGTCGACGAGCTGGATCCTGTTGTCATCGACGCGATTGACGCGCGCGCCCAGCAACTCGCCCGCGGCGTTGAACCACGCCAGGCCGTCGCCGTTGGCGAGCGGTTCGGCCGCATCGACGGTGACGAAGCGCCCGCTCACGCCCAGCACGCGCCCGACCGGGGCGCCGACGAACTTGGGCGACTCGAAGGACTCGATGTCGCCGTGGCGGCCATTCACGAAGTAGTCCGTGCTGCCGCGATTGAAGGTCTTGTCCGGCCGCGGCGCAAAGGTGAAGGTCGAACGGCCCGCCGAACTGCGTGCGAGTTCCGGCCGAGCTTCGAGGATGCGGTCCAGCTCCTGACGGTAGTGCGCCGTCACGTTCTTCACGTAGGCCAGGTCCTTCAGCCGGCCTTCGATCTTGAACGAGCGGATACCGGCGTCGATCAGCGCGTCGAGGTTCGCCGTCTGGTCGTTGTCCTTCAGCGACAGCAGATGCCGGCGATCGGCCACCGGCGTGCCGTCCGCGTCCTTCAGCGACCACGGCAGGCGGCACATCTGCGCGCATTCGCCGCGGTTCGCGCTGCGTCCGGTGAAGGCGTGGCTGATCGTGCACTGTCCCGAGTAGCTGACGCACAGCGCACCGTGGATAAAGAACTCCAGCGCGCAGCGCTCGCGGTCGGTGGCGTCGGCGATCGCACGGATCTGGCCCAGGTCGAGCTCGCGCGCCAGCACGATCTGCGAGAAGCCCACGTCCTGCAGGAAGCGCGCCTTCGCCGGCGTGCGGATGTCGCATTGCGTGCTCGCGTGCAGCTGGATCGGCGGCAGGTCCAGCTCCAGCAGGCCCATGTCCTGCACGATCAGCGCATCGACCCCGGCCTCGTGTGCCTGGATGACCACCTTGCGTGCGTCTTCCAGCTCGTCGTCGCGCAGGATGGTGTTGAGCGCCAACAGCACGCGCGCCGAATAGCGGTGCGCGTGCGCGGCGAGCGCGGCGATGTCCGCCATGCTGTTGCCGGCAGAGGCACGCGCGCCGAAGGACGGCCCGCCGATATACACGGCGTCGGCCCCGTGCCCGATGGCGGCGACGCCGGATTCGAGGTTGCGGGCAGGAGCGAGAAGTTCGAGGGCGAAGGCGTGCGACATCGGGAAAACCGGGCGAATCGAAGGGGTGCCCGGCGTATCGCGGACGGCTCCGAATAATAGGCCTTTTCCCGCCGCGCCGTCTCTGATCGCACACCCCGGCGGACGCAGTAACAAATCGTCACATTCCGTGAAATGCTTCACACCAAGCGCCGCACCCCCTGTACCTCCGGCCAATACCTTCCGATCGACCTCCGGGCTACTCTGTTACCAAGTGTAAAAGGATTCCCGCGCAGCCGCCCCGGCGGCTTCGCCAGACGATCAGAGGAGCAGGGAAAATGGCACAAGCGATTGCGGTAGTCGTGGCGGTCACGGGCAGGGCATTTGCGCGCGATGTGAAAGGCAACCTGCGTCCGCTCAAGGCGGGTGACACGCTGCAGGAAGGCGAAGTGGTCATCACGATGTCCGGTGGCAATGTCGAACTGGCAATGTCGGACGGTGCGCCGATGACGGTCACGGCAGACCAGATCGTGACCCTGACCGCGGAGGTGTCCGCGACGACCCGTCCGGGCCGCGAGGATGCCCAAGTCTCGCAGGGTACCGTCGACCAGGTGATCCAGGCCCTTGAACGGGGCGGCAACCTCGACGACCTCGAAGCCCCTGCGGCCGGTCTGGCCGGCGGCGGCGGCGGCGACGGCAACAGCTTCGTGCGCCTGCTGCGGATCGCGGAGGGAGTCAGCCCGCTCGAATTCGACTATGCGCAGGAGGCGGCAGCCCTCCTCGAACCGGAAGAACCGGCGCCGATCACCGAGGAGGCGGTGCCCCTCGGCACGACGATCACGCTCGGCGACATCACGGTGTTCGAAGGCACGGGCACGGCGACGATCACCGCGACCGTCAACAACCCGGTCACCGGCAGTGACCTCGTCATCACGCTGAGCAACGGCGCGATCATCGTCATCCCGGTCGGCTCGACCACCGGAACCTCGACGCCCTTCCCGATCCAGGGCGAAGACCCCTACATCGACGCCGAAACCTTCCCGGTCTCGGTCGTCGACACCAGCGGCAGCGACTTCGGCACGGTCTCCCCGACCGGCCCGGCCACCGTGGTGGTGAACGACACGATCGACCAGACCAACTCCTCGCTCACCGTCACGATCGAGGCGGCCCCGTCATTCACCGAGGACGGCACCACCCTCACATACGTCGTCACGCTCAACGCCGCCGTGCGTCCGGGCGACGATCCGGTTACGATCACCTTCACCGATCTCGCCGGCAACACGCAGACGATCACCATCAGCGAAGGCACGAGCGCCTCGCTCGCGGTCCCGATTCCCGAATCGCTGTTCGAGGACGTCTACAAGGAAGCGGACGCAGTGCTGCCGGTCGCGACCAATGTCGCGCTCTCGGGCGGCTCCAACTTCGAAGCCCTCAACCCGCCCACGGTCGGCAACGTGACTCTGGTCGACACCATCGACACGACCACGGTCACGCTCAATGCCTCGAGCGAGGTATCGGAACTGGGTGGCGCGGTCACATACACCGCCTCCGTGACCAGCGCGCCGCTGGGTACCCCGTTGGAACTCACGCTATCGAATGGCGCAGTGATCGTGATCCCGGTCGGCAGCCTTGAAGGCTCGACCAGCGTCACGCTCACCGAATCCGAACTCGATGCGATCGCCGGCGACACCGTGACGGTAACGGTCACCAGCGCCACCGGCGGCACCTATGAAGCTCTCGACACTTCCGACGATGCGATCACCCGCATCGACAGGATCATCAATGTCGACGGCGATACGATCACGGTGAACGAAGCAGCTCTTGTCGGCGAAGGCGGCACGCTCACGCCGACCACGGTCAGCGGCAGCTTCGTGATCACCGCGCCCGATGGCGTCGGATCGCTCACGATCCAGAATCTTACGATCGGAGACATGCAAGTCATCGTCGACGGAGTGTTCACGCCAACGTCGGCCACCACCCCGCTCGGCAATACGCTGTCGGTTACCGCTTTCGATCCGGCTACCGGCACGATCACTTACAGCTACACGCTGAACGCTGCCGAGACGCATACTCAGCCCGCCAACGATACCGAGCTGGTCGAACAGTTCGGGGTCGTTGCGACTGACGGCGACCCGGTGGATCCGAACATCGCGACGACGCAGCTGACGGTGACGATTGTGGACGATGTGCCGGTCGCCTCGATCACGGCAGCCAGCGAGGCCAGCCTAGCTGTCGACGAAACGGGCGGCGTCAATGTACCCGATGATGCATCGCCTGCCGGAACACTCGGGCAGGCCACGATCAGCGCCGCAAACCTGTACTCCAACACCACCGACTTCGGTGCAGACGGTCCAAGCACTTCCGGCGCCACCGCCTATTCGCTGGTGTTCGATGCGGGCAACACCGCCACCGGCCTCACCGATACGCTGTCCGGACAGGCCATCGTCCTCGTCGATAACGGCGGCGTCATCGAGGGTCGCACCACCACCGGCAACGATCTCGTCTTCACCGTCAGCATCAATGCCTCCGGCGACGTCACCCTCACCCAGTATCGCGCCATCGTCCATAACGATTCCGGCGATCCGGACGAAGCCGGCTCTTCGGCCGCCTTCCTCTCCGGCAGCTCCCTCGCCGTGCGCGTGACCGTCACCGACGGTGACGGCGACACCGATA
>NZ_QVLR01000011.1 GCF_014822185.1 Azoarcus sp. Aa7
TTCTTGGGTGAGCTGGTGGTACTTATGCATCGTTGCATCCTTTTTCTTGGCGGGAATTGGATGCAAGGAGTATCTCAGCTCGCCCTCCTATTTCGTGCGGCGTTGCGCTTACTTTGTGAATCCGCCGTCTCTAACACTACGCTTCAAGGGACGCGCCGCAAGCGGCGCGCCCCTGAGCTTCGACGTTAGGAGGCTTCGGCAATGACATCGCCAAGCGAGTTGATTGTTGGCCGCACATATTTCTCGTTGGCCTACGAGGACGAAAAACTCACCCGCTTGTTCATCCACTCATTTCACTACAAGGGCCTCCTCGCAGACTCTTCAACTTCGGAACCACAGTTCCTCTTCGAGTTCATTGGGCACCGCAGTCCTGCGGAGGACACGCCCGATATCTCAGCCGATGACACCGCTCTTCAAGGAGGCGATGAACTCAGGGCAATCGCACCTTCATGTCATAACTCCGAGCAACTCGGCGCGAAATTCATCGAGGGTGGCAGCCAGCATGCGCTTCGACTTGATGCTCGCCTTGCGGGTGGTATTGAGCCGCAACAGGTTCAT
>NZ_QVLR01000012.1 GCF_014822185.1 Azoarcus sp. Aa7
TTCTTGGGTGAGCTGGTGGTACTTATGCATCGTTGCATCCTTTTTCTTGGCGGGAATTGGATGCAAGGAGTATCTCAGCTCGCCCTCCTATTTCGTGCGGCGTTGCGCTTACTTTGTGAATCCGCCGATCATAACAAGCCGCAGAACCTGACCCGGGACAAGCTGGAACTACTCACGGCAGTGAGCTGACGGCTCAAGTTCGCCAACCTGGCATGCATGTGCGTATCACTGGCCCGCAATACCAACTCCGCACAGCGGTGGAGATCCTCGTCTTCGAGCGCGGCGCCGCAACCGACCGCTTCTTCCAGGCGCTTCAGTGACAACCGCCGGTGCCCGAACCTGAGACTGTGCCGCAGCAACGCCAACGCCGCCGCCTTGCGTTGCGCCTCGTCCTGCGCATCGGACAACGCGTGCTTCAATTTCCTGGCTGCATCTCTGGGCACATTGTTCTCCTGGAGCTCACGACAATGGGAATAAAAGGGAAAGACGCCGCACGCGAGGGAATGCAGGGTGGAGAGGGAGAACAGCCATCGAGTGCTTGCTGGCATCTTTCCATAAACTGAAATCATATTTATCGGCCACCGCCGGGCCGGCGCAAATCCATGCAGGGCTTCGCCCGTTTCCGCCCTGCTTTCACAATCAATCGATCGCCGATAATTCCTGCACGACCAAACATTTCGCGAGAACCTCGTCGTATTCGTTACGGGCAAGCGAATCGGCGGTTATTCCGCCTCCGACTCCGTATTGGCCCGATCCGGAAATGGTGTCCACTGCGAGCGTGCGAATCGCAACATTGAAGACGGCGTCGCCACCTGGCCGCAGCATGCCTATCGCGCCGCAATAAATTCCCCGCGGTCCGCTTTCGAGTTCCGCAATGATCTTCATGGCTTCGATCTTCGGCGCGCCGGTGATCGATCCGCATGGAAAGGTCGCCGCGAAGATGTGCTCCAGACCGATCTCGGGCCCGATATCGGCGGTCACGGTCGAGGTCATCTGCCATACCGTCGGATATTTCTCGACGGAAAACAGCGATGGCACCGTTACCGAATGCGGCTCCGCAATTCGCGACAAATCGTTGCGAATGAGATCGACGATCATGAGGTTCTCGGCCCGCTCCTTTTCCGCCGTCGCGAGCGATTCCCGCAGCGCGCGGTCCGATGCTTCCGAGGCGCCGCGCCGTGCAGTTCCTTTCATCGGTTTGAAGGTCACGCGCCGGTTTTCGCGGGAGAAGAACAGCTCGGGCGAAACGCTCAGGATGCGGTGCCGACCCAGCTCGATGCAGGCGCAATACCCGGTGGCCTGCCTCTCGCGCAAGCTCGAGTACAGGGCGTGCCAGTCGCCGACGTAGCTTCCGGCAAGGCGCACCGTATGGTTGACCTGATATACGTCGCCCGCGCGGATGTGTTCGAGGATGGAGGCAATATCCCGGTCATACCGTGGGCGGCTCGTCGATAGCGCCCAATCGAATGGCGGCGCGCCCCCCTGAGTTTGGGCGACTGCGCTGATGGGTTCGTCGAAGACGCCGAACCACACGAGCGGAAGATCGGACCGGCCATGAAAGCGAAAGGCCGGATCGAAGGCCGCCCCGGCCTCATAGCAGACGAAACCGGCGACCCACTTGCCCGCGCGAGCCACGAGGTCCGCGCGGGCAAGCGCGCCGCAGACCTGCGACACGTCGTTCGCTACGATGATCTCGGAGGGCTGCTCGAAAACCAGCGGTCCTTCGTGCTCGCCCAGATGCGGAAAGTCGAAACGCAAGCGCGTCACGGCTTCGTCACTCGGCAGGGCGTTTTCCCGGTGTCCCATGGTCGTGGTCAGGCGAACTCGATCAGCAGGTCTTTGGCATTGACGCGGTCGCCCGGCAGGACGGCCACGCGCGCGATCACCGCGTCCCGGTCGGCCGTCAGGACCGTTTCCATCTTCATCGCCTCGATCGACACCAGCGGGCTGCCCTTGAGCACCCGCTGTCCCTCGCGCACGGCGACCGTGACGACCGCACCGGGCATCGGCGCACCGACGTGGTTGGGGTTGGCATCGTCGATCTTCGGGTGGCGGCGCCCGGTCGGCGCGGCGCCGGCCTTGGGGATGCGCTGCAGGCGCGGCTGGCCGTTCAACTCGAAGAAGACCTTGACGCGGCCCTCCTCGTCCGGCGTGTCGCTGCTGCCGGTCTGACGCACGATGAGGCTCTTGCCCTTTTCGATGTCGACGCTGATCTCCTCGCGGTCCTTCAGGCCGTAGAAGAACACCGGCGTGGGCAGCAGCGAGACGTCGCCGTAGCGCGCGTGGTGGGCGGCGTAGTCCTTGAACACCTTCGGGTACATCAGCCACGAGGCGAGGTCGGTGTCGGAAACCTGGCGGCCGATGGCCGCCTCGGCTTCGGCGCGCGCGGCGTCGAGGTCGACGGCGGGGAGGAAGTCCCCGGCGCGGCCCGCGAGCGGTTCGGCGCCTTTGAGCACCTTGCGTTCGAGCGCCTTCGGGAAGCCGTCCGGCGGGAAGCCGAGCTCGCCGCGGAAGAGCGAGATCACCGAATCGGGGAAGGCGATTTCCTTGGCCGGGTCCGTGACTTCCTCGGGCGTGAGGTCGTTGGCGACCATGAAGAGCGCCATGTCGCCGACGACTTTCGACGTGGGGGTGACCTTGACGATGTCGCCGAAGAGCTGATTCACATCCGCGTAGGCCTGCGAGACTTCCGGCCAGCGGTGGTCGAGGCCCATGGCGCGCGCCTGTTCGCGCAGGTTGGTGTATTGGCCGCCGGGCATCTCGTGCTTGTACACGTCGGAGGTGCCCGAGCGGATGTCGGCCTCGAAGGGCGCGTAGGCGCGGCGCACGCCTTCCCAGTAGTGTGACAGCGACTGCATGGCGTCGAGGTCGAGGCCGGTGTCGCGTTCGGAGCCGGCGAGCGCCGCGGCGATGGAGCCGAGGTTGGGCTGCGAGGTGAGCCCGCTCATCGCATCGAGCGCGCCGTCGACGGCATCGACGCCCGCTTCCACCGCGGCGAGCACGCTCGCGGCGGCGATGCCCGAGGTGTCGTGGGTGTGGAAGTGGATCG
>NZ_QVLR01000013.1 GCF_014822185.1 Azoarcus sp. Aa7
ACGTAAAAAAGCCGCTGACCCTGGAGTAGGGGAGCGGCTTTTTCAGGTGTAGGTAGTCTGACGATGACCTACTTTCGCACTCACGAAGAGCACTATCATCGGCGCGGTCCTGTTTCACTGTCCTGTTCGGGATGGGAAGGAGTGGTTCCAGGACGCTATGGTCGTCAGACTGTAAAGGGTCACAAAGTGGGGAAGTAGAGTGTGTGTGGGGGTGTGATTGCGGAGTCGCGTGTTGAGTTCGCTATTGATCCAGGGTTATAGGATCAAGCCTCACGGGCAATTAGTATCGGTTAGCTTAACGCATTACTGCGCTTCCACACCCGACCTATCAACGTTGTAGTCTTCAACGACCCTTCAGGGGGCTCGAGGCCCCGGGGAAGTCTCATCTTGAGGCGAGTTTCCCGCTTAGATGCTTTCAGCGGTTATCTCTTCCGTACTTAGCTACCCGGCGATGCGACTGGCGTCACAACCGGTACACCAGGGGTACGTCCACTCCGGTCCTCTCGTACTAGGAGCAGGTCCTCTCAAACTTCCAGCGCCCACGGCAGATAGGGACCAAACTGTCTCACGACGTTTTAAACCCAGCTCACGTACCACTTTAAATGGCGAACAGCCATACCCTTGGGACCGGCTACAGCCCCAGGATGTGATGAGCCGACATCGAGGTGCCAAACTCCGCCGTCGATGTGAACTCTTGGGCGGAATCAGCCTGTTATCCCCAGAGTACCTTTTATCCGTTGAGCGATGGCCCTTCCATACAGAACCACCGGATCACTATGACCTGCTTTCGCACCTGCTCGACTTGTCGGTCTCGCAGTCAAGCCGCCTTTTGCCATTGCACTATCAGTACGATGTCCGACCGTACCTAGGCGACCTTCGTACTCCTCCGTTACCTTTTAGGAGGAGACCGCCCCAGTCAAACTGCCTGCCATGCACGGTCCCCGACCCGGATTCACGGGCCCAGGTTAGAACCTCAACGACACCAGGGTGGTATTTCAAGGTTGGCTCCACGGCAACTGGCGTCACCGCTTCAAAGCCTCCCACCTATCCTACACAAGTCCCGTCAAAGTCCAATGCAAAGCTACAGTAAAGGTTCATGGGGTCTTTCCGTCTAGCCGCGGGTAGATTGCATCTTCACAAACATTTCAACTTCGCTGAGTCTCAGGAGGAGACAGTGTGGCCATCGTTACGCCATTCGTGCAGGTCGGAACTTACCCGACAAGGAATTTCGCTACCTTAGGACCGTTATAGTTACGGCCGCCGTTTACCGGGGCTTCGATCAAGAGCTTGCACCCCATCACTTAACCTTCCGGCACCGGGCAGGCGTCACACCCTATACGTCCACTTTCGTGTTTGCAGAGTGCTGTGTTTTTAATAAACAGTCGCAGCCACCGATTCTCTGCGGCCCCTTCGCCCTTCGGATGTACTCCTACAAGCTAGTGGGGCATACCTTCTCCCGAAGTTACGGTATCAATTTGCCGAGTTCCTTCTCCTGAGTTCTCTCAAGCGCCTTAGAATTTTCTTCCTGCCCACCTGTGTCGGTTTGCGGTACGGTCGATCTTAGACTGAAGCTTAGAGGCTTTTCCTGGAAGCATGGTATCAGTCACTTCGGTCTCAAAGAGACCTCGTCATCACGCCTCAGCTCAGCCCCGCGGATTTGCCTACGGGGCACGCCTACACGCTTAAACCGGGACGTCCAACACCCGGCTGACCTAACCTTCTCCGTCCCCCCATCGCATCTAAAATCGGTACGGGAATATTGACCCGTTTCCCATCGACTACGCATTTCTGCCTCGCCTTAGGGGCCGACTCACCCTGCGTCGATGAACGTTGCGCAGGAAACCTTGGGCTTTCGGCGAGGGTGCTTTTCACACCCTTTATCGCTACTCATGTCAGCATTCGCACTTCCGATACCTCCAGCATCCCTCTCGAGACACCTTCGCAGGCTTACGGAACGCTCCCCTACCATCTCTTACGAGATCCGCAGCTTCGGTTCATGGCTTGAGCCCCGTTACATCTTCCGCGCAGGACGACTCGACTAGTGAGCTATTACGCTTTCTTTAAAGGATGGCTGCTTCTAAGCCAACCTCCTAGCTGTCTGGGCCTTCCCACTTCGTTTCCCACTTAGCCATGTATTTGGGACCTTAGCTGGCGGTCTGGGTTGTTTCCCTCTTGTCCCAGGACGTTAGCACCCCAGGACTGTCTGCCGTATATCACTTTGCGGTATTCGGAGTTTGCTATCGCGGGGTAGATCGCAGTGACCCCCCCAACGATTACAGTGCTCTACCCCCGCAAGTGTCCGTACGACGCACTACCTAAATAGTTTTCGGGGAGAACCAGCTATTTCCGGATTTGTTTAGCCTTTCACCCCTATCCACAGCTCATCCCCTAATTTTTCAACATTAGTGGGTTCGGACCTCCAGTACCTGTTACGGCACCTTCATCCTGGCCATGGATAGATCATCCGGTTTCGGGTCTACGCCCAGCAACTATGTCGCCCTTATCAGACTCGGTTTCCCTACGCCTCCCCTATTCGGTTAAGCTCGCTACTGAACGTAAGTCGCTGACCCATTATACAAAAGGTACGCAGTCACCCCACAAGGAGGCTCCCACTGTTTGTATGCATGCGGTTTCAGGATCTATTTCACTCCCCTCCCGGGGTTCTTTTCGCCTTTCCCTCACGGTACTGGTTCACTATCGGTCGATCACGAGTATTTAGCCTTGGAGGATGGTCCCCCCATCTTCAGACAGGATTTCTCGTGTCCCGCCCTACTTGTCGCACGCTCAGACCCGCCACCTACTTTTCGCATACGGGACTATCACCCTGTATTGTCGGACTTTCCAGACCGTTCTGCTAAATAGATGGTTTAGTCGTGCAGGCTACTCCCCGTTCGCTCGCCACTACTTGGGGAATCTCGGTTGATTTCTGTTCCTGCGGCTACTTAGATGTTTCAGTTCGCCGCGTTCGCCTCCTCTGGCCTATGTATTCAGCCAGGGATACTCCCGAAGGAGTGGGTTTCCCCATTCGGACATCGGGGGATCAAAGCTCCATTGCCAGCTCCCCCCCGCTTTTCGCAGGCTTGCACGTCCTTCATCGCCTGTGATCGCCAAGGCATCCACCACATGCACTTAGTCGCTTGATCCTATAACCCTGGACCCTGTTGCCAGGGACCGGTCATAGACGAACTCACGCTTGTGCGCAACCGCCTGCTGCTGGTTCAAAGCGCAGACGATTGCAATGCAATCACACAACCCATGTTCAACCCCTGTCTTCACGCGCCGCTGACACAGCGCAACAGAGATTGCACACTTTACTTCTTCCACTTTGTTAAAGAACACTGGCACCAAGGCCTAAGCACTACACACCACCGTGCGCACTGCTTAGCCCTACAGCCGAGCCCCCTGCGCGAGCCCACCGAAAGCATTGGTGGAGGATGACGGGATCGAACCGACGACCCCCTGCTTGCAAAGCAGGTGCTCTCCCAGCTGAGCTAATCCCCCTCATGATTCGGTGGTGGGTCTGGTTGGGTTCGAACCAACGACCCCCGCCTTATCAAGACGGTGCTCTAACCAGCTGAGCTACAGACCCGCATCAAACGCGAGGCTCTTGCCTGAACAACCGATAAGTTGTGGATACTTGGTCAGCCTCGACCTGTCTCTTGAAAGGAGGTGATCCAGCCGCACCTTCCGATACGGCTACCTTGTTACGACTTCACCCCAGTCATGAATCTCACCGTGGTAAGCGCCCTCCCGAAGGTTAAGCTACCTACTTCTGGTGAAACCCACTCCCATGGTGTGACGGGCGGTGTGTACAAGACCCGGGAACGTATTCACCGCAGCATGCTGATCTGCGATTACTAGCGATTCCGACTTCACGTAGTCGAGTTGCAGACTACGATCCGGACTACGATCGGCTTTAAGGGATTGGCTCCAGCTCGCGCTTTGGCAGCCCTCTGTACCGACCATTGTATGACGTGTGAAGCCCTACCCATAAGGGCCATGAGGACTTGACGTCATCCCCACCTTCCTCCGGTTTGTCACCGGCAGTCTCGCTAAAGTGCCCAACCAAATGATGGCAATTAGCGACAAGGGTTGCGCTCGTTGCGGGACTTAACCCAACATCTCACGACACGAGCTGACGACAGCCATGCAGCACCTGTGTCCTGGCTCCCGAAGGCACTCCCTGATCTCTCAAGGATTCCAGGCATGTCAAGGGTAGGTAAGGTTTTTCGCGTTGCATCGAATTAATCCACATCATCCACCGCTTGTGCGGGTCCCCGTCAATTCCTTTGAGTTTTAACCTTGCGGCCGTACTCCCCAGGCGGTCGACTTCACGCGTTAGCTGCGTCACTCAGTGAGTTACCTCTCCGAACGACTAGTCGACATCGTTTAGGGCGTGGACTACCAGGGTATCTAATCCTGTTTGCTCCCCACGCTTTCGTGCATGAGCGTCAGTATCGGCCCAGGGGGCTGCCTTCGCCATCGGTGTTCCTCCACATATCTACGCATTTCACTGCTACACGTGGAATTCCACCCCCCTCTGCCGTACTCTAGCCGTGCAGTCACAAGCGCAGTTCCCAGGTTAAGCCCGGGGATTTCACACCTGTCTTACACAACCGCCTGCGCACGCTTTACGCCCAGTAATTCCGATTAACGCTCGCACCCTACGTATTACCGCGGCTGCTGGCACGTAGTTAGCCGGTGCTTCTTCTGACAGTACCGTCATCCACCCCAGGTATTAACCGGGGCGTTTTCTTTCCGTCTGAAAGAGCTTTACAACCCGAAGGCCTTCTTCACTCACGCGGCATGGCTGGATCAGGGTTGCCCCCATTGTCCAAAATTCCCCACTGCTGCCTCCCGTAGGAGTCTGGGCCGTGTCTCAGTCCCAGTGTGGCGGATCATCCTCTCAGACCCGCTACGGATCGTCGCCTTGGTAGGCCTTTACCCCACCAACTAGCTAATCCGACATCGGCCGCTCCAATCACGCGAGGTCCTAAGATCCCCCGCTTTCCCCCTCAGGGCGTATGCGGTATTAGCTACGCTTTCGCGTAGTTATCCCCCATGACTGGGCACGTTCCGATGCATTACTCACCCGTTCGCCACTCGCCGGCAGGCCGAAGCCCCCGCTGCCGTTCGACTTGCATGTGTAAAGCATGCCGCCAGCGTTCAATCTGAGCCAGGATCAAACTCTTAAGTTCAATCCAACAAAGCACTCAAAGAAATCATTACTGACTTACATATGAGCACTCAATCTTTGCAACATTAAAACCGCCGAAGCAGTTCCGGTCGCGCCAACCAAGCACCCACACTTATCGGTTGTCCAATTTTTTAAAGAACCGCCGCCGAAGCAGCGAGAAAGAGATTCTGACAAACTTAACTGCTTTCGTCAAGCACCGCAGCAAACTTATTTGAATCCGCCGCCGCAC
>NZ_QVLR01000014.1 GCF_014822185.1 Azoarcus sp. Aa7
TACTTCGACCGACTCGGCGTACCTCGGCTCTCATGACCTCAACTGCTCGAACCGCCCGGTGCGGACCCGCATGCCGGGTGGTGTGGGAGGGGAACGGTCAGGTGACCTGACCGCCCCTATCCCGATCCTGATTTTCCTTGGGAACCTGGTTGCCGCGGCACAACGCGCGGCGGATCGTCCGTCTCGCATTTTTGCGCCATAATCACAAGCTGGATTGGGGAGATGTCATCCGTTTTGCATGGTCCTGTCACGATCTGCATGCGCGATGGTCCCCCAGCTGCAAGCCAAGGGTTTTCAGCGACGAGCTGAATCGAGCGAGACACATCCACACGAAGAGGGAGTAGGCATGAGCACATCCAAGATCAAGGTTCCCGCAGGCGGCCAGAAAATCGTTCCCGGCCAGGCAATTCCCGACCAACCGATCATTCCCTTCATCGAGGGCGATGGCATCGGTGTCGACATCACGCCGGTGATGATCAAGGTCATCGACGCGGCCGTCGCGAAGGCATACGGCGGCAAGAAGAAGATCCACTGGATGGAGGTCTATGCGGGCGAGAAGTCGACCCAGCTGTACGGCCCGGACGAGTGGCTGTCGAAGGAGACCTTCGACGCGCTGAAGGAATACTCGGTTTCGATCAAGGGGCCGATGACCACCCCCGTCGGCGGCGGCATCCGCTCGCTGAACGTGGCGCTGCGGCAGGAACTGGACCTGTACCAGTGCGTGCGTCCGGTGCGTTACTTCAAGGGCGTTCCCTCGCCGCTGAAGAATCCGGAGCTGACCGACATGGTCATCTACCGCGAGAACACCGAGGACATCTACGCCGGCATCGAGTGGGCATCGGGCTCGGAGCAGGTGAAGAAGGTCATCTCGTTCCTGCAGAACGAGATGGGCGTGAAGAAGATCCGCTTCCCCGAGACTTCGGGCATCGGCATCAAGCCCGTTTCCGTGGAAGGCACGACTCGCCTCGTGCGCGCGGCGATCCGGTACGCGATCGACAACGACCGCAAGTCGGTGACCTTGGTACACAAGGGCAACATCATGAAGTTCACGGAAGGCCTGTTCCGTGACACCGGCTACAAGGTCGCGCAGGAAGAGTTCGGTGCGCAGCCGATCGACGGCGGCCCGTGGTGCAAGTTCAAGAACCCGAAGAGCGGTCGCGAGATCGTCATCAAGGACGCGATCGCCGACGCCTTCCTGCAGCAGATCCTGCTGCGTCCGGCCGAATACGACGTGATTGCGACGACCAACCTGAACGGCGACTATATCTCGGACGCACTCGCAGCGCAGGTCGGCGGCATCGGCATCGCGCCGGGAGCGAACATCTCGGACCAGTACGCGTGCTTCGAGGCGACCCACGGGACCGCGCCGAAGTATGCCGGGCTGGACAAGGTCAATCCCGGCTCGCTGATCCTGTCGGCCGAGATGATGCTGCGCCACCTCGGCTGGAAGGAAGCCGCCGACCTCGTCATCAAGGGCATGGAAGCGGCGATCGGCGACAAGGTCGTGACCTACGACTTCGCGCGCCTGATGGAGGGCGCGCAGGAAGTGTCGTGCTCGGCCTTCGGCGATGCGATGATCGCGCGCATGTAAGACGCACGCGCAGCGCCCCGCGCGGGGCGCTCAGACGAAAAACCCGCCCTCTCGTCGAGTCGGCGGGTTTTTTGTTGCCGCTTGCGTGGATCTCAGCGCTTTTCGCCGATCTGGTACTTGTGGTCGAGGTGGTTCATCGCCAGTACGTAGATCCCGATCAGGATCACGAAGGTGATCTGCGAGCCTTGGGCGAAGATGTAGAAGCCGAGCGGGAAGCTCATGAGCGTGAAGCGGTTGAGCTCGTCCGCGTAGTAGCCGGCGACGAAGCTCACCAGAAACCACACCGACAGCAGCGAGAAGGTCAGCAGCAGGTTGCTGCGCCAGTAGGCCCGATGCTGTTCGGTGAGTTTCATCGTGTTCCCTCGCCGGTCTTACTGGCCGCTGCCGTGGCCGGTCCAGGACTTGGAGAGGCGTTGCTGCACGTCCTGCGGGGCGGGCTCGTAGCCGGCTGCGGTCATCGAGAATTCGCTCTCGCCGGCGCAGATGGCCTTAAGGCGCGCCTCGAAACCTTCCATCTCGGCCAGCGGCAGGGTGGCCGTGAGCAGCATGACGCCGCTCGCCGGGCTTTCGGTCGTCGTGAGGTGGCCCCGGCGGCCCGCGAACTCGGCGCTGACTTCGCCGAAGTTGCCGTCGGCGACCTTCACCGTGACGCTGACGAGCGGTTCCAGCACCACCGGACGTGCGCCGAGCAGCGCCTCGAGCGTCGCATGCCGGCCGGCCGTGACGAAGGACACCTCGTTCGAGTCGACGGCGTGCGCCTTGCCGTCGACCAGCACGACCCTGGCGTCCTGTAACGGGAAACCGGCGAGCGCTCCTTCGGCCAGAGCCTGACGTACGCCCTTCTCGACTGCGGGCAGGAAGTTGGTGGGGATCGCGCCGCCCTTGACCTCGTTGCCCAGCTCGATGCCCGAGCCGCGCGGCAGCGATTCGACCCGCAGTGCGACTTCGCCGAACTGGCCGGCGCCGCCGCTCTGCTTCTTGTGCCGGTAGCGCGCCTCGGCCGTGCCGTTGATCGTCTCGCGGTAGGGTACGGATGGCGTCGCGGTGTCGAACTGCAGGTTCCAGCGCGAACGGAGTTGTTCGAGGATGATCTTCAGGTGCAGTTCGCCGAGTCCGCGCACGACGGTCTGGCGCGCCTGGTGGTCGAAGCCGACTTCGAGGCAGGGATCCTCGTCGAACAGGCGCGCGAGCGCCTCGGCGAGCTTCTGTTCGTCGCCGTGCTTCTGGGGGATCAGCGCGAGCCCGAACACCGGTTGCGGGTAGCCGGCGGGTGCGAGATGGTAGTTGTCCTCGTCGTGCGAGTCGTGCAGCACCGCATCGGGGTGGATGTCGTCGACGCGTGCGACCGCGCAGATGTCGCCGGGCACGCCCAGTGGCGTCTCGACCTGGTTCTTGCCCTGCAGGCGCAGCAGGTGCGAGACCTTGAAGGGCTTGCGGCTGTCGCCGATGTAGAGCTGGGTGTTGGGACTGATGCGCCCCTGGTGGATGCGGAACAGGCCCAGCTTGCCGCGGTAGGGGTCGTTGGCGACCTGGAAGACGTGAGCGATGACGTGGCGTTCCGGATCGGCGACGACTTCGACTTCCTGCGCGGCGGAGCCTTCGCCCTTGAGGAAGCGGGGCGGGTTGCCTTCGGTCGGGTCGGGCATGAGGCGGCCGAGGATGTCGAGCAGTTCCTTCACGCCGGCGCCGGTGCGGGCGGAGACGAAGCACACCGGGATCAGGTGGCCTTCGCGCAGGGCCTGCTCGAAGGGGGCGTGGAGCTGCTCGGGATCGAGCGATTCGCCCTGTTCGAGATAGCTCGCCATCAGGGCCTCGTCGAGTTCGACGACCTGGTCGACGATGCTGTCGTGTGCGGCGGAAACCGAGGAGAACGCAGGTTCGCGGTTGGCGTCGGGGTCGAAGAAGCAGTCGATCACCGAATCGCCGTTCGCGGACGGCAGATTGATCGGCAGGCACTCGCGTCCGAAGGTCGCGCACAACTCGTCCAGCAGCGCGGCGAGGGATGCCGGCGTGGCGGCGTCGATCTTCGACACGACGACGAGGCGGCACTTGTCATGCGCGGCTTCCATCATGCGGCGGGTGCCGCTCTCGATGCCGGCCGGGGCGCTCACCACTACCGCGGCGGTCTCGACCGCGGGCAGCGCGGTAAGGGCGCGACCGGCGAGGTCGGGCAGGCCCGGGGTGTCGAGGAGATTGACCCAGTGCCCGGCCCATTCGAGGTGCGCGAGCGAGGTCGACAGCGAATGCCCCATCGCCTTTTCCTGGGGATCGAAGTCGCTGACGGTATCGCCGCGCTCGATCGTGCCGGCGGCACCGATGGTGCCCGAGGCGACGAGCAGGGCTTCGAGCAGGGTGGTCTTGCCGCAGCCGGCATGGCCGAGCAGGGCGAGGTTGCGAATGTCGTGAACCGAAGCAGGTGTCATGGACTTGTCCTCACGTGGCCTTTGTCTCGCAGTTTCCCCCTGTCGCCGCGGCTGTGCAACGGTTTCGCGCCTATGCTCATGCGCTGCGCAGCCCCAGCAGGCGGGTGGCGGCGATCGCCAGCAGCGGCAGCGCGAGGCCCAGCACGAGGACCGACACGAGGAGCTGGCCGAGTTCGGAGTAATCCGCCGGCACCGTGACCGCAGCGCTCGCAGCGTCGCGCACTTCGCGGGTGATCGTGTAGATGCCGTTGAGGTACTTGGTGCCGAGCTGGGAGGCGGACAGGGCGAGGTTCGTGAACGAGGCCATCACGGCGAAGAAGGTTGCCTTGAGGTGCGCCGGGGCGGAGTTCGCGATCCACGCGAGCATCGGCACCATCGACACCTGTCCGAGCGGCGACTCCAGTGCGGTGTTGGCGATGGCGATGAAGCGCGCGTCGACGAGGCCGCCGGTCGCGGCAGCGGTCCATTCGTGCAGGCCATGGAACATGCCGACGATGGGCAGCGACAGCAGCGTGCTGGCGAGGGTCAGGAAGATGACGATGTGGGCGATCGACTTTTCCGCCATGAAGCGGCGGAAGAGAAAGAGTCCGGCGAGTGTCAGCGTGCTGGTGATGAGGTCCAGCCGCGACAGGAAGCTCTGGTCGAAGCCGAGCTCGTCGATCATCCACCAGCTTGCGCCGGCGCCGGGACCGGGCATGGCGCGGAAGACGAAGATCACGATGACGGTGCCGAGCAGGGTGCGGCGGGCGTCGTCGGACAGTTCGCGCACCAGGCGGTAGATCATCACGCCGATGATCGCGAAGGAGGCACCGAAGATCAGCTCCTGGCCGTAGCCGAGGCCGGACAGGCCGACCGCGAGGGTGAGCGCGATGAAGGCCGCGCTGCCGCCGAGGATCCACCAGTTCGGGGCGGTGGTCTGTTCGGGGGCGTGGACGAGGCGGTCGATTTCCGCCGCGCCATGGCCGAGGCGGGCGAGGCGTCGGGCTTCGCGGCGCTTGAGCATGCCCGCGAGCAGCACGCCGCTGACCGACAGCAGCGGGATGATCAGCGCGAGCTCGTAGATGCGCACGTAGATCGCGACCTTGTCCGCTTCCGCGAGGCTTTCGCTGCCCTGGAACATCGCGATATTCGCCAGCGACACGAGCACGGTGCCGCCGATGATCGCGACGCGGCCGAGCATCTGCATCGTGGTGTGCATCAGGCGCACGGTCTCGTCCGGGAAGGGGCGGCCGTCCTCGCCGATGCGCGGCACGGCCTCGACCGTCATCGCGTCGGCAACCGCGTCCTGCATCACGTAGCCGATCGGTGCGAGCAGGGTGGAGAGCACGAACCAGGCCTCGGCCGACATGACCTCCCTCATGGCGGCGGGGTCGCCGATCAGGCCGATCATGATGAGGAGGCTGGCGGCGATGAGCGAGGCGCCGAGATAGACCAGCCCGGCCTTGTGCCGCCACAGCAGGTCGACGAGATGGCCGATGGGCATCTTGAGCGCCCACGGGATGCCCGCCCAGAAGCCTAGCGCGGCCAGGAAGGAGGCCGACAGGCCGAGGTAGTCCTTGACGAAGAAGGTGCCGACGATGCCGGTGAGGCCGGAAACCCCCGCGGCCACATACACCATCAGCGGCGGCAGGTAGGACAGGCGCATCTCGCGGCCGAGTTCGAGGATGGTGCGGTCGAGCCAGCGAAGCAGGGCAGTCATCGGGGGCGGATTCCGTTGGGGCTTGGTCGGGGGAACTGGGGGCGGTGCTCAGTGCAGCAGCGACTCGAGCCAGGGCAGGATCCACGGCAGCATCGCGGCGGTGAGCAGGCCGTTGAGACCCATCGCCAGCGCGGCGAAGGCGCCGGCCTGTTCGCTGACCTGGAAGGCGCGCGCCGTGCCGATGCCGTGCGATGCGATGCCGATCGCGAAGCCGCGCACGGCGTGGTCCTCGATGCGCAGCAGGCGATAGACGTAGCGGGCGCCGACGGCACCGAGGATGCCGGTGCTCATCACCAGCACCGCGGTCAGCGAGGGCAGGCCGCCGAGGCGCTCGGCGACGCCCATCGCGATCGGCATCGTCACGCTCTTGGGCGCCATCGACATCACCGACTCGCGGCTCGCGCCGAGCAGCGCGGCGATGCCGACGGCCGACAGGGCCGCCGTCAGCGAACCGGCAACGAGCGTGAGCAGGAGCGGCAACAGCATCCCCTTCAGGCGTTCCCACTGCGCATAGAGCGGGATCGCCAGCGCGACCGTCGCGGGGCCGAGCAGGAAGTGCACGAACTGCGCGCCGTCGAAGTAGGTCTGGTAGGGCGTGCCGGTGAGTGTCAGGACGAGCACGAGGACGGTCACCGCGACCATCACCGGATTGAGCAGCGGGTGATGGTTCGCCCGGCGGTAGAGCCACAACGCGCCCTGATAGGCGAGGAGCGTGAGGGTCAGGCCGAGCAGCGGCGTGGTGGAGAGGTAGACCCAGATTTCGCCGAGCGCCGGGTTCATGGCCGCTCCTCGCCGTGCGGGGTGCGTCGGGACAGTGCGTGGAGGAGCAGCGCCGAGACCGCGATCGACAGCAGGGTGCTCGCGATCAGTGCCACCGTGAGCGG
The DNA here is from genome assembly GCF_014822185.1 of Azoarcus sp. Aa7. Lineage (GTDB taxonomy): Bacteria > Pseudomonadota > Gammaproteobacteria > Burkholderiales > Rhodocyclaceae > Aromatoleum. The sequence continues at coordinate 6,598 of NZ_QVLR01000014.1, forward strand.
CAGCCATTCGTCGGCGAGGCGTTGGAAGTGGAGCATGACGCCGGTGCCGGCCGGGATGAACAGCAGCGAGAGATGCTGCAGGATGCCCGTCGCCGTGCCGCGCAGTTCCGCGCTCGGGCCCTTGCGCAGCACCAGGGCGGCAAACAGGAGTCCCATGCCGATGACCGGGCCGGGAATGGGGAGGTCGAGCCCGCGGGCGAGCGCCTCGCCGACGAGCTGGAAGACGAGCAGAAGGGTGAGTGCGCCGATCATCGGGTTGCGTGGTTCCTGTCGCGCGAAGTGGCTGTCATTCTAGTGTCTCGGGCGATCCCGGCGTAAGGGTGTGCATTTCGTTTGACGAAGCGTAGCGCGGGCGCAGTTTTGCAGGCGATCGCAGGCGACCGGGGCCCATTTTGGGGATGCTCGGTGCCCGCAAACCGAAATGTTGCGTTGCCGCGTGCGAATTTTCTGGTTCAATGACGAATAGGGTGTTTCGCGCTGCGTCGCGGACCCGAACGCGCCGCGTCGCGGGCGCTTCGGGCTGGTCGCCCGTGGGCGTTACCGTCATTGCGCACCGCAGCAGGCAATGGCGACGCAAGATTGCAGTCCGGGAATCGAACGGGGTGGAGATGGGGGTTAGGAACGCTTCGGTGGCACTGATGGCCGTGCTCGCCGGACCGGCCTCGGGGGGCGATGCAATCGGACCGCTTGCCCGCGTGGTCGAGGACCCTTTCTTCGACGAACTGCCGGTCGTGCTGTCGGTGTCGCGTCTGGCGCAGCCTTTGCGCGACGCGCCGGGCTCGGTGACCGTGATCGATGCCGACACGATACGTACCTCGGGTGCGCGCGATCTCGCGGATCTCCTGCGACTGGTGCCGGGTTTCCTTGTCGCGCATTCGTTCAACGGTGCGCCGAATGCCGTCTACCACGGCATGACCGACGAGAATCCGCGCGGGCTGCAGATCCTGATCGACGGTCGCTCGCAATACAGCCCGCTGTTCTTCGGCGGTGTCGCGTGGAACCTGATCGACGTGTCGCTCGACGAGATCGAACGTATCGAGGTGATCCGCGGTTCGAATTCGGCCGCCTACGGCTCGAATGCGTTTCTCGGTGTCGTGAATGTGGTGACCCGGACGCCGGCCGATACCCAGGGCGTGCGTGTGCGCGTCGGGGAAGGCAATGACGGTATCGCGGACCGCCATGCGCGAGTCGGCGTGCGCTTCGGCGACGCCATGGTGCGCGTGAGCGCGGAGAGCACCCGCGACAACGGGGTGAAGCATTTCGACGACCGCCGCGAGAACCGGCGGGTGAACCTGCGTGCCGATATTCCCGTCGGAGCCGCGGACGACGTGCAGGTTCAGGCAGGCTATGTGGACATGGCATTGCGGACGGGGCAGGTGGACGCCGTCACGAATCCGCCGCGCGAACAAAAGGCGCTCAAGGAATTTCTCTCGCTCGGCTGGACGCGTAACTTTGCCGATGGTGGCGCCCTGTCCTTGCGCTACACGCGCTCGAACGAGGTGTACGATGATGCTTTCCTCGCGCGGGATTCCGGGCTGAGTCTGTTCATCGATTATCACATGAGCACTACGCGGGACGAAGTGGAGTTCCAGCATACCGTGGTGCCGTCGTCGGAGACTCGGCTGGTGTGGGGCGCGGGCGCGCGCTACGACGCGGTGCGCGGCGAGCAGTTCTACGGCCGCGGCGGCAATGCGGTGCGGCAGAACGTGCATCGCCTGTTCGGCAATTTCGAGTGGCGCCCGTCGGAAGCATGGACGACCAATCTCGGGTTGACCTGGGAAAACGACTCCCTCTCGGACACATCGCTCGCGCCGCGTCTGGCGGTGAATTACCACCTGTCGCCGCGACAGACGCTGCGTGCCGGGGTTACACGGGCGCATCGCATTCCCTCGTTGACGGAGGCGAAATCGCGCGAGTTCTATGGCGCGCTGGACGTCGGGCCGCCTTTCGGCGTGATTCCGCTGGAAATCGATCGCAATGCGAGCGGGGATGTGCGCAAGGAGCGCATCGATGTCGCCGAGATCGGCTATCTGGGGGATTTCCGCGAGCATGGGCTGTTCGTCGATGTGCGCGTGTTTCAGGAGGAAGTCCACGATCGCATCCTGCCGGTTTCGCTCAGGCTGGTGCCGCCGCAGTGCGAGGTGCTGGGGCTGCTGGAGGGCTCCTGCGGCGCGTACAAGGATTATCTGAACGGGCAGGACCTCGACATCCGTGGCGCGGAATACCAGTTGCGCTGGCGTCCGCGCCAAGGCACCGAGTTCACCGTGAACCAGTCCTTCGCGACGATCACGGCGCATGCAAATGCCCGTCTGGTGACGCTCAATCGCGGACTCGCGCGGGATGCCGAGCGCCATATGGAGCATTCGGTGCCCGACCACATCACGATGCTGCGCTGGACGCAGGCGCTGCCGGCGGGCATGGAAATGTCGATTGCCCATTTCCGCTACGGACGCTTCCAGTGGACGACGCACACCTCGGTCGACGCTTTCGAGCGTACCGATGTGCGGCTGGCCTATCCGTTCCGTGCGGGGCCGACGGGCGGCGAGCTTGCGCTCACCGTGCAGGGGATCGAAGGGCGTCGCGCAGAGTTCCGGCGGCGCGGCGCAAATCGTCACGACCGCGAGTTCGCACCACCGCAGTTTCTCGACCCGCGTGCCTGGGTCAGCCTGACGCTGGAATTCTGACGCGGCTGCCGGCTTCTTCAGGCGAGCAGTGCGTGACCAACGGTGCGCGCGAGGATGCCCACTGCGGCGCCGAGCGCGGCCGGTTTCCACACCCCGGCGACGCGCCTGCCCGCCGAGATGAGTACCGCAACGCCCGGAACGTCCAGCGGGTGGATCAGGAACCCCGCGCTGCGGTTGAGTATCCCGACGCTGGCGGTCCCTTCCCGCAGCATTTCGTCCATCACCCCCATCATGGCCGTGCCGCCGCCGATGTACTTGATCAGGGTCGGCAGGATCAGGGACGGATCGATCGACATCGCGGTCATCGCGGGGGTGAGGAGGCGCGTGAGCAGATCCACGGCGCCGCTCGAGCGCAGGGCCATCACCGCGACGAGCGCGAGCACGAGCATCGGGATCGCCCCCACGGCGATCTTGAAGGCTTCCGCGCCGGCGCGGTTGATGACGTCGAGCACGCCCTTGGCGTCTTCGGCGACGCGATGGTGCAGGGTTTCGTCGAGCTGCCCTTCGACCGCTGACAATCCGCGGGCGAAGCCGTGGTAGGTGGCGGCGGCGGCGGCGAGGCCGCCGACGACGGACAGCGCAAGGGTCAGCCCGAAATCCAGCCCCATCGCGATCATCGGAAAAGCGGCGTTGGCCTGCGCCATCGCCATCACCATCGCCAGCGTCGCGGCGAGGTGGCGGTCGGAGGCGCCACGGCTCTCCATCATCGTCAGTGTTGCGACCGGGGCGGCGAAGCTGACGAAATTGATCTGCAGCGCGGCGAAGACGCCCAGTCCCGTCAGTCCGGCGGGACGCAGCGCGGGGGCGAGCACGTGCACGAGGCGGTCGAGGACGCCCTTGGCTTCGAGCAGGCGCATCAGCGACAGCATGACGACCATCACCGGCAGGAGCACGAACAGGGCGAGTTCGACCGCGGAGCGCCCGGCGCGCAGGATGATGTCGGTGATGATGTCCATGGCGGTGGTCTGGATTGTGCAGTGCGGCGAATTTTACCGGAGCATGCGCGGCGGGTGCAGATATTGCCCTCGCGCCGCGTCGGGGGATATCGTTCGAGTTCAAACAATTTGAAAGGACAAGGAGACAGGCATGGCGATGGTGGAGACGGCGCGCGGCACGGTGTACGAATGGCAGCGGGACCACATGGGGCACATCAACGTGCGCGCCTATCTGGACTTCTTCGATGCGGCCTGCTGGCAGTTCTACGGGATGCTCGGGCTGAGTCCGTCGCGGCTGCGCAGCGGGGAATTCAAACTGGCCGCGGTGCAGCAGAACATCAGCTACATGAAGGAGCTGTATCCGGGCGACACGGTCTTCGTACGAACCGGCGTTGTCGAGCTGCGCGAAAAGGTCATCCGTTTCCGCCACGAGTTGCTGAGCACTGAAAACGGCGAGCTGGCGGCGGTGTGCGAATTCACCGCCGTGTGCCTGAATCCGGAAACGCGCCGTTCGCAGTCGTTTCCCGCCGACGTCGCGCTGCGTGCGGAAGGGCTGATGATGCCGGTCGAAAACTGACACGGAGCGGCTCAAGAAAAAACGGCACCGCATGCGCGGTGCCGTCCGTGGGCGGGCCGGCCGGACGCGAGGTCCGGCCCGGGAGGCGACTCAGCCTTGCGCCTTCTTCACCTGACGCCACTTGTGCAGCAGCGGTTCGGTGTAGCCGCTGGGCTGTGCGCAGCCCTTGAAGATCAGGTCCTTGGCAGCCTGGAAGGCGACCGACTTGTCGAAGTCGGCAGCCATCGGCTGGTACAGCGGGTCGCCGGCGTTCTGCTGGTCGACGACGGCCGCCATGCGCTTCAGCGTTTCCATGACCTGCGCCTCGTTGGTGACGCCGTGGCGCAGCCAGTTGGCGATGTGCTGGCTGGAGATGCGCAGCGTCGCGCGGTCTTCCATCAGGCCGATGTTGTTGATGTCCGGCACCTTCGAGCAGCCCACGCCCTGGTCGACCCAGCGCACGACGTAGCCGAGGATGCCCTGGGCGTTGTTGTCGAGTTCCTGCTGGATCTCGGTGGCGCTCCAGTTCGCGGTGGCTGCGACGGGCACGGTCAGCAGGTTGTTGAGGAGGGTTTCGCGCTCGGCGGCGAGGCTGATCTTCTCCATCTCCTGCTGCACGGCCTGGACGTCGACCTGATGGTAGTGCAGCGCGTGCAGGGTCGCGCCGGTCGGCGACGGCACCCAGGCGGTCGTGGCGCCGGCCTTCGGGTGGCCGATCTTCTGCTTCAGCATCTCGGCCATCAGGTCCGGCATCGCCCACATGCCCTTGCCGATCTGCGCCTTGCCGCGCAGGCCGCAGTCGAGGCCCACCAGCACGTTCTGGCGCTCGTAGGCCTGGATCCACGCAGAGCTCTTCATGTCGCCCTTGCGGATCATCGGGCCCGCTTCCATCGCGGTGTGCATCTCGTCGCCGGTGCGGTCGAGGAAGCCGGTGTTGATGAAGGCGACGCGCGACTCGGCGGACTTGATGCAGGCGGCGAGGTTCACCGAGGTGCGGCGCTCCTCGTCCATGATGCCGACCTTCATCGTGCTGGCGGGCAGGCCCAGCATCTGTTCGACGCGGCCGAACAGCTCGTTGGTGAAGGCGACTTCGGCCGGGCCGTGCATCTTCGGCTTCACGATGTACATGCTGCCGGTACGCGAGTTGTTCTTCAGCTTCAGGTCGCGCAGCGAGATCAGCGCCGTGAGGACGCCGTCCATGATCCCTTCGGGGATTTCCGCGCCGTCGGCCAGCAGGATCGCCGGGTTGGTCATCAGGTGGCCGACGTTGCGGATGAAGAGCAGCGAGCGGCCATGCAGGCGCAGCGCGCCGCCGTTCGGCGTGGTGTATTCGCGGTCCGCGTTCATCGTGCGCTCGACCGTCTTGCCGCCCTTCTCGAAAGCCTCGACGAGGGTGCCGGTGATGAGGCCCAGCCAGTTGCGGTAGGCTAGGACCTTGTCCTCGGCGTCGACCGCGGCGACCGAGTCCTCGCAGTCCATGATGGTCGAGATCGCGGCTTCGACGAGCAGGTCCTTGACGCCGGCGGCGTCGGTCTTGCCGATCGGGTGGCTGCGGTCGAACTGGATCTCGAGGTGCAGGCCGTTGTTCTTGAGCAGCACGGCCTTCGGTGCGGCGGCGTCGCCCTGGTAGCCGGCGAACTTCGACGCGTCGGCGAGGCCGGTCTTCGTGCCGTCCTGCAGCGTGACGACCAGCTTGCCGCCTTCAACCGTGTAGGCCGCGGCCTTCGTGTGGTCGCCCTGGGCGAGCGGGGCGGCCTGGTTCAGCACGTCGCGCGCGAAGGCGATCACGCGCGCCCCGCGCACCGGGTTGTAGGACGAGCCGGCTTCCGCGCCGCCGTCCGAGGGGATCGCGTCGGTGCCGTAGAGGGCGTCGTACAGGCTGCCCCAGCGCGCGTTCGCGGCATTCAGGGCGTAGCGGGCGTTCATGATCGGCACGACGAGCTGCGGGCCGCATTGCTCGCGGATCTCGATATCGACGTTGGCAGTCGTGACCTTGAACGGAGCGGGCACCGGCTGCAGGTAGCCGATTTTCTCGAGGAAGGCGCGGTAGGCCGGCATGTCCTGGATCGGGCCGGGGTGGGCGCGGTGCCAGTTGTCGAGCTCGGTCTGCAGGCGGTCGCGTTCGGCGAGCAGCGCGCGGTTCTTCGGTGCGAGTTCGTTGGCGAGCTCGCTGAAGCCCTTCCAGAAGGCGCCGGCGTCAATGCCGGAGCCGGGCAGGGCTTCGGTTTCGATGAAGCGGTGCAGTTCGGCGTCGACCTGCAGCTGATGGCATTGGATTCTCGTGCTCATGGTTCCTCGCTCTTCAGATGAGATAGGTTTTATAGAAATAGTAGGTGGTGAGGACGCTGCCCACCCCGATGATGAAACGCCTCAACCACACGGCCGGCACCTTGCGGGCACCGACGGCCCCCCAGTAACCGCCTATGGCGGCGGTGACGATCATGACCAGCGTGTGCGGCCAGCTCACGGCACCGGCGACGACGAAGGTGACCACCGCGACGCTGTAGATGATGGCCGACAGCCAGTTCTTCAGTGCGTTGATGTCGTGGATGTCGCGATGCCCCTGGATCGCCAGCGCGGCGATCATCACGATGCCCATGCCGGCACCGAAGAAGCCGCCATAGATCGAAACGCCGAGCTGGAACAGCAGGCCGCCGGCGCTGCCGTGCGAGGGGCTCTCGTCGGCGCGCTGGCGGAGTCTTGCGAGCAGTGCCGAGATCTGCCCGCTGCCGGCGAACATCACGGTCGCGACGAGCAACAGCCACGGGATCAGCCTGGAGAAGGTGTCGTCCTTGGTGGACAGCAGCAGCAAGCCGCCTGCGATGCCGCCGACGAGCGCGACGAGCGACAGTGCGGCGAGGCCTTGGCGGAAACGCGCGAGTTCGCGCCGATAGGCCCAGGCACTGGAGAGACTGGCGGGCCACAGCGCGACCGCGTTGCTGGCGTTCGCGACCACGGGCGGCACACCGATCGCGAGCAGGGCCGGGAAGGAGAAGAAGGTGCCGCCGCCGGCGACCGAATTCATCGCGCCCGCCATCGCGGCGGCCAGTCCGATGATGAGGATTTCGCTCGCGCTCATCAGCGGGCAGCCGGCGCGCAACGCGCCTGCACGAATTCGACGATGTCGGTCAGGCGCTGGCCGACCGCGGTGGGCGTGACGCCGAGTTCTTCCATCGGCAGCTGGGCGCGGTTGATCCAGAACGTCGAGTAGCCGAACCAGGTTGCGCCGGCGGCGTCCCAGCCGTTCGAGGACACGAAGAGGATTTCTTTCGCCGGTACGCCGAAGGCGTCGGGGCCGAGTTGGTAGGCGGCGTCGGCGGTCTTGTATTGGCGCACGGCGTCGACTGACAGCACGTGGTCGAACAGCCCGCTCATGCCGGCGCTCTTGATCGCGACGTCGAGCATCTGCGGCGTGCCGTTCGACAGCACGGCCATCGGCAGGCCCAGCGCGCGCAGCGCCTTCAGCGCGCCGAGATTCTCCGGGAAGGGCGACAGGCAGGCATACTGGTTCATCAGCTGGCGGCGCTGCGAGTCGTTCATCGCCAGCCCCAGCTTCTTCGCCGAGTACACGAGGCCGTCCTCGGTGATTTCGAGGAAGGGCTTGTAGCGTCCGGACAGCGTGCGCAGGAAGGAATATTCGATCTGCTTCAGGCGCCACAGCGCGGTCAGCGCCTCGCCCTTGCCCGGGAACAGCTGTTCGGCGAGCGCGCCCACGGAATACACGTCGAACAGCGTGCCGTAGGCGTCGAAGGCGACTGCACGGATGCGCTCGGAGGGTTTCATGCGGGGGGTCCTGGTGTTGTCGTTCGCGCCTTGCGTGACCGGCATCGCTGCCGGCCACGGTGGCGTCTGTCGTTCGGGCAGCGTCTCCTCCGCCCTTCGTTGAGGATGAAGTGTATTGAACTCATGTATAAGACTGAATACTCTCTCAGGTCAATTTATCTTTTACTAAAAGTATAAAATGGATGCGTTCAAGCAGGTCGAAACCTTCGTCAGTGTCGCGATCAAGGGCAGTCTCTCGGCAGCGGCCCGGGCGGAGGGCGTCACGCCCGCGGTGATCGGTCGCCGGCTGGACGCACTCGAACAGCGCCTGGGCGTCAAGCTCGTGACGCGCACGACGCGCAGCATTTCGCTGACTTTCGAGGGCGCGGCCTTCCTCGAGGATTGCCAGCGCATCCTCAACGACCTCGCCAATGCCGAGGCCTCGGTGAGCCTGGGGGGGGTGAAGGCGAGCGGCCATATCCGCGTGTCCGCGCCGGCCGGTTTCGGGCGGCTGCACGTCGCGCCGCTGCTGCGCGAGTTCCTGGAGATGAATGCGGACGTGTCCTGCACGCTGGACCTCACCGACCGCGTCGTGGATCTGGTGAATGAGAGCATCGATTGCGCGATACGCATCGGTGAGCTGCCGGACTCCAGCCTCGTGTCGATCCGGCTCGCGGAGAACCGGCGCGTGGTGGTCGCGAGCCCGGCCTATCTGGCGCGTCACGGCTCGCCGGCGGCGCCGCAGGATCTCGCCGGGCACAATTGCCTCTCGCTCGGCCTGCAGCGCGGCTGGCTGTTCTGCGACGAGAAGGGCGAGACGATCGCGGTGAAGGTGAGCGGGCGGCTCGAATGCAACGACGGTGCAGTGCTGCACCAGTGCGCGCTGGCCGGCGACGGGCTGGCGTGGCGTTCGCGGTGGGAAGTCGACGCCGATCTGCGGGCGGGGCGCCTGGTGACGGTGCTCGACGAGTTCGCCGCGCCGACGATGGGGATCTACGCGGTGTTCCCGCAGCGCAAGCGCCTCGCGCTACGGGTGCGCCTGTTCATCGATCACCTGAAGAACCATTACGGCCGCCCGGACTACTGGGTGTCCTCACCACCGTCGATCGCCGCGCCGTCGATCGCCGGGCGCGCGAGCTGACCGGCTGTCAGGCTGCCTGCCTGAGTTCGCGCGCGAGCACCTTGTCGGTCTTCATGATGTGGTTAACCAGCCAGTCGCGCAGGAAACTCAGCAATTCCGACGACAACGCCTGCCCGGCGTCGAATCGGGCCTTGTGCGCGAGCACGTCCGCAACGAGCTTCTTGTGCTGTTGCTGGTGGCGGAAGAAGTCGGGGTAATTCGCCTTCTTCATCATGTCTTCCTCGAAGCCGAAGTGGAACGCGGTATAGCGGACCAGTTCGTCGAGGACCGCGCCGATCGCGCTGCGCTCCTCGCCACGCTGCATCGCGGCGTTCACGGCATTTGCCAGATCGATCAGCTTGCGGTGCTGCGCGTCGATGTCCGCGTGGCCGGTCGCCAGCGCGCCGTTCCACGTCATGATCGGCGCGATCGCGGCGCGATTGGCGTTCTTCGCGGGTTCGAGCGTGCCTCCGAGGTGCGTGAAGAAACCCAGGCGTTGCAGCAGGCTGGTCGAGTGCGTCTCGAGCTTGGCGGCGGTACCGGAAGTCTCGCGGATGATCGCTTCGGTCTTCTCCGCCGCCGCAATCATGTTCGCCACGCCCTGCACGATCTCTTTCGCCTCGGTGCTCTCCTTGGCGGTCGCTGCGGCGAGTTCGGTAATCTTCTTCAGTGCGTCGTGCGATTGGTCCTTGATCCGGCGGAGCATGTCGGCTGCGTGCTGTGCTTCCGTGACGCCGCTTTGCAGCTCGGGGGAGATCTCCGCCATCTGCGTCACGGCGGCACTCGTGTCGGACTGGATCGTGCCGATCATGCGCGTGATCTCGGCAGTCGCGGTCGCCGTGCGCTCGGCGAGCTTGCGCACCTCGTCCGCGACCACGGCGAAGCCGCGGCCCTGTTCGCCCGCGCGTGCGGCTTCGATGGCGGCATTGAGTGCGAGCAGATTGGTCTGGTCCGCGATGTCGGCGATGATGTTGGCGATGCCTCCGATCTCGCGCACGCTCGCGACCAAGGATTCGATCTGCGTGGCCGAGGTCGTCACCGATCGTACGATCCGGGTCATCTTCTCGGAGGCACGGCCGACGAACTGCTCGCCGCTGAGTGACAGCTCGGCGACGTCGCGCGAGTCGGCTTCGGTGTCGGCCGCAAGCCGGGATACGACGGTGATGTTGCGGTCGATCTCGTTGATCGCCGTCGCGACCTCGCGGTTGGTGCTGGCCTGCATTTGCAGCGTGAGCGCCATCTCGGTGGTCTGTCCGGACATGCGCCGCACGTCGGCGGCCAGCTCCTGTGCGTCACGCGCAACGTCGTCGATCACGCCCCGCAGCGTGTGTTGGGCGGCTGCCGCGTGTCCCGAGATGCTGTCGGCGGATGCGCCGTTATGCGCGGCCACCGCCAGCCGGCCGCCGGACAACCCGCTCAGCAGGCCTGCGACGTGCGGCAGATCGCCCCCGAGCCGGCGCAGCGCGAGTGCCCGGGCGGCGACGAGAATCGCGCCGTACATGAGGCCGAGCACCAGAACGATGGCTGCGGCGTACGGTGCGAGCGCCGGAATGAAGTGCAGACTTGCCGCTGCTGCGGAACTCAGCACGACAGCGAGGATTGCGGGAAACAGCAGGCAGGTGCCGATTTGCGGAGTCTTCGCCATGGCATTCGATCCAGAGGATAAGTAACAGAAAGTTACGGGCGCAGTATATCTTTTGTTATATCCATGCCGTCGACCCCGTATTTTCCCTACGTTGTTCGAACGTGGCGGGGTACTTGTACGATCCGAAACCCTGCGGTATATTCCCGGCTCTTCGCCGTTGTAGCTCAGTTGGTAGAGCAACTGATTCGTAATCAGTAGGTCGAGTGTTCGATTCACTTCAACGGCACCACTGATTCAGGCAAAAGGCCAGCCCTCCGGGGCTGGCCTTTTGCTTTTCGGCTGCCGAAAGCCGGTGTGGCGCGTGAACCCGCACGCGGTTTGTTCCCGATCCCCCGTGGCGGCGTTGGTGGTTTCCCTGGCCCGACACACGTTACCATCGGACCGTTCGTCATCACGGTGGTGACGGTGATCACCGATTCGGAAAGGGAAGGGAATGTTTGGAGACTGCGAGCGCGAGCTCACGCATACGCGCCAGATCACGTGCCGCGCCTATCGGCGCAAGGATGGCCTGTGGGAAATCGAGGCGACGGTGGTCGACGAGAAGGGCGAGGACGTCCCGTTCCGTTCGCGCGAGCCGGTGCGCGCCGGTGAGTTCATGCATCACATGGGCATCAATTTCCTCATCGACGACGATTTCACGATCCTCGACGTACGGGCCGCGATGCAGGCGACGCCGTGGACGCTGTGTCGCGGGGCGGTGGATGCCTACCGCCGCCTGATCGGGCTGCAGATCGGGCCGGGCTTCGGGCGGCAGATTCGCGAGCGCATCGGCAGCGAACAGGGGTGCGTGCATCTCACCGACCTGATCACGCAGGTCGGCAATACCTACACGCAGGCGTCGTGGCCCGACCGCGTGGCGCGGCAGATCGCCATCGACCCGGATCCGCGGCGCTGGCCGGATTCGCGCGCGGTGGCCTTCGTCGGCGAGTGCCTCGCGTGGAAGCGCGACGGCGACCCGCTGCGGAAGGAATATCCGGAACTCGCACAGCAGTGAGGCCGGCCCGGCGTCCGCGCGGATCAATGTGCGGAGGACGCCGCGGGTCGGCCGCGGGGCCGATGCAGGTTCCGCGGGCGAAATGAGCCGCCTCGACAGCGGCGGGTCGGCGGTCTAGGCTGAACCGGTTTCGGGCCGGGCCGTGCGTCGTTACAGCGATGCGGGGCGCAGGGCGGGCAATTCTTTCCTACGATGAGGTCTACCCACCTGTGAGGGAGCGGCCCGGGCTGTGGCGGGCTGCATCGTGGTGCATTGCATGGCGATGCACATCGAATGGGCGTTGGGGGCACCAATTCGGTGCGATTTCATGCGGAATTCGCGAGAGCCGCATGAAATGGTGCTTTCCTTGTGGGGATTTTCACCCTGGCATGGTCTTCGCTGATGTCCGATGAATCGCAACCGGATCGAATCATCATGACGACGCTGTTTTTCGACGAAATGCACGACGCGGACGCGAACACGCGCCCGCACTATGGTCCGTTCGAGACCTGGGCGCGCGGGTTGTCGCCGGGCGTGATGGCACGCAAGCGCGCCGAGGCGGATCTCGCATTCCGCCGTCTGGGCATCACCTTCGCGGTATATGGCGAAGAGGCAGGCACCGAGCGGCTGATTCCTTTCGACACCATCCCGCGCATCATCCCCAATGCGGAGTGGAAGACGCTGCGCGCGGGGCTCAAGCAGCGCGTGAAGGCGCTGAACATGTTCCTCGACGACATCTACAACGGACAGGACATCCTGCGCGCGGGCAGGATTCCGGCCGACGAGGTACTCAACAACGCGCAGTTCCGCCCCGAGATGAAGGGCTTCAAGGTGCCCAACGGCATCTACGCGCACATCGCGGGCGTGGACGTCGTGCGCGCGGGGGCCGGGGAGTTCTACGTGCTCGAGGACAACCTGCGCGTGCCTTCGGGCGTGTCCTACATGCTCGAGAACCGCAAGATGATGATGCGGCTGTTCCCCGAACTGTTCGCGCACCAGAAGATCGCGCCGGTGGAGCATTACCCCGATCTGCTGCTGGAAACGCTGCGCGCGGTGGCGCCGGCGGGGGTCGATGATCCGACGGTGGTCGTGATGACGCCGGGCGCATTCAACTCGGCCTATTTCGAGCATTCCTTCCTGGCACAGCAGATGGGCGTCGAGCTGGTCGAGGGACGCGACCTCTTCATCGATCACGACGCGGTCTACATGCGTACGACGCGTGGCCCGAAGCGCGTCGACGTGATCTACCGCCGCATCGACGACGATTTCCTCGATCCGCAGGCCTTCCGGGCCGATTCGATGCTGGGTGTGCCGGGCTTGCTGAAGGCCTACCGCGCGGGGCGCGTGACGCTGTGCAATGCGATCGGTACGGGGGTGGCCGACGACAAGTCGATCTACCCCTACGTGGGCGAGATGGTGCGCTTCTATCTGGGCGAGGAGCCGATCCTCAACAACGTGCCGACCTGGCGTTGCCGCGAGAAGGACGACCTGCGCTACGTGCTGGACCACCTTTCCGAGCTGGTGGTGAAGGAGGTGCATGGCGCCGGCGGCTACGGGATGCTGGTCGGGCCGGCCGCGTCCAGGGCCGAGATCGAGCAGTTCCGTGCGGTGCTGGTTGCCCATCCGGACAAGTACATCGCGCAGCCGACGCTGGCGCTGTCGACCTGCCCGACCTACGTGGACAGTGGCGTCGCGCCTCGGCACATCGACCTGCGGCCCTTCGTGCTGTCCGGCAAGGAGGTTTCGCTGGTGCCGGGGGGGCTGACGCGTGTCGCGCTGCGCGAGGGCTCGCTGGTGGTCAATTCCTCGCAAGGCGGGGGGACGAAGGATACCTGGGTGCTGGAGAACGGCCATGCCGAGCCGCACCGCTGAACCCGTCCGCCCTCGCAGCACGACCACCGCCGCCGTACCGGAGCCCGAATCATGCTGAGCCGCACCGCCGATCACCTGTACTGGATGGCGCGTTATTCCGAACGCGCCGAGAACCTTGCGCGTCTGCTGGACGTGACCTACCAGATGTCGCTGGTTCCGCACGACCCGGAGACCGAGCGCAACAGCTGGAACGCGATCATCGCGCTGAACAGTCTCGAACATGCGTACTCGAAGCGCCACGACGAGGTCAGCGCATCGCAGGTGCTGCACTTCATGGTGCGCGACGAAACGCATCCGTCGTCGATCTACAGCTGCCTGCGCGCGGCGCGCGAGAACGCCCACGCGGTGCGCGGCACGCTGACCGCGGAGATGTGGGAGACGATCAACGAGACCTGGTTGCAGCTGCGCGACCAGAGCTTCGACGAGATCTACGCGGGCGGAATCGCGGCCTTTTTCGACTGGGTGAAGCAGCGCGCCTCGCTGCTGCGCGGGGCGATGTTCGGTACGATGCTGCGCGACGAGGCCTTCGAGTTCATCCGCTTGGGTGCCTTGCTCGAGCGCGCCGACAACACCGCGCGCATCCTCGACGTGAAGTACCACAGCCTGCCTGGGGCGCAGCAGAGCCAGACCGACGACCTCGTCGATGCCACCGACTTCTACCACTGGGGGGCACTGCTGCGCTCGGTGTCCGCCTTCGAGGTGTATCGCAAGGTCTACCGTGACGTGATCACGCCCGAGCGCGTCGCCGAACTGCTGATCCTGCGCGAAGACCTGCCGCGCGCGCTGCATTCGTGCATGGAGGGGGTGGTCGAGATTCTCGACAAGATCCGCAACAGCCGTTCCGACGAGACTGTGCGCCGCGCCGGGCAGCTGTTCGCGACGCTGCGCTACGGGCGCATGGACGACATCTTCGCGCGCGGTCTGCACGCCTGGCTCGACGACTTCATCAATTCGATCGGCGACCTGGGAGGGCGAATCAGCGAGGACTTTCTTGTCGGCGCGTGAGGCGGAAAACCCATGACCTGTGCGAACCGCCGCGGTCGTCGCCCGATGGCCGCGGGACACTCCGAGCAATCGCCATGACCTACTGCGTCGCCATGCGCCTCGAAACGGGGCTCGTCTTCCTGTCGGACTCGCGCACCAATGCGGGCGTCGATCACATCAACACCTTCCGCAAGATGCGCACCTGGCAGCGGCAGGGCGAGCGCGTCATCGTGATGCTCACCGCCGGCAATCTGTCGGTCAGCCAGTCGGTGGTCAATATCCTGAACGAACGATTGACCACCCCCGACGCGACGAACCTCTTCAATGCACCCAACATGTTCGAGGTCGCACGCCATGTCGGTGAAGTCGTGCGCGAGGTGCACCGCCGCGACGCGGAGGCGATGAACGAGTTCGGCGTGGAATTCAACGCCTCGCTCATCGTCGGCGGCCAGATCTTCGGCGAGGCGCCGCGCCTGTTCAATATCTATTCGGCAGGCAATTTCATCGAGACGACCGAGGACACCCCCTACATTCAGATCGGCGAGTCGAAGTACGGCAAGCCGATCATCGACCGCGTCGTGCGCTACGGTTCGTCGCTGTCCGACGCCGCCAAGTGCGCGCTGGTGTCGATGGATTCGACGATCCGCTCGAACCTTTCGGTCGGCCTGCCGCTCGACCTGTGCGTCATCGAGCGCGACGCGCTGGCGATCAAGTCGCACATCTCGATCAACCAGGAGCACGCCTACTACGCGCAGATCCGTGGCCAGTGGGGCGAGCGGCTGCGCGAGGCTTTCGCCGAGCTGCCGAATCCCGACTGGATCTGAAGTCGTCGCGCCGCACCGCACCGAACAAGCAGTGAAAAACATCCCCTGCGTCGCCATGGGCCTGCAGCCCGGGCGTCCCCCCCTATGATTGCGGAGAAGAACCTTGTCGATCCACGTCGCGCTCAATCACGTCACCCACTACAAGTACGACCGTCCGGTCAGTCTCGGGCCGCAGGTCGTGCGCCTGCGACCCTGCCCGCACAGCCGCACTCGCATCCTGTCGTATTCGCTGAAGGTGCTGCCTGCGGAGCACTTCATCAACTGGCAGCAGGATCCGCAGAGCAACTACCTCGCACGCCTCGTCTTCCCCGACAAGACTCAGGAATTCCGCGTCGAGGTCGACCTTGTCGCCGAGATGGCGGTCCACAATCCCTTCGACTTCTTCCTCGAGCCCGACGCGGAGCATTACCCGCTCGCCTATAACGCCGAGCAGCGCATCGAATTGGCCCCGTATCTGCACAGGATGAGCGTCGGCCAGGGGCTGGGCGAGCGCTTCGCTGCCTATCTCGGTGGGATCTCGCGCGAGAAGCGGCGCACGATAGATTTCCTCGTCGAACTCAACGCCAGGCTGCAGCAGGACATCAGCTACCTGATCCGGCTCGAGCCGGGCGTGCAGACCCCGGAGGAAACGCTCGAAAACGGCAGCGGTTCGTGCCGCGACTCGGCCTGGCTGCTGGTGCAGCTCCTGCGGCACCTCGGCTTGGCGGCGCGCTTCGTCTCCGGCTACCTCATCCAGCTCACCGCCGACGTCAAATCGCTCGACGGCCCCAGTGGCCCGGAGGCCGACTTCACCGACCTGCACGCATGGTGCGAGGTCTATCTGCCGGGCGCCGGCTGGATCGGTCTCGACCCGACCTCGGGCCTCTTCGCGGGCGAAGGCCACATCCCGCTCGCGTGCAGCCCGGAACCGTCCTCGGCCGCGCCGATCAGCGGACTCGTCGAGGACGGTGAGTGCGACTTCTCGCACGCGATGAAGGTCGAGCGCATCTGGGAGGCGCCGCGCGTCACCAAGCCCTACACGGAAGCGCAGTGGGCCGAGATCGAGGCGCTGGGTCACGCGATCGACAAACAACTCGACGCCCACGACGTACGCCTGACGATGGGTGGCGAGCCGACCTTCGTGTCGATCGACGACCCCGACGGCGACGAATGGAACACGACCGCGATGGGCCCGACGAAGCGCCTGCTCGCTGGCGACCTCTACCACCGGCTGCGCGAGAAATACGGTGCGCAGGGCCTGATGCACTTCGGGCAGGGCAAGTGGTATCCCGGCGAGCAGCTCCCGCGCTGGTCGCTCAACGCGTTCTGGCGGCGCGACGGCGAGCCGATGTGGCGCGACGCGGCGCTGTATGCCGACGAGGGCAATCCCGGCAGTGCCGACGAACTTGTCGCCAACCGCTTCCTGTGCGGCGTCGCCGAGCGCCTCGGGCTCGACACCAAGCACGTCTTCGACGCCTTCGAGGATGTCTTCTACTACCTGTGGCGCGAGCGCCGCCTGCCGGTCAATGTCGATCCCTTCGATGCGCGGCTCGACGACTCGCTCGAGCGCGAAAGGCTGCTGCACGTGTTCTCGCACGGCCTGCCGAACGCCGTCGGCGCGGTGCTGCCGGTCGCCCGCGATGCCGCCGGGCGCTGGACGTCCGGACCGTGGTTCCTGCGCGGGGATCGCTGCTACCTTATCCCGGGCGACTCGCCGCTCGGCTACCGCCTGCCGCTCGATTCGCTGCCGTGGGTCAGCAAGGGCGACTATCCCTACATGCACCAGCCCGACCCCAGCCAGGTCTTTGCGCCGCTGCCGCAGCACACCGAACTGCGCCGGCAGTTGCGCGAGCGGCCCGAAGGGGGGGCGAGCGCTGCGGATCGGTTCGCGAGCGACGCCGCGCCTTCGGCACGCGCGCCGCAGCGGGGCGAGTCGGCCGCCGCGATCACGCGTACCGCGATGTGCGCGCAGGCCCGCGAAGGCACGCTCTACATCTTCATGCCGCCGACCGCTGCGCTCGACGACTACCTCGCGATCGTCGCCGCCGTCGAGGCCACCGCCGAGGCGCTCGGCCAGCCGGTGATCCTCGAAGGCTACGAGCCGCCGTCCGACCCGCGTCTCGCGCACTTCCGCATCACCCCCGACCCCGGCGTGATCGAGGTCAACATTCATCCCGCGCACAGCTGGGACGAACTCGTCGACCGCACCACACACCTGTACGAAGCCGCGCGCGAGTCGCGCCTGTTGACCGAGAAATTCATGGTCGACGGCCGTCACAGCGGCACCGGCGGCGGCAACCACTTCGTGCTCGGCGGGGCGACCCCGGTCGATTCACCCTTCCTGCGCCGGCCCGACCTGCTGCGCAGCCTGATCGCCTACTGGCACAACCACCCGTCGCTGTCCTACCTGTTCTCCGGCCTCTTCATCGGCCCGACCTCTCAGGCGCCGCGCATCGACGAGGCGCGCAACGATTCGGTGTACGAGATCGAACTCGCCTTCCGCGAAATGGAGCGGCAGATCGGAAGCCACGATCAGTGTCCGCCTTGGCTCGTCGACCGCCTGCTGCGCAACCTCCTCATCGACGTCAGCGGCAACACGCATCGCGCCGAATTCTGCATCGACAAGCTGTATTCGCCCGACGGCCCCACCGGCCGCCTCGGTTTGCTCGAACTGCGTGCCTTCGAGATGCCCCCGCACGCGCGCATGTCGCTCACCCAGCAACTCCTGCTGCGCGGCCTGGTCGCGCGCTTCTGGCAGCAGCCGTACGCACCGGAACGGCTGGTGCGCTGGGGCACCGAACTGCACGACCGCTTCCTGCTGCCGCACTTCGTCGAGCAGGACTTCGGCGATGTGATCGCCGAGCTGAACGAATTCGGTCTGCCGCTCCAGGCCGACTGGTTCGCGCCGCATTTCGAATTCCGCTTCCCCAAGGTCGGCGACTTTTCCGTGCGCGGCATCGAAGTCCAGCTGCGCCACGCGCTCGAACCCTGGCACGTGATGGGCGAGGAGGGCGGTGCGGGCAGCGCGGTGCGCTACGTCGACTCGTCGCTCGAGCGCCTGCAGGTCAAGGTCTCCGGCATGGCGCCCGACCGTTACGTGCTCGCGGTCAACGGCGTGCCCCTGCCGCTGCAGGCGACCGGTACCGTCGGCGAAGCCGTCGCCGGCGTGCGCTATCGCGCGTGGCAACCGGCGTCCTGCCTGCATCCGACGATCGGCGTCGATGCACCCCTGGTCTTCGACCTGATCGACACCTGGATGAAGCGATCGCTCGGTGGCGCGCAATACCACGTCGCCCACCCCGGGGGGCGCAGTTACGACAGCTTTCCGGTCAATGCCTTCGAAGCCGAATCGCGACGCCTCGCCCGATTCTTCCGCATGGGCCACACGCCGGGCGGTCGTCTTGCACATTTCGACGTCGCCCGGCGCAACGCGGAGTTCCCCTTCACGCTAGACTTGAGAGGATCCGCCAAGGCCAAGCCCTGACCCCCGACGATGCCGCACCAGCTGCTCTCGCTCTACGCCCGCCAGTCCGGCCGCTACGATGAAATGCTGGCGGATGCGGAGCGTTTGCGGCCGCACTGGCAGCCCCTGTTCGAGGCTCTGGATGCTTCGACGCCCGACCAGATGCGCGCGCGCCAGGCCTTCGTCGCCGAACGCATCCGCGAGAACGGCACCACCTACAACGTCTATGCCGATGCGCAGGGTACCGACCGGCCGTGGGCCCTCGATCCGCTGCCCTTCATCCTCCCCGCCGACGAGTGGGCGCAGATCGACGCCGCCGTCGCGCAGCGCGCGGACCTGCTGGATCAGGTGCTGGCCGATCTCTACGGCCCGCAGAACCTGATCCGCAGCGGCGCGCTGCCCGCCGCGCTGGTGTATGGCCACAACGGCTTCCTGTGGCCCTGCCAGGGCACGCGCCCGCCATCGGGGCACTTCCTGCACGTCTATGCCGCCGACCTCGCGCGTTCGCCGGACGGCCGCTGGTGGGTCATCGCCGATCGCGCGCAGGGGCCCTCGGGCGCCGGCTACGCGCTCGAGAACCGGCTGATCGTCTCGCGCCTGTTCCCGGAACTCTTCCGCGACCAGCGCGTGCATCACCTCGCGGACTTCTTCCGCCACCTGCAGGACAGCCTCGCGCGCTGGGCCCCCGTCGATCGCGGCGAAACGCCCTTCATCGTGCTGCTCACGCCCGGGCCCTACAACGAGACCTACTTCGAGCAGTCCTACCTCGCGCGCTACCTCGGCGTCCCCCTCGTCGAAGGCCAGGACCTCACCGTGCGCGGCGACTCCGTGTATCTGAAGACGCTCGCCGGGCTCAAGCGTGTCCACGTGATCCTCCGCCGGCTCGACGACGACTACGCCGATCCGCTCGAACTGCGCGGCGAATCCTCGCTCGGCGTGCCCGGCCTCGTCGAGGCGGCGCGCGCCGGCCGCGTGCTCATGGCCAACGCGCTGGGCAGCGGCGTGCTGGAATCTTCCGGCCTGCTCGCCTTCCTGCCCAAGCTCGCCGAACACCTCCTCGGTGAGCCGCTCGCGATGCCTGCCGTCGCCAGCTGGTGGTGCGGCGAAACCCCTGCGCTCGACTACGTCGTCGAGCATCTCGCCGAACTCGTCATCAAGCCCGCCTATCCCTCGCAACGCATGCAGCCGGTGTTCGGACGCGATCTCGACGCCCGCGGGCGGGCGCATTGGACCGAACGCCTGCGCCATCGCCCGCACGCCTACGTCGGCCAGGAACTGGTGGAGCTGTCGCAGGCGCCGGTGATGCCCGACTCCGGCAGCCCGACCCTCGATCGCCGCCTCGTCGCGCGCGCGATCGGCGTGCGCGTCTATGCGGTTGTCACGCCCGAAGGCTGGCGCGTGATGCCCGGCGGCCTCACGCGCGTCTCCGGCAGCAGCGATATCGACATCCTGTCCATGCAGCGCGGTGGCTCGTCGAAGGACACCTGGGTCCTGTCCGAGGTGCCGGTGAGCCAGTTCAGCCTGCTCAAGGGCGAGCTCGGTGCCGGTGACATCGTGCGCGCCGGCCCCGAGATTGCCAGCCGCACTGCCGAGAACCTCTTCTGGCTCGGCCGCTACGCCGAGCGCGTCGAAAACAGTGCCCGCCTGCTGCGCTTCGCATGCGACCGGTTGAACGAGGAGGGCGAGGCGGCCACGGGTGCCGCGGTGCTCGGGAAAGCGGCGCTCGGCGGAGCAGAGGGCGATCTCCTCGGCGAGCCGGGCGTCCTCGCCACCGCCGTCGGCTACTGCGAGCTCTTCGGCCTGCTCCCCCCTGCGGAAGACAGATCCGTCGCGCGCCGCGTCGTAGAAGGAGCGCTCGACGAAAACGGCCCCGCCAGCCTCGCCACCAACCTGCGTCGTGCAGTATGGGCCGCGACCCAGGTGCGCGACCGCTTGTCCCTCGACCACTGGCACTCCCTCAACCGCCTGCACGACATCCTGCGCCGGCAGCGCCCCGAGGGCGGCGCGCCGTCGGACATCGCGACGCTGCCCTCGACGCTGGACCGTGTGCTGCTCGCATGCATCTCGCTGTCGGGTTTCGCGATGGACGAGATGATGCGCGACAGCGGCTGGCGCTTCCTGATCCTCGGCCGCCGCATCGAGCGCCTGCAATGCCGCAGCCGCATCGTCGCGCATTTCCTCGAGGCCTGCGGCGGCCAGCCGGCCGGCGTCGATGCCTTGCTGGAACTGGCCGACTGCGCCGAAGCCTATCGCCAGCGCTACCTGCGCACGCCCGACATCCTGCCGACGCTGGACCTCGTAGTGTTCGACGCCGACAACCCCCATTCGGTGGCGTTCCAGACCGACATGCTGCTGCGCTACCTCGAATCGCTGCAGCGCGAGTTCGCCGCATCCCCGGCGGGCGACTACGGCATCCCCGCGTTCCGCGACGCAGTGGCCGAGCTGAACGCCTTTTCGCTGCACGAGCTCGAAACGGGGCGCCCGGGCGGCGGCGCCATGCTGCGACGCTGCGCCAACTGTGCCGGCTGCAACGATCTCGCGCGCCTGCTGCGCGTCGTGTACGACGCCTCGTCGACGCTGTCGAACCGCATCGCCGAGCGCTTCTTCACCCATGTCCGTCCCGCCGCGCGGGTGCTCTCGGCCTGAACATGCGCTACCACGTCCAGCACACCACCGAATACCAGTACGCGCAGCCAGTGCAGACCGCGCGTCACCTGCTGCACCTCGTCCCGCAGCCGCTGCCGTGGCAGGCGCTCGAACGGCAGTCCTTGCGCATCGAACCCGAACCGACGACGCACGCGCGCAGTGCAGACCCGTTCGGCAACCCGGTCGACCGGGTCGAGTTCGCCGCCTCGCACGACCTCCTGCGCGTCGAGAGCGAACTGATCGTCGCCGTCGGCGAACGCCCCTGGCTCGCCATGGCGAGCGATGGCCCCGCCTGGGAGCAAGTGCGCGACGCCCTCGACTACCACGCCGCCCCGCTCGGCGACGCCGTCGCCGACGCCCAGCGCATGCGCTTCGAATCGCCCGGTGTGCGCGTCAAGCGCGAACTCGAGGAGTACGCAGACCCCTCGTTCGGCGCCGCCCGCCCGGTGATCGACGCCGCCCGCGACCTCATGCGCCGCATCCACGCCGAGTTCCGCTACGATCCCGACGCCACTGAAGTCGGCACCTCCGTCGTCGAGGTGCTGGAAAACAAACACGGCGTCTGCCAGGACTTTGCCCACCTCATGATCGCCTGCCTGCGCTCGCGCGGGCTTGCCGCACGCTACGTCTCCGGCTACCTGCGCACCGACCCCTTGCCGGGGCAGGCACGGATGACGGGCAGCGACGCCTCCCACGCCTGGGTCGCCGTGTTCGTGCCCGAAGCCGGCTGGATCGAATTCGACCCCACCAACGACTGCCTCGCCGACGAACGCCACATCGTCCTCGCCTGGGGGCGCGACTTCGGCGACGTATCCCCTCTCCGCGGCGTCATCCAGGGCGGCGGCGAGCACACCCTGAAGGTGGGGGTCACGGTCATGCCCGAGCGCGACGGGGTTAAATTCACTTCCAATCAGAGCCGCGGCGCCGCCTGATCCGGCGACCACTGGCAGCAGGCCTCGCCGCGAAGGGTGAGGCGTCAGCGCCGGGAAGTGTCGCCGTAGGCCAGCGCGAAAGCCTCGCGCCAATGAGGCTGCCAGGCATTGCCGGCAGGCAGCCAGAAGCCTTCCTGGTAGCGCAGCGCTTCCGGTTCGCCGTCCAGCAGGTCGGCCAGGGGCAGGCGTGCCGGGAGCGTTTCCACGTCTTCCCGCCACCAGTCGTCGTCCACCTGCCGATAATCGATGCTGTCGCCGGACCAGGTCTCGAACATTGGCATGCAGCCAAGGGAGATTTCCGGGTAGATCAGATGCCGGTCGCAATCGACGAGCCGCGCCTTCCAGGCGGTATCCCGATAGTCGGGATGGTCCGGCGGGACGCGGTTGGTGACGACGAGAAAGCGACCGTTTTCCGACCAGATCATGCCGACCCCCAGGCCCTCCAGACAAATGCCGTCTGAAGTGATGGCACGGGCCTGGTAGCGGCAGCATTGCGTCTGGTCGTATTGGTTCTGATACTCGTTGCGGGCGCCGAACACGAAGACCGATCTGCCTCCGGTCGGTGCGTGGTAGTGGAAGTCGAATGCGGCGTTGGGGTAGGGAGGGAGCGTCAGGACCACATGCTTGGACAGGGGGCCGATGAGTTGCTCGCCACCGTCTGCGACGCGGAAACGCAGGTCTTCCGTGAGCAGCCACTCCCCGCGCACGATGCCGTCCTCTTCGGGGCGGGGCGGCGGATCGACCGCTGCGAAGGGGTCGAAGCTGAAATGGATATCGGGTACCTTCCCCACGACGATGCCCACTTGCAACTCGCCGCAGGCCCAGCCCAGGAGTTGCAGGCTGCAACCGCGGAAACCGGTTTCCAGGTGCCGTCCGGTGACGGTGTCGAGGACGAAGAAGCGGTCCGCTGCCTCAGCGCGGCCGCAATGGGGCTGCAGTGCCAGGTAGCGGCCGCAGTCGGACCAAAGGTGGAACAGGGCGACGTCCTTGGCGGCAGCAGCGCCAGCCTCCATCCGATAGGGGCGCAGGCCGTCGCCTGGCCAGGGCTGCGGGGTGAAGTGGGCGACGGCCGTCGTCGGGGTGGTGCCGGGCGCGGGGCGAGACTCGAGCGTCGCGTCGTTGCCGCGCCCGCCCCATGGCAGGCGGATGCGCAGGCTCGCCTCCGCGCCGGTGAGTTTCCGAATCACCAAGCGCCCCCGCTCGTCGGCCCCGGTGATCCACCTGGAGGGGCTGGTGCCATAGGTGTGGGAGCATGGAAAACGCAAGCTGAGGGTGCGCTGCGGATAGCCGGTTTCACTCGGGCGGTTCATGTACAGCTCAGCCCAGTAGCCCTCTGCGTCGATGGCGCTCACTCCGCGCATGTCGCCGGAAGGCAGACTGTCATTCACGTTCCACCTCAGGGGATTGACCCAGCCGGAGGGGCCGTTTCGCCGCCACAGCCAATGGCTGCCGGCAGCATCGGGCTGGGCGGGAAGGGCCGGTACCAGCAGCATGTCGCCGTCCTTGCTCCACACGATGCCCTTCGGCGACGACGCACGCACGGGCAGCGGTTTGCCGTCGAGACTGAGCGTGTAATCCCCCGCCAGAAGGCAGGCCAGGGGGGCGTCGGCCGCCTGCAGTACCGCCTCGTCTAGCCGACGCTCAAGGTACAGTCGCGGCCGGCCCTGCCCGTCCGGGAGGATGAACTGATCCGGCGGAATGTCGCGATCCGGCTCCACCCAAAGACCGTGGACGCGAACGTATTGGACGCAACCCGGCCGGCGCAGGAGATGCTTCACTTCGGCGAGCTGTGGCCCGGCAGCGCGGATCGCGCGAACCTCGCTATCCTCTTCGCAGGCACGGACAATGCCGTTTTCCAGGTCGGCGAGCATGATGGGCCTGCCGTGGCGTAGATCGCCGCAAGCGGCGTAACAGCCATCGGCTGAGAGGGTCAGGGCGCCGGTGCCCAGCACGATGCCGTTGGAAAAGTGATGGTAGGACATGACGGGGCCGCCCATGCAGATTTCGCCACCCTCGGTGGTGCGATAACGCAGGCCATTGGGCAGATCGCGCCACTCGATCTTCGGCGCTGGCGAAGCGTACACGGGTGGCGGCGGTGGCGGCGTTTCTGTGTCGCGCAGGAAGCGCAGGCGCTCAAGACGCGAATGGAGTGCTCCCGGCAAGCTGATGGCAAGCAGGCAAACGAGCACTGAGATAGCGTTTTGCAGAATGCCGTCAGCCAGCGGAAACAGGCGGCGGCCCAGGCTCACGCTCAGGGAAAAGGGGGCCAGCGCCGCCAGCACTCCGGGAATGGGCAGCGGAGGTATTTTCACGACATAGTGTCGCCACGCGCCATGGATAAGCCATACGGCCAGACTGGCCAGGTAGAAGACGCCGGCAACGAGTGGGGGTTGCAGGGCCGCCCAAGCGATAGCGAGAAAGGTGGCAGGCAGCGAAAGCAGGACCAGGAGTGCAGGGAGCATCGGTTGGGTCTGTCATCCGGCGGCGTCATCGTTCTCGCCGCCTTGGCGGGCAAGTGCATAACGAGCGCGCGTTGGATACTGATCGGCCGGTGGGGATGGCAAGCATGTGCGTGAAAATGCCAAGATGCTACGCGATATGTGTGGAGCGTTTTCCGCTATCGGGTGATCGCGGTCAGTAATCGTGATCCGTTCCCAGGGACATCAATGCGGTAGCGTTCGATCAGGAAGATTTCCTGACGGATCAGCGGTGTCATGCGATCAGAGCTGCGGTGCGGATTGGTCCGGCGACCACTGCCAGAAGGTGTCGCCGTAGTCGCTGCCGGGCGCGGGCATTACTTCGCCCTGCCGGAAGTAGCGGCGGCTGTTCGCTTGGGCGGGGGAGAACCACCACCCGGCCTCAGGGCAGGACAGGCCGGCCGGAACGTTGGGACGCCGGCGTTCGCGCGCATCGTTCGACGTCTCGTCACATGGCACGCCCCCGCCGCTGTCCGCCACACGCTCGACCAGCGTCCATACGGTGTCGACCTCGTCGATGTTTTGCCCGGTCTTCGGGTCATAGCCCACCGACGTGGACGTTGCATGAGGCCCTGCGTAGAAGAAT
The DNA here is from genome assembly GCF_014822185.1 of Azoarcus sp. Aa7. GTDB lineage: Bacteria > Pseudomonadota > Gammaproteobacteria > Burkholderiales > Rhodocyclaceae > Aromatoleum. The sequence continues at coordinate 32,036 of NZ_QVLR01000014.1, forward strand.
TGGGCGCAACTGTCGTCGGCGTCGGGCAGATAGACGCCGGTGATCGTGACCGGTTCGTCGGTGGCGACGCGGACTGCCGGGTTGAGCCGATAGATGGGCCAGGTCGGCGGGGCATCCAGCGGGCCTCGGCTGTCCAAGTTGTAGCGCGAGGATAAGCTACCCTTAATCCAACCTATAAAAGCGGTAAACGCGATGTTGTCGGCGTACGTGCTGCACTTCACATAGCCGTTCAGGAAGCGCGTCAAGAATGCGGAGGGCATCCAATCACACGGATAATCCCTGCCTTGGCCCGCAAAGGCGGAATTGACGTTGCCTGCCATCTCGATGGCAGACGGGTCGCCGCGCAGTAGGGCGACATGGGCGTCCTCCACCATCTGGAGGGTGTCGCGGAAATTCGGCAGCACGACGCCGCCCCAGGTGATGTCCGGCTGTTGCCAGCGCGGGCGGCTGCGGTCGTCCGGCGGCAGGGTGCGCATGACGTGAGCGAGCGCCTCCTCGGCGGCCTGCACGGTCTCGGCGAAGGCATCGCGCAGATTCCTGAAGTAGTCTGCGCTGGTGTAGCGCTCGATCAGGTAGATTTCCTGCGGGATCAGGGGAGCCATGCGGTCAGAGCTGCGGTGCGGATTGGTCCGGCGACCACTGCCAGTAAGTGTCTCCGTAATCGCCGCCGAGCGCGGGCATGAGCTCCCCCTCCTTGAAGTATCGTCGGCTGCTCGCCTGGGCGGGCGAGAACCACCATCCGGCCGCGGGGCAGGGCTGGCCGGCGGGGACGTTGGGCGGGTGCCCGTTTGCGACCGTCAGCGGGTTGCCAACCGCCTTGTCGTCCTCATCGTATTCGCCGTCGATCATTTCGACGAAGTACCACGTGCATGGGCGTTGAGCATAGACTTGCCGAGTCAGGATAGCTCTTGCGTATCTCGGATCGTCCTCGTCGCCCGGATCGAATCCGTTGCGATCCGTGATTTCCCCCTGGGCAATGGCTTGCGAGACGAAGTGCGTGATTGCGTCCCGATTTCCCCACAGTTCCTCGCGTCCAACGGCCGCCAACGCACGCAGACCCAGCTTGTTGAGGGTCATAGCCCTACCGAGCTGCCCGTCGCTGTTGCCGGTCCAGCCGTACTGCAGGGTGGCATGCGGGTCGTCCTGCGCTACGTAAACCCCGGTGCGAGGTGGTACACGGCCGGATTCACCGACGATGTCGGTTCGAACCCGAAATCGGGGTAGTCGCGGGAAGGTATGTCCGAATTCCTGCCAAGCGTCGGACATCATATGATCCGTGATCCGTTTGCTTCCGCCGGCACCGCATACCGAGTCGATCCAGCCTGCGTAGTCATCGACCTTCGCAAATTCTTCATTGAAGCGTTCTTCCTCCTCAGGCGTCATCCATATCGACGAATATTCCGATATCATCCGGCTGCACTGGTTGGCGCCCGTACAACCGTACACTTCATTGACGCGGGCGGAGATGTACCAGGTGGTCGATTCGCGAAACGCCTCCAGTGCCGGATAGACGTGGGTGGACCAGTTGGCCGATGTGTCGCGTACGCCCCAGCGCGGACTGGTCATGACGGCGTCGCGGCCCTGTTCGTGGGCGGAATCGAGCAGTACATCAGTGCCTGCGATGAGCCGGTCGATCATCGCCTTGAGCTCCTTCAGGTAGTCCAGCGACATCCAGTGATAGAGCAGGGTGGCCTGTCGCTTCTGGTGCAGTGATAGTGCGAAGGGCGGACAACCGGTCAGGGGGGGGCCGAACAGGTCGGTGTACATGTGCGTGATCTCTCTTGTCAGTTTGTCGTCTGGCCTGCAAGGGTGGGCAGGCCGATGCGCGCATCCTTGATTTGGGCGTCGAAATCCGTATAGCCCCAACCCGTGCCGAGCGGGCCCCGGATATGCGGGTGGTTGATCCGTTCGCGCAGGGGTAGATGTCGTGCTTTCTGTGCCGGGGCAAGACGCTCGTAGTCGTCATAACTCATTCCGGTGCGTTTGAGGCGTGTGCCGTTTCCTCCGCCGCGTTCGTAAATGCGCGTGGCGTCGTAGTCAGGTCCAGACGGGCTAATCATGATCTGGTTCCACCCGCCCTCGAGATGTGCGTCTAGCCCTGTTCTTGGATCCTTGTTCTGGCTGGCGGCCGGCCCTTTCCATGCCTTGAGGGTTTCGCCCGGCGGGATTTCCATTACCACGAATTGGCCGTTGGGGTTCCAGTCCGGCCATACTGCGAGATGCTTTCGCCAGGCCGCCTTGGGGTCGGGACTGGACATGATCCGCTGCCAAACATCCTCGTCTAGCCAGCAGTCGCTCATCGCCCCGTTGCTCGGCGAGACCACGCGGTAAAGCTTGGCCGGCCCCTTTATCTCCAGATGCTCGATGCGGTGGAAAGTGGATAATTTTTTTGAAATATCGGGCCAACCTTTTTGTTTCTTTTTCGCAATTTGCTCAAGGGCGTCTTTATCCTTCCTATCCAACCCAGGAAAATCTCCTTCACGACCTTTGCTCAGCCACTTTGGGGGCGGCTCCGCCTGGCGCATCAGGGTTACTGCCGGCGTCTCGGGCAATGCACCGCGAAAGTGGATGTTGCTCATGTCCACGATGCCGTGGAGGTGGACCAGGTTTTCCATTTCCAGGCGATGGATGATGGCATCGAGCGTGCGCTGCAACGGTTCCATTGCCCGGCCGAGTCCGTCATTGGCTCGTGCGTGCACATGTTTGACCATGGCGACCGACGCCCGCGCCCGCTCGCCGACGGCGCCGGGCAGCCAGCTTACCTTGCCGAGCAAGCCTTCCATGATCTGGATGCATCGGGTGAAATTGTCCTGTAGGGCGCGTACAGTGAGCTTGCCTTTCAACGTCCGGATCTGATCGGCCAGCCATTGGAGCACTTCGTCGATATGCTTCTCACTGACGTAGCGTTGCACGTTCCGTTTGCGCAGATAAGTGATCACCCCGTTCATGCCTTTGTCGACAGCTTTTTCGATTTGGGCTGGGCTGTAGCGGCGGACGGAGACGAAAAATAGCTTGAGCACTCCCTTGACGAGACTGCCCAAGGAGGGAAATAGGCCAACCAGGGTCAAGCCGAGCGATACGTATAGCCAAGTGTTGTCCGCCTCATCTTCTGCTCGGGCGATAGCCTTGCTGTTGGCGATCAGGTCGCGCACGTCGCAGATCTGATCCACGAGCGGAATCATTGACACGGCCGCATCAAAGGCGATCTGGCCGGTGCTTCGAGACTCGTTGAAGTCTCCCTGAATGGCTTCCCAAAACCATTCCCAAGTGATCCTTTCGGTGGACGCCGTGCTCCCGGTCTCCCAAGCCAGGGCGTCTCGCAGTTGGACTTCGTTGATTGCCATCCGGGCGCCTGTGTCTTAGCCGAGCAGCTCTTGAAGCGGCGCATGCGGTTTGTCGGTTCTCGGTGTCCGTGGTTTATAGATCACCTTCTTCACGTTCTTCCTCTCCACGTCGCGGTGCTCCGCCCGTCCCGCTGCGTCGAGCGTGCCGCTGAGCACCTGTCCATCGGCAAAGTGGATTTCGTACTCGGCGCCTGCGATGCCCGACCCCAGAAGGGGATCCACGTAGTTCAGTCCGATCCAATGTCGGACCTCGATCCGCCCGCTGGGGAGGGAGTCAAGCTTCGCGCATCCGCGTCCCGGCCCCTCGAATGCATGCCCCGCCCCCTTCACCGAGAACGTCCCCGGGCACGCGAAAGTAATATCCCCGCCCTGCAGCGTCACCGATGACTGTCCGGCCTGCAGCACGATGCGGTCCTTGGCGAGGACATGGATCTCGTCGTTCGAGCTGGTGACGCTTACCGACTGGTCCGCGAGGATCTCCATCGCGTCGGTGTGCGCCTGGATCGTCTGGCTGCCGGCCGCGGCGATGCTCCTGATCCCGCCGGAATGACTGAACCAGCTCGCGCCAGCGCCGACCGTGGCGCTGAAGCTGCGGGCAGCCGCGGTGTGGAAGTCCTTCTGCGCCGTCGCGTGCAGGTGGCCTCCGGCGAAGAGGAGCGTGCTGGCTGGGGTGGAGAGGCCGATGTCGTCCGGTCCCTCGGTGACGATGAACGGTCGCGGGAACCGTTCCGCGGGAGCGTCCGGTTCGCGGCTGCCGGGGCGGGCCTTCCTGACATCTTGGCCACCGGCATTGCCGGTGTAGTGTCCCTTGCGCGCCGCGTCGAGGGCGTCGATGAACGCGCTCTGAATGGTGTTGGCCGCAAGCGGGCGGGCCGATTGTGCCACCGCGGCGTCGGACAGGGCCTGCGCGGTTTGTTCCGCCCCCCGCAACTGGCCGACCGTCTCGGCGACGTCCATCTGGGTCGAAGCACCCTGCGGGCGGGCCGTCGACGAGATCAGCAGGCCCTCGCCGGTGCGCAGGGCCAGCCAGCCGTCGGTGCGCAATTCCAGGCCGGCGCCGCGCCACGGGCCGCGCGCGGCACTGCGCGGCGCCTGCTCGACCATATGGCCGAGCGACAGCTGTGATGCCGCGTGACTGCTGGCGAGCCGCGTACGAAGTTGTCCCGGCGTATCGTCGGCGAGCCACTGGTTGAAGCCCTGTCCGTCGCCTGCATGCGTGTCGCTGGTCCAGCCCGAGATGACGCCGGGGTGGTTGGCGCCGCTCGCTTCGCCCGCGCTGAACGGCGGCAGATCCATGCCGCCATAGAGCTGTCCGACGACGAGCGGGCGGTCGATGTCGCCATCGACGAAGTCGATCAGCACTTCGGCGCCGGTCCGCGGCAGGAAGTGGCTGCCCCAGTCGGGACCCGACAGCCATTCGGCGACGCGCACCCAGGTGCCGCTTCGCTCGTCGCCGGGCGCGTGTTCGTCGCCGTTCGCCAGGCCCGTCGTCGCAAGGCCGCCCGGGTTGGGGCGTTCGCCGCGCTGCCAGTGGAACTGGATCCTGACGCGGTGATCGCGATCGGTAGTCAGGGCAGCGCCGGCCTCCCCGACCACGAGGGCGGTTTCCGTGTGTGCGGCCGGTTTCCTCCGCCGCTTGGGCAGCATGGGCGCTGCTGCGGGCTGCAGGACGAATTCGTTGCGGTAGCTTCCGCGCTCGATGCCGTTGGCCGGGAGGAGCGCCGCGGCGCTGCTGCCGAGGTTGTTCGCAGCCCGGTGCTCGACGCTGAGAACGGCGAAGTTCGCGTTCTCGCCCGCAAACTGGGCGTGGCCGTCCAGCGTGAAATGCGTGCCTGCGGCCAGGCCGCGCACGCTGCCATCACCTCTGAAACGCCGGTAGCGCGCCTCATGTCCGGCAAGGGCGATATCGGCGTGCTCGGCGGCTGCAGCTTCCGACTCGTAGCGGTATGCGCCGCCGCCGTCATGCTCCTCGAGAGGGGGCAGGTGCCCGCCGTCGATGCCGCTGCGGGTCTGCGCGGCCGTTGCAACCAGGCTGCGGTAATCCCAGGCGCTGCGGCTGACGGCGTTGGCGCCGACGCGATGCTCGTCCGTCAGAGTCTGGATGGTGTCGTCGGTTTCGGTGGCGTCCGCGCGATGGAAGCGGATGCGGCCCTGAAGCCCCGGCGCAGGTGCGGCATGGTGGTCTAATAGAACCATGCAGTGCCGCGCACGTTCGGCGGCGGTGTCGTCCTGCTGCGTCTGTTCGTGCTCGAAGCGGAAGGAGATGCCTTCGTCCGCGAGCAATCGCAGGAGAAAGTCGAGATCGCTCTCGCGGTGCTGGATGCAGAGACTGCGCCGACGCAACGTCCGGGTAACGTCGAAGCGCCAGTTCGCGTGCATCCGATAGGCCGCGAACAAGGTGTCGCACAGGCCGCGCAGGTCGAGATCCTGATACACGCGGCTGCGCCGTCCCTGGGCGAGCAGCGCGAGCCAGGGTTCGAGCGTGAGGCGGTAGCGCGCGATTCCGCCGTCGCTGCCGAGCGGCGCCGCGTGGGTACAGTACCCGTGCCAGGTGCGCAGGCTTCCGTCCGCGAGGCGCAAGCGCAGGGCGAACTGGGTGCCCAGCAGGTCGGACAGGGGGAGGTAGGCATCCGTTGCGATGCAGTCGACATCGAAGCGGAACAACGCATTGACGGCTTCGCATCCCGACATGCTTTCGACGAGCAGTGGCGCCGGTACCGCCGAGCGGATCTCGATCAGCCGCGAATGCTGGGACAGCAATGCCTCGAAAACGGTGCCTTGCATCGCGTTCAGGGCAGGGTGATGGTGATGTGGGGACGCTTCGCGGCAACCTTGATGATGTCGCGGTACTCGGCGAGGGTTGCCTGCGTTTCGTGCGCAAGGTGGGTGCGGATACCCGTGTACGCGACCAGCGCGCTGAGTGCCACCACCGCGACGGTGACCCATGCGGGCAGGTTGCGCCGCAATTCGTGCGCAATGCTGTCGGGGCGGGCGCCGTGGGGGGCGAAACTCGCCTTGCGGCCCTTGATGTGGGCGATCTGCTCCCCGAGACGGGCCGTCAGGTAAGCCAGCTTCTCGGGGCCTTCGAGCAGGTACTTGCCGCGAAAGCCGAGGAGCAGGCACATGTGAAACACCTCCAGTGCCTGTATCCGCCGCGCACCGGCGTCGCGGGCCGCGCCGAGCTTGTCGAAGAAGTATTCCCCGGCGAGCTGGTCGCCGAACAGGCTCAGCTGCAGCGGGCGTCGCTCCCAGTCAACGCGGATCGAGAGGCGCGAGGACAGGATCGCCTCGTCTACGGTTGCGCAGAAGGCATATTTGGCGTCGAAGATGTCCTCGGGCGCGAAATCCTGTTTCTTTGCCTGTCGTTCGAAGTCGGTGAGGAAGCTCGTGACGCGCTCGGAAAACTCGCGGGCATCGCGGGGCGTCTTGTTGTTCTTCAGCAGGAACACCATGTAGAACCCCTCGTACAGCAGGTCCGCCAGAGTGGTTCTGGCAGCTGAAGACGTGTGCGCCGTGCGGGCAGGGGCGGGTTCGGCGAAGATCGACGGATTGGCGTTCATGAAATGACGGCGATGAGCTCGAGCTTGAGTTCGGGGTAGCCGGCTGGCGCGTAGATCGTGATGCTGCGCGCCTTGAGCATGCGTTCGTACAAGGGGCCGTGGGGATCCAGGCTGAAGTAGCAGGCGCCGGGGCGCACCGGGATGGCGGGCGGTACCTGGGCGCAGTGGGTCAGCGAGACGCCGCCCATGGCCGAGAGCACGAGCTTGTCGACGTCGTCGGGCGCGCCGGCCTTGAAGCGTGCGGGCACCGACTCGATGATCTCCGACAGCGGCAGCGTTGCCGATACCGCGAGGAAGAATCGGGAGTCGTGCGTGATCTTGTCCGAATCGATCCGGCCCAGATGGAACGACGGTTTCTGCTCGTCCAGGCTGATCGCGAAATAGCGGGTCGAGATCACGGTTTCGAGCAGATTGCGCAGTATCTCGTCGATCTTCCCGAAGCACGTGGAAGGCCGTCCGTGCTCGTAGGCGGGCAGGTCGGCGAGCGTGTGCGTCTTCGAGAACGTCATCAGCCCGCCCGCCAGGCGCAACAGTTCCTGATACAGCCGCTCGGGGTGGAGCGAAGGATTCCTGTGGATGTGCGCGAGGGCTGCGAAGGCGCTGCTCGCCGTATGCAGCAGCCAGAAGGACGCGATGTCGCCGGAGCGGAATTCGATGACGTTCTTCGACGGTTCGCGGTGGAAGCCATACAGGGCGTCGACCTTCGCCTGCAGCGAATCGAGCAGGCGGCGCAACAGCAGGTGCAGGGCCGGAGCACCGTCCACGCGCAGGCTCGGCGCGATGAAGCCCGGGTCGATCTCGTAGCCGTTGGTGGTGGTCCTGCGGATGCGTGCGAGAGGGAGCGTCAGGTATTGATCGGGCGCCTGTGTGCCGGCGATCAAGCGGGCCTGCTTGCGCAGCACGCCGACTTCGGCTTGGACCGCGTCGGTGAACAGGTCCGACACCTGGCAGGTGTCGAGCACGTAACGGCAACCGCCGGCGTTGCCGTCGCCCGAGTCGTAGTTGTTGCCGAAGTCGCGCAGGTGGTGGAGCGCCAGGTGGAGATCGACGTGCCCGGCGTCCCAGTCGAGCTGATCGAGCGCGAGAGGTGGCGGAAGACGGTCCTCCCCCGGCGCGAGATAGATTTCGCCATCGGGCAGCACCACGTCGAGGCGGTCGATGCGCAATGACCCGCTCGCGAGCGCATCGCGATCGAGCTCCAGCGCGCGTACGCCCCAGGCGAACGGTTCGGCCGTGAGCATGGCCCTGCGGATGCCGGTCTCGTGACGCGCATCCTGCTGCTGGAAATGCTGCGGGCGAAGGAAGAGTCCTTCGCCCCATAGGATCTTGTGGGGTGTCACGGTGTTCTGCGCTTCCTCGGTCAGGTACAGCGGACGCCCGACAGCGAGCGGACGGAGGCTGTTGTTGCGGGTTGGGCGAGTTCGCCCGTCCCGGTAGTCATCGCACAGGCATGGAATGCGATCGCGATGCCGGTCTTTTGCGATGCCTCGCGATCGAACGCGAATTTCCAGCGGTTTGCGGCAGGGCGATGGAACTGCGCCGCGACGCCTATCACCTTCACCTGGTCCGGCACCTGTTCCTCGAACCGGTAGGTCTTGCCGGGCAGCAGGGTCAGCTCGCGCACCGTCACCAGATCATCCTGCAGCGCACCGCGTTCGGCTTCGGGCGTGCTGGCCTGTGCGTAGGTGAGACGGGCAAAGGCCGTGTTGCTGCGCAGTTGGTAGATGCGCACGACAAGCGCGAGCGCTTCGCCGTTCTGGGTGGCATTGGTCGCAGGGCCTGTCGAAAGGGTCATCGCGACCGGGTGCACGGCCTCGCTGGCGGGCCGTTCGTCGCCCTTCTTCAGTCCCGCCGCTTCCAGCGCCACCCCCGCCACGGTTCCGGCGATCTGCAGTGCCGACACGGTCGAGCAGCCGGCCGCCAAGGGAATCAGGATGGCGGTCAGCGCGGCAAGCAGGGGGACGGGCAAGAGCCTCGTCGATCCTGCACAAGAATCTCGTGGTGACGCATATAGCATAAAAAAGAATGCCAAAGGATTGCGTTTTGTATCGATGCAAATGTACTATGCCCAGCTTTGCGGCGCAATGCCGTTATGACAAATCGATAATTCGGGGTTTGTAATGAAGATCGGAAATCCAGGAAAGGCGGCGGCTTTGGCGATGGCTCTGCTTGTTACGGGCTGTGCATCGACGCCGCAGAAGATGTCCCAGGACGACTATTCGCAATACCTGAAGACGACGACCGTGCAGGTCGATCAGCTGCTTGCCGAGAGCAAGCGGGATGAGGCGGTGGGGCTGCTGTCGAAGGCGGCTGAACTCGGCCCCGCTTCGAAGGAGCCGTGGGTGCGCATCGCGCGGATCCAGTTCGATGGCGGCAAGTACGGCGAAGCGATCGTTGCGGCAGGAGAGGTGCTGCAGCGCGACCCCGCAGACCGCGTGGCGAAGAGCGTGCGGGCCGTGAGCGGGCTGCGCGTGGCCACCGAATCCCTGGCGGATCTGCGCAATGACACGGAAATGACGGGCTCCGCGCGCGGCGATGCCGTTGCGCTGGCCAAGGTGATGCGCGAGTCCCTGGGTGAGTCGGTGCTCATTCCCCCGCCCACGCCCGAAGAGATCGAGGCGCGCCGGCAGGAGGAAGAGCGCGAGAAGAATCTGAAGCAGAAGGCCAAGCCGAAGGCCCGCGTGAAGAAGTCCGTGCCCGCCGCGAGCGCTGGGCAGCCGCCGGCAGCGACTGCCGCGAGCGGTTCGGGGCCGTTCGGCGCGCTGAAGTAAGCGACACCGACGGGGCGGCGCAGGGTGCGCCGGTGACTTGCCAGGAGGCTATTGTGTCCAGGAAGGAAAGTATTCAGAAGCGTCTGCAGAAGGTCAGGCCGCCGCGTGTGCAGCTCACCTATGACGTGGAAAAGGGTGACGCCGTCGAACAGAAGGAGTTGCCGTTTGTCGCGGGCGTGCTCGGCGATTTCGCCGGGCAAAGCGAAGCCGGCGAGTCAAAGCTGCGCGACCGGAAGTTCGTCGCGATCGACGTCGACAATTTCGACGACGTGATGGACGCGCTCGCGCCGCGCGCGGCATTCCGGGTCAGGAACCGGTTGTCCGACGAGGGCGGCGAACTGGCCGTGGATCTCACGTTCCGCAGTTTCGAGGACTTTCGCCCCGAGTCGGTCGCACGTCAGGTGGAGCCGCTGCGCAAATTGCTGGAAGCGCGCGCCAGGCTCGCGGAACTTCGCAACAAGCTGGCGGGCAACGAGAAACTCGACGACCTTCTGAGCGACGTGCTCGGCAACACCGAGAAGTTGCGCTCCATCGGTGCGACTGCACCCGACGGCGACTCGAGGGACGAGCAATGAGCACGATGCCGCAAGCGTCCGTCGATCCGGTCGGCGGCGGGGCCGAAATTCCCCTGCTGGATCGCATCATCGAGGAGAGCCGGGTCGCCCGCTCGGAATCGGAACGCAGCCATGCGCGGGACATCATCGGAGAGCTGGCCAGGCAGGTCCTGGACGGCGAGGTCGTCGTGTCCGAGAACCTCTCCGCCTCGCTCGATGCACGCCTGGCCGATCTCGACCGGCTCATCTCGGCGCAGCTCAGCGAGGTGATGCATGCCGCCCAGTTCCAGGCGCTGGAGAGTGCCTGGACCGGGCTGCATTATCTCTGCCACCAGACCTCGACCGGTCCCCAGCTGAAGATCAAGATGATGAACGCGACCAAGCGCGATCTCGTCAAGGACTTCAAGACCGCGATCGAGTTCGATCAGAGTGCGCTCTTCCGGAAGGTGTACGAGGAGGAGTTCGGCACTTTCGGCGGCTCGCCCTTCGGCGTCCTGCTCGGCCAGTACGACATGACGCGCCAGCCGGAAGATCTCTACCTGCTCGAACAGATGTCGCACGTCGCCGCGGCGGCACATGCGCCTTTCATCACCGCTGCCTCGCCCGAGCTGTTCGGTCTCGAATCCTACGTCGAGTTGAGCCGGCCGCGGGACCTGTCGAAGGTGTTCGATACCGTCGAATACGCGAAGTGGAAATCCTATCGCGACTCGGAGGATGCGCGTTACGTCGGTCTCACGCTGCCGCGTTTTCTCGGGCGCTTGCCGTACAACCCGATCGACGGAACCACGACCGAGGGGTTCAATTTCGTCGAGGACGTAGACGGCGCGGACCACTCGAAGTACCTGTGGTGCAACGCAGCCTTCGCTTTCGGGGCGCGCCTCACGACCGCTTTCGAGAACCACGGGTGGTGCGCGGCAATCCGCGGTGTGGAGGGGGGCGGCCTGGTCGAGGATCTGCCGGCGCACACCTTCCGCACGGGTGAAGGCGAGGTGGCACTGAAGTGCCCGACCGAGGTGGCAATCACCGACCGGCGCGAAAAGGAGCTCAGCGATCTCGGCTTCATTCCGCTCGTCCATTGCAAGAACACCGATTACGCGGCGTTCTTCGGTGCGCAGTCGACGCAGAAGGCACGGCGTTACGACACGGATGCGGCCAATGCCAACGCGTCGCTCTCGGCACAGCTGCAATACATCTTCGCCGTGTGCCGCATCGCGCATTACATGAAGGCGATGATGCGCGACAAGATCGGCAGTTTTGCCAGTGCCGCCAATGTCGAGATGTACCTGCAGCGATGGATTGACCAGTACGTCACCGCCGACGACACGGCATCGCAGGAAACCAAGGCGCAGTTTCCCCTGCGCGAAGCCTCCATCGAGGTGGACGAAGTGCCCGGACGCCCCGGCGTCTACCGTGCCGTTTCGTTCATCCGCCCCCATTTTCAGCTCGACGAGCTTTCGGTTTCACTGCGGCTGGTTGCAGAGCTGCCGCAGTCCGGCAAGGCCTGATTGTTCGACTAATTCAAGGATCTGAAGGCAATGAAGGATATCTACATCGAATTCAAGGGCAGCGACCTCAAGGGCGATTCGCGCGACACCAAGCACAAGGACCAGGTCGAGGTGTACTCGTGGTCGCACAACATCCGCCAGCCGAAATCGGCCACGGCCTCGAGTGCCGGCGGGCACTCGGCCGAGCGCTGCGAACACGGCGAGATGATCTTCGTGAAGGACATCGATGGCGCCAGTCCGAAGCTCTATCAGGCGTGCTCCTCGGGACTCATCATCAATGACGCGATCGTGTACTTCTACCGTGCGTTCGGCGGCAAGAACACCACCGGCAATCCGAGCGGCACGCAGAACCGGCACCAATACCTGAAGATCGAGCTCAAGAACGTACTGATTTCATCGGTGTCGCCGTCCGTCTCGAGCGAAGGCATTCCGGCCGAAACCTTCGCGCTGAAGTATTCGGCGGTGAAGTGGACCTACGACGAGCTCAATATCGACGGCAGCAAGTCGGGCAAGGTCAATATCCAGGGCGCCTGGAACCTCGCGAAGAATGCTCCGAGCCTGAGCTGATCCGTCTGGAGGGTACGGGCGGATCCGGAGTTGTCAGGGCTGCGTCGTCATCATGAAAGGGTTCGAACCAACCTTCTTCGACAAGCTGTTCGACGACAGCCCGGCTGGCCCGACCCGGCCCGTGCTTTCGCTCGAACAGCTGAAGGACACGGTTGCCCGCGATCTGGAGGCCCTTCTCAATGCGCGCACGACGGTGGATGAGTCGCTGGCCCTGTCCCACCCCGAAGCGGCGCAATCGCCGCTCACTTACGGGCTGATGGATTTTGCGGCGATGAGTCTCAACAATCCGTACGATCGTGCGGCGATCTGCCGCTCGATTGAGACGGCAATTGCCCGTCACGAGCCGCGGCTGCGCAATGTCGAAGTCCGGCTCGAACTCGATCGACGCTCGGTCAATGCGTTGTATTTTTCGATCAAGGCCTTGCTCGTCGTCCGTCCCGCCCGCGAGCCGGTGAATTTCGACGCCTTGTTGCAGCCGACAACCCTTCTCTATTCGGTCAATCGGCAGGCTCCGCGAAGCGGCCAGAATTGAAATGGAAGACCTCCTTCCCTATTACGAGCGCGAGCTTGCGTTTCTGCGCGGTCATTCCCGCGAGTTCGCCGAACGCTATCCGAAGATTGCCGCGCGGCTGCTGCTGAATGGCGAGGGATGCGACGACCCGCACGTCGAACGCATGATCGAATCCTTCGCGCTGCTGTCGGCCCGCATATCGAGGAAGCTCGAAGACTCGTATCCGCTATTCACCGAGGCCCTGCTGCAGGTCCTGTATCCGCATTATCTCCGCCCTTTCCCGGCATGTTCGATTGCACATTTCGACAGCGTGGGCGGGGAGTCGCAACTTTCCCGTCCTGCGGCGTTGGAGCGGGGGACGGAATTGCGGTCGCGGCCGGTGAATGGCGTCTCGTGCCGTTTCCGCACCGCATGGCGGGTCGAGTTGTTGCCGCTGCGCATCGAGGAATTCCGCTTTCAGCCGGTCGCGAGTATTCCTGCGGCCGTGCGCGCGCCGCTCGGCGTTTCGGGCATGCTGTCGCTGCGGCTGGCCGTTCAGGGCGCCGGAGGGGTAGGCGGTGTCGAACGGGTGCGTTTGTACATCGATGCGGAGCCGTCGGTCGCAGCCGCTTTGCGCGACGCGCTGTTCCTGCGCGTGTTGCGGACGTGGGTGGAAACCGGGGATGGTGCCTGGCATCCGGTCGAGGGCGCGGTGATCGGGGAGGTCGGTCTGGCGGCCGATGAAGCGCTCGTCGATTTTCCCGACAGCGCCCACGACGCCTACCGTCACCTGACCGAGTACTTCGCCTTTCCGGAGAAGTACAATTTTTTCGACGTGCTTCTTGCCCGACTGCCGGCTTCAGCGCGCCGGGCGGGGCAGATCCGCGTTCATTTCGCGTTCAAGGACGTGCGACCGGACGGCGAGATCGCGCGGCTTCTCGGCGGACTGAGCGGCGATTCGCTCAAGCTCGGCTGCGTGCCGGTCGTCAATCTGTTCCAGCGGCCCGGCGACCCGATCCGCCTCACGGGGCGCACATCCACGTATCCCGTGGTTGCCGACGGACGACAGGCGCATGCCTACGAGGTCTACTCGATCGACGCGGTCCGCCGCGTGAGCCGCAGGCCGGATGGCGAGGCGCAGACCGAATATCGCCCGTTCTTTTCCCTGCGCCACGGCGAAACGCCTGAGCGGGACGCTCATTACTGGCATGCACAACGCGACGCACGCATGGCGGAACGCAGTCCCGGTTACGAGACCGCACTCACGATCGTCGATACCGGCTTCGATCCGCTCAAGCCCGGCACCGACATCCTTAGCGTGTTGCTGACGTGCACGAACCGCGATCTTCCGGCACGGCTCGCGATCGGCCTCGACGGCGGCGATCTCCACGCCGAAGGCGGCGGCGCGGTACGTGCGATCCGGCTGTTGCGCGTGCCGACGATGTCGTGCCGCTTCAGTCATGAACGTGACGGCCTGTGGCGTTTGATCTCGCACCTGTCGCTCAATCACCTTTCTCTCACCGGGAATGGTCTTGCCGCCTTCAAGGAAATGCTCGGTCTCTATGATGTGCGCCGGACGGCCGTGTCGCGGCGCCAGATCGACGGGATCCGCGGCATCGAGCAGAAGGAGAAAACCTGCTGGATGGCGGGGCGTCCCTTTGCAAGTTTCGTTCGGGGTGTCGAGGTGCGGCTGACCGTCGACGAGGACAGTTTCGTCGGCGCAGGTCTCGACGTCTTTGCGCGGGTCATCGACCGTTTCCTCGGTCTTTACGTGCAACTGAACAGTTTCGTGCAACTCGTGCTCGTTTCGGTCAGGACAGGGGAGGAGCTCGTTCGATGCGAGCCGCGCTCGGGCGATTCGATCCTGGCCTGATCGAGCAGCTCGTCGAGGAGCCGCACCGGTTTGAGTTCTTTCAGGCCGTGCGTCTGCTCGACTGCCTGTTCCGCGACGAGGGCACCGCGCGCCGGCACGGCGCCGATATCCTGTCGGCGCGCATCCGCTTCCGCAACACGCTGCACCAAGGTTTCGCACCCGCCGAGATAGAAGCCCTGGAGGCGTGGTGGCACGAGGACGAGGGCGACGACGGAGCGCCCGGCTTGAGCAGGGTCGAGATCACGCCGTACGCGATCGGGCTCCTGGGTGTGCATGGCGCCTTGCCCGCCCACTACACCGAGCGCATCTCGGAACGTGAGCGCATTCACCGCGATCGTGCCGCGCGTGCCCTGCTCGACATTTTCTCCAACCGGGCGGTCGCGCAGTTCTACCTTGCGTGGAAAAAATACCGCCTGCCTCTGCAGTACGAAAGCGATCGCCGCAACCGTTTCCTGCCGCTGGTGCTGTCCGTGGCGGGACTGGGATTCGACGCCTTACGGGAGCGGATGCGAGACGGCCCGGGGCGCATCGAGGACGAGGCGATTGCCCGCGTGGCTACGCTCCTCGCGCAGCGGCCGTTGTCGGCGAAGGCGCTCGAACGCATCCTTGCCGGACATTTTCGCGCAGCTGTGCGAGTCGAGCAGTTCGTCGGAGCGTGGTATGCGCTTCCCGTCGATCAGCGCACCACGCTCGGCGGACGCAATGCGGCGCTGGGCCGCACCGCGCTGTCGGGCGAACGCGTATGGCAGCGCAATCTGAGGGTAAGGATCCACGTGGGGCCGCTTGCCGCTGCCGATTATCACGCATTCCTTCCCGGCGGCGAGTCGGCGGCCGCCCTTGCGAAACTGTTGCAGCTCGCGACCGGGCATCAGTTCGAATACGAAATCCGGCCCAGCCTGCGTGCCGTCGATGTCAGGCCCGCGGCGCTCGGGGCCGAGTCGCCGCCGCGCCTCGGACGCGACGTCTTCCTCGCCTCGCGCCTATCCGCGTGCGACCGGGACGATGCCGTGTACTCGCCCGGCACCCTCCATTGAGCAACGATTCCTTACCTCCTCTCGACACTGCCATGAGTACATCTCTTAAAACTCTGATCTGCAAGCTCAACACGATCTGTCGTGGTGCCGTTGAACGTGCCGCCAGCCTCTGTATGGCACGCGGTCATTACGAAGTGGATCTCGAACACGTGTTCCTTGCGCTGTGCGAACAGCCGGCGAGCGACTTCGCGGCCGTGCTGGCGCGGAGCGGGGTCGGTGTTCCGGCCGTCCAGCGTGATCTGGAGCGCGAGGTGGGGCGGTTTCGCAGCGGCAACGACCGGACCCCGGTGTTCTCCCCGCGGTTGCAGCTCCTGTTGGAGCAGGCCTGGCTGATCGCATCGCTCGATGCGCGCATGCCACGCATCCGCTCAGGACATCTCCTGCTGGGGATGTTGGCCGAACCCGGGCTGTCGCAGCTCGTCCTGCGTGCTTCGGCGCTGTTCGGTCGCGTGCGTGCGGACGACCTGAAGCACAACTTCGACGAAGTCACCGCGGAGTCGGCGGAGTCGCGCGAAGTCAGCGGAACGGATGCGGATCCTGGCATGCGTGCGGCGGACGGCAGCGAAGCGTCGGTCGTCGACGGGCAGCGTCCGAACCCTGCGCTGGAGCGCTACACGACCAATCTCACCCGCAGCGCGCGCGACGGCAGGCTCGATCCGGTGATCGGGCGCGATGCCGAGATCCGGCAGGTCATCGACATCCTCATGCGACGCCGCCAGAACAATCCCATCCTGACTGGCGAGGCCGGTGTCGGCAAGACCGCCGTCGTCGAGGGGTTGGCGCAGCGCATTGCCGACGGCGACGTTCCGGAGGCGCTGCAGGGCGTCGAGCTGCATGCGCTCGACATGGGGCTGCTGCAGGCCGGTGCGAGTGTAAAGGGCGAGTTCGAAAACCGGCTGCGAAGCGTAATCGACGAAGTGCGGTCGAGCCCGGTGCCGATCGTGCTTTTCATCGACGAGGCCCATACCATTATTGGAGCCGGCGGGCAGGCGGGGCAGAACGATGCGGCGAACCTCCTCAAGCCGGCCCTTGCGCGCGGAGAGTTGCGTACCGTAGCGGCGACGACCTGGGCGGAGTTCAAGAAGTACTTCGAAAAGGATGCGGCTCTGGCGCGCCGCTTTCAGGTCGTGAAGGTCGAGGAGCCTTCCGAAGACGTCGCGTCGGCGATGCTGCGGGGCATCGTGCCCCTGATGGAGCAGCACTTCGGTGTGCGCGTGCTCGACGAGGCGGTGACCGAGGCCGTGCGCCTGTCGCATCGTTACGTCAGCGGCCGGCAGCTTCCGGACAAGGCGATCAGCGTGCTCGACACCGCCTGCGCCCGGGTGGCCCTGTCGCACAGCGCGGTGCCGGCCCGTATCGACGATGCCGAGAAGCTGCTCGCGCGTCTGCGCGCGGAGGCGGCCTCCCTGGAGCGCGAGGCACAAGACGGCGCCGGGCACGCCAGGCGCCTGACCGAAATCGGGCAGCACGTTGCGTCAGTGGATGCGGAACTGCAGGGCCTGCGAGCTCGTCATGAGCGCGAGAAGTCGCTGGTCGCGCAGATCGGCGCCCTGCGCGGGCGTCATCGTGGCGAGTCCGGGGCGGATGCCCCGGAACGGTCCCTGCAGTCCCTGTCCGACGAGCTGCACGCCCTGCAGGGTGAAGATCCGATGGTGCCGCTGCAGGTCGACGGCAACGTCGTGGCGGGGATCATCTCAGCGTGGACCGGCATTCCGCTCGGCCGGATGGTGAAGGACGAGATCGCAACGGTGCTTCAGCTCAAGCCGCTGCTGGAGGAGCGCGTGATCGGCCAGTCCCATGCCCTCGAGGCGATCGCGCAGCGCGTTCGCACCGCGCGCGCGAACCTGGAGGATCCGGACAAGCCCAAGGGCGTGTTCCTGTTCGTCGGCCCGTCGGGTGTCGGAAAGACCGAGACCGCCTGCGCGCTCGCGGACATCCTGTATGGCGGGGAGCGCAAGCTCGTGACGCTCAACATGAGCGAGTACCAGGAGGCGCACTCGGTGTCCGGCCTGAAGGGCTCGCCCCCGGGCTATGTCGGCTACGGCGAAGGCGGTGTGCTGACCGAGGCGGTCCGCCGGAACCCCTATTGCGTGGTGTTGCTGGACGAGGTTGAGAAGGCGCATCCGGACGTTCTGGAATTGTTCTTCCAGGTGTTCGACAAGGGCGTGCTCGACGATGCGGAGGGCAGGGAGGTCGATTTCCGCAACACGCTCATCATCCTTACCAGCAACATCGGCTCGAGCCAGATCATGCATGCCTGCCTGAACAAGGCGAAGAAGGACATGCCCTCGGCGAACGAACTCGGCGACTCCCTGCGTCCGGTGCTGTACCAGAACTTCAAGCCGGCCTTTCTGGGCCGCATGAAGGTGATTCCCTACTACCCCATCTCCGACGAGATGCTCGCCGAGATCATCCGGCTGAAGCTGCGCCGGATCGGCGAGCGGGTGGCGGCCAACCATCAGGCGAGCTTCGAGTGGGACGAGAAGATCGTCGGCGCGGTGCTGCAGCGCTGCACCGAGACCGATTCGGGCGCGCGCAACGTCGACCACATCCTCAACGGCAGTCTGCTGCCGGACATCGCGGAGACCGCGCTCGTCCGCATGGCGGAGGGGGCCGCGATCAACGCGATCAAGGTAAGTGCCGACAAGCGCGGCGCGTTCCGCTACGCGGTCCGCTAGCCCACAATCCGATTTACGGCCGAACGGCGCGCTGGCTGCGTGTCACCGGGAAATACAAAGGGGTTACACCGTTTTGATGTAACCCCTTTTTTGGTGGGCCCCCTGGGAGTCGAACCCAGCACCAACGGATTATGAGTCGCCTAAAAACGACATTCGCCCATGTTGATTGAGATTTACGATTTGCCTAAACGCCAGTAAATGCAAGGAAAACGGCGTTCCATGATGTTGATCTGAATTCGCCTATATTCTAGAATGCGCTTACAAAGTGATTACACGACGAGGCGCAGCAGATGGCGCGGGCCAAACTCACCGCAGGACGGATCAGGGATTTCGAATGCCCGGAAGGCAGCGCGCAAGCGTTCCTGTGGGATTCTGACGTGCCAGGATTCGCCGTGCGCGCTACCCCCGGCAGTTCGACGCGCGCCTTCATCTTTCAAGGCCGACTGAACGGCAAGGCGCTGCGGGTGACGATCGGCGATTCCAAGGTGTGGGGGATCGACGAGGCCCGTGCAGAAGCACGGCGCCTGCAGACCTTGATCGACAAGGGCATCGATCCGCGCCAGGAGAAGGCAGAACGGCGCGCAGCGTTTGCGGCGGCCGAGGAGCAGGCCGCAGCGCAGGTTGTTACCGTCGGCGAAGCCTGGGCCTCCTACGTCGCCGCCCGCTCGCCCAAGTGGGGTGAGCACCACCGCAGGACGCACGAAAAGGCTGTCCTGCCAGGCGGCGAGCGCATCACGCGCGGCCGGAAGAATGGGCAGGGCGAGAAAACGCTGCCGGGCATGATTCATCCGCTGCTTTCGATGCGGCTGGCGGATCTCGACGCCGATCGCGTGAAGGCGTGGATGGAAGAGTGCAACGCGCGAGGTGCGACGCAGGCCGCCCTCATGTTTCGACAGTTGCGCGCCTTCGTGAGCTGGTGTGACGAACAGAAGTCCTACAAAGGCATCGTGCATGCTGATGCCTGCCACAATCGCGAAGTCCGCGACGAAGTCCGGACGGCGAAGCCCAAATCCCGCGCGCTGCAGCGTGAGCAGTTGCCGTTATGGTTCGAGGCCGTGCGCAAGATCGGTAACCCGATAACGGCTGCATACCTGCAAGCCGCGCTGCTGACCGGCGCCCGGCGCGAGGAACTGCTCGGGCTCAAATGGACGGACGTCGATTTTCAGTGGAATAGCCTGACGATCCGGGACAAGGTTGAAGGCGAGCGCGTGATTCCGCTCACCCCTTACGTTGCGAGCCTGCTACGTGGTCTCAAGCGTCGCAACGATACGCCTCCAGCGGAATACCGCATTCTGCATGGCAAACGCATCAAGAACGATCTGGAAGCCTGGGAGCCATCGACCTGGGTATTCAGCAGTCCGGCGGCCCAGTCAGGGCGCTTGCAGGAGCCCCTGAAACCGCACGCAATGGCGATGCAGGCCGCGGGCCTTCCGCCGTTCAGTATTCACGATCTGCGGCGCTCCTTCGGCTCGCTGACAGAATGGACTGAGACACCGACGGGCGTCGTCGCGCAGATCATGGGTCACAAGCCGAGCGCGACCGCGGAGAAGCATTACCGCGTGCGCCCGCTGGATTTGCTGCGCATGTGGCACACGAAGATCGAAGGGTGGATTCTGGAACAGGCCGGCATCGAGCAACCGGCGCAGGACGCGGCGCAACCGCTGCGCGTCATATCGAGCACTACCGCCGCGTGACGGCTTCACGCGAAGCGGGCCGGCAGATGCGCGAACATCTGGCCGGCCCTGACCACAACCCGATCTACCAAGGAGATCGAATCATGGCTACCTCAAAAGATAGCATCTTCATCGCCCATCCCGCGCAGCAGCCGGCACTCGAGCCGAAAGTCGTCATCCACTTTGCCGGCATCGACAGTAATCAGTTGACGGACCGCATCGACGTCCTCGACGCGATCACACGCCGGCTTGGTCAGGTGAGCGCGATCAATGAACTTCTGGGCCATGCCTACAAGCTTGTAGGCGAAGTTTCAGACAACGCTTTCAGTGGTGCCGCCTGGGCAGCGCGAGACTTGGTCGACGAAACGAAGGCTCTGGCCAACATGCTGGCCAATATGCCGGACTAATCGGAACTAGCCCGGCTTCCGCCGGGCTGATCACGCCGCGCCTACTCCGACGGGAGGAAAACCGGGACACCATCACCCGGCTGGCGCGGCACCTTATTCGATGGTGCGCGAGATGGAGCGCAATCATGGTGAGCAACCGCGTCGACAAAGGGAAGAGGTTTTCACGGCGGGTTCTCATCACGCATGAAACCGACTGCGGTCCAATCTTTCTGCAGGTGATCGACACGCGCTCGACATACAGCCGCCGGACCGTCGAAGAGGCGCGCGACCGAGCCGTCTGCGTACTGACAGATTCGGGCGTGCCGGTGGATGCCCTGCTTGCGGAAGCGCCGCACGGCTCTTTGGTGCGTGAGCACGTGCTTTCAGTGAAGGATGAAGAGCCCGATGCATTAGCTGGCATCGCCGCCCAATTGCTGGAAGTCGCTTTGCACCTGCTGGCATATATGGACATGGGAAGCGCCGCTGACAAGGTATTGCCTGGACTGGCCTTCCAGCTTGGACGGCTCGACCTGCTCTTGCACGTCTACGAGGTCGAAGCCAAGCTGCAAGCCGGAAGGCGTAGAGACAAACCGCTTGCCGACCCATACGACGCGAGCCGGAACAATCGATTACGTGCCTTCCATGCGCGACTTGTTGCCGAGGGCCACTCGGACGCCACGAAGCTGACTGCGGAGGAATTTGAACTCTCTGATAGGCAAGTGCGGAACATCATCGGAAACAGCAGGCGGAAGTAACCCGGATGCTTCCGAGTGCGCACACATAGTCACATTCGCCAGCGTTGATTAGCCCGGTAACCCCGCCGGGAATCAGCGCCGGTTTTCCGACAGGAGAACCAGCGAATGCAATCCACGATCCCCGCCGACACCGGCAAATCATTCACCCTCGACACCGACACCTTTGCCGCGCGTAACCAAGTGAAGGGGCAGAGCGTCCGCGCTCGCGTCTGTCGCACGGGAAGCTATTTCGGCATCCGCCCTCTGAAGCTCGCCAACGGCCGCCTGGCCTGGCCTGACGTTCAAGTCGGCGCAGATTCGGCTGCCTGACCGGGAGGCCGCCGACATGGGACAACCCAGCCGCTACCGGACCGCCCGACTGCGCGCCGAAGCACGTCAGTCCAAGGTCGCCGCCGCACTGAAATACTGGCAGCAATCGCACGCGGGCCTCCGCAAAGACGAAGGCCTCACCGGGCAGGGTGAGGCCTCCAAGGCGACGAACCAAAGCGAACTGCAGGAGAAGGATAGCACCGCAGTTCCCCTGTATCACCCACTCCGCTGGCGGGGTGCGCGATGACCTCGCACAGCAAAACTCGCCGTCTACCTCCCTACGCCCGCACTCTCGCCGACCTTCGTCAGAAGCGCATGCGGCCGGCCTCTATGACGTGCATCGTTCGCCTTGACGCGTGGGCCGCACCCGAGCACGTGACGATCGCCGACGATGGCGCTGAGGTGACCGTAGCGGGCCGGCCGCGGTCGGTATGTTGGCCGCAGGTGGTCGTGCCGGAGGGGGCGCAGCCGAGCGAATTCGATTACCGATTCCTCGAAGGCTTGGATGTCGTCGTCGCACACTGGCGCTCCAACACCCGGCCGTCTCGCCTGCGGTCCCTTCTCCGCGAAGTGCTGCGCGCCGATCCGCGCGTGCTCGCCGTGCTCGACATGGAGCTCGAGCAACGCTGGTGGTTCGTGAAGAGTCTGACGCGGGGCGTGGAGGTTCAGCTATGAGCGCGCCCGTGTTCGCAGTGGTCGCTGATCCGCCGCCGCCAAGACGTTACCGGCTGCTCACTGCCGACGATCTTGCGCGGCGCCCGACGCCACGCTCGTTGATCAAGGGCGTGTTTCCGGCGACCGGTATCGCGGCCCTGATCGGTCAGAGCAGTGCTGGAAAGTCGTTTCTTGGGGTCGACATTTGCGCAGCCGTCGACCGCGGGGGGGTGTGGTTTGGCTACCGGGTAACACAGCGGCCTGTCGCGTACCTCGCCCTCGAAGGACAAGACGGCCTCGGCAAGCGGGTTGCCGCCTACCAGCTCGCGACCGGTAGCACGCTGTCGGACCGATTTCGCATCATCACAGAGCCGTTCGCATTCCTCGATGTGCGGGACGTTCCGGACCTCGCCGACACTCTGACGGAGGCCGGTATGGTGCACGGCCTGGTTGTGATCGATACCTTGAATCGCGCTGCCGCTGGCGCCGACGAAAATAGCTCGACCGACATGGGTCTGCTGATCGCCGCTGCGACCGAATTGCAGCGGCGTGTCGGCGGTCTGGTGCTGATCGTGCATCACACTGGCAAGGACGCCACGAAAGGCGCCCGAGGCCATTCGAGCCTGTTCGCGGCGCTGGACGCCTGCATTGAGGTAACGCGCACGAATGACCAGCGCGAATGGCGTATCGCCAAGGCGAAGGACGGCGAGGACGGTAAGGCGCATCCGTTTCGCCTGGAAGTGGTGCAGATCGGCGTCGACGAAGACGGCGACGACATCACGTCATGCGTGGTGCAACCGGATGAGGGCAGCGCCGGCAGCAGCAAAAAGGGCCTCCCGCCGAACAGCGCAAACATGCGGATTGCGCTGGATGCGGTTTCCGCGGCTCTCAAAGACTCGCACAAATACGGACAGGCTGGCGCACCGGCCGTGCGGCCCTGCCTGCCATACGAGGCCGGCGTGACTGCCGCCGCCGATGTGCTCCCTGTCGCCGAGAAGAGGCGCAAGGAGCGGGCAGAGCAGGCGCTTATGGCACTGGTAGCGCGCAAGCACCTGATGCATCGGGAGGGCTGGTTATGGCTTCCCTGACCCCCGCCGCAACGGCCGTTTCCGGTTTCCCGTTTTATTCCCGCCCCCTAAAGGGGGAGCGGGAAAAACGGGAAAAGTCCCGGAGTCCCGAAACGGGGCAAAACGGGAAAAACGGGAATGCCGTCGAAGTCCGGACTTCATGCGCCTGGCTGATTCACTGGCTGGCGATCGAGCCGACAACAAAGCGCTATCGCGAGCCTGTGACCCTCGCCCGCGTCCTTTCCGAACATCACGCGGCCGTCGCCGCCGAACCCCTTGGAGACTGAGCCATGACCCCGACGAACAACTTCATCAAGGCGGCCGGCGACCTGATCCAATCGCTGATTGCGACCCTCGACCCCGACGAGATCCAAAACCTTTCGAGCCTGATCGCTGCCGGGGCAATGCTGCAGATTCAAACGAGCTGGAGCCGTGCTGGCCACGTCGAAACGGTACTCGTGCTGATCCACCCCAACGGCGAGCGCGCCGAACTGGCCGCCCTGGAGCTCAACGAACACCGGGGCGCCGTGTCATGAGCCAGTACGCCCCCAACTGGCGGGACGTCGATCCCCGTTGCCCCGGTTCCCGCCGACAGCTCGCCGAGCAGAAGCGGCGCCTCGAACGCCAACTGCGGGCCGATGGCTGGTCAAAGGCTGCCGCAATCGCAGAAGTCTCGCGCCGGTATGCGGAGGGTGCCGGATCATGAACCGCGGCGACCTTGCCGAGCTGCGTGCCCTGGCGGACTTCGGGCGCAAGTTCCGGAACCAGCAACACGGGCGGCGACCTGGCGCGCTGTCGCTACATATCCGGGCGACCGTGACCCGCGTCCGGCCGGCGACGTTCGAGGATCTGCTGACGGAGCTGGAATTCCAGGCGCTTCGTAATCGGACGCTGGGAGGTGGGCCGATTCTGCGCGTCGACCGCCAGTGGGAAACCGTCCGATACCTGGACGGTGCGACCGAGCGGGAAGTGACCTTCAAGCGCCTGCAGAACCTCGCGCAACTGCGCAAATCCCGCTTATCGGTAACACGGGAAAGCGCCGCGTAACTTGTCCCTGTACAGAGCCGCGCATCCCGCGCGGCCTTTCGGAGAGGACGAGATGGACGAACAAACGCTGGGCGAGATCAAGAAGCTGATCGTTTCCCAAGGGGATGCCTTCGAGGCGTTCAAGGCGAAGCAGGACGAACGCTTCGGCGATCTGAGCAAGGAATTCGAAGGTTTCGCGATAAAGGCCGGGCGCCAGAAGATCGGCGGTGGCGGCGACCACACGGAAAGCAAGGCCCCGTTCTACGTTGAGATCGACGGCCAGCGCGTTCCCGTACTGCAGAAGTCCGCGCGCCTCGCGGATCACGTCGCGGCAGGGATGGGCGATTCCGACTTCAGCATCGGCGAATACGTGCGCGACGTGATGACCGGCCGGAAGGCGGCGAGTTCGTCGGCGCTGGTCCCGACCTTTGTTGGGGCTCAGGTAATCGACGAC
The DNA here is from genome assembly GCF_014822185.1 of Azoarcus sp. Aa7. Lineage (GTDB taxonomy): Bacteria > Pseudomonadota > Gammaproteobacteria > Burkholderiales > Rhodocyclaceae > Aromatoleum. The sequence continues at coordinate 56,736 of NZ_QVLR01000014.1, forward strand.
GTTCGCGCCGCGACGACCGTTGTCCGAGCAGGGGCCGGAACGATCGCAATCGACGGCCCGACGAACCTCGCGAAGATCACGGGCGACCCGACGGTGTATGAGCACACCGAGGCCGCCGCCGACATCTCGGAGAGCGACATCACGCTCGCGCCGGTCACGCTGAACCCGAAAGCGCTGGTCGCACTGATCCCGCTGACGATGGAAGTCGTCGCCGACTCCCCGAACCTCGACGCGGTACTGCGCACGTCGCTCGCCACCGCGTTCGGCGCGAAACTCGACGCGCTCTCCCTTGCAACGATCCTCGCCGATACCGCGATTCCCGACAGCGCGGCCGGGCAAGATCCGGCGATCTGGGCCAAGTGCCTCGAGGCGGTCGGTGCCGCGATGGGGGCGAATCAGCCGCTGCCGACTGCGATGATCACGAACACCGCGGACTTCATCGCACGCGCCTCGCAGCTCGCGAGCACGGCCGGATCCTGGCTGGGCAAGCCTCCGGTACTCGCGAACATGGCAGAGCTGCCCACGACCGGGATTGTGGCTGGAAAGGCCATTTACGGCGGCTTCGAACGGTCGTTCGCGGTCGCACTGCGGAATGAGCTGCGCCTCGAGGTCGTGCGCTGGGGCAAAGCGACAAGCGGCTCGCATCTGCTCGTTGCCCACATGCGCGGCGCGGGTGTCGTGTTGCAACCGAAAGGCCTCTTCATCCAACTGAAGACGGTCGTCTGATAACCCTGTCGGCTGGGCGCGCGAGCGAGAGCCGGATGCGGATTAGTCGGCGAGTGCCGCATTCATGGAAAACCCCGACAGCCGGCGGCTCAGCGCTCCAAGCACGGGCGCGGCCGGCAACTCACATCGACGCCCTGGCCATGCTGGGGCGTTTGCACATGGAGGCGATATGCAACCGAAACGACTGACTATGGAACAACGACGGCAGGCTGTACGCGAGGAATGCAGGCGCCGGAGGATCAGTATCACGCCATCGGGCAAGGGGGCGTTCCACCTCGTCGGACCAGGCGTCGACTTGCTCGCCGCTGATCTGGCGCTCGTGGACATGGGGAGCCTCAAGCCGGCGTTTGACTGAGCAGAGGGAGGGGGCGGGGTAAATCTTTGGGGTCACGGACCCTAGAAACCACTAGGTTCCGCACGCACGGAATTTTTCACCTTTTTGAAAATGAATCAAATTGGCGCGCAATCAAAATGCCCTAGAACCCGCGCCCCATTGGGATTAACGCCTATTTGAATTCCTGCAGAAATCAGCGAATGGCGAACGGGAAGGGCGGGGCGACCGACCTGATCGAGCGCGGCCCTGCAGGAACTCCGGCTAGCGCCCGTCTCCACAAAGGTCAGTTCCGGCGATCAGCAGACTCTTCAGCGTCGACGCCAACCAAACGTGAAGGGTGTCGAATAGATCCAAGTCGCCGGCGAGTGGCGGAGTACTTGAGGTTGCGGCGAACTCGAGTGCCTTAGCCGGAGGCGGAGCCCCGCCGACTGCCCCGCGCACGATGGTCGGAAGGTTAGATCTGTGGCTCATCCTGTTGCGTAGATCTATCCACAACTTCCAATCCTCAGATGTGCAAAGCTTGGATAGTTGCTCGACGAGATTCTGAGCCTTGGGTTTTCCTTCGATCCAGTTGCGTAGCCGAGCGGGGGAGCAGTCTCTTTGCCGCTGCGAATCGAAGCGAATAGACGCCACTCCCGGGTGGCTTGCGAGGGCGGCGAGCGCATAGGTCGCGCTCTCGACGCACGAGACTCCCGAGGTGAACATGCCGAAAAGAGCCCGCTGACGGCGATAGAGCGTCTCGTGATTGACCGCAGGACCATTCTGTAGCCAGCAGTCCTTGTAGATCGTCCAGTCCTCTGTGCTTGCCCTGTAGCGCCAGCCTATGAGGTTCGTCGCGCCAGCGAACTCTCTCCATTCCGGTCCCTTTTCAGGCTGCAGCAGAACGGATCGGGCAGCCGCCATGAAAGTGGTGAGTTCTTCGACAGGGAAGTCGTCTGGCACCTCGATGCAGTACTCGGGACAGTAGCGCATTTTCAGTTACATCCTGCTTACACGATCTAGTGAAAGACAAAGGGGTTACATCGCAAAACGACGTAACCCCTTGTTTTAATGGTGGGCCCCCTGGGAGTCGAACCCAGCACCAACGGATTATGAGTCCGCTGCTCTAACCAGGCATGAGCTAGAGGCCCTTGAACTGACTGCTTACCCGCCCTGGCCGACTGAACCACGGGTTCGGACGGCGGGCGCCCGCCGGAGCGGGCGCGGGGACATCAGGCGTCGCTGTCGAGGAAGCTGCGCAGGCGCTCCGAGCGGCTAGGGTGTCGCAGCTTGCGCAGGGCCTTGGCTTCGATCTGGCGGATGCGCTCGCGGGTGACGTCGAACTGCTTGCCGACTTCCTCGAGGGTGTGGTCGGTATTCATTTCGATGCCGAAGCGCATGCGCAGCACCTTCGCTTCGCGTGCCGTGAGGGAATCAAGCACTTCGCTGGTGGCGTCGCGCAGGCTGGAGTACATCGCCGCGTCGGCCGGGGCCAGCGTCGCCTGGTCCTCGATGAAGTCGCCCAGATGGGAGTCGTCGTCGTCGCCGATCGGCGTTTCCATCGAGATCGGCTCCTTCGAGATCTTCATGATCTTGCGGATCTTCTCCTCGGGCATCTCCATCTTCTCGGCGAGCGTCGCGGGATCCGGTTCCTGACCGGTTTCCTGCAGGATCTGCCGGCTGATGCGGTTCATCTTGTTGATCGTCTCGATCATGTGAACCGGGATTCGGATCGTGCGTGCCTGGTCGGCGATCGAGCGGGTGATGGCCTGGCGGATCCACCACGTCGCGTAGGTCGAGAACTTGTAGCCGCGGCGGTATTCGAACTTGTCCACCGCCTTCATCAGGCCGATGTTGCCTTCCTGGATCAGGTCGAGGAACTGCAGGCCGCGGTTCGTATATTTCTTTGCAATGGAAATCACGAGACGCAGGTTCGCCTCGGTCATTTCGCGCTTGGCGCGGCGCATCTTCGCCTCGCCGGTCGACATCTGGCGGTTGATGTCCTTGAGTTCCTTGAGCGGAATGCCGATGCGGGTCTGCAGGTCGATGAGCTTCTGCTGCTCCTCGAGCACCGCGGGATGCACGCGCATCAGGCCCTCGGCGTAGTTCTTGCCGACGCCGATCTCGTCCTTGAGCCAGTCGAGGTCGACTTCCTTGCCCGGGAAGACCTTGATGAAGTGCTGGCGCGGCATGCCGGCACGGTCCACGCACAGTTGCAGGATCTGGCGTTCATGGCCGCGCACCTGCTCGACCATGTGGCGCACCGAGTCGCACAGGCGTTCGATCGACTTGGCGGTGAAGCGGATGTTGAGGAGTTCGTCCGAAATTTGCTGCTGCAGCGAAAGGTAACCCGCGTCCTGCGAGCCACGCTCGGCGAGGGCGGCCATCTTGCGCGCGTTCAGTTCGCGGATGATCGCGAAGCGTGCGAGGGCTTCGTTCTTCAGTTGCAGGAGGGTCGCGGCGTTGGCGGCGGCTTCCTTTTCCTCGGAGCTTTCGTCGTCGTCGTCGACGTCGTCGGCGCTCTCCTCGTCCTCGGCGTCCTCGTCGCCCTCTTCGGCTTCCGCCATGGCTGCTTCCTCCTCGGCGGAAGCAGCGTTCGGGTCGATCAGCCCATCGACGAGTTCGTCGATGCGCATCTCATCCTGCGCGACCTTGTCGGTGAGCCCCAACATTTCGACGATGGTGGTCGGGCACGCGGAGATCGCCTGGACCATGTGGCGCAGGCCGTCTTCGATGCGCTTGGCGATCTCGATTTCGCCTTCACGGGTGAGCAGTTCGACGGTGCCCATTTCGCGCATGTACATGCGCACCGGATCGGTGGTACGCCCGAATTCCGAGTCGACCGACGACAGCGCCTGTTCCGCTTCCTCCTCCGCGACGTCCTCGTCCACCGTGCTCGGCACGGCGTCGGACATCAGCAGATCTTCGGCGGCCGGGGCCGCATCGAAGACCCGGATGCCCATGTTGTTGAAGGTCGCGATGATGCCTTCGATCTGCTCGGCGTCGGCGACGTCGTCGGGAAGGTGGTCGCTGATCTCGGCGTAGGTGAGGTAGCCGCGCTCCTTGCCGAGCGTGATCAAGGTCTTGAGGCGGGTCCTGCGGATTTCGGCGTCGATGGGACCGAGTTCCGGCCCTTCGGCGATCAGAACGGCCTTGTCCTTGGCCTTGGAGGCACGTCCTTTGGGGCTATCCTTGCGCGAATCCTTGTTTTTTTCGCGGGCCATGGCACTCCTTGAATCGGGCGAAAGATGAATTGGGTAACCTGCAATTATACTAAACGTCCAGCGTTTTGCGGACGTTGACAAGGCTCATTTTTTCGAGCAGCAGTTCCGCGAGGCGATGCCTGTCGATCGGTGAAAGTCCCGATTCGCGCTCCTGCGCTGTCAGGGCAACGATTTCGCGCGTGATTGCATTGGCGTGGAGCTTGTTCAGGGTGTCTTCGAAGAGGATCTCGACGACGTTCTCGTCAAATTCCGCGTCGACCAGTTCCGCGGCCACGCGTGCCAGTGTGTCGGCGTGAGGGGTGTCGCGGAACTGTTCGACCAGCGCGCCCAGTCCGGCGTTCATCGCCAGGTCGCCGGTGCTCGACAGATCGATGATCGCGACCAAGGCTTGGCCCTCGGTGGTATGGGCCGGAATGAGGTCGACCGGCAGTCGTGCGGCCCACGCAGGATGCTGCAGAACGAGGCGCAGGAGGGTGTTTGCTTCCGAGGGTGGTCGTCGGCGCTGGCGGTTCGGGGGCGGGGTGGCGAAGCCCGGAGGGTTGCGGTCACGCCAGCCATCGAATCCGGCCTCGCGCGGTTGGCGCGAGGTGTTTTGTACTTTGAGGCCGAAGGCCGTTTCAACTTCGTTCTGGCTGAATCCGGAGGCGTCTGCGATCGCCTTGATGATCTGCAGGCGCAGCATCGGCGCCGCGATGCGGGTGATCAGGGGCTTCGCGTCATGCACGAGCCTGGCGCGTCCTTCGGCGGTGTCGAGCGGGCATTCGGCGCGCAGTTCGTTGAGCAGGAAGGTCGTCAGCGGGGTGGCGTCGTTTGCTGCCTGGTTGAATGCCGCGGCTCCGTGCGTGCGGACGAAGGAGTCCGGGTCGTGCTGTTCGGGCAGGAACAGGAAGGCCAGGGTGACGTCATCGCGGAGGGCTTCGAGTGCGGACTCCAGGGCGCGTCGCGCCGCCTTGCGCCCTGCGTTGTCGCCGTCGAAGCAGAAGACGATGCGCTGCGACTGGCGCAGCAAGGTGTTGATGTGATGCGGGGTGGTCGCGGTGCCGAGGGTCGCGACGGCATTGGCAACGCCGAATTGCGCCAGCGCGACGACGTCCATGTAGCCCTCGACGACGATCGAGTAGCCGGCGTCGCGGATCGCCTTCTGCGCCTGCGAGAGGCCGTACAGCTCGCGTCCCTTCTCGAACAGCGGGGTTTCGGGGGAGTTGAGGTACTTTGGTTCGCCTGCGTCGAGAACTCTTCCGCCGAACGCGATGATGCGTCCGCGCCGGTCCTGGATCGGAAACACGATGCGGTTGCGGAAGCGGTCGTAGCGGCGCCCGGCATCGTTTTCGATCACCAGGCCGGCGTCGAGCAGGGTCTTGGCGTCGTAGTTCGGAAAGGTGCCGCGCAGGGCTTGCCAGTCGTCGGGTGCGAAGCCGATGCCGAAGCGGGCCGCGATCTCGCCCGACACGCCGCGCCGTTTGAGGTAGTCGATCGCGGAAGGCGCGGTCTTGAGTTGATCGCGATAGAAGCGGGCGGCGACGGCCATCGCTTCGATCAGCCCGTCATGAGCGGACGCTGCTTCGGGACGGAAGCCGGGACGGTTTTCCTGCGGAACCTGCAGTCCTGCGTAGGATGCGAGTTCCTTGACTGCTTCCACGAACGAGAGCCCGCTGTATTCCATCAGGAAGCCGACGGCGCTGCCGTGGGCGCCGCAGCCGAAGCAGTGGTAGAACTGCTTGCTCGGGCTGACGGAGAACGATGCGGACTTTTCCCCGTGGAAGGGGCAGCAGGCGAAGTAGTTCGCGCCACTTTTCTTGAGAGTGAGGTGGCGTTCGATGACGTCGACGATGTCGACGCGCGCGAGCAGGTCCTGGATGAACGACTGCGGGATCATGGATGCGGCCGCCCGCGTTCGGGCGGGCGGTGGGTGCTCAGGCCGAGAGTCTGGCGCGAACCCTGCGCGAGGCTTCTGCCATATCCGCGCGTCCGGCAAGGCGAGTCTTGAGTTGCGGCATCACGCGGCCCAGGTCGGCAATGCCGGTGGCTCCGGCATCGGCGATGGCGGCCGCGATCTCGGCGTCGAGTTCTGCGTCCGACAGCTGGGCGGGTAGATAGGCCGACAACACGTCGATCTCGAACCGCTCGTTGGCGGCGAGGTCGGGGCGGTTTGCGGCGTCGTACTGGGTCGCGGAATCACGGCGTTGTTTGACCAGCTTCTCGACCGTGCCCTGGATGCCGATGTCGTCGAGTTCGATCCGGTCGTCGATCTCGCGCTGCTTGATCGCAGCGATAAGCAGCCGCACGGCGGAGAGGCGTGCGCTGTCCTTGGCGCGCAGGGCGGCCTTCATGTCGTCCTGGATGCGTTGCATGAGAGACATGGACAATGCTCCGAATGGAAATGCAAAAGCCACGCCGGGCGCAAGTCGTTGACTTGCGCCCGGCGTGGATGGCCGGCTGTTGGATCCGGAAGGGGATCAGTACAGCTTCGGCGGCAGGGTCTGGCTGCGGAGGCGCTTGTGGTTGCGCTTCACGGCGGCGGCCGACTTGCGCTTACGCTCCGCGGTGGGCTTTTCGTAGAACTCGCGCGCGCGCAGCTCGGTCAGCAAACCGGTTTTTTCGATGGTGCGCTTGAATCGGCGAATGGCGACTTCAAACGGCTCGTTCTCCTTGACGCGGATACCCGGCATTGCGAACTTCCTTGTGTGTCTGGTAGGCGGAAAGCGCGGATTATATCCGTTCGATCCCGACAAGCCAAGTACAAACTTAGCTTTCCGATTGCCGGCCCGTTAGAATGGCGTCCTGTCCGATCGGCGAGGCTGCTGGCTGCAAATCATGAGAGTTCTGGGAATCGAAAGCTCCTGCGATGAAACAGGGGTCGCGGTGTACGACGTCGAGGCAGGACTGCTCGGGCATTGCGTGCATTCGCAGATCGATCTGCATGCGACATATGGCGGCGTCGTTCCGGAGCTGGCTTCGCGCGACCATATTCGCCGACTTCCAGTGCTCGTGCGGCAAGTGCTTGCCGAGTCCGGCTGCAGTCTCGTGCAGATCGACGCGATCGCCTACACGGCCGGGCCGGGTCTCGCAGGAGCGCTGCTGGTCGGGGCGAGCTATGCGGAGGCGCTCGGGATGTCGCTGGGCGTGCCGGTGCTGCCTGTGCACCACCTCGAGGGGCATCTGCTGTCGCCGCTGCTGTCCGCGGATCCGCCGGAGTTTCCGTTCGTGGCGCTGCTGGTTTCGGGCGGGCATACCCAGCTCATGCAGGTGACGGGCGTGGGGGAGTACGTGCTGCTGGGCGAGTCGCTCGACGATGCGGCGGGCGAAGCGTTCGACAAGACGGCCAAGCTGATCGGCCTGGGATACCCCGGCGGTCCGCAGCTGGCCGCGCTTGCGGAACGCGGACGCCCGGGGCGGTTCCGTCTTCCGCGGCCGATGCTCAAGTCGGGGGATCTCGACTTCAGCTTCAGCGGCCTGAAGACCGCGGTGCTGAACGTCGTTTCCGGACCGGAGTGGAAACCTGAGGATGCCGCGGATCTGGCGGCCGACTTTCAGGATGCGGTGGTCGAGGTGCTGTGCGTAAAGGCGCTCAAGGCGCTGGAGTTGGTCGGTCTGTCGCGACTGGTGGTGGCCGGAGGTGTAGGCGCGAACCGGCAGTTGCGCCTGCGCCTCGATGCGGCGACGCGGCGCAGGGGTTGGCGGGTGTATTACCCGGAACCGGAACTGTGCACCGACAACGGAGCGATGATCGCATTTGCCGGCGCGCGCCGGCTGGCGGCCGGCGAGGTGCCCGGCGTGGCTTGTGCGGTCAGGGTTCATCCGCGCTGGCCCCTGGCGGCGCTGCGTGCGCCTGGGGCAGTCTGAGGCGGATCGGCTGAATTTCAGGCCTTGCGGCCGCCGATGCGGCCCTCGGTGCCGTTGAGCAGTTTGCGGATGTTGGAGCTGTGCCGCCAGATCAGGATTGCCGCAACGAGTGCGAGAATGCCGACCACCGGGGTCGGACCGAGCAGGACATAGCCGGCGAGGGGGGTGGCCAGTGCGGCGCACAGTGCGGCTGCCGATGAGTAGCGCGTCGTGAATGCGATCGCGAGCCAGGTCGCCAGCGCGGACAATGCGACCCATCCGTTGATTCCGAGCAGCACGCCGAGCGCCGTTGCCACGCCCTTGCCGCCGTTGAAGCGCAGGAACATGCTGAAGACGTGTCCGAGGAAAGCCGCGAGTCCGGCGAGGGCGGTGTCGGTGGCGTCGAAGCCGAGTCGGGCTGCGCCCCAGACGGCGAGCCATCCCTTGGCGCAATCGCCCAAAAGGGTCATCAGCGCGGCGGCCTTGTTGCCGCTGCGCAGAACGTTGGTCGCGCCGGGGTTGCCGGAGCCGTACTTGCGCGGGTCGGCGAGGCCGAAGATGCGGCTGGAAACGATGGCGAAGGGAATGGAGCCGAGCAGGTAGGCGGCCAGCAACAAAGGCAGCAGGGTCATTTTTTCACCTAGAATTGCCGCGATTCTAATCGGGAAGCGACATGGATTTCATTTTCATCGAGGAACTGAGGGTTCAGGCCTGGGTCGGTATCTATTCGCGCGAAAAGGCCGCAGCGCAGACCCTGGAGCTCAACCTCACGTTCGGGGTTCCCGATTCGGCGGCGGAGCAGGACGACATCGCCGATACGATCGACTATGCGGAAGTGATCGAGCGAATCCGCAAGGAGCTCGGCGAGCGCCACTTCAACCTGATAGAAACCCTCGGGGAATTCGTCGTGAAACTTCTGTTCGACGAATTCGGCGCCCCCTGGGTGAAGATCCGCATCGCCAAGCTGGGAGTCATGAAAGGGGTTCGGCGAGTCGGAGTGTATATCCAGCGCGGCCGGGAGGGGATTTCCCTTCCCCCGGCCACGAGCTGAAAGAGTAAGCCTTGACCGGGGCACGGAGTGCCCCGAACGGCTTATTTGGCCGACACGGCCTCGAGTTCGGCGAGCGGCTTGTTCTGGGCAAGCCAGTCGATCACCCACTGCGGCTTGCGGCCGCGACCGCTCCAGCCGATTCCCGGATTTGCCGGGTTGCGGTATTTCACGGCGACAGGGGCGGTCTTCTTGCCGGCGGCTTTTGCCTTGCGCTTGGCGGGTACATTCTTTTCTTCCGCAGCAGCGTTGGGCAGCAGGTCGCTCAGCGTCAGGCCTTCTTCGGCAGCCATCTTCTGCATTTTCTTCAGGAGGTCGCGGCGGGCGGAATCGCTGCGTCGACGGATCTCCGTTTCGACCTTGGATTGCAGGCGGCGCAATTCGGTCAGCGACATCTTGGCCAGTTCCATGTTTTCTCCGGTTTCAATTGTTATTGATCTGATTTCCGATCGGGACAACCGTCCTCGTCCGCGTTGCGGGTTACGGAGCGTTCGGATGATTGGCTGCGCATATTCTGCCAGCTATTCCGGTGAATTAGAATCGGAAAATGGATTGAAATCGTAATCGGAGTCAGGCGACTGCGTTCAAATGGATGCGCTGATCAGTTCCGGTTGCAATACGCGCATTATCTCGTGGGGGCTGACCCCGACCAGAAATCCGCGCCGGCCCCCATTGATGTAGATGAGGGGGAGGTCGAGAATCGTCCTTTCCATGTATATGGGCATGCGTTTGCGCAAGCCGAAGGGGGAGGTGCCGCCGACGAGGTAGCCGGAGTGCCGGTTGGCGGTTTCCGGGGCGCACGGTTCGACGCGTTTTCTGCCCGTCTGGCGCGCGAGCTCCTTGGTGGATACCTTGCGGTCCCCATGCATCAGCACGATCAGTGGAGCGGCATTTTCATCTTCCATGACCAATGTTTTGACCACCGCGTGTTCGGGAACATTGAGTTCGCGCGAGGATACTTTTGTTCCGCCGTGTGCCTCGTAATCATAAAGATGTGTGGAGAAGGCGACGGAGTGCTGCTTGAGGAAACGCGTGGCCGGCGTTTCGGGGGCGTGCGCATCCTGTTTGCTCATGGTGGTGCTCCGGATTCGGTATTGACGTTGAAAAGGTATTTGAGGAAATGCTTCATCCACGCGGGTGATGTCGCGCATGCAGTGCTTTCAGGCGTTCGCGCGCGACATGCGTGTAGACTTGGGTGGTCGAAATGTCGGCGTGGCCCAGTAGCATCTGTACGACGCGCAAATCGGCGCCGTGGTTGAGCAGGTGGGTCGCAAAGGCGTGGCGTAGCGTGTGGGGCGAGATGCTTTCGGCGGGAATGCCGGAAGTCATTGCGTACTGTTTTATGATGCGCCAGAACATCTGGCGCGTCATGCCGCTGCCGCGCCGGCTGACGAAGACCTCGTCGCTGCTCTTTCCCGCGAGCAGGGCGGGGCGGGCATCCCGGAGATAACGACCGAGCCAGTCGATCGCTTCTTCGCCGAGCGGAACAAGCCGTTCCTTGCTGCCTTTTCCCATTACCCGGACGACGCCGTCGGAAAGGCTCGTGGAAAATATCTTGAGTCCGACGAGTTCCGAGACCCGCAATCCGGCGGCATAAAGCACTTCCAGCATGCTGCGATCGCGCAGGCCGATGGGGTTATCGACATCGGGGGCTGCGAGCAGGGAATCGACCTGGGCTTCGCTGAGGGTTTTGGGGAAGCGCTCGGTGCGCATCGGCGGATCGAGCAGCGTGGTGGGATCGTCGGCAATGCGTCCCTGTGCGAGCAAGTGGCGGTAGTAGCGGCGCCAGGCGGCGAGCAGGCGCCGCTGGCTGGCAGGTCGGGACCGCAGGCTGAATTCGGCGAGGTAGGCGGCCAGGTCCGGCGCACCGGCATGCGGGAGCGGTGTGCCACGCTCCTGGAGCCAGAATGCGAAGAGGGCGAGATCGCTGCGATACCCGGCGAGGGTGTTGCGTGACAGGCCATGCTCGAGCCACATCGCGTCGTTGAAGCTGTCGAGTTCGGCCAGGGTGGCGGCGTCGAGGCGGCTCTCTGCGCTCACTGGCCGGCCTCGAACAACAGCAGCCAGCGCTTGGTGTCGAGCAGGTAGCCGCCGGTCGAATTGGCGAAACCGCCCAAGCCCCCTCCGGCGGCCACCACGCGGTGACAGGGGACGACGATGGGGAAGGGGTTGGCTCCGCAGGCTTGGCCGACAGCGCGTGCGGCGCTGTCGATGTCGGCGGCAATTTCGCCGTAGGTGCGGGGCGTCCCGCGCGGGATTGCGGCGATGGCCGACCATACCCGCCGCTGGAACGGCGTGCCGCGCTGTGCGAGCGGGAGGTCGAAGGGGCGATCGGGGTCGTCGAGCCAGGCAAGCAACTGTGTCGCAGCCCGTTCCGCAAGCGGGTTGACGGGGGTGCGGGCGGCCGTTCCCGGCGGCAGGAAGACGAGTTCCCGGATGAAGCTTTGATCGGAGCGTACTCCCAGTCCGCCGAAGGGTAGCGTCAGGATGGCCGAGAAGGCGGCGCCCGGGGGGGCTTGGCGGTCGGAATTCATAGTGTGGTCTGTCTTGGTTCCCCCTCGGCGTGAAAACGCCCGTACAAGGACGGGCGTTCCGGTGCTCTTCCGGGGCGGTGGTGTTCGCGTCGATCCGATGTCAGCGGCGCGTTTCTCCGTTGCCGAAAACGATCCACTTCTGGCTCGTGAGGCCTTCGAGGCCGACCGGGCCCCGTGCGTGGATCTTGTCGGTGGAGATGCCGATTTCGGCGCCCAGTCCGTATTCGAAGCCGTCGGCAAAGCGCGTCGAGGCATTGACCATCACCGACGACGAATCGACCTCGCGCAGGAAACGCATCGCGCGGGTGTAGTTCTCGGTGATGATGGCCTCGGTGTGCCCGGAGCTGAAGGTATTGATGTGCGCGATCGCCTCGTCGATGTCCGAAACCACCTTGATCGCGATGATCGGCGCGAGGTATTCCTCGCTCCAGTCCTGCTCGGTGGCAGCGACGAGACGGGCGCCGGGGATGGCTGCGTCGCGCAGGATCGCGAGCGATTCGCTGCAGCCGCGCATTTCGACTTCCTTGGCGGCGAGCATGTGGGCGATCTCCGGCAGGAAGCGGGCTGCCACGGCGCGGTCGATGATCAGCGACTCGGCAGTATTGCAGGTGCCGTAGCGCTGTGTCTTGGCGTTTTCGACGATGGGTACGACCTTGGCCGGATCCGCGTCGGTCTCGATGTACACGTGACAGTTGCCGTCGAGATGCTTGATCACCGGCACGCGCGCTTCGCGTGAGATCCGCTCGATCAGCCCTTTGCCGCCGCGCGGAACGATGACGTCGACGAATTCGGGCATCGTGATAAGGTGGCCCACGGCGGCCCGGTCGGTGGTGTCCACGACCTGGACGGCCGTCTCCGGCAGGCCGGCGGCAGCGAGGCCGGCGCGCACGCAGGTGGCGATCGCCTGGTTGCAGTGCAGGGCTTCCTTGCCGCCGCGCAGGATCGCGGCGTTGCCGGACTTCAGACACAGGGCTGCCGCATCGGCGGTGACGTTGGGGCGCGCCTCGTAGATGATGCCGATGACCCCCAGGGGAACGCGCATCTTGCCGACCTGGATGCCGGAGGGGCGACGCTTGACGTCTGTGATCTCGCCAATCGGGTCGGGCAGCGCCGCGACCTGCTCCAGCCCTTGGGCCATCGCCTCGATGCCCGTCGCGTTGAGCGTGAGGCGGTCGATCATCGCCGGCTCGAGTCCGGCCGCGCGCGCTTCTTCGAGGTCGCGCGCGTTGGCGGCGAGAAGCTCCTCGCGGCGCTCGCGGATCGCGGCGGCCATCGCAAGCAGCGCGGCGTTCTTGTCGGCGGTCGACGCGCTGGCGAGCCGGCGCGAGGCGGCGCGGGCCTGGCGGCCCAGCGTCTGCATGTATTCCTGAATGTCCATGGAAAATCCGGTGTTGCCGTGCAAAAGAACATTAAAGCACCGAACGGTGCCGTGCGGCCAGTGCCGGAAGGGGCTTGCCCGAAGCGCTAGCGGCGGACGAGCCGGAGCGCGAGCTGGAGGAACTCGTCCCACACGTCGCCCGGGGCGAGGCCCTTGATGATGCGGTCGATGCGCGCGGCGTGCAGCAGCGCGGCGCGCAGCAGCGCCGGTTTGAGGCGCGGCAGGGCGCGCTGGATCGCCTGGCGGCGCCTTTCGTCGAAGACGCGCTCGGCCTTGAGCAGGGCCGGCAGTTGCTGGCCCGACGCGACACCGGAGCTGAGGTTCGCGAGCGTGCGGATTTCGTTCGCGAGGGCCCACAGCACGAGCGGCGGGGCCGATCCCTCGCCTTGCAGGCCTTCGAGCAGGCGCGTGCAGCGCACGGGGTCGCCTTCGAGCAGCGCCTGGCGCAGTTTGTCGATGTCGTAGCGGGCGACGTTGAGGACCGCGTCCTGCACGTCTTCCAGCGTCAGGCGTCCTTCCCCGTGCAGCAGGCCGAGCTTGAGGATTTCCTGGTGAGCCGCGAGGAGGTTGCCTTCGACGTGATCCGCGACGAAGGCGAGCGCCTCGGCCGGCGCCGACTGGTTCTGGCGCGCGAGACGGCCGGCGATCCATTCGGGCAGCCGTTCGCGTTCGGGGGCGTTGAGCTCGACCGCGATGCCGGCATCGCACAGGGCCGTAAACCACGAGGCTTTGCGCGCAGCCCAGTCGAGTTCGGGCAGGGTGATCAGGGTGACGACGCCGCTGCCGGGGTTGCGCGCATGCCGCTGCAGCGCTTCGCCGCCTTCGCGTCCGGGCTTCCCGCTGGGGATGCGCAGGTCGATGAGCTTGGAGCCGCCGAAAAGCGAGAAATTGCCGGCGGCCGCGCTCAGGCTGTCCCAGCGGAATCCTTGGCCGACGACCAGCGTTTCCCTTTCCTCGAACCCCTGGCGGCGTGCAGCCGCGCGGATCAGGTCGGCCGCTTCGAGCACGAGCAGCGGTTCGTTGCCGTGCAGCAGGTAAAGCGGAGCGAGCGGCTTGTCGAGGAGGGCGGGCAGCTGGTCCGGACGCAGGATCACGGTTTGACGGCAGCGAGCCGGCGCATGAGCTGGTCGACCAGGTCGCCCTGCATGTCGCGGTAGAGTAGGGCTTCTTCCTGTTCCTTCGCGAGCACCTGCGAATCGTCGTAGGTGTATTCGCGCTTGGCCGAAATCGTCGTCGGCCGGATGCGTTCGGTGCCCGCGCGGTCGATCAGCCGGAAGGTGAGGACGTGGCGCAGCTCATATTCGCGCACCTTGCCTGCCCCCGTCAGGGTCAGGATCTCGCGCTCAGGCTGATTGCGCAGGATCTCGAGCTTCACTTCGGCCTTGGCCGTGTCGTCGACGATTTCTGTCGTGCCGCTGGTGCGAATGCGCCGGCGCAGCGCAGCGCCGAACTCGCTCTGGGCGCTGACGCCGACATGGATGGTCGAGAACGCGAGCGGACGCGGCCCGCGCAACTGGAATCCGCAGCCGGCCAGCGGCGCTACGGCGAGGGCGCCGAAGGCCAGCAGCAGGCTGCGGCGGGAGCGGGAAGGGGTCATCCGCTGGAGTCCTCAGACCACGATGTTGACGAGACGGCCGGGCACGACCACGACCTTGCGCGGCGGCTTGCCTTCCATGAATTTCTGCGCCGCCTCGGAGGCCAGCGCGATCGCCTCGATCTGTGCCGAGCTCGCGTCCGCTGCCACCTTGATGTTGCCGCGCAGCTTGCCATTGACCTGCAGCACGAGGTCGAGCTCGTCCTGCTTGAGTGCGGCGTCCGACGGTTCCGGCCAGCTCGCGTCGAGGATGTCGCCGGCGAAGCCGCAGTCTTGCCACAGTGCGTGCGCGACGTGCGGTGTGATCGGGGCGAGCAGCCGCAGCAGGATCGACAGGCCTTCCTCGGCGACTTCGGCGTGGGCGGCGCCGTTGTCGCGCGGAGCCTTTTCGAGTGCGTTGAGGGTCTTCATCGCCGCCGAGACGACGGTGTTGAACTGGTGCTTGCCGAAGTCGTAGTTCGCCTGCTTGAGGCAGGTGTGGATCTCGCGGCGCACGGACGCGAGGGCGTCGGGCAGCTGGGCGGTCGCAAGCGTGCGCGTGGCCGGGAGCTGTGCGCGGAATTCGTTGGCGAAGCCGTGGCCGAAAGCCCACACGCGCCGCAGGAAGCGATAGGCGCCCTCGACGCCGGAATCGGACCATTCGAGCTGCTGGTCTGGTGGCGCGGCGAAGATGATGAACAGGCGCGCGGTGTCGGCGCCGTACTGATCGACCAGGGCTTGCGGATCGACGCCGTTGTTCTTCGACTTCGACATCTTCTCGGTGCCGCCGATGACGACCGGCTGGCCGTCGGCGGCGAGTTTCGCCACGGCGATGCGGCCCTTGTCGTCACGTTCGATCTGGACGTCGGCGGGGTTGATCCACTGTTTCTTGCCGCCGTCGGCGTCGCGATAGTAGGTCTCGGCGACGACCATGCCTTGAGTGAGCAGGTTCGTGAAGGGCTCGGAGACGTTCACCAAGCCTTCGTCGCGCATCGCGCGGGTGAAGAAGCGCGAGTAGAGCAGGTGCAGGATCGCGTGCTCGATGCCGCCGATGTACTGGTCGACCGGCGCCCAGTAGTTCACGCGTCCGTCGACCATCGCTTTGTCGTTGTCGGGCGAGGCATAGCGCAGGAAGTACCACGAGGACTCGACGAAGGTGTCCATCGTGTCGGTCTCGCGGCGAGCGGGCTTGCCGCACTGCGGGCAGCTGCACTGGTAGAACTCAGGCATTTTCGCGAGCGGTGAGCCGCGGCCGGTAACTTCGACATTTTCAGGCAGCACCACCGGCAGTTGCTCGTCCGGTACTGGCACATTGCCGCAGTCGTCGCAGTTGATCATCGGGATCGGGCAGCCCCAGTAGCGCTGGCGCGAGATGCCCCAGTCGCGCAGGCGATACTGCGTGCGCTTGGCGCCGAGGCCCTTTTCCGCAAGATCGGCGGAAAACGCGTCGACGGCATCCTGGAAGTGCAGGCCATCGTACTTTCCGGAATTCACGAGACGGCCGTGCTCGCTGTAGGCGTCCTGCCACGGTGCGGTGGTGTCGAGATAGGCATCGCGCGTGGAGCCCACGACCATCCGGATCGGCAGGTGGTATTTCATCGCAAACGCGAAGTCGCGCTCGTCGTGCGCCGGAACGGCCATGACCGCGCCTTCGCCGTACCCCATCAGCACGTAGTTCGCGACCCAGACGTCCATGAACTCGCCGGAGATCGGATGGACGACGCGCAGGCCGGTCGGCATGCCCTTCTTCTCCATCGTCGCGAGGTCGGCCTCGGCGACGCCGCCGTGGCGGCATTCGTCGATGAATGCGGCGAGTTCCGGGTTGTTCGCCGCCGCCTGCAGCGCAAGTGGGTGCTCGGCCGCAACGGCGACGTAAGTCGCACCCATGAGCGTGTCGGCGCGGGTGGTGAACACCTTCAGCACGCCGGATTTGCCGATCGTCGACAGGTCGTAGGGGAAATGCACTTCGACGCCTTCGGAACGGCCGATCCAGTTCTTCTGCATCAGCTTGACCTGCTCGGGCCAGCCGGGCAGGGCGTCGAGCGCGTCGAGAAGTTCATCCGCGTAAGCGGTGATCTTCATGTAATACATGGGGATTTCGCGCTTTTCGACGACGGCGCCGCTGCGCCAGCCCTTGCCGTCGATGACCTGCTCGTTGGCGAGCACGGTCTCGTCGACCGGATCCCAGTTCACGGTGCCGAGCTTCTTGTAGATCAGGCCCTTCTTGTACAAGCGCGTGAACAGCCACTGTTCCCAGCGGTAGTAGTCGGGCTTGCAGGTGGCGAGTTCGCGGGACCAGTCGATCGCGAAACCGAGACGCTTGAGTTGCGTCTTCATGTAGTCGATGTTGGCGTAGGTCCACTTTGCCGGCGGCACGTTGTTCTGGATCGCGGCGTTCTCGGCCGGCATGCCGAAGGCGTCCCAGCCCATCGGTTGCAGGACGTTGTAGCCGCGCATGCGGTGGTAGCGCGCGAGCACGTCGCCGATCGTGTAGTTGCGCACGTGGCCCATGTGCAGCTTGCCCGACGGGTAGGGGAACATGCTCAGGCAGTAGTACTTGGGCTTGCCCGCGTCTTCGGTGACGCGGAAGGCCTGGGCGGATTCCCAGTGCTGCTGGGCGGCGGATTCGACCGTGGCGGGGGTGTATTTGTCCTGCATTTGCGGGCGAGAGTCGAGACGTGGAAAACGCGCGAGTATACCGCGAAGCCGTTGAGCCTCGTGCGGCGTCTCTGCTTGCCACGTCCGGGAGGGCTGTGGGCGGACAAAAAAAAGCATCCGGAGGGAGCCGGATGCTTAATCTCCTTTGAAGGAGAGGGAGGAAGACGGTGTCGCGGCGTGGGCCGCGGAGGTTCGGATGTCAGGCGGCCTTGCGCGGGGCGCCGGCCTGGCGCTGCCAGTTGGCTGAGAAGACGGAGACCATGTCTTCCATCGCCGTCAGCGGCAGGCGCCAGATGCGGTTCTGGCAACGCACGATCGGCGTCACGCGCGGGGCGCAGAAGGTGGCGCGCTCGCTTTCGAGCAGGCGCTGGAAGGCGCTCATCGCTTCGCCCCAGTATTCGGAATTGCCCACCCACTCCGTGGCCGCGGTCGCCTCGCGCACGGCCTGGTGCCAGAGCATCGTGGCGCGCTCGATGGTTACGCCGGCCTTGCGGGCATACCAGGGCAGTAGTTTCGGGGTTTTCATGGTCGGGTTCTCCTGATGGCCATCGTCGGCCAGTTCTTGCGTCGCGCGGATCGGCCTCTTGAGCCGGCCGTGTAGGGCGCGGTTAGTGCGATGCAGCATCGAAATTGGTTGCAATTTTCTTCGTTTCGGCGGCGCGATTCCTTGATATTTCTCAACGAATTGCTGCTCTGCACAATTCAAAAGTACGCCGATCGTTATACGTTTTCAACTGTATGTTGCATTGCCGCAACGGTTTCCAGGTTCAACTGAATCGGTTTTTGGGCCTCGTCCTGGTCCGGGGGCGACGATCCGGGAAGAAACAAGGTGCCGCTCCCGGTTAGAATCGCGGCCTGAACAGGAAGCCCGCATGTCCGATCTGCTCGCCAATCTCAATCCCGAACAACTCCAAGCCGTCACCCTTCCGCCTCAGCATGCGCTGATCCTTGCCGGTGCAGGTTCGGGCAAGACCCGCGTCCTCACGACCCGCATCGCGTGGCTGGTGCAGACCGGGCAGGTCGATCCGCAAGGCGTTCTCGCGGTGACCTTCACCAACAAGGCGGCGAAGGAGCTGCTGGGCCGCCTGTCGGCGATGCTGCCGCTGTCCTTCGGCCATTCCGCACGCGGAATGTGGATCGGCACCTTTCACGGGCTGTGCAACCGCCTGCTGCGTGCGCACCACCGTGACGCCGGTTTGCCGCAGTTGTTCCAGATCCTCGATTCCGGCGACCAACTCGCCGCGATCAAGCGTCTGCTGAAGGCGCTCAACGTGGATGACGAGAAGTTTCCGCCGCGCGAACTGCAACATTTCATCAATGCCCAGAAAGAAGCCGGTCTGCGTCCGCATGCCGTCGAAGCCTGGGACGATTACACCCGACGCCGGGTGGAGCTTTTCGCGGAGTATGAGGCGCAATGCCAGCGCGAGTCTGTTGTGGATTTTGCGGAGTTGCTGCTGCGCACGTACGAGTTGCTGGAGCGCAATGAACCGATCCGGCGTCACTACCAGCGTCGATTCCGTCACATCCTGGTTGACGAGTTCCAGGACACGAACCGCCTGCAGTACCGCTGGCTGAAGCTGCTCGCCGACGACGGGCGTGAAGGCGGCGCCTCGTTGTTCTGCGTGGGTGACGACGATCAGTCGATCTACCGCTTCCGCGGCGCGGAAGTCGGCAACATGCGCGACTTCGAGCGCGAGTTCCGTGTCGCCAACGTGATCCGGCTGGAACAGAACTACCGCTCGCACGGCAACATCCTCGACGCGGCGAACGCGATCATCCGCCACAACACTGCCCGGCTGGGCAAGAACCTGTGGACCGAACGCGGTGCGGGCGAACCGATCCGCGTGTTCGAGGCCTATGCGGACATGGACGAGGCGCGCTGGATCGTCGAAGAGATCCAGTCGCTGGTGCGCGACGGCATGAGTCGGTCTGACGTCGCGCTGCTCTATCGCTCGAATGCGCAGTCGCGCGTGCTCGAACACCAGCTGTTTTCGGCGGGCATCGCGTATCGCGTCTATGGCGGTCTGCGCTTCTTCGAGCGTCAGGAGATCAAGCATGCGCTGGCCTACCTGCGCCTGATCGCCAATCCCGACGACGACACGGCGTTCAGCCGCGTCGTGAATTTTCCGACGCGGGGCATCGGTGCGCGTTCCCTCGAAGCGCTGCAGGACGCTGCGCGTACCTGGAACGCGAGCCTGTACTCGACGGTGCCGCACCTTTCGGGCAAGCCGGGGACGGTGCTGGCGCAGTTTGTGCGCCTTGTCGAGGATCTGCGCCGCGACACGTCCCGCCTGCCGCTTCCCGAACTCGTGGACCACGTGCTTGACGCCAGCGGCTTGCGTGATTTCTATCGCAGCGAGAAGGAAGGGCAGGAGCGGCTGGAGAACCTCGACGAAGTCATCAACGCGGCGGCGAACTTCCTCGGCGAGTCGGGCGCGGATGCCGAGGCGCTCGCGCAGCCGCATGCGCTGCTGGCCGATTTTCTCGCCCACGCGTCGCTCGAGGCGGGCGAGCATCAGGCCGACGCCGGCAGCGATGCCGTGCAGTTGATGACCGTGCATTCGTCGAAGGGGCTGGAGTTCGACGTGGTCTTCCTCACGGGGCTCGAGGAAGGTTTGTTCCCGCACGAAAACAGTGCGCTCGAGAACGAGGGGCTGGAGGAGGAGCGGCGCCTGATGTATGTCGCGGTGACGCGGGCGCGCGAGCGGCTGTACCTGAGTTTTGCGCAGAGCCGCATGCTGCACGGCCAGACGCGCTACAACCTGCGCTCGCGCTTCCTCGAGGAAATTCCCGAAGGGCTGGTGAAATGGCTTTCGCCGCCCAGCCCGCGCAGCATGGGCGCGCGCAGTGGTGCGGGGATGCGCGTCGAGCCCGCGCGCTCGGGATTCGTGTCCAAGTCGGTGCAGGCGTCGCCGCGAAGCCAGGATCTGGGTGGCCTGCGGGTCGGCCAGCTGGTGACCCATGCGAAGTTCGGCCAAGGGGTGATCGTTGCGGCCGAGGGTAGTGGCGCCGATGCGCGGGTGCAGATCAATTTTGGCTCGGCCGGCATCAAGTGGCTGATGCTGGCCGTGGCGAAGCTCAGTCCCGCCTGATGTGATGGGTAGCGCCCCGCCGCGACGCGGGGCGCCGGGTCGTGCCGGGCTCAGGCCCCGTAGGTGCGCGCGAGCCGGTCGTGGAGCGCGACGTATTCCTGCGCGAGCTTGTGCTTCGGGTCGAGATGGATCATTGGGCGCGACTGCTCGTGCGACTCCTTGATCTTCACCGATGCCGAGAGGTAGGGAGCCAGCACCGGCAAGCCCTCGTCGATCAGCTCTTGTACGACCTTCTGCGGCAGTCCGGCGCGAGCCTGGAACTGGTTAACGACGATGCCTTCCACCGACAGGTCGCGGTTGTGGTCGGCCCGGATCTCCTGCACGTTCTCGAGGAGCGCATACAGCGCGCGCCGCGAGAACTCGTCGCAGTCGAAGGGGATCAGGCAGCTGTCCGCGGCAATCAGCGCGGAGCGGGTGTAGAAGTTCAGCGCAGGTGGGGTGTCGATGTAGACGACGTCGTAGTCATCGGCAAGCTCGGCGAGTGCGTCGCGCAGCTTGTAGATCTTGTAGCGCGACTCGAGCTTGCCCTGGAGGTCTTCGAGGCCCGGATGCGACGGCATCACGTCGAGGTTGGGGAAGGGGCTCGCGACGATGAATTCTTTGATCTTCTTCGGGTTGAGCTTGAAATTCAGTGTCTGATCGAAGAAGTCGGCGAGCGTGGTCTCGAGGTTTTCCCCGGAAATGCCGAGCACGTACTGGGTCGAATTCCCCTGCGGGTCGAGGTCCACCACCAGCGTGCGTTTGCCCTGGTGGGCACTGATCGCCGCCAGGTTGCAGGTAATGGTCGACTTGCCGACACCGCCTTTCTGATTGAACACCACGCGTCGCATCTTGGATTCCCTTATCGAGTCGGGTGAGATTGTGCCAAAAAATGTCGGCCGGGATACGGTTTCCGGGGGCATGGCAGGCCATTTGTCCGCGTTGCGGGGGGCATCGGGTTTACCCGTACAGGGCCACTGCCCAAGCCCATGGACCTGCGCTACACTTGCGCCTCGCCGAGCGTGGTGCCGGTGCGGCGTTGATGCCGCTCCCGCGCGAGAGCTCCGCCGTCCGATCTGTGCGATTGCTCCCGGCTCCGGGAGCCCAGGACGGAATATGCCGGACAGCTGCGGATGATCGCAATTGGCGAAACGCCCGGACGGGCGTAGGTTTATCGCCGCGCAGGAAAGACACCTCAGGAACAACACATCTCACCGACCCGGAGAGGGGGAACAATGGATCAGGATTTCATCGCAGCGGCACTCGAATATCACCGTTCGCCGACGCGCGGCAAGATTTCGGTCGTTCCGACCAAGAGCCTCACGAACCAGCGCGATTTGGCGCTGGCCTACTCGCCCGGCGTCGCCGCGGCGTGCGACGCGATCGTCGAGGACCCGGCGAACGCGCGCGAATACACCTCGCGCGGCAACCTCGTTGCGGTCGTCACCAACGGCACAGCGGTGCTCGGTCTGGGCAACATCGGTCCGCTCGCCTCGAAGCCGGTCATGGAAGGTAAGGGCTGCCTGTTCAAGAAATTCGCCGGTATCGATGTGTTCGACATCGAACTGGCCGAGAACGACCCCGATAAGCTCATCGAGATCATCGCCGCACTCGAGCCCACGCTCGGTGGCATCAACCTCGAAGACATCAAGGCGCCCGAGTGCTTCTATATCGAGAAGAAGCTGCGCGAGCGTATGAAGATCCCGGTCTTCCACGATGACCAGCACGGTACTGCGATCATTTCCACGGCCGGACTCATCAACGGCCTGAAGGTCATCGGCAAGGACATCGCGAAGGTCAAGCTCGTGTGTTCCGGCGCCGGCGCCGCGGCGATCGCGTGCCTGGACCTGATGGTTGCGCTCGGTCTCAAGCGCGAAAACGTATACGTCTGCGACTCCAAGGGCGTGATCTACGTCGGGCGTGAAGACAACATGGAGGCCAACAAGGCTCGCTACGCGCAGAAGACCGATTCGCGCACGCTCGCCGATGTCATGGTCGGTGCGGACGTGTTCCTGGGGCTGTCGACGGCTGGTGTGTTGAAGCCCGAGATGGTCGCTTCGATGGCCGACACGCCGCTGATCTTCGCGCTGGCGAACCCGAACCCGGAAATCCTGCCGGAAGATGCGAAGAAGGCGCGCCCCGACTGCATCATTGCGACCGGGCGTTCGGACTACGCCAACCAGGTCAACAACGTCCTGTGCTTCCCGTTCATCTTCCGCGGCGCACTCGACGTCGGTGCGACGACGATCAACGAGGAAATGAAGCTCGCCTGCGTGCGTGCGATCGCCGAGCTGGCCCAGGCGGAGCAGAGCGACATCGTGGCCTCGGCCTATGGCGGCGCCGACCTGCGTTTTGGCCCCGAGTACATCATTCCGAAGCCCTTCGATCCGCGCCTGATCGTCAAGATCGCGCCGGCCGTGGCGAAGGCCGCGATGGATTCGGGCGTCGCGACCAAGCCGATCGACGACCTGGCCGCCTACGCGGCGAGCCTGTCGGACTTCGTGTATCAGTCCGGCATCGTCATGAAGCCGGTGTTCGCCGCAGCGAAGCGCGTGCCGGCCGAGTTCAAACGCGTGCTTTACGCTGAGGGCGAGGACGAGCGCGTCCTGCACGCCGCGCGCGTCGTCATCGAGGAAAATCTCGCCCGCCCGATCCTGATCGGCCGCCCGAGCGTCATCGAGATGCGCATCCAGAAGATCGGCCTGAACCTCGTTCCGGGCCGCGACTTCGACATCATCAATCCGGAATCGGATCCGCGCTACAAGGAGCTGTGGCAGGAATACCACCGCATGATGTGCCGTGATGGCGTGACGCCGGAGCTGGCGAAGGCCAAGATGCGCCGCGACACGACGCTGATCGGTTGCATGGTGCTGCGCCGTGGCGACGCCGATGCACTGGTTTGCGGCACCTTCGGCACCTACGACTACCACTTCAAGCAGGTCGAGGACGTGATCGGCCTGAAGCCGGGTGCGAAGTTGTTCGCGGCGATGAGTCTTTTGCTGCTGCCCAAGCGCACGATCGCGATCACCGATCCGTATGTGAACGAGACCCCGAACGCCGAGGAAGTCGCCGAGATCGCTCGCATGGCGGCCGAGGAGTTGCGCCGCTTCGGCATCGAGCCGCGCGTCGCGCTGGTGTCGCACTCCAACTTTGGCAGTTCGAACTCCGCCTCTGCACGCAAGATGCGCGAAGCGGCCGGGATCCTGCGGCAGATTGCGCCAGGTCTCGAGTGCGATGGCGAGATGCACGGTGATTCGGCGTTGTCGCCGGAGATCCGCGCCAAGGCCCACGCCGAGTCGACGCTGGTCGGCGAGGCCAACCTGGTCGTGATGCCGAACATCGATGCGGCCAACATCTCCTTCAACATGATGAAGATGGCCAACAGCGACGGCGTGTCGATCGGCCCGATGCTGCTGGGCGCGCGCCTGCCGGTGCACATCCTGACGCCGTCGGCGACGGTGCGTCGTCTGGTGAATATTACCGCCGTGTCGGTGGTCGACGCCTACGAGCAGCGCATGCAGTCGGGCGCTGCGGTGTAAGCGTACAGGACGGCGCGACCGGGATCCGGATACGGATCCCGGTCGCGCATGCTTTTCGGGGAGGCCGGGGATCGATCATGCAACGACTGCTGATCATCCTCGGCCTTCTCGTTCTCGCCGCCGGGCTGTTCTGGCCTTGGCTCGCCAGGATTCCGTTCGGTCGTCTGCCGGGCGACATCCACGTCCATCGCGACGGTTTCGATTTCTTCTTTCCGATTACGACGGGTTTGCTCGTCTCGGCCGTACTGAGTCTGCTTATCTGGCTGTTCCGCCGTTAACAGGGTTTACAATCCCCGCAACATTTCCGGAAAAAAGGACTTTGACATGACTCATGCGATTCGCTTCCGTCAGACCGGTGGTCCCGAAGTGCTTCAGTGGGAAGCTGTCGATGTCGAAGCGCCTGCCGCAGGTGAGGTGACCGTCCGTCATCACGCCATTGGCCTGAACTATATCGATACCTATCATCGCAGCG
The DNA here is from genome assembly GCF_014822185.1 of Azoarcus sp. Aa7. Taxonomy (GTDB): domain Bacteria; phylum Pseudomonadota; class Gammaproteobacteria; order Burkholderiales; family Rhodocyclaceae; genus Aromatoleum. The sequence goes on from NZ_QVLR01000014.1 coordinate 81,094, forward strand.
GCCTGTATCCGGTGCCACTGCCCTCCGGCCTGGGGCTGGAAGGCGCGGGCGTGATCGAGGCGGTGGGACAGGGCGTCACGGACGTCGTGCCGGGGGATCGGGTGGCCTACGCCGGCGGCCCGCTCGGAGCCTATTCCGAAGTGCGCAACCTGCCCGCGCATCGCGTGGTGAAGCTGCCCGCGGCGATTTCGTTCGAGCAGGGAGCGGCGATGATGCTGCAGGGACTCACGGCGCAATACCTGCTGCGCCGCACCTATCGGGTCCAGTCGGGCGATACGGTGTTGATCCACGCCGCGGCGGGCGGTGTCGGCCTGATTGCCTGCCAGTGGGCAAAGGCGCTGGGCGCGACCGTGATCGGTACGGTCGGATCCGACGCCAAGGCCGAGCTGGCCCGCGCCCACGGGTGCGACCATCCGATCATCTACACGCGCGAGAGTTTCACCGAACGCGTCCGCGAGATCACCGGTGGCGCGGGCGTGCCCGTCGTGTACGACTCGATCGGCAAGGACACCTTCATGGACTCGCTGCGCTGCCTGCGTCCGCTCGGCATGATGGTGCTGTTCGGCGCGGCGTCGGGGCCGGTGCCGCCGTTCGATCTCAATCTGCTGAACACGATGGGATCGCTCTATGTCACGCGTCCCGGCATCGCGGCCTACACCGCCAAACGCGAGGATCTCGTGGCGATGGCGAATGAGCTCTTCGAAGTGGTCGAGTCCCGCAAGGTGAGGATCGAGATCAATCAGCGTTACGCCCTGAAGGATGTCGCACAGGCGCACCGTGATCTCGAGGCGCGCCGCACCACCGGTTCGACGATCCTGTTGCCCTGAGCGGTGAGCGCGACATGACGCGGAAATCCGGTTCACCGCGGCGCACATGCGTCGCGCTCGCGATCCTGCTGGCACTGCCGCTCGCGCCCTCGGCCGTGGCACAGTCGGGTCCGACCTCCGCGATGGATCCTGCACGCACGGCATCGCTGTCGGCGGCAAGTCGCCGCATCGAGGATCACTTCGTTGCCGAGGTCGCGCGCATCACGGGTACGACGCCGGCCCGCGTGCGCCGGGCAATGCCCGACGAGCGGCGCATCACGTCGGCTGCATCGCGCCTGATCTCGGCCCTGGAGCTCGACCTGGGGGCGCCGCTCACGCCCGAGCAGCGGGCTGAAATCCTCGAAGCGGACCAGTCGCGCAAGCTCTCCCTGATGAAGGCGCGCGAGGCGGCAGGCGGGCGCTGATTCCTGGCGGCTGCCCGTCGGATCGCCGGCAGTCGCGGCCGAATTGGGGTTCGGGGGGGCGGGCGATCGGGTAAAATTCGCCGATGACTGCTTCTCACGAACCCCGCTTCATCCACCTGCGCCTGCACTCGGAGTACTCGATCTCCGACGGCATCGTCCAGATCGACCAGGCGATTGCCCGCGCGGCCGCCGACGGCATGCCGGCACTGGGGATTTCCGACCTCGCCAACCTGTTCGGCATGGTCAAGTTCTACAAGGGCGCACGCGGGAAGGGCATGAAGCCCATCATCGGCGTCGACGCCTGGATCACCAACGACACCGATCGCGACAAGCCCTTCCGCGTCCTGCTGATCTGCAAGAACCGCAAGGGCTACGGGCAGCTGTGCGAGCTGCTGACCCGCGCCTTCCTCGACAACAAATACCGTGGGCGTGCCGAAATTCGCCGCGACTGGTTCGCCGACGGCACTGCGTCCGACCTGCTGTGCCTGTCCGGTGCGCGCGAGGGGGAAGTGGGGCAGGCACTGGCGAACGGCAATGTCGAACTTGCCGATCGGGTGGCCGCCGAATGGGCCGCATTGTTCCCGGACGCCTACTACATCGAGTTGCAGCGCGCAGGCCATGCGGGCGCGGAGGGGTACGTGCGTCAGGCGGTGCAGCTGGCCGGCAGGCTGGGGCTGCCGGTGGTGGCGACCCACCCCGTGCAGTTCCTCAAGCGCGAGGACTTCAAGGCCCACGAGGCGCGGGTGTGCATCGCGCAGGGCTACGTGCTGGCCGACAAGCGTCGCCCGCGTGACTACACCGAGGAGCAGTACCTGAAGAGCCAGGACGAGATGTGCGAGTTGTTCGCCGACATCCCGGAGGCACTTGAAAACTCCGTCGAAATCGCACGCCGTTGCTCGCTGACAGTGCAGCTGGGCAAGAACTTCTTGCCGCAGTTCCCGACACCCGAAGGAATGACGCTCGACGACTTCCTCGTCGCCGAGGCGAAGGCCGGCCTCGAAGTGCGCCTGCAGGAGCTGTATCCGGACGACGCAGAACGCGAGCGCCAGCGTCCGACCTACGAGGCGCGGCTCAAGTTCGAGACCGACACCATCATCCAGATGGGCTTCCCCGGTTACTTCCTGATCGTTGCGGATTTCATCAACTGGGGCAAGCAGAACGGTGTGCCGGTCGGCCCGGGCCGGGGCTCGGGCGCGGGCTCGCTCGTCGCCTACAGCCTGCGCATCACCGACCTCGATCCGCTCGCCTACGCGCTGCTGTTCGAGCGCTTCCTGAACCCCGAGCGGGTGTCGATGCCCGACTTCGACATCGACTTCTGCCAGGACAACCGCTACCGCGTGATCGAGTATGTGCGCGAGCGCTACGGCAAGGACGCGGTCAGCCAGATTGTGACTTTCGGCACGATGGCCTCGAAGGCGGTGGTGCGCGACGTCGGTCGGGTGCTCGATTTGCCCTACGGCCTGTGCGACCGACTCTCCAAGCTGATCCCGATCGAAGGTGCGAAGCCCGTCTCGCTGGCGAAAGCCTACGAGATGGAGTCGCAGATCGGCGAGATGATGAAGGACGGCAACGACGGCGAGTCGGTGCAGGAGCTGTGGAGCCTTGCCGAGCCGCTCGAAGGTTTGAGCCGAAACGTTGGCATGCACGCCGGCGGCGTGCTGATCGCGCCGGGCAAGCTCACCGACTTCTGTCCGCTGTACATCGCCGACGGCGACGACGCGACGCCGGTGTCGCAGTTCGACAAGGATGACGTGGAAGCCGTCGGCCTCGTGAAGTTCGACTTCCTCGGTCTGCGCAACCTCACCATCATTGAACTTGCGGTCGAGTACGTCGAACGCCTCACCGGCCAGAAGCCGGACCTTGCCGCGCTACCGTTCACCGACCCCGCCGCCTACCAGATCCTGAAGGACGCCAACACCACAGCGATCTTCCAGGTGGAATCGGACGGGATGAAGAAGCTCCTCAAGAAGCTCGCTCCCGACCGCTTCGAGGACATCATCGCGGTACTGGCACTCTACCGCCCCGGCCCGCTCGGCTCGGGCATGGTGGACGACTTCATCCTGCGCAAGAAGGGGCAGCAGGAGATCGACTACTTCCATCCGGACCTGAAGCCCTGCCTTGAGCCGACCTACGGCGTGATCGTGTATCAGGAACAGGTGATGCAGATCTCGCAGATCATCGGCGGCTACACGCTCGGCGGTGCAGACATGCTGCGCCGCGCGATGGGCAAGAAGAAGGCCGACGAGATGGCCAAGCACCGCGAAACCATCGCGGCTGGCGCGAAGCAGAAGGGCTACGACCCGGCACTCGCCGAGCAGCTTTTCGACCTGATGACGAAGTTCGCGGAGTACGGCTTCAACAAGTCGCACACCGCAGCCTACGCGGTCGTCACCTACCACACGGCGTGGCTCAAGGCGCATCACTGCGCGGCCTTCATGGCTGCGACGATGTCGGCGGACCTCGACAACACCGACACGATCAAGATCTTCTTCGAGGACTCGCTCGCCAACGGCCTGACGATCCTGCCGCCCGACGTGAACCAGTCGGACTACCGCTTCGTGCCGACCGACCGCAAGACGATCCGCTACGGTCTCGGCGCGGTGAAGGGCGTCGGCGAGCCGGCCGTGCGCTCCATCCTCGAAGCGCGCAAGAACGGCGGACCGTACAAGGATCTGTTCGATTTCTGCGCGCGCGTGGACCGGCGCATGGTCAACCGGCGCGTGGTCGAGGCGCTGATCCGTTCGGGCGCATTCGATACCATCGCACCCAGCGGCACGGCAGACCGCGCCCGCCTGCTCGGGACCGTCGGGCTGGCGATGGAGGCCGCCGAACAGGCCGCCGCGAACGCGATGCAGGGCGGCCTGTTCGATCTCGTGCCGGAGGCGGCCGGCGCGGCGCCCCAATACGCGAACGTCCGCCCATGGACGGAGCGTGAGCGGCTGAAGGAAGAAAAGACCGCCATCGGTTTCTTCCTGTCGGGTCATCCGTTCAACAGCTTCCGCGAGGAGGTGCGACGCTTCATCCGGCGCCCGCTGTCGCAGCTCGAGCCCTCGCGCGACCTCGCGATGCTGGCGGGCGTGGTGATGGACGTGCGCACCAAGATGACGAACCGCGGCAAGATGGCCTTTGTCGTGCTCGATGACGGCTCTCAGGTGCGCGAGGTCTCGGTCTTCTCCGAAGTCTTCGACTCGAACCGGACCAAGATCGTCACCGACGAAGTGCTGGTGGTCGAAGGCAAGGTCAGCAACGACGACTTCACGGGTGGGTTGCGCATCGTCGCCGACAAGCTGCTGTCGCTCGGCGAAGCGCGTTCGCGCTTTGCCAAGGCCCTTCAGCTCAGCGTGAATGGCGAGGTGAAGAGCGCGGGCGGGGCCGCCGCAGCGGCGGACAAGCTCGAAACGCTGCTCGCGCCGTTCCGCGACGGCGCCTGTCCGATCTCGCTGCGTTATCGCAATGACCAGGCCGAGGCGGAGTTGCCGCTCGGTGCGGCCTGGCGCGTGCGTCTCGACGACGCGCTGCTCGACGGCCTGCGTGAGTGGCTGCCGCCCGAATCGGTCGAGATCCTGTATCCGAACTGACGCAGGGCGAAAAAAAGGCCGCGGCCCGTCGGGGCGCGGCCTTTCGGCTGATCCGGCAGGGACCGGTCAGAGTTCCTTGGCGTGCTCGGCCAGGTACTCGGCGACGCCGGAGGTGCTGGCCTTCATGCCGGCCTTGCCCTTGTTCCAGCCGGCCGGGCAGACTTCGCCGTGCTCTTCGGTGAACTGCAGCGCATCGACCATGCGGATCATCTCGTCGATGTTGCGGCCCAGCGGCAGGTCATTGACGACCTGGTGGCGCACGACGCCGTTCTTGTCGATCAGGAAGGAGCCGCGGAAGGCAACGCCGCCTTCGGCTTCGACATCATAGGCGCGGCAGATCTCGTGCTTCACGTCGGCGACCAGGGTGTACTGGACCTGGCCGATACCGCCGTTGTTGACCGGGGTGTTCTTCCATGCGAGGTGGGTGAACTGGCTGTCGATCGACACGCCCAGCACTTCGACGCCGCGCTGCTTGAACTCTTCCAGGCGGTGATCGAAGGCGATCAGCTCCGACGGGCACACGAAGGTGAAGTCCAGCGGGTAGAAGAACACGACGGCATACTTGCCCTTCGTGACTTGCGAGAACGTGATGTTGGTGATTTCGTTGTTGCCGAGAACCGCGCTGGCGGTGAAATCCGGGGCCTTCTTGCCGACGAGGACTGCCATGTTAGTCGTCTCCAGAGTGGGGTGAATGACCGGGGGATTATGTTGCCACGATTTGGAAAGTGCCAATTGCCTTTTGCATGGTCGGGCTATAGAAATTTCCTATCGTTGGTTTCCGGGGAATTGGCACTGTTTTTTCCCTGATTTCGATCATTGTTAAACTTTGTTTCTGCTTTACCGTAATACCTACGTATAAGTGAGACACGTCCGCAGGTGCCCCGCGCATGTGCAGGAAGCAGAAACAGGACAACGCAGCCATGATGCAACGACTGAAGAACACGCCGATCTGGGTCCGCCTGATGATGGCGATCGGAACCCTCCTGATCGCCGTCGGTACGACCTTGGTCGTATGGGTGTCGGCGGAGCAGGAGAGCATGGCGATCAGCCAGTCCCATGACTTCGCCGAGACCATCAACCAGATGACGATGGCGACGCTGGTGTTCATGAAGAGCACCAAGACGATCAAGAAGCGTGCGATCTATCTCGATCAGGTGAAGAAGTCGTCGGGACTCACGGACATGCGGGTCGTTAGGGCGGAGCCGGTCATCCATCAGTTCGGCGACGGCGACGAAGACGAAATGAACGTCGGGCCCGACGAAAAGGCGGCGATCGACAGCGCCAAGCCCTTCTTCGAGCTGCGCACCGACCCGGTCAAGGGCAAGATCCTGAAGGCCGTGTTCCCGGCCATCAACCGCACGAACTATCTCGGGAAGGACTGCACCGAGTGTCATGACGAGTACCCCGAAGGAACGGTGCTGGGGGCGGTGACGATGGAGGTCTCGCTCAACCGCATGGATGCGGCGGTCTCGGCGGCACGCTCCAAGCTGATCGGCGGCGCGCTCGCGGCGCTGGGTCTGATGATGGTTCTCATCTTCGTGTTCCTGCAGGCGGTGGTCGCGCGCCCGCTGGCCGAACTGTCCAGCCGGTTGCGCGACATCTCGGAAGGGGAGGGCGATCTCACGCAGCGTCTGCCCGTGCGCGCCGAGGACGAGGTGGGCAAGGCCGCGGCCTACTTCAACAAGATGATGGAGAAACTGCAGGGCGTCATCCGCAACATTTCCTCGTCGGCCGATCAGGTGTCCAGCGCCGCCACCGATCTCCAGGGCGGGGCGATCCAGATCCGTGCCGGGGCAGGTGAGCAGTCCGAAAAATCGGCGTCGGCGGCATCCGCCGTCGAACAGATGGCCGCCAGCATCATGTCGGTCGCCCAGGCGAGCGGCGACGTGCTCAAGGTCGCACGCGACAGCCTGTCGCGCGCCGAAGCCGGCAATGCCGATGTGCTCGAGCTCACGGGAAGGCTGTCCGACGTCGAAAGTGCGGTGAGCAAGATGACCCAGACCGTCGGCGATTTCATCCACAACACCGACGCGATTTCGAGTCTGACCGCACAGGTGAAGGAGATCGCCGACCAGACCAACCTGTTGGCGCTCAACGCCGCCATCGAGGCCGCCCGGGCGGGTGAGCACGGCCGTGGCTTTGCCGTCGTCGCCGACGAAGTGCGCAAGCTCGCGGAGAAGTCCACCCGCTCGGCAAGCGACATCGACGACGTTACACACAAGCTCAACAGCGGTTCTGTCGGTGTGCGTGAAGCGATCACGCAGGGAGCCGATGCGCTGGTGCTGATCCGCGAGTCGATGCTGCGGGTGTCCGAGGCTTTGCGCAGCAATATGGAATCGGCCGGCGGTGTCGCCGACGGAATGAACAGCATCGCCACGGCGACCGACGAGCAGATGAAGGCGAGCACGTTGGCGGCCAGCAGCGTCGAGATGATCGCCGGGCTCGCTCAGCAGACGAGTTCTTCGCTCGATGGCGTCGCGTGCGCGACGGCCAGCCTAGAGGCGTTGTCGGCACAGTTGCGCGACGAAATCCGCCGGTTCCGCATCTAGCCGTGTCGCTTGTCGTTTCGGCGCCACACCGGTGGTTGCCGGTACATAGTCCAAAAGGTATAAGAAACATTCTGCTACAAATGAGGCAGGCCGAATCCGGAGCCTCGCCAAGGAGTTGAAATGAAGCGTTTTTTTGTTGTCGCCATGGCCCTCGCAGCGAGTGCAGCGAGCCTGCCGGCTGCCGCGGTCGATGCCGCCGCCGCCGATGCGCTGGTTCGCAAGAGCAAGTGCCTGACCTGTCATGCCGTCGATAAGAAGAAGGACGGCCCCGCGTTCAAGGAAACTGCCGGCAAGTACAAGGGCAAGCCCGAGGCGATGGAGAAGCTCACCAAGCACGTCACGGTGCCGAGCAAGGTCAAGGTCGAGGGCAAGGAAGAAGACCACGAGACGCTGAAGACCGAGGATCCGGCGGCGGTCAAGAACGTCGTCGAGTGGATCCTTTCGCTTTGAAACGAATCCGGCGCGAAGCGAACCCCGGCTGATTACAACAGGGAGGCGGGACTTTTCCGGAGCTGCCGGCAGGCAGGCCCGGAAAGCGGTACCCGCGGCCGTGGTCCGCTTCGCGCCGTTTGATGCCGCAGCGACGACAGGGTGTCGTCGCTGCGGCGCAGGCAGTAACAAAGGGGAGAAGGTGATGAGCAAGCAAGCAGGAGGCATCCGCAAGTGGATGCTGGCATTGCTGGCCGGTGCAGCATTGATCGGTCATGCATATGCCGCCAAGGACATTGTCCAGGTTGGCGACGCGGTCTGTACGCGCTGCCACGACGAGGGGGAAGCCAAGCCGGTCCTGTCGATCGGCCAGACCCGCCACGGTACGATGGCGGACAAGAAGGCTGGAACCTGCACGGCGTGCCACGGCGAAAGCCCGACGCACGTGAGCAAGCCGTCCGACGTGACGGAGCGCCCGAAACCCACCGTCAATTTCGGGCCGAAGTCCTCGACGCCCATCGAAGAGCGCAACCAGGTCTGCCTGAATTGCCACCAGGGCGGCCAGCGTACGCATTGGCAGACCGGCCCGCACGCCGCTGCGAACCTCGAATGCACGTCGTGCCACAAGATCCACTCGTCGGAGGATCCGGTCCGCGACCGCCAGACCCAGCCCGATGTCTGCTTCAGCTGCCACAAGGAGCAGCGCGCGCAGGTGATGCGCCCGAACCACCATCCGATCCCGGAGCGCAAGGTCGTGTGCGTCGACTGCCACAATCCGCACGGTTCCGCCGGGCCGAAGCTGATGCAGCGCGACAGTGTTGTCGCCACCTGCTACACCTGCCACATGGAAAAGCGCGGTCCCTTCGTCCGCAGCCACCAACCGGTGACGGAAGACTGCACGATCTGCCACACGCCGCACGGCAGCGTGAATGACAACCTGCTCAAGCAGCGTGCGCCATTCCTGTGCCAGCAGTGTCATGAGAACCAGACCCATCAGCAGATGGTGCCGAATCCGGAAGGGGCGGTATCGGGGGCGTCTTCGTTCGCGACCAAGCTGATTGTCGGACGCGGCTGCCTGAACTGCCATACGAACATCCACGGCACCAACAACCCGTTCGATGACACGAACTCCGGCCGTGCGCTGCGCCGCTGACAGGGGAGGGAATGAACATGAAAGAGATCAATCGCGTTCGCGCCGTCAGCCTGAGCATCATCGCCGCATCGCTGTCGGCCGCATTCGCCCCGGCGTTTGCCGAGGACGATACCATCGCCCGCCTGATTCGCCCGGAGAGCTCGGTGCGCCTGGGTTTGGGCTACCTTACCGAAGACGCTGCGCGTTTCGGCCAGTATTCCGGCATGCCGGATCTCGGCCTCTACGCAATCGCCGACATCAACCTGGTTCGGCGCGACGATGAGACGGGCCGCTGGTTGCTGCTCAACGGCCACAATCTCGGCCTGGACAACCGCAGCCTGCGTTTCGAGCACGGCGTTCAGGGCAGCTGGAAGTATTTCCTCGAATACGACCAGACTCCGCGCTTCTCGCAATACGACGTCAGGACCGGTGTGCAGGGTCTCGGCCACGATACGCTCGACGTGTTCGGTCCGGCGAGCCGCGCGCGCGACGTGCGCTTCAAGACCGCGCGGGAAGCCTTCACCGCCGGCGGGCAGTACGTTCTCGCCCCGGGCTGGAGCGTGCAGGTCAAGGCCAAACAGGATACGAAGGAAGGCCGGCGTCTGTTCGGTGTGTATCCGGGCAACTTCAACGTGGCCTTCCTCGGCGAGCCGATCGACCATACGATGCAGCAGCTCGATGTGGTCCTCGCGTATGCCGGAAAGGATCTGCAGGTGTCCGCCGGTTACTACGGCTCGTTCTTCGAGAACGGCAACTCGTCGATCAGGCTGACGGACATCGCCAACCCGAACCGCATCGCCCTGCCGCCCGACAACTACGCCCACCAGGTCTACCTCACTGGCGGATACAGTTTCACGCCGACGACGCGGGCAAACTTCAAGCTCGCCAGAAGCTTTGCCTATCAGCAGGACAAGTTCATCGTCCGTGCGGATCCGGGCAACAGGGATCTCGACGGCAAGGTCGAAACCACGCTCGCCCAGGTCGGCCTTAGTGCCCGGCCGCTTTCCGCTCTGACCATCGTCGCGGATTGGCGCCACGAGAATCGTGACGATCAGACCACGGCGCGGCGCTACTTCTCGACCACGGCATCGAGAACCTTCAGCGGCGTAAACGAAACGCGCGATTTCGAGGTCAATACCGGCAAGCTCGAGGCGCGCTACATGCTACCCGCGGGTTTCAAGGTGACCGCCGGGCTGGATTACGACGAGAAGAAGCGGGACGTTTACGCAGCGCGTCTCGTCACGACCCGCAAGCGCACGGAGGAAACCGCCTACCGTGTCGAGTTGTTGCGCTCGCTGTCGGCAACGCTCAACGGATCCCTGGCGTTTATTCAGAGCGAACGCAGCGGCTCGCATCTCGTCAAAGAGACGGCAACCGGTGCCGCGGCAACGTATTTTGCGGTGCCCTACCATCTGGCCGACCGCGATCGCGAGAAGGTCCGCGCACGTCTCGATTGGGCGCCCACCGAAACCTTGACGTTCCAGCTGACGGCCGACGCGTTCGACGACGATTTCAAGGACGGCGGATACGGCGTCGACAAGGGGCGCGGCACGTTCTGGTCGCTGGATGGGGCGTACGTATTCTCCGCAGGCTGGAGCACTCACGCCTGGGCTTCGCGCGAATACGCCCGCCAGGTCAATGCTGCGCGGTCGAGCGCCGATTGGCAGGCCAACCTCAAGTCACTGACCGAGGCGTTCGGCGTCGGCTTGCGCGGAGCTGTCGGCGAGAAGTGGAAGCTGGGGGGCGACCTTTCCTATTCGCACAACCTCAGCGGTTACGGGTTGAGCGGCAGCCCCGTGACGGTCGGGATCGCCGACGTGAAATACACGGTCACGGCGCTGGAGCTCTTTGCCGAATACGCCCTCAAGAAGGACGTGACGCTGCGCTTCGACGCGGTGCATAACCAGTGGAGCACGAACGACTGGGCATGGGCGCGGGCCTTCTACGTTGATGGAACGGTCGTTTCGCAGGACGAAACCCAGGAAACCACCTTCGTCGGCGCGTCGATGCGTTACAAGTGGCGTTAAGCGCACCTGACTGAGTGCGGAGCCCATCCGGTCGCAAGATCGGGTGGGCTTTTCCCTTTTCAACGGTCCCTTTACAGGGTCGGCAGCATCAGGAATCCGGTCTGCTCCGGCCGCTCCGCCGGACCCACGGCGACGCTTTCCACCCTGGCCTGCGACGGGCCGCGATGAGCCCATCGTACAAAGTGCTCGACGGCACCGGCCGACCCCGCCACCACAGCCTCGACGCTGCCGTCTGCGCGATTTCGCACCCAGCCGCACAGGCCCAGACGTTGGGCCTCCACGCGGGCGTTGGCGCGGAAGGCAACGCCCTGAACGCGCCCCTGAATCATCAGGTGACGCACGACATGATCGGTTTCATGCATAGGACACCTCCGCGTCCCGACTCCCGCAGCGCTGCGCGCGCAGCAGGGCGTCGGTGATGTTGCCGGCGAGATTATCGCTTCCGATCGTTTCGCCGAACCCCGATCGTTGGACGATCGAGGCGGGCTGCGCGTTCAGGTCGCACAGGATCAGCTGCGCGCCACGCTTTTCCAGCGCACGGTGCAGCGCCTGCAGCATGTCGAGGCCGGTGGTGTCGATGTTGATGACCTTCTCCATGTCGAGGATCAACGCGTCGGGATGCCCGTCCTGCATCAGCATCAGGTTCTCGAGCTTGTTCGCGGCACCGAAGAACAGGCTGCCGAACACGCGGTAGGCGAGGATGCGCGGCGTGCCGTCGGGGCGCGACAGGGCCTCGACGCCGTAGTGCTCCTCCAGCACGATGCGCTCGACGCGCGTGAGGTCCGACATGCGGTAGATGAAGAACAGGCTCGCCAGCACCATGCCGAGTTCCACTGCCAGCGTCAGGTCGAAGACGACCGTCACGAAGAAGGTGCCGAGCAGAATGATGCGGTACTGCCGCGAGTAGCGCGTGAGTTCTTTCCACGCGAACGCGTGCCACTCGCCCATGTTCACCGACACGATGACCACGATGGCCGACAGCGTCGCCAGCGGAATATGGCTCGCGAGCGGGGCGAGCGCCAGCACTACGGCCAGCAGCACGAGCGCGTGGATCATGCCGGCGACCGGAGTATGCCCGCCGGAGCGGATGTTCGTCGCCGTGCGGGCGATTGCGCCGGTGGCGGCGAAGCCGCCGAAAAGCGGGGCGGCCACGTTCGCGATGCCCTGCGCCATCAGTTCCTGGTTCGGGTCGTGCCGGTCGTCGATCTGGTTGTCCGCAACGCGGGCCGACAGCAGCGACTCGATCGCGCCGAGCAGGGCGATCGTCAACGCCGGCGCGATGAGCTTGCCCAGCGTCCCCAGCGACAACGCCGGCAGGCCGAAATGGGGCACCTGCTGCGGGATGCCGCCGAAGCGGCTGCCGATGGTATCCACGGGAAACTGGACGATCGAGTTGATCGCGGTGGCGATCAGGAGCACCGCGAGCGGCCCCGGCAATCGCCGCATCCATGGCACACGGGCTGCTGCGCGGTTCCAGCCCAACAGCACCGCGAGCGAGGCTACCGACACGGCGAGCGTCGGCAGCTGGATGGTGTGGGCGGCGCCGAGCAGCGCCTCCATCTTGCCGAAGAACTCGCCGGGCATCTTCTCGATCGACAGCCCGAGGAAGTCCTTGATCTGCGAGATGAAGATCACTACTGCGATGCCGTTGGTGAAGCCGATCACGACCGACACCGGGATGAAGCGGATCATGTTGCCGAGGCGGAACGCGCCCATGGCGAACAGCATGACGCCTGACATCATCGTGGCGATGAGCAGGTTCTGCACGCCGTAATCGACGACGATGGCGTAGATGATCGGGATGAAGGCCCCTGTCGGGCCGCCGATCTGGACCTTGGAGCCGCCGAGCGCCGAAATCAGCAAGCCGGCCACGATGGCGGTCCAGATGCCGGCGGTGGGACTCATCCCGCTGGCGATCGCGAATGCCATCGCCAGCGGGAGGGCGAGCACTCCGACGGTGATGCCTGCGGAAAGATCCTGGGTGAAATGACCTCGCCCGTAGCCGGGCAGGGTGTCAAACAGTTTGGGGCGAAAACTGATCACGATGCCTCCTCGATTCCTCTGTGTGCCGTTGCTTACCCGTGGTGCTGGTGCAGTACCAGCATCCGGGTGCCGTGCGTTGCCGCACGATCCAGCGTTTCGAGGGAGTGAGGGGCATCGGGCTGCGACCCTGTTGCTTACTTGACGCGCATCCCCGCAGCGGCGCCGGCATCGGGCGAAAGGATGTAGAGCCCGCCGGTCTTGCCGTCCGGATCGGACGCGGCGAGCACCATGCCCTCGCTCATGCCGAACTTCATCTTGCGCGGCGCGAGGTTGGCGACCATCACCGTCATACGTCCGACCAGCGATGCCGGATCGTAGGCCGACTTGATGCCGGCGAACACCTGTCGCGGTTTGTCCTCGCCGATGTCGAGCTGCAGGCGGATCAGCTTGTCGGCACCTTCGACATGCTCGGCGGCGACGATCTTCGCGATGCGCAGGTCGACCTTCGTGAAGTCGTCGATCGAGATATGCGGAGAGGCCGTTTCAGCCGTCTGGGCCGCATGTTGCTGCTTCTCCGCGTGGCGTTGCTGCGACGACGCCGCCTTCGTATCGGGCGCCGCAGCGGCGGCTGCCGGTGCGAGCGAGTCACGGTTGGCTTCGAGCAGGGCGTCAATCTGCTTGCGTTCGACGCGGGTCATCAGGTGGGCGTACACGTTCACCAAGTGACCGGCCGGCAGGGGCTGCCATTCGCCCTGCCACCCCAGCGGGGCGATCGCCAGAAAGGTCTCGACCTTGGCGGCGAGTGCCGGCAATACCGGCTTCAGGTACAGGGTGAGGTCGCGGAACAGCGTCAGCGCGGTGCTGCACACCACATGCAACTCACCTTCGCGGCCGTCCTGCTTCGCAAGTTCCCACGGCTTCCGGTCATTCACGTACTGGTTCGCGAGGTCCGCGAGATGCATGATCTCGCGCAGCGCACGGCCGTAGTCGCGTTCCTCGTAGGCCTGTGCGATCGTGCCGGCCGCGTAGGCCTCCTTGAACGCAGCCGTCGCCGCGGCATCGGTCGCCGCGAGCTTGCCCTCGAAGCGTTTCGTGATGAAACCCGCGCAGCGGCTGGCGATGTTCACGTACTTGCCGACGAGGTCCGAATTGACCTTCGCGATCAGGTCGTCGAGGTTCAGGTCGACGTCTTCCATCGTTCCGTTCGACTTCGTCGCGAAGTAATAGCGCAGCCATTCCGGGTTCAGGCCTTCGGTCACGTAGGAGTGAGCGGTGATGAAGGTGCCGCGGCTCTTGCTCATCTTCGCGCCGTCCACGGTCAGGAACCCGTTCACGCACAGTTGCGAAGGCGTGCGCAGGCCCGCGAACTGCAGCATCGCCGGCCAGAATAGCGCGTGGAAATAGAGGATGTCCTTGCCGATGAAGTGCACCATCTCGGTGCCCGCCGCTTCCGCACGCGCGGCATCGACGAAGTCATCGACGACGATGTCGCCGCGCTTGTCCGCGAGGTTGCGGAAGCTCGCCAGATAGCCGATCGGCGCGTCCAGCCACACGTAGAAATACTTGCACGGCGCGCCGGGGATCTCGAAGCCGAAATAGGGGGCGTCGCGCGAGATATCCCAGTCGGACAGGGTGTTCTCGCCTTCCTGACCCTCCTCTCCGAGCCATTCCTTCATCTTGTTCGCGGCTTCCGCCTGCAGGCGGCGGGTGCCGGCGGTGTTTGTTCCGCGCGTCCATTCGCGCAGGAAGGCGACCGCGCGCGGGTCCGACAGGCGGAAGAAGTAGTGCTCGGACGTCTTCAGTACCGGCTTCGCGCCGGACACGGCCGAGTACGGATTCTTCAGTTCGGTCGGTGCATACGCCGCGCCGCACACCTCGCAGTTGTCCCCGTACTGGTCCGCCGCGCCGCATTTCGGGCATTCGCCCTTGATGAAGCGGTCCGGCAGGAACATTTCCTTCACCGGGTCGTAGAACTGCTCGATCGAGCGCGTCTCGATCAGCTTTGCCGCCGTGAGCCGCTTGTACACCTCTTCCGCGTAGGCGCGGTTCTCGGGGCTGTGCGTGCTGTGGTAGTTGTCGAACGCGACCCCGAAGTCGGTGAAGTCGCGCAAGTGTTCGCCATGCACGCGCCCGATCAGCGTCTCGGGGGGGATTCCCTCCTTCTCCGCGCGCAGCATGATCGGCGTGCCGTGTGTGTCGTCCGCGCACACGTAATGCACCGTGCTTCCCCGCATGCGCTGATAGCGCACCCAGATGTCGCCCTGGATATATCCGACCAGATGGCCGAGGTGGATGTCGCCGTTGGCGTAGGGCAGGGCATTCGTGACGAGGATCTTGCGGGACATGTGCGGATTCAGGAATCGAAAACGGGAGTGTAACAAACGCGCCCGGCCATATTGATCGGTCGGGCGCGACCAGGGGCTATCGGGCAAAGGGGCGGACGATCATTTCCACCCGGCGGTTCTTGGCGCGTCCGGCTTCCGTTCCGTTGTCGGAAAAGGGCTCGGTCTCGCCGCGGCCGTCGGCCTGAAGGCGCGTCAGGGCGATGCCGCGCACGCGCAGGTATTCGACCACTGCCTCGGCGCGACGGATCGAGAGCTGCATATTGTGCAATTCGCTGCCGGCGCCGTCGGTGTGGCCGATGACCAGAATCTCGGTTCCCGGCGTCTCGTTCAGCACCGTCGAGATGCGGTCGAGCGTCGCCTTGAGACTCGGGCGGGGTTCGATGCCGTCGCGGGCGAAGGCCTCGGCGCCCGGAATCAACAACTGCAGGTTGCCGTCGTTGCGCGCGATCACCGAGAGATCGTTGGCGCCGCTCAAGGCACGGGTAATCCGCGTCCGTTCCGCGCTCCAGTCGACTTTCGGCAGATTGCCGCTCGGCGCACGGGCCGGCTGGGTCGGGGATGGGGCTTCGCGTTGCGGACCGGACGGCGCGGCACAAGCGGAAAGCAGCGCGATGAATGCATAAAGCGCCAATGCCTGGAAACGGGTCATGCTCGGGAAGTCCTGAATGATGGCAGTCGTGCGAGGCGCGGATTTTACCGCGTCACGCGCGGCGGAATGACCCTTTTGCGCCCGAGGGTGAGCGTCGGCGCCGCCTTCGGTATGATGCAGTTCTTGTCGCCCCGCTTGCGGGCCCGTGATCCCGAGGAAGCCAGTCATGAGTCTCACCCCCGAGTCCGTTACCGAAGTGCTCAAAACCGTTGTCGATCCGAATACCGGCAAGGACCTCGTGTCGTCCCGGTGCATCCGTAACCTCCAGGTCGCTGGCGGAAGCGTGAGTTTCGAGATCGAACTGGGATATCCCGCCAAGACACAGTTCGCGATGATTCGCGACCTGGCCGTCGGCGCGGTGCGCACGCTGCCGGGCGTCGAGCAGGTCGACGTCAAGGTCGACAGCAAGATCGTCGCCCATGCCGTACAGCAGGGCGTGAAGCTCCTGCCGGGCGTCAAGAACATCATCGCGGTAGCCTCGGGCAAGGGCGGCGTCGGCAAGAGCACCACCGCCGCCAACCTCGCGCTCGCGCTCGCGGCCGAAGGCGCGCGCGTCGGCATCCTCGATGCCGACATCTACGGCCCGTCGCAGCCCCAGATGCTGGGCATCGGCGAGCACAAGCCGCACTCGCTCGACGGCAAGACCATGGAGCCGCTCGAGGCGCACGGTCTGCAGGCGATGTCCATCGGATTCCTCGTCGATGTCGAGACGCCGATGGTGTGGCGTGGCCCCATGGCCACCCAGGCACTCAACCAGCTGCTCAAGGAAACCAACTGGAAGGATCTCGACTACCTGATCATCGACATGCCGCCAGGCACCGGCGACATCCAGCTCACGCTGTCGCAGAGCGTGCCGCTCACCGGCGCCGTCATTGTCACCACGCCGCAGGACATCGCCCTGCTCGACGCGCGCAAGGGCCTCAAGATGTTCGAGAAGGTCGGCGTTCCGATTGTCGGCGTCGTCGAGAACATGAGCATCCACATCTGCTCGAAGTGCGGCCACGAGGAGTCGATCTTCGGTACCGGTGGCGGCGAGAAGCTCTGCGCGGACTACAACATCGCCTTCCTCGGGGCCCTTCCGCTCGATCTGCAGATCCGCCAGGAGGCCGACTGCGGCACGCCCACCGTGGTCGCGGACCCGGACGGACGCATTGCCGGCATCTACCGCGCAATCGCGCGGAAAGTGGCTGTGCGCGTGGCCGAGAAAGCCAAGGACATGACCCACAAATTCCCCAATATCGTCGTCAAGAACACCTGACGCGCGGGCGCCGTCGGATTTGTCTTTTGATCCGACGGCGCTTGCCCTAAACTACGCGGATTTTTCGCGTCCGGCCTGTGCCGGACAGGTCGCCGAGGAAAACGCGCCCCCATGTCCATCAAGTCCGACAAGTGGATCCGCCGCATGGCGGAACAGCACGGGATGATCGAGCCGTTCGCACCCGAGCTGGTGCGCCACAACGACGGCGGCAAGATCGTTTCATACGGTACGTCGAGCTACGGCTACGACGTCCGTTGTGCCAACGAATTCAAGATCTTCACCAACATCAACTCGACGATCGTCGACCCCAAGGATTTCGACGCCCGCAACTTCGTCGACTTCGTGGGCGACGTCTGCATCATCCCGCCGAACTCCTTCGCGCTCGCGCGGACCGTCGAGTACTTCCGCATCCCGCGCAGCGTCCTGACCGTGTGCCTCGGCAAGTCGACCTATGCGCGCTGCGGCATCATCGTGAACGTCACCCCGCTCGAGCCCGAATGGGAAGGTCATGTGACGCTCGAATTCTCGAACACGACTCCGCTGCCCGCGAAAATCTACGCCAACGAAGGTATCGCGCAGATGTTGTTCTTCGAGTCGGACGAAGTGTGCGAGACGTCCTACAAGGACCGCGGTGGCAAGTACCTCGGCCAGACCGGCGTGACCCTGCCGAAGATCTGATCCAACCGCCCGATCCGTCTCGCACGGAGCGACCATCGACAGGGGCCGTCTGACGGCCCTTTGTACTTTCCGGTAATACGGGAGCAAACCACTCACGGGTATGATTCCCGTATGCCGCAGGGCAGCAAGCTGGAGAAACTGGAATGCGCTTTCACTTTCCGATCATCATCATCGACGAGGACTTCCGCTCCGAGAATGCGAGCGGGCTCGGCATTCGTGCCCTCGCGGAGGCGATTCAGGACGAAGGCATGGAAGTGCTGGGCGTCACCAGCTACGGCGACCTGACCTCGTTCGCGCAGCAGCAGAGCAAGGGATCGGGCTTCATCCTGTCGATCGACGATGAAGAATTCTCCTCGCCGGAAGCGTCCGACAAGGCGATTGCCGACCTGCGCGCCTTCGTCGAAGAGATCCGCTTCCGCAACGCCGACATTCCGATCTTCCTCTACGGCGAAACGCGCACCAGTCGGCACATCCCGAACGACGTGCTGCGCGAGATGCATGGCTTCATCCACATGTTCGAGGACACGCCGGAATTCATCGCCCGCTACGTCGTGCGCGAGGCCAAGAACTACCTTGAGAGCCTGCCGCCGCCGTTCTTCCGCGCGCTCACGCACTATGCGGCCGACGGCTCCTACTCCTGGCACTGCCCCGGCCACTCCGGCGGCGTGGCCTTCCTCAAGAGCCCGGTCGGCCACATGTTCCACCAGTTCTTCGGCGAAAACATGCTGCGCGCCGACGTCTGCAACGCCGTCGAGGAACTCGGCCAACTGCTCGACCACACCGGTCCCGTCGCTGCGTCCGAGCGCAACGCCGCGCGCATCTTCAACTGCGACCACCTCTACTTCGTCACCAACGGCACTTCCACCTCGAACAAGATGGTGTGGCACACCACGGTCGCGCCCGGCGACATCGTCGTCGTGGACCGCAACTGCCACAAGTCCATCCTCCATTCCATCATCATGACCGGAGCGGTGCCGGTGTTCCTCACGCCGACGCGCAACCACTACGGCATCATCGGCCCCATTCCGATCGACGAGTTCCGGATGGAGACCATCCAGCGGAAAATCGAGGCCAACCCGTTCGCCCGCGAGGCCGTGAGTCAGAAGCCGCGCATCCTCACGATCACCCAGTCGACGTACGACGGCGTCGTTTACAACGTCGAGACCATCAAGGAAATGCTCGACGGGCAGATCGACACGCTACACTTCGACGAAGCTTGGCTGCCGCATGCCGCGTTCCACGATTTCTACGGCGATTACCACGCAATCGGCGCCGACCGTCCGCGCTGCGAGACGTCGATGATCTTTTCCACTCAGTCCACGCACAAGCTGCTGGCCGGCCTGTCTCAGGCCTCGCAAATCCTCGTGCAGGACTCCCAGACGTGCAAGCTCGACCGCGACATCTTCAACGAAGCCTACCTCATGCACACGTCCACCTCGCCGCAGTACGCGATCATCGCGTCGTGCGACGTCGCTGCGGCGATGATGGAGCCCCCTGGCGGTCCGGCGCTGGTCGAGGAATCGCTGTCCGAGGCGGTCGAATTCCGCCGCGCGATGCGCAAAGTCGGCGCCGAGTTCGGTGACGACGACTGGTGGTTCGAGGTGTGGGGGCCGGAATACCTTCCCGAGGAAGGCATCGGCGAGCGCGAGGACTGGATGCTCAACGCGGGCGACCGCTGGCACGGCTTCGGGAACCTCGCGCCCGGCTTCAACATGCTCGACCCGATCAAGGCCACGATCATCACCCCGGGCCTCGACGTCGACGGCGACTTCGACGATTCCGGCATCCCCGCCGGCATCCTCACGCGCTACCTCGCTGAGCACGGCATCATTGTCGAAAAGACCGGCCTGTACTCCTTCTTCATCATGTTCACCATCGGCATCACCAAGGGCCGCTGGAACACGCTGGTGACGGAGCTTCAGCAGTTCAAGGACGACTACGACCGCAACCAGCCCCTGTGGCGCGTCATGCCGGACTTCATCGCCAAGCACCCGCGCTACGAAAAGGTCGGCCTGAAGGATCTCTGCGCGCAGATCCACTCCTTCTACAAGGCTCACGACGTCGCGCGCCTGACCACCGAGATGTACCTCTCGGACATGGTGCCCGCGATGAAACCCGCCGACGCCTTCGCCAAGATGGCCCACCGCGAGATCGAGCGGGTCGCGATCGACGAACTGGAAGGTCGCGTCACCGCGATGCTCGTCACGCCGTATCCGCCGGGCATCCCGCTCCTGATCCCGGGCGAGCGCTTCAACGCGACGATCGTGCGCTACCTGAAGTTCGCACGCGACTTCAACGCCGCCTTCCCGGGCTTCGAGACCGACATCCACGGATTCGTGCGCGAGCAGTCGAGCGGCCGCGTCGACTACTTCGTCGACTGCGTCAAGCAGGACTGAGCAATTCAGGGCCGGGCCGTGGCGGCGCAAAGCCGCCGCGCCCGGTCCGGGTCAGGATTTGCGCCGGTATTCGACGAAGTCGAAAGCAAATTCGTTGTTCGCGTCCGCGGCGTGGGATTCGCGGCGGGCTTCGGTGAAAAGCGAGCGATCGAAGTCGGGGAAAAAGGCATCGCCGTCCACCTCCGCTCCGATCTCGGTCAGCACCAGTCCGTCCGCGCGTTCCAGTAGCTGGCGGTAGATCTTCGCTCCCCCGATCACGAAGATCTTCCCGTCACCGGCGGCCGCAAGTGCGGCGTCGAGGCTCGCAAAAACTTCCGCCCCGCTGGCGGCATACGACCCGTCCCGCGTCACGACCAGGTTGCGCCGTCCGGGAAGCGGCCGGCCCAGCGATTCCCATGTCTTGCGCCCCATCAGCACGGGGTGCCCGACGGTCGTCGCCTTGAAGTGCGCGAGGTCCGCCTTCAGGCGCCACGGCAGGGCATTGTCCCGACCGATCACCCCGTTGCGGGCGACCGCAGCGATCAGTACTACTTCGGGCCGCGTCGCGTTCATACCGCCACTGCCGCCTTGATGTGGGGGTGCGAGTCGTAGCCTTCGAGCGCGAAATCCTCGAATCGGAAGGCGAAAATATCCTTCACGTCCGGGTTCATCGTCATCTTCGGCAGTGGGCGCGTTTCGCGCGACAGCTGAAGTTTGGCCTGCTCGATGTGGTTCAGGTAAAGATGGCAGTCGCCCCCGGTCCACACGAAGTCCCCCGGCTCAAGATCGCATACCTGCGCCACCATCATCAGCAGCAGTGCATACGAGGCGATATTGAACGGCACGCCGAGGAAGATGTCTGCGCTGCGCTGATACAACTGGCAGGACAGGCGTCCGCCCGCGACATAGAACTGGAACAGTGCGTGACACGGGGGGAGCGCCATGCCCTCGACTTCGCCCGGATTCCACGCCGAGACGATATGGCGCCGCGAATCCGGGTTGCGCCGCAGACCGTCGATCAGTTGCCCGATCTGGTCCACCGTTCGCCCGTCTGGTGTTTCCCAGCGCCGCCACTGCTTCCCATACACCGGCCCGAGGTCGCCCTCCGCGTCAGCCCATTCGTCCCAGATCGACACGCCGTTTTCCTTGAGGTAGCGGATATTCGTGTCGCCCTGCAGGAACCAGAGCAGCTCATGGATGATCGATCGCATGTGCAGCTTCTTCGTCGTCAGCAAGGGGAAGCCCTCGTCGAGATTGAAGCGCATCTGCCAACCGAATACCGACAGCGTACCGGTACCGGTGCGGTCCGACTTCCGATGGCCGTGTTCGAGAACGTGCCGCATCAGGTCCAGATACTGTTTCATGTATGAGTCCGTGGCCGAGAGAGCGCGATTCTACATCGTAGGTGGGGCGTACAAGTCGTCACGAATTACCGTCGCAGGCCTGTGTTAGCCTTGTTACAAAACCGCCGGGTCGCGGCGGTCGGTCAGCTTATGGAGATTGCGTGGTGATGCGGGGAGTCGGCGTGCCACAGGAACCGATCATCGCCCGGTCGCAGGCAGGTCGAGCTACAGCGCGCGCCGGTGCGGATTACGCGAAGCTTTCCGAATTGCTGCGCGAGCTCAGGGCGCTCCAGCGCGAGCTGGCGAAACTTTCCCGGCAGGACGCGACCGATCTCGGGAGTCACCACCGCGTCATTGCAAGCCTGGAAGAAGTCATTAACGGTTGCATTGCGCGTGTGCGCGAAACACTCGCAACGCTCGAAGACCGGCGGGACTGCCGCCCCCTGCTGCATGCGGCGCGCGACATTTCCGGGGCTCTGCTTGATCAGCTCGAACGCTGCCTGAACGCATATGGCGCGGGGCGGGACGGCGTCCTTGAGCGCAATGCCATCGCCGACCTCCGTCTGCGTCTTGTCCGCGTGGGTGCCGAACGGGTGATATGGGAGCGGTGCAGCGGGGGGCCTCCGCATCCGCATTTATGGCAATGGCTGGGAATGGCCTTCATGCATGCGGAAGGCGACCGCAGCTCCTCGACGGCACGTCCGGTGCCTGTGGTGATGCCTTCCGAAGAATCCGTCGCCTTTCATTACATCAGAGCGCTCGCAGCGTGCACAGCATCGCTCGACCTGCTTGCGCCGCAGTTGTTGGTCGCGGTGGATCGGTTGTTGCGCCTGTCCGTGCCCGTCGTGCGATTCGAGCCCGAAGTCTTCGAAGGGGCTACCCATTTTGTCGATCCGCACGGCGGCGTGCCGCGCAGACTCGTCGGCATTTCAGAAACTGCTGCGGGAGCCTGGTTCTTCTCGCCCGGTCTCGCTTCCGAAATGTTCCGCGAGGCGAAGGGGCGTGCCATTGCGGACACGCAGTCCCCGGTCTCCCCGGCTGACGCCGAAGCTTCCACCCTTCACCTGCGCGCCCTGGAGCATCTACTGCGGCATTGGTCGGTAGCTCCGCCTGTCAGACGTCACAGACGCCATGTGATGACGGGAACGCTCGCAGCGGTTGCCGGCATCGATGAGCTTCGGAGGGTATTTCGGGGAGAGCAAGGGGGGCGCCGCGACGAATGGCAACTCCGCGATCTCAGTCGTGGCGGGCTGGGTGCGGTCGCTGCGAACGGAGCGGTCTGCGTCGACCAACTCGTCGGGATTCATCCCGTCGATGGCCAGGGGTGGCAACTGGTACTTGTGAGGCGAGCCTGGGCCCAGGAAGAAGGTGCGACGCACCTTGGTCTGGAGGTGCTGTCGCACAAGCCGGTACTTGCCCACGTTGATGACGGGCGCCGGCCCGCCGAAGTGCTGCTGTGCGACCCCCTGCTGCGCGGCGAGGCCGTGCGGATCATCGTGCCCTTGCGCGCACTCGGCGCACCCACCGTTCCTCTCTTTGTTACCGGCAACGGCAGCGTGCAAAAACTAAAACCGCTCGATGCGTCCTACACGGGCGACGGATTCGAGCTTCGCGTTTACCAGGTCCTCTAAAAACGACCTCTGCCCGCCTTGCCCGGATAACGTCAAAATGCCGGCGTCGATGCGTGTGAGGGTGCAACGCCATCATTTTTCATGCCTCACACGCCTCGCGAAATTTTACTGAAAAGAAATCGCGTCGAAACTCTTGACGGTTGAATTGAGGTCTATATAATTCGCGCCTCTTCAGCGCTGCAGCGGAGTGTGCGGCGGCGGTGGAGGGCAGGAAAGAGGTAGGCGGTGCGGCGGCGGATTCAAATAAGTTTGCTGCGGTGCTTGACGAAAGCAGTTAAGTTTGTCAGAATCTCTTTCTCGCTGCTTCGGCGGCGGTTCTTTAAAAAATTGGACAACCGATAAGTGTGGGTGC
>NZ_QVLR01000015.1 GCF_014822185.1 Azoarcus sp. Aa7
AGACCAGCATCAAGACCAAGCGTCTTCTGGCAGCGACCTCCGACGAGTTCCGCGCCGAACTGCTGGGCTTCGAACTGGATGATGAGGAAGACGACGAATGACGAAGGAGTAGCTGCGGTAGCCCTGCAAAGGACGCCGCTCTGTTCTCTACCGTCGCAGCAGGCCTAACGAAGGCCTGAAGCACGGTAAGATAAATTGAGTCTGATGCCGGCAGTAGGGTTTTCTCGAACTACGAAGCTGCTGGCGAGCGTGGCCCGAGTAGTTCGCGTTGTCGCTCGGGCAGGTCTTGGAGCGAAGCGGCCCGCCAGACGTCCGGTCCGCGCCAGCCATGAGCGGCTGGAACTGGCCGGGGAGAGACTTTGGTCAGTTCGCGCCGAATGACCGCTCAACTTTCCCAAGCGGTCTTCCAGAGGGATGTGGTGACGTTGCAGCCCCAACGGCAGCTTTTGGGAAAGTGGTAGGACGAGTGACTGCTGCGGAGGAGAGAGCTGGAACGGCGGCTTGTGGCCGATCGCTGCCGAAGGGCAAGCGTGCAAGTCCTGATGGGAACAATGCCGGACGGGTCCATCGACCGATCAAGCCTAGCCAAAACCTCATTCGCGTAGATCACGCGCTCTGGTTGCGCAACACCTTCTTGTGCAGATGCGCGGGATGCCACTTACCTTGGGCGATCCGCTTTTGCACGAAGGCTTGGTAGGCGAGCGGCGCCGGCGGCGCTTTGCGCTGGTGTCGCATCCGGTTGCAGTAGAGACAGGCCGCCGCGATATTGGGCCTGCTGTTGCTGCCACCTTCGCGTCGAGCGGTCAGATGTTCAGCCGTCAACTGAAAGCGGCCAGCGTCAACGAGACTGATGCCATGGGCAGCGGCGAAATCTTCGGGGGACCGCGACCACATCGGAGCGCCGCAGTAGATGCAGCGGCCGGATTGGGCAATATAGGCGTGGGTGCGGGCTGAAACGATGCTTGTGGCCATTGCGGGGCCTCTCCATGTGAATTCAGGAAAGCCCGCCTTGGCCTATGGGGCAACAGGCGGCACCGGGTGCTAGAAGCAACGCCGGCACAACAGAGGTCCATCACGGAACACTCTGCGCCAATCGTAAGGGAACTGTGCATCCGATGCAACGCGCCACAACCAACGCAGGCAACATTCGAGCCTCAGCCGAACCTCACCTGGTTACCAGCGTGGTCTTCATCACGCGCTTCAGGCCGACTCGGTCGATCACTCGAGCGACAGCTGATGTTGAAGCAGCGAAACTTAACGCACGACGACTGAATCGCCCCGGGTTTGGTGGAGGCCGGTTGGTTTAAGTCATGCCGCGATGGCGGCCTGACGGGCAAGTTGCCTGTAGTAGTTTGCCTCAGCTTCTGCGGGCGGGATATACCCGATGGGTTCGAGC
>NZ_QVLR01000016.1 GCF_014822185.1 Azoarcus sp. Aa7
AAGCCGCCCATGCTCATCATCGGCGCCATGATGCGAAAGCTCGTTCATGTCGCCTTCGGTGTGCTCAAATCGGGAAAGGCTTTCGATCCGGCCATGCATGGCACTTGACCCGGATAACAGTATCTACAGCCCCTTCAGCCCCCTTACTGCCCCAGCATCCCGAACACCTTCTGCGCCAGCGAACCCGCTGCCTGCATCGGGTTCCTGCGGATCGCCTTCTCCTCCTCGGCGATCATCACGTAGAGGCCGTCGAGCGCCTTGCGCGTCACGTAGCCCTCGATCTGCGCGTCCTCGCCCTTCACCAGTCCGAAGCTCGCCGCCTGGCCGGCGAGCTTGTTGTACTGCCCGGCGAGCGCCAGCCGGTCGGTGCTCTGCTTCACGATGGGCAGGAACTTCTCGCCCAGACGCGCCTGCGTCTTCGACTTGAAGTAGCGCGTCGCCGAATCGTCGCCCCCGGTCAGGATGTTGCGCGCATCCTCGACCGACATCTGCTTCACCGCATCGACCAGCAGGGTCTTCGCCTCGGGCACCGCCGCCTCGGCGGCGCGGTTCATCGCCGTCACGAGATTGTCGAAGTCCTTGCCGCGGCCGGCCATGCGCATCACCGGCTCGACCTGCGCGAGCCCGTCGGGCAGCGGAATCTTCACCTTCTTGTTGGCGAGGAAACCGTCCTTGCGGCCCAGCATCTCCACCGCGCGCCCGGCGCCCTGCGTCAGCGCCTCGCGCAGGCCGCCGGAGGCCTCGGAGTCGGTGATGTTCCCCAGTCCGGCCGCCCAAGCCGGCACACAGATGACAAGCAGGACGAAAGCTCGCAGAATGCAACGCATGATGGTCTCCAGGGACGGGTTTCACTCGAAGCGCCCGTGAGCATACCCCCGTGACGGGTATCGTGCGCGTGCCGGAGTTACCCTTTTTTCATTAATGGACTTGGCCCCGAGGCACCGTGGTGCAAGGGGTGGCAACACGGAGAACTCATGATGACGGCGACTGCCACACGCAACGGCACACTCTCGGAAGCCGAACTGCTGGCGATGCCGGCGGACGACTACATGAACGCCGCGCAGCTCGAATTCTTCCGCCGGCGCCTGCTCCAACTGCAGGCCGAGCTGCGCGAAAACAGCGAGGAAACCCGCTCGCACCTGCGCGAGACCGTGGCGACCCCGGACGAGGCCGACCGCGCGACGCAGGAAGAGGAACAGGTGCTGGAACAGCGCATCCGCGACCGCGAACTGAAGCTGCTGCACAAGGTGGAGGCCGCGTTGCGCCGCGTCGAGGACGGCAGCTACGGCTACTGCGAGGTCAGCGGCGAACCGATCGGCGTCGGCCGCCTGCTCGCGCGCCCGACCGCGACGCTGAGCATCGAGGAACAGGAACGGCACGAGCGCGAGGAACGCCTCTACCGCTAAAGGGGAAGGGCGCGGCCGGGGGGCTTCCCCCCGGTTCCGCGCCTGGCTGGGCTCGTCGAAGGGACGTAGGGCGGGATGGAATCCCGCCGCATCGGCGTCGCCCCCCCCGGTTGCGACGGCGGGATTTCATCCCGATCCGGACGGCCGAACCGGGCGACAGCCGGCTCAGACCACGCCGGCGCCGTGCGCCTGCTGGTCGGCCCAGTAGCTCGACCGCACCATCGGGCCGCAGGCGGCGTTCTTGAAGCCCATCTTCAGCGCTTCGGTCTCGAACATCTTGAAGGTGTCCGGGTGCACGTAGCGCAGCACCGGCAGGTGGCCGGTCGACGGCTGCAGGTACTGGCCGATCGTCAGCATCTCGACGTCGTGCGCGCGCAGGTCGCGCATCACCTCGAGGATCTCCTCGTCGGTCTCGCCGAGTCCCACCATCAGGCCGGACTTGGTCGGCACGTCCGCGTGGCGCGCCTTGAATTCCTTCAGCAGGCGCAGCGAATACGCGTAGTCCGCACCGGGGCGCGCCTGCTTGTACAGGCGCGGCACGGTCTCGAGGTTGTGGTTCAGGACGTCGGGAGCGGCCTGGTCGAAGATCTCCAGTGCGATCTCCATGCGGCCGCGGAAGTCCGGCACCAGCACCTCGATCGCGGTCTTCGGCGAAGCCGCGCGCGTTTCGCGGATGCAGTCGACGAAATGCTGGGCACCGCCATCGCGCAGGTCGTCGCGGTCGACGCTGGTGATCACGACGTAGTTCAGGCGCATCGCCGCGATCGTTTCCGCCAGCTCCTTCGGCTCGTTGGCGTTGAGCGGCTCGGGACGGCCGTGGCCGACGTCGCAGAACGGACAGCGGCGCGTGCAGATGTCGCCCATGATCATGAAGGTCGCCGTGCCCTTGCCGAAGCATTCGTGGATGTTCGGGCAGGAGGCTTCCTCGCACACCGTGTGCAGCTTGTGGTCGCGCAGCGTCGCCTTGATCTCGTTGAAGCGTTCGGCCTCCTGGCCGGCGCCCAGCTTGATGCGGATCCATTCGGGCTTCTTCAGGCGCTCGGCCGGAACGATCTTGATCGGGATGCGCGCGGTCTTGTCGGCGCCACGCTGCTTGCGGTTCGGGGTTTCCATGCGAAGTCTCTTCTCGTCTCTCTGGGGTGTTGGGCGGTTGTGCCGCCCGCTGCATTATGGCCTGTCGGCAGCCGGCCGGGGTGCGAGCAGGCGCTCAAGATGAGCAAGCAGCCGCTCGCCCACCGAGTCGACACCGTCGGTCACGCCGAAATCCTTCATCCTGATCGTCTGCAGCCCCTCGTAACCGCAGGGGTTGATCGCCGAGAACGGCGCGAGGTCGACATCGACGTTGAGCGCGAGGCCGTGGTAGCTGCAGCCGTTCCTGACGCGCAGGCCCAGCGCCGCGATCTTGGCGCCGTCGATATACACGCCCGGCGCGCCGTCCTTGCGCTCGGCCGCGAGGCCGTAGTCGGCGAGGCAGTCGATAAGCGCCTGCTCCATCAGCGTGACCATCTCGCGCACCTTTAAGTGGCGGCGGTGCAGGTCGATGAGCAGGTACACGACGATCTGGCCGGGACCGTGGTAGGTGATCTGGCCGCCGCGGTCGATCTTCACCAGCGGGATGCCGGTCTCGCGCAGCAGGTGCTCGGGCTTGCCGGCCTGGCCCAGCGTGAACACCGGCGGGTGCTCCAGCAGCCACATCTCGTCGATCGTCTCGTCGGTGCGTGCGTCGGTGAACGCGCGCATCGCCGCCCAGGTCGGCTCGTACTCGACCAAGCCGAGACGGCGCACGACCAGCGGCAAGGCCTCCACCACCTGCACTACAGCACCACCTTCACCAGCGGGTGACCGGACAGCTCGCCGTACAGCGCATCGAGCTGCGCCTTCGACACGGCGCGCACGGTGCAGGTCAGGGAAATGTAGTTACCCTTGCTCGACGGCCGCATCTGCACCGTCGCGGGATCGAAATCCGGCGCGTGCTTGCGCACGACGTCGACGACGACCTGCGCGAACTCGTCCACGCGCGCGCCCATGATCTTGATCGGGAAATCGCAGGGAAATTCGAGGAGGGTTTCCGGGTTCTGGTCAGCCAACGCGCATCACCGTGTTCTTGAATTCCTGATACCAGGCATGCATCTCGCGCCCCACCGGCCCGGGCCGGCCGTCGCCGATCGGGCGGCCGTCCAGGCTGGTGATCGCAAGCACTTCCTTCGTCGACGAGGTGAGCCACAGCTCGTCGGCGGTGCGCACCTCATCCTCGAGGATCTCGCGCACCGCATGTTCGAGACCGTGCGTGGCCGCCAGTTCCAGCACCACATCGTAGGTGATGCCCGGCAGCATGAGGTGGCTCTTGGGCGGCGCGAGCATCACGCCGTCGCGCACGACGAAGATGTTGGAGGCCGCGCCTTCGGTGAGGAAGCCGTCACGGAACAACACCGTCTCGGCGCAGCCCTTGTCGATGGCGACCTGGCGCAGCAGGCAGTTCGCGAGCAGCGCGGTCGTCTTGAGGTCGCAGCGCGCCCAGCGGAAATCCGCCGCGCTTGCGGCCGCGACGCCGCTCGCCAGCACGTCCGCCGACGGCGTCACGAGCGCCTCGCTCATCAGGAACACCGTCGGGTGCGTCACGGCCGGGAAGGCGTGGTTACGCCGCTCGTCCGGACCACGCGACACGTGCAGGTAGATCGACTGGTCCACCCAGGCGTTGCGCGCGACGAGCTCGCTCACGATCGCTTGCCATTCCGCGGCCGTGTGCGGGTTCGGGATGCGCACGGCGTCCAGCGTGCGCCCGAGGCGCGCGATGTGCTCGGCGATGCGGAAGGGCCGGCGCGAATACACCGGAATCACCTCGTAGGCGCCGTCGCCGAAGAGAAAACCGCGGTCCATCGGCGAGATGCGCGCCTCGGTCAGCGGCTGATAGGTGCCGTCGAGGTAACAGATGCTCATGAGCACCTCCGCAGGAGTGCTACGGGCTCTTGATTCAAAGGCTCTTGATCCACATCACGATGGTATCCCACAGGCGGCCGAAGAAGCCGGCGACGGGAACGTCCTGCAACGCGACGACCGGGTATTCGCCGATCGGCTGACCGTCGAGCGTGAGTTGCAGCGTGCCGACCTGCTGGCCCTTCTGCAGCGGCGCCACGACCGGCTGCTGGCTGGTGAGCTGGCTCTGCACCTTCTCGGCCTGGCCCTTGGGCAGGGAAATCACGAAATCGTTGAGGAAGCCGACCGGCAGCTCGTTCTTCTCGCCCTTCCACACGCGGAGACGCGACAGCTCCTGGTTTGCGGAATACAGCTTGGCGGTGTCGAAGAACTGGAAGCCGTAGTTCAGCAGCTTGAGCGATTCCTGCGCGCGGATGGTGTCGGAATCGGTGCCCAGCACGACCGACACGAGGCGACGCTGACCGCGCAGGGCCGACGCGATCAGGCAGTAGCCGGCTGCGGCGGTGTGGCCGGTCTTGAGACCGTCGACGGTCGGATCGAGCCACAGCAGGCGGTTGCGGTTCGGCTGCGTGATCTTGTTGTAGGTGTATTCCTTCTGCGAGTAGTAGCGATAGTACTCGGGGAAGTCGCGCGAGATCGCCGACGCGAGCAGCGACAGGTCGCGCGCGGTGGTGTAGTGGTTGGGGTCGGGCAGGCCGGAGGAGTTCATGAAGCTGGTGTTCTTCATGCCCAGGCGTTGCGCCTCGCGGTTCATCAGGTGGGCGAAGGATTCCTCGCTGCCGGCGATCAGTTCCGCGAGCGCGACGCAGGCGTCGTTGCCCGACTGGATGATCATGCCCTGCACCAGCTCCTCGACCGTCACGGGTTTGTCGGGCTGGATGAACATGCGCGAACCTTCCATGCGCCAGGCCTTCTCCGAGACCGGCACCGTCTGCTGCAGCGTGATGCTGCCGCTCTTGAGCGCCGCGAAGGTCAGGTAGGCGGTCATCAGCTTGGTCAGCGACGCGGGTTCGATACGCGTGTCGGGCTCGCGCGACGCGAGCACCTGGCCGGTGGCCTGGTCCATCAGCAACCAGCTGCGGGCGGCGAGCGTGGGGGGCGGGACGTTCTGGGCGGAAACCGCGAAGGAGACGACGGCAAACAGCAGGGCAACGAGAAAGCGCATGAGGATCGGCAGGCGGGTGGCAGTGGGCAGACAGAGGCGGCAAGGCCTCAGGGCCGGGGCAAAGGTTCGATTATAGAGGCTTGCCCGGTCCCCGACAGGAGACTGATGCACGCCGCAATTGGTTCAGATTGCATCAGCGCGTAACGACGAAGGGGCGGAACTTCAGCTCGCGGGCGATGCGCTCGGCCTCGCCCTTCGCTTCCGTCACCGACGCGAAGGGGCCGAGGTGCAGGCGGTAGCGCTTGCCGTCAGCGAGGACTTCGAGGCGGTCGGCATGCTCCGCGAAGGCGTCGCGCACCATGCCGCGGAAGCCTTCCGCGCTCGCGACGGAGGAAAACGCGCCGAGCTGCAGGAAGATGCCGCGCGTCGCATCCGTGAGCGTGGACGGCTCGGCCAGCGCGAGCTGCACCGGCGGTTCGGCCGGCACCGGCAGCGGCGGCACGAGCGCCGCCGGCTTGCGCCCGGGCAGCGGCGGGACCGGCTTCTCGGTCGCGATCATCTCGACGCCATCCGGGACAATGGCCTCGACCTCGACCTCCGCACTGCCCACATTCACATAGCCCAAGCGGTGCGCGGCGGCGTAGGAGAGATCCATGATGCGGCCCTTGTGGAAGGGCCCGCGGTCGTTGATGCGCACGACCACCGAGCGCCCGCTCGCGCGGTGCGTGACGCGCGCGTAGCTCGGGATCGGCAGCGTCGGGTGGGCTGCGGTCATCGAGTACATGTCGTAGGGTTCGCCGCTGGACGTCGGCTTGGCGTGAAAGCGCTTGCCGTACCAGCTCGCGCGGCCGAGCTGGCGGAAAGGCATCACGGCCTTTGCCGGAACGTAGTCCTCGCCGAACACGTTGTAGGGGCGGTTGGCGAAGCGATGCAGCGGCTCCACGCGCGGCTGCGCGTCGGGGATGTCGTCGAGGTTGGCCGGCGGGTTGTCGCCCGGGCCGTCGTCCTTGTAGTAGGCGCCACCGCGCTTCTGCACGACGGCGCTCTTCCCCGGAGCCGGATCGGGCTGGGGCTGTGTCTCGGAGGTGCCGGTCAGCGGCGGCGTCGTGCTGCAACCGGCCAGCGTCAGCACGGCCGCGACCAGGCCCGCGAACAGCAGCTTGTATCCGGACGGGCCGGCTTGCACGGTCTGTGTCGGCATCGGTCAGTCTCCGTAATCACGCCTGCGCGAGCACGCGGCTGCGCTGGATGCTCATCAGTATCCCGATCCCGAGACACAGGGTGACGAGCGCGGTTCCGCCGTAGCTGATGAAGGGCAGCGGCACGCCCACGACCGGCAGGATACCGCTGACCATGCCCATATTAACGAAAGCATAGGTAAAGAAGATCATCGTGATGGCCCCGCCGAGCAGGCGCGTCGCGAGCGTCGGCGCCATCGCCGCGATGTAGAAGCCGCGCAGCAGCAGCAGCACGTAGATCGCCAGCAGCACGACGATGCCGATCAGGCCGAACTCCTCGGCCAGCACCGAGAAGATGAAATCGGTGTGGCGTTCGGGCAGGAAGGCGAGATGGGTCTGCGTGCCGTCCATCCAGCCCTTGCCGAGCACGCCGCCCGAGCCGATCGCGATCGTCGACTGGATGA
This sequence comes from Azoarcus sp. Aa7, assembly GCF_014822185.1. GTDB lineage: Bacteria > Pseudomonadota > Gammaproteobacteria > Burkholderiales > Rhodocyclaceae > Aromatoleum. The sequence goes on from NZ_QVLR01000016.1 coordinate 7,088, forward strand.
TGTGGAAACCCTTGCCGAGCGGGTCCTGGGTCGGATCGAGCAGGGTGCACACGCGGTGCTTCTGATATTCGCGCAGGCCCGGCCAGTCGACGCCGGGCTGGCAGATCTGGTCGCCGAAGCCGACGATCGCGACGATGCCGATCACGCCGACGGCGACGACGGGAACGATCAGCTTCCACGACAGGCCGGCGAAATAGATCACATAGACGCCGGCGGCGGTCACGAGCAGGCTGGTGCCGAGATCGGGCTGCACCATGATCAGTCCGACCGGCACGACCAGCAGCAGGCCCGCGACGATGAACTCGCGCAGGCCGATCTGGCCCTCGCGCTGCTGGAAGTACCACGCGAGCATCAACGGCATCGCGATCTTCATGATCTCCGACGGCTGGATGCGCGTCACGCCGACGTCGAGCCAGCGTGTCGCGCCCTTCGAAGTCTCGCCGAAGAGATCCACGGCGACGAGCAGCAGCACGCCGATCAGGTACAGCGGCAGCGCGAGGCTCAGCAGACGCTGGGCCGGCAGGCGCGCCGTCACCCACATCGCCGCGAGCGCGACGGCGGTGTTCACCTGCAGGGACGGGATGCGCTCCGGCGATGCGCTCATCATCACGACGAAGGCGTAGGCGAGCAGCAGGCCGAGCAGCAGCAGCAGCAGCGGGTCGATCGGGCGCAGGAAGCCGCGCAGCAGCTCGCGCGGGTGGAAACGCGTGTCGGTCATTCGGGACGCCCTCCTCCGTTGTGCTCGCCCCCGTCCGGCATCGCGGGCGCCACAGGGGCGCCGGCCGGCTCGGCCGCGTGCGGATGGTTCGCGTGCTCGTCGCCCTCGTCGCCTGCATCGACATCCTCGCCGGCCGGCAGATCGCGCCGCTTGCCGAGCAGGTGGAAGTCGATGACCTGGCGTGCGATCGGTGCGGCCGACTGCGCGCCGAAACCGCCGTTCTCGACCAGCACCGCGAGCGCGATCGTCGGCTTGTCGGCGGGCGCGTAGGCGATGAACCACGAGTGGTCGCGCAGGCGTTCGCTCACGCGCCCCTCGACGTAGCGCTGGCCGCGCAGCGAAAACACCTGCGCCGTACCGGTCTTGCCGCCGGCCGAGTAGGGCGCGCCGGCGAAGGCGCGCGCGCCGGTACCGACCTTGTTCACGTCCACCATCGCCTGACGCACCGCGGCCGCATGCTCGGGCTTGAACGGGATGGTGCGGATCGGCTCGGGCTCGACGACGCGACGTTCGCCCGTCGCAGGATTGACGACATGGCGCACGACGTGCGGCCGGAACAGCTTCCCGTCATTGACCAGCGCCGCCACCGCGTTGGCCATCTGCAGCGGCGTGTAGGCGTTGTAGCCCTGGCCGATGCCGACCGAGATCGTCTCGCCGCCGAACCACTTCTGGTGCTCCTTCTTGCGGAAGCGCTTCTTCTTCCATTCCGGCGTCGGCAGCACGCCCTCCGCCTCGCCGGGCACATCGATGCCGGCGCGCGAACCGAAACCGAAGGGGCGCATGAAGTTCGCGATGCCGTCGATGCCCAGATCGTTGGCGAGTTGGTAGTAGTAGGTATTGCACGACACGACGATGGATTTCGGCAGATCCACCATGCCGTGCCCGCCGATCTTGTCGTCCATGAAACGGTGGCCGCCGAACATGAAGTAACCCGGATCGGGGATCGTCTGCGTGATCGTGCGCTTGCCCGCCGACAGGCCCGCCATCGCCATGAAGGGCTTGAAGGTCGAGCCGGGCGGGTAGGCGCTGAAGATCGCGCGATTGACCAGCGGATGGTCGGGCGATTCGTTGAGCGACTTCCAGTCCTCGGTCGAGATGCCGTCGACGAACAGGTTGGGGTCGTACCCGGGCTTGGACACCAGCGCCAGCACGCCGCCGGTCGCCGGCTCGATCGCGACGAGCGCCCCGCGGCGCTTGCCGAAGGCCTCTTCGGCGACTCTCTGCATCTCGATGTTGAGCGTGAGTTCGAGGTCGTTGCCGGCCACCCCCGGCGTGCGCGCGAGCTGGCGCACCGCGCGGCCGCCGGCATTCACCTCGACCTGCTCGGCGCCGGTGATGCCGTGCAGCACCGCCTCGTAGCTCAACTCCAGGCCGCTCTTGCCGATGTACTCGGAGCCGCGGTAGTTCGCCTCGTCGCCCGACTCCTCGATGCGCTCGCGGTCGCGCTGGTTGATGCGGCCGATGTAGCCGATCACGTGCGACGCGAGTTCGCCATGCGGATAGTCACGGAACAGGCGCGCCTGCACCTCGACGCCGGGGAACTGGTAGCGCCGCGCGATCACCCGCGCCACCTCCTCCTCGGTCAGGCGCGTGCGGATCGGCACGCTCTCGAAATTCTTGCTCTCCTCGAGCAGCTTCTTGAAGCGGCGCCGGTCGCGCGCGTCGATCTCGACGATCTCCGCCAACCCGTCTATCGTTGCCTCGAGGTCGCGCACGCGCGAGGGCGTGATCTCCAGGGTGTAGGCAGCGTAGTTGCGTGCGAGCGGCACGCCGTTGCGATCGGTGATCGAACCGCGACCCGGCACGATGGGCAGCAGCGCGATGCGGTTGTCCTCGGCGCGGGTGTGGTAATAGTCGTAGCGCACGACCTGGAGGAACCAGAAGCGCGCGACCAGCAGGCCGAAGCACACCGCGATGAAGATGCCCGCGATCAGGACGCGGCGGCGGAAGCGCCCCAGTTCCTCGTCGGGGGTACGGAATTCCATCATTGGATCAGATCGGCCGGTTGTCGTCCCGGTCCACCGGCTGGTACTGCGGCAGCAGCAACAGATAGTTCAGCGGCACCCACAGCGCGGCGCTCGTGAGGCTGGACAGGAAATACCACCACCCGGGAAATTCGGCCCCGGCGACAAGCCGCACAACGACCATGATCACCTGCGTCAGCAGCAGCAGCGGGAACATCTGCAAGGCCTGCTGCGTCGGCGGGAACCACAGCACGCGGCGCGACACCGAGGTCGCCAGATAACACAGCACGACGTAGGCGAGGGCGTGCTGCCCCATCGCGGCACCGTGGCCGATGTCGACCAGCACGCCGAACAGGAAGCCCGCCCCCATGCCGACGCGCAAGGGCTCGCGGATCGACCAGAAGGCCAGCACCAGCGCGACCCAGTCGGGCACGCCGGGCGTGAGACCGGTCGGGATGTAGCTCAGCGCGAGCGCGACCAGCAGGCTCAGGTAGGCGAACCAGGTCTTGGCGGGCAGCAGGATGCGGCTGGAACGGTGGGTCGGTTGCATCGCTTACCCCTTGAGACCCTTGCGCGGCTCGGGTTCCGGCTCCGGCGCAGGACGCGGCGGCGGCGGTTCGGCGCGCCCCAGCAGCCGCACCTGCGTCGTGCGCTCGACCCCGGCGACCGGTTCGCACACGATCACCGCGAAAGTCTGCGCGTCGCGGTCGACGCTGACGACGTCGGCGACCGGCAGGCCGGCGAGGAAGAGTCCGTCGAGGCCCGAAGTCACGAGGCGGTCGCCCACGCGCACGTCAGCGCCCGACAGCGTGAAGCGCAGCTCCAGCCGTCCCTGGCCTGCACCGGCGAGCACGCCCCGCAAACCGTTCCGCGCGACCTGCACCGGCACTGCCTGGTCCTTGTCGGTCAGCAGCGTGACCTCGGCCTGCACCGGATACACGCGCGTGACCTGCCCGATCATGCCCTGTTCATTGACCACCGCCATGCCGGCCTCGACGCCCTGCTGGCTGCCGCGATTGAGGATCACCTTGAGGTCGAACGGGTCCGGCGCGTCGTAGAGGATCTCGGCGGCAACGCTCTTCGCCGCGACCGCAGGGCCCATGTCGAGAAGGCCGCGCAGGCGGCGGTTTTCCTCCTCGAGCTGCTCGAAGCGCAGCAGGCGCTGCGCCGCTTCCAACTCGCGCCCGCGCAGCGCGGCGTTATCCTTCTGCACCTCGACGAGGGTGCCGAAATACACCGCCGCGTTGCGCACGAAGTCAGCCGGTGCAGCGGCCGCCATCTGCAGCGGCCAGGTCGCCACCGACAACGCCTGGCGCACCACTTCGAGGTAACGGAACTTCAGGTCGGCGACCAGCATCGCCAGGCAAACCGATACGAGCACGAGCAGCCGCACGAGCGGCGTGGGTCCCTGCCTGAAGATCGGTGGAGACGGATGACCGGCGAGGGACATCGTGAGGCGTGAGCGGCGGAGCGCGGCAGGCCCGGAAGCCGGCCGCAACAACGCGACTTACTCGGACGCGAAGATGGAGCCGAGCTTGTCCATCTTCTCGAGCGCCATGCCGCAACCGCGCGCGACGCAGGTCAGCGGCTCCTCGGCGACGATCACCGGCAGGCCGGTCTCTTCCATCAGCAGGCGGTCGAGGTCGCGCAGCAGCGCGCCGCCGCCGGTCAGCACCATGCCGCGGTCGGCGATGTCGGCCCCCAGTTCGGGCGGAGTCTGCTCGAGGGCGATCTTCACCGCCGAGACGATCTGGTTCAGCGGCTCGGTCAGCGCCTCGAGGATCTCGTTCGACGAGATCGTGAAGCTGCGCGGGATGCCTTCGGCGAGGTTGCGCCCCTTGACTTCCATCTCGCGCACTTCGGAGCCCGGGAAGGCCGAGCCGATCTGCTTCTTGATGTTCTCGGCAGTCGTGTCGCCGATCAGCATGCCGTAGTTGCGGCGGATGTAGTTGACGATGGAGTCGTCGAACTTGTCGCCGCCGACGCGCACGGAACCGGCGTACACCATGCCGCCCAGCGAGATCACGCCGACTTCGGTGGTGCCGCCGCCGATATCGACGACCATCGAACCGGTCGCATCCGACACCGGCAGGCCGGCGCCGATCGCCGCCGCCATCGGCTCCTCGATCAGGTACACCTGCGACGCGCCCGCGGCGAGGGCCGCGTCGCGGATCGCACGGCGCTCGACCTGGGTCGAGCCGCAGGGCACGCAGATGATGATGCGCGGGCTCGGCGAGAACATGCGCGAGTCGTGCACCTTCTTGATGAACTGCTTGATCATCTGCTCGGTGACGACGAAATCGGCGATCACGCCGTCCTTCATCGGGCGGATCGCGGTGATGTTGCCCGGCGTCTTGCCCAGCATCTGCTTCGCCGCATGGCCGACCGCCTGGATCGTGCGCTTGGCGTTGGGCCCGCCCTCGGTACGGATCGCGACGACGGACGGCTCGTCGAGCACGATGCCCTTGCCGCGCACGTAGATCAGCGTGTTCGCGGTGCCAAGGTCAATGGCCAGATCGTTGGAGAAATAGGAACGAAGGAAGCCAAACATGCGGAAAATCCCGAAACCGGTAAGGAAGGTGGGCGGTGGGGCTGACGCCCGGCCGGACTGGCGGCAAACGAGTATGATAACCTACAAATCTTTGTGATTTAAGCGGGTTTTGTTTCCTCATGTCGCTTACCACTGAACAGGTCCTGCGCATCGCCGGACTCGCGCGCATCGCACTCGCCGACGGCGACGTCGAGGCCACGCGCGCCAAACTGAACGGAATCTTCGGCCTGATCGAACAGATGCAGGCGGTCGACACCAGCGGCGTCGAACCGATGAGCCACCCTCAGGACGTCGCGCAACGCCTGCGTGCCGATGTCGCGACCGAACCGGACCGCCGCGAAGCCTTCCAGCGCGTCGCCCCGCAGACCGAAGCGGGCCTCTACCTCGTCCCGAAGGTCATCGAGTAAGCCATGATTCACGCCAGCCTCACCGAACTGCGCGCCGCGCTCGACGCAAAACGCATCTCCAGCGTCGAGCTCGCGACGCTCTTCCTCGACCGCATCGAACAGCAGAACCCCGCGCTCAACGCCTTCATCACCGTCAACCGCGACGGCGCGCTGGCAGCCGCCCGCGCCGCGGATGCACGCATCGCCGCCGGCAATGCCGGCCCGCTGACCGGCATCCCGCTCGCGCACAAGGACGTGTTCTGCACCGAAGGCGTGCTCACGACCTGCGGCTCGAAGATGCTGTCGAATTTCGTCAGCCCGTACGACGCCCACGTCGTCGCGCTGCTCAAGGCCGCCGGCGCGGTGAACCTGGGCAAGACCAACATGGACGAGTTCGCGATGGGCTCGTCGAACGAGAACTCGCACTACGGCCCGGTGAAGAACCCGTGGGACGCCACGCGCATCCCCGGCGGTTCCTCCGGCGGCTCGGCCGCGGCCGTCGCCGCGCGCCTCGCCCCGATCGCCACCGGCACCGACACCGGCGGATCGGTGCGCCAGCCCGCCGGCCACACCGGCATCACCGGCATCAAGCCCACCTACGGCGTCGTCAGCCGCTACGGCATGATCGCCTACGCCAGCTCCCTCGACCAGGGCGGCGCCTTCGGCGCGTCCGCGGCCGATTGCGCGCAGCTCCTCACCGCGATGGCCGGCTTCGACGCGCGCGACTCCACCAGCCTCGAACGCCCGGCCGAGGACTACGCGCGCGAGATCGCCGCACCGGCGAACGACAAGCCGCTCGCGGGCCTGCGCATCGGCCTGCCGCGCGAATTCTTCGCCGAGGGCATGGCCGAGGACGTGCGCACCGCGGTCGATGCCGCGCTCGACGAATACCGCAAGCTCGGCGCCACGACCGTCGAGGTCAGCCTGCCCAACGCCAAGCTCGCGATCCCCGCCTACTACGTGATCGCGCCCGCCGAAGCATCGAGCAACCTGTCGCGCTTCGACGGCGTGCGCTACGGCCACCGCGCCGCCGAGTACCGCGACCTCGCCGAGATGTACGCGAAGAGCCGTGCCGAAGGCTTCGGCGCCGAGGTCAAGCGCCGCATCCTCGTCGGCACCTACGTGCTGTCGCACGGCTACTACGATGCCTACTACCTGCAGGCACAGAAGCTGCGGCGTCTCATCGCGCAGGACTTCCAGGCCGCCTTCGCCCAGTGCGACGTCATCGCCGGCCCGACCAGCCCGACGACCGCGTGGGCAATTGGCGAAAAGGCCGACGACCCGGTGCAGATGTACCTGTCGGACATCTACACCATCGCCGTGAACCTCGCCGGTCTGCCCGGTCTCTCGCACCCCTGCGGGTTCGGCGGCGGCAATCTGCCGGTGGGCCTGCAACTGATCGGCGACTACTTCAGCGAAGCGCGCCTGCTCGGCACCGCGCACCAGTACCAGCAGGCGACCGACTGGCACCTGCGCCGTCCGGCCTGAGCGTCCCATGCGCCGCCTTCATCCCGCCCTCCGCGCCGCGGCGCTCGCCGCCGCCGTGCTGCTCGGCGCCTGCGCGACCCCGCCCGAGCGCAAGCCCGAACCCGCCGCGACCGCACCGTCGGCCGCTCAGGCCGCCGCCGAAGCCGAGCCCGAACGCGCGCTGCAGCGCGGCCGGCTCAAACCGATGCCCGTGCGCCCGCTGAGCATCAAGACCGACTGCCGCTTCAAGGACGAGGTCGGCTACGGCGGCAGCGCCATGCTCGACGTCAGCTACTCTGAGGTGCGCGCCTTCGCCGCCACGGTCGACGTCCCCAAACGCGGCAGCTGCAAGTTCGAACTCGCGGACTTCAAGCAGGTGCTCAAGGAGCCGCACGTCGAACTGCAGGCCCGCGACGGCTGCACCGTGCGCATGTGGGAACAGGGCGAACAGGTCACCGTCGCATTCTCCGAATGCGCGAAACGCTGCACCCGCGGCACGTTCGAATACGTATGGCCGATCCTCGTGGACCGGACCAGCGGCCAGTGCACCTGACCGCGTGAGAAAACCAGAGATACGAATATGAGCAGATCGGATTGGGAAGTCGTCATCGGGCTGGAAGTGCATGCCCAGCTCAACACCGCGTCGAAGATCTTTTCCGGCGCCAGCACCGCCTTCGGCGCCGAGCCGAACGTGCAGGCCTGCGCCGTCGACATCGCGCTGCCGGGCGTGCTGCCGGTCCTCAACCGCGGCGCCGTCGAGCGCGCGATCCGCTTCGGGTTGGCGATCGGCGCGCACGTCGCGTCGAAGAGCGTGTTCGCGCGCAAGAACTACTTCTATCCCGACCTCCCCAAGGGCTACCAGATCAGCCAGTTCGAGCTGCCGGTGGTGCAGGGCGGCGAAATCACGATCCGGATCGGCGAAGGTGACAAAGCGTACGAGAAGACCGTGCAGCTCACCCGCGCCCACCTCGAGGAGGACGCCGGCAAGTCGCTGCACGAGGACTTCCACGGCATGAGCGGCATCGACCTCAACCGCGCCGGCACGCCGCTGCTCGAGATCGTCTCCGAACCCGACATGCGCTCCTCCGCCGAGGCCGTCGCCTACGCCCGCGCGCTGCATGCGCTGGTGCGCTGGATCGACATCTGCGACGGCAACATGCAGGAAGGCTCCTTCCGCTGCGACGCCAACGTCTCCGTGCGCCGCCCCGGCGGCCCGCTCGGCACGCGCCGCGAGATCAAGAACCTGAACTCCTTCCGCTTCCTGCAGCAGGCGATCGATTACGAGGTGCAGTGGCAGATCGGCACCATCGAGGACGGCGGCAAGATCCAGCAGGCGACCGTGCTGTTCGACCCCGACACGGGCGAGACACGCATGATGCGCTCGAAGGAAGACGCGCACGACTACCGCTACTTCCCCGACCCGGATCTGCTGCCGCTGGTGGTCTCAAAGGAGTGGATTGAGGAGGTGCGCCGTGGGATGCCCGAGCTGCCGGAGGCGATGAAAGGGCGCTTCATAAACGAGTACGGTCTTTCGGCCTACGACGCGACGACGCTGACCGCATCTAAGGAGGTCGCCAACTTCTTTGAGGATACCGTCCAGTCGGCAGGATCGGCCCAAGCCAAACCTTGCGCAAACTGGGTCATGGGCGACCTCGCAGCTCGGCTAAACCGCGAAGAAAAAGATATCTCGGCTTCAGCGGTTAGCTCAGTCCAACTGGGCGGGTTGGTTGGTCGCATCGCCGACGGCACGATCTCGAACAACATCGGGAAGAAGGTGTTCGAAGCCCTGTGGAACGGCGAGGGCACCAGTGCGGACGCCGTCATCGAATCCCAGGGCCTGCGCCAGACCAACGACGCCGGCGCGATCGAGGCGATGATCGACGAGGTGCTCGCCGCGAACCAGAAGTCGGTCGAGGAATTCCGCGCCGGCAAGGAAAAGGCCTTCAACGCGCTCGTCGGCCAGGTCATGAAGGCGAGCAAGGGCAAGGCCAACCCGGCGCAGGTCAACGAACTGCTGAAACGCAAGCTGGAAGGCTGAGACCACCCTTTCACCGCAACACCCTCGGGGGACGCGCGATGTGCCAACTCCTCGGAATGAATTGCAACGTGCCGACGGACATCTGCTTCTCGTTCGCCGGCTTCCAGGCGCGTGGCGGCGCCACCGACGTGCACGCCGACGGCTGGGGCATCGCCTTCTTCGAGGGACGCGGCGTGCGCGTCTTCCTCGACCCCCAGCCCAGCGCCTCGTCGCCGGTCGCGGAGCTGGTGCGCAGCTACCCGATCCGCTCGCTCAACGTCATCGCGCACATCCGCAAGGCCACGCAGGGCCAGGTCACGCTCGACAACACCCACCCCTTCCAGCGCGAGCTGTGGGGGAGCTACTGGATCTTCGCGCACAACGGCAACCTGCTCGACTACGCGCCGCACTTCGACGGCCGCTTCCTGCCGGTCGGCAGCACCGACTCGGAGTCCGCGTTCTGCGACCTCCTGCAGCACCTCGCCGCCGAATTCCCCGACGGCCCGCCGCCGGCCGAAGCCCTGTTCGCGGCCCTGCGCCGGCTCGCGATCCGCATCGGCGCGCACGGTCCGTTCAACTTCCTGCTGTCGAACGGCGAATACCTCTTCGCCCATTGCTCGACGAAACTCACCTACATCATCCGCCAGGCGCCGTTCGCCACCGCGCACCTCTCCGACCAGGACCTCAGCGTCGACTTCAGCCGGCTCACGACCCCGGCCGATCGCGTCGCCGTCATCGCAACCGCGCCGCTGACCGACAACGAGATGTGGCACGCGATCCCGCCCGGCACCCTGCTCGCGTTCCGGCACGGCGCGATCGAGACGCTGGGCGAAGCGGCGACCATCGCCGGCAACCCCGCCGCCGGCGCGGGCAGCGTGTAGATTTCGCTTCGCAGCTTCATGCCGAAAGGCTACAGTCCGACTTTCACCATAGCGCCGAAGGGGAAACCCGTGTCCGATTGCCCACTGTGTCAGGCTGCCAACGAGACCCTGGTCTGGCGCGACGGCAGCTGCCGCGTCATCCTCGTCGATGAGCCCGGCTATCCGGGCTTCTGCCGCGTCGTGTGGAACCACCACGCCGCGGAAATGACCGACCTCAACGCCGGCGAACAGCGCCACCTCCTCAACGTCGTACTCGCGACCGAAGCGGCGCTGCGCCAGCTGATGCGCCCGGACAAGATCAACCTCGCGAGCCTCGGCAACATGGTTCCGCACCTGCACTGGCACGTGATCCCGCGCTTCAGCGACGATGCCCACTTCCCGCAGCCGGTGTGGAGCGCGCCGCTGCGCACCGGCGCGCAGCGCACGGCCCCGCTGGTGGACACCCTCGCCGCGACGCTGGTCGCGACGCTCACCGAACAGACCGCCGGATGAACCCTGCGTGCCCGGCACGCACGGACCGAACGCACAACGGAGAACCCATGGGTTATCACGATCCCGTCGAGTGCCGGGAGCTGCTGAACAAGCTGCATCCGCTGAACGTCGACGAGACCCACAGACTGCTGTCGGAGATGGTGCCCGCGCTGCTGCGCAACCCGCCGGCGCCCGAACAGCACCTCGAGATCCTCGAGGCGGCACGGCCGCACATCGCACTCGCCCAGTCGGCGATCGCCAGCCGCTATGCCGCGCATCCGCTGCCGCCCGACAGCGCCGAAAACGAGACCCTGCGCAGCGTCGTCACGCTGTGGCAGGCCATGGCCCGATCCTACGGGCAGGTCGCACGCACGAGCGGCGCCGAGATCCTGCCGCCCGACCAGCGCGCACTGCTGGCGCAACGGCGCATCCACTACGCCGGCATGGTCCCGCTCGAATACTTCCGCGCCCACCGCGCGATCCCCAAGGGGACGTGGACCGCGCTGCATGACGGCTTCTGCGCCGCCGAGGCGGCGGGCGTCGCCACGATACGCGTGCCCGACGCACTCAACGACATCTGGAAGGCGCAAAGCCCGGCCGAGGCCTTCGTCGCCGTGCTGCTCGTCGACCTCGCCAACCCCTACGGCCGCAGTGAACGCGACCTCGGCTGGGTGCGCCGCTGGGCGCAGCGCTTCGCCCCCTACTGTGAGCTGCTCGGCGCCCCCGAAGGCGAAACCCCGCAGCCGGCAGCCTACGGACTCGATCTGGGCGCCGACCACGGCCTTCGTCCCCTCGGCGTGCTCGCGCCATCGGCGACGCTGCGCCGCTTCGACGGCAGCAAGCTCGCCGGGCAGATCCAGGCCGTGCTCAAACAGTTCAAGCAGGGCGTCACGCCCTCCTCCCTCGGGCTCGGCGCCGACTGCCCTGTCGACGCCTGCGGCAAACTGCTGCTGTCGCTGTACCGCCCCTGGGGCCTGGCCTCCGCCGGACGGCGTTTCCCGCGGCGCGGCACGCAGGGGCGCGCCGACCTCACCGTCGGCTGGTCGTCCATCGCCTTCCATATCAGCGGCAAGCCCTTCGAACAGCCCCCCATCTACGCCACGCAGCGCAGCCTGCGCAGCGACATCTCGCTGCTCACCTTCGGCGAACGCGTCACCCAGGCCGAGAACCCGCGCTGGAACGAGAACGAGCGCCGGCGTGCGGCAGCGCGGCTCGGCTTCACCTGCGAGCACTGGCAGGTCCTGGACCATTCGGTCAGCGGCTTCCGCCTGTACCAGGATCCCCACACGCAACGCCTCGAACACCATCAGCTCGTCGGGGTCCGCCCGCCCGACGGCGAGCATTTCCTGCTCGCGCAACTCAGCTGGCTGATGTATCGCGCCGACGGCGTCATGGAAGCGGGCGTGCAAGTGCTCGCCGGCCTGCCCCGCGTCGTCGCGATACGCCCCTTCGGCCTCACGGGCAATCTGCACGAAGCCTTCCTCGAGGGCTACCTGCTACCCCCCACGCCGGCACTCAAGGCGCCGGCCTCGCTGACCCTGCCGGCGAAATGGTTCCAGCCGCAACGCGTTATCGACGTCGTCGACGGCCGCGAGCGCTACCAGCTGCGGCTCACGAAGACGATCCTGCGCGGCCCCGATTTCGTGCAGGTCAGCTACGAAGCGCTGGAGTCGCAGGCCCCAGGCGCGAAGCCGGGAAGCGCGCGCTGAAGCGGCTCCCCCGGCCGGGCTCGCTGGCGATGCGCAGCTCGGCCTGGTGGCGCGACAGGATGTGCTTGACGATCGCCAGCCCCAGGCCGGTGCCGCCCGTCTCGCGCGAGCGGCCGCGGTCGACACGATAGAAGCGCTCCGTCAGGCGCGGAATGTCCTCCGCGTCAATGCCGATGCCGTTGTCCTCGACCGCAAATTCCCCGCGGCCGTCGGTGCAGCTCCAGCTCAAGCGGATGCGCCCGCCGGACGGCGTGTAGCGCACCGCGTTGCTGGCGAGGTTCGCAAACGCCGAGCGCAGCTCCTTCTCGCTGCCCAGCAGCGTCGCACAGCCCGCGCGCGCGTCGATGTCGGCATCGATCTCGTGCCGGCCGTTGGACAGCAGGCGCGTATCCTCGGCGATGCTATGCACCAGCGCGGCGACGTCCACGCGCTCCTCGACCGCCGCCGGCGCGCCCGTCTCCAGCGCCGACAGGGTGAGCAAGTCCTCGATCAGCGTCTGCATGCGCAACGACTGGTCCAGCGCGAGCTGCAGGAAGTTCGTCACGTCCTCGGGCGCGAAATCGTCGCGGCCGTCGATCAGCGTCTCGAGGAAGCCCGTCACCACGGTCAGCGGCGTGCGCAGCTCGTGCGACACGTTGGCGATGAAATCGCGCCGCATCGTCTCCAACTTCTCCAGCTGGCTGACGTCACGCGACACCACCATCTTCTGCTCGTCGCCGAAGGGCACGACCTGCAACAACAGCGTGAGGCCCGCCCGACGCGTCGAATGCAGCACCAGCGGATCCGCGTAATCGCCCGCCTGCAGGAAACGCACGAACTCCGGCTCGCGCACCAGCGTCGTCACGAGCACCCCGTGGTCGCGCCGCCCGTCGATGCCGAAGTGCTGCTCCGCCTTGCGGTTGAGCCACTCGATGCGGTCGTTCGCCGACAGGTACAGCACCCCGTCCGGCATCGCCTGGCTCGCCTCGTGGAAGCGGTCGAGCGCGCCCGTCAGGCGCTCGCGCAGGTCGACCGCGGTGCGCGAGCGCCGGTCCAGGTCGTAGAAAATGTGCGCCCAGATGCCAACCCCGGCGGGCAGCGACAACCCCGCCGGCGCGTGCATCCATTCGACCAGGCGCTGCAGGTTCAGCAGCTGGTAGGCGAGCATCGCCAACAGGCCGGCAAACAGCATCGCCAGCGCCGCGACCTTGCCGCCGATCGCGCCGACGATCAGCGCCAGCAGGGCGACCAGGCCCAGCATGCGCACGGCCTGCACCCACACGTATCGCGATTCCGGTCTGATGAGGAACTCCCGCTCGAGACTGCCAGGCCGGAATCTTACACGCCGGCCACGGCCGGCTGGGCCGACAGGCGATAGCCGCTGCCGCGCACGGTCTGGATCAGCCCGTCGTGGCCAACCGGCTCCAGCGCAGCGCGCAGGCGCCGCACATGCACATCCACCGTACGCTCCTCGACGAAGACATGGTCACCCCACACCTGGTCCAGCAGCTGCGCGCGCGAATGCACGCGTTCGGGATGGGTCATCAGGAAATGCAGCAGACGGAACTCCGTCGGCCCCAGGGTCACCGGCCGCTCCCCCGCGGCGACACGGTGCGTCGCCGGATCGAGGCTCAACCCGCCCAACACCACGGGGTCTTCGGTCGCCTGCGGCGCGCGCCGGCGCAGCACCGCCTTGATGCGCGCGACCAGTTCGCGCGGGCTGAAGGGCTTGGTGATGTAATCGTCTGCACCCATCTCCAGGCCCGCGACCTTGTCCTGCTCCTCGCCGCGCGCCGTCAGCATGATGATGGGGATCGTGCGCGTGCGCTCGTCCGCCCGCAGGCGGCGCGCCAGCTCGATGCCCGACATCCCGGGCAGCATCCAGTCGAGCAGCACCAGATCCGGCAGCGCTTCGCGCACGATGCGCTGCGCCGTCTCCGCGTCGCCGGCGCGCACCACGTGATGCCCGGCACGTCCGAGGTTGGCGGCAATCAATTCCTGGATCGCCGGTTCGTCTTCCACAAGCAGGATGTTCGCGGCCATATTCACACTCCATGTCATCACACGCAGTGTATTGCAGGAAATTGACGATTTTGTGACAGGTCACGATCCCGCAACAAGCGCCTGCCCGCACCCCGCTGGGCACGGGCAGGCGCCGATTCGGGTATGATAGACACCCCCTCCATCCGCAAGCAGGGGCAAGCATGGCCGGCCTCGACGACGACACCCCCATCCCCACCGCACTCACGCTGCACCGCAAGTCGCGCGTGCTGGAAATCGCCTTCGGCGAAGACCGGCAATACGCGCTGCCCTTCGAATACCTGCGCGTGTATTCGCCCTCCGCCGAAGTCCGCGGCCACGGCGTCGGGCAGGAAACGCTGCAGGTCGGCAAGCGCGACGTCGAACTCCTCGACATCGAGCCGGTCGGCCACTACGCCGTGAAGCTGGTGTTCTCCGACGGCCACGACAGCGGCCTGTATTCCTGGGACTACCTCCACATGCTCGCCACGCAGCACGACACGCTGTGGCAGCAATACCTCGACCGCCTCGCCGCGGCCGGGGCGAGCCGCGATCCCGCCGACAACCCACCGCCCGCGCCCACGCACGGCTGCGGCCACAAGCACTGAACATGAACGACAAGACCACCCACTTCGGCTTCCAGACGGTCGCCGAAGGCGAGAAGCAGCAACGCGTCGCCGAGGTCTTCTCCTCGGTCGCGACCAAGTACGACATCATGAACGACCTGATGTCCTTCGGCCTGCACCGGCTGTGGAAGGCGTTCACGATCCAGATCTCCGGCGTGGGCCGCGGCGACCGCGTGCTCGACGTCGCCGGCGGCACCGCCGACCTCTCGCTCGCGTTCGCCAAGCGCGTCGGGCGCGAGGGCCAGGTCTGGCTCACCGACATCAACCACGCCATGCTCTCGGTCGGCCGCGACCGCGTGCTCGACCGCGGCTACGCGCTGCCCGTCGCGCAGTGCAACGCCGAGAAGCTGCCCTTCCCCGACAACTGGTTCGACTGCGTGACGGTCGCCTTCGGCCTGCGCAACATGACCCACAAGGACTCCGCGCTGGCCGAGATGCGTCGCGTGCTGCGTCCGGGCGGGCGCCTCCTGGTGCTCGAATTCTCCAAGGTGTGGGGCCCGCTTTCGCCCGCCTACGACCTCTACTCCTTCAAGATCCTGCCGTGGATGGGCCAGAAGGTTGCTGGCGACGCCGACAGCTACCGCTATCTCGCCGAGTCGATCCGCATGCATCCGCCGCAGGAGGAACTCAAGGCGCTGATGGAACAAGTCGGCTTCAAGCGGGTCGACTACTTCAACCTCAGCGCCGGCATCGTCGCGCTGCACCGCGGCTACAAGGTCTGACCGCGGACGCTGAACCCGCAGCGCACGCGACGCCGGCCATCCCGGTCGGACCGCAACACGCCAAGGAGTGACACGCGCCATGAAGAAGTCGATCCTCGCCCTCATCGCCGTCGTCTTCGCCCTCGGCCTGGGCGTCACCGACGTCGAGGCCAGACGCCTCGGCGGCGGCAGCAGCCTGGGCATGCAAAGGCAGATCAGCCCACCGCAGGCGCCGCGGCAATCCGCGGCGCCTGCCCCGCAAACTTCCCCGTCCAGCACCACGACATCGCAGCCCCGGCGTTCCTGGATGGGTCCCCTTGCGGGTCTCGCAGCCGGTCTGGGCCTCGCCGCGCTGTTCTCGCACCTCGGCCTGAGCGAGGAACTCGCGTCCGTCGTGATGATCGCCCTGCTCGTGTTCGCCGCCTTCGCGCTCTTCCGCCTGCTCACGCGCCGCGCAGGTGACTCCCGGGCCGGCCCCGGCTTGCAGTATGCCGGCGCCGTCCATGGCAGCAGCGCCACACCGACACCCGAGTCGCCCGCTGCGATCCTCCCCGGCGGCACCGGCGACGCCGGTGCCCGGGCGTTTCCGCACGATTTCGACGCCGACGCTTTCGCCCGCCAGGCCAAGGTCAATTTCATTCGCCTGCAGGCTGCCCACGACGCTGGCAACCTCGACGACATCCGCGAATTCACGACTCCCGAGATGTACGCCGAGATCCGTCTGCAGATGGCCGACCGCGGCATGAGCGAGCAGAGCACCGACGTCGTCGAACTCGACGCCCAGGTGCTCGAGGTCGCGGAGGAAGCGCAGCGCTACATCGTCAGCGTGCGCTTCACCGGCCTGTTGCGCGAGGAGCCCGACGCGCTGCCCGCGACCTTCGACGAAGTCTGGCACCTCACCAAACCGCTGAGCGGCTCGGGGGGCTGGGTCGTCGCCGGCATCCAGCAAGTCGCCTGATCCCGCGACGCGCTGCCGCATTCCCCATCGAGAACATGTCCGCACTGAATTTCGGCACCCGCGGCGCCCTCGCCGCCATCAATCACCTTCTTGCGCGCGCCGACTGGGCACGCGAACGCCTCGCTCCGCACGCCGGCCGCTGCGCGCGCCTGCGCGCCGAACCGGTCGAACTGCTGTTCGCGATCGACAGCGACGGCTACCTCATCGACGCCGAAGCCGACCAGGAGCCCGGCGTCACCCTGTCGGTCCCGCTCCCGGCCCTGCCGGGCCTCGTCGGGGGCGACGCCAACAAGGCGATGAACGCCGTGCGCATCGAAGGCAACGCCGAGCTCGCCGACACGCTCGGCTTCGTGTTCCGCAACCTGCGCTGGGATGCCGAAGAGGACCTGTCGCGCATGTTCGGCGACATCGTCGCACACCGCATGGTCCAAGGCGTCGGCAGCCTGCGGCAGATGCATGAACGCGCGTGGGCCGGCCTCACCGGCAACCTCGCCGAATATCTGGCGGAGGAACAGCAGGCCCTCGTCACCCACGGCGCGCTCGCTGCCCTCGGCGACGAACTGCGAGCGCTACGTGACGATCTGGCACGCCTCGACAAACGCGTCGAGCGGCTCTCCACGGCCGGACGACGCAGCTGAGCCCGCCCCCGCATGGTCCGGTCGAGGCCCTGCGCGGGCCCTCCGCCGAACCGGGGCCGGCAGCGCATCGGAGGGGGACCGGCACCCGGCAGGCGCCGGTACAACGCTGCAATTGAAACCATTCGGGCTGAGCCTGTCGAAGCCCTGCCAATACCCTTCGACAAGCTCAGGGCGAACGGTTGTAATTGATTGCCGCCTTGAAAATAGAAAAGGGCAGTCCTCGCGGACTGCCCTTTGTGCTTCATGCTCGCCGCCGACGCGGCGAACGCCGATCAGTGGCCGCGCTTGCGCAGCTTCTGGATCGCGGCGATCTGGGCGATCGCTTCGGCCAGTTCCGCCTGAGCCTTCGCGTAGTCCAGCTCCGACGACTTGTTCTGCAGCGCCTCTTCCGCCATACGCTTGGCTTCGAGGGCCTTGGCCTCGTCAAGATCCTTGCCCCGGATCGCGGTGTCCGCCAGAACGGTGACCAGCCCCGGCTGAACTTCCAGGATGCCGCCGGCGACGAACACCAGCTCTTCTTCCGCCTGATCCGGCACCTTCACGCGCACCGCGCCCGGCTTGATCCGGGTCATCAGCGGCATGTGGCCGGGCAGGATCCCGAGTTCGCCCGCTTCGCCGGGAAGCGCAACGAACTCCGCCAGGCCGGAAAAGATCTGCTCTTCCGCGCTGACGATGTCCACGTGGACCGTCATTGCCATGTTGACTCCTTTTCAAGGCCGCGCGACAGCGGACTGCCGCGCGGCGGGCCAGATTACTGAAGCTTCTTGGCCTTCTCGATGGCTTCTTCGATGCCACCGACCATGTAGAACGCCTGTTCCGGCAGGTGGTCGCACTCGCCATTGACGATCATCTTGAAGCCCTTGATCGTCTC
Source organism: Azoarcus sp. Aa7 (assembly GCF_014822185.1). GTDB lineage: Bacteria > Pseudomonadota > Gammaproteobacteria > Burkholderiales > Rhodocyclaceae > Aromatoleum. The sequence goes on from NZ_QVLR01000016.1 coordinate 25,044, forward strand.
CTTCAGCGGCACGTACTTGCCCGGCGAGCCGGTGAACACTTCCGCGACGTGGAAGGGCTGCGACAGGAAACGCTGGATCTTCCGCGCACGCGACACGGCCAGCTTGTCTTCCGGCGACAGTTCATCCATGCCCAGAATCGCGATGATGTCGCGCAGTTCCTTGTAGCGCTGCAGCGTCATCTGCACCTGGCGGGCGACGCCGTAGTGCTCTTCGCCGACGACCAGCGGGTCGAGCTGGCGCGAGGTCGAGTCGAGCGGATCGACGGCGGGGTAGATACCCAGCGCGGCGATGTCACGCGACAGCACGACGGTCGAGTCGAGGTGCAGGAAGGTCGTTGCAGGCGACGGGTCGGTCAAGTCGTCCGCAGGGACGTACACGGCCTGGATCGAGGTGATCGAGCCGACCTTGGTCGAGGTGATGCGCTCCTGCAGGCGGCCCATTTCTTCCGCCAGCGTCGGCTGGTAACCCACCGCGGACGGCATACGACCCAGCAGCGCGGACACTTCGGTACCGGCCAGCGTGTAGCGGTAGATGTTGTCCACGAAGAACAGGATGTCGCGGCCTTCGTCACGGAAGCGCTCGGCCATCGTCAGACCGGTCAGCGCGACGCGCAGACGGTTGCCCGGGGGTTCGTTCATCTGACCGAACACCATCGCAACCTTGTCGAGAACGTTGGAGTCCTTCATCTCGTGGTAGAAGTCGTTACCCTCGCGAGTACGCTCACCCACACCGGCGAACACCGACAGACCCGAGTGCTGCTTGGCGATGTTGTTGATCAGCTCCATCATGTTCACGGTCTTGCCCACGCCGGCACCGCCAAACAGGCCGACCTTGCCGCCCTTCGCGAACGGGCAGACCAGATCGATAACCTTGATGCCGGTTTCGAGCAGGTCGACCGACGGCGAAAGGTCGTCGAACTTCGGGGCCTTCGCATGGATCGGGCGCAGTTCGTCGGCCTGGATCGGGCCGGCTTCGTCGATCGGGCGACCCAGCACGTCCATGATGCGGCCCAGCGTGCCGTGACCGACCGGCACCGAAATCGCCTTGCCCGTGCCCGTCACGGTCATGCCGCGGCGCAGGCCGTCGGACGAACCGAGCGCAATGGTACGCACCACGCCGTCGCCGAGCTGCTGCTGGACCTCGAAGGTCAGCCCGTCTTCGGCGAACGAACCGGCGGCGCTGTCGAGCTTGAGCGCGTCATACACCTTGGGCATGGCTTCGCGGGGGAACTGGATATCCACCACGGCGCCGATGCACTGAACGATAGTTCCTTGACTCATCGTCGTTTCCTTAAATCAATATTCCGTTACACCGCGGCGGCGCCGCCGACGATCTCCGACAGCTCCTTCGTAATCGCGGCCTGGCGGGTCTTGTTATAGACCAGCTGCAGATCGCCAATCACGGTCTTGGCATTGTCGGAGGCGGCCTTCATTGCCACCATTCGCGCACTCTGTTCGGAAGCCATGTTCTCGGCGACAGCCTGGTACACCAGCGCCTCGACGTAACGCACGAGCATTTCGTCGATGACCACCTGCGGGTCCGGCTCGTAGAGGTAATCCCACGAGCTGTCGGGGGTGCCCAGCTGCTCGCCGGACAGCGGAAGCAGCTGCTCCAGCACCGGCTCCTGCTTCATCGTGTTGATGAAGCGCGTGTAGGCAATGTAGACCGCGTCGAGCTCGCCGTTCTGGAACGCGTCGAGCATGACCTTGACCGGGCCGATCATCTTTTCCAGGTGCGGCGTGTCGCCCATCTGCACGACGTGCGACATGACATTCGCGCCCATACGCTGCATGAAGCCGAAACCCTTGTTGCCGATGCAGCAGGCACGGATATCGGAAACGCCGTTGGCGTTCCATTCCTTCATCGCGTTCAGCGCGACACGCTGGATGTTGGTGTTGAGACCGCCGCACAGACCCTTGTCGGTGGTGACGAGGATCAGGCCCACCCGCTTGACCTGGCCCTGCTGGACCAGGAAGGGGTGCTTGTAGTCGGTCACATTGGCCTGGGACAGGTTCGCGGCGAGTCGGCGGATCTTGTCGGCATAGGGACGGGCAGCGCGCATCCGGTCCTGCGCCTTGCGCATTTTGGATGCGGCCACCATTTCCATGGCCTTGGTGATCTTGCGCGTGTTTTGCACGCTCTTGATCTTGGTACGGATTTCCTTACCGCTAGCCATATTCCGTCTCCGTCCGCGGCCTTAGGCCCAGCTCTTCTTGAACTCTTCGATCGTGGCGACGAGTTGCTTCTCGCCGTCGGCGTCGAGCTCCTTGGCGGACAGGATCTTGGAGACCAGCGCGGCGTTCTTCGTCTTGACGAACTGCTGCAGGCCGTTCTCGAAGGCGAGCACGCGACCGACGTCGACGTCGTCGAAGTAGCCGTTGTTCACCGCGAACAGCGTGATGGCCATCTCGGCGATCGACATCGGCGCGTACTGGACCTGCTTCATCAGCTCGGTCACGCGGCGGCCGCGCTCAAGCTGCTTGCGCGTCGCGTCGTCCAGGTCCGAAGCGAACTGCGCGAAGGCCGCGAGTTCGCGGTACTGCGCGAGGTCGGTACGGATACCGCCGGAGAGCTTCTTGACGACCTTGGTCTGCGCGGCGCCACCGACTCGCGACACCGAGATACCGGCGTTGATCGCGGGACGGACGCCGGCGTTGAAGAGGTCGGTATCCAGGAAGATCTGGCCGTCGGTAATCGAGATCACGTTGGTCGGAACGAACGCGGAAACGTCGCCGGCCTGGGTTTCGATCACGGGCAGCGCGGTCAGCGAACCGGTCTTGCCCTTGACTTCGCCGTTGGTGAACTTCTCGACGTAGTCGGCGGAAACGCGCGAGGCGCGCTCGAGCAGACGCGAGTGCAGGTAGAACACGTCGCCGGGGTAAGCTTCGCGGCCCGGCGGGCGGCGCAGCAGCAGCGAGATCTGACGGTAGGCCCAGGCCTGCTTGGTCAGATCGTCGTAAATGATCAGGGCGTCCTGGCCGCGGTCGCGGAAGTATTCGCCCATCGTGCAGCCGGAGTACGGGGCGATGAACTGCATCGCGGCGGACTCGGAAGCGGTCGCGGCGACGACGATGGTGTATTCCATCGCGCCGTGCTCTTCCAGCTTGCGCACCACGTTGGCGATCGTCGAGGCCTTCTGGCCGATCGCAACGTAGACGCAGAACATGTCCTGGCCTTTCTGGTTGATGATCGCGTCGACGGCGACGGCGGTCTTGCCCGTCTGGCGGTCGCCGATGATCAGCTCGCGCTGGCCACGGCCGATCGGCACCATGGCGTCAACCGACTTCAGGCCGGTCTGCACCGGCTGCGACACCGACTGACGCCAGATCACGCCCGGCGCGACCTTTTCGATCTTGTCGGTCAGCTTGGCATTGATCGGGCCCTTGCCGTCGATCGGCTGACCGAGCGCGTTGACAACGCGACCGATCAGTTCGGGACCGACCGGCACTTCGAGAATGCGGCCCGTCGCCTTGACGGAGTCGCCTTCGGTGATGTGCTCGTACTCACCGAGAACCACCGCACCGACCGAGTCACGCTCGAGGTTCAGCGCGAGGCCGAAGGTATTGCCAGGGAATTCCAGCATTTCGCCCTGCATGACGTCAGCCAGGCCGTGGACGCGGGTGATGCCGTCGGTAACCGACACCACCGTACCCTCGTTGCGCGACGTGGCTGCGAGCTGCAGGTTCTGGATCCGGCTCTTAATCAGGTCACTGATTTCAGAGGGGTTGAGTTGCATCTGGGTATGCTCCTAGTTCTTTAGCGCAGCGGCCATGTTCGCGAGTTTGCCGCGGACCGAGGCGTCGATCACTTCGTCGCCGATGGCGATACGGACCCCCCCGATGAGTTCGGGGTCGAGGCTCACGCTGATGTTCAGTCTGGTCTTGAAACGGTTTTCAAGATCGGCTTTCAGCGTTGCCAGAGTCGCATCGTCGAGCGGGAAGGCGGAGGCGATTTCTGCCTCCTTGACGCCCTCATGTTCGTTCTTGAGATCGACGAACAGGTCACGGATCTCCGGAAGCACCTGCAGGCGTTCGTTGTCCACGAGGACGCGGACGAAATTCTGCAGTTCGGGGGTCAGGCCCTGACCCGCAACGTCGAGGAACAGCTGGTACAGCTGCTGCGCCGACAGTTTCGGGTCACTGATGCAGGCCCGCATCGAGCTGTCCGCGGCAATCGCGGCCAGCCGATCGAGTGCTTCCGACCAAGGCCCCAGCGCACCTGCCCCGCGGGCCAGCTCGAAGGCGGCATCCGCATAGGGGCGCGCGATGGTGACGTTCTCGGCCATGACTTATTGCAGTTCCTGTTTCAGGTTGGCGAGCAGGTCGGCATGCACCTGGGCGTTGATCTCGCGACGCAGGATGCGCTCGGCACCGGCGACGGCGAGGTTCGCGACCTGGTCGCGCAGGACTTCCTTGGCACGCTGCGCAGCAGCACCGGCTTCGCCTTGCGCGGCTTCGCGCGCCACGGCAATGATGCGGGCGGCTTCGGCACGGGCTTCGTCGAGGACTGTCGCTGCCTGCTTCTCGGCAGCACCGCGCACGTCACCCGCGGATTCGCGGGCCTTGCGCAGTTCCTCGACGACCTTCTTCTCGGCGAGAGAGAGGTCGGCCTTTGCCTTGTCCGCAGCCGCGAGCCCGTCCGCGATCTTCTTCGCGCGCTCGTCGAGTGCCTTCACGATGGGGGGCCACACGAACTTCATCGTGACCCACGCCAGAATGAAGAACACAACGAGCTGGGCAATCAGGGTTGCGTTCAAATTCACTGTTCTTGCTCTTCAGTTGTGTTCAATGAGGCCAATGGAGGCCAAATGAGCGAACCGATCAGAGCTGGAACGGGTTGGCGAAGGCGAACATCATCGCGATACCGACACCGATCAGGAACGCTGCGTCGATCAGACCGGCCAGCAGGAACATCTTGGTTTGCAGCGCGTTCATCAGTTCAGGCTGACGGGCCGAAGCTTCGAGGTACTTGGAACCCATGATGCCGATACCGATACAAGCACCGATAGCGCCCATACCAATGATCAGACCAGCGGCCAGCGCGACAAAACCCAGAACGTTTTCCATGACGACTCCTTAGTAAAGAGATTGAAGTTAAAGAGAAACCAGTTACTACAAATAAACCGTTAGTGACTTTCGTGCGACTGGCCGATGTAGACCAGCGTCAGCATCATGAAGATGAAGGCTTGCAGCGCAACGATCAGAATGTGGAACACGGCCCAGATCGAACCCGCGACGATGTGACCGACGAAACCGAAGACGGTGGCAGTGCCGCCAAGCAGCGCGATCAGCATGAAGATCAGCTCACCGGCGTACATGTTGCCGAACAGTCGCATGCCGTGCGAAACGGTCTTGGCGAGGAACTCGATCATCTGCATCAGGAAGTTGATCGGGTACAGCAGCGGGTGGCTGCCGAAGGGAGCGGTGAAGAGCTCGTGCACCCAGCCCGAGAAGCCCTTGATCTTGATGTTGTAGTAGAGGCACAGCAGGAGCACGCCGATCGACATGCCGAGCGTGCCGTTGAGGTCGGCGGTCGGCACGACGCGCAGGTAGGCGTGCGAGTCGCCGGTGATGGCTTGCCAGATGCGCGGCAGCAGGTCGACCGGCAGGAAGTCCATCGAGTTCATGAGGAAGATCCACAGGAACACGGTGAGGGCGACCGGGGCGACGAACTTGCGCGATTCGGCGCTATGCACGATGCCCTTGGCCTGGTCGGCGACCATCTCGACGAGGATCTCGACGGCAGCCTGGAAGCGGCCCGGAACGCCCGCGGTGGCCTTGTTGGCGGCGCGGATCAGGAAGAACAGCGTAACGACGCCCAGGAAAACCGAGAAAACCAGGGTATCGAGGTTCCACACGCTCCAGTCGATGACCGCCTTCTGGGCATGACCGGTGGAGTTGAGGTGGGTGAGGTGGTGGACGATGTACTCGCCTGCGGTGGGTGCTTCGGTAGCCATATTCAGGTCTTCACCAAAAATGCAAATAAATTCGCCTTCAGCGCCAGAATCAGACCAATGAAGAGGCCACCCCAGTGGACGTCTTCATACTGCAGTCCGACCAGCACCAACAATCCCACTATCGACGCGACCTTGAGGAACTCGCCGACAAAAAAAGCTGTCACATGGCCTGACCCGCCGCGCTTGGCGACGAGGTGCAACCGCAGCGCGAACAGGGCGCTCGGGAGCACACAGGAAAGACCTCCGAGTAACGCGGAGATCGCTCCGGCAGGGCCGAAAAAAACGGCCGCAATGGCCGTTGCAACGATCGTTGCGGCCAACTGCAGTAAAACCATCTTCAGCATGGGTCTGCCGCCGCGCCGCGCCGTTCAGGCGCCGACCGCCTTCAAAATTTCGCGAATACTAGGGGTTAACCGTAACGAAGTCAAATATGTATCGCACTGCAGCATAGAATTTTCGCGTAGTCCTGCATCTTATAGAAGATACGCAGAATTGCGTACATCGCGGAGTCCGGCGACCGCGATCTGAACCTCGTGCCGCTCTCAGTCGAGGGGGCCGCGCAGGCGAGCGAGGAGACCGTCCAGCTGGTCAAGACTGCCGAACTGCAGCGTGACTTCGCCCGCCCCCTTGCGGTTGGCCTTGATCCGGACCGTCGCGCCTATGACGTCGGCGATTTCCTCTTCCAGCCGCACTAGGTCGCGGTCGGGGGTCTGCGCCGTTTTCTTCGGGCGCGGATTGACGGTCTGCTGGACCAGGCGCTCGGTGTCGCGCACCGACAGGCCGCGCGCGGCGACCTGGTTCGCGAGCTGGATCTGGCTCGCGCCGTCGAGCGGGAGGATGGCGCGGGCATGGCCCATGTCGATGTCGCCGGCCATGAGCAGCTCCTGCACCGGGCGCGCGAGGTTGAGCAGACGCAGGAGGTTGGATGCGGCCGGGCGTGAGCGGCCGACGGCGTCGGCGGCCTGCTGGTGGGTCATGCCGAATTCGTCGATGAGGCGCTGAATGCCGCCGGCTTCCTCGAGGGGGTTGAGGTCCTCGCGCTGGATGTTCTCGATCAGCGACATCGCGAGCGCGGCTTCGTCGGGGATCTCGCGCACGAGGCAGGGCACTTCGGCGAGTTCGGCGATCTGCGCGGCGCGCCAGCGGCGTTCGCCGGCGATGATCTCGTAGCCGCTGCCGTCGACCGGGCGCACGAGGATGGGCTGCATGACGCCCTGGGCCTTGATCGAGGCGGCCAGTTCCTCGAGCGAACCCGGGTCCATGCGCGTGCGCGGCTGGTACTTGCCGGGCCGCAGCGCCGAGACGCCGAGGGTCTGCAGTTCGCCGACGGATTCGTCGTCGTTGTTCGCCGCGAGCAGGGCGTCGAGGCCGCGGCCGAGGCCTTTGAGTTTGGGTCGGGACATGGGCTTGGTCTGCTGTATCGTGGGCGGGTTACAGCGTCTTCACGCGTTCGATCATTTCGTTCGCGAACGCCATGTAGGCCTGCGCGCCCTTGGCTGCGCGGTCGAAGACGACGCCGGGCATGCCGTGGCTGGGGGCTTCGGCGAGGCGCACGTTGCGCGGCACGATGGCGTCGAACACCTTGTCGCCGAAGTGGCTCTCGAGCTGGGCGGAGACCTGCTGCTGCAATGTCATGCGCGGGTCGAACATGACGCGCAGCAGGCCAATGATCTTGAGGTCGCGGTTGAGATTGGCGTGCACCTTCTTGATCGTGTTGACGAGGTCGGACAGGCCTTCGAGCGCGTAGTACTCGCACTGCATCGGGATGATGACGCCGTGGGCGGCGCACAGTCCGTTGAGCGTGAGCATCGACAGCGAGGGCGGGCAGTCGACGAGAACGAAATCGTATTCGGCGTCGAACTGTTTGAAGGCGTCGCGTAGGCGGTTCTCGCGGCGTTCGAGGTCGACGAGTTCGACTTCGGCGCCGGCGAGGTCGCGGTTCGCCGGCAGGACGTCATAGCCGCCGGAGGGGGAATTTGCCCGCGCTTCGTCGAGGGTCGCAAGGCCGACGAGGACGTGATACACGGACTTCTGCAGCGCGCGCTTGTCGATGCCGCTGCCCATCGTCGCGTTGCCCTGCGGGTCGAGGTCGACGAGCAGGGTACGTTGCCCGGCAAGCTGCAGCGCGGCGGCGAGGTTCACGCAGGTGGTGGTCTTGCCGACTCCGCCTTTCTGGTTGGCGACGCAGAAGATTCGGGCCATTCAGCTCTTTTCCACGATGATCAGGTGTCGTTCGGCGCCGAGTCCCGGCACCGTCAGCGGCACGGCCTCGACGACGCGGAAGTCGGCGGGCAGGCGCGCGATTTCGTCATGAGGATACACGCCCTTCATGGCAAGGAAGCGACCGCCGGGGCGCAGCAGGTGCTGCGTGAGGCCGACGAAGTCGGCGAGTTCGGAAAAGGCGCGCGAGACGATGGCGTCGAAGGGGGCGTCGGGGTGCACGTTCTCGACACGTTCATTCACGACGGTGAAGTTCGCGAGCCCCAGTTCGATCTTCGCCTGCTGCTGGAAGCTCGCCTTCTTGTTGACGGTCTCGATCGACGTGACCGCGAGCACGGGTTGGCGGCCGGCCGTCGCGATCGCGAGCGGGATGCCGGGGAGTCCGCCGCCCGAGCCGACGTCGGCGAGGCGTTCGATACCTGTGAGCTGCGGCAGCACCGCCAGCGAATCGAGCAGGTGATGCGTGAGCATCTGGCCGGCATCACGAATCGACGTGAGGTTGTAGACCTTGTTCCACTTCTGCAGCAGCGCGGCGAAGGCGAGGAGCTGCGCCTGCACTTCGGCCGGCAGATCGAGGCCCATTTCGGCGAGACCGCGCTCCAGCGTCATCGCGCTCATGCGGTTTTCGCCTTCGCCGGATCGTTGCCGGCGGTGCCGCGGCTGCGCGCGACGAGTTCGCGGCGCTTGAGCCACACGAGCAGCAGCGAGATCGCGGCCGGTGTGACGCCCTGGATGCGGCCCGCCTGACCGATCGTCTCGGGCTTGTGCAGGTTGAGTTTCTGCTGGACTTCCTTCGACAGGCCGCGCACGTCGGCGTAGTCGAGGTCGGCGGGCAGGCGCGTCGATTCGGCCTGCAGCTGCTTCGCGACCTCATCCTGCTGACGGTCGATGTAGCCTTGGTACTTCGCGGCGATCTCGAGCTGCTCGATGACCTGCGGGTCGGTCTCGGCGTTTTCGGGCGCGCCGGGCAGCGTCATGAGCTCGACGTAACGGGTGTTCGGGCGGCGCAGCAGCTCGAAGAAGCGGTATTCGCGTTCGAGCGCCTTGCCGACGACGCGCTCGGCGTCGGCCGCGGGCACGCGTTCGGGATTCGCCCAGGTAGCCTTGAGGCGCGCGGTTTCGCGCTCGATCGCTTCGCGCTTGCGGCAGAAGGCTTCCCAGCGCACGTCGTCGACGAGGCCCAGTTCGCGGCCCTTCTCGGTCAGGCGCAGGTCGGCGTTGTCTTCGCGCAGCGAGAGGCGATATTCGGCGCGCGACGTGAACATGCGGTAGGGCTCGGCGACGCCGCGGGTGACGAGATCGTCGACGAGCACGCCGAGATAGGCCTCGTCGCGGCGCGGGCACCAGGCTTCGCGGCCCTGCACCTGCAGCGCGGCGTTGGCGCCGGCGAGCAGGCCCTGCGCGGCGGCCTCCTCGTAGCCGGTGGTGCCGTTGATCTGGCCGGCGAAGAAGAGGCCGTGGAAGGTCTTGGTTTCGAGGCTGCTCTTGAGGTTGCGCGGGTCGAAGTAGTCGTATTCGATCGCGTAGCCGGGACGCAGGATGTGCGCGTTCTCGAGGCCGCGGATCGAGCGCACGACGGCGAGCTGGACGTCGAAGGGGAGCGAAGTCGAAATCCCGTTCGGGTAGATCTCGTGCGTCGTGAGGCCTTCGGGCTCGAGGAAGATGTTGTGGCTGTCCTTGTCGGCGAAGCGGTGGATCTTGTCCTCGATCGACGGACAGTAGCGCGGGCCGACGCCTTCGATGACCCCGGAGTACATCGGCGAGCGGTCGAGGTTGGCACGGATGATGTCGTGGGTGCGCTGGTTGGTGTGCGTGATCCAGCACGGCAGCTGCGCGGGGTGCTGGGCGGCCGAACCGAGGAAGCTGAACACCGGCACGGGATCGTCGCCGGGCTGCTCCTGCATCACCGAGAAGTCGATCGTGCGCGCGTCGAGGCGCGGCGGCGTGCCGGTCTTGAGGCGCCCTTGCGGGAGTTTGAGTTCCTTGAGGCGCTGGCCGAGGGAGATCGCGGGCGGGTCGCCGGCACGGCCGGCGGAGTAGTGTTCGAGGCCGACGTGCACGAGGCCGTTGAGGAAGGTGCCGGCGGTGAGCACGACGGCGGGCGCTTCGAAGGCGAGGCCGATCTGCGTGACGACGCCGGTCACGCGGTCGCCGGCGACGGTGATGTCGTCGACGGCCTGCTGGAACAGCCACAGGTTAGGCTGGTTTTCAAGGCGCGTGCGGATCGCGGCCTTGTACAGCACGCGGTCGGCCTGGGCGCGGGTCGCACGCACGGCGGGCCCCTTGGACGCGTTGAGGATACGGAACTGGATGCCGCCTTCGTCGGTGGCGGCCGCCATCGCGCCACCCAGCGCATCGACTTCCTTGACGAGGTGTCCCTTGCCGATGCCGCCGATCGACGGGTTGCAGCTCATCTGACCGAGGGTTTCGATGTTGTGCGTAAGCAGAAGCGTTTTCGCGCCCATGCGCGCGGACGCGAGGGCGGCTTCGGTGCCGGCATGGCCGCCACCAACCACGATGACATCGAAACGGGAGGGATAGAGCATGGCGCACCCCGGCGCGGATGAAGCGAAAGACGGGGGATTTTACGCTGTTGCAGTGCGAAAGCCTAGTGTTCCTCAACCGTGTTTCACGGAAAAGCCATTGTCAAACAGTTACTTGACGCATCGTTTGGTTCGATTCCAAGGGTAGCTGCGGGTCACGGCAGGGCGGGACGCTTCCGCTCAGCGGCGGGCGAGACGGATCACCTGCGCCTCGACCAGCCCCTCCATCGCTCCACGCGGGTTCGACGCAACTTCACTCCCGTCGTGATACAGCAGGGCGACGCTCAACGGGCCCACGGTCGTGGCCCGCACTGCAATATTGTCCGGACTGATGGTCACCCGGCCGAGATGGCGCTCGGTCGGCCAGTCGAGATGGATATAGCTGTGGTAGACCAGTTCCGAACAGACGATCCGGTCGGTTGACTGGACGTCGAAGTTGAAATCGTAGCCCTTGCCCACCTGACGCAGCGCCTGGACCACGATCTGCGCGCGTTGCGCGTCGGCCACATCCTCCTGCCGCAACAGGGCGAGGTCGTCGACATTCAGGAAGTGCGCGAGCGTATTCATCTCGACCCCGGACCGGAGGGCCTCGACCACGCCGCGTCCCGCCCGGATCGCCGTGTGGTGGGGGCGCACGGCGGGGTGATCCCAAACACCCAGTTCGCGCAGTTCCGCCTCGCTTCCGACCCACACGGCAACATGCCCCCAGTGGCCCGGGATGAACGCATCGGTGAGACGGAACGGCGTCTTTTCAAGCAGGATGTCTCCCGCCCGCGCACTCGACGCAACTCTGGTCAACACGTCCGGGCGCGCATCGAGCTTGCCCCGGCGACTCTCGACGAGACCGACCGCATTGCCGAACAGAAGGCTCGAGACATGGACTCCCTCGTCCTTGAGACCGCTGAGGCGATCGACGCTCAGGAGCGAGAACATGCCGAACATGTTGCCGACGAACTCGAGCGGACGGACATGGCGGACGATATTCCGCGAAGGGCTCTGGTCGATGAGTTGCGCGAGGTAGCGATAGGCCTCGTCGCCGCCCTCTTCGTCCATCGCGCCGCTCCGGCCGTGGGTTTCGAACCACACCAACCCGCGGCGCACACGGCTGCGGTTTTCAGGCGACGCGAAGGAAGCGGCGATGCGGTTCAGTTCGCCGCCCTTGATGTAGAAGCCGCTGTCCGAACGGTTGAGATGCTGGCGCAGCATAGAATCGGAGCGGTAGAGCGAGATCGCGGAGAGGTAGTTGTCATACAGCACGAGCGCCGCCGACAGCGACATCGCGATGGCGGTGGCCTGACGGCGCGCGGCCTGCGGGTCGTCCGGGACCGGCTCGTCGAGCCAGCATTCGTGCGCGAGGCTGATCCGGTAGAGCGCGGCACGCTGTTCCAGCATCGCCGCGGCACCCTGGTTGAGGCGCTGCAGGTCCCGTCCGGAGAGTGCCTGGCGGTGCGCGATCTTGTCGCGCAGCTCGTCCAGCAGGCGGATCGAACGCGCCCGCATGGTCAGAGCTTCCTCGACCAGCCCCTGGTAGGCGAGCACCTCGCGCGTCTGTGCGCGCTGCTGCTCGTCCGGGGCTCCACCGTGGAATTCTGCGCGGTGCAGGCCGCATTCCTCGCGGATTCCCAGTCGTTCCCGCTCGAAGGCGGTGCCGGGCGCCTCGGCGGACAGCCGGTAGGCCGGGTCGATGTCGCGCTCGAACGCGAAGCCGCTCGCGCAATACAGGCCGAGGAGCAGCCCCGCCGTTCCCAGCTTCCGTCCCAGACCGCGCCCCACCCCGATCGACCAACCGCTCATGATGCCCGTCACTCCGTCCGTTGGCGCGGAGCCCGGCATGACCTTGCGATCACTGCGATGACGACGGTGGGCGCCGCAATACGGTCGTCATAGTAGCGACTCCCCCACGGGTTCGCCATGGGCATTGCAGCGCTCCCTCAGCGCACGCGCCTGAGGGTGAACTCCTCCTCGATGTTGTCGCGGTAGTAGCTCACCGGGGAGCCGCTGGCGAGGAAGCGGCGCGCGATCTCCTCGCCGACGCCGTTGTGCTGGACGATGCTGCCGTTGTCGAATTCGATCTCGAGGATGCGCGCGCCGCGGTCGTAGCCGGCGGAGCGGATACCGCCGCGACGGATGGGTTTGCGTTCGATGCTCATCGTCATTCCTTGCACGGGTGGCCATTGCCAACCATGGAGCGGTTATGGATACTCCGGGGCCTTTCTGCACCTGCGATCAGCGAGAACACCATGTCGAACATCCCGGCCTGCCCCCAATGCACCCTCGAGAACACGTATCCGGACGGCGCGAACTACGTGTGCGCCGACTGCGGTTACGAGTGGCCGATGGCCGAGGCCGCGCCGGCTGACGACGAGGACGAGGCGGTCGTCAAGGATGCCAACGGCAACGTGCTGCAGAACGGCGATGCGGTGGTGCTGATCAAGGACCTGAAGGTGAAGGGTTCATCGATCACGCTGAAGGTCGGCACGAAAGTGAAGAGTATCCGCCTCGTCGGCGGCGACCACGAAGTCGACTGCAAGATGGACGCGGGCAACTTCATGCTGAAGGCCTGCTACCTGAAGAAGGTGTGAGCGTCGGGGCGCGGCGCGCCCCGATGCCTCAGTGATTGAGGATCTTCGCGAGGAAGGTCTGCGCGCGCTCGGAACGCGGCTGGCCGAAGAAGTCTTCCTTTGCGGCGTCCTCGACGATGGCGCCGCGGTCCATGAAGATCACGCGGTTGGCGACCTTGCGCGCGAAGCCCATCTCGTGCGTGACGCACATCATCGTCATGCCTTCGTGCGCAAGCTGGACCATGACGTCGAGCACCTCGTTGATCATCTCGGGGTCGAGGGCGGAGGTCGGCTCGTCGAAGAGCATGCAGATCGGGTCCATCGCGAGCGCGCGCGCGATCGCGACGCGCTGCTGCTGGCCACCCGAGAGCTGACCGGGAAACTTCGCCGCCTGGTTCTTGAGGCCGACGCGGTCGAGAAGCTTGAGGCCCTTGTCGACGGCCTCCTCCCTGCCGCGGCCGAGCACCTTGATCTGCGCGATCGCGAGGTTGTCGGTGATCGTCATGTGCGGGAAGAGCTCGAAGTTCTGGAACACCATGCCGACCCGGGCGCGCAGCTTGGGCAGGTCGGTCTTGGGGTTCTCGACGGCGATGCCGTCGACGACGATGCTGCCCTGCTGGAAGGGTTCGAGCGCATTCACGCACTTGATCAGCGTCGATTTGCCCGATCCCGAGGGGCCGCACACCACCACCACTTCGCTCTTGCTCACCTGGGTCGTGCAGTCGGTGAGCACCTGGAAGCTGCCGTACCACTTCGAAACGTTCTTGATCTCGATCATCGTTCTGGGCTCCCGATGCTTAACGGATGATGGCGATGCGCGACTGCAGCCGTTTGACGAGGCGCGACAGCGTGAAGCAGATGATGAAGTAGACGACCGCGACGGTCGTGTACATCTCGACCGGACGCAGGTCGCGCTGGGTGATCTTGTCGGCCGCGCCGAAGAAGTCGGTCGCGCCGATGGCATACACCAGCGACACGTCCTGGAACAGGATGATGGTCTGCGTGAGCAGCACCGGCAGCATGTTGCGGAAGGCCTGCGGCAGGACGACGAAGCGCATCGTCTGGCCGTAGGTGAAGCCGAGCGCATAGCCCGCGGCGATCTGGCCCTTCGGGATCGACTGGATGCCCGAACGCATGATTTCCGAGTAGTACGCGGCCTCGAAGATCGTGAAGGTGAAGTAGGCCGAGTTCGCGGCACCAATCGGGATCTGCTTGCCGGTGATCATCTGCAGCACCAGCGGGATGATCAGGTAGAAGGCGAGGATCACCTGCACCAGCGGCACGCTGCGGAAGATGTTCACATAGCCCGCGGCGAACCATTGCAGCGGCACGATCGACGACAGGCGCATCAGCGCAAGCAACGTGCCGATGAGGATGCCGCCCAGCATCGCGGTGACGGTGACCTGCAGCGTGTAGCGCAGGCCTTCGGCGAGGAAGGCCCAGTTCTGCGTGATGACCGAGAAGTCGAAGTCACTCATGATCACTTCCCTCCCTTCTGGCCGACGATGAGCCCGGGCACGCGCGTACGGGCCTCGACGAAGGCTAGGATGCGGTTCATGACGAACGCGAGGATGAAGTAGGAAAGCGTGACGACGATGGTGATCTCGAGCACCTGGGAGGTCTTCTCGATGATCTGCTTGTACTGGAAGTAGAGTTCGAGAATGCCGACGGCGTAGGTGACGGCGGAGTTCTTGAAGATGTTCATCGCCTCCGACGTCAGCGCAGGCAGCACGATGCGGTAGGCCATGGGCAGGCGCACGTAGCGGTAGGTCTGCCATTCGGTGAAGCCCAGCGCAAGACCGGCGAAGCGCTGGCCGCGCGACAGGGAGTTGATGCCGGCCTTGACCTGCTCGGCGATGCGCGCAGCGGTGTAGAGGCCGAGGCCGACGATCGCGGTGACGAAGTAGGGCAGGTCCTGCTTCATCCAGATGCCGAGCTTCTCCGGCACCAGCTCGGGCACGACGAAGAACCACATGAAGAGCTGCACGATCAGCGGGACGTTGCGGAAGACGTCGACGTAGGCGTCGCCGAGGCCGACGAGCCAGCGCTTCGGGGTCGTGCGCATGACGCCCAGCACGGAGCCCAGCGTCAGCGCGACCGCGAGCGAGGCGAGCGAGACGAAGGTGGTCCAGCCCAGGCCGGACAGGATCCAGTCGTAGTACTTGAGACCGTCGTCGGTCTCCTGGAAGAAGAACATCCAGTCCCAATGGTAGTTCATGCGAACTCCCCTCCCTGGGCGGCGCACGTGCGCCGGGTTTGTCGGATGTCGGGGCGCGGCGGCCGGAGGACGGCCGCCGCGCGCGGGCCGCTTACTCGACGCCCTTGTCGGTCGGGCTCTGGAACGCGGCCTTCACCGCCGGACTCATGGGGAAGTTGAGGTTCACGTTGCGCGGCGGGACCGGGTTCATGAACCACTTGGCGTACAGCTTCTCGGCCTCGCCGGACTTCATCAGGCCGGCGAGGGTCTTGTCGACCAGCGCTTTGATCGGCGCATCGTCCTTGCGCATCATCACGGCGTAGGGTTCGTCGCGCAGCGAGGGACCGACGATGTCGAAGTTGGCCGGGCTCTTGGAGCTGGCGATGAGGCCGGCGAGCAGGATGTCGTCCATCACGAAGGCGGCGGCACGGCTGCTCTCGACCATCAGGAAGGAGTCGGCGTGGTCCTTGCCGTAGATGTTGCGCACGTCGATCGTCTTGCCCTTCTCGTTCATCTTGATGAGCTGGTCGGACGTGGTACCGGTGGTCGTGACGACCGGCTTGCCGTTGAGGTCGCCGATGTCCTTGACGCCGGAATCCTTGCGCACCGCCATGCGCACGCTGGTGACGAAGTAAGCCACCGAGAAGCCGACCTGCTGCTGGCGCGCGACGCTGTTGGTCGTGGAGCCGCACTCGAGGTCGATCGTACCGTTCTGCATCAGCGGAATGCGGTTCTGCGAGGTCACGGCCTGGTAGTTCACCTGCAGGCTGGGCATTTTCAGCTCGGTCTTGATCGCGTCGACGACCTTGGCGCACAGGTCCATCGCATAGCCGATGGGCTTCTGGTTGGCGTCGAGGTAGGAGAAGGGCACCGAGGATTCGCGATGGCCGATCGTGATCGCGCCGGAATCCTTGATCTTCTGCAGCGTGCCGGTGAGCTGGGCATGGGCGGGCGCGGCGAGACCGGCGACGGAGAGGCACAGGGCGAGGGCGGTGAGGGACTTACGCATGAACGGGCTCCAATTGTGTTGGTTCGGAAATGCGGAGGACGGCTCTTGTGCCCGATGGGGCGGAGACAGCCGGCGGGTGACGGCCGCCCGCGTCCATCGTAAGGCATGGCGCAACTCGCGGGCATAGGGATCAACCCGAGTCCCCGCTCGTACGCAGCGGTGCACTGCGGGTGGAACGCGCGCGACGCGCGTCGATCCTGCGCCGCAGATCGGACTTACACATTGTAACCAGCACAGGTCCGATGTCCGCGGCATTCTTGGGACACGCGGTCGGGATGGCCGGACGCACCGCGGACGGCGGTTTGTCCGTGAGCGGGCGTCGGCGGGCGTCGCGGACGTGGCAGCGGAGTCAGCGGCGGACTGCGCGCCCGGACGTGAAGTACGGATGTCGGGGAACACGTGACGGAACTCCTTCGAACGGGAGCGTGCTTCAAATATAGTTCAGCGGCGGAGGCGCGCCAGATCGCGTAACGGCGGGCCTTGCGGCGGATCGGCGTGGAGGACGGCGGTGGCATCATCCCCTGATGGCGTGATCTCGGAACTGCTGCCGGACATGGGTCCCGCGGGCGGAAGGGAAGACCGCATCGTCGCCGCGCAGGCACGCGCCACGGAACAATCCGCTCTCGCGCGGCGCATGCGGCGGCGCGCGGTCGGGCTGGGCATCCTCGCGCTCCTGACGGCGATCGCGGCAATCGCCGCACTGGTCGCGCAGCAGGTCGCCGAGTTGCAGCGCCGGCAGCAGGCCGATGTCGTGCTGTCGCTCCAACTCGTCGCCACGGCCTTGCGCCATGTCGACACCGACCCGGACCTCGCCGCGCGCGCGGCGTTCGAGGCGCTGCGACGCACCGCGGACGGCGCGCCCTTCGTGCGCGGCCAGGCCGAAGACGCGGCGCGGCGCATCCTCGACGCGAGCCGCCTGCGCCTGACGCTGCGCGGGCACACCGACCGCGTCAATGCGATCGCCTTCAGCCCCGACGGGGCACTCGTCGCGTCGGCCGGCCAGGACGGCACGCTGCGCATCCGCGATGCCGCCGACGGCGCGACGCCCTTCGAGTTGCACGGTCACGAGGGCGAGGCCCGCGATCTCGCCTTCGATCCGGACGGAAAGACGCTCGCATCGGTGGGCGACGACGGCCGCATCATCCTGTGGGACCTCGCGCGCGGCGAACGGCTGCGCGAGCTGCCGCGCCAGCCGGAACCCCTGAACGGCGTCGCGTTCGGGCCGGACGGGGAGATCGTTGCGACGGTAGGCCGGAGCCCGGTCGTGCGGCTGTGGGACGCGGATACGGGCGGCCTGCTCGCGAACCTCACGGGCCACAAGGCGCCGGTGCATGCGGTCGCCTTCAGTCCGGACGGGCGGCACCTGGCGACGGCGGGCGGCGATGCCACGCTGCGCATCTGGGACCTGTTGAGCGGCAGGGTACTGCACGTGCTCGCAGGCCATGCCGACGCGGTCCTCGCGCTCGCATTCAGTCCGGATGGGCACTGGCTGGCGAGTGCGGGCGAAGACCGCCGGGCGCGCCTGTGGGATGCCGGCAGCGGCGCGCCGGTGCGCGAGCTGCCCGAACAGCCCGACGCCATCCGTGCCGTCGCCTTCAGTCCTGACGGCAGTCTGCTGGCGACCGGAAGTTACGACGGCTCGGCGCGGCTGTGGGACGCGGCAGGCTGCACGCTTCCGGCCGGCGAATGCCAGCCGCTCGCGACGCTCGCCGGGGAGGGCAACCCCGTGACCGACCTCGCCTTCGACACGGCCGGCACACGGCTCGCGACGACCGGCGCTGACGGCAGCGTGAAGCTGTGGGACATCGCCTTCGGCCACACCGGGGCGATCCGCAGCCTCGCCTTCAGTCCGGACGGCGGGCGGCTCGCCACCGCTGCGGCCGGTACGGATGCCACCGTATGGGAAGTCGGTGGCGGGGAAGTCCGGCACAGGCTGGCGAGCACGGCGTCGCGCGTCGCATGGAGCCCGGACGGCGGTCGCATCGCGACCGCGCAAGGCGACGGCAGCGCAACGCTATGGGACGCCGCCGGCGAGCGGCCACCGCTCATGCTGCGCGGGCACTCTGGACGCATAAATGGCATCGCCTTCAGTAGCGACGGGCACCACGTCGTCACGGCTGGACGCGACGGGATGGTCGGCGTGTGGGACGCCGCCAGCGGTGCGCGACGGCTGTGGCTGCGCGCCGGCGCGGCCCCGCTGAACTGCGTGATCTTCAGCCGCGACGGGCGCAGCGTGCTGACGGCCGGCGCCGACGGCGCCCTCACGGAATGGGGTGCCGCGAACGGCAAGCGGCTGCGCAGCCTGCAGGAACGCGGCGACGAGATCCTCGACCTCGCGCTGAGTCCGGACGGCTCGCTGCTCGCGACCGCCGGCACCGACCGCGTCGTGCGCCTGTGGGGCCTGACGGCCGGAAAGCCGGTGCGCAGCCTGGCGGGACATGCGGGCGCGATCGGCGCGCTCGCCTTCAGCCCCGACGGCCGCCTGCTCGCGACCGCCGGACGCGACCGCAGCGCGCGCGTGTGGGAGGTCGCCAGCGGCGCGGAGCGTGTGGTGCTGCCGCCGCAGGATGGCCCCGTGCATGCCGTCGCCTTCTCGCCCGACGGGCACCTGCTCGCGACCGGCGGCGACGACCGGCGCGTGCATTTCCATCTGCTCGACCCAGGACAAGTCGCGACCGCGCTGCACGAACGCGTCGGCGACGGCCTCACGGACGCGGAATGCGCGAAATACCTGAACCGCAGCCCCTGTCCGCCCTGAGCCGCACCGCGTGCTAAGCTGGACGGCCATGTCGGATTCATTGCCTGCGGAGCCCGAAGAATATGCCCAGCCTGCTGCCCCAACCCGATCCGGACGGTCTGCTCGAATACTCGGTCGTGTATACCGACCGCGCGCTCAATCACATGTCGCAGCGTTTCCAGGGCGTCATGCGCGACATCTCGCGCGTGCTGAAGAAGGTCTATGGCGCGCATGCGGCGGTCGTCGTGCCCGGCAGCGGCACCTTCGGCATGGAGGCGGTGGCGCGCCAGTTCGCGACCGGGAAGAAGTGCCTCGTGATCCGCAACGGCTGGTTCAGCTACCGCTGGACGCAGATCTTCGACATGGGCGGCATCCCGTCCGAATGCACGGTGCTGAAGGCGCGGCCGATCGAAGCCGGTCCGCAGGCGCCGTTCGCGCCGGCGCCGATCGCCGAGGTCGTCGCGGCGATCCGCGAGCACAAGCCCGATCTGGTGTTCGCCCCGCACGTCGAGACCGCGGCCGGGATGATCCTGCCCGACGACTATCTGCGCGCCGTCGCCGACGCCGTGCATGAGGTCGGCGGCCTGTTCGTGCTCGACTGCATCGCGTCCGGCACGATCTGGGTCGACATGGCCGCGAGCGGCGTCGACATCCTGATCAGCGCGCCGCAGAAGGGCTGGAGCTCGCAGCCGTGCTGCGCCCTCGTGATGCTCAGCGAGCGCGCGCGCGAGCGGATCGAGGCGACGACCAGCACCAGCTTCGCGTGCGACCTGAAGAAGTGGCTGCAGATCTTGGAAGCCTACGAGAAGGGCGGACATGCCTACCATGCGACGATGCCGACCGACGCGCTGACCGCGCTGCGCGACGTGATGCTGGAAACGGAAGCCTACGGCTTCGACAAGGTGAAGGCGGAACAGCACGAGCTGGGCCGGCGCGTACGCGCGCTGCTCGCCGCACGCGGCTTCCGCAGCGTCGCTGCACCGGGCTTCGAGGCGCCGGGCGTGGTCGTGTGCTACACCGACGACCCCGAAATCCAGTCGGGGCGGAAGTTCATCGCGCAGGGCCTGCAGACCGCCGCCGGCGTGCCGCTGCAGTGCGACGAACCGGCGGACTTCCGCAGCTTCCGCATCGGGCTGTTCGGCCTCGACAAGCTGCATGCGGTCGAGCGCAGCGTGAAGTCGCTGGAACAGGCGCTCGACGCGCTCCGCCCCGCATAACCGCCGCGCCCTGCGGCGGCGGCCTAGCAGATCTTTCCGGCCCGAGGAACTTCCCGCATTCCTCGGTTACAATTCCGCCCGCATATAACGGGGGAATTGCATGCGGCTCGGAAAGGCAGGATCCAGGGGCTTCGGCATTGCGCCGATCGCGCTCGTCGTCGTTCTCGTGGCGGCGCTCGGCGGCTACTTCTTCGCCACGCGCGACCGCGCGGGCGAGGACGCCGAGGCCGGCAGCGTACCCTTCGAGGTCGTGGACGGCGCCCCGCGCGAGCTCGACGGATCGCCCGCCCTCGCGCTGTCGTTCAGCCTGCCGCTCGATGCCCGCGGCGATCACGACAAGTTTCTCCAGGTGCTGGAGATGCCGTCTCCCGCCCACGCGGCAGAAGGATCGTCGGCGGGCGTGCAGTATGAGGAAGAGGAAGACGGCAGCACGACGGCCGGGGTCAGCAACGCGAGCAGCAGCGACCCCGCCGACACGGTGACCGAGGGCGGCAAGCCGGTTTCGGGCGCCTGGGTCGTCGGCGAAAACCCGCGGCTGCTGTTCTTCCCGCACGTCAAACCGCAGACCCGCTATGTCGTGCGCGTGATGGCCGGCCTGCCGGCGAAGGACGGCAGCAAGCTCGATGCGGAAGCGCGCTTCTCCATCCGCATGGGCACGGTCGCCCCGGCGTTCTACTTCGCCAGCCGCGGCATGGTGCTGCCCGCAGGGCAGAACGGCGGCCTGCCGGTCACGACCGTGAACGTGCCCGAAGTCGACATCCAGTTCCTCAAGGTCAAGCCGGAGCGCCTGTCCGAATTCCTCGACCAGGTCGTGGCCGGCCAGCCGACCCGCAATGCGTCCACCGACGAAGAAGGCGGCGAAGCCGACGACGAGGAGAGCTACTACTACCGCGATTCGGGCACCCGCCTCAAGGGCGCCGTCGACGGCTGGCAGCTCGACCAGCTGCACCGCCTCACGACCAGCGCCTTCATCGGGCGCTTCGTCACCGAACAGAAGTCCGACCGGCGCCGCGTGACCTTCATCCCCGTCGAGGACATCCCCGCACTGCGCGAACCGGGTGTCTACGTCGCGGTGATGTCGCAGCCGAACCGCTTCCGCCACGAGTTCCAGACCACCTACTTCTACGTCAGCGATCTCGGCCTGCACGTGCGCCAGTACGCCGCCGGCGCCGACGCCTACGTGAGTTCGCTGGCCAGCGGCAAGGCCGTGAGCGGCGCCGAGCTGAGCTGGATCGACGGCGAGGGCAAGACCCTGGCACGCGGCGAGAGCGACGGCGACGGGCGGGCGAACTTCGCCGAGCGCCCGAAAGGTGCGCGCGTGCTGACGGCACGCAAGGGCGAGCACCTGTCGCTCGTCGCCCTGAAGGAGCCGGCGCTCGACCTCGGCGAGTTCGACATCGCCGGCACGCCCTTCGTCCCGGTGCGCCTGTTCGCCTACAGCGGACGCAACCTGTACCGCCCGGGCGAGCGCTTCGACGTCTCGGTGATCGCCCGCGACGCCGACGGACGCACCGTGCCGCCGCAGCCGATCCAGGCCGCGCTGCGCCGACCGGACGGCAAGTTGCAATGGACCCGGACGTGGAAGCCGCAGGACCTCGACCCCGGCTACTACACCCAGGCGATCGAGCTGCCGATCGACGCCGCGACCGGCTCGTGGGCGCTCGAACTGCGCACTGACCCGGCGGCCAGCACGGCCGCGGCGGTGATGCGCTTCGGCGTCGAGGA
Organism: Azoarcus sp. Aa7; assembly: GCF_014822185.1. Taxonomy (GTDB): domain Bacteria; phylum Pseudomonadota; class Gammaproteobacteria; order Burkholderiales; family Rhodocyclaceae; genus Aromatoleum. The sequence continues at coordinate 47,210 of NZ_QVLR01000016.1, forward strand.
ATTCCTGCCGGAACGCATGAAGCTCGACCTCGCGAGCACCGAGGACAGTCTCGCGGACGGCGCGAGCTGGCGCATCGACGTCAGCGGTCGCTACCTGTACGGCGCCCCCGCCGCCGGCAACAGCCTCGTCGGCGTCGTGAACACCGAGCGCAACCGCAACCCGCTCGCGCACAAGCTGCCCGGCTTCGTGTTCGGCGATGCGGACGAAGACACGGTCAAATCGCGCACCGAACTGTCGGAAACCGCGCTCGACGACACCGGCAAGACGAGCGTCGACGTGGATCTCGAACCGGTCGCGGGCCGGCGCTCGCCCTTCACCGTGCGCGCCACCATCGGCCTGCTCGAGAGCGGCGGTCGGCCGGTCATCCGCAGCATCGAGCGCGTGCATTGGCCCGCGCCGGTGCTGGTCGGCGTACGCCCGCTGTTCGTCGGCGCCTACGCGCGCGAAGGCGCCGCGGCGGAGTTCGAAGTGGTGCGCGCCGACACCGCCGCCACCCTCAAGGCGGGCACCGCGCTGCCGGTGCGGCTGTTCCGCGAGAACCGCAACTACTACTGGCGCTTCGACGACCAGCGCGGCTGGAACTCGGGTTTCACCGAAACCGATGAGCTGGTGTCCACCACGCAGGTGTCCATGCCCGCCGGCGGCCGCGGCAAGCTCGCTCTGCCCGTCAAGTACGGCCGCTACCGGCTCGAGGTGTTCGACCCGGAAACGCAACAGACCGCACGCTACCGCTTCTACGCCGGCTGGTACGCGCAGGACGACGAAACCCGGGGCGTGCGCCCGGACCTCGTCGCGCTGAAGCTGGACAAGGCGGGCTACGCGGACGGAGAAACGGCGCGCCTTACGATCACCCCGCCGCACGCTGGCGAGGCGCTCGTGACCGTCGAGGGCGACAGGGCGCTGTGGGTGCGCCGCCTCTCGGTCGGCGCCGACGGCACGACGATCGACATCCCCGTGGACAAGGAGTGGAAGCGCCACGACCTGTACGTCTCAGTCATGGTGCTGCGTCCGGGCAGCAGCGGCGACACGGTCACACCGGCGCGCGCGCTGGGTCTGATCCACCTGCCGCTCGACCGCAGCCAGCGCAAGCTCGACGTGGCGCTCGAAGCGCCGCAGAAGATGAAACCCGAGCAGCCGCTGAAGGTTCGCGTGAAGGTACCGGAGGCCAGGGGCCAGAAGGCGATGGTCACGCTATCCGCGGTCGATGCCGGCATCCTCAACATCACCGCGTTCAAGAGCCCCGACCCGTTCGGCTTCTTCTTCGCCAAGCTGCGCTACGGCGCCGACGCGCATGACGTATACGGGCGCCTGATCGAGAAGATGGCCGGCGACAAGGGCCGGCTCAAGTTCGGCGGCGACGCGGCCCCCAAGCCGACCAAGAGCCTGCCGAAGAAGGTGCGCTTGGTCGATCTCTTCAGCGGCCCGGTGGCGCTCGACGACAAGGGCGAGGCGGAGATCTCGCTGCCGGTGCCGGACTTCAACGGCAGCCTGCGCCTGATGGCCGTCGCGACCAGCGGCGAGCGCTTCGGCATGCAGGAGGCCGAGGTCGTCGTCGCGGCGCCGCTGGTCGTCGAACTCGCGACCCCGCGCTTCCTGTCGGTCGGCGACAGCGCCGTGCTCGCGATGGATGTGCAAAACCTCTCCGGCGCCGCCCAGGACGTGCGCATCAGCGTGACCAACGGCGACGGCCTCGCGATCCAGGCCGGCGAACAGCGGATTGCGCTCAAGGACCAGCAGAAGCGCATCCTGCGCATCCCCGTCGAAGCGGGGACGGCGCTGGGACTCACCGAGGTGCGCGTGCATGTCGAGAGCGACGCGGTGAAGCTCGACCGCAGCTTCCCGCTGCAGGTGCAGGCACCGACGCCGCGTCAGTCGGTGCTGAAGCGCGTCGTGGTCGCGCCGGGCGAAACGGTGGAACTGCGCGACGCGGAACTGGGCGGATTCCTGAAGCACAGCGTCGCGGCGACGCTGGCAGTATCCGACAAGGCGCCGATCGACGTGCGCGGCGCCGTGCGCGGGCTGCTGACCTACCCGTACGGCTGCACCGAGCAGACGACGAGCACCGCGTACCCGCACGTGTTCATCGACGAGACCGCCGCGAAGCAGTTCGGCCTGAAGGCCTACACGCAGGCCGAGCGCGCCGAAATGCTCGAGAAGGCGATCGGGCGGCTGGCCGGCATGCAGGCGCCCAACGGCGGCTTCAGCCTGTGGGGCAACGTCGGCAACTACGAGTACTGGCTGTCGGCCTACGTCACGAATTTCCTGCTCGACGCGCGCGAACAGGGCTTCAACGTCCCGCCCGAGATGGAGAAGCGCGCCGTCGAATTCCTGTTGAAGGGCCTGCAGGAAGGCGTCGCCGGCCTGCCGCGCGAAGCGGTGAAATACAGCGCCGATTCGGTGTGGGCGGACCACCGCTACGCCGGCTCGGGGCGCTTCGCGGTGCTCGCCTACGGCGCCTACGTCCTCGCGCGGCAGGGCAAGGCCCCGCTGGCGACGCTGCGGCAGCTGCACGAGTCGCAGGCCGCGGCGCACTCGGGCCTCGGCCTGGTGCACCTCGGCATCGCATTGAAGCTCATGGGCGACGAGGCGCGCGCGACGAGCGCACTCGAAGCCGGCATCCGGAAGAATCGTCCGGACAATTACTGGTGGGGCGACTACGGCAGCAACCTGCGCGACTGGGCGCTGATGTACGTGCTGCTCGAGAAGCACGGCCTCAAGCCCGAAGGCCGCGAGAACCTCGTGAACCTCGTCGCCGGGGAACTGGAGCGCGGCCGCTACTACTACCACAGCACCCAGGAAAAACTCGCACTGTTCCTGCTCGGCCGCAGCTTCGTGACCGGCGACGGCGGCAACTGGACGGCCGAAACGGCCAGCGGCGGGAAGACGCAGCCGATCGGCGGCAAGGGCACGCAGTTCCTGTCCCTGTCCGCCGAGGACGTCGCCGGCGGCGTCCGGCTCACCAATACCCATCAGGAGAAGCTCTTCGCCGAGCTCAATCTCGCGGGCAACCCCGCGGCGATGCCCGCGGCACGGCGCGATGCGTTCGACCTCAGGCGCGAGTGGTACACGCCGGACGGGCAGCCGCTCGGCAAGCGTCCGCTGCGTGTCGGCGAAACGCTGATCGTCCGCCTGCGCGTCAGCACAGCCGGGCGCCACAGCAACGGCCTGGTCGTCGACTACGTGCCGGCAGGGGTCGAGATCGAGAACGCCAACATCGTGCAGGGCGAGCAGTCGGCGATCAGCATCGCCGGGATCGACCCGCGCCAGGCGATGCAGGACGGCGCGATCCAGCACGTCGAGTTCCGCGACGACCGCTTCGTCGTCGCCGCGAAGCTGCGCGGCGAGATGAACTTCTTCTACCGCGTGCGCGTCGTCACGCCGGGGCATTTCGTCGTGCCGCCGACCTACGCCGAGGACATGTACCAGCCGCACATCTACGGCATGGCCGGAAGCGAGGAGACACTGCAGATCACCGACGGAAACGGCGGCGGGGCCGGCAACGGGCAATGAGCCGCCGGCTGCGCCACGCGCTTGCGGCGGCGCTGGGACTGCTGCTTGTTGCCGACCAGCTCTTCCCGCCGCCCCTGCCGGGGCGCGCGGCACCGCATGCGCAGGTGGTGCTGGCGCGCGACGGCACCCCGTTGCGCGCCTTCCCCGACCGCACCCACATCTGGCGCCATCCCGTCCGCGCCGACGAGGTGTCGCCGCGCTACCTCGAGGCCCTGATCGCCTACGAGGACCGCTTCTTCCACTGGCATCCCGGCGTCAATCCGCTGGCGCTGCTGCGCGCCGCGGGACAGTGGGCAACGAGCGGCCGCGTCGTGTCGGGCGGGTCGACGCTGACGATGCAGGTCGCGCGCATCCTCGATCCGACGCCGCACACGCTGCGCGGCAAGCTGCGCCAGATGGCACGTGCGCTGCAGCTGGAACTGCGGCTGTCCAAGCGCGAGATCCTCGCGCTCTACCTCGGTTACGCGCCGATGGGCGGCGTGCTCGAAGGCGTCGAGGCGGCCAGCCGGGCCTATCTCGGCAAACCGTCGGCGCGCCTGACGGAAGCGGAGGCCGCGCTGCTGACGGTGCTGCCGCAGGCCCCTTCGCTGCTGCGTCCGGACCGCTATCCCGAACGCGCGCGGCAGGCGCGCGACAAGGTGCTGGCGCGCATGGAGCGGCACTGGGGCGCCGAGGTCGTGCGCGAGGCGCGGCAGGAGCCGGTGATCGCCCAGACGGTGCGCGAACCGCTGCTCGCACCGCTGTTCGCCGAGCGCGTGCGCCGCGAGCATCCCCGCCAGCCGCGCGTGGAGACGACGCTGGACGCGGGCATGCAGAGCATGGTCGAACAGCTCATCGCGTCGCGGCTGTCGGTGCTGCCGCCGCGCGTGTCGATGGCGGCGCTGGTGGTCGACAACGCGACGCTGGACGTGCTCGCGTACGCGGGTTCCGCGGACTTCGCCGACGAGAGCCGCTTCTCGCACGTGGACATGGTGCGGGCGGCGCGTTCGCCCGGCTCGACGCTGAAGCCCTTCCTCTACGGGCTGGCGCTCGACGAAGGCCTGATCCATTCGGAATCGCTGCTGGCCGACGTGCCGCAGTCCTTTGCCGGCTACCAGCCGGGCAACTTCCAGGCGAACTTCAGCGGCCCGGTCAGCGTGTCGCAGGCGCTGCAGAAGTCGCTGAACGTGCCGGCCGTGGAGGTTCTCGACCATCTCGGGCCGCAGCGCTTCGTCGCGCAGCTGCGCCGCGGCGGCCTCAGGCTCGAGCTGCCGCGCGGCGCCGGCCCCAACCTCAGCGTGATCCTGGGCGGCGCCGCGACGAGCCTGGAAGGTCTCGTCGGTGCCTATTCCTCGTTCGCGCGCGGCGGCATCGCCGCCCGGCCGCGCTACGTGAGCGACGCCCCGCTCGAGGAAACGCGCATGATGAGCGCGGGCGCGGCCTTCATCGTGCGCGACATCCTCGAATCGGGCGGGCCGCTGGCGCGCGCGGTCGAAGGCGGCGTCGGGGTGCGGCGCGGCATCGCCTTCAAGACCGGCACGAGCTTCGGCTTCCGCGACGCCTGGTCGGTCGGCGTCAGCGACCGCCTGACGGTGGGCGTGTGGGTCGGCCGGCCCGACGGCACGCCCAACCCCGGCTTCTTCGGCGCGAACATCGCCGCGCCGCTGCTGATCGACGTGTTCGCCGCAGTCGATCGCGCGCCACCCGGGCCGCCCGGGTCACGCCTCCCGCCCGAGGGCGTGTCGCAGGCGAAGATCTGCTGGCCGCTGGGCACTTGGAGCGAGGACCTTGCAACCGCGCTGTGCCATGAGCAGCGCACCGCCTGGATCCTCAACGGCGCCGCGCCGCCGACCTTTCCCGACCGCCTGCGCGGCGGCGCACCCCGCTACACGGATTACCGCGACGCGGAAAGCGGCTTGCGGGTGCGTGCCGGCTGCGCGCCCGGCGAGATGCGGGCCGTGGAGATGGCGCGCTGGCCCGCCGCGCTCGAACCCTGGCTGGACGCCGGCACCCGACGACACGCCCTGCCCCCCGCATGGGCGCCGGCGTGCAGGGATGCCGTCGCGCCCGAGGCGGGGCTGAAGATCGTCGGCGTCACCGACGGGGAAACGATACGCCGCGCCGGCACCGGCCCCGCCCCCGAACTGCGGCTGGAGGCCCGCGGCGGGCAGGACAGCCTGACTTGGCTCGTGAACGGCGTGCAGATCGGGCGCGTGGCGGCCGGCCGGTCGCTGCTGTGGAAATTTCCCGTCGCCGGTCCGTACCGGATCACGGCGATGGACGACGCGGGCCGCTTCGACAGCGTGGAAATCAGCGTCCGCTAGTAAGGCACTGCGTCAGCCGTGCGCGCGCTGCGCGAAGTACGCGAGGTTCATGCGCGGATTGAGGTAATCGACGACTCCGCGCGGCAGCCCGCGCGGCTTGAGCACGGCGTCTATCGTGACCTCGTCGGAGTCGGCCAGGCTCAGCACCAGCGCATCGCGGCGCGGCACACCCGGTTCGTACACCAGCACGGTCGGCTTGAGCGTGTTGCCCCGCGTGACCGCGACGACGATCGCGATCGAGCCGGTCGACAGGCGTACGAAGGAGCCGGGCGGATAGATCCCCAGCTCCTTGATGAAGGTCGACAGCATGAAGGCGTCGAAATGCGCGGACTCGCGCGCGTACATCTGCGACAGCGCTTCCGCGGGCGTCAGGGCCTCGGCGAGCGAATGGGGATTGCACAGGTTGTCGTAGCGATTCGCGATCGCGACCATGCGCGCGAGCGGGTTGATGTCCGGGCCCTTGCGGCCGGCCGGGAAGCCGCTGCCGTCCACGCATTCGTGATGTTCGCGGATGATCGCGCACACCGACGACGCAACATGCTTGCCGACGATCTGCAGTCCGTACTCGCCGTGCATGCGGTAGAGGGACTCTTCCGGGCGGCTGCGTTCCTTGGTGCGCAACACGATGGGATTGATCCGCTTGGCGCCGATGTCGTGCAGCAGCGCGCCCATGCCGGCCGCTTCGAACACCTCGCGCTTCAGCCCCAGCCCCTTCGCGAGGATCATCGTCAGGATCATGACGTTGAGCGCGTGCTGGTGCGTCGCGTCGTCGCGCTTGCGCGAGGCGACCAGCATCACGGTCGCGCCGGGGTCGTCGAGAAAGGTCGATACGAGCTCCCCGACCATGGCACCGGCCAGCGCGGTGGCCGCTGCGGGCTCGCGCAGCAGGTCGGCGATCAGGTTCCGCGTCGAGTCGACGCATTCCCCGTAGGCCTTCTCGCAGCTGCGGATGAGTTCACGCTGCTCCGCCATGCGCGTCGCGCCCTGGCGCTTGGCCGCGATCAGGGTGCCGCTGTCCGGTCCGGGCGCCGCTGCGGGCGGCGCCGGCGGGGCGCCTGCCGACTCGCGCGGCGCGACCACCGAGCGGGCGGGATCGTAGGCGATGCGGGGCAGGCCGAGTTCGCGCAAGGCCCGCAGCTGCTTCTCGCTGCTGATGCGGAAGGAATTGACCAGGAAGGGGTGGTCGAGCCAAGGCATGTCCAGCGACACGAACATGCCGACCTGCAGTTGTTCGACGCCGACTTTCGGGAGTGGGTCCGGCATCTTGTTACATCGGGCGACGGCTCGGGAAGCGGCTGTTTCCACCAGCCGGATGCGGAACGGCAGGGCGGCCGGAAACCGGTCGCGCGCGCCGTACCCGCATCATAAACCCAATTGCACTAACGGATTCCGGCGGGCGCCTACTTCAGCGCCGCGAGTGCCGCCGCGTAGTCCGGTTCGTCCTTGATCTCGCCGACGAGCTGCGAGTGCAGCACCTTGTCATTGGCATCGAGCACGACGACGGCACGGGCGGTGACGCCCGCGAGCGGGCCGGAGACGATCTCGACGCCGTAGTCCTTCATGAAGTTGCGCCCGCGCATGGTCGACAGCGTGACGACGTTCTCCAGCCCTTCGGCGACGCAGAAGCGCTTCGACGCAAAAGGCAGGTCGGCGGAGACGATCAGCACGACGGTGTTGTCGAGCTTGGACGCCTCGGCGTTGAACTTGCGCGTCGAGGTCGCGCAGGTGGGAGTGTCGAGGCTGGGGACGATGTTGAGGACCTTGCGCTTGCCGGCGTAGTCGGCGAGCGTGACGTCCTTGAGGTCGGCGCCGACCAGCGACAGCGGCGGAACTGCGTCGCCCTTCTGCGGGAACTTGCCGGCGACTTCGATCGGGTTGCCGCCCAGGGTCACGGTGCTCATGCGTGTGTCTCCTCCGTTGAGATGTTGGGGCGCCGGCGGCGGGCGCCGGCTTTATCCAATCAGTCTAGTCTCGAATTCCACACAGGGGAACCGCGCGCACGGAGGGGTTTTCGCGGGAGGCCGAGGAGCGGGCCTCCCGCACACTGCGGATCAGGGATGGCCCGAGCGGCCGGCCTTGACCTCGTCGTACCAGAACTCGTGATGCTCCTTCGCCCAGGTCTCGTCGACGTAGCCGGTCTTCATCGACTGGTAGGCACCTTCGACGCCTATCGTGCCCATGTAGATGTGGCCCAGCGACAGGGCGATCAGCACGATCGCGCCGACGCCGTGGATGATGTTCGCGAGCTGCATCGTCGCGCGCGTCTGGCCGAAGTTGGGGAAGTCCATCACGAGGCCGGAGCCGGCAACGATCAGGCCGAGGAAGGTCACGCCGATCCAGAACCAGGTCTTCTCGCCGAAGTTGAAGCGCCCCGAGGGCACGTGCTCGCCGCTGGCGATGCCGCCGGCCTTGCGGATCCACACGCTGTCGATCGCCTGCCACACGTTGTCGCGCAGGAAGGCGAGGATCATCAGCAGCGTGAACACGCCGAACAGCGGGCCGACGTAGTTATGCACGTTCTTGCCCGCCCACAGCAGTCCGCCCAGCACCGCGTTGCCGAAGATCGGTTCGATGAAGTGCTTGCCGAACAGGATGCACACGCCGGTGATCCCGAGCACGACGAAGCTGATCGCGGTGCCCCAGTGCACGACACGCTCGAAGGTGCTGAAGCGCTGCAGCTTGCGACCGGTCGGCGCGCCGTGCAGCTTGACCGCGCCCTTGACCGCGAAGAACAGCCCGATCGCGGTGGGCACGACCAGCAGCAGGACACCGCCCCAGAAGGTCACGGGACCGTTGCGCCACTGGCGCCACGCCTGGCCTTCGGTCTGGATCAGCACGCCGGTTTCGGGGCCGCGCACGGTGGTGAAGTGCGCCTCGCCGGAACGCACCTCGCGCCACACCGGCGCGTTGTTGAGCGGCTGCGCCTGCTGGCGCTCGACCTGCGCTGCGGCCGGATCGGCCTGCGCCAGCGCCGGCCCGCTGCCCAGCATGAACAGCCACAGCACCAGCAGCAGTCCGAAGCCACTGCGCCGCCTGAGGATTGTGCTCATGGCCGCCTCCTCATTCGACACGCTTGTATTCGTTCTGCGCGCGGACGCGGTTGCGTTCGGCCTGCTCCCACGCACCCTTGTCGCCCTTGAACGTTCCGCCCTCCCACGGCCGGGTGTCGGTCTTGCCGGCATATTTGCCCTGTTCGTACTTGCCGACCTGCGGCTGCTCGCCGCAGCCGGCGAGAAGGGCTGCCGCGCACACGGCGGCGATCACGTACGGAATGCGCGCTTTCATTTCGCCCCCTCCTTGTCCTTGCCGTAGGCGGTCATCCAGCCCCAGGCCTCGACGCCCTTGCCGCGGCGCAGCACGCGGTCGCGGAAGATGTCGGAGATCTCGGTCGCATCGCCGGCGAGCAACGCCTTGGTCGAGCACATCTCGGCGCATAGCGGCAGCTTGCCTTCGGCCAAGCGGTTGCGGCCATACTTGTCGAACTCGGCCTGCGAGCCGTTTTCCTCGGGGCCGCCGGCGCAGAAGGTGCATTTGTCCATCTTGCCGCGCGCGCCGAAGGCCGCCGGACCGTTGGGGAATTGCGGCGCGCCGAAGGGACAGGCGTAGAAGCAGTAGCCGCAGCCGATGCAGCCGTCCTTGTCGTGCAGGACAACGCCTTCCTCGGTCTGGTAGATCACGTTGGTCGGGCACACCGCGATGCACGGCGCGTCCGAACAATGCATGCAGGCGACCGACATCGAGCGCTCGCCGGGCACCCCGTCGTTGATCGTGACGACGCGCCGGCGGTTCACGCCCCACGGCACCTCGTGCTCGTTCTTGCAGGCGGTGACGCAGCCGTTGCACTCGATGCAGCGCTCGGCGTCACACAGGAATTTCATGCGTGCCATTTATGTTCTCCTCAGGCCTTGGACACGCGGCAAAGCGTCGTCTTGGTTTCCTGCATCATCGTCACCGCGTCGTAGCCGTAGGTCGTGGCGTGGTTGACCGACTCCCCGCGCACGATCGGCGCCGCCCCTTCCGGGTAGAACTCGAGCATGTCCTTGCCCGACCACCAGCCGGAGAAGTGGAAGGGCAGGAACACGGTGCCGGGCGCGACGCGCTGCGTGACCTGGGCGCGCACCTTCAGCTTCGCCTTGGTCGGCGATTCGACCCAGATGTAGTCGCCGTTGCGGAAGCCGCCGTCGTTGGCGTCCTTGGGGTTCACCTCAGCGAACATTTCCTGCTGCAGCTCGGCGAGCCACGGGTTGGAGCGCGTTTCCTCGCCGCCGCCCTCATACTCCACGAGGCGCCCCGAGGTCATGATCAGCGGGTAGTCCTTGGAGATGTCCTTGACCTTTTCCTGGAGCGACTTGTACAGCGTCGGCAGGCGCCAGAACTTCATCTTGTCGTCGTGCGTGGGGTACTTCTCGACCAGATCCGGACGCGGCGAGTAGATCGGCTCGCGGTGCAGCGGCACCGGGTCGGGGAAGTTCCACACCAACGCGCGCGCCTTGGCGTTGCCGAAGGGGTGCATGCCGTGGTTCTTCATCGCGACGCGGATGATGCCGCCCGAGAGGTCGGTCTTCCAGTTCTTGCCCTCGGCGGCGGCCTTTTCGGCATCGGTGAGCTCGTCCCACCAGCCGAGCTTCTTCAGCAGCACGTCATCGAACTCGGGGTAGCCCATCTGCAGCTCGGCACCCTTGGAGGCGGAGCCTTCCTCGGCGAGCAGCGAAACGCCGTCCCGCTCGACGCCGAAGTTGGCGCGGAAGTTGCCGCCGCCTTCCATGACGTGCTTCGACGTGTCATACAGGTTGGGCGTGCCGGGGTGCTTGAGCTCGGGCGTACCGTAGCACGGCCAGGGCAGGCCGAAGTAGTCGCCGTCGCACGGGCCGCCGGTAGCCTTCAGCGTCTTCACGTCGAAGGTGTGCATGTTCTGCATGTGCAGCTTGAGGCGCTCGGGCGACTGGCCGGTGTAGCCGATGGTGAAGGTGCCGCGGTTGATCTCGCGCAGGATGTCCTCGGGCACCGGCTCGTCCCAGCCCTGCTTGTCCTTCACCAGCGGGATGTTCTTCACCAGCTCGTCGGCGAAGCCGAACTTCTTCGCGAAGGCATACATGATGGTGTGGTCGGGCTTGGATTCGAACAGCGGTTCGATGACCTTCTCCCGCCACTGCAGCGAGCGGTTCGACGCGGTGGCCGAGCCGGAAGTCTCGAACTGGGTGCAGGCCGGCAGCAGATAGACGCCGTCCTTCCTGACCATCGCCGCCATCGACGCGGTCGCCGACGGGTAGGGGTCGATCACGACCAGGGTGTCGAGCTTCTTCATCGCCTCGACCATCTCGGCGCCGCGCGTTTGCGAGTTCGGCGCGTGGCCCCAGTACACGACCGCGCGCAGGTTGCCCGGCTGGTCGATCGCGTCCGGGTTCTCGAGCACGCCGTCGATCCAGCGCGACACCGTGATGCCGGACTTGGTCATCAGCTCCTCGGATCTGTAGCGCGCCTTGACCCACTCGTAATCGACGCCCCACACCTTGCACCAGTGCTTCCACGATCCGGCGGCGAGGCCGTAGTAGCCGGGCAGGGAGTCGGGATTCGGGCCGACGTCGGTCGCGCCCTGCACGTTGTCGTGGCCGCGGAAGATGTTGGTGCCGCCGCCCGACACGCCGACGTTGCCGAGCACCAGCTGCAGGATGCACATCGCGCGCACGTTGGCGTTGCCGACCGTGTGCTGGGTCTGGCCCATGCACCACACGACCGTCGAGGGCTTGTTCTTCGCCAGCGTCTCGGCGACCTTCAGTACCTGTTCCTCGGGGATGCCGGTGACTTCCTGCACCTTGTCCGGGGTCCACTTCGCGACTTCTTCCCGAACCTTGTCGAGGCCGTACACGCGCTGGCGGATGTATTCCTGGTCCTCCCAGCCGTTCTTGAAGATGTGATACAGCATGCCCCAGATGAAGGGGATGTCGGTGCCCGAGCGGATGCGCACGTAGTAGTCGGCCTTCGCCGCGGTGCGCGTGAAGCGCGGGTCGACGACGACCATCTTCGACCCGTTCTCCTTGGCGTGCAGGATGTGCAGCAGCGACACCGGATGCGCCTCGGCCGCGTTGGAGCCGATGAACAGCATCGCCTTCGCGTTCTGCATGTCGTTGTAGGAGTTCGTCATCGCGCCGTAGCCCCAGGTGTTGGCGACGCCGGCGACGGTGGTCGAGTGGCAGATGCGCGCCTGGTGGTCCATGTTGTTCGTGCCGAAGAAGGACACGAACTTGCGCAGCAGGTAGGCCTGCTCGTTGCTGTGCTTCGACGAGCCGATCCAGTACACGGCGTCGGGGCCGGACTCCGCGCGGATCTTCAGCAGGCGGTCGCCCACTTCCTGGAGCGCCTGGTCCCACGTGATCTTCTGGTACTTGCCGTCGACGAGCTTCATCGGATATTTCAGGCGGTGCTCGCCGTGGCCGTGCTCGCGGATCGAGGCACCCTTGGCGCAATGCGCGCCGAGGTTGATCGGCGAATCGAACACCGGCTCCTGGCGGATCCACACGCCGTTCTTGACCACGGCGTCGATCGCGCAGCCGACCGAGCAGTGGCTGCACACGGTGCGGCGCACGGTCGTGTCGCCGGTCCCGCCCGCCGCTTCCGGGCTCGCCGCGTCGGCGCTGCCGATCAGGTTGTAGGGCAGTTGCGCGGCCAACGCGCCGGCGCCCACGCCGAGGCCCGAGCGCTTGAGGAAGGTGCGCCGGTCCATGGTCTGGCCGAAGTGCCGCGCCGCCGAGCTGCGCAGCTGACGGGCCGCGCCCGTCGCCTGGGTGGATTTCCTCGTAAGCATCGCCTGTCCCCCGCCTAGATGCGCGCAGTGCGGTAGTAGTTGCGCGCGTGCTCGCTGACACCGCGCTCCGCCCCGGTTTCGCCCGCCGCCTGTGCGAGCGGGGTGGCCACCGCGGCCGGCTTGCCCGCGACCGTCGCGACGGCCGCCGCGGCAGCGGCGCCGCCGGCGCCGAGGGTCAGCAGGAAATGACGGCGCTGCAGGCCGGATTTCTTGTCTTCCATGTCCTTCTCCCGTATCGGATCGCTTGGCCGGTCCTGCGGACCGGGTGCGACCTACTCCATTGCGAAAGCTTCGCTCTCGATGTCGAAAAACGCCCGCATCAGCGCACCGGCGCGAGCATAGAACCGTGCCTGCGGCGCCGCGGCGAGCGCATCCGCGAGACGCGCGTACCAGGGCTGCAGGTGACGGATGAAAAAGCGGCGCTGCCGCGCGAGGCCGGCCTCGTCGGGGCCGGTGAGCACGAGGTGGCGCATGACCTCGGCGAGCGCGGCGATGTGATCCTCGGTCTCGGAGACGCCGTAGCGGCGGGCAAGACCCAGTCCGGCGAGGTCGTCGCGCAGCTCGGCGAGCGGTTCCTCCATCAGGAAGCCCGCGAGGTAGAAGGAACCGAAGAGCATCACGTCGGGCCGGCCGATGCCGTAGAACAGGGCATCGTATTCGTCATGCACGGTGGCCGCGTCGCTGCCCGCGGCGATCTCGCCGAGCCCCGCCCAAGCGGCTGCGAATGGCGTGTCGCCGCTGCCGAGCACGTGCGCGGAGGCGACCAGCGCGGTGAGCAGCGGTCCCCCCGGCGCGGCGAAGAACAGGTTGCCCAGCAGCGCATAGTGGTGCGCCCGCGCGCGGTCCTCGTCGGTGAGCAGCGGTCCGTCGCCGGACGCGGGGTGCTGCGGCTGGAAGATCGTGACAGGGGCGTTCATTCGGTCATGTCCCAGGCTTTGGTGCCGTTCTCGTTTTCCATCAGGTCGATCACGCGGCAGTCGGCGCACATGTGCAGACGCCGGCGCTGCGCCTCGCTCGCGAACATCGAGTGGCCGGCAAGGCGCGCGAACATCGCGTCGATGATCGGCTTCGCGCCCATCGCGGTGCCGCAGCGGATGCAGTGGAAGATCTCGGCCTCCTTCAGCGGCACCACGCGGCGCGCCACGTCGTCGAGCAGCAGACGCGGCGTGAGCGCGATCGCGTTCTCGGGACAGGCGTTCGCGCACAGTCCGCACTGCACGCAGCTCTTTTCGAGGAAGCCGAGGCGCATCGCGTCCGTCGCGGCGCTGAGCGCCCCGGTCGGACAGGTGCCGACGCAGGACATGCACAGCGTGCAGGCATCGCTGACGGCGACGGCGCCGAAGGGGGCGCCGGCCTGCAGCGGGATTTCTGTGACCGGCACGGGTGCCAGCGCGTGCAGGTGGCGCAGCGCGAGATCAAGCGTGTCGCGCTTGCGCGGGACGAGGCGGAAAGTCGCCGGGCGGCTCACGCCCTGCGCGGGCGTCCAGTCCCACAGCGCGGCTTCGAGTTCGGGCCAGTCGCCGGCATCGATCACGCGGACGTGCTCGCCGCCATAGCCGAGGCCGGAGAGGATCGCCTGCGCATGCGCGGCCTGCGCGCGCAGCGGCGCCGCGTCGTGCGTGCCGGCGGCGAGCACGGCGACCTGGCAGGCGCCCAGCGCAAGGCTGCCGAGCATCAGGTCGAGGCCCACCGCGTCGGCGCTCCAGGTCTCGAGCGGGATCACGCGCGCCGGCAGGCCCTTGCCGCGGCGCGCGAGCCGGTCGATCAGCGCGCGGCCGGCCTCTGCGGAATGGAACAGCAGCGCGGGCGCCTCGCCGCCGGCTTCGCGGAAGCGCGTCAACACCGTCTTCACGCGCAGGCCGAGGTCCTCGACGCGCGGATATTGCGACGCGAGCGCGCCCGTCGGGCACACCGTCGAACAGGTGCCGCAGCCCTGGCACAGGTAAGGATCGACGCGCACCGTGTCGCCCGCCGACACGATCGCCTCCGCCGAACAGGACTCGATGCACGCCGTACAGCCCGTCTTGCGCGAGCGGCTGTGCGCGCACAGCTTCGCGTCGAGCGCGACGTAGCGCGGCTTCTCGAATTCGCCGACGAGCTCGCCCAGCGCCTGCGCCGCGAGCGCCTGGTCGAGCGGATCGCGCCCCGGCGCTGCGTAGCCCTGCGGCGGCTCGACGCGCTTGATGAGCGGCTCGGGCGACAGGTCGAGCACGAGGTCGAAGCGCCCTTCGCGGCGCGTGTCGGTGCGCGCAAAATCGATCGCGCCGACCGTGCCGCAGGCCGTCACGCACGCGCGGTGCGCGCGGCAACGCGCAGCGTCGACCTGGTAGTCCCAGCCGATCGCGCCCTCGGGACAGGCGCGGATGCAGGCGTTGCAGCGCACGCACAGGTCGAGGTCGATCGGGTTCTGCTGCGTCCACGCGGCGTCGAAGGCGCCGAGGTGGCCGGAGAGCGTCACGCCCGCGCCGGACCACACCGGGTAGCGCCGTTCGGTCGGCAGTTCGGCATCGCGGCTCGTGCCGGTGAGCAGCACGGACACGTCGAAGCGCGCCGCCAGCCGCTCGGCCCAGCCCAGCGCCGCGCCCGCGTCGCCGACGATCAGCAGCTGATTGCCCGCCGCAAGCGTCACACCCACGACCGGTTCCGGTTCGGGCAGGGTCGCCGCGGCGATCAGCGCCGCCATCTTCGGCGTCGCGCCCAGGCCTTCGGCGGACCAGCCGGCGCTCTCGCGCAGGTTGAAGAAATCGATGCGCGTCATCGGCCGCTCCGCCGCCACTTCGGCGAACAGCGCGGCCTCCTGCGTACAGCCGACGAGCACGTCGCCGCACGCGAGCGCAGACTCGAACTCGCCGATCTCCCGCCGGCACAGTTCGTGATGGACTTTGAGCGGCACCGTGCTGCCCGCCGCGAGGGCTTTTTCATCGACCGCGAAACTGCGGTTGCAGTCGCACAGCCTGAGCTGTCTCTCCACTTTCTGTGTTCTGCCTGGCTGATTGAGGTGCTTCACGCCAAGCAGAGGACGTACCAGCAAAACGGTAACAAAAGGGAGCAGGAATCCCTGATTTACCGTAGCAGAAAGCCCGAAATCGGGTCAGTCGGGACTAAAAGTCGCAGCGTCCCCAAAATGTCGCATTTCCTACGCCTTATCTGCGGATGGGGCGTCACCGCGGCCGACCGGCGCCGCCGGATCCTCATGCCCACTGCCCGTTGGCGCCGCTCCGGCGGGCGACTCGTCGGGTGCCGCATCCGCTGCCTTCCGTGGCACGGTGGTCTGCGCATCGGGGGTATCCGCGGCCGCATCCTCGTCCTTGAGCAGGGTCTCGAACTGGCGCAGGCGCTGCAGCATGTCGGCCGGGATGGGATCGCTGCCCGAGTAGTCGTCGATGTAGATGTCGAGCTTGTCCATGCGCTCGAAGTGGAAGTGCGGATCGCTGAAGAGCTTGCGCAACGCCGCGCGGCGCAGCGACTCGCTGACCTCCTTCTTCATGAAGGCGCTGAAGTCCGCCGCGAGATCCAGGCTGTCGATGGGCGGCAGCGCGGCCTCCGCGGGCGACACCGGCGACCCGGCGTCGGCGGGCGGCGCCGCAGCGGGTGCGGCGGCGCCTTGCGCGGCCGGGGTCGCCGGCACCGCCGGGGCCACGGGCTCGGCGGCGGCATCGTCGCGCTTCAGCCGCGACCAGCGTTCGAGGAAACGGGTCATGACTGCTCCCGGTCCTGCGTCAGCGGGTCGTTGCGGCGGATCTTCTTCCGCGGCGCGGGCTTGTAGTGCAGGTTCACGAACGCACCGACCCAGTCGGCGATCTCGCGCGACATCGCGACGCCGTCGACCTGCTCGCCCGAGTCGAGCAGACGCGCCGCCTCGCCGTAGCTCACGGTGACGACGAGCGGTTGCGCGACGCCGTCCTCCTTGCGCCACATCACGAACACCTTGGGCACCGGCGAGCTCAGGTTGAGGAAGTAGTTGTCCGCCTCGTCGCGGAACAGCTCCAGCGCGAAACCGCCGACGAGGTACTGGTCACGGTCGGTCTCGGCGACCAGCTGGCGCGTCGCCGCAGGGTTGTCACCGAAGGCCGGCACGACGCCGACGGCCTCCCAGGCCTCGTCCGCCCAGCGGCTCTGCAGGCGGCGGCGCTCCATGATGACGGCGACGGGAAAGTGGTCCATGCGGCGAACTCCGGGTGAACGATCTCTCATAGGATAGGCGATGCGGCCGCGGCGGGCGAACCTCGCGGCCGGCGCCTACGGCTAGAATGGTGCCTCGAACCTACCCGTCCATGTCCATGCCCCCAACCCCCGACACGCCGCGCCGTCCGCTGCTGAGCCACGCGAGCCACCCGCTGACGGTGACGATCCCGGCCGTCGACGAGAACGGCGAGAACGTGCCGACGCAGATCGCCGGCGAGTTCCCGCTGACGATCTACGTCGACCGCCGCGAGATCGTCACGCTGATGACGCTGGGCGCCGCGCCCGAGGCGCTGACGATAGGCTGGCTGCGCAACCAGCGCCTGGTCGCGAGCCTCGACGACATCGAGGCGGTGCAGGTCGACTGGGAGGTCAATGCCGTCGCGGTGAAGACGCGCAACGGGCTCGTGGATGCCGACGAGCGCCTCGGCAGCCGCACCGTCACCACCGGCTGCGGCCAGGGCACGGTGTTCGGCGGCCTGATGGACGAGATCGACGCGATCCGCCTGCCGGCCGACCGCCGCCTGTCGCAGGCGACGCTGTACGCGCTGATGGACGCCGTGCGCCACCACGAATCGATCTACAAGCAGGCCGGCGCCGTGCACGGCTGCGCGCTCGCCCAAGCCACCGCAGACGGCTGCGACATCCTCATGTTCGTCGAGGACGTCGGCCGCCACAACGCCGTCGACGCGATCGCCGGGCAGATGTGGCTGGACGGCCTCGACGGCGGCGACAAGATCTTCTACACGACCGGCCGGCTCACCTCCGAGATGGTCATCAAGACCGCGCAGATGGGCATCCCCTTCCTCGTCTCGCGCTCCGGTCTCACGCAGATGGGCTGGGAGATCGCGCGCAAGATCGGCCTCACGATGATCGGCCGCGCGCAGGGCAAGCACTACCTTCTATTCACCGGCGAGGAGCGATTCACCCGATGAGCGCGCGCGAAAAAATCACCGGCGTCATCCTTGCCGGCGGGCAGGGACGGCGCATGGGCAGCGTCGACAAGGGTCTGGTCGAGCTACGCGGGCGGCCGATGGCCGAATGGGTGATCGAGCGCTTCGGCCCCCAGGTCGACGAGCTGATCATCAACGCCAACCAGAACGCCGAACGTTACGCCGCCTTCGGCTACCCCGTGTTCCCCGACGACATCGGCGGCTTCGCCGGCCCCCTCGCCGGACTGCACGCGGCGCTCGCGCGGGCGCAGCATCCGCTCGTCGCGACCGCGCCCTGCGACTCGCCCTTCCTGCCGGCGGATCTCGTCGAACGCCTCCATCGCGGCCTCGCGGAAGCCGGCGCCGAGCTCGCCGTCGCGCGCACCTTCGACCAGCCCCACCCGGTGTTCTGCCTGTGCCGGCGCGAAGTGCTGCCGCACCTCGACGAATTCCTCGCCGGCGGCGGACGCAAGATCGACTTCTGGTACGCCACGCTGAAGGTCGTCGAAGTGCGCTTCGACGACGAGGAAGCCGCGTTCCGCAACATCAACACCCGCGACGAACTCGACGACGTCGGACGATGAGCGCCCCCGCCCGGCCGCCCGAAGGGGGCGTTCCTCCTCCCTTGGGGAGGATGTCGCGCAGCGACAGGAGGGTAGTCCAATGAGCGCGCCCGAGCCGCCAGTCGTCGAACACCTTGCGCCGGAGAGCCCCTGCCTCACCGCGAAGCAGGCGGCGGCCTACCTGCATCTCAACGAGAAGAAGCTCTACGAGCTCGCCAACAGCGGCGAAGTCCCCGCCGCGCGCGTCGGCGGCAAGTGGCTGTTTCCACGCCGCCTGCTCGACGACTGGCTGCTCGAACAGGCGCACGGCGGCGTGCTCACCGACCGCCTGCTGATCGCCGGCGGCGACGACGCCCTGCTCGCCGCGGCGGTGCGCGCACTGGCCACCGAACTCGGCGCCGAAGCCTTCGTCGCCTACAGCCCGACCGCAACCCTGCCCGGCCTCGAACAGCTCGCCCGCCGCCGCGCCGATATCTCCGTCGTGCATTGGGGCGACGTCGAGCACAGCGCGACCCAGCACGCGACGCTGCTGCGCGCCCATCCCGGCCACGCCCGCTGGACGCTGGTGCGCATCGGCCAGCGCGAACAGGGGGTGCTGCTGCGCCCCGGCCTGGGCATCGACCAGCTCGAGACGCTCGCCGCCTTCGACGTGCGCTGGGCAATGCGCGAAGCCGGTTCCGGCGCCGCGCACTTCCTCGCTTCGGCGCTCAAGGCGCGCGGGCTGCGGCCGGAAGACTGCAGCGCCGTCGCGACGATCGCCGGCGAACGCGAAGCAGCGGCGCTCCTCGTGCGCGACGCCGCCGACTGCACCCCCGGCACGCGCGCGACCGCGAGCGAATTCGGCCTCGACTTCCTGCCGCTGGGCTGGGAAGCGCTGGACCTTGCGCTGCCGAAGGAAATCTACTTCCGCCACCTCTTCCAGCGCCTGCTCGCGCGCCTCGGCAGCGCCGCGATACGCGACCTCGCGGCCCAGCTGGGCGGCTACGAGCTTACGGCACTGGGACAGGTGCTGCCTCTGGAGTAAGCACGCCGGCGCACAATCGGCGAGTATCCATTTGTCATTCAGACGTATGCATCTTGGGCCGCTGGCATCATAATCACCCTCATTCCGACCCAAAAACTGCCATGTTTCCTGCGCTCGCCACGATCTGGATCCTGCACCTTCTCGCCACGATGACGCCGGGCGCGAACACCGTGCTCGTGATGCAAGTCGCTGCCGGCGGCATGCGCGGTGCCGCGGCGCGCGCAGCCGCGGGCATCGCCGCGGGATCCGTCCTCTGGGCGGCACTCGCGGTATCCGGTGTCGGCGCGCTGTTCGATGCGTTTCCGGCCGTCCGCGCGGCGATGCAGGCGGCGGGGGGCGTCTATCTGACGTGGCTGGGCGCGAAGTTCTGCCTGTCCGCCCGAGCGCCCACGGCGCCGGATTGCGGCATCGGCCGGCACGAGCGCGCGTTTCGCGTCGGCCTGCTGACCAACCTCACGAACCCGAAAGCCGTTGTGTTCTTCGGCAGCATCTTCGCGGCGGCGTTTCCCGCCGATCCGCCCGGCTGGCTGGCCGGCGCAGCGGTCCTGATCGTCCTGCTGAACGCGATGATCTGGTATGGGCTCGTCGCCTACCTGTTCTCGCGCGGCCCGGTGCGGACCTGGTACTCCGCATACTCGCACCGGCTGTCGGCGGCGGTCGGCGTGATCCTGGGCGGCACGGGCCTGAAGCTGATCCAGCAAGCCTGCAGCGAGATGCGACCCTGATCGGCCGCGCGCGCCATGATCAGGCCGGAGCCATCCTGAACATGTAATCCACGACGAAATCCGCCACCGCCTGCGGGTCGTTGATGTCGAGCTGCGGCAGCGCAGTGTCGAGTGCGACATCGGTCGCGACCGCGACGATGTGCGGGTCCTGCAGGTAGAACGGCGCCTCGCGCACTGCGGTGCGGCGCACCTCGATCTTGGGGATCGCCGCGCGCTTGAAGCCCTCGACCAGCACGAGGTCGCAGGGCGAGAGTTTCTGCAGCAGCTCTTCCAGCGGCAGCTCGGGGTCGCCGCGCAGCTCGTGCATCAGCGACCAGCGCCGCCCCGAGCTGACCAGCACCTCGCGACAGCCCGCGTTGCGGTGGCGCCACGAGTCCTTGCCCTCGTGGTCGATGTCGAACGAATGGTGCGCGTGCTTGATCAGCGACACATCGAGGCCGCGCCCGCACAGCACCGCGACGACCTTCTCGATCAGCGAAGTCTTGCCGCTGCCGGACCAGCCGGCGAATCCGATCACTTTCAATGCTCTTTCCTGTCTCACGGGCATCGGCGCGCGCTCACGCGACCGACTCGCCCCACTCCGCGCACTTGCGCTCCAGCGTCTTGCGCGACACCCCCAGCCGCCGCGCCGCCTCCGACTTGTTCCCGCCGCACGCATCCAGCATGCGCAGGATGTGGCGCTTCTCGACCTCGTCGAGCGGCAGGTCCATGCCGCCCGCGAGCACGTCGCCGCGCGCGCCCAGCGCCTCCACCGGGAAACCGCCGAGGATCAGCGAGCGCTCGATGAAGTTGCGCAGCTCGCGCACATTGCCCGGCCAGCCGTATGCCTCGAGGCGCGCGAACAGCGTGTTCGACAGCGCCAGCGGCGGAACGCCCAGCTGCACCGTCAGTTGCTGCATGAAGTGGCGCACCAGATCCGGGATGTCCTCGGCGCGCTCGCGCAGCGGCGGGATCACGATCTCGACCACCGCGAGGCGGAAGTACAGGTCCTGGCGGAAGCGCCCCGCGGCAACCTCCGCGGCGAGATCGCGGTTCGACGCGGCGATGATGCGCACATCCACCGGCACCTCGCGCTCCGAGCCGACCGGCCGCAGCTTGCGCTCCTCGAGCACGCGCAGCAAACGCGTCTGCAGCGCGAGCGGCAGTTCGCTGATCTCGTCGAGGAACAAGGTGCCGCCGTGAGCATAATAGAACAGCCCGTTGCGCGTCTCGGTCGCGCCGGTGAAGGCGCCCTTCACGTGGCCGAAGAGCTCGCTCTCGATCAGTCCGGCCGCGATCGCCGGGCAATTCACCGGCACGAAGGGGCGTTGCGCACGCGGACTCATGCGATGCAGCGCGCGTGCTGCGACCTCCTTGCCGGTGCCCGACTCGCCGAGCAGCAGCACCGTGCTGGGCATCTGCGCGACGCGGCGCAGCACCGTGCGCAAGACCTCCATCGCCGCCGAATG
The DNA here is from genome assembly GCF_014822185.1 of Azoarcus sp. Aa7. GTDB lineage: Bacteria > Pseudomonadota > Gammaproteobacteria > Burkholderiales > Rhodocyclaceae > Aromatoleum. Next base: position 68,700 of record NZ_QVLR01000016.1, read on the forward strand.
CCCGACCAGGCCTTCGACGTCCGCCGACAGGCCCGCGAGCTCGCGCCGCAGGATGAAGTTCTCGCGCGCGAGGTGGGCGCGCTGGAAGCAGTTCTTGATCGAGTTGAGGATCTGGTCGACGCGGAAGGGCTTGAGGATGAAGTCCGACGCGCCGCCGCGCAGCGCGTTGATCGCGGTGTCGAGGTCGGCGAAGGCGGTGATCAGGATCACGTCGCCGGCGAAACCCGACTCGCGCAGCTCGTGCAGCCAGTCGAGGCCGGACTTGCCCGGCAGCGCGATGTCGAGGATCAGCAGGTCGAAGTGCAGGCGCGCCATCAGGCGCATCGCATGCTCCGCGTCCGGCGCCGTCTCGACGAGGCCGCAGCGCGGCTTCAGCGCACGCTCGAGAAAGCTGCGCATGCCCTCCTCGTCATCGACGATGAGGACCGAATGCGCCTGCCAGTTGAATTCCGGAGTGCCGGCGGGGCCGGCTGCTCCCCCCTCGCGCTCGTGCTGCATCGCTGTCCTTTTCATGTGTCGCCCGGTGCGCGCGACTGTTGTGCGCACAGTTACATTTTGATAATAACCGAGTCAGCCGGGGCACCGCCCCAACAATGACTCACCAGCGCCGCAAAAACCCCGGGGCGCTCGGGGATTCGTCGTAACACGCATCGCGCCGCAGCCACAGCGCGAACTCCGTGCCCTCGCCCGACCGGCTGTCGACCGCGATGCGGCCGCCGTAACGCTCGACGATGGTGTAACTGATCGACAGGCCCAGGCCGGTGCCGCTGCCCTTCTTGGTCGTGAAGAAGGGATCGAAGATGTGCGACAGATCTTCCGGCGCGATGCCGTGGCCGGTGTCACGCACGCGGATCACTGCGCCGACGGCCTCGCCGTCCTCGCTCCAGTCCGCCGTCGCGAGGCTCAGCCGCCCGCCGTCGGGCATCGCCTGCACGGCATTGACGATCAGGTTGATCAGCACCTGCTGCAGCTCGCTACGATTGATCTCGATGCGCGCCGTCGCCGCGAAGTCGGTCGCGACCTCGATCGCGCGGCGGTCGAAGGTGTGCTGCGTGAGGAACAGGCAGTCGGCGACCACCTCGTTCACGTCCACCGCCTCGGCATAGCCCGCGAACTCGCCCGGGCGCGCGAACTGCAGCAGTTTCGTGACGATCTGGCGGATGCGGTCGGCCTGCTGGTGGATCAGGCGGATCTCCTGGCGCACCGGTTCGGCGGCCGCCCCCAGCACGTCGCGCATCACGTCGAGATTGCCCTGGATCACCGCGACCGGATTGTTGATCTCGTGCGCGACGCCCGCCGTCAGCTCGCCGATCGCCGCGAGCTTCTCGCTCATCACCAGCTGCTGCTGCGCGCGCCGCAGCGTCGCGTTGGCCTCGCTCAGTTCCACGGTGCGCTCGGCGACCTTGCGGTCGAGCTCCTCGGCCCAGCGTTGCAGTTCCTCGCGCTTGGCCGACAGCGTGTCGAGGAGGTGGTCGAACTCGCCCGCCAGCCGCCCCAGCTCGTCACGGCTCGCGACCTCGCCGACGCGCGCGTCCGCCTCGCCCTGTTCGACGCGCTGGATCACCGCGTTCATGCGCTCGATCGGCCGGAACACGCTGCGCGCCCAGCGCAGGCTGAGCACCGCACCGGCCACGCTGATGCCGATGAACAGCACGAACAGCGCCCCCATCGCCATGCGGCCCGCAGCGCGGAAAGGCTCCTCGAGGAAGCCCACGTACAGCATCCCGACGCGCTCGCCGCGGCCATCGGCGATCGGTTCGTAGCCCGAGACATAGTCGTCGTTCACGACGAAGGCCGCGCCCAGCCAGGTCTCGCCGCGCCCCAACACACGGTCGCGCACCGCCTGCGACACGCGCGTGCCGAGCGCCCGCGTGTCGCCGAACAGGCGCACGTTGGTGGCGATGCGGGTGTCGTCGAGGAACAGGGTGGCGGTCCCGCGACTGCCGAGCGGCAGCGAGCCGTCGCGATAGACGATGGCGTTGATGCGGTCGACCATATCCAGATTGCCGTTGAGCAGCACGCCGCCCTCGAGCACGCCCACGAGATTGCCCTTCTCGTCATGCACCGGTGCGGCGGCGTGGATCACCAGTCCCCGGTCCTCTGCCGTGCGCGCATCGGGTGCCGCCGCGCGCGTTTCCACGAGCGGCAACCACGCGCGCTCGCGCAGCGCCGGGGACAAATATTGGAGCGCGTCGGCGGAGAATCGTTCTACCGTCGTCAGTGCCGATCCGTGCAGCGCCGAGGCGACGACCGGCCAGTCCAAGCGCGGGACCGCCGCGCCCGCCAGCGGCTGCGACGCCGCCACCGGACGGCCCTCGCGATCCAGCAGCAGCAGAAAGTCCAGCCGCCGCCCGGGCGCGAGTTCCGCGAGCAACCCCGACATCGCGGCCGGCGGCGCGGCGAGCAGCCCGACCACGCGGTGCGACTCGGCGAGCGCCTGCACGTCGTGCCCGACGCCGATGCGCACGCGGTCGAAATACTCGTGCGCGGTGACGAGATCGGAGCTGATCTTGAAGTCGAGCAGGCGCTCGTACGCCTCGTTGCCCCAGGTCCACACCAGCCCCAGCAGCACCGGCACCCCCAACAGCAGCGGGGCGAGCACGAGCACGAGCAGCTTGGCGCGGACCGAGCTGCGCAGGCGGTCGGTCCAGCCCCGGCGCGGCGAGGGGTCGCGCCGCGATTCCGTGGGAGCGGCTTCAGCCGCGAACGGGACCGTTTCGTGGCTGAGGCCGCTCCCACCGGGCAAGAGGCAAACCTATCCGCGCACCATCATCTCGCGCAGGCGCGCGACACGCTCCTGCGTGGACGGGTGGGTCGAGAACAGGCCGCGCAGGCCACCGCCCGACAGCGGATTCATGATCATCATCTGCGCGGTCTCGGGATGCGCCTCGGCGGCGTGCATGGGGATGCCGCGCGCGTAGGCGTCGATCTTCGCCAGCGCGCTCGCGAGCGCCTCGGGGTCGCCCGAGATCTCCGCACCGCCGCGGTCCGCGCCGAACTCGCGGGTGCGCGAGATCGCCATCTGGATGATCATCGCCGCCATCGGCGCGAGGATCATCACGAGGATGGCCATCACGGGGTTCGGACGCTCGTCGTCGCGGCTGCCGCCGAAGAACATGCCGAACTGCGCCAGCATCGAGATCGCGCCGGCCACCGTCGCCGACATCGTCGAGATCAGGATGTCGCGGTTCTTCACGTGTGCGAGCTCGTGCGCCATCACGCCGCGCAGCTCGCGCTCGGACAGCATGCGGATGATGCCGCTGGTCGCCGCGACGGCCGCGTGCTCGGGGTTGCGCCCGGTCGCGAACGCGTTGGGCTGCTCCTCGTCGATGATGTACACCTTGGGCATCGGCAGGCCGGCGCGCTGCGCGAGCCCGCGCACCATGTTGTACAGGTAGGGCGAACTGGTTTCGTCGACCTGGCGCGCGTTGTACATGCGCAGCACCATCTTGTCGGAGAACCAGTAGGCCCACACGTTCATCGCGCCGCCGAACACCAGCGCCATCAGCATGCCCTGCTTGCCGCCGAGCATGCCACCCACGGCACCGAACAGGGCGACGATACCTGCCATGAGGATCGAGGTCTTGAGCCAGTTGCCGAACATGTGCGTAATTCCTTCCTCAGTGATTGGGCTTGTGTGACCCCTATGTGGGGCCGGACGCCGCGGCTTCAATGCAGGGCGGGAATTTCTCCCCGCGCGCCTTCAGCTCCCGCTGCCGAAGCGTTCGCCTGCACTGACCGGGAATCCGCGCAGAAATTCCCCGACGGGCATGCGCCGGCTGCCCGGCTTCTGCAGTTCCATGAGGCGCAGCGCCCCTTCACCGCAGGCGACGACGACGCCGGACTCGTCCGCCGACAGCACCGTGCCCGGCTCGCCGGCTCCGGCGACCGGCTCCACGCGCCAGATCTTCACGGCGACGTCGCGCAGCGTGCCGACCGCTCCCGGGAAGGGATTGAAGGCCCGCACCGCGCGCCCGATCGCCACCGCCGGACGACGCCAGTCGATCGCCGCCTCCGCCTTGCCGATCTTCGCCGCGTAGGTCACGCCGGCCTCGGGCTGCGACACGGCCTTCAGCGTGCCCTGCGGCAGCGCGCGCAACGCCTCGACCACCATCTCCGCGCCCAGCGCCGCGAGGCGATCGTGCAGCGTCGCCGTCGTCTCGTCGGGGCCGATCGGCAGCGCGCGCTTCATCAGCATCGCGCCGGTATCGAGGCCCTCGTCCATCTGCATGATCGTGATGCCAGTCTCGGCGTCGCCCGCCTCGATCGCACGATGGATCGGTGCCGCCCCGCGCCAGCGCGGCAGCAGCGAGGCATGGATGTTGATGCAGCCCAGGCGCGGCAACTCCAGCACCGCAGGCGGCAGCAGCAGGCCGTAGGCCGCGACGACGAGGATGTCCGGCGCGCACGCGGCGAGCGCTGCACGCTGCTCCGCGCTGCGCAGCTTCTCCGGCTGGTCGACGACGATGCCGTGCGCGAGCGCGACCTGCTTCACCGGGCTCGCGGTGAGCTTCATGCCGCGCCCGGCGGGGCGGTCGGGCTGGGTCAGCACCAGCGGCACCGCGAAACCCGCGGCGAGGATCGCCTCCAGCGCCGCAGCGGCGAACTCCGGCGTGCCCGCGAAGGCGACGCGGAGCGAGGTACGCAAGGGGGCGGCCGCGCTCACGCGGTGATCCGCGCTTTTTTCGCCAGCCGCGTCTTGATGCGGTTGAGCTTGAGCGGCGACAGGTATTCGACGAAGACCTTGCCTTCGAGGTGGTCGAGCTCGTGCTGGATGCACACCGCCAGCAGGCCGTCGGCCTCCAGCTCGAAGGGCATGCCGTCGGCGTCGAGCGCCTTCACGCGCACGCGCTCGGCGCGACGCACGCTCTCGTAGATGCCGGGCACCGACAGGCAGCCTTCCTCGCCGATATGCTCGCCGGACTTGTCGACGATCTCGGCGTTGATGAACACGCGCAGGTCGGAGCGGTCCTCGCTGACGTCGATCACCACCACCCGCTTGTGCACATCCACCTGGGTCGCGGCGAGCCCGATGCCGGGCGCCTCGTACATGGTCTCGGCCATGTCCCTGACGAGCTGACGGATCGAATCGTCCACCTGCGCGACCGGGGTGGCGCGCGTGTGCAAACGGGGGTCGGGATAGCGAAGGATCGGTAATAGCGCCATAAATGCTTGCCGGGTTAAGTCATTACGTGCAGAATTTCAAGTGCTTTGGCATGCTGTCGGGGTCGCCCCGGCATTCGAATCGAGTCTGCGGATTGGATCCCTCGACCGGCGGAACGCGTTCCGGTAGCGGAAAATCCGGTCCGTTCCAATCGGAAGCGAGCGATGACCCGCATTATATTCCCTCTCCTCTTCAGCGTTGCGACCCTTCTCGGCGCACCCGCGCTCGCGGCACCGGCGGCAATCGCCGACGATGCCCCCGACAGCCACACCGTCGTGCGCGGCGACACCCTGTGGGGAATTTCGGGCAAATTCCTCAAGGAACCCTGGCGCTGGCCCGAAGTGTGGCGCCTCAACCGCGACCAGATCCGCAACCCGCACCTGATCTATCCGGGCCAGATCATCGTGCTCGACCGCAGCGGCCCCTACCTGTCGATCGGCCGCCGCGTCGGCGACCAGAAGCTGCAGCCGCAGGTCTATCACGAAGACCTCAAAGACGCCGTCGCCAGCATCCCGATGCAGGACATCGAGCCCTTCCTGACCAAGCCGCTGGTCGTCGACGAGGCACGTCTGGCCGACGCCGGCACCGTGGTCGCGACCGAGACCAGTCGCGTGTACATGGGCCCCGGCGACACGATCTTCGCCAAGAACATCAAGGAAGACCAGAAGGTGTGGCAGGTGCTGCGCCCGGCCAAGCCGCTCACCGACCCGGTCACCAAGGAAGTGCTCGGCTACGAGGCCATGTATCTCGGCTCCGCGCGCGTCACCGAGAACGGCACACCGGCCACGCTCGAGATCCTCAGCGCGGTCGAGGAAATCGGCACCGGCGACCGCCTGCTCGTCGGCGACAAGCCCGATATCTTCTCGTACATGCCGCACGCGCCGGAGAACGAGGTCGCCGGCCGCCTGATCGGCATCTACCGCGGCGTCGCCGAAACCGGGCGCAACCATGTCGTGACGCTCGGTGTCGGTGCGCGCGAAGGCATCGAGCGCGGCCACGTGCTCGCACTGCACCGCAACCGCGGCTCGGTCGTGTACAAGGACGACGACGGCAACAAGGAAACCTACAACCTGCCCGAGAAGCGTTATGGCCTCGTGTTCGTGTTCCGCGTGTTCGACCGCGTCTCCTACGCGCTGGTGATGGAAACCGACGGCCAGGTCACGGTCGGCGACAGCGTGCGCAAGCCCTGACCCATCACCCGTGGAGGACGATCTCGCCGCCTGGCTGCGGCTGACCCTCCTCCCCGGCATCGGTCCCGAACGCCAGCGCAGCCTGCTCGCAGCGTTCGGGCTGCCCGGGCAAGTCTTCGCCGCCGGGCGCAGCGCGATCACCGCCGTTGCCGGCGCGGACACCGCCGACCTGCTGTTCGCCGCGCCCGACGAGGCGCGCATCGCCGCAGCCCTGGCGTGGGCCGCAGAACAGGGCAACCACATCCTCACCCTCGGCGACGCCGCCTATCCGCGCGGCCTGCTCGAGATCCCCGACCCGCCGGTGCTGCTGTACGTGAAGGGCGATCCGGCCCTGCTGTCGTCGAGCGCGCTCGCGATCGTCGGTGCCCGTTCCGCAACGCCGGGCGGTGCGGCGAACGCCCAGGCCTTTGCGGAACATCTCGCCGGCGCCGGCCTCACGATCGTCAGCGGGCTCGCGCTCGGCATCGACGCCGCGGCGCACCGCGGGGCGCTCGAGCAGGCCGACGGCAAGACCGTCGCGGTCATCGGCACCGGTGCAGACCGCGTCTATCCCGCCCGCCACCAGGCGCTCGCGCGCGAGATCGCCCAGCGCGGTGCCATCGTCAGCGAACTGCCGCTCGGCACACCCGCGCTGCCGCACAACTTCCCGCGCCGCAACCGCCTCATCGCCGGACTCGCGCGCGGCGTGCTGGTCGTCGAGGCGGCCGTGGGCAGCGGCTCGCTGATCACCGCGCGCCTCGCGTCCGAGTGCGGGCGCGAGGTGTTCGCGATCCCCGGCTCCATCCATTCGCCGCTCGCGCGCGGCTGCCACCGCCTGATCCGCGACGGCGCCAAGCTCGTCGAGACGGCCGCCGACGTGCTCGACGAACTCAACTGGGGCGGGACCGCCAGGCCGCCCGCGCAACCGGCCGCCCGCAGCGCGGCACGGGGACGCAAGCGCGCAGCGGAGGACGCTTCGCAGGCCCTGTTCCGCCCGCCGGCGCCGGACGCGGACCTGCCGCCCGACCAGGCCGCGGTGCTCGGCGCCCTCGGGCACGACCCGCTCGATGTCGACACCCTGACCGCACGCAGCGGCTTGACGCTCGATGCGCTCTACGCCATTCTGCTGTCACTGGAGCTCGACGGGCGGATCAGCCGACTCCCCGGCGGGCGCTTCCAGCGCAATTGACCAGACGGTGTGCCGCAATGTTCGACATCCTTGTATACCTCTTCGAGAACTACGTTCACGCCGCTGCCTGCCCCGAAATCGACCAGCTCGCCCGCAAGCTTTCGGCGGCCGGTTTCGAGGAGGATGAAATCACCGAAGCCCTCGACTGGCTCTCGGGCCTGCGCAGCATTTCCGACGCCTCGCCGCTCGCGACGACACCCGCAGCGGGTGCGTTCCGGGTGTATGCGGCCGCGGAAGAGCTGCGGCTCAGCACCGAGTGCCGCGGCTTCCTCGCCTTCCTCGAGAATGCCGGAGCCCTCGACGCCGGAACGCGCGAGATCATCATCGAGCGCACGCTGGCGCTGAGCGGATTCGGCGTCAGCCTCGCCCGGCTCAAGGTGATCGTGCTGATGGTGCTGTGGCAGCGCGAACTGCCGCTCGACAGCCTGATCGTCGACGAATTGCTCGGGGAAGAAGGCGAAGAAGGCGGGCCGCTGCTGCACTAGGCGCATCCGCGGCGCTTGCACCCTTGACGGCGGCCTGCTTATCATGCGCCGCTCGATCACCCCATACACGAAAACCGACAGGGTTTTCCAAGGCGGCCAAGCGGCATGAGCAAGCAACTGATCATCGCGGAGAAACCTTCGGTCGCGCAGGACATCGCCCGTGCGCTGGGCGGCTTCACGAAGGAAAAGGACTACTTCGAGTCCGACGAGTACGTGCTCTCATCGGCCGTCGGCCACCTGCTCGAACTGGTGGTGCCCGACGAGTACGAGGTCAAGCGCGGCAAATGGACCTTTGCGCACCTGCCGGTGATCCCGCCGCAGTTCGCGCTGAAACCCATCGAGAAGACCGACGACCGCCTCAAGCTGCTGACGCGGCTGATCAAGCGCAAGGACGTCACCGGCCTGATCAACGCGTGTGACGCGGGGCGCGAGGGCGAGCTGATCTTCAATTTCATCGCGCAGCACGCGAAGAGCGACAAGCCGGTGCGCCGGCTGTGGCTGCAGTCGATGACGGCGACGGCGATCCGCGACGGCTTCACCCACCTGCGCTCGGCGCAGGAGGTCGAGGGCCTGCGTTCGGCGGCGGTGTGCCGCGCCGAGAGCGACTGGCTGATCGGCATCAACGGCACGCGCGCGATGACCGCGTTCAATTCCAGGACCGGCGGCTTCCACCTGACCACGGTCGGGCGCGTGCAGACACCGACGCTCGCGATCGTGGTCGAGCGCGAACAGAAGATCCGCCAGTTCAAGCCGCGCGACTACTGGGAACTGGAGGCCTCCTTCGGCTGCCAGGCGGGCGGCTACGCGGGACGCTGGTTCGACGAGAAGTTCAAGAAGCCCGAAGGCGACGAGCACGCGACCGCCTTCCGCCTGTGGGACAAGGCGCGCGCCGAGGCGATCAAGGCGAAGTGCGACGGCAAGCCGGGCATCGTCACGGAGGAGTCCAAGCCTTCGACGCAGCTGTCGCCGCTGCTCTTCGACCTCACCAGCCTGCAGCGCGAGGCCAACGGCCGTTTCGGCTTTTCGGCGCGCGTGACGCTGCAGATCGCGCAGGCGCTGTACGAAAAGCACAAGGCGCTGACCTATCCGCGTACCGATGCACGCGCGCTGCCCGAGGACTACCTCGGCACCGTGAAGGACGTGATGCGGGCGCTGCCCGACGATTACGCGCCGTTCGCGAACGAGATCGCGAAACAGGGCTGGGTGAAGCCCAACAAGCGCATCTTCAACAATGCGAAGATCTCCGACCACTTCGCGATCATCCCGACCGGCACCGTGCCGAAGAGCCTGTCGGAAGCCGAACACAAGATCTACGACCTGGTCACGCGACGCTTCCTGTCGGTGTTCTACCCCGCCGCCGAGTACCGCATCACGACCCGCATCACGCGGGTTGCGGACGAAGCCTTCAAGACCGAGGGCAAGGTGCTGGTGAATCCGGGCTGGCTCGCGGTGTACGGCAAGGAGGCGGTCAAGGAAGACGAGGATGGCGGCGGCGCGCAGCTGTGCGCGGTGCAGCCGAACGAGACCGTGTCGACCGACGACATCCTCGTCAAGTCGCTCGTGACCAAGCCGCCCGCACGCTACAACGAAGCGACCCTGCTGTCGGCGATGGAGGGCGCGGGCAAGATGGTCGACGACGAGGAGCTGCGCGCGGCGATGGCCGAACGCGGCCTCGGCACGCCGGCGACACGCGCGCAGATCATCGAAGGCCTGATCGCCGAACAGTACATCCACCGCGAAGGTCGCGAGCTGATCCCGAGCGCGAAGGCCTTCTCGCTGATCACCTTGCTGAAGGGCCTCGACGTGTCGGCGCTGACTTCGCCGGAGCTCACCGGCGAGTGGGAGCACAAGCTCGCGCAGATGGAGCGCGGCCAGCTGTCGCGGCCCGAGTTCATGCACGAGATCGCCGAGATGGCGCGCGAAGTCGTCGAGCGCGCCAAGCGCTACGAGTCCGACACGGTGCCGGGCGACTTCGTCACGCTATCGACGCCGTGCCCGAAGTGCGGCGCCGTGGTGAAGGAGAACTACAAGAAGTTCGCGTGCCAGGCCTGCGACTGGAGCGCGTGGAAGATCGTGGCCGGGCGCCAGTTCGAGATCGCCGAGATCGAGACGCTGCTGCGCGAGGGCAAGGTCGGCCCGCTGATGGGCTTCCGCAGCAAGATGGGGCGGCTCTTCAACGCCGAGATCAAGCTCAACGACGACAAGCAGCCCGAGTTCGACTTCGGGCAGCCGAAGGACGACGGCGAGGGTGCCGAGCCGGTGGATTTTTCCGGCCAGGAGGCGCTTGGCGCGTGTCCGAAATGCGCGTCTCGCGTGTTCGAGCACGGCATGGCCTTCGTGTGCGAGAAATCGGTCGGACCGGAGAAGTCCTGCGACTTCCGCTCGGGCAAGGTGATCCTGCAGCAGCCGGTCGAGCGCGAGCAGATGACGAAGCTGCTCGCCGACGGGCGTACCGACCTGCTCAAGGGTTTCGTGTCGACGCGCACCAAGCGCAAGTTCTCGGCCTTCCTCGTGCGCGGCGCGGACGGCAAGGTGGGCTTCGAGTTCGAGCCGAAGGCGCCCAAGGCCGGGGCGAAGGCCAAGGCGGGCGACGGGGCCGGCAAGGAAGGCGCAGCCGCGGCCGAGACGGCCGGGAAGGCCAAGCCGGCCGCGCGCAAGCCCAGCACGCGGGCACGCAAGGAAGCCTGAGGCCGCAGTCGGCCGGGTCGCGCTTCAGCGCGCGACGCGGCCGAGCAGGCTGCCGCTTTCGCCGGCAGGATCTCCAACCAGCGCGAAACCGCGCAGGGCCCCCGCGCGGTCGTGGAACAGCGCCCGCACACCGCGGGCGGTGGCCGATTCGTACCATTCGCCGGCGCCCGGCGGCGGTTCGCAGATCGCGACGGCGCAGCACTCCAGGTTCAGGCGCCGCACGCGCGCCTTCCAGCGCATGCGTGCGCCGTGTCCGGCGAGCACGTCGGCAAGCACCTGCGCGCCGGCTTCGATGTCTTCCCCGAGCTCGAACACGCGCCCCTCGAATTCCGCACAGCCGCCCAGGGCGTGAATCGTCCCGGCCGAGGTGCGCATGGCGGCATCGACGACGATGCCCGCCGCGACGTCCAGCCCGGCGGCCCGCGCGAGCTGCACGCGCGGGCGGGTGCCCTGCGCGGCGACGACTACATCGACGGCGAGCGGCTTGCCGCCCAGCGTCGTGACGTGGAGTTCGTGCATGCCCTGGTCGATGCGCTGCACGCCGTCCTCGATGCGGATGCGCACGCCGGCGGCGGTCAGCGCGGCGGCGATGCGTTCGGCACACAGGGCGGGAACGCTGCCGCCCAGCAGGCGCGGATCGGGCTCCAGCAGGGTCACTTCGCAGCCGCCGCGCTTCAGGCTTTCCGCCAGCTCGCAGCCCCGGATGCTGCCGCCGACGACGGCGACGCGCCCCCGCCCCGCGAGTTCGGAACGCAGATAGGCGTATTCGGCGAGGCTGCCGACAGTGAGGACGGACGCGGCGGCACTGCCGCGCACGTTCGCCGGCCGGACCGAGTCCGCGCCGGTCGCCAGCACCAGCTGCGACCAGGCCTGCTCCGCCTGCGCAGGGCTGTCGGTGCGCAGCGTGCGGCTCGCGGGATCGATCGCGAGCACGCGGCGGTGGGGCGTGATCGTGGCTTCGAAGCGATAGGCCATCTGCTCGGCGGTCGCGATCACCAGTTCGTCCGCGTCGCGCCGGTGCGCGAGGCCCGCGGGCAGCTGGTCCTTGGAGTAGGCCGCGGCCTCGTCGGCGCCGATCAGGTGGACCTCGCGGTGGCGGTCGCGCTGGCGCAGCGCCCGCAAGAGCGCGTAGCCGGCGAAGCCGGTGCCGACGATTACGAGCGGTGCATCCACGGCGCTCCCCCGGGGAAGGCATGGTTTCACGCTAGCTTCCAGCGCGCGGGACGGCGCGGCAATCGGTCACGCCAGCCGTCGCCGGCGCCCCGGACAGACAATTATCCCGGCAACGAAATACCGTTCGGGCTGAGCCTGTCGAAGCCCTGCCCATGCCCTTCGACGAGCTCAGGGCGAACGGATGTGTCTGATTGCCGCGACAGCGTCAGGCCAGCTCCAGCGGCACCGCGCGGCCGATCGGGCGCACGCCGGGCAGGTCGCTCTCGAGGATGGCGGTGCGCAGGACGTCGATCGCGCCGCTGCGCGGGTAGGTGACGCGCCACGCGAGCGCGACGCGGCGCGAGGGTTCGGGGTCGGAGAAGGGACGCACGGCGACCAGCGCGTTCTGCGCCGGCAGGTCGTCCGCGGCGGTGCTGGGCAGCACCGTGACGCCGAGGCCGGTCGCGACCATGTGGCGGATCGTCTCCAGCGAGCTGCCTTCCAGCGTGCGCTGCAGTCCGCTGACATTGCGGCAGTGCGGACACACTTCGAGCACCTGGTCGCGGAAGCAGTTGCCGGCACCGAGCAGCAGCAGCTGGTCGTCGGCGAGTTTGTCGGGGTCGATGTGCTCCAGCGCCTTCCACGGGTGACCCGCCGGCATCAGCACGCGGAAGGGTTCGTCATACACGGGCTGGGCGACGACGCCCGCCTCGTCGAAGGGCAGTGACAGCACGATGACGTCGAGTTCGCCGCGCTTGAGCGCCTCGAGGAGCCGTGTCGTGTAGTTCTCGTGGATGATCAGCGGCATGCGCGGCGCGAGCCTGTGCACGCGCGGGATCAGCCGCGGCAGCAGGTAGGGGGCGATGGTGTAGATCACTCCCAGGCGTAGCGGCCCGGACAGCGGATCCTTGCCGGCAGCGGCGATCTCGGGGATCTGCGCCGCTTCCATCAGCACCTTCTCGGCCTGGGCGACGATGCGCTGGCCGGTGGAGGTGATCTTGACCTCGGTCGCACTGCGCTCGAAGAGCTGCACGCCGAGTTCGTCCTCGACCTTCTTGATCGCGACCGAAAGCGTGGGCTGGCTGACATGGCACTTCTCGGCCGCACGGCCGAAGTGGCGCTCGTGGGCGAGGGCGATGAGATAGCGGAGATCGGTGAGGGTCATGGGGGTGCGCTGGGCAATGGCATGCGCCGTTGATGTTACTCCGCATGGGCACATCGGGACACCTCCGGCAACCCGCGAAGTGCCGCTCCCCCTTATACTTCAATTTGCGCCAATGTCCCGCACGGCGGGGCTTCAAACAATAACGATCTATGACTTTCCGCTTATACTTGCGCGCCGTCGCCGCGGCTTCGATCGCCGCGTGCTCTTCCGTCGCGGCGGCCCAATCCGGCATTGCGCCGGAAACCTCACCGGATCCGCAGATTCCGGAATCGAGCTATTTCGACTCCCTGCCGGTGGTGCTTACCGTTTCCCGCATGCCGCGACCGCAGAACGAGACGCCGGCGGCGATCACCGTGCTCGATCGCGAGACCATCCGCGCGACCGGCTACCGCAGCCTGGACCGCCTGCTGCGCCTCGTACCGGGCATGCTGGTCGCGAAGGAACGCGGCAGCGAGCAGTGGGTCAGCTATCACGGCCCGAACCGCGATTCCCCGCAGGAACTGCAGATCCTCATCGACGGCCGCTCGGTGAGCGCGGCCTATTTCGGCAGCTTCGGGCGCAATTCATTCCCGCTGGCGATCGAGGACATCGAGCGCATCGAGGTCGTGCGCGGCACCGACGCGGCGTCCTACGGCACGAACGCCTACATGGGCGTGGTGAACATCATCACGCGCCACACCGCGGAGGAAAGCGGCGGGACGGTTTCGGTCGCAGGCGGTACGGGCGAGTATTCGGAAGTGAGCGGCCGTGTCGTCGCGCGCTCGGGTCCACTGGGCCTGCGCATCACGGCTCAGCACCTGCGCGACGAGGGTGTGCACGACCTGAACGACAGCCGCGACCGCCACCGCATGAGCCTGCGCAGCGACCTGCAGATGGGCGAGCACGACGAGCTGACCCTGCTCGCCGGCCTCACCGACATCGAGCGCGGAACGGGTTACCCGAACACGCCGTTCAACTCCCATCCCGAGCGCGACATGGACACGCGCGAGCACTTCGGCCACTTGCGCTGGCGCCATGCCGTCGGTCCGGACGAGGAGTTCCTGCTGTCCGGCTACTACGCCTACGAGCGCACGCGCAACGAATGGGCGATCAACAACGGCCGGCTGAGCTTTCCCGGCGGCCCGTTCTCGATCCCGGTGAACGACAGCTTCACGACGCGGCGGCAGAACCTCGAATTCCAGCACAACGTCTCGCCCCGGCAGGGTCTGAGGTTGAGCTGGGGGGCCGAGTGGCGGCGCGACCAGGTCCATGCTCCGTTCATCTTCTTCGGCCGCTCCGACCCGGCAGAGGAAAGCCGCCGTCTGTACGCCAACGTCGAATGGCGTGCCGCGCCGCAGTGGCAATGGAACTTCGGTGCGATGGCGGAGCGCTTCCAGCACGACCACACCCGCCTGTCGCCGCGCGTGTTCCTCAACTGGCTCCCGGACGAGATGGAAACCTGGCGCGCCGGCTACGCACGCGCGTGGCGCAATCCGGGGGTTTTCGGCCGGTATAGCGATGTGCGCATCATCCACCCCGTCCTCGGGCTGCTGCAGCATCGTTTCGTCCCCAACCCGGGCATCGACCCGGCGCGCCTCGACAGCTTCGAGATCGGCCACGCGCGCCGCTTCCCGACCCTGCAGGGCAGCCTCGACGTGCGCGTGTTCCACGAGCGCATCCACGACCAGATCGAGCGCCGACAAGCGGAAACGTCGCTGCCCGCGCTGGTCCCCAAATCGATCCTGCCGCCTTCGCAGTGGGCGAACGGGCAGGGCTTGGTACGGCTCGAAGGCGTCGAGACGCAGTTCGACTTCAAGCCCTGGCGCGACGGCACGCTGCTGCTGCGCCACACGCTGATGCGCGTGCACGCCGCCGACGACGGCACCACGGACAGCGTCGCGCCGTATTCGGCAAGCATCACGTGGCTGCAGCGCATGGGCGCGTGGCAGAGCGCGCTGACCGTGCTGCGCGTCGGGCCGGTGCGCGCCGGCAACGGGTTCACGCCGACCTTCCGCTACACCGTGCCGGACTACACGACGCTGGATGCGAGCATCGCGCGCGAGTTCCGCCTCGACGGCGGACAGGCGCTGGAAGTGCGGCTGACGGGCCTCAACCTGCTCGGGCGTCATCAGGAGCTGGCGAACTTCCCGGTGCAGCAGGCCTCCGGCGACGACGACCCGGTCAATCGCCTCGAACCGGTCGTGATGCTGAGCGTGTCGGCCAGCTTCTGAGACGTCGCGCATGCGCCGGACTTGTATCCGGCGCGCTTCGCCCCCAATCTGTGATGCATGACGCGGCCGGGAACACGGGCGGCCGCTCCGCGTCTACGCGACGGATTGATGACAACTCAGGGGAAAAGCACAACATGCGCAAGACGATTCTTGTCACTGCCCTGGCGATGGGCCTCGGCTCCGCCTTCATCGATGGCCTCGTGGTTCCCGCGGCGCGCGCCGCGAGCCCGGTGCCGGCGGCACAGGCGGCCCAGCTCAACCGCTTCGGCCTGCCCGATTTCGGCGATCTGGTCGAGCAGGTCGGCCCCGCCGTCGTGAACATCGCGGTGACGCAGAAGGAAAAGACCCGCCCGATGGGCGAGGACGCCCAGGGCCTGTCGCCCGACGACCCGTTCTACGACTTCCTGCGGCGCTTCGGCGTGCCGACGCCGGGCATGCCCGGCCAGCCGGGGCATGGCAACCGCGGCCCGCGCGCGCAGCGCGGGGTCGGCTCGGGCTTCATCGTCAGCAACGACGGCTACGTGCTCACCAATGCGCACGTCGTCGGCGAGGGCGAGTCGGAAGTCACCGTCAAGCTGATCGACAAGCGCGAGTTCAAGGCCAAGGTGGTCGGCACCGACAAGCGCACCGACATCGCGCTGCTGAAGATCGACGCCAGCGGGCTGCCGACCGTGCGCACCGGCGATGCGGAACGCTCCCGCGTCGGCGAATGGGTCGTCGCCGTCGGTTCGCCCTTCGGCTTCGACAACACGGTCACGGCCGGCATCATCTCGGCGAAGGCGCGCCGCCTGCCGGACGAGAACTACGTGCCGTTCATCCAGACCGACGTGGCGATCAACCCCGGCAACTCGGGCGGACCGCTGTTCAACCTCGCCGGCGAGGTGATCGGCATCAACTCGCAGATCTACTCGCGCTCGGGCGGCTTCATGGGCATCTCGTTCGCGATCCCGATCGACGTCGCGCTGAAGGTCAAGGACCAGATCGTCAAGTACGGCCGCGTGCAGCGCGGCAAGCTGGGCGTGACGATCCAGGGGCTGGACAAGGAACTGGCGCAGTCCTTCGGCCTGACCGAACCGCGCGGCGCGCTGATCGCGAGCGTGGAGCCCGACAGCGCGGGCGACAAGGCGGGACTGAAACCGGGCGACGTGGTGCTGGGCGTCGACGGCACGAACGTCGGCGAGTCGGGCGATCTGCCGCGCATCATCGGCGACAAGCGCCCCGGCACGAGCGTGAAGCTGGAGATCTGGCGCGAGGGCAAGAGCCGCACGGTGAGCGCGACGCTGGGCGAGATGAACCCCGAGACCCTGGCCGAGGTGCCGGGCGGCGGGGGCGACGGCAAGCGCGGCGAGGATGCCGGCGGCAAGCTGGGCCTGGCCGGTCGGGCACTCACGAACGAGGAGGCGGCGCAGCTCGGCGTGCGCGGCGGCCTGCTGGTCGAACGCGTAAACGGTCCGGCGGCCCAGGCGGGCCTGCAGCAGGGCGACATCGTGCTGGCGGTAAATAACCAGCCGGTGACCACGGTGCAGGCCTTCCGCCAGCTGATGGAGAAGGTCGGCAACCGCTTCGCGCTGCTCGTGCAGCGCGGCGGCACGCGCATCTTCGTGCCGATCCGCACGGGCAGCTGAACGCCCCCAAAGCCGGGTCCGTCCCGCGCACGCCGCGGCGGCGGACCCGCCGGCCGCGGCCGGCTTGTGCATCCGGCCTGTGTGACCTGGGTCACACGCGCCTTGGCCGTGGAATAAATCCCGATAGACTGCTGTTCATATTCCCGCAGGATCATCGTGCGTGCCGGTATGCATGCGCCCGGCCGCGCATTACGCCGTTGTTACCAACCACCTGAAACGAGAGAACGAACAATGAAGAAACTCCTCACCCATGCCGCCGCCGGCCTCCTCGCCCTGTCCCTCGCCGGCCTCGCCTCGGCGCAGATGAAGCCCGAGGACGCGATCAAATTCCGCCAGTCCGGCTACACCTTCATGGCGTGGAACATGGGCAAGATCAAGGCGCAGGCCGTCGACGGCACGACGCCGTTCAACAAGGACCAGGTCGCTGCGGCGGCCAATGCCATCGCAGCGGTTGCGAACTCGGGCATGGGCACCCTGTACCTGCCGGGCACCGACAAGGGCAAGGGCTGGAAGGACACACGCGTGAAGGCCGAACTTTTCAAGGAGCAGGAGGAGGTCGGCAAGATCGCGAAGAACTTCGTCGAGCAGGCCAACACGCTGCAGAAGGTCGCGATGACCGGTGACCAGGCCGCGATCAAGACCCAGTTCGGCGAGATGGGCAAGGCCTGCAAGGCCTGTCACGACAAGTACCGCGTCGAGGAGTGATGCGCGCCGCGCCGGGCTTTCCGGGGCGATGAACGGCAGAATGGCCACCCCCGGGGGTGGCCATTTTCACTTCGGGGGGACGGCGTTCAGGCCGGCTGCGCCGCCGGACGCAGCACCGGCGCCTCGCGGATCGGCAGATTGACGATGGCTGCCGCCGCGGCGAGCGCCATGTCGGCGTACCACATCCACGAGAAGTCGCCGAAGCGCGTGATCGCGACACCCCCCAGCCACGCGCCGAGGAAACCGCCGATCTGGTGCGACAGCAGGGTGAGGCCGAACAGCGTGCCGAGATAGCGGATGCCGAACAGCTTGCCGACGATGGCCGCCGTGGGTGGCACGGTGGCGAGCCAGGTGAAGCCGAGGCCGGCGGCGAAGAGGTAGAAGGTCAGCGCGGTCTTCGGCGCCATCAGGTAGATCGCGACGAGCAGCGCACGCGAGGCGTACATCGCCGCAAGGATGTGCTTGCTGCGGTAGCGCGACACCGAGGCGCCGGCGTACAGGCTGCCGACGATGTTCGACAGGCCAATGATCGCCAGCGACCAGCTCGCCACCGTCGGCGGCAGGCCGCACAGGTCGACCTCGCCGGGCAGGTGGGTCACCAGGAAGGCGATGTGGAAGCCGCAGGTGAAGAAACCGGCGTGCAGCAGCAGGTAGCTGCGATCGCCCATCGCTTGGCGCACGGTACGCCACAGGCCGGCGTCTTCGTGTGCGGCGTGCTGGTGCGTCGCGTGCTTCGGGTCGACGAGCACGCGCACAAGCGGCAGCGCGGCGAGCGTCATCAGCGCCAGCGACCACATCGCGCCCATCCAGCCAATGCTCTGGATCAGCTTCTGTAGCACCGGCGCGAACACGAACTGGCCGAAGGAACCGCCGGCGTTGATGACGCCGGACGCGGCCCCGCGTGCATCGAGCGGCAGGCGCTGTGCTGCGGCGCCGATCAGGACCGAGAAGCTGCCCGCACCCGAACCGATCGCCGACAGCAGGCCCAGCGACACGACCAGGCCGAAACCGGAGCCCATGAAAGGCGTCAGTGCGCTGCCGAGGGCGAGGATGATCAGGCCCCACGCCAGCACCTTGGCCGGGCCGTAGCGGTCGGCGAACGCGCCGGCGACCGGCTGGATTGCGCCCCACATGAACTGGCCGACGGCGAGCGCGAAGCTGATCGTTGCGATGCCGAGCCCGGTCGAGGTGTTCAGGGGCGACACGAACAGGCCCAACGACTGGCGCGCACCCATCGTCACCATCAGGATGCCGGCGGCCGAGAGGGTGACGATCAGCGCGGCGCGGCTGTTGAGGGATCGCAGCATGGTGGTCTTCTTTCTTTGTCGTTATGGTCGGGGTCGGGGTCGGGGTGGGGGTGTAGGTGCCGGCTACTTCTTGCGCACGAACAGCGTGTGCAGGCTGCGGCCCAACGCGCCGTCGAGGTCGAATACCGCGGTCGTCACGGTGCCGATGCCGCCCGGGTCGATGATGGTGCGCGCGGACATGCCGAACCATTCGCCCTGCGGATGGCGGTGCATGTTGATCGTGAGATCGACCGGCACGAAGGTCCAGTGGCGGATGTCGAGCTCGGCGCTGATGCCGTTGGCCGAGTCGAGGATCAGCAGCAGGGCCTCGATGCCGTCGGTCGGCTGGCCGGCGACGAGCGGGATGCGCGGACGTGCCCACACCGTCGCCGGACCGGGCTCGATGAAGCTGCCGTCGGCGAAGCGCCATTCGAGCGCATCGGCGTAGGGGAAGTAGTCGACGCCGTGGAAGAACACCTGTGCCTGCGCCTCGGGCAGCGCCGGCACGGCGAAGGGGTCCGCGACGGCGACGGCGCTGTCGGGCTTGCGTTCGACGCGCCACGCGTGGGCCAGCAGGACGGGCTTGCCGCGGACGAGCATCTCGCCCTGGATCAGCTCGATGCGCCGGCCCGGCCGCAGCACGCGCACGCGCAGCTCGCACGGCTCGACCGGCACCGGCCCGAGGATCTCGAAGGTGATGCGCGCGATGTCGAGGCCGAATTCGGACGGAAAGCGCCGTAGCGCCTGCGCGAGCAGCGCGATCGGCGGGCCGCCGTGCTGGCTGTCGACCGACCACGGGCCGATCGTGGCCTCGGTCGGCTGGTAGGCGTTGTCGCCCAACGGCAGGAAGAAGGCTTCGGGAAGCGCGATGCTCGTGTGCATGTTCAATACCCTAGCGTATGTCACGGGAAATTTAACCGACAATTACGGAAACAAAAAGCCGATAATCGTTGCTGATACGTCAACGATACATTGACAAATGAGATTGACACATGAGCTGGCTCGCGAGCTGGGACACCTTCGTGAAAGTCGTCGAGAGCGGCAGCATGGCAGCAGCCGCGCGCCGCCTGGACTGCACGCGAGCGCAGGTCAGCAAGCAGATCGGCGAGCTCGAGCGGCGCTTCGGCGTGCGCCTGTTCGACCGTTCGACGCGCAAGCTCTTCCTCACGCCGTCGGGTGAAGTGTTCTACCAGCACGCGCTGCGCGCGCTCGAGTCGGTGGAGCTGACCGAAGTGGCGGTGCGCAACCTCGGCGACGTGCCGAGCGGGCTGCTGCGCGTCAGCGCGAGTGTGGTGTTCGGCCGCATCTGGGTCGCGCCCCTGCTGCCGCGGCTGACCGCCCGCTACCCGGAGCTCGAGTGCGAGCTGATCCTCACGAACACGCTGGTCGACCTCGCCGAGGACCGCATCGACCTCGCGCTGCGCTTCTGCAAGACCCCCCCGGAGGATGTCGTCGCGAAGCGCATCTTCACGATGGAAACGGTGATCTGCGCCGCGCCCGGCTACCTCGCCCGGTACGGCATACCGAAGCAGCCGCGTGAGCTCGTCGATCACCAGTGCTTCAGCTTCCTGCTGTCGGACAACCGCATCTGGCATCTGCTCGACCGCGCAGGCACGGAAGTCGCAATTCCGGTGCGCGGCCGCATCCAGTTCAACGAACCCGCGAGCATCCTCGATGCGACGCTGGCCGGGCACGGACTGGCGATCCTGCCGACCTACCTGTGCTGCCAGGAGCTGGCCGACGGGCGGCTCGTGCGCGTGCTGACGGATTACACGCCGCGCATCGACTTCGGCCGCCACCTGTACGCGTGCTACATGCCCAGCCGGGCGCGCCTGCCCAAGGTGAAGGTGCTGCTCGACGAGCTGGAGGCGATGCTGAAACCGGTGCCGCCGTGGGGGAAGCTCAGCGACTGACGGGAGTCTCCGCCGCCTCGCCGCCCTTTGCGGCATGTGCGAGCCCTTCGAGCACCCACACGCCGAGCAGGCCGCCACGCGAGGCGACGATCCGCCCCTCGCGGTCCACGGCGGCGTAGGCGAGCGACATCCGGCCGCAGCGCGGGCACTTACCAGGCGGGCGTCGTCGCGACCGGAACCGGGGCAGGGGGCGGCAGCAGGCCGCCGGACACCGCCCACACCGCGAATCCGGCGATCGCCAGCGCGACGACCAGCGCGACCGGGCCGCCGCCGCGCGCGGCCGGAATCGCCGGGTCGTCCACCGCCTTGATGCCCGTGATCATCGGCCGGATCAGGTTGTCCTTCTTCACGTGCGTGTGCCACATCACCGCGGCCACGTGCAGGCCGACCAGGCCGTACACGATCCATTCGGCCTGACGGTGCAGGCCGCCGATCCAGCCCGACAGTTCGCTCGACACCGCGTGGTAGAGCGGGCCGTAGAAGGCGATGTCGTCGTTGGCGAAGGCGCCCGCGAGCGCCTGCCCGGCCATCAGCGACAGCAATGCGACCGTCGACAACGCCCCCAGCGGGTTGTGCCCGACGCCGCGCCAGTGTCCGCGCAGGTAGGCGCGGATTTCCCCGGGGGTGGGGAGGAACTGCGCAAAGCGTGCATAGGTCGAGCCGACCACGCCCCACACAATGCGGAACACGACGACGCCGAAGATCGCCAGGCCGATGCGGCCGTGCCATTCCATCGCGTTGCCGCCGATCTTCACGCTGACGATCGCGCTCGCGACCAGCGCCACGAGCAGCCAGTGTGCGAGGCGGGTGGGGAGATCCCACAGCAGGATGGGGTGCTTCATACCTTGCTTCCTTTCTTTGCATTTCCCTTCGCGGCGGGCACGGGTGCGACCGCCGCGTCACCTTCCCCGTTAACAGCGCGGGACGCAAGAAATTCCCCAGGGATGCGCGCGGTGTGCGAGCGGACCTCATTTTTTTGTTGACTCTGCTCAAATTGCCGTCAAGTAGACCGGCCTACGCCACAGGCATTTCCTATAAGTCTTATGTACGCTCCCGCGGCGAGCTTGCTCCGCCCGCGGGGTTTGTCGTCTTTGCACAATGCCGACAGCGGATGAAGGATCGGAACATGCGACAGAACCGCTACCTGAAAGCATGCCGGATGCAGCGCCTGGCAGGCGCCGCGATCGTCGGCCTGATGCTGATCCTCGCAGTGAGCAGGCCTGCCGCCGCGGCCCCGACCGAGCCCGTGCTGCAGTGGACCGCAGGCGGCCTGTCCGCCGGCACCGACAGCGCCGGGCAGGCGGCCCGCGTCGCGACCGACGCCTGGGGCAACGTCGCGGTGCTGTCCGGCCCCAGCGGCGGCCAGGATCTCGCGGTCACGACCTATACCGAAAACGGCATCCTGCGCTGGCGCAGCACGCTCAGCCCGGCGTCGGGCACCTTCGTCGGCGACTGGGTGGTCGCGGCGCCGAACGGCGACTTCGTGGCGGTCGGCCGCAATTTGAATAGCAGCGGCAATCCGATCCAGATCACGCTGGCGCGGTTCGACGCCAACGGCGCGCTGCTGTGGCGGAAGGAGCCGTCGGTTGGCTTTTTCCCGTCGGTCGGGCGGATCGTCGTCGACGTGGACGGCAACGCCTACCTCGCGGCATCGGGACGCGGCACCGGTCGTTTCGTGCAGAAGTACAGTCCCACCGGCGAGCTGCTGTGGTCGCAACTGGATGCGAGTGCCGGTGGGTTCGTGATCGCCGCCTCGCTGGCACTGAGTCCCGACGGCAGCGACGTCGTCGTGACCGGCGGAGTCTCGGGTGGCGCGCTGTGGAACACCGCTGTGCATGACGCCGCAACCGGCCTGCGCAAGTGGCAGGCAACGGCGGCGGAAGGCTTGGCCGCGCTGGACGTCGTCGTCGATGCGACGCGCGTGTATGTGACCGGGCAGGGCGCGACGGGTGGCGGGACGCCCGCGCTGACCTACTACCTCAGCGTCGTGGCCTACGACCGGGCGACCGGAAAGCGCCTGTGGCGGACCGACAGGAAACCCGCGGACAGTTCGGGCGCAGCCGGTTTGCGCATGAGTCTGGCGCCGGACGGCAGCCTGGCCGTCGCAGGACAGGCCAACCGCGGATTCCTCGACTGGTACACGGTGGCACTGGAAAAGACGGGCGCCGTGCGCTGGGAGGCGGTCCGCGATGGCGGATTGAATACCGATGAAATCCCGCGCGTGGTGATGGTCCTGCCGGACGGCACGACCGTCGTGAGCGGCCCCGGCGGGCCCAACCTCTCCGGCGGCTACATCCCTGGCGTCACCGCCGGTTACAGCTCGGGCGGCGCGCGCTTGTGGGAAGCCTTTTCGGCGATGGCGACCGTATGGGCGACGGCCCTCCCGAACGGCGACGTCTGTGCCGTCGGGGGCTACGACGCGTTGATCACCTGCTGGTGGGTGCCGCCGAATGACGCGAGCGAGCCTCCGCCTCCACCGCCCGCACTGATCGCTCCGACCGCAGCGACGAATCTGGCAGCGAGTTCGAGCGTTCGCCGCCGGATCGATCTCGGCTGGACCAACACGGCGACCAACGCGACGTCGATCACGGTCGAACGCTGCTTGGGAAGCGGCTGCACGAACTTCGCGGCCGTCTCCCTGCTCGCTCCGACGGCAAGTCGGTGGACCGACGCGACCGTGAAATCGAGATCGACCTATTCCTACCGGCTCCGGGCGTCCAACAGCGCCGGGGATTCACCGTATTCGAACACCGCGACGGCAAGGGCGCGCTGAACGCGTCGCTCAACCGGCGGCTTTTTTCGCCTTCACGTCCCGCGCGGGTGCTGCCCGCGCGGCCAGAAACTCCGCGAGGATGCGCGCGGTGTGCGAGCCGGATGTCGCGCACACGTCCGTGACCGGCCCCTGCGCGACGATGCGCCCGCCGCCGTCGCCACCTTCCGGTCCGAGGTCGATCAGCCAGTCGGCCTCGGCCATGACGTCGAGGTCGTGCTCGATCGCGAGCACGGTGTGGCCGGCGTCGGCGAGGCGGTGCAGCACGCGGATGAGCTTGTCGACGTCGGCCATGTGAAGCCCCACGGTCGGCTCGTCGAGCACGTACAGCGTATGTTTTTCCGCCGGCAACGGGCGGCCGCCGGTCGCCGCCGACTCGCCGGCCCGCCCGCGCACTTTCGCGAGTTCGGTGACGAGCTTGATGCGCTGCGCCTCGCCGCCCGACAGCGTCGGGCTCGGCTGGCCGAGCGTCAGGTAGCCGAGGCCGACGTCCTGCAAGAGCGCCAGCGGGTGGGCGATCGACGGGTGCGCGGCGAAGAAGCCGACCGCCTCGTCGACCGGCATCGCGAGCACCTCGGCGACCGACTTGTCGCGCCAGCGCACGGTCAGCGTCTCGGGGTTGAAGCGCGCGCCGCCGCAGGCGTCGCAGGGCAGCTTCACGTCGGGCAGGAAGCTCATCTCGACCGTGGTCTGGCCCTGGCCTTCGCACACCGGACAGCGGCCGGCGCCGGTGTTGAATGAGAAGCGCGACGCGTTCCAGCCGCGCGTCTTGGCTTCGAAGGTCTCGGCGAAGAGCTTGCGGATCGCGTCCCAGAAGCCGACGTAGGTCGCCGGGCACGATCTCGGGGTCTTGCCGATCGGGGTCTGGTCGACTTCCAACACGCGGCCGACCGCTTCCCAGCCGGCTATGCGCTCGCAGCCGACCGGCTCGGCGGCGCTCGTCTGCGCCTCGCCGCGGCGGCGCGCGCGCTGCGCGTCGGGGTCGCCGAGCAGCGCATGCAGGCTGGCGTGGATCACGTCGCGCGCGAGCGTCGATTTGCCGGAGCCGGAGACGCCGGTGACGACGGTGAGCCGGCCGAGCGGCACGCGCGCCTCGACCGATTGCAGGTTGTGCAGCGTAGCGTCGCGCACGACGAGCGCCGGGTGATCGGCGGCGATGCCCTTGGGCGGGCGCAGGGGGTGCTGCAGCGGTGCGCGGAAGCACGCGCCGGTCGCGGAGGCGGGCGCGGCCATCAGGTCGGCCAGCGTGCCTTCGGCGACGACCTCGCCGCCGCGCACGCCGGCGCCCGGGCCGAGATCGATGACGTGGTCGGCGCGGCGGATGGTGTCCTCGTCGTGCTCGACGACGAGCAGCGTGTTGCCGCGGTCGCGCAGGGCTTCGAGAGTGTCGAGCAGCATGCGGTTGTCGCGCGGGTGCAGGCCGATCGTCGGCTCGTCGAGGATGTAGCACACGCCGCGCAGGTTCGAGCCGAGCTGGGCGGCAAGGCGGATGCGCTGCGCCTCGCCGCCCGAGAGCGTCGGCGCGCCGCGGTCGAGCGCGAGGTAGGCGAGGCCGACCTGCTGCAGGAAGTCGAGCCGCCCGCGGATCTCGGTCACGAGGTCGCGTGCGATGTCGGTCTCGCGGCCGGCGAGCGCGAGGCTGTCGAAGAAGCCGGCGACTTTCGCGACCGGCTGCGCCGACAGTTCGTGGATGCCGAGCTCGCGAAAACGTACCGCGCGCGCGACCGGGTTCAGGCGCGCACCGTCGCAGGTCGGGCAGACCTCCTCGGTGACCTGTTCGGTCTCGGCGAGGTCCAGCTCGTTCGCATCCTCGACGCGGCCGATGGTGCGCTGGCCGGTGCCGTAGCAACTCGGGCACCAGCCGTGCTTGGCGTTGTACGAAAAGAGGCGCGGATCGGGCTCCGGGAAGCTGTCGCCGCAGGACGGGCAGGCGCGCAGCGTCGAGAAAGTGTGCGGCGTCGCGCCGACCTTGCCCAATTCCAGCACCTTGATGACGCCCTTGCCATGTTCGAGCGCCTCGGCGAGCTGGGTGCGCAGTGCGGCTTCATGTTCGGGTGCGACGACGGCCATGCCGACCGGCAGCTCGATGGTGTGCTCGACGTAGCGGTCCAGGCGCGGCCACTTTCCGGTCGGCAGGTAGCCGCCATCGACCCGCAACTGCGCATAGCCCTTGCCCTTCGCCCACTTCGCCAGCGCCGTGTACAGGCCCTTGCGGTTCGTCACCAGCGGCGCGAGCAGTTCGACCGAAGCGCCGCGGTAATCGCGCAGGATCTGCGCGGCAATCGCATCGAAGGATTGCGGTGACACCGGCACGTCGCACTTCGGGCAATACTGCGTGCCGAGCTTGACGTACAGCAGGCGCAGGAAGGGCTGGATCTCGGTCAGCGTGCCGACCGTGCTCTTCCGGCCGCCGCGGCTCACGCGCTGCTCGATCGCGACCGTCGGCGGGATGCCGAACAGCGCATCGACGTCGGGGCGCGCGGCTGGCTGCACGAACTGGCGCGCATAGGCGTTGAGCGATTCGAGGTAGCGGCGCTGGCCTTCGCCGAACACGATGTCGAAAGCGAGCGTGGATTTGCCCGAGCCGGACAGGCCGGTGATCACCGTGAAGCGGTCGCGCGGGATCGTCAGGCTGACGTTCTTCAGGTTGTGCTCGCGCGCGTGGCGGATCTCGATCGCCGGCGCGGCGACCGGGCGGTAGCGCGCGGCCGGTTCGGCAACGGCGACGGGTTTGCCGAGCGCGTCGGCGTAGGCGGCGAGCGCGCGGCCGGTGTGCGACGCGGCGCAGGTCATCACGGTCCGCGGCGTGCCGGCGACGACCAGTTCGCCGCCCGCCTCGCCGCCTTCGGGGCCGAGGTCGAGGATCCAGTCGGCCGCGAGCAACACGTCGAGGTTGTGCTCGATGACGACCAGCGCGTGGCCGGCGTCGAGCAGCTTTTCGAACGCGCGCAAGAGCGTCGCGACGTCCTCGAAGTGCAGGCCGGTCGTCGGTTCGTCGAACAGGAACAGCAGGCGGCCGGCGTTGGTTTTCGCCTTGGATTTCTTGCCGCTCAATTTCGCCGCTTCGGCGAGGTGGCCGGCGAGTTTCAGCCGTTGTGCCTCGCCGCCGGACAGCGTCGGCACCGGCTGGCCCAGTTTCAGGTATTCGAGGCCGACGTCGGCGAGCGGCGCGAGCGCAGCCTGCACCGCGGCCTGGTCGGCAAAGAAAGCGAGCGCCTCGGAGACCGTCATCTCGAGCACGTCCGACACGGACCTGTCGCGCCACTGGAGTTCCAGCACTTCCGGGCGGTAGCGCTTGCCGTCGCAATCGGGACAGCGCAGATACACGTCGGACAGGAACTGCATCTCGACGTGTTCGAAGCCCGAGCCGGTGCAGGTCGGGCAGCGGCCGGTGCCGGAGTTGAAGCTGAAGGTGCCGGGGGTGTAGCCACGGCTCTTCGCCTCCGGCAGCGCGGCGAACAGGGTGCGGATCGCGTCCCAGGCGCCGACGTAGCTGACCGGGTTCGAGCGCGCGCTCTTGCCGATCGCGGACTGGTCGACCATCACGACGCCGGCGAGCTGCTCGAGGCCTTCGAGACGCGCGAAGGCGCCGGGGGCTTCGACACTCTGGCCGAAATGCTTGGCCAGCGCCGGGTAAAGCACGTCCTGGATCAGGCTGGACTTGCCTGAACCCGACACGCCGGAGACGCAGACGAGCTTGCCCAGCGGGACGGCGATGTCGATATCGCGCAGGTTGTGCTGGCGTGCGCCGACGAGGCGCAGGACCGGCTCGTCGGCGCCGACCGGACGCGGTTTGCGGCCCGCGTCGACGCGCTTCGTTCCCGACAGGTAGGCGCCGGTCAGCGAGGCCGGGTCGGCGGCGATTTCGGCCGGCGTCGCATAGGCGACGATCTCGCCACCGCGCTCGCCGGGGCCGGGGCCGATGTCGAGCAGGCGGTCGGCGGCGGACATCAG
This sequence comes from Azoarcus sp. Aa7, assembly GCF_014822185.1. Lineage (GTDB taxonomy): Bacteria > Pseudomonadota > Gammaproteobacteria > Burkholderiales > Rhodocyclaceae > Aromatoleum. Next base: position 96,175 of record NZ_QVLR01000016.1, read on the forward strand.
TTGCGGGTCGTGTTCGACGACGACGAGCGTGTTGCCGGCGTCGCGCAGCCGCGTCATCACCGCGAGGATGCGGTCGATGTCGCGCGGATGCAGGCCGATCGACGGTTCGTCCAGCACGAACAGGGTGTTCACGAGCGAGGTGCCGAGCGCAGTCGTCAGGTTGATGCGCTGGACTTCGCCGCCGGACAAGGTGCGCGACTGGCGGTCGAGCGTGAGGTAGGCGAGGCCGACATTCGCGAGGTAGTCGAGGCGGCTCCTGATCTCGCCGAGCAGCAATTCGGTGGCTTCGTCGAGGCCGGCGGGCAGTTCGACGCGGGCGATGAAGTCGCGGACGCGGCTGACCGGATGGGCCATCAGTTCGTGGATGGCCAAGCCCGGTCGAGTGGTGTTATCGGGCGCGTTCTCGGGGCGTTGATCCGCCGCCGCCGCGGGGGCTTCCGGGACTCGTTGGATGCGTGGCGGACGCCTCGCCCCGGAAGCCCCCACGTCAGCGGCTCGGTTCTCGGCATTCTCGTCGGCTGGCGCCGTCTCGTTCCTTGCTTTCTCGCCGAGGCGCCACAGCAGGGCCTCCGGCTTCAGCCGCGCACCCTTGCACGCGGGGCATTCCGTGTAGCTGCGGTAGCGCGACAGCAGCACGCGGATGTGCATCTTGTAGGCTTTGGTCTCCAGCCAGTCGAAGAAGTGGCGCACGCCGTACCACTTGCGCGGCCACGACGCCTCCCAGCTCTTCCACTCGCGGTCGCCTTCGAGCACCCATTCGCGGTGCTCGGGCGGCAGGTCGCGGAAGGGGACGTCCATCGCGACGCCGTACTTCTTCGCCATCTTCGCGAGGTCGTCCTGACACTCACGATAGCTCGCGGTCTGCCAGGGCTTCACCGCGCCTTCGGCCAGCGTCTTCGATTCGTCGGGGACGACGAGCGAGAAGTCGACACCGATCACGCGGCCGAAGCCGCGGCAGGTGTCGCAGGCGCCGATCGGCGAGTTGAACGAGAACAGGCCTGGCGTCGGATCCGGGTAATGGATGTCGCAGTCGGCGCAGTGCAGGTCGCGCGAGAAGCGCCACGCCGTCTCGCCGCCCTCCCCCTGCGCGCGCACCGCCAGCCGGCCATGGCCGTGGGTCATCGCAGTTTCGACGGCTTCGATCACACGGCTGCGTTCGGCGTTCGAGAAGCGGAAGCGGTCCTGCACAACATGCAGCAGGTCGCCGGTTTCAGTCGCTTCGCGCGCATGGATGCGCGTGTAGCCCTGCTGGTTCAGGAGTTGCGTGACTTCTTCTTCGCTGAAGTTCTTCGGCACCGGCACCGCGAAAGTCAGCACCAGGCGCGGATCCTCGCCCGCGCAGCGCTCGGCCAGCGCCGCATGCACACTGTCCGGATCGTCGCGCCGCACTTCCTTGCCGCAGCCGCGGCAGTAGAGCTTCGACGCCCGCGCATACAGCAGCTTGAAGTGGTCGGTCAGCTCGGTCATCGTGCCGACCGTCGAGCGCGAGGTGCGCACCGGGTTGGTCTGGTCGATCGCGATCGCCGGCGGCACGCCTTCGATGCGGTCGACCTGCGGCTTGTCCATGCGGTCGAGGAACTGCCGCGCGTACGGCGAGAAAGTCTCGACGTAGCGGCGCTGGCCTTCCGCGTACAGCGTGTCGAAGACCAGCGAGGATTTCCCGGAGCCCGAGACTCCGGTGACGACCGTCAGCTCGTTCAGCGCGATGTCGAGCGAGAGATTCTTGAGGTTGTTCTGGCGCGCGCCGAAGATGCGGATGCGGTCGGACATCGTTTATTTTTCTTCCTTGCGCGTCGCGTCCTTGGCCGCGTCGACCGCATCCTTGCCGGCCTCCTTGAGCTTCGTCGCGGTATCGCGCGCGACCTCGGCGGCCTTCTGCGCGGCCTCGGTCGTGGCTTCCTTGACCTCGACCGCCTTTTCCTTCGCGGATTCGGTCATGGCCTGCGCGGCGGCCGACGCCGCTTCACCGGCTTTCTGCGCGGCTTCGCCGGCCTTCTCGGCCGACTCCTTCGCCGCCTGCACGGCGTCCGAGCCCGCGCTGCGTGCCTTCTCCGCCGGCGCCTCCTGGCCACAGGCGGCAAGCCCCACGGACAGGCTCGCGAGCAGCATGACAAGAAGAGAAGTCTTCACGATGATTTCCTTGCGGTTGGGATGCTCTCAAGATATCGCCCGCAGCGGAAAGTTCAAGACGAAAGGTATCGGGATACTCAGACGTCGATCAAACAGCGGGCAGAGACTTTTGTGTAAGCGACTGGCAAAGCCCGTGCGCTGCCCGGATATCGACGCGGCTGGAGGCGTAACTCTCGTAAGACAACTGGTCCGGCAGCGCGTGATCCCACTTTTCGGATGTCCGAGATATCACACGGCCCAGTTTTCCAGCCGCAGGCCTATGACCCTTGCGAACTCGGCGGTATTGTTTGTGACCAAGGTCATCCCGAGGGAGAGGGCGTGGCAGGCGATCCATAGGTCATTGCCGCCGATCGGCTTGCCTTCCACGCGCAAACGGTTCGCATGATGCGCATAATGCTGGCACATGGCCGGCCCCGTGTCGTAGGCCACGGGAATATTCCTTGTCAGCTCGTCGAGGCTACGCAGCACTTCCACCCTGCGCGTGCTGCGCTCCGCCCCTTTCAGCAGTTCCGCGTACGTGATGAAGGACATGCACAGCGTCGTGCCATCGTCGAACGCATTAACCTTCGCCGCGACCGATGGCGGCCGGTTCTTGATGAAATAGATGACGATGTTGGTATCGAGCATGTACCTCACAGCGACTCACGCTCCTGCACTGGCAACTGGTCCCGTCGGTCTTCTTCAAGCAGCCCGATGAATTCCTCGTCGAAACCGTTCAGCGCTTCGAGCAAGGCCCGACCACGATCGGCAGGCAAGGGATGAATGACGAGATCACCGGCTGCGTTGCGCGAGATTTCGACACGACTGACTGACAGGCGGAATTCCTGCGGGATGCGGACCGCCTGGCTGTTGCCATTCATGAAAACACGACTGACCTGGCCCGCCATGACGACCTCCTGTGTGTATTGATGTGTGTGTATATTAGATCAGTAAACGGGATTGTGAACGTAAAAACGCCGACCCAAGGGATCGGCGTTTCCTTGCCATGCTGCGACAGTGCGCCCCGCAGGGCGCGCAATTACTTCACGCGGTTCTTGTACTCGTCGGTACGGGTGTCGATCTCGATCTTGTCACCGATTTCGACGAAGGCCGGTACCGGCAGTTCGAAGCCGGTCGCGAGCTTGGCGGGCTTCATCACCTTGCCCGAGGTATCGCCCTTCACGGCGGGTTCAGTGTAGACCACTTCACGCACCACCGAGTTCGGCAGATCGACCGAGATCGCCTTGCCGTTGTAGAACACCACTTCGCACTGCAGGCCGTCTTCGAGGTACTTCAGCGCGTCGGTCATGTTCTCGGCTTCGACTTCGTACTGCTCGTAGTCGGTGTCCATGAACACGTACATCGGATCGGCGAAGTACGAGAAGGTCACTTCCTTCTTGTCGAGCTGGACGACTTCGAACTTGTCGTCGGCCTTGTACACCGACTCCGACGGGGCGCCGGTGAGCAGGTTCTTGAGCTTCATCTTCACGACCGCTGAGTTGCGGCCGGACTTGTTGTATTCGGCCTTCTGCACGACCAGCGGGTCGCTGCCAACCATGATGACGTTGCCGGAGCGGAGTTCCTGTGCGGTTTTCATGCTGTTTCCTGATGTAGATCGGGCGCGGACATTTTGGCCGCACATTGTAAAAAACCGGTTATTTTACCGTGAGTTCTGAAAATTGCACCAGCGTCGACGCGAGATCCTGTTGGCCCGCGAGCCCGTCGGACCAGCGGCGCGTGTGCGGGGCAAGCCGTGGCAGCGCCGCGGCGAACGCGGGCCACGCGGCGGCAAGGCTCCCTTCTCCGTTCCACGCCTTCCAGAACGCACGCGTCGCCTCCGCGGCCGGCGCATCGAGGCCGGCGAGGTAACGCGCGAGGAAGGCGTCGAGCTTGTCGTGATGCACGGCCTCGTCCTGCTCGTAGATGTGCCACACGAAAGGCTGCGCGGCCCACTGCGCGCGCACGAAGGAATCTTCGCCGCGCACGAAGTTGAGCTCGCACGCCCACAGCAGGCGGTCGTAGTCGGCGGCGTCGAGGAAAGGCAGGACCACGGCCCTCAGGCCGCCCGCAGCCAGGATCTCGCCCGCCTGCGCGTTCCCGCGGCCGAAGAGGCGCAGCACGTCGCCGAGCACGCGGCCTTCGGGCACCAGCAGCAGGGTCGGGCATGGCGCTTCGGCCCACAGGCGCAGCAGCTCCGGCAGCTGCGGCTGCTCGTAGGCGAACAGCGACACGAGGCGCGCGCCCTCCGGCACCGCCGGAATGCCGAGGCCGGCAAGCCAGTCGCGCCGCGCGGCCGCATCGCCCCGGAAACGCTCGCGCGCCGCGATCAGGCCCTTTTCGCGCAGCAGGCCGCCGGTGCGCGGCGTGAAGCCGGGAAAGCAGAAACGCTTGGTCAGCGGCAGGCGCGGATGCGGCGAAGTCAGGCCGTGGCAGCCTTCGACCCAGTCCTCGGCCGACAGGTATTCGAGGTTGATCCACGGCGGCCGCGGCATACCGGCCGCCATCGCCGCGACGTAGGACGCAGGCGGCTCGCAGGCGAAGGCCTCGACGACGGCGCGCGCCGGCAGCACGTCGGGGAAGGGCTCGCACCAGCGGCGCACTTCGACGCCTTCCGCGCGCAGCGAATCGCCCGCTTCCGCGGCGGCCGGACACAGGCGCGCGAAGGTCTCCCAGTCGTCCACCCACAGCCTGACCGAGCACCCATGGTCATGCGCCAATGCCTTGGCAAGCCGCCAGCAGACACCGATATCCCCGAAGTTATCCACAACCCGGCAGAAGATGTCCCAGTCGAAAACGGACGGGGCGTCGGAAGGGCTCATGGCAGTGGACAAGTGCGGGAAAAGGGCAGGGATGCTTTGTGGGAAAAGGGCTGGATCGGAATGGGCCGGAAAACTGGCCACAATCGACACACAGGTGAACCCGGGGCTTATCTACGGACTTCTACCGTCCCGGAGTGCCTGCCGGCACAGGCGAAGCCGGACTTATCCACAGAAAACGCGACACTATATATATCTTTATCTTTTATTTAAAACTAAATACTAAAAGCAAAACCCCAAACCCCGGCGGCAGGGCAATCGCACGAACTTTCGTAAGGCAGGATGAAATCCCGCCGCGCATCGGACGAGTGCGCAACCTGGCGGTGATTGGCGGGATTTCATCCCGCCCTACGCCAGTTGCCGAAGGCACGAATCGTAGGGCGGATGAATCACAGACCGAGTTGGCCAACTGCGCCACCTTGGACGGCACTTGACCGGGATAACAGGATCTACGTCCCTGTGTCCCTCGCAGCGGACTTGGCAGTGAACGCGGTTCTAGCCGACAACCCTGGCCGTTCCGTCTCCGAAGCGGGCTCCGCAGTGGATAAGTCCGTGGAGGAGCACAGGGAGACTTTGTGGGAAAGCACCCCAAAATCCCGAACGGCCGAAACGGGTCACATTCGGTGCACAGGTGAACCGGGCACTTGTCTACGGGGTTCTACCGCGCCGAAGACATTGCAGGCATTGGCGGATCAGCACTTATCCACAGAAATCTGTCCTCTATCTTCTTCTTTATCTTTTAAATTTAAAGAAATACAGAAGAACAAAACATGAGGCTGCGGGAAGCGGCCGGGGTGCCCCCGGAAAGGGGCGCTCCCCTCGAACCAGGGGAGCGGGGACTGCAGAGAGGGGGAAATGCACGGTGCGGAAACGGCGCTGCGGACGCAGCCCGTGCAGGATGGCCCGTTGCGGGCCGGTGTTCAGGCTTCTTCGGAATACGTGGCGAGTCGGGCGAGGTCGGCTTCGTCGAGCCAGCACCATTCGCCCGGTGCGAGATCCCCGGGCAGGCCCAGTCCGCCGACGACGCTGCGATGCAGGGCCTCGACGCGGTTGCTTGCCGCCGCGAGCATGCGCTTGACCTGATGGTACTTGCCTTCGGTGATCGTGAGCCTTAGACTCCGCTCCCCCGTTTTCAGACAGGCCGCCGCGGCGATCGGCGCCGGTTCGTCGACGAGCTCGACCCCGGCGAGCAGGGCCGCGACCAGCGCATCGTCGACCGGATGCTTGGTCGTGACCTCATAGACCTTGGGCGTGCGCTTCTTGCCCGAGCTCCAGCGATGGATGAACTGGCCGTCGTCGGAGAGCAGCAGCAGGCCGGTGGTGTCCTGGTCCAGCCGCCCGACGCACTGCACGTCGCGGTTCGCCAGCATGTCGGGCAGCAGCGCGAACACCGAGGGGTGGAACTGGGGATGACGCGAGCACTCGTAGCCGGCGGGCTTGTGCAGCATCAGGTAGGCTTTTTCGCGATAGACCCAGGTTTCGTCGTCTACGCTGAATTCGAGGCCCTCGGGCGCGAACTCTTCGGCGGGATTGTCGAGGATCCGGCCTGCGACAGCGACCAGGCCGGCACGGATCAGGGCGCGGCATTCCTTGCGGCTGCCGAACCCCTGGGAATGGAGTAGTCGTTCGATCTGCATGGGGCGGATGCTAACCGAAACATGTGGGACACTATCGCCCCGGTACCATGGTCGACCCGAGCATCGACCCCGCACTTGGAGCCTGCTGGTGAATTTTGAGCATCTGCTGGTCGTCAACGACCCGGACAACCCGCTCGTCGCGCCGCTCACGCGCGACGAGCTGTGGTTCGGCCTGCTGTGCCGCGCCGAGGATTCGCGGCCCTTCCTGCCCGGACTGGAAGCGTGCACGATCCTGTCGCGCAGCGACACCGAGCTGGTGCGCGAGCTCAGGTTCGGCAATGCGGTGATCCGCGACCGCGTCACGCTGCAGCCGATGGAATGGGTGCGTTTCGACACCGAGCGCACCGACGCGCATGCCGGCGGAAGCCTCACGATCGGCATCGAGGAACCGGCCCGCGACACCATGGTGCTGCGCTTCCATTACCGCACGACCCTGACCGAACAGGGCATCGGCGACGATGTCGCCTATGTCGAATTCATCAAGTCGGCCTACCACCAGTCCGACGTCGACACCCTGCGCGTGATCCGGATGATCGCCGAATCGGGCCGCATCCAGTAGCGCGCACGCCGGCACTTGCCGCTGCGGCACGTCTTCCGGCAGCGCCGCCCGCATTTCCCGCGCATTTTTCGCTCATTTTTCGCTCATTTTTCGAATAACCCGCAACACGGACGAATTTCCCATGTGGTTCAAGAACCTGCAGATCTATCGCGTTCCCGCCGGCTGGACGATGACGGCCGAAGCCTTGGAGGAACAGCTCGCGCGCAAGCGCTTCGTGCCCTGCGGCAGTCAGGACCCGGAGACCCGCGGCTGGCTCTCGCCCACCGGTGACGAATTCCTCGTGCATCGCGTCGGCGGCCAGTGGCTGATCGCGCTGGGGGTGGAGCAGAAGCTGCTGCCCTCGTCGGTGGTCAAGCAGGAGGCCGAGGAACGCGCCGAGGCGCTGGCCGAGCAGCAGGGCTACAAGCCCGGGCGCAAGCAGATGAAGGATCTGCGCGAGCAGGTTTTGCAGGAATTGCTGCCGCGCGCGTTTACACGGCGCAGGAAGGCCTTCGCATGGATCGACCCCATCGGGGGGTGGCTGGGCATCGATGCGCCCAGCCAGGCCCGTGCAGAGGACGTCCTGGAGGTATTGCGCCAGACCCTCGACACCCTGCCGCTCGCGCTGGTGCGCACGGAGCTCTCGCCGACCAGCGCGATGGCCGACTGGCTCGCGGGCGGCGAGGCGCCCGCCGGCTTCACGATCGACCAGGACTGCGAACTGCGTTCCGTTACCGAGGACAAGGCCGCGGTCCGCTACGTGCGCCATCCGCTCGAAGGCGACGAGGTGCGCGGGCACCTGACCGCCGGCAAGCTGCCGACGCGCCTCGCGCTGACCTTCGACGACCGCGTGAGCTTCGTGCTGACCGAGAAGTTCGAGATCAAGCGCCTGGATTTCCTCGACGTCGTGAAGGAAAACCTCGACCAGGCCGGTGCCGAGGATGCGCGCGCGCTGTTCGACGCGGGCTTCGCGCTGATGACCGGCGAGCTGCAGCGCCTGCTGCCGGCCGTCGTCGAGGCGCTGGGCGGGGAACTGAAGGGCGGCGATGCGCCGGCGGCCACGGGGGGTGTCGCGTTCGCCACCGAGGCCGCGAGCGACGCGCCGTTCTGACTCAGCGCGGCAGCAGCTTCTCGAATTCCTCCGCCGGTAGCGGGCGGCTGAACAGGTAGCCCTGGTAGCTGTCGCAGCCCTGCTCGGCGAGGAAAGCGAGCTGGGCGGCGGTCTCGACGCCCTCGGCGGTCACGGCGAGGTTGAGCTTGCGCGCCAGCGCGATGATGCCGCCGGCGATCTCCATGTCGTTGCGGTCCTGCGGGATGTTGCGCACGAAGCTCTGGTCGATCTTGAGCACCTCGATCGGCAGGTTCTTCAGGTAGGACAGGGACGAATAGCCGGTGCCGAAGTCGTCGATCGCGAGCCGCAGGCCCATGCTGCGCAGCTGGCCGAGGCGTTCGACGGCCTGGGCCTCGTGGCCCATGATCATGCTCTCGGTGAGCTCGAGTTCCAGCCACTGCGGCGGCAGGCCGGTGCTCTTCAGGATCGCGGCGATGCGGTCGGGCAGCTCGGCCTGCCACAGCTGGCGTGCCGACAGGTTCACCGACACCCGCAGCGGCGGCAGGCCGGCGTCGGCCCAGCGCCGTGCCTGGCGGCACGCCGAATGCAGCGCCCACTCGCCGATCGGCACGATCAGGCCGCTTTCCTCGGCGAAGGGGATGAAGCGTGCCGGCGGGACGAGGCCTTCCTCGGGATCGTTCCAGCGCAGCAGCGCCTCGCAGCCGACGATGCGGCCGCTGGCGATGTCGACCTGCGGCTGGTAGTGCAGCACGAAGCGCTCGTGCTCCAGCGCGTGGCGCAGTCGTCGTTCCAGGCTCAGGTGGCGTTGCGCCTCCAGGCTCATCGCGTCGGTGAAGAAGCGGTAGGTATTGCGCCCCTGCGCCTTGGCCTGGTTCAACGCGGTATCCGCATGCTGGATCAGCGGTGCCGCGGTACGTGCATCCTGCGGATACATGCTCACGCCGATGCTGGCACCGACATACACCGGCTGGCCGTCCGCGAGCTCCAGCGGCTCACGCAGCTGGTCGATCAGCGTCTGCGCGGCGTGGGCGGCCTCGTCCGGCTTGGCAAGGTCTTCCAGGATGACGAGGAACTCGTCGCCGCCCCAGCGCGCGAGCGTGTCGTCCCGCTGCAGGCAGTCGCGCAGGCGGTGCGCGATCGCGATCAGCGCGTCGTCGCCGGCGCGGTGGCCGAGGCTGTCGTTGATCGTCTTGAAGCGGTCGAGGTCGATGAACAGCACGCCGATGTGGCTGCCCTGGCGCGCAGCGCGCTCGATGCCGTGCTCCAGGCGCGACTGCACGAGCAGGCGGTTGGGCAGGTCGGTGAGGGGGTCGTAGTGCGCGAGGTGCTCGAGCTGGGCTTCGGATTGCTTGATCTTGCTGATGTCGGTCATGACTCCGACGTAGTGCGTCGGCCGCCGCTCGTCGTCATGCACGGTGCTGATGCTGAGCCACTGCGGGTACAGTTCGCCGTTCTTGCGCCGGTTCCAGATTTCCCCCTGCCAGTCGCCAGTGCGCGTGATCTGTGTCCACATGCGGCGGTAGAAGGCGTCGTTCTGCAGGCCGGATTTCATCAAATGCGGCGCGTGGCCGATCGCCTCGTCGCGCGAGAACCCCGTCATCTCGCACCACGCGCGATTCACGCTGACGATGCGGCGGTCGAGGTCGGTGATCATGACGCCGTCACGGGTGCTCTCGATCACCGCCGCGGCTTGGCGCAGTGCGTCGTTTGAGCGAACTTTCTGCACTGCCAGCGCGGTGATCGCGGTGAATTCGTCGATGATCGCGACAAGGGCCTTGTCCTCCTCGCGCGGTGTGTCGAAGTACACGGCGAAGGTGCCGAGCACCGTGCCGCCGGCGTCGCGGACGGGGAAGGACCAGCAGGCACGGAAGCCGACGCGCGCGGCGATGTCGCGGAACTCCACCCAGTTGTCGTCCGTCGTCACGTCCGCGGCGATCACCGGCTCGCCGCGCACGGCCGCCGTGCCGCAGGAGCCCATGCCCTCCTGCGGCTGCAGCTGCTCGACGGCGTCGCGGTAGTAGTCGGGCAGCCGGGGCGCGGCGCCGTGCGTGAGACGGCCGGTCGCCGGGTCGAGCAGCAGGATGGACGCACGCATCTGCGGAACGAGCTGTTCGAGGCGGTGCACGACGTCCTCGAGGATCACCGGCAGCGGGTCGCCCGCGACCAGGCGGTTGAGCACGGAACCGCGCGCGGCCTTGAGCTGTTCGGCCTGTTTCGGCGCGGTGACATCGGTCCAGGTGCCGACCACTTCGAGCGGCCCGCTGCCGTCCCCGCGCATCACGCGCATCTGGTCGCGGATCCAGATCACGCGGCCGTCGTCGGCGATGAAGCGGTACTCGTGGTCGAGCCGCCCGTCGCGCAGCAGGCCGGTCTGGGCGTCGAGCACCGCCTTGCGGTCGGCGGGGTGCAGGTGCGCGAGCCACCATCCGGGGGCGAGGACCTCGTCGGCGCTGCTGCCGGTGATGCGCTCGACGTTTGCGCTGACCCAGTTCGCGACGAGGCTGCCGTCGTGCATGCGCAGCGTGTACAGCACGACCGGGCTCGCCGACAGCAGGTTGGCGAGGTGGGCGCTGGTCGCCCGCAGTTCGGCGCGTTCGTGCAACAGTTCGGCCTGCTCGCGCACTTTTTCGAGGGTGGCCGGCAGGGCGTTGAGATAGCCCTCGTAGCGCGCGATGCAGTCGTTCACACCGGCGTTCAGCGCCTGCGCCGCGATCTCCTCGCTGCTGCCGCCGGTCAGCAACACGATGGGGCGCGCGAGGCCGCGCTGCTCGCGCAGCACGCGCACCAGTTCGAGGCCGTCCATGCCGCCGATGCCGGTGTCGAGCAGCAGGACGTCGAAGGCGGGCGCCTGCGCCGGGTCCGGCGGAACGGCGGCGAGCACCGCGGCCGCGTCGGCGACGACGTCGAGGCGGATGTGCGGCACATGGCGGGCGAGGTGCTGGCGCGTCAGCGTCGCGCGGCGGGCGTCGTGTTCGCCGTACAGGACGTGCAGCGGCGCCAGCCGGCGCACCGGAGCGGCGAGGAAGCGCGCGAAGGCGTTGCGCAGCGTGGCAGGCAGCTGCGCGAGGTAGTCGCCGCGCTTGACCACGTAGCCGTCGGCGCCGGCCTTCAGCGCCGCCAGGGCGGCGACCTGATCGCCGGAACCGGTGAGCACCACGACAGCCAGCGGCAGCTGGCGCCGGCGCACTTCGGCGAGCAGCTCGAGGCCCGATCCGCCGGATAGCCGCAGGTCCGACAGCAGCAGGTCGTAAGGCAGGGGGCCTGCCAGCCGTGCGAGCGCCGCCGCTTGCGTGGGCACGACGTCCAGCGCAATGTCGGGGGCGACGCGCGCGAGCATGCGCTGCGCGAGGTCGGCGTCGGCGGTGTTGTCCTCCACGTAGAGGACGCGCAGTCCGCCTAATTCGGAAGTGCGTTCAGCAGACACCAGTATTGCTCGATCTGTTCGGTCACCTCGATGAAGCGCGCGAAGTTGACCGGCTTGATGATGTAGGAATTGGCGCCGAGTTCGTAGGCCTGGCCGACGTCGGCATCCTCGCCCGAGGTCGTGAGCATCACGACCGGGATGCAGCCGAAACGCGGATGGGACTTGAGCTGGCGCAGCACCTCCAGCCCGTTGACGCGCGGCAGCTTGATGTCCAGCAGCACCAGGGCAGGCAGCGGGTGTCCCTGTTCCCAGCGGCGGATGAAGGCGAGCGCTTCCTCGCCGTCGCGTGCGACCTCGATCCTGCAGTCCGGGCCCTGGCGCGCGAAGGCGCGCAGGGCGAGGTCCAGGTCGACCGGATTGTCCTCGACCAGCAGGATGCTGCGTCCGCCGTGCTCGCCTGTCATTGCCGAAGCTCCACGTGGAAGGTCGCGCCCCGGCCGATTTCGCTCACCGCCCAGACCGTTCCACCCATGCGCTGCAGCGCCTTGCGTACCAGCGCGAGCCCTATGCCGGTGCCGGGATAGTCTTCGGCGCGATGCAGACGCTGGAATATTTCGAAGATGCGATCATGATACTTCATGTCGAAGCCCACGCCGTTGTCCGCCACCGTCAGGACGATGTGACGGTCACGCCGGTACGCATCTATCGTGATGCGCGGTGCCGGTGTGGCGCGGGTGAACTTGAGGGCGTTGCTGATGAGGTTGCGCAGCACCAGCGTGAGCCCGCTCGGGTCGGTGCGGATCTGCGGCGGCAGCTCCTTCACGACGACCTCCATGCCGTGTGTCCGGATCTCATGCGTGAAACCGTCGAGCACGCCCTGCACGACCGCCGGCAGATCGACGGCGCGGATGTCCAGCGTCTGACGCTCGATGCGCGAGTAGGCGAGCAGGTCCTCGATCAGCTCGTGCATGGTCAGCGCGCCGCGCCGGATGCTCGTCAGGAAGTGGCGGCCGTCCTCGTCGAGGCGGTCCCGGTACTGGTCGAGCAGCAGCTGGCTGTAGCCCTCGATGCCGCGCAGCGGCGCCTTGAGGTCGTGCGAGACGGTGTAGGAGAACGACCGCAGTTCCTGGTTGGCGGCCTGCAACTGCGCGGTGCGCTCTGCGACGCGGTCTTCCAGCGTGGCGTTGAGGCGGCGCACTTCGGCCTCGGCGGCCTTGGTCGCGGTGATGTCGAGCAGCACGCCGTGGATCTCGGTCACGGTGCCGCGTTCGTTGCGCGTGAGCCAGGTGCGGTCGTCCAGCCAGATCCACGTGCCGGAGGCGGTGCGGATGCGGTATTCCTGCCGGTAGTCGTCCGGCCCGTTGGCGAGGTGTTCGGCGACGTCGAGCTCGATGCGCGGGCGATCGTCGGCATGGATCAGGTCGGCATACTGGATCCGGCCGGAGATGAAGTCGTCGCGGCTGTAGCCCCACCGCGCGACGCCGTCGCTGACGAAGCCGACCGGCCAACCGGGCTGGTTATGCCACTCGATCGCCACCACCGGCGAGCGGTTGATCAGCGCGGTGATGCGGGCGGCGTCCGTCGCGTCGCACGCTGCGGTCGCATCCGTCGGTTTTTCCATCGTGCTCCTCCGGCCTGGCGCGTCGCGGGACCGCCAGTGCGGGGCGCCCGGGCTGCATGTCGGAGGATTCTACCGCCCTGCCCGGCGGATGCTGTGGAGTGTTGCGCGCCAATGACGCCGGTGTGCCGGAATCGGGTAATGACGGCGCTGTGTGTCGCCCGGATGGAGTGGCGCGCTGCGCGCCGGAAGAATGAGCCGCGACCGGCGGGTGCTGCCCGGTCGCGTCCCGGAGGAAGAAGGGACCCCGGTGGCCGGGGTCGTCGCCCTTGCCCGGGCGACCGACCTGCATGAGGTCGGTGCCGGGCCGGCGAGCTCGCGGAACTCAGTTCGAGAACGCGGCGATGCCGGTGATCGCGCGGCCGAGGATCAGCGCGTGGATGTCGTGCGTGCCCTCGTAGGTGTTCACCACTTCGAGGTTCACCAGGTGGCGCGCGACGCAGAACTCGTCCGAGATGCCGTTGCCGCCGAGCATGTCGCGGGCGACGCGGGCGATGTCGAGCGACTTGCCGCAGGAGTTGCGCTTCATGATCGAGGTCAGTTCGACCGGCGCGTTGCCCTCGTCCTTGAGGCGGCCGAGGCGCAGGCAGCCCTGCAGGCCCAGCGTGATCTCGGTGAGCATGTCGGCGAGCTTCTTCTGGATCAGCTGGTTCGCGGCGAGCGGGCGGCCGAACTGCTTGCGGTCCATCGTGTACTGGCGTGCCGTCTCGTAGCAGGCTTCCGCGGCGCCGAGTGCGCCCCAGGCGATGCCGTAGCGCGCCGAGTTCAGGCAGGTGAACGGGCCCTTGAGGCCGCGCACGGTCGGGAAGGCGTTCTCTTCGGGGCAGAACACCTCGTCCATGACGATCTCGCCGGTGATCGAGGCGCGCAGGCCGACCTTGCCGTGGATCGCCGGGGCGGACAGGCCCTTCCAGCCCTTCTCGAGCACGAAGCCGCGGATGTCGCCGGCGTCGTCCTTGGCCCACACGACGAACACGTCGGCGATCGGGCTGTTGGTGATCCACATCTTGGCGCCCGACAGGCTGTAGCCGCCGTCGACCTTCCTGGCGCGGGTGACCATGCTGCCGGGGTCGGAGCCGTGGTTGGGTTCGGTGAGGCCGAAGCAGCCGATCCATTCGCCGGTGGCGAGCTTGGGCAGATACTTCTGCTTGGTCTCCTCGGAGCCGAATTCGTTGATCGGCACCATTACCAGCGAGCTCTGCACGCTCATCATCGAGCGGTAGCCGGAGTCGACGCGCTCGACTTCACGGGCGATCAGGCCGTAGGCCACGTAGTTCATGCCGGCGCCGCCGTACTGCTCGGGGATGGTCGGCCCGAGCAGGCCGAGTTCGCCCATTTCGCGGAAGATCGCCGGGTCGGTCTTCTCGTGGCGGAAGGCTTCCTGCACGCGCGGCAGCAGGCGCTCCTGCGAGTAGGCGCGGGCGCTGTCGCGCACCATGCGTTCGGTGTCGGTGAGCTGGCTGTCGAGATACAGGGGGTCGGCCCAGTCGAAAGTCACGCGGTTCGTTGCCATGTCGAATCTCCTCAATACGGCGTTTGGTCGTGGGCCGGGACCACCCGGCTCTGATCGGTGACTGAACTGTAGCCAGCGCCGGGCGTCGCGACAAACGAAAATTTCGTGGTAGCTTGTGCGTAAAACGCACTTGGAGGGGCCGGGACTCGTAGGGCGGAAAAACGCAGCGCCTTCCGCCATGCAGCCGTCGAGTCTGCACCGTCGCTCATTCGGCGGAAGGCGCTTTCGGCTTTTCCGCCCTACGCTTCTCCCTGTCATGCGCGTTGCGCACTTTCTGGAGCCTTCGATGCGCCGCAAGATCCCCAGCACCACCGCCCTGCTCGCCTTCGAGCGCGCCGCGCGGCACGAGAGCTTCACGCGCGCGGCCGAGGAACTCGCGCTCACGCAGAGCGCGATCTGCCGCCAGATCGCCGCGCTCGAGGACTTTCTCGGCCTGCGCCTGTTCCGCCGCACCAAGCGCGGCGTCACGCTCACCGAGGCGGGCCTGTCCTACAGCCGCCAGATCAGCGCGCGTCTCGATGCGATGGAGCGCGACACGCTGTCGGTGATGGCCCACCACGGCCGCGGCGCGACGATCGAGCTCGCGGTGATGCCGACCTTTGCGACGCGCTGGCTGCTGCCGCGGCTCGGGGAGTTCCTCGCGCGCCATCCCGACGTCACCGTCAACATGAACAATCGCACGCGCCCCTTCCTGTTCGCCGAAACCGAGTTCGACGCGGCGCTGTACTTCGGCGACGCCGGCTGGCCCGGTACCGAGGCGCATTTCCTGATGCGCGAGAACGCCACCCCGGTGTGCAGTCCGCGCATGCTGCAGGGGCGCACCGCGCTCACACCGGAGGAGATTGCGACGTTTCCATTGCTGCAGCAGTCGACGCGGCCGTATGGCTGGCGCGAGTGGTTCGGATCCCTGCGGCTGCAGGTCGCGCACGACATGACCGGCACGCGCTACGAGCTGTTCTCGATGCTGGCGCAGGCGGCGATGCAGGACATGGGGATCGCGCTGATCCCGCCCTTCCTGATCCGCGAGGAACTCGACAGCGGGCGCCTGGTGATTCCTTGTAACCACGTCTATCTCAGCGCCAAGGCCTATTACCTGATCATCCCCGAACGCAAGGCGGAGACGGCTTCGCTGGCGGCCTTCCGCGACTGGCTGGTGGAGGCGGCGGCCGGGTATCGGATCGCCACCGGGCTGGAGTGAGCGCGGGGGTTTTCAGGCCCCGTCCGCGTCGCAGCAGACGCGGTCGCGGCCGGCCTGTTTGGCGCGGTACATCAGGTCGTCGGCCCGCTTGAGCAGGGTGTCGGCGTCGTCCTCGGGGCGCAGCGTGACCACGCCGATGCTCGCCGTGACGATTCCCGCGGGCGGCGTCGGATGCTCGCGCAGCGCCTGCTGCACGCGCTCGCCGAGCACCTTCGCTTCAGTGGCCGAGGTGTGCGGGCACAACACCATGAACTCCTCGCCGCCCCAGCGCGCCAGCGTGTCGGTGCGGCGTATGGTGTCGCGCACGACCGCCGCGCCGTGCGCCAGCACGTCGTCGCCGACGCCGTGGCCCCAGGTGTCGTTGATGTTCTTGAAGCGGTCGAGGTCGTACATCAGCAGCGACAGCGCGTCCCCGTGGCGCCGCGCGCGGTCGATCTCCAGTTCCAGCATGCGCTGCAGGTAGCCGCGGTTGTAGCAGCCGGTGAGCACGTCGGTGGTCGCCAGGCGCAGCAGTTCCTGCTCGTTGCGCTTGCGTTCGGTGACGTCGCGATTGACGCCGATCATGCGCACCGGCTGGTGGCCGTTGCCGGGCACCAGCACGGCCTGGGCGTCGATGTGGCGGATCTCGGTGCCGTGGCGCAGGATGCGGAAGGTCGTGACGAAGTCGCTGCCGGTGCGCAGGGCCTCGTCGATCAGCTTGGTGAGGTGCGGGACGTCGTCGGGCAGGACCAGCGCCAGCACGTCGTCGAAGTGTCCGCGGAACTCGTCGGGGCTCAGGCCGAAGAGTTCGTGCATCGTGCTGTCCCACACGACCTTTCCACTGCGCGGTTCGTATTCCCAGATGCCGATGTGGGCCGCGCGCGTCGCCAGCGTCAGGCGTTGCGTGAGGTGGCGCACTTCGAGTTCGGCCTCGCGGCGTGCGGTGATATCGACCATCAGGCCGCGCAACAGCTTCGGTTCGCCGTTTTCGGCGACCACCGTGACGATGTCCTCCAGCCACACGACACGCCCGTCTTTCGCCATGAAGCGGTATTCGAAGCGGTGCGGCTCGAGCCGGCCGGTGCATGAGGCGCAGTAATCCGGCGCCCATTCGCGGTCCTCGGGGTGCAGGTGCGCGACCCAGAAGCCGGGCGTCTGCCAGTCCTCGACCGGGTAGCCGAGCAGGCTCTCGGCCTTGCGGCTGACGAAGGCGAACACGAAGGTCTGCGCATCCGCTTCCCACACGATGCCGTCGGTGGTGTTCACGAGGTCGAGGAAGCGCTGGTGGTGCTCCCGCGCCTCCTGCTCGCTGGCGCGGTGTGCGGCGGATTCCTCCTCCAGCTTGGCGGTGCGCTCGCGCACGCGGTCTTCGAGCGTCGCGGTGAGGGTCTTGAGGCTGGCCCACTGAACGCGATACTGGCGCAGGTAGATCGTCAGCATCAGCGCGACGAGCGCCCACACGCCGGCGTGCGTGATCACGAGCTGGCGCCGCGACGCGTCGAGCCGCGCGACGAAGTCTGCCGCCGGGATCGACACGCTGATGCCGCCGCGCACATCGCCGATCTTGTACTTCTGCTGCTGGTGGCACTCCAGGCATTCCTTGCGCACGAACAGCGGCGCCATATAGCGGATCAGCGGTTCCGTGCCGGCGTGGAGGATTTCGCTGCGTTCCTTCTCGCCGGCCTTCTCGAAGGCCTGCAGCGCCTGCGTCTCCCACGGGTCGGCGACGTTGCCCGGATTGATCGGGCGCAGGCTGGTGATGTGGATGCGGATCCCGCTCTCGCTCTCGATGACGCCGGCCATCTGGCGCGTCATGTAGGCCGGATTGATGGTGGTGAGGTGGATGCCGGAAGTCGTGACGGGGTCGCGTTCGGGCAGTTCCAGATACTTGTTCGGCGGCGTCGACTCGCTCTGGCGCACGAACACGCCGCCCGCGCGGGAATTCCACAGGCGCATCGCCTCGATCATGTGGAAGATGTCGCGGCCTTGCTGGCGCGCCGTCGCGAACGCGGCGTTCTGGCTCTGGTACAGCGTCAGGCCGAGGGACAGCAGGATGAGCACCGTCCATGCCCCGAGCGGAAGCACCCAGTAGAAGCGGTCAGGGATGCGGAGCATGACGATAGGAACCGCGCAAGGGTCGGGTTAGCGGCCCATTCTAGTCCGCTCCCGATCGGCTTGTCATGAGCAGGCCGTGTTGCCGGTGTCGTAGGACTGCCCGGTTTGGGCGCTCGCGCGAGCGTGCCCCGCCGCGGCTTCAGCGTGCGGCCGTGAGGTAGGGCACGTATTCCCTGTCGGTACCGCAGATGTGATGGATCAGCCATTCGCCGTAGAGGAAGGGCATCATCTCCTGCAGCGCCGCGGCATCGCCGCTTTCGAACACGCGCTCGAACTCCTGCACCTGGCGCAGGATCGCGTTGTGCTCGGCCTGGTGCGCGGCGACCTTGTCGTCGGGAAAGCCGGCGCGGGCGATGCGTTCTTCCTCGTAGGCGAAATGCGTCGTCACGTAATGCGCGAGGTGGTCGAAGACGCTGCGCGCCCCGTCCGACGGACCCTCGCCGTGCAGCTGGCCGGCGAGTTCGTCGATGATCGCGATCAGTTCCGCATGCTGCCGGTCGATCTCGGCGTCGTCTACGGAGTATTCGGGCTTCCATTCGAAGCGGTTCATCCGGTTCGTCCTCAGTGGCGGTTCCACAGGCCGCGCAGTACCACGACCGAGCCGCGGTGGCTGGAAAACGGCACCATGCCCTCGATGCGGGAGTGCTCGTGTGCGGTGTCGCGCTGCGCGGGGTTCAGCATCGGCATGCCGTCGGCGCGGACGAAGGAAAATACCAGCGGACAGGCGGTGTTCGTCGTGCGCTTCTTCACGACCGCGATCTCGCCGTTCGCGAGGCGCACGGTCGCACCCGGCGGGAACACGCCTATCTCCTTGATCATCATGCCGATCAGGCGGTTGTCGGTGGCCGAGCCCTGCTCCAGCATCAGCTTGCGCATCGCCTCGGTCGACACCATCGCCTTGCGGTAAGGGCGGTCGCGCACCATCGCGCTGTAGATGTCGGCGATCGCCAGCACCCGCGTCGGCAGGCTGATCGCGTCGCCCGAGCTGCCGTCGGGGTAGCCCGTGCCGTCGAGCCGTTCGTGATGGTGGCGCACCGGGTCGAGCCAGGTCTTGTCGCGCACGCCGAGGCCCGCGAGGATGGATTCGCTGTCGATCGGGTGGCGGTTGATGCGCTCGCGCTGCAGCGGGGTCAGCGGCTCGAGCTGCTGGTCGAGCACGTCCTGGATGTCGAGCAGCCCGATGTCGTGCGTGAGGCCCGCCTTGATCAGCGGCAGGCGCGATTCGTCCGGCACGCCCAGCTTCTTGCCGATCAGCTCGCACAGCATCGCCGCCTGCAGGTGGTGAATGACCGCGTAGGAACTGTCGTAGTCGAGATGCAGGTTGGCCAGCGCGGAGTCGGTGTCGTGCGTGCACGCCTCCTGGATCGTCAGTGCGATGCCCTCGATGCGCGGCACGAATTCGTCGCCCAGGCTGCCGTGCCTGTACAGGTCGAAGGTGCGCTTGAGGCGCAGCTTGAGCAGGTCGAACATCTCGAAGGAGCTGTGCTCCTCGCTCACCGACGCCACCGGCAGCGCAGGATGGGCGGGCTTGGGGTGCCGCGCATCGTTGCTGATGAAGCAGCCGTTGGTGATCAGCACGTCGCGCTGCTTCGCGGTATTGATGACGAAACCGGCCTGCAGCAACAGCATCCCGGATCCGTCATACACCGCGTAGGGCAGCGGTTCGCCGAGGCGGATGTCGGTGGGCGAGACGCGTTCGAAACCTTGCCGAGGTGTCATTTTCGTGGCGTGACAGCGTGTGGTCGGTCGGATCTTGCGTGCGGTGCAGACAGGCTAGCAGGCAATCCGCTGGAATGAAAACGGAAAAACCGCAAATCACGCCGTGGTGCGCCACGGCGCGACGATGTCTAGCACCTTGGTAATACTGCCACAGATACCGGAACGAGGGCATTCGCATGCATGTTGTGCTGCAGAATGACAGGCGGGCACCGGCGCGTTCATCATCAACAGTTGCCGCGGCCGCCACGCAGCGCACCGGCACGGACCCCGCAGGCGGGCCGCCTGCGTTCCAACGGACCCTCGATCATGCAAATCGGCATCCCGAAGGAAATCAAGACGCACGAATACCGGGTCGGCGCAACGCCGCACAGCGTGCGCGAACTGGTCGCCCACGGTCATCGGGTGGTCGTGCAGAGCGGTGCCGGCGCGGCGATCGGCCTGGCCGACGAGCACTACCGTGCCGAAGGCGCGGAAGTCGTCGATACCGCGGAAGAGGTCTATTCCCGCGCCGAACTCGTCATCAAGGTCAAGGAGCCGCAGCCGCAGGAATGCGCGCTGCTGCGACCGGGCCAGGTGCTGTTCACCTACCTGCACCTCGCTGCCGACCCGCAACAGACGCGCCTGCTGCTCGCATCCGGAACGACCGCGATCGCCTACGAGACCGTCACCAGCCCCTCGGGCGGCCTGCCGCTGCTCGCGCCGATGAGCGAGGTCGCCGGGCGCATGTCGATCCAGGCCGGGGCGAGCTGCCTCGAGAAACCGCACGGCGGTTCCGGCGTGCTGCTCGGCGGGGTTCCCGGCGTCGCGCCCGCGCGCGTCGTGATCCTCGGCGGCGGCGTGGTCGGCTACAACGCCGCGCGCATGGCCGTCGGGCTGGGTGCCGACGTCACCGTCGCCGACCCCTCGCTGGACCGCCTGCGCCGTCTCGACGAACTCTTCGCCGGACGCATCCGCACCCGCCACGCGACCGGCGGCGCGATCGAGTCGCTGGTGCTCAAGGCCGACCTCACGATCGGCGCCGCGCTGCTGCCCGGTGCGCGCACGCCCCGCCTCGTGCCGCGCGAATGGCTGTCGCGTATGCAGCCCGGTTCGGTGCTGGTCGACGTCTCGATCGACCAGGGCGGCTGCTTCGAGAGCAGCCACCCCACCACCCACGCCGACCCGACCTACATCGTGGACGGCATCGTGCACTACTGCGTCGCCAACATGCCCGGCGCGGTCGCGCGCACCTCCACCTTCGCCCTCAACAGCGCCACCCTGCCCTTCGTGCTCGCGCTCGCCGACAAGGGCTGGCAGCTCGCGACCGCCGAGGACCCGCACCTCGCCGCGGGCGTAAACATCGACGCCGGGCGCATCGTCTGCCCGGCGGTCGCCGAGGCCTTCGCGGTGGCGTGAGAGTGGGCGGGTGGGGGCATCGGGCGGACGAGGCGCGCCGCGTGCCTCCGCGCATGCCCCCGGAAGCGTCGGATTCCTGCGCGAGGGGGTGGAAGGCCGTAGACGTGAAAAAGGCCAGAACCCTTGTGCTGTTTGGGATTTCTGGCCTTAATCGGACTGCTTCGGACTTCTAAATGGTGCCTTGGGCGAGACTCGAACTCGCACAGCTTTCGCCACTACCCCCTCAAGATAGCGTGTCTACCAATTTCACCACCAAGGCTTCATCGCGTTCCTGCGGTCGCTCGTGGCAGACCGCAATGACTGCGGGAGGGCGCGGATTATAGCCCGGGATGCCGGGTGCTCGTCAATCGTTGCCACATGGCGCATCGCAGCGCGGAAAGCCCGGGCCGGGCGTGAGGGATTACCGCGATCCGTGCCAGGGCGATAGTTAGAATGCCTTCCGTATATCGGAGTGGCATGATATGGGCAATCATACTGCGTATCTGAGTGGTCTTTGCGTGCTCGCGAGCAGCATCGCTGCGTCCGGCGGAGCTGCCGCAACCGGCATCGAAACGGTGTGGACGTGCTGGTACGACGGTTCGGCATCCGTGTTGTGCAGCCTGCTGACCGCGCCCCCACCGATGGACGAAACGTCCGCCGAATCCGCGGTACCGTGGCTTGTGCCGACGAGCGAGCGCATCCGCCGGCCGCTGCCGGCCATCGTGCATGTGATCAGCCAGGACCCTGCACAGTTCGCCAGCCGCACCGTGCGCATCCCCCTGCACAACTACGCGCACAACATGGATGCGGTGGAGCAGCTTGCGGATGCGGTGATGTGCGGCGGGCGCGACGACTGCCGCGTGCAGTTCGAGCGCGGCTAGTCGTCCGCGCGATACAGGGCATACACGCTCAGCAGTCCGAATCCCAGGATCAGCAGCCACTTCAGCGACGACGCAGCACCCGACACCGCGTACAGCGGCGCCACCCCGAAGCGCGGTACCTCCGTGAGCCACCAGTGCAAGGCATTCTCCAGCGCGTCGAAGCACGCCGCGGCCGGCAGGAGCCACATCAGGACGCGCCGGAAGGCAGGCCCAAGTGCGGCGGCCACGCCCGCGCGCGTCGCCCACAGATAGCCGAACAGCCCATACGCGAGCAGCAACGCGACGTCCGCCGGCAGGTGGCTGCGGTAGCGCGCGAGATCGGCCGGAGACCAGAAGTGGATGATCTGCCCGAAGGTCCTGGGCGTGAAGGCGAACTGGAGCGCCAGCACGCCGGGATCGAGGGGTGCGAGATACCAGAAGAGACCGGCACCGAGCGCCAGCGTGGTCAGGCCGGAGATCCATACGGCGCGCATCGCAGTACCTTTCTGTGAAGCTATCCAGGCGGCAATCAAGGACGGAGGTGCTGTCCAGTAAAGCGTACAACGATATCAGACCGCGTTACTACGGCTCCGGATATAACATATACTTTAACGAAGTCCGGTTTAACGGTAATGTTTATGTTATGTCGAAATCGTCCCTAGCGCTCAGCTCCCTGCCTCCGGAGGTGACTGCG
This sequence comes from Azoarcus sp. Aa7, assembly GCF_014822185.1. GTDB lineage: Bacteria > Pseudomonadota > Gammaproteobacteria > Burkholderiales > Rhodocyclaceae > Aromatoleum. The sequence goes on from NZ_QVLR01000016.1 coordinate 118,781, forward strand.
TCGCTGCAGGCCCTCGGGGAGCAGCTTGCGCTCGCACGCCTGCGGCGCAAGGAATCCCAGAAGCAGTGGGCGGGCCGCCTGGGGGTGTCCGCCCCGACCCTGATCCGGCTGGAAAAGGGCGATCCCTCGGTCAGCATGGGGGTGTATGCAACGGCACTGTGGCTGCTCGGACTGTCGGACGGCCTTGCCGAACTCGCCGAGCCGGGCAAGGACGTACGTGCACTGGAGGCCGACGTCCGTCAGGCAAGCCGGCTTCGCGCGACGAGGACGCGGACGGCGCGAGCGGCGCAGCTGGGCAGGAAGGGAGGGGAGCAATGAGCCAGCACGCCGCGCCGCCCGACACGCTCCATCTCTGGTACCTGGGCAAGCCGGATGCTCCCGTCCCGGTCGGCGAGCTCAATCTGGTCATGAACCGTCGCGGCGTGTCGTTGCGCTATGCGGAGGCCTGGCTCCGGCACGGCTTTGCGCTCAGCGAGGACCTCCCGCTCAGCGATGTCGAACATTTCCCGAAGGAAAAGGATACGGCCGCCGGCGCGGTCGATGACGCCCGGCCGGACCGCTGGGGCGAGCGTGTGATCCGCCTCCTCGATCGTCCGCCGCGACTCTCCCTGCTGGAATTTCTGTATTACGCTGGCGATGACCGCTTCGGCGCGCTGGGGGTCTCGACTTCCGCGACGGCCTACCTCCCGCGCGAGATCGGACCCCTGCCGAAACTCGCCGACGTCGAGGCCGTGCACGACGTGGTGCGCCGGGTCTTGGCGAAGGAGCCGGTCGACGAACGGCAACGGAAGCTGATCGCGCCGGGTGTGACGATGGGCGGCGCACGCCCGAAGGCCTTGTTTCAGCTCGAAGGCGAGGAGTGGGTCCTCAAGTTCGCCGAGGACGACCGGCCCGCGGAGCCCCTGATCGAGCATGCTGCGATGACGCTGGCGGCCAAAGCGGGAGTCACCGTCGCCGAAACGCGACCCGTTTCATTCGGGAATGGCGTCGCCGTGGCGATCCGGCGTTTCGACCGCGAGGCAGGCCGACGTCTGCATGCGCTTTCCGCGAACGTTGCCCTGAAGGCCGCGGGCGTCGAACTGTCCTATCCCAACCTCGCCCTCCTGCTGCGGCGGCGTGGCGCCACCGACATCAACCGGACGCAGATGCATGAGCTGTTCCGGCGCCTGGTGTTCAATATCCTCATCGACAACACCGACGACCACGAGAAGAACCACGTTCTCCTAGTCCGGGCGGACCACCAGTATGTCCTCGCGCCGGCTTTCGACGTCCTGCCCATCGGGCAGTCACTCGGCTACCAGGCGATGGTGGTCGGAACACGGGGCGCGGAATCGTCCGTCGAGAATGCGCTGACCGCGGCCGCGCAATACTGGCTGACGCCGCAAGGCGCATTGGCTGAAGCGCGCCGGGTGGCCCGGGCGGTCGACGCTTGGCGTGCGCACTTCGCCGCCGAGGGGGTTTCCGACGCCGTCATCGACGAGCTGGTCCTCCACATCGATCGGCCCTTCCTGCTGGAGCAGCGGCAAGCCCTGTAGTTCGTGCCGATGAACCCAAGCCCGCAATGCTGGGTGGGTGAATCGTGGTCTGACCCGGTTTTCCTTCAATGTCATCGCTGGCGAAGCCAATGGCGTTCGCCGAATGGGTGACGAGGGCTGTCGCCGTTTTCCATCCGGACTGCCAGGCGACCAGCCGCACAGCAAACCGGCGATCTCAGAGATGGCTAGTCGCGGCGATCGACAAAAGCCCGTGTATGGCTTATCATCATGCGCTAATGAGGGTAGTTCCGCCCATATTTCGAATATTGCGATCAATAATGCCAAAAATCATAGACCTATTCGCAGGGGCTGGCGGACTGAGCCTAGGTGCAGCGCGTGCCGGATTCGAAGTCTCGGCTGCAGTGGAACTTGATAGTTTCGCAGCACAAACGCACACGACAAATTTCCCTAACTCGATCCACATTTGCACGGACATTACGTCTTTAACTGGTGCGAAATTGTTATCGGAAGCCAATCTGAGGGCCGGCGAGGTAGATGGGCTTATAGGAGGCCCCCCCTGCCAGGGATTCAGCACCATCGGAAAGCGGGACGAAAATGATCGGCGAAACGACCTTTTCGGGCATTTTTTTCGCTTGGTTTCTGAGGTTCGCCCAGCATTTTTTTTAGCTGAAAACGTTCCTGGGATATTGGACCAGAAATACGATGGAATCCGGAATCGCGCCTTTCTTCAGCTAAGATCCGAATATCGCTTACTCGATCCCCTCATCGTAAAGGCCAATCTTTACGGTGCCCCGACGACTCGTACGCGTATTTTTTTTATCGGATACCGACCCGGAAAATTCAAGCGAGGTCTTAGCATTGAGGAAATGGCGCCAGCTTCCGACGTTGAAGCAACAACGGTAGGCAAGGCCCTGGCAGGGCTACCTCAACAGATCAATTCTGGCTGGATTACAGCGGCAGACGGGTGGCGTCCGATCGAATCGAGGGGAACCGGAAAATACTTCGAGAGAATTCAAAATGCCGTTCCGAACGGAATCGGAGAACCCCTTTCGTTGGCACGGTACCTTGAAAGAGGCTTCGTTTCGGGATGCATGGGAACACGCCACACCCCCGACGTAATTCGCCGCTTCGAAGCGCTTGCACACGGGGAGAAAGATTGGGTTTCGAAAGCTATTAGGCTTGACCCAAATGGCTATTGCCCGACGCTTAGAGCGGGGACGGCAAAAGACAAAGGTAGCTTCCAAGCGGTGCGGCCAATTCATTTCGACTCTCCGCGGGTAATTACACCAAGAGAAGCCGCTAGACTTCAGGGATTCCCCGATTGGTTCGTATTCCATGATACAAAATGGCATAGTTTCAGACAGATAGGGAATAGCGTCAGTCCGATAGTCGCCGAAGACATCCTAAAGAAGGTCTTTCAGAACATGACTCTCTGATAATTCGGGTAATACCGATAGTATTTCTTATAATTCTCGACCGCCTCAACAGATTCCCTATTATTTCTTCCAAAATTAAACCCGAGTTGGGTCAATATTTCTTCCGCTGAGCCTCCAGGTAATAGCCGATCGATCGAAATTTTCTCTTTAACGGTTAGTGCGGGGACGGAAATTTTATTGAAATTCTCCCAGTCCAGATTTTGGTATCCCCAATTATTAAGTCCTGTCTTATCGAGAAAATCATTCTTTTCGCCATCTCGAAGTACGATTACTGTAAACGTAAGCATCTGATGAGGTCCGTCCTGATATGCGCAGGAAAGCAGCGGCTGAATATAGACGCCTTCAGAAAGCCTTCTTCCGTCAAAAGCCGTCGTAATCGCATCGCGTGACGCCCCGAGCAGCATTTTCGGAAAACGAATCGGGCTCAAATCATCCGGGGAGTACCCCGTCGGTAGAAAATCTCCAAGTCGCGTATCCAGTTGCTTGAAAAGCCGATCCCTTTTTTCGTCCACCGTCTCTTGTCGGCCGTCGTAATGATGGAGGCCAGGGCTCATTGCTTCCGGATTCGCGTTTAGCGTGACCTTTAAGACGTCGCCAACCCTTAGTTTGACGACGAGTGCTTGAATTTCCTGCAACTGTTCTCTTAGCTCCTTCGCAGAAGCATAATCTAGCCAAATGATTGTCGGTGTTTCGGAGTTATATCGATCGATAAAATCCCCGCTCTTCTGGCGAAAATTCTGAATGCACCTCAACGGCAAGTTGAACGTTTGGCGCAGAAACGCCTGTTCGTCCATTTCTATGGATAACATTGAGCGAAGACCAAAATGGGAATGCAGCAGTTTGAAGTCCTCAAGAAAAGCCGCTCCAAAGCTTACGTACCTATAGTCCGGAATCGGAATGTACCGGTTCAAGCGAGTCAATAGATCGATAAAAAGCATCCGATCAACGGACTTGTTTTGTCGCATATGGTACGGGACATTCGCGCCGCTCATTTCTAGCTCCTCGCTTTCTTCAGATAAGCGTCGAAACAAGCTTTCCCGACGTCGCCCGGGGCCACGTCCTCATCTTCGAAAAGATAGTATGCAACATCCTTGATTTCGCTAAGGCTCTTACCAAATCGAATAATTTTTACCGGGTCATGCTCCTTCGGCACTGCTAACGAAGGTACATATTTTTTTTCGTCTATACGATTCTGGACATTAGTCCAATCCAACGTCTTTTCCCCGAATAATAGATCCTCCATCTGAACGGGCTTCGCCCGTCCTGAGATCTGTCGTTCCGCCTCGACGTTTCCTTTCCAAGTATTAGTATGATTCGTAAAACGCTTTAAACCGTCGCGCATATAATCTTTAATGTAAAGAAAAACATCCGAAGACGTATCAACGCCTCGCTTTGTGGTGGTGACGGGAAGTTTCCAAGCATCATTTGATCTGAAGACAACGACTCCGGCGATCCCGATGAATTGACTGTGATAGCTCGGTACGCCCGCCTCACCCCAACCAGTCAAACGGGTTTTGTCGTTGTAAACCACCACGCGATCATTGCAAATGATTGTCCAACCTGCGTCTTCTCTACTTCTCTTGGTTTTTTGCTCTTCGTCCAGCTCGTCGTCTGTTAGCATTTGCGAGTGAAAGCCGACCGCCATGCTAATCTCGACGCCATCCTTTACGGACCGATAGAGGTAGGGCTCGATCCGCTCGTCCTTCGGGCGATCGTCTTCGGACCACAGTAGGCTAAATTGTCTTGCGAAGATTTCTTCGTCATTTATGAAAACGCGAAATCCCTTTCTAATGATGAAACTAAAGTGATGAGAGACGAGGTTATATAGGTCCTTTCCAAAGGATGATACGCCCGACTCGGCAAAACGTTGCGCTATCCCCGTATTAAGCTGCGTTACGACTATTTCTGTCCCTAAATTTGGCCGGCGTGAATCGCGTATATTTTCTATATCGAGTTCCCAGTCGCTATCATCCGACATCCATTTCGGAGTGATGCTAACTGAAAATGCCCGTTCTTTCGTATAGGATTTGACGATCGCGTTTCTACCCATTTTAAAAATCGCGCGCTTCATCCCGATGCCGTACATGCCGACCGTTGGTATGTCTGCGTCTGCTTCGTCTTCCTCTTTTGGGCGACCCATCATGAATGCATAACGCCTAGCTAGGTCGAACGGGATGCCTCCACAATTGTCCTCAATGGAAAATCTGTCCGTTCCAAAGGAAATCTTCGCCCAGTAACCGGCGTAGGGCTTAGTCGCATCAGTTGGAGGCTTGCGTGTCCGTTGAACTCCATCGACGCAGTTATCCAGTAAGTCCAAAATGGCGTCCATAAGATCGATATCCCTAGTAAGCATATCGATAAAGAACCTCTTGGTTGGACCAGCCGCCGCTCGCTCTGAATTGATTTTTTTATTAGTCATACAAGCTCCAAAAATCTACGAATGCGGTCTTTAAGAAATTCCACATTTTTAAGTTCGCACTGCCAAATAACAAGTACTGACCACCCAATCGAATTCAAAGTCGTTAGTACTAGTTCGTCTCGCCTTTTATTTTTTTCAATCTTACTAGACCAGAATTCGATATTGGATCGTGGTAGATTACCTTTCCCACAATCGTGGCCATGCCAGAAGCAGCCATGGACAAAAATGATCTTATTCTTGCCCGGAAACACGATATCCGGCTTCCCAGGAAGATCCTTTCGATGAAGTCGGTATCGATATCCCATCGAAAAAACTAACCTGCGAATCGTGAGCTCTGGCCGCGTGCTCGTGCTTCGTACGGCACGCATGATATCGCTCCGCTTCTGTGGAGAAACACGGTCCGTCATCGCTGTTCAATTTCTCCTTAAGCCCTTATTCATCATATCGGCGTTCGATAGCTAATGTACGGGATTAAGCCGGCGCAGCTTTGCCGTAAGCATAACATCTTGCGAATTAGGCTGCAGGGAGTGGAAGATCGATCCTGGTGATCGGGAGCGCCGGTCATGCCGACGAGGATATGGAGGAACCGAGAATAAAAAAAAGCTCCGAAAGGAGCTTTTTTCATTACCTGCGCCACCCGACAGCATCACACGTCGATATTCCGCGCATACAGAGCATTTCCTTCAATGAACGCCCGGCGCGGCTCCACATCGTCACCCATCAGCGTCGTGAAGATCTCGTCGGCGGCGATGACGTCGTCGATCTGCACGCGGAGCAGGCGGCGCACGGCGGGGTCCATGGTGGTTTCCCACAGCTGCTCGGGGTTCATTTCGCCCAGACCCTTGTAGCGCTGCTTGCTGAGGCCGCGTTCGACTTCGGCGAGCAGCCAGCGGATGGCGTCGGCGAAGCGGGTGACGGGCTGGCCCTTTTCGCCGCGGCGGATCTCGGCGCCTTCGCCGATCAGGTCGGAAATCGCGGCCGCGGCGGTGCGGATGCTGCGGTAGTCGCCGGAGACGACAAATTCCTCGTCGAGCCAGCCGAGCTTGCGGTTGCCGTGCAGCATGCGCTCGATGGCGATGCGCCAGGTTTCGGATGCCTCGTGGTACTCGGCGCGGATCTGCACTTCGTCGGGCAGGTGCGGCCGGATGCGATCGGCGGCGGCGGCGGTGGAGGCTTCGTCGGCGAGGCTGACTTCGATGTCGTGCGCGAGCATCGCGTGCAGCACCGCGCCGTCGATGTAGCCGGACAGGCGGTTGATGACGGCTTCGGCGAGCAGGTAGCTGCGTGCGAGGCCGCCCAGCGTCTCGTCGACGATCGGGGCTGCGCCGGTGCGCGGCACGAGCGCGGCGCCGTCGAGGGCGAGCTTCAGCAGATGCTGGTTCAGCGCCGCCTCGTCCTTGATGTACATCTCGTTCTTGCCGTGCTTGATCTTGTACAGCGGCGGCTGGGCGATGTAGATGTGGCCGCGCTCGACCAGCTCGGGCATCTGGCGGTAGAAGAACGTCAGCAGCAGGGTGCGGATGTGGGCGCCGTCGACGTCCGCGTCGGTCATGATGATGATGCGGTGGTAGCGCAGCTTCTCGGGCTTGTAGTCTTCCTTGCCGATGCCGGTACCGAGCGCGGTGATCATCGTCGCGATCTCCTGGCTCTGCAGCAGCTTGTCGAAGCGCGCCTTCTCGACGTTGAGGATCTTGCCCTTGAGCGGCAGGATCGCCTGGAACTTGCGGTCGCGGCCCTGCTTGGCGGAGCCGCCTGCGGAGTCACCCTCAACGAGGTAGATCTCGCACATCGCGGGGTCCTTCTCCTGGCAGTCGGCGAGCTTGCCGGGCAGGCCGACGCCGTCGAGCAGGCCCTTGCGGCGCGTCATCTCGCGCGCCTTGCGGGCGGCGTCGCGGGCGCGCGCGGCTTCGACGATCTTGGCGCAGATGGTCTTGGCGTCGATCGGGTTTTCCTGCAGGAAGTCGGTGAGCTTGTCGGCGACGACTTCCTCGACCGCCGGGCGCGCTTCGGAGGACACCAGCTTCATCTTGGTCTGGCTGGCGAACTTGGGGTCGGGCATCTTCACCGACAGCACGCAGGCGAGGCCTTCGCGCATGTCGTCGCCGGTGATGTCGACCTTGGCCTTCTTGGCGATCTCGTGTTCTTCGATGTACTTGTTGATGACCCGCGTCATCGCCGCGCGCAGGCCGGTGAGGTGGGTGCCGCCGTCGGCCTGCGGGATGTTGTTGGTGTAGCACAGCACCTGTTCGGCGTAGCTGTCGTTCCACTGCATCGCGACTTCGACGCCGAGTTCGGCGTCGTGGCCGTGGCCGGTCGGGATGCGCGTCGTGCCGGCCGCGTAGAACACGGTCGGGTGCAGGACGGACTTGGTGCGGTTGATGTATTCGACGAAGCCCTTCACGCCGCCGGCGAAGGCGAAGTCCTCTTCCTTGCCGGTGCGCTGGTCGACGAGGCGGATCTTCACGCCGTTGTTGAGGAAGGACAGCTCGCGCAGGCGCTTGGCGAGGATGTCGTAGTGGTATTCGATGGTGCCGAAGATCTCCTCGTCGGCGAGGTAATGCACTTCGGTGCCGCGCTTGGTGGCGTCGCCGATGACCTTCAGCGGGCTGGTCTCGATGCCGTCGACGACGTTGATGATGCGGTCCTGCGGCACGCCGCGGTGGAACTCCATGAAGTGCTTCTTGCCGTCGCGGCGCACGATCAGGCGCAGCCACTTCGACAGTGCGTTCACGCACGACACGCCCACGCCGTGCAGGCCGCCCGACACCTTGTAGCTGTTCTGGTTGAACTTGCCGCCGGCATGCAGCACGCACATGACGATCTCGGCCGCCGAGCGCTTCGGCTCGTGCTTGTCGTCCATCTTCACGCCGACCGGGATGCCGCGGCCGTTGTCGGCCACCGAGATCGAGTTGTCGGCGTGGATGGTGATGACGATGTCGTCGCAATGGCCGGCCAGCGCCTCGTCGATCGAGTTGTCGACGACCTCGAACACCATGTGGTGCAGGCCGGTGCCGTCGGAGGTGTCGCCGATGTACATGCCGGGACGCTTCCTCACGGCTTCCAGGCCTTCGAGCTGCTGGATGCTGGATTCGTCGTAGTCGCCGGACGGGGCGGGGGCAGGGGCGGACTGAGGCAGGTTTTGCGGATCGGACATCGTCTATCTCGGGTGATTCATCAAAGAACGCGCCCCGGGAGGTCCCGGGGCGTCAGAACGCTTCGGCGGCGGGCGCCGGCTCGCGTCAGATGCGCATCGGCATGACCACGTACTTGAAGCGGTCGTTGCCCGGCAGGGTCACCAGCGCGCTCGAGTTGCCGTCATTGAAGCGCCACTCGACCTGATCCTCGTGGGTATTGGTGAGCACGTCGAGCAGGTAGGTGACGTTGAAGCCGATGTCGAGCGGGGCGTCGTGGTAGTCGACTTCCAGCTCTTCCTGCGCTTCTTCCTGTTCGGCGTTGGTGCTGGCGATCTTCAGCGTGCCGTCGCCGAGCACGAGGCGCACGCCGCGGAACTTGTCGTTGGTCAGGATCGCGACGCGCGACAGGGTCGCGAGCAGCGGGGTGCGCTCGAAGGTCAGCAGCTTCTGGTGGTTCTGCGGGATCACGCGCTCGTAGTCGGGGAACTTGCCGTCGATGAGCTTGGAGACGAGCTCGATCGGGCCGAAGCGGAACACCACCTGGTTGCCGGCGAGGACGACTTCGAGCGGATCTTCGCTGTCGGCGAGCTGGCGCGCGAGTTCCATGACCGTCTTGCGCGGCAGGATGACATCGGTGCGCGGCACTTCGGCCTCGAGCGGACTGGAGGCGAAGGCGAGGCGGTGGCCGTCGGTGGCGACCATGCGCAGTTCGTTGCCGTCGGCGATCAGCAGCAGGCCGTTGAGGTAGTAGCGGATGTCCTGCTGCGCCATCGCGTAGGCGACCTGCGCGAGCTGGCGCTTGAAGCTCTTCTGGCTGATGCTGAAGCGCGTGGCGTCGCCGTCGGGCAGGTTCATGCGCGGGTAGTCGGCGGCGGGCAGGGTTTGCAGTGCGAAGCGGCTGCGGCCGGCCTTGACGGTGAGGCGCTTGTCGTCGAGCGTCACGACCACCTCGCCCTCGGACGGCAGCGCGCGCAGGATGTCCTGCAGCTTCTTCGCCGCGACGGTGATGGATGCGTCCTCGCCGCCGATGTGCCCGCCCGTGGTCGTGCGGATCTGGATCTCGATGTCGGTGGCGAGCAGCGTGAGCTGGTCGCCGTGCTTCTCGATCAGCACGTTCGACAGGATCGGCAGGGTGTGGCGCTTTTCGACGATGCCGGCGACCGACTGCAGCGGGGCGAGGAGCGCATCGCGGGTGGTGGTGAGCAGAAGCATGGCGTCAGGATCTTCCGTTTGAGGTTATTCCGTTTGTCCGGGCAGGGGAGCGGTGCTGCGGGGAGCGCTCATCCGCGCAGCACCTGCGTGAGCACGTGCACGTCATGGTTGAGCTGCTGGTCGGCGAGGCGCAGGTCCGCGATGGTGCGGCACGCGTGCAGCACGGTGGTGTGGTCGCGTCCGCCGAAGGCCTCGCCGATCGCCGGCAGCGACATCGGCGTGAGGTCCTTCGCCAGCCACATCGCGACCTGGCGCGGACGCGCGATGACGCGCGTGCGCTTCTTCGAGTGCATGTCGGCGACCTTGATCTTGTAGTAGTCGGCGACCGTCTTCTGGATGTGCTCGATCGTGAGCTGGCGGTTGTGCGCGTTGAGCAGATCCTTCAGGGCGTCCTTGGCGACTTCCAGCGAGATGCCGCGGCCGTGGAAGCGCGCGAAGGCGACGACCTTGTTCAACGCGCCTTCGAGTTCGCGCACGTTGGAGCGCAGGTTCTTGGCGATCAGGAAGGCGACGTCGTCGTGCAGATCGACGCGCAGCGCCTCGGCCTTCTTCTGCAGGATCGCGACGCGCATCTCGAGCTCGGGCGGCTCGATCTGCACCGTGAGACCCCAGTCGAAGCGCGAGATGAGGCGGTCTTCGAGGCCCTGGATGTCCTTGGGGTAGGTGTCGCAGGTGATGACGATCTGCTTGCGCGCCTCGGTCAGCGCGTTGAACGCGTGGAAGAATTCTTCCTGCGTGCGGTTCTTGTTGTTGAAGAACTGGATGTCGTCGATCAGCAGCAGGTCGAGCGAGCGGTAGTAGCGCTTGAAGGCGTCGAAGCTCTTCTGCTGGTAGGCGCGCACGACGTCGGCGTAGTAGTCCTCGACGTGCACATAGCGGATCACCGCGCGCGGGTTGCGCCGGTACACGGCGTTGCCGATGGCGTGCACGAGGTGGGTCTTGCCGAGGCCGACGCCGCCATAGACGAACAGCGGGTTGTAGGATGTGCCCGGGTTCTGCGCGACCTGCATCGCGGCGGCGCGCGCGAGGTCGTTGGCGCGGCCGGTGACCAGCGTGTCGAAGGTGAAGTCCGGGTTGAGGCGCGTCTTCTCGTAGGCGAGGTCGGCCGAGCTGGTGGCGGGTTCGGGGTCGGGGCGCGTGATGATGGCGGGGGCCGCGACCGGCGCGGGGGTGGCGTTCGCAGCCGAGGCCGCGCCTGCCGACGCGACCGGCATGACGGGGGCGACGGCGCGCGCGGCCGTGCGCGCGCTGCCCGCTTCGGACATCAGCAGTTCGAGCAGCAGCGGGCCGCCGTGGAACTCTTCGCCGAGCTCGGCGATACGCTTGAGGTAGCGTTCGCGCACCCACTGCATGACGAAGCGGTTGGGGGCGAACAGGCGCAGCGACGGTTCGTCGCTCGTGCCGGCCTCCGCACGCAGCGTCTTGATCCATGTGTTGAACTGCTGCGGGGGCAGCTCACTCTCAAGGCGCGACAGGCAGAAGGACCAAAAATCTTGACTCACGGACTCGATGGTTAGGGCTTGTGACACGATTTCCAAAACACCTCGGCTCGGCGGTCGGAGCAGTGAAGCGCAACGGCGGCGCGAACTCGTTTCGGGGACATCCCGGCCGTCCGCGAAGCGCGACGGGCCTGAACGGGCGGCGCACAGGGGCGGTCGGGAGGGGAAACGCTGGATTCTACCCCCCGGCGGGAGAGTTATCCACAGCCCGGGCCAAAAATTGTGCTTGACAAACAGGGTATTATCCAATTAAATCCGCGGTTTGACCCTTTCACTGGCCAACAGAAATGAAACGCACCTATCAGCCGTCCGTCGTCCGTCGCAAGCGCACCCATGGTTTCCTGGTCCGCATGAAGACCCGTGGCGGTCGCGCCGTCATCCGCGCTCGTCGCGCCAAGGGCCGTCATCGCCTCGCTGTCTGAGGTGAATAGCCCGTCGGGCGTTGATCAGAGATTCCTCAGCGCCTACAGATTACGAAAAACGGATGAGTATTCATCCGTTTTTGCTTTTCGGCGGGCGATCAAGGGACGCTTCTTCGTCGTTCATTATCGTCCCAACGAACTCGACACGGCACGCCTCGGCGTGGTTGTGGCGAAGAAGCTGGCGAAACGCGCCAACGTGCGCAACCTGGTGAAACGCATCGTGCGCGAACAGTTTCGCAAAATTCGTGTGACACTCCCTCATCACGACCTGATCGTGCGCCTGCATGCGCCGGTCAGGGATGCCACGCGCGCGATGATCAACGAAGACATCGCGCAACTTTTCGCGCGCCTGCGACCGTGATCAAGTCGCTGCTCCTCGGCCTGCTGCGCGTTTATCGTTACGCGATCAGCCCGATGCTGGGGCGCAACTGCCGTTTTCATCCGAGTTGTTCCGAATACGCGGCCGAGGCCGTCCAGCGCCACGGCGCCCTGAAGGGCGGGTGGCTGGCGTTCAAGCGGGTGGGCCGTTGCCACCCATTCCATCCGGGCGGGTATGATCCCGTTCCCTGACTCTTCCCAGAACATACAAGAATCCGATGGACCAGCGTCGACTGATACTCTTCCTCATCTTCTCCTTCGCCGTGATCATGCTGTGGGACGGCTGGCAGAAGCATAACCGTCCCGCCCCCGCGCCCACCGCGGCGGTGGCCGATCAGCAGGCGCCGGGTTCGTCCGTTCCGGGCGCGGTGCCGACCCCGAGCACGAACATGGCCGGCGTGCCGGCGGTGCCGGAAGCGCGCGCCGGCGCGTCCAACGCGCCGCGCGTGACGGTGCGCACCGACGTGTTCGTCGCGGAAGTCTCCGCCGAGGGCGGCAGCATCGTCCACCTCGAACTGGCGCAGCACAAGTCCAAGACCGACGTCGCACGCAACTTCGTGCTCTTCGACGACGGCGCCGAGCACCTGTATGCGGCGCAGTCGGGCCTGATCGGCGACGGCCTGCCGAGCCACAAGACGGTGTTCGCGCTGCCCGCCGGCGAACAGGCGCTCAAGGACGGCCAGGACAGCCTGACGCTGCGTCTCGAGGCGCCGGAGCAGAACGGCGTGAAGGTCGCGAAGCTGATGACCTTCCACCGCGGCAGCTACCTCGTCGATGTCGCCTACGAGATCGTCAACGGCGGCGGTGCGCCGCTCAACGCGCACGCGTATTTCCAGATGACGCGCGACGGCAAGCCGGCAGAATCGGTCGAGGGCTTCGGCGTCAGCGTGTTCACCGGTCCGGCCTTCTACAGCGAAGCCGAGAAGTTCCAGAAGGTGCAGTTCGAGGAAATCGACAAGGGCAAGGCCAAGTTCGTGAAGAAGGCGAACGATGGCTGGGCGGCGCTGGTGCAGCACTACTTCGTCAGCGCGTGGCTGCCGCAGGACGGCGTCGAGCGCGAGTTCTTCGCGCGCAAGGTCGGTGACGGCCTGTACTCGTCGGGTCTGATCATGCCGGTCACTGCGGTCGCGCCGGGCGAGAAGGGTTCGGTGTCGACGCGCCTGTATGCCGGACCGCAGGAGCAGGACAAGCTCGAAGGCATCTCCAAGGGCCTCGACCTGGTGGTCGACTACGGCTGGCTGACGGTGATCGCGGCGCCGCTGTTCTGGGTGCTGTCGTGGTTCCACAAGCTGCTCGGTAACTGGGGCTGGGCGATCATCCTCGTGACCGTGCTGATCAAGGCGGCCTTCTTCCCGCTGTCGGCAGCGAGCTACAAGTCGATGGCCAAGATGCGCGTGCTGGGCCCGCGCATGCAACGCCTGAAGGAGCTGTACGGCAACGACAAGGTCAAGCTGCAGCAGGAAATGATGGAGATGTACAAGCGGGAGAAGATCAACCCGCTGGGCGGCTGCCTGCCGATCCTCGTGCAGATCCCGGTGTTCATCGCGCTGTACTGGGTGCTGCTGGGCAGCGTCGAGATGCGCCATGCGCCGTGGCTGGGCTGGATCCAGGATCTGTCGTCCAAGGACCCGTTCTACATCCTGCCGATCATCATGGGCGCGACGATGCTGATCCAGACCAAGCTCAACCCGACGCCGCCGGATCCGATCCAGGCGAAGGTGATGCTGGCGATGCCCATCGTGTTCACCTTCATGTTCCTGTGGTTCCCGTCCGGCCTGGTGCTGTACTGGGTCGTGAACAACACGCTGTCGATTGCCCAGCAGTGGCAGATTACGAGGATGATCGAAGGTGGAAAGTCCGGCGCGAAGCCTGCCTGATACCATCGCCGCCGTCGCGACCGCGCCCGGTCGCGGCGGGATCGGCGTGATTCGCGTGTCGGGCGCAGCGCTCGTGCCGATGGCGCGGGCGCTCATCGGCAAGACCCCCGAACCCCGCACTGCGGGGTTCGCGCGTTTTCTGGATAGCGAAGGGCGCGCGATCGACGAGGGCCTGCTGCTGTACTTCCCGGCGCCGAATTCCTTCACCGGCGAGGACGTGCTCGAATTGCAGGGGCATGGCGGGCCGGTGGTGATGCAGATGCTGCTCGGGCGCTGCGTCGAACTCGGCGCGCGCCTGGCCGAGCCCGGGGAGTTCTCGCGCCGCGCCTTCCTCAACGGCAAGATGGACCTCGCGCAGGCGGAAGCCGTCGCGGACCTGATCGAAGCCTCGACGGTCGCGGCGGCGCGCTCGGCGCTGCGCTCCTTGTCGGGGGCCTTCTCGGACGAGATGCACCGCATCACCGACGCGCTGATCGACCTGCGCATGCTGGTCGAGGCGACGCTGGACTTCCCCGAGGAGGAGGTCGAGTTTCTCGAGAAGGCGCGTGCGCTGGAGCGGCTCGAAGGCATCCGGGGCATGCTCGTCGATGTACTCGAACGTGCGCGCCAGGGGGCGCTGCTGCGCACCGGCATGAACGTCGTGCTGGTCGGCCGGCCCAACGTCGGCAAGTCCAGCCTGCTGAACTGCCTCGCGGGCGAGGAGCGCGCGATCGTGACCGAGATCGCGGGCACGACGCGCGACGCGTTGCGCGAGACGATCGCGATCGAGGGCATCCCGGTCCACGTCATCGACACCGCGGGACTGCGCGAGACCGAGGACCCGGTGGAGAAAATCGGGGTGGAGCGCACCTGGCGCGAGATTGGGCGCGCGGACGTGATCCTGCGCCTGGTCGACGCGCGCACGGGCGCGGGGGATCCGGACGACGCGATCGACGCGGCACTGCCGGCCGGCGTCGAGCGCATCATCGTGCACAACAAGATCGATCTGTGCGGGATCGCGCCGGGCCGCAGCGAGGCCGAGGGCAGGGTGTCGGTCTATCTGTCGGCGCAGCGTGGCGAAGGCGTGGATCTGCTGCGCACCGAATTGCTGCGGGTGGCGGGCTGGCATGCGCACGGCGAGGACGTCGTGCTCGCGCGCGAACGGCACCTGGTCGCGCTGCGCGCGGCGCTGGGGCACGTCGAGGCCGCTCAGGGGCAGAGCGCGGCGCTGGAGCTCTTTGCCGAGGAGTTGCGCCAGGCGCAGGAGCGTATCGGCGAGATCACCGGCGAATTCACGGCCGACGATCTGCTCGGGGTGATCTTCTCGCGCTTCTGCATCGGCAAGTGATCGCAGCGACGGCAAGGCTTCGTTGTAATGCATTTTGCATGGTTGGGGCGGCTGTCCGGCCGGTTCCGTTGTTCCACGTGAAACACGATCGGCATGGGCGAGACTGAGTGGCTCTTTGTCGCCCTCGGCATGGCGGCCTTTTTTGCCGGGGTCGTCGATGCCGTTGTCGGCGGTGGGGGACTGATCCAGATCCCTGCGCTGTTCTCGGCCTTCCCGAACGCGAGCCCGGCGACCCTGTTCGGGACGAACAAACTGTCGAGCGTCGTCGGCACCACGAGCGCAGCGATCCAGTACGGACGGCGGGTGGAGATCCCGTGGCGCGTGACCCTGCCCGGGGCGCTCGCGGCCTTCACCGGTTCGTGGTTCGGCGCCAGGACGGTCGCCTACCTGTCGCCGGAGCTGTTGCGGCCGCTGGTGCTCGGGCTGCTGATCGTCGTCGCGATCTACACCTTCCGACGCAAGGACTTCGGTACCGGCGGCAAGGTGATGCCGGAGGGACGCAAGCCCGTGGTGGTGGCGCTGCTGATCGGCGCGGTCGTGGGCTTTTACGATGGCTTCTTCGGTCCGGGGACCGGGAGCTTTCTGATCTTCCTGTTTGTCCGATTCCTCGGCATGGACTTCCTGCGCGCTTCGGTCAGCGCGAAGATCCTGAACGTCGCGACCAACGTCGCCGCGATCGCGCTGTTCGCGAGCACCGTCGAGCTGTTGTGGCAGGTGGCCGGGGTGATGGCTTTGTGCAACCTGTCGGGGGCGCTGGTGGGGTCGCGGCTCGCGCTTCGGCACGGGGCGCGGTTCGTGCGCACGATGTTCCTCGGCGTGCTGTGCGTGCTGATCGGGAAGATGGTGTATGACCTGGTGCTGCGCCTGCACTGATGCAGACCTGTTCCACGTGAAACACTGCCACAAGGAGAGACGATGAGCGAGGACGGCACGACGGCAGGGCCCGAGTGCGGGTCGGACACGCTGGTCGAGGCGCTCGACGCGCACTTAGGTTTCTTTTGCCGTGGGGCTCGCATGCTCGAGGCGGGGGTGTCGCGCTACCAGCGCTACGAGGTGTGGGACACCCCCACCTTCGGCAAGCTCTTCCGCCTCGACGGCAGCCTGATGAGCGCCGAGCGCGACGAGTTCGTGTACCACGAGAATCTCGTGCATGTGCCCGCGCTGTGCCATCCGGCGCCGCGCCGCGCGCTGGTGGTCGGTGGCGGCGACGGTGGCTCGGCGCGGGAGTTGCTCAAGCATCCCGGTATCGAGCGGGTGGTTGTCGTGGAACTCGACGAAAAGGTGGTCGAGCTGGCGCGCCGCCATCTCGGGGCGATCCACCAGGGGGCGCTCGACGATCCGCGCACCGAGCTGCATATCGGCGACGGCCTGGACTATGTGCGCAGTGCGGTCGCGGCGGGCGAGGCTTTCGAGCTGATCGTGCTCGATCTGACCGAGCCGGGCGAGGGACCGGCCGCGGCGCTGTACCGCGAGCCCTTCCTCGCCGATTGCCGCGCGCTGCTGCGCGGGGAGGGGGCGCTGACGCTGCATCTGGGCGCGCCGTGGCGGCAGGCGGAGCAGGTGCGTACGCTGGTGCGGCGGATGCGCGAGGTGTTCACGCACGTGCGGCCGTATTTCATGTTCATCCCGCTGTACGGCGGGCTGTGGGGTCTGGCGTGCGCGTCGGATCGCGTCGATCCGCAGGCGCGCTCGGCCTCCGTGATCGACGCGGAGCTCGCGCGCAGGGGGATCGCGGGCCTGCGGTATTACAATGGCGAGGTCCACGCCGGGCAGTTCGCCCAGCCGAATTTTCTGCGCGAAGTGCTCGCATGAGCCTTTCCGCGAGCGAGAGCCAAGTTTTGAAGAATCCCAGACCGACCCGATCTCCGCGCTCCGAGCGCCCTGCCGCCGTGCTGCCGGCCGACAGCCTGGCCTTCAGCTTCAGCTGCGCCGCGGCGCTCGTGGAGTCGGTGCTGGCCGGGGGGAACCTGACCGACGCCTTCGAAGGGATGCTCGCGCAGCATCCGGACTGGCCCGACGCGACGCGCGGCGCCGTGCGCGATCTGGCGTGGGGCACGCTGCGCGACTACGGGCGCGGTGACGCGGTGTTGCGCCGCCTGCTGCACAAGCCGCTGCCTGAGGCGATCCACGCCTTGCTGCTGGTCGCGCTGCATCGGCTCGAGACCCGTCCCGAGCAGGCGCACACCGTCGTGAATCAGGCGGTCGAGGCGGCTGCAGTGCTGATGGCGCCGTTGAAGGGGGTCGTCAACGGCGTGCTGCGCAATCGCCAGCGCAACGCCGCGGAGTTCGATGCGGAGCTGGTTGCCGACCAGGCGGCGTATTACCGCCACCCGTCGTGGTGGGTCGAGCGCGTGCGTGCGTCCTTCCCCGACGACTGGGAGGCGGCGCTCGCCGCCGGCAACGAACGGCCGCCGATGGGGCTGCGCGTGAATCGTCTGCGCGGCAGCGTCGAAGCGTACGCGAGCGAGCTGGAGGCGGCCGGGCTGGGCCACCGCCGTCTGGCGAACGATGCGCTGGTGCTCGAGCGGCCGGTCGCCGTCGCGACGCTGCCGGGTTTCGCCGAAGGCCGCGTGTCGGTGCAGGATGCGGGGGCGCAGTGGGCCGCGCGTTGGCTCGATGTCGCGGCGGGTCAGCGGGTGCTGGATGCCTGTGCCGCGCCGGGGGGCAAGTCGGCACACATCCTCGAGACCGCGCCGGTCGAGCTGCTGTCGCTCGAACTGGACCCGCTGCGTACCCGGCGCATCGCCGACAACTTCGCGCGCTTGGGCCTCGCGGGCGAGGTGCGCACTGCGGATTGCCGCGAAGTCGCGAAATGGTGGGACGGGCGGCCGTTCGACCGCATCCTCGCCGACGTGCCGTGCTCGGCCTCGGGCGTCGCGCGCCGTCATCCGGACATCAAGTGGCTGCGCCGTGCCGACGATATCGCGCGCTTCGCCGCGCAGCAGGCGGAGATCCTCGACGCCCTGTGGCCGACGCTCGCGCCGGGCGGCAGGCTGCTGTACGTCACCTGCTCGGTGTTCGACGAGGAGAACACGCGCCAGATCGAGCGCTTCTGCGCACGCCACGCCGATGCGCTGCGTGTCGATCTCGACGGCCGGCCCGCGTGCCAGCTCCTGCCGCACGCGGACCATGACGGCTTCTACTATGCGTTGCTCGCCAAGCGTGCCTGAGCGGCTGAAACGCGCACTGGCTGCTGTCGCGCTGTGCCTGCTGGTGCCGCTCGTGGCGCTGGCCGAGGGGCGTATCGACCACGCCGAGATCGTGTCGGGCGACGAGGGCTACGTCGTGAATGCCGACATCGATCTCGAACTCAATCCGCGCCTCGTGGAGGCGGTCAATCGCGGGGTGTCGCTGTATTTCAGCGCGCAGTTCCTCGTCGAGCGCGACCGCTGGTACTGGCTGGACGAGGTCGTGGCCGAGCGCGCGCTGAACTTCCGCCTCACCTACAACGCGATCACGCGCAGCTACCGGCTGTCGGTCGGCAGCTTCCATCAGAGCTTCGAGACGCTGGAGTCGGCGGTGCGCACGATGCAGCGCATCCGAAACTGGCTGATCGTGCCGGCAAGCGAACTCAAGGCGGGCACCACGTATCGCGCGGCACTGCGCTTCCAGCTCGACACCAGCCTGCTGCCCAAGCCCTTCCAGGTGACTGCGATCGGCAGCCGCGACTGGAACCTCGCCACCGACTGGCAGCGCTGGACCTTCCTCGCAGGCGTCAACCCATGAAGCGCACGCTCCTCGTCGTCGTCGCAGCGATCGCCGGCATCTCGCTCTTCCTGCTTGCGTCGGCGACCTCGAATACGGACCTCTTCGCGGCGGGTTATCCCTATCTGCTCGCGATCAACGGTGCGATCGTCGTCGCCCTGCTGGGGCTTGTCGCCTTCCAGTTGCGCCGCCTGTGGCGCGAGTACCGCACGCGCCAGTTCGGTTCGCGCCTGAAGTACCGACTGATGCTGATGTTCGCGTTGATGGCACTGGTGCCGGGCGTCGTGGTGTATGCCGTTTCGCTGCAGTTCGTGGTGCGCAGCATCGAGTCGTGGTTCGACGTGCGCGTCGATTCGGCGCTCGAGGGCGGCATCGCGCTGGGGCAGAATGCGCTCGACTATCTCACTAGCCAGGTGAGCGACAAGGCGCGCGACATGGCGCTCGACCTTGAGGGGGTCGAGCCGGTGCCGCCGACCCTGCTCAACCGCCTGCGCGAACAGGCGGGCGTCGCCAGCGCGACCGTGATCGGACCGTCGGGGCAGGTCGTGGCGACCGTCTCGGACGGCCTCGGGGGACTCTTTCCCGAGCTGCCCAGCTCGGCGCAGCTGCGCGAGGCCCGTCAGACACAGCGCTACCACGTCGTCGACAGCCGCGCGGGCGAGGGGCTGACGATACGTGTCGTGGTGCCCATCCCGTCGCGCACGCTCAACATGGATACCCACTACCTGCAGCTGATGCAGGCTGTGCCGGAGTCTTTCGTGCGCAACGCGGAGGCGGTGCAGGAGGCCTATCGGGAGTACCAGCAGCTGACCCTCGGCCGCGCGGGGCTGAATCGCATCTACACGCTGACGCTGACGCTGACGCTGCTGGTCGCGCTGCTCGCGGCGGTCGCGGTGGCCTTCGTGCTGTCGCGGCGTCTGGCGGCGCCGCTGCTGATCCTCGCCGAGGGCACGCAGGCGGTGGCGCAGGGCGACTTCAGCCCGCGCCAGGCGCTGCCGGCGCGCGACGAGCTGGGCGTGCTGACGCAATCCTTCAACCGCATGACGCGCCAGCTCGTGGAGGCGCGCGATCTCGCCGAGCGCAACCGCGCCGCGGTCGAATCCTCGCGCGCCTACCTCGAGAGCGTGCTGGCGAACCTGTCGACGGGGGTGCTTGCGTTCGCCGCGGACGGCAGGCTGCGTGCGGCCAACGCTGGCGCGATGGCGATCCTGCAGGACGAGCTGGAGGGCCACGAGGAGCTCACGCTGGCACAGTGGCCGAAGCACCACGGCTTTCGCGACGCGCTGGTGAAGGGCTTCGCCGAGAACGCGGGCGACTGGCACGAGGAGCTGGAGCTGGTGTCGCACGAGGGCGCGACGCAGACGCTGCTGATCCACGGTGCGCGCCTGCCGCAGGCCTCGGGCGGGGGCCTGGTGGTGGTGTTCGACGACATTTCGCGCCTGATCGCCGCGCAGCGCACGGCGGCGTGGGCGGAGGTGGCGCGCCGGCTCGCGCACGAGATCAAGAATCCGCTCACGCCGATCCAGCTTTCGGCGGAGCGGCTCGCGTACAAGCTCGCGGACCGGCTCGACGACGAGGGGCGGGAGGTGCTCGAACGGGCGACGCGCACGATCGTGAACCAGGTCGAGGCGATGAAAAACATGGTGAACGATTTCCGGGATTATGCGAAGCTCCCCAGTCCGGTGCTCGGTCGCCTCGACCTCAATGCGCTGGTCGGCGAGGTGCTGAACCTGTACGAGAGTTCGCCGGTGATGATCCGCGCCGAACTGGGGCGCAACCTGCCGCCGGTGGCGGGCGACGCGAGCCAGATCCGGCAGGTGATCCACAACCTGCTGCAGAATGCGGAGGACGCGCTCGCGGGGCAGGAAGGCGGCGTGGTCACGCTGACGACGCGCCTCGACGGCGATCGCGTGGCGCTGCTGCTGCGTGACAACGGGCCGGGCTTTCCGGCGCAGCTGCTGACGCGCGCGTTCGAACCGTACTTCACGACCAAGAGCCGCGGGACGGGTCTGGGTCTGGCGATGGTCAAGAAGATCATCGATGAACATGGCGGCGAGGTTCGCCTGCTGAACGGCGAAACCGGCGGGGCCGAGGTGCGCATCCGCCTGCGCCTCGCTTCCGCGGAAATGTGAATAGTGACAGATGGCAAACATACTTATCGTTGACGACGAAGTCGGAATCCGCGAACTGTTGTCGGAAATCCTGCGCGACGAAGGCCACGACGTGGCGCTGGCGGAGAACGCCGCCGCGGCGCGGGCGGTGCGCAATGCGCGGCGTCCGGACCTGGTGCTGCTGGACATCTGGATGCCTGATACCGATGGCATAACGCTGCTGAAGGAGTGGTCGGCCAACGGCCAGCTCAACATGCCGGTCGTGATGATGTCGGGACACGGCACGATCGACACCGCGGTCGAGGCGACGCGCATCGGCGCGATCGACTATCTGGAGAAGCCGATCGGCCTGCAGAAGCTGCTGTCGGCGGTGAAGCGCGGCCTGCAGCGTCCGGCCGCACCCGGTGCGCCGGCGCCGCTGACGCTCGCGGCCTTCACGCGCTCGGCGCCGCTGCGCGAGCTGGCGCGGCTGGTGCAGCAGGTGGTGGTCAACTCGCGCGTGCTGCTGCTGCGCATCGGGCAGGGCAGCATCGCGGAACTGGCGGCGCGCAGCGTGCAGCCGAAGGCGTCGTCGTGGCTGGATCTCGCCGCCGTGTCGGTGCCGCTGGACGTGAATCAGCTGCAGGCCAGCCAGGGCGGCGTGCTGTTCGTCGGCGAACTCGCGCGCTTGTCGCGCACGCAGCAGAAGAACCTCGCGTTCGCGCTGGAACGGCTGGAGCGCTACGACCTGCGCCTGGTCGTGGCGACCGACCACACGCTGGAGTCGTTGGTGCGCGAAGGCTGGGAGGAGTCGCTAGCGGTCCGCCTGTTCGAGGTGAGCCTCGCGCCGCCCTCGCTCGCGGACGTGCGCGACGACCTGCCGGAGATCGCCGCGCAGCTGCTGCTGCATCTCGTGGAGGCCGGCGAGGTGCCGCGTCGCCACTTCTCGACGGCGGCGTTGAACGCGCTGCGTGCCCAGCCCTGGCCGGGTGGCTATGCGGAACTGCGTGCGGCGGTGAAGTCGCTCGCGCTGGGCACCCTGGACGAGGAGATCGCGCTGACCGACGTACGCCGGCTGCTGATCCCGGCCAGCGAGGGGGCGGTGGCGGTATCGCTCGACCAGCCGCTGCGCGAGGCGCGCGAGGCCTTCGAGCGCCTGTACTTCGAGCACCACCTGCGCCTCGAAGGCAGCAACATGACGCGGCTGGCGGAGAAGAGCGGCCTCGAGCGCACGCACCTGTATCGCAAGCTCAAGCAGCTGGGCCTGCACGGCAGCCGGCGCACCGAGGAAGCCTGAGGGACTGAGGCGGCCGTGCAACAGTCCCGCTGCGCGGGCCGGCCGCTCGCGTAGAATCGGGCATCCATAATGTTCGGGGCGCTTTTCAGGTGAAGATCATCATCCTCGGGGCGGGCCAGGTTGGCGCGTCGGTGGCGGAAAACCTCGTCTCCGAAGCCAACGACATCACCCTGATCGACACCAGTGCCGAGCATCTGGAGGTGCTGCGCGACCGCCTGGAACTGCGCACGGTGATCGGCAACGCGGCGTCGCCGTCGGTGCTGCGCGAGGCGGGGGCGGACGACGCCGACCTGCTGATCGCGGTGACGCAGTCCGACCAGACCAACCTGTGCGCGTGCCGCGTCGCGAAGACGCTGTTCAACCTGCCGACGCGCGTCGCGCGGCTGCGGTCGAGCGACTTCGTCGACTACCCGGAACTGCTCGACGACGACAACTTCGCGGTCGATTTCTCGATCTGCCCGGAGCAGGTCGTCACCGACTACATCAAGCGCTTGGTGGCTTTCCCCGAGGCGCTGCAGGTCATGGAATTCGCCGGCGGGGTGCTGAGCCTGATCTGCGTGCGCGCCTTCGAGGGCGGGCCGCTGGTCGGCCATCCGCTGAAGGCGCTGCGCTACCACATGCCCAACGTCGAGGTGCGCATCGCGGCGATCTACCGCGGTGACGGCGAGGCGATCATCCCCGAGGGCGACACGATGATCCTGCCCGGCGACGAGGTGTTCTGCCTCGCCGCGACGGTGCATATCCGCCAGGTGATGCGCGAGATCCGGCGCGAGGACCGGCCGATCCGCCGCATCATCATCGCCGGCGGCGGCAACATCGGGCTGCGCCTGGCGCGCGGCATCGAGGACGATCACAACGTCAAGGTCATCGAGGTCGATCGCCGCCGCGCGGACTTCCTCGCGAGCCAGCTGCACCGCGCGCTGGTGCTGCGCGGCGACTCGACGGACGAGAAGCTGCTCGAGAACGAGGGCATCGACGAGGCCGACATGTTCCTCGCGCTGACCAACGACGACGAGGACAACATCATGTCCGCGTCGCTCGCCAAGCGCATGGGGGCGCACCGCACGCTGGCGCTGATCAACCGCAAGAGCTATGTCGATCTGGTGCAGGGCGGCCCGATCGACATCGCGATCTCGCCCGCGCAGACTTCGATCGGTTCGCTGCTGCAGCACGTGCGCCAGGGCGACGTGGTCGCGGTGCACAGCCTGCGCCGCGGCGCGGCCGAGGCGCTGGAGATCATCGCGCACGGCACGCGCAAGGACTCCAAGGTCGTCGGCCGCGCGATCGCGGACATCGCGCTGCCCAAGGGCGCGACCATCGGCGCGATCGTGCGCGACGAGCTGCGGCCCGACGGCAAGGTCGCGCGCCGGCTGGTGGTGATGCCGCACCATGACACGGTCGTCGACAGCGGCGACCACGTGATCGTGTTCTGCTCGCACAAGAAGCTCGTGCGCCAGGTCGAGAAGCTGTTCCAGGTGGGCTTCGGTTTCTTGTAACGATGCGCAGCTATTTTCCCGTCCTGAACGTGCTGGGCATGATCGTGATGATGTTCGGCCTGGTGATGTCCTTCCCGCTGGCCGTGTCGTGGTTTGTCGAGGATGGCGCGACGCTCGCCTTCGACCATGCGATCGCGGCTACCTTCGCGACGGGCCTGCTGCTGTGGCTGACGACGCTACGCTACAAGCGCGACCTGCACACGCGCGACGGCTTCCTGCTGGTCGCGCTGACGTGGATCGTGATGCCGATTTTCGGTGCGCTCCCGCTGCTCGACTTCATCCCGGACCTTTCCTTTACGGACGCCTATTTCGAGGCGGCCTCCGGCCTGACGACGACCGGCGCTACCGCGCTCGTGGGACTCGACAGGCTGCCGATCTCGATCAACCTGTGGCGCTGCTTCCTGCATTGGGTCGGCGGCATGGGCGTCATCGTCCTGATGGTGGCGATCCTGCCCTTGCTGGGCATCGGCGGCCGCCAGATGTTCAAGGCCGAGACGCCGGGGCCGATGAAGGAGTCGAGCCTCACGCCGCGCATCGCGGAGACCGCAAAGGGACTGTGGACCGTGTACGTGCTGCTCACGATCGCGTGCGGCATCAGTCTCTACGGTGCGGGGATGCCGGGGTGGGAGGCCCTGATCCACGCGTTTTCGATCATGGGCCTCGGCGGTTTTTCCAGCAAGGACGCGAGCCTCGGCTACTTCGACAGCGTGCCGGTCGAGATCGTGACGATCGTCTTCGCGCTCCTTGCCGGCTTCAACTACGCGACGCATTACCTCGCCTTCGCACGGCGCAGCCTTAAACCCTATGGGAACGACGCGGAGATCCCCTGGTTTCTTGTAGCCCTGTTGGTGTCCATCGTCGCTCTGACCGGCTACCTGTGGACCCAAGGTGTGCACGAGGACCTCGCGGCGACGCTGCGCTACGTCGCCTTCCACGCAGTGTCGCTCGCAACCTCGCTCGGGCTCGCGACCTACGATTACACCGCTTGGCCGATGTTCGCCCAGTTGTGGATCCTCTTCCTCGGCAGCTTCGCCGCATGCTCCGGCTCGACCGGCGGCGGCATCAAGATGATGCGCGCGATCATCCTGTACAAGCAGGTGTTCCGCGAGATCGTGCGTTCGCTGCATCCGGCGGCGGTGCGCCCGGTGCGCATCCGCCGGCACCCGGTATCCGAGGAAGTGCTGCACGCGGTGCTGAGCTTCAGCTTCATGTACATGGTGAGCATCGTGGTCCTGTCGCTCGTGCTGTCGGCCTCGGGGCTCGACATCATCAGCGCCTTCTCGGGCGTGGTCGCCTGCCTCAACAACACTGGCCCGGGCCTCGGTGCGCTCGGGCCGGCGTCGAACTACCAGGGGCTGACCGATTTCCAGACTTGGGTGCTGAGCTTCACGATGATCCTCGGCCGCCTGGAGATCTTCACGCTGCTGGTGGTGATGACGCCGGTGTTCTGGCGGCGCTGAGCGACGCACCGTGCTGGTGCCACCCCGTGATGCGGTGCGTCATCGCGGGGCGGTGCGCGCCGACCGGAGCCACTCCGGGTGCCCGGATTTTTGGACAAGCAATTGAATTTGCGCAGGTTCTGAGGACTGGCATGTCCCTTGCCATGTAGGTGGTGACAACGCAGCGCGCGTTGCACCACTTTCAAACAGGGGGATCCGTCGATGAAGCGTCGCAATTTCGTCCAGGCACTCGCACTTTCCGCATCCATCGCCGCCATCGGGCTGCCGCTCGGCGCCTATGCCGCCGACACGATCAAGGTCGGCATCCTGCATTCGCTGTCGGGCACGATGGCGATCTCCGAGACCGCGCTGAAGAACGTGGCGCTGATGACGATCGAGGAGATCAACGCCAAGGGCGGCGTGATGGGCAAGAAGCTCGAGCCGGTGGTGGTGGATCCGGCGTCGAACTGGCCGCTGTTCGCCGAGAAGGCGCGCCAGCTGATTTCCCAGGACAAGGTTGCGGCGGTGTTCGGCTGCTGGACCTCGGTGTCGCGCAAGTCGGTGAACCCGGTGTTCAAGGAGCTCAACGGCCTGCTGTTCTACCCGGTGCAGTACGAGGGCGAGGAGCTGGAGAAGAACGTCTTCTACACCGGCGCGGCGCCCAACCAGCAGGCGATCCCCGCGGTGGAATATCTGATGAGTGCGGAGGGCGGCGGTGCGAAGCGCTTCGTGCTGCTCGGTACCGACTACGTCTATCCGCGCACGACGAACAAGATCCTGCGCGCCTTCCTCAAGAGCAAGGGCGTGGCCGAGGCCGACATCATGGAGGACTACACCCCCTTCGGCCATTCCGACTACCAGACCATCATCGCGAAGATCAAGAAGTTCGCCGCCGAGGGCAAGAAGACCGCGGTGATCTCGACGATCAACGGCGACTCGAACGTGCCCTTCTACAAGGAGCTTGGCAACGCCGGCCTGAAGGCGACCGACGTGCCGGTGGTGGCGTTCTCGGTCGGCGAGGAGGAGCTGCGCGGCGTCGATACCAAGCCGCTGGTGGGCCACCTCGCGGCGTGGAACTACTTCATGACGGTGAAGAACCCGGAGAACGACGCGTTCGCGAAGAAGTACAAGGACTGGGCGAAGAAGAACGGCGTGCCCAACGCGGACACCGTGGTCACCAACGACCCGATGGAGGCGACCTATGTCGGCATCTACATGTGGAAGCAGGCGGTCGAGAAGGCCAAGTCGACCGATACCGACAAGGTCATCGCGGCGATCGGCGGGCAGACCTTCAAGGCGCCGTCGGGCTTCACGCTGACGATGGACAAGACCAACCACCATCTGCACAAGCCGGTGTACATCGGTGAAGTGCGCGCCGACGGCCAGTTCGACGTGGTGTGGAAGACGAAAGAGCCGATCCGCGCCCAGCCGTGGAGCCCGTTCATCGCCGGCAACGAGGGCAAGCAGAAGATTTGAGAGCGCCGCCGCACACGACGGTGCGAAGGAAAAACAGGAAGGGGGATGGAGGAGACACCAGGGCCGGCGGCTAGCACGGCCCGGGGCGGAAGTTCCGCCTGCTGAAAAGCGAGCCATCACTCCTCGTGTCACTTTTGGGGCCGGTCGCGGCCGGCCCCGTTTTCTTCGAATTTTGCGGATGACGACGCGCGGCTACGCGCGGGGCGTCCAGGGACCAAGGACATCATGCGACTGCCTCTGCCACGACTGCTGTGCGCCTGCGCGCTGCTGCTCGCGTTCCTCGTCGCGCCAGCGCGCGCCGCGCTGGACGAGGCGAGCCTGGCCGGTCTGGCGGGCGATTTCCAGAGCCGGCTCGACACGATCGAGGCGCTCGGCGTCGCGGGCGGTGGCGATGAGGCGCGCCGCGTGCTCGACGCGCTCGAAGCGGGGGCGCTGGGCGTCGCCGACGGCCGCGTCGTGATCGTGCAGGGCGAGTCGGTGGTTGCCGCCGCGAACGGCGAAACGCTCGACCTCGCCGCGAGCGCGGTCGAACCCCTCACCGTGAATAACCGCGTGCGCCGCGCGCTCGGCACGGCGCGGGCCGCGCTGGCACTGTCCGCGGCCGACCGCGCCGAGCGCCTCGCCGCCGCGCGCACGCTTGCGGACAATGCCGGGCAATCGCTGCTGCCGCTGTTCGAGCGCGCCCTCGCAGGCGAAGCCGACGACGAGATCCGCGGCGTGCTCGCCCGGGCGGCGGCGCGCGTGAACCTCGCGTCTGCCGACCCCGCCAAGCGCCTGAAGGCGGCCGGGGCGCTCGGCGAATCCTCGGACCCCGCGGTGAAGGCGCTGCTCGCGGCGCTGCTCGAGAAGAAGGGCGATGCGTGGGTCGAGCCGAGCAGCGAAGTGCGCGCCGCGGCCGACATGGCGATCCACGCGATCGACCGCCGCATCGCCACCGCCGAGACCGTCGGCACGCTGTTCTCGGGCCTGTCGCTGGGCTCCATCCTGCTGCTCGCGGCGCTGGGGCTCGCGATCACCTACGGCGTGATGGGCGTCATCAACATGGCGCACGGCGAACTGCTGATGGTCGGTGCGTACGCGACCTTCCTCGTGCAGGGGGTGTTTCGCAGCTACCTGCCGGCCTGGGTCGACGGGTACGTCGTCGCGGCGATTCCCGTCGCCTTCCTCGCCGCGGCGCTCGTCGGTGTCGCGATGGAGCGCCTCGTGCTGCGCCACCTGTACGGCCGCCCGCTGGAGAGCCTGCTCGCGACCTGGGGGCTGTCGCTGGTGCTGATCCAGGCCGCGCGCGTCGTCTTCGGCCCGCAGAACGTCGAACTCGCCAACCCGGCGTGGATGTCGGGCGGCATCGAACTCGCCGCGGGCGTCGTGCTGCCGTGGAACCGCATCGTGATCGTCGGCTTCGCGGTGTTCGTGCTGGTGCTGATCTGGCTGACGATGCAGAAGACGCGGCTGGGCATGTTCGTGCGCGCGGTGACGCAGAACCGCGCGATGGCGGGCTGCGTGGGCGTGCCGACGGCGCGCGTCGATACGCTCGCGTTCGCGATCGGCTCGGGCGTGGCGGGACTCGGCGGGCTCGCGCTGTCGCAGATCGCCAACGTCGGCCCGGCGATGGGCACCGGCTACATCGTCGATGCCTTCATGGTTGTCGTGCTCGGCGGCGTCGGCCAGCTCGCGGGCGCGGTGTGGGCGGCGCTGGGGCTGGGGATCGTCGCGAAATTCCTCGAAGGCTGGGCCGGCGCGGTGATCGCGAAGATCCTCGTGCTGGTGTTCATCATCGTGTTCATCCAGAAGCGGCCGCAGGGGATTTTCGCCCTGAAGGGCCGGTTCGCTGACAGCTGAGGCCTTGCCGATGCGCACCCCATTGACGCTACGAATCCTGCAGAGCACCCCGCGCGCCGGCTGGATCGCGCTGGCGATCTTCGCCGCGCTCGCGTGGATCGCCGTGCCGGTCGCGCACGCGGTGCTGCCGGATACCCATCCGCTGCACCTGTCGGCCTACACCGTGAGCCTGCTCGGCAAGATCCTGTGCTACATGGTCGTCGCCGTCGCGATGGACCTGATCTGGGGCTACGCGGGCATCCTGTCGCTCGGCCACGGCCTGTTCTTCGCGCTTGGCGGCTACGCCTTCGGCATGTACCTGATGCGCCAGATCGGCCGCGACGGCAGCTACCAGAGCGATCTGCCGGATTTCATGGTCTTCCTCGACTGGAAGGAGCTGCCGTGGTACTGGGCCGGCTCCGACTCCTTCCTGTGGACGCTGTTGCTGGTCGTCGCGGTGCCGGGACTGGTCGCCTTCGTGTTCGGCTGGTTCGCGTTCCGCTCGCGCATCAAGGGCGTGTATTTTTCGATCATCACGCAGGCGCTGACCTACGCCGCGATGCTGCTGTTCTTCCGCAACGAGACGGGTTTCGGCGGCAACAACGGCTTCACCGACTTCAAGCGCATCCTCGGCTACGCGATCACCTCGCCGGAGATGCGCGCGACGCTCTTCGCGCTGTCGGCGGCGCTGCTCGTCGCGAGTCTCGTGCTCGGCCGCTACCTCGTGACCTCGCGCTTCGGCCGCGTGCTCGCGGCGATCCGCGATGCCGAGAGCCGTGTCATGTTCATCGGCTACAACCCGCTGCACTACAAGCTCTTCATGTGGACGCTGTCGGCGGTGCTGTGCGGCCTGGCGGGGGCGCTCTATGTGCCGCAGGTGGGCATCATCAACCCGTCCGAGATGAGCGCGGCGAACTCGATCGAGATCGCCGTGTGGGTCGCGGTGGGCGGGCGCGGCACGCTTGTCGGTGCGGTGCTCGGTGCGGGCATCGTAAACCTCGCGAAGAGCTGGTTCACGATGTCCTTCCCCGAATACTGGCCGTTCTTCCTCGGCTTCCTGTTCATCGCGGTGACGCTGTACCTGCCCGACGGCGTGGTCGGCCTGTGGCGCAGGTTGTGCGCGCGGAAGGCCGCGGTGCCCGACGCGCCGCCGGTCCCTGCCGCGCGCCGCGACGCCAGGCCCGTATCGGCCGCGAGGCCGCCGGTGAAGGATCCCTCCGACCTTCCCGCTGCCAAAGGAGCCGAGGCATGAGCGCCGTCACCGACCTGGAGCGTGCCGCGATGGAGAGCGAGGACCAGCGCGAGAACTGGAGTGGCAACGCCTCGACGGGCCACGTCGTCGAGCCGGGCGCGCTGGACCTGTCGCACAACGTGATCCTCTATCTCGAGGACATCACGGTGAGCTTCGACGGCTTCCGCGCACTGAACCAGCTGAGCCTCGCGATCGACGCCGGCGAGCTGCGCTGCATCATCGGCCCGAACGGCGCGGGCAAGACGACGATGATGGACGTCATCACCGGCAAGACGCGGCCCGACTCGGGCAGGGCCTTCTTCGGCCAGACCATCGACCTGACGCGCCTGACCGAGCCGCAGATCGCGCACGCGGGCATCGGGCGCAAGTTCCAGAAGCCGACGATCTTCGAGCAGCACTCGGCCTTCGAGAACCTGGAGCTGGCGATGAAGGCCGACAAGCGCGTGCGCCGGACATTGTTCGCGCAGCTTTTCGACGACGACCGCGACCGCATCGCGGAGGTGCTGACGCAGATCCGCCTCGACCGCGAGGCCGACCGCCCGGCGGGGCTGTTGTCGCATGGCCAGAAGCAGTGGCTGGAGATCGGCATGCTGCTGATGCAGGAGCCGAAGCTCTTGCTGCTGGACGAGCCGGTGGCGGGCATGACGGACGACGAGACGGAGCGCACGGCGGAGTTGTTCGTGAGTCTCGCCGGCAAGCATTCGCTGGTCGTCGTGGAGCACGACATGGCTTTCGTGGAGGCGCTGGGCGGGAAGGTGACGGTGTTGTGCGAGGGATCGGTGCTGGCGGAGGGGGATCTCGCGGAGGTGCAGGAGGATCCGCGGGTGATCGAGGTGTATCTGGGCCGTTAAGGTAGAAGAAATGAAGCGGCCTTCGATAACGAACTCCGTAAGCCGGACATAGGGGGTGTTCCCGCAGCGGCGAGGACTGTCTGAGCGCAAGCGCGGAAGCGCGCTGCTGCGCGAGTTCCGCAGCCGCGGAGGGAATACCCCCTGTGGCCGGCAGTTAGCAGCACAACCTTGTCGTTCGCGGAGTCTGGGGATGTCAATCGATGCAGGGAGATCGCGAGAGTAATCGCCGGCTGCGCCGGGTATTTGCTCCAGGGCTGCGGAACTCGCGGGACGGCGCGCTTCCGCGCCTCCGCTCAGACAGTCCTCGCCCTTCCGCAAACACCCGGCACATCCGGCTGGCTGCGGGGCTTATCTGTGCGTCGTTTTGAAAGGCAGGGAAAATGCTGAAAGTCGACAACCTCAATCAATACTACGGCGGCAGTCACATCCTGCGCGGCCTTTCCTTCGAAGTGCCGCTCGGCAAGGTCACGACGCTGCTCGGGCGCAACGGCGTCGGCAAGACCACGCTGCTGAAGACTCTGATGGGCCTCGTGCCGGCCGCGAGCGGCAGCATCCGCTTCGGCGACGAGGAGATCGCGCGCGCGCCGTCCCACGCGCGGGTCAAGGCCGGCATCGGCTACGTCCCGCAGGGGCGCGAGATCTTCCCGCGCCTCACGGTCGAGGAAAACCTGCTGATGGGCCTCGCCACGCGCCCGCGCGGCACCGAACTGCCGACGCGCATCTTCGACATGTTCCCCGTGCTGCGGCAGATGCTCGGACGGCGCGGCGGCGACCTCTCCGGCGGACAGCAACAACAGCTCGCGATCGGCCGCGCGCTCGCGTTCGGCCCGCGCCTGCTGATCCTCGACGAGCCCACCGAGGGCATCCAGCCCTCGATCATCAAGGACATCGAACGCGCCATCCGGAGTCTGGCCGAAAGCGGCGAAATGGCGATCCTGCTGGTCGAGCAGTACTACGATTTTGCGCGCTCGCTCGCCGACCACTATCTCGTCATGGAGCGCGGCGAGATCGTCATGCGTGGCGACGGCGCGAACATGGACGCCGACGGCGTGCGCGAGGCGCTGGCGGTTTGAGCCTGCGACGCGGGCATCCCGATGCACACTGATGGTGCATGAATAGCGGCGAGTTGCACCGATTGGGGATGCCCGGGGCGGCCGAAAGCCACCCGAAACGCCATCGCGGTGCATCGACAGGCGCTTGGCCTGCCATTTGCTAACGTCCAGTCATGAACGCCGTCATCGAGAGACTGCCCGCCCTTGCGCCCTTGCCTCGGTCGCATCCCGCCGCGCCCGGCTGGGAAGCGGCGCTGCAACTCGGTTTCGAGCGACGCGGGGCGCGCACCGTGCTTGCACGGCGAAGCCACCGCGGTCCGCTGCGCCTGCAGAAAGCGCTCTACCCGGAAGGCGAGGCCGTCTGCCACGGCATCGTGCTGCATCCGCCGGCCGGCATCGCCGGGGGCGATTCGCTCGAGATCGACGTGTCCGTCGGCAGGGACGCCCATGCGTTGCTGACCACGCCCGGCGCCGGCAAGTGGTACCGCAGCGCGGGGGCTGCGGCGCGGCTGGTGCAGCGGATTGCGGTCGGCGACGGCGGGGTCTGCGAATGGCTGCCGCAGGAGAGCATCGTCTTCGATGGCGCGCTCGGGCGACTGGAGACCGAGGTCGAACTCGCGGGCGAGGCCTGTTTCGTCGGCACCGAGTTGCTGTGCTTCGGCCGCACCGGCTCGGGCGAACGGTTTGCGCATGGCGACTTGCGCCTGGCCACCCGTATCCGGCGCGACGGCAAGGCGTTGTGGCGGGAGCGCGGGCACATCGCCGGCGGCAGCGCGCTGCTCGAATCACCCGCGGGCTTCGCCGGACAGCCGGTCGTCGGGAGCCTGCTCGTCGCCTCGCCGAAATGCGACACGGGCCTGCGCGACGTTTGCCGCGAGATCGGGCCGACGGTCGGGCAGGGCGGCGTGACGCTGTTGCCGGGGCTGCTCGTGGCGCGCTGGCTGGGGCCGGCGTGCGAGCCGGGGCGGGAGTGGTTCATGCGCCTGCTGGCGGCTATCCGGCCGGCGGTCGTCGGCCTGCCGATGCGCGTGCCGCGCATATGGAACACCTGAAGGATCACGTGAACGAGGAATAGCAGGAATGGAACTGACTCCACGCGAAAAGGACAAGCTGCTGCTTTTTACCGCGGGCCTGCTCGCCGAGCGCCGCCGCGCGCGCGGCCTGAAGCTGAACTACCCGGAGGCGGTGGCGCTGATCTCGTGCGCGATCCTCGAAGGCGCGCGCGACGGGCGTACGGTGGCCGAGCTGATGAGCGAGGGCACGACGATCCTCGCGCGCGACGAGGTGATGGAGGGGGTGCCGGAGATGATTCCGGAGATTCAGGTCGAGGCGA
Organism: Azoarcus sp. Aa7; assembly: GCF_014822185.1. Taxonomy (GTDB): domain Bacteria; phylum Pseudomonadota; class Gammaproteobacteria; order Burkholderiales; family Rhodocyclaceae; genus Aromatoleum. The sequence continues at coordinate 151,790 of NZ_QVLR01000016.1, forward strand.
CCTTTCCGGACGGCACGAAGCTGGTCACCGTGCATAACCCGATCGTGTGAGGGAAACAGTCGTGCACATCTCGGGTGATGACTGCCCGCACTCGTCCCGCCGGGTATTTGCTCCGCTGGCTGCGGAACTCGCCCTTCGGGCTCAGACAGTCCTCGCCGACTCCGCAAACACCCGACAGGCCGAGCGCTGCGCCGTGCCCGGTGCTGGCGTGAGGCGCATCGCAAACTTGGAGAGATGCTGATGATTCCCGGTGAATACCTCGTCGCCGACGGCGAGATCGAACTCAACGCCGGCCGCGCGACGCTGACGCTGGCGGTCACGAACACGGGCGACCGGCCCATCCAGGTCGGTTCGCACTACCACTTCGCCGAGACGAACGCGGCGCTCGCCTTCGACCGCGCCGCTGCACGCGGCTTCCGGTTGAACATCGCGGCGGGCACGGCGGTGCGCTTCGAGCCGGGCCAATCGCGCACCGTCGAGCTCGTCGCGCTGGCGGGCGAGCGCAAGGTCTTCGGCTTCAACGGCGATGTGATGGGGGCGCTATGAGCGTGAAGATTTCGCGCCGCGCCTACGCGGAAATGTTCGGGCCCACCGTCGGCGACCGCGTGCGTCTCGCCGACACCGAGTTGTGGATCGAGGTCGAGCGCGACTTCACGGTCTATGGGGAGGAGGTGAAGTTCGGTGGCGGCAAGGTGATCCGCGACGGCATGGGGCAGGGGCAGAAGGTCGCCGCCGAGGTCGCCGACACGGTGATCACGAACGCCCTGATCGTCGACCACTGGGGCATCGTCAAGGCCGACGTCGCGATCAAGGACGGGCGCATCGCCGGCATCGGCAAGGCCGGCAACCCGGACATCCAGCCGGGCGTGACGATCGCGATCGGCGCCGGCACCGAGATCATCGCCGGCGAGGGCATGATCCTGACCGCGGGCGGCATCGACAGCCACATCCACTGGATCTGCCCGCAGCAGATCGACGAGGCGCTGATGAGCGGCGTGACGACGATGCTGGGCGGCGGCACCGGCCCGGCGACCGGCACCTTCGCGACGACCTGCACGCCGGGGCCGTGGCACCTCCACCGCATGCTGCAGGCGGCCGACGCCTTTCCGATGAACCTCGGCTTCTTCGGCAAGGGCAACGCGAGCCTGCCCGAGCCGCTGCGCGAGCAGGTCGCGGCCGGCGCGATCGGGCTGAAGCTGCACGAGGACTGGGGCACCACGCCGGCGGCGATCGACAACTGCCTCACGGTCGCCGACGAGATGGACATCCAGGTCGCGATCCACACCGACACGCTCAACGAGTCCGGCTTCGTCGAGACCACGCTCGCCGCGTTCAAGGGGCGCACGATCCACACCTTCCACACCGAAGGGGCGGGCGGTGGCCACGCGCCGGACATCATCCGCGCGGTGAGCCAATCGAACGTGCTGCCCTCGTCGACGAACCCGACACGCCCCTATACGGTGAACACCATCGACGAGCATCTCGACATGCTGATGGTGTGCCACCACCTCGACCCGGCGATCGCCGAGGACGTCGCCTTCGCCGAGTCGCGCATCCGCCGCGAGACCATCGCCGCCGAGGACATCCTGCACGACAGCGGGGCGTTCTCGATGATGTCGTCGGACTCGCAGGCGATGGGCCGCGTCGGCGAGGTCGTGATCCGCACCTGGCAGACCGCGCACAAGATGAAGGTGCAGCGCGGGCCGCTGCCCGAGGACGGCCTCCGAGGTGACGGAAAAGCGGACAACTTCCGCGTGAAGCGCTACATCGCCAAGTACACGATCAACCCGGCGATCACGCACGGCATCGCGCATGTCGTGGGCTCGATCGAGCTCGGCAAGCTCGCCGACCTGGTGCTGTGGAAGCCGGCTTTCTTCGGCGTGAAGCCCTCACTGATCCTCAAGGGCGGCATGATCTCCGCGGCCGCGATGGGCGACCCCAACGCGTCGATCCCCACGCCGCAGCCGGTGCATTACCGCCCGATGTTCGGCGCCTTCGGCGGCGGGCTGAAGACTTCGGTGACTTTCGTGTCGCAGGCGGCGCTGGCGAACCCGGCGGTCGCCGCGCTGGGGCTGGCGAAGCCGCTCGAAGCGGTGAAGGGCTGCCGCCGCGTGAGCAAGGCCGACATGATCCACAACGACGCGACGCCTGAGATCGACGTCGATCCCGAGACCTATGTCGTGCGCGCAGATGGCGAGCTGCTCGCCTGCGAGCCTGCCGACACGCTGCCGATGGCGCAGCGCTATTTCCTGTTCTGAGAGACCGTCATGGCCGAATCCGATCCGATCAGCATGCCCGCGATGCTGCTCCTCGAAACCCTGTACGACGGGCCTGCACCCGCGACGGTGCAGCTGCAGCTGGACTTTTCCTACCGCACCAAGAGCCGACTGCGCGCGAAGCTCGCCACCGGCGAGGAGGTGGGCCTGTTCCTGCCGCGCGGCACGATCCTGCGCGGCGGGCAGAAGCTGCTGGGGCGCGACGGGCGCATCGTGGAAGTCCTCGCCGCGCCCGAGGATCTGCTGGAAGCGCGCTGCGCCGACGCGCCGGCCCTCGCACGCGCCGCCTACCACCTCGGCAACCGCCACGTCGCGGTCGAGATCGGTGCCGACGCGGCCGGCGAATGGCTGCGCATCCAGGCCGATCATGTGCTCGAAGGCATGCTGGTCGGTCTCGGTGCGACGGTCACCGCGCTGCGCGCGCCCTTCGAGCCGGAGGCCGGCGCCTACGCGCATGGGCACCAGCATCCGGGGGACGGGAGCGGGGCGCGCATTCACATGATGGCCGGTCGCTGATGCTGCCGCTGATCCGCCTGCTGCAGCTCGCGAGTCCGGCCTTGCCGGTCGGCGCCTACACCTACTCGCAGGGGCTGGAGTGGGCGGTCGAGGCGGGCACGGTGCGTGACGAGGCCGGCGCCGCGCGCTGGATCGGCGACCTGCTCGAATGGAACCTCGCGCGTTTCGAGGCGCCGCTGCTGAGTTCCCTGATCGAGGCGTGGGCGGCGGGTGACGACGCGGACGTCGCCGTGCTCAACGCCGACTTCCTCGCCAGCCGCGAGACCGCGGAGCTGCGCGCGGAGACCGTGCAGATGGGTTATTCGCTGGTGCGCCTGCTCGCCGACCTCGACGCCTTCGCGTCGCTGCCCGGCTGGCGGGAGCGGTTGCGCGCGCTCGACGAACCGGCCTTCCCGACGGCCTGGGCGGCGGCCGCCGCGGCGTGGGCGATTCCTGTCGGCATGGCGTTGCCGGCCTACCTGTGGGCCTGGCTGGAGAACCAGGTGATGGCCGCGGTGAAGGCCGTGCCGCTGGGCCAGTCCGCCGGCCAGCGCCTGCTCGCGACGCTCGGCGCGCGCATCCCCGAGCTCGCGACGCAGGCCGCGCAGCTTCCCGCAGACGAATGGAGCAACTTCACCCCCGGCCTCGCGCTCGCGAGCAGCCGGCACGAAACCCAATACACGAGGCTCTTCAGATCATGACCCCCCACACCTCCCAGCCCCTGCGCGTGGGCATCGGCGGCCCGGTCGGCTCGGGCAAGACGGCGCTCACCCTCGCGCTGTGCCGCGCGCTGCGCGAACGCTACGACATCGCCGTCGTTACCAACGACATCTACACCGCCGAGGACGCGCAGTTCCTCGTGCGCAACGAGGCGCTGGAGCCCGAGCGCATCATCGGCGTCGAGACCGGCGGCTGCCCGCATACCGCGATCCGCGAGGACGCGTCGATCAACCTCGAAGCCGTCGACCGCCTGATCCGCCGCTTCCCCGGCGTCGAGATCGTGTTCGTCGAGTCCGGCGGCGACAACCTCGCGGCGACCTTCTCGCCCGAGCTCTCGGACCTGACGCTGTACGTGATCGACGTCTCCGCCGGCGACAAGATCCCGAGGAAGGGCGGCCCGGGCATCACGCGCAGCGACCTCCTCGTGATCAACAAGATCGACCTCGCGCCCATGGTCGGCGCGAGCCTGGAAGTCATGGACCGCGACGCGAAAAGGATGCGCGGCGAGCGTCCCTTCATCTTCAGCAACCTGAAGACCGGCCAGGGCCTCGCCGAGATCATCGACTTCATCGAGCGCCAGGGCCTGCTGCGCCCGCCTGCACCGGCTGCGGCGGAATGCGCCTGACCACCCCCGACCGCCCCTTTCGACCTGTGCTGATCCAGTCATCGGCAATAATGCCTTCCAAGGAGATCGTCATGAAATTGCCCCGCTCCGCTACCGCCCTGGTCCTCACGCTCGCCGCCGGCCCGGCCCTCGCGCACGGCGACCACGGCCTCGTGCCGGGCCTCGCGCACATGTTCTCGTCCGGCGTCGAGCACCTGCCGCCGGCCCTCGTCGCGCTGGTCAGCGCCTTCTTCGCGGTGCGCTCGACCGGTGCGCTGCGCTGGACGCTGGGCGGCTTTGCGGCGGCGGCCGGCGCGCTGACTTTCGCGATGTAAGCGCGCCCGGCGTCCGCTCCCGGCTGCGCCGAAAACTCGTTTTCCGCTCCTTGGGTGCCGACCGTCCGGCGATTCGGCATGACGCCCGAGACGCGGGTGATTGCGGTTTGCGCCGGTACCGGGCAGATTCGAGGGCGTAACCATGACCCGTCGCGCGATCCCCACGCTGCCGGTGGTGATGACTCCGGTGTTCCGGCGGCGCTGGGCGGACGGCGCTGTCGCCGCCGATGCACAGAAAGCAGACTGAAAGCGAATGTGTGTCGAATGGCGTGCACCCGGCCACACCGATGTGGCCGAGGTCGAAATGAGCGCTACCGGAGGAGCACAATGCACAAGAAAATCATCGCCGCGGCCATCGCGGCGGCCGTCGCCATGCCGTTCGCGGCGCTGGCGCAATCCGCGCCATCCAACGTCACGATCTACGGCTTGCTGGACCTCAACCTCGCGCGCGAATCGGCGGGCGACAAGAAGCGCGTCGGCGTCGATCACGGCGAGCTGAACGGCTCGCGCCTGGGATTCAAGGGCAGCGAGGCGCTCGGCGGCGACCTGAAGGCGATCTTCACCATCGAGAGCGGCTTCGACCCCTCGACCGGCACCGCGGAGCAGGGTGGCCGGCTGTTCGGGCGCCAGTCCTTCGTCGGCCTCGAAAGTGCCACCTGGGGCCGCATCACCCTCGGTCGCCAGTACTCGCCGGCCTTCGTCGCACTCGATCCCTTCGATGCCACCGGCGCCGCCGACCGCAGCGTGGGCCTGCTGACGCGCAAGACGGGCGGGATCAAGCCGGCCTACGAGACGCGCTTCGACAACATGGTGAAGTACCGCTCGCCGAGCTTCGCCGGCCTCGAATTCGACCTCGGCTACTGGCTGGGCGAGAAGAGCGGCAACGGCGATGCGCTCAAGGAAGGCAACGGCCACGGCATCACCGCGCTGTACAAGAACGGCGCGCTGGCGGCCTCGCTGACCACGCAGAGCGTGTATCGCAACGCCACCGGCGGGCGCGTGCGCACGACCGGCGGCGGCCTCGCCTACGACTTCGGCCTCGTCAAGCCCTACCTCGCCTACACCCAGGACAGGGAGAGCGGCACGGTCGGCAGCGGCAAGGCGCGCACCTTCGATGTCGGCGCGGAGATCCGCGTCACCGGCAGCGACACGATCGCGCTGAGCTACGCCAAGCGCGACGAGCGCAACGACGCCGCGGCCGAGGACGCGCAGGGCTGGTCGGCGTACTACCTGCACGACCTGTCCAAGCGCACGACGCTGTATGCCGCGTATTCGCAGCTCAGCAACAAGGACGACGCCAACTACGCGCTCGGCAACCTCACGCCCGACGCCGGCGACGATCCGCGCGTCGTGATGGCGGGCATCCGCCACAAGTTCTGAGCGTGGCAAGCCCCGCCGTGCCGAGGCACGACGGGGCTTGGATCAGGGCACGGGGAACAGCGTGTGGTGCCACTTGCGCAGGAAGTCGCGGCGCTTGACCTGGTCGAGGTAGGTCATCAGGCCGGGCCCGATCGGGATCGGACGGAAGGCGCCGCCGAGCTGGCGGCGCAGTTCCGCGGCCGCGGCGTCGTCGGGCACGTCGTCGCGCACCGAGAAGAAGCCCGGGTTTTGCGCGAGCAGCTGCTGCCCTTCGCGCGACAGCAGGTAGTCCAGCCACAGGCGCGCGGCGTTCGGATGGCGCGCACCGCGCGAGATGAAGGCGACGCGGCTCAGCACCAGCGTGTAATCGCGCGGCAGCACGACGCCGATCGCGGGGTCTTCGGCGGCGCGCAGCAACGCGTAGGAGCCGAGCACGTTGTAACCGATCAGCGCCTCGCCGGACGCGATGCGGTCGAGCATGCCGGTGGTCGAGGCCAGCGTGACGGTGCCGGTGCGGCCGAAGGCCTGGGCGAGCTTCCAGAACACCACCGGGTTCGCGAGCACGTCCTGGGTGTGCAGCATGAAGCCGAGGCCGGAGGTGGAGGGCTCGTAGGTCGCGAGCTTGCCGCGGAAGCGCTCGGGTTGCTGGGCGAGCAGGCGCAGCAGCTCGGCGTGCGTGGTGGGCACTTCGGCGGGGGCGAGCAGCTTGCGGTTGTACGCGATCGCGACGGGTTCGAAGGTGGTGCCGAAGGCCTCGTTCTTCCACACCGCCCATTCCGGCAGCGCGGCCGTCTCGGCGGAGCGCCAGGGCTGGGCGTAGCCGTCATTGACGAGCTTCACCTGCAGGTCCACCGCCGAGCTCCACACGACGTCGGCCTGTTCGCCGCGCGCGGCCTCGTCGAGGAAGCGTCGCGACAGCTCGCCGCTGTTGAGGTCCTCGTAATGCACGCGCACGCCGGGGTAGCGCTGCTCGAAGGCGCGGAGCAGCGGGCGCGCGATGCGCTCGTCGGTCGCCGCGTAGATGATGACGCGGCCCTCGCGTACCGCCGCCGCGTACAGCGTGTCGTCCCGTTCCGCGTGGGCGCCTGCGACCGGCAGCAGACACGCGCACGCGAGCGCGACGGTGCGGAGCAGGCGGGGCAGGAAGGTGTTCAATTCGGGGTCCTTGCGGCGGATGGCAGCGATCCGCAGTGGTTTTGCACGCCGCTCTCGTTTGCGGCACGATGATCTTTCCAACAGCTTTCGAATCACTTTCAGCCGATGCGCCTGCTGCTCGTAGAGGATCATACCGAACTCGCGGAATGGGTTTCCAAGGCGCTGGTGCAGGCGGGCTACGCCGTCGACGTGATGCACCGCGGCGACCATGCCGACCACGCGCTGCTGACCCAGCCCTACGACCTCGTCGTGCTCGACCTGTCGCTGCCCGGGCTGGACGGGCTGGAGGTGCTGCGCCGCTTGCGCGGGCGCGACGCGACGCGCACCACGCCGGTGATCATCCTGACCGCGCGCGGCGCGACCGAGGACCGCGTGAAGGGGCTCAACCTCGGCGCCGACGACTACCTGCCCAAGCCTTTCGAACTCACCGAGCTGGAGGCGCGCATCAAGGCGCTGCTGCGCCGCGCCGGCAACCTCGTGCCGACGGTGAAGATCGGCCGGCTGGAGTTCGACCTCAACTCGCGCCTCGCGACGGTCGAGGGCAAACCGCTGGCACTCACGCCGCGCGAGCTCGCGGTGCTGGAGGCGCTGATCGCGCGCCAGGGCCGGCCGCTCGCGCGCGAGGCGCTGTTCGAGAAGGTGTTCAGCTTCGACGAGGAGGCGCGCCCGGAGGCGATCGAGATCTACGTGCACCGCCTGCGCAAGAAGCTGGAGGGCTCGGGCGCGGTCGTCACGACGCTGCGCGGCTTGGGCTACCTGATCGGCGAGGCGGGTGGTGACTGACGCTGCACGCGGGCCGGCATGCGCGCGTCGCTGAGCCTGCGCGGGCGCGTCGCGCGCTGGCTGCTGCCGCCGCTGCTGATCCTGCTCGCGATCAATGCCGTGCTGTCCTGGCTGGGTGCGCGCCAGGCGGTCAATCGCGCCTACGACCGCTCGCTCACCGCGTCGGTCCGTGCGATCGCCGAGCAGGTGCATTCGCTCGAAGGCGAGATCACCGTCGATGTGCCGTACTCGGCCTTCGAGGTGTTCGAGGCCGGCGTGCAGGAGCGCATCTTCTACGCGGTGTTCGCCCCCGACGGGCGCCTCGTGACCGGCTACGAGGACCTGGTGGCGCCGCGCGCGCCGGCCGAGGACGGCACGCTGCTGCTGGCGGAGATGCCGTACCGCGGCGAGGACGTGCGTATCGGCGCGATGAAGAAACGCCTGTACGACCCGGCGCTCGCGGGCGGCGACGCGGTGACGATCGTGTTCGCCGAGACCACCGAGTCGCGCGTGGCGCTCGCGCGCGAGCTGTTCTTCGACAGCCTGCGACGCCAGCTGCTGCTGGTCGGGCTGGGCGCGCTGATGCTCGCGCTGGCGCTGGGCTCCGCTTTCCGCCCGCTCGTGGAGCTGCGTGACGCGGTGCAGCGCCGCGCCGAGGACGACCTCACGCCGGTGCCCACCGGCAACGTGCCGAGCGAGCTGCAGCCGCTGATCGGCGCGATCAACCACCACATGGAACGCCTGTCGGCGATGCTCGCGGCGCGGCGGCGCTTTCTCGCCGATGCCGCGCACCAGATCCGCACGCCGCTCGCGGTGTTGAGCACGCAGGCCGAGTTCGGCGCGCGCCAGGGCGATCCCGGCGAGATGCGGCGCATTTTCGAGAGCCTGCTCGCGACGATCCGCAGCACGCGCCGCATGGCCGACCAGATGCTGTCGCTGTCGCGCGCGGAGCCGGCCAACGGCCTGATTCAGGAGCAGGCGCCGGTCGATCTCACCGCGATCGCGCGCGAGGTCGCGCTGGAACTCGTGCCGCTGGCGCTGAAGAAGCACATCGAGCTCGCCTTCGAGGACACCGGACCGGCGCCGATGACGGGCAACGCGGCGATGCTGCGCGAGCTCGTCGCGAACCTCATCGACAACGCGATCCGCTACAGCCCGCCGGACACGCAGGTCGTCGTCGCGACCGGAACGGCGGACGGGCACGTCGTGCTCGCGGTGAGCGACGAGGGACCGGGCATTCCGGTCGTCGAGCGCGACAAGGTGTTCCAGCGCTTCTACCGCATCCTCGGCCAGGGCGGGCCCGACGGCAGCGGCTTGGGACTCGCGATCGTGCGCGAGATCGCGCTCGCGCACGGCGGCGACGCGCGGCTCGCCGATGCGCCGGGCGGGCGCGGGCTGCAGGTCGAGGTCGAGTTTCCGCGCCGCGCGGACGCCTGAAGGCGACGGCGGGACGGCCAGGCCAATACGGCGCTTGCGCGGGTTCGGACTGCTGGATTGGCGGGATGCGCTTCGCTTTCCCGCCCTACGGGGCCCGTTGTTCCGTTACGCGCAGCGCATCCCGCCATGCGGCGTTCGGGCGACCTCCGGCGCCCGGATCGGCTGGACGCGCTTCGCTCCTCCCGCCCCACGGGGTTCGTTGTTCCATTGTGCGTGTCGCAGGCACGGAACGTAGGGCGGGAAAGCGCAGCGCCTCCCGCCACGCGGCGTTTCGGGTGACCTTCGGCGCTCGGGTCGGTGCGTGCGCTCCCGCCCTACGAAACTGAAAGCCAATCGAAAGCCCTTCTCCGTATCGTCCGTCTCCATGCAGGGTCGGCGCGACCGGCCCCATGACAGGCCCCATTCCAAGGAGGAGACAAACATGTTCAGGAACATCGTCAGGACCACCCTCGTCGCCGGCGCGCTCGGCCTCGGGTTCGTCGCCAGCGCCCCGGCGCTCGCGCTCGACAGCGTGAAGATCCTCGTGCCGGCCAACCCGGGCGGCGGCTGGGACCAGACCGCGCGTGCGCTGCAGGCGGCGATCAACGCCGAAGGCATCGTGAAGAAGGTCACCGTCGACAACAAGGGCGGCGCGGGCGGCACGATCGGGCTGGCGCAGTTCGTCAACGGCGCGAAGGGCGACGGCGGCGCGACCCTGGTCGGCGGCATGGTGATGGTCGGCGCGATCGCGACCAACAAGTCGCCGGTTAACCTGACCCAGGTCACGCCGCTGGCGCGCCTCTCCGGCGAGACGCTGGTCGTCGTCGTGCCGGCGAGCTCTAAGATCCAGACCCTCAAGGAGCTCATCGACCAGCTCAAGGCCAATCCGGCCTCGGTGGCCTGGGGCGGCGGTTCGGCGGGCGGCTCGGACCACATCCTCGCGGGCCTGATCGCGCAGGCGGTCGGCGTCGATCCGGCGAAGGTGAACTACATCGCCTATTCGGGCGGCGGCGAGGCGCAGGCCGCGATCATGGGCGGCCACGTCGCGGCCGGCATCAGCGGCTTCGGCGAGTTCCAGTCGCAGATCAAGTCCGGCAAGCTGCGCGCGCTGGCGGTCTCGGGCGCCGAGCGCATCCCCGGCGAGAGCGTGCCGACGCTGAAGGAGCAGGGCGTCAATGTCGAGATGGTGAACTGGCGCGCGATCTTCGCCGCGCCCGGCATCAGCGAGGCGCAGCACAAGGAGCTCGTCGTCGCGCTCGACAAGGCGGTCACGTCGAATTCGTGGAAGGACGCGCTGAAGCGCAACGACTGGCAGGACATGTACCTCACCGGCCCCGAGTTCAAGAAGTTCCTCGACGCCGACGTCGCGCGCATCACCAAGCTGGTGACCGACCTCGGCATGGTCAAGCCGTAAGCGGCTTCGTCCGTCCGCAGCACCCCTCCCGCGCGGGGCCGCGCCGCCGCGGCCCGCGGGACTTCATCGGAGACACTCGACATGCGACATCACGCTATCGGCGCCGGCTTCGGCCGCGCGCTGAGGACGGCCCTCGCCGGCCTCGCCCTCGCGGGCGCCACGACCCTGGCCGGCGCCGCGGACTACAAGATCCTCGTGCCCGCCGCGCCCGGCGGCGGCTACGACCAGCTCGGCCGCGCGGTGCAGGCCGCGCTGCAGGCCAACAAGCTCGCCGACCGCGTGCAGGTGAACAACGTCGCCGGCGCGGGCGGCACGATCGGGCTCGCGCAGCTGATCAACAGCAGCAAGGGCGACGGCGGCGCGCTGATGGCGAGCGGCAAGGGCATGGTGTCGGCAGTGTTCATCAACAAGTCGCCGGTCACACTCTCCAACGTCACGCCGATCGCGCGCCTGACCGGCGAGTACGAGGTGCTGGTGGTGCCGGCGAGTTCGCCGCTGAAGTCCATGGCCGACCTCGTCGCCGCGTACAAGGCGAACCCGGCCGCGGTGTCGTGGGCGGGCGGCTTCGCCGGCGGCGTGGATCAGCTCACCGCCGGGATGATCGTGCAGGCGATCGGCGGCGAGGCGGGCAAGTTCAACTACGTCGCCTTCGGCAGCGGTGGCGAGGTGCTCGCGCAGGTGCTCGGCGGCCACGTCACGGTGGGCCTCGGTGGCTTCAACGAGTTCGCCGGCCAGATCAAGGCGGGCAAGCTGCGCGCGCTGGCGGTCACCGCGCCCGCGCGCGTCAAGGACATCGACGTGCCGACGCTGAAGGAGCAGGGCATCAATGTCGAGTTCGTGAACTGGCGCGGCATCATGGCGGCGCCCGGCATCAGTGACGCGCAGCGCGACGAGCTCGTGAAGGCGGTGACGCAGATGGCGAAGAGCGAGTCGTGGAAGGCCACGCTCGAGAAGAACGAATGGGTCGACATGCTGATGGCGGGCGACGAGTTCCGCCACTACGTCGAGGCCGAGCAGAAGACCGTGTTCAAGCTCGTGAGCGACCTCGGGCTGGTGAAAAAATGAGCACGCGCGCACGCATCGACGCCGGCGAGCTGCTGATCTCGCTCGTGCTGCTGGCGCTGGGCAGCTTCGTCGCCTTCGAGACCCAGGGCATCGCCGAGACGCAGGGCTACTCGCAGGTCGGCCCGCGCCTCTTCCCCTACCTCATCGGCACCGGCCTCGTGCTGTGCGGCGCCTGGCTCGCGTGGCAGGCGCTCTCGGGCGGCTGGCGCGCGATGCCGGAAGAAGCCGAGACGCATGCCGCGCCCGACCGCGTGGGCTTTCTGCTGATCAGCGCCGGCGTGGTGCTGCATATGGTGCTGATCGGCTGGGCCGGCTTCGTCCTCGCCTCGACGCTGCTCTTCGTGCTGGTCGCGCGCGGCTTCGGCAGCATGAAGCCGGTGCGCGATCTCGGGATCGCGGCCGTGCTGTCGACGCTCGTGTACTTCCTCTTCACGCGCGGCCTGGGCCTGAGCCTGCCCGCGGGCCTGTTCGGAGGCTGAGATGGATACATTGAACGCACTCCTCTCCGGCTTCGCCGTTGCGCTGAGCCTGCAGAACCTGTTCCTCGGCTTCGTCGGCGTCACGCTGGGCACCGCGGTCGGCGTGCTGCCGGGCGTCGGCCCCGCGCTGACGGTGGCGCTGCTGCTGCCGGCCACCGCCGGATTCGATCCCACCGGCGCGCTGATCATGTTCGCCGGCATCTACTACGGCGCGATGTTCGGCGGCTCGACGACCTCGATCCTGCTCAACACGCCGGGCGAGTCGGCGACCATCGTCACCGCGATGGAAGGCAACATGATGGCCAAGCGCGGCCGCGCCGGTGCGGCGCTCGCGACTTCGGCGATCGGCTCCTTCGTCGCCGGCACGATCGGCACCGTGCTGCTGACCTTCGTGTCGCCCTTCGCCGTCGACGTCGCGCTGAAGTTCGGCCCGGCCGAGTACTTCTCGGTGATGGTGCTGGCCTTCGTGACGGTGTCGGCGGTGCTCGGCGCCTCGCCCGCGCGCGGCCTCGCGGCGCTGTTCCTGGGGCTCACGATCGGCCTCATCGGCCTCGACAGCCAGACCGGCCAGGCGCGCTTCACGCTGGGCATCCCGGAACTGCTCGACGGCCTCGACATCGTCGTCGTCGCGGTGGGTCTGTTCGCGGTCGGCGAGACCCTGTACGTCGCCACCTACCTCAACCGCGGCAGCGACGTGATCGAGCAGATGAAGGGCTCGATCTGGATGAGCAAGGAAGACTGGAAGCGCTCGTGGAAGCCGTGGCTGCGCGGCACCGCCTTCGGTTTCCCGTTCGGCTGCATCCCCGCCGGCGGCGCGGAGATCCCGACCTTCCTGTCGTATGCGACCGAGAAGAAGCTCAGCAAGCATGCCGACGAGTTCGGCAAGGGCGCGATCGAAGGCGTGGCCGGGCCGGAAGCGGCCAACAACGCCTCCGCGAGCGGCACGCTGATGCCGCTGCTGACGCTGGGCCTGCCCACCACCGCGACCGCCGCGATCATCCTCGCCGCGTTCCAGCAGTATGGCCTGCAGCCCGGTCCGCTGCTGTTCGACACGCAGCCGGAGCTGATCTGGGGCCTGATCGCGAGCATGTACATCGGCAACGTGATCCTGCTCGCGCTGAACCTGCCGCTCGTCGGCGTCTGGGTGAAGTTGCTGGCGATCCCGCGCCCGCTGCTCTACGCCGGCATCCTGATCTTCGCGACGATGGGCGCCTACGGCATCCGCAATTCGTGGTTCGATCTCGCGCTGCTGTACGGCATCGGCCTGCTGGGCTTCGTCATGCGCCGCTACGACATCCCGGTCGCGCCGGTGCTGGTCGGACTGATCCTGGGGCCGCTGTCGGAGCAGCAGTTCCGCCGCGCGCTGGCGATCAGCCAGGGCGACCTGTCGATCTTCGTGACCCAGCCGATCTCGGCGACGGTGCTCGCGATCACCGCGCTGGTCGTGATCGTGCCGCAGGCGTGGCGTCTCGTGCGCCGCATGCAGGCGAACGCGATCGGCCACCATTCCCCGATCTGAGGACGGCCGCGCGTGTCCGCATCCCCGATCGACACCGGCCCCGGCGCGGCACCCGGCAACCTCTCACCCCAAGGACGCACCATGTTCCAGCACATCCTCGTCCCCACGGACGGCTCGCCGCTGTCCGATCAGACCCTGGACCGCGCGATCGCGCTCGCCCGCAACTTGGGCGCGCGCCTGACCATCCTCAACGCGATCGCCGAAGCGCCGTTCCCGGTGACCAACTTCGGCGAGGACGGCCACTACGATCCCGAAAAATCGCGCCGCTTCGCCCGCGAAGCCGCCACGCACGGCCAGCGCATCATCGACGCCGCGCTCGCCCGCGCGCAGGCGGCCGGGATCGCCGCCGAAGCGGTCCTCGAAAGCAGCGAGACGCCCCACCGCGTGATCATCCACACCGCCGAGAGCCGCGGCTGCGACCTGATCTGCATGGCCTCGCACGGCCGGCGCGGCATCAACGCGCTGCTGCTGGGCAGCGAGACCAACAAGGTGCTCGCGCACTGCACGATTCCCGTGCTGGTGTGCCGCTGAACGCGCATCGCTCCCGGCGGCGCCGGAAGTTCGTTTTCCGCCCCGGCGAGCCGGGCCGTCCGCCGGGCTCGGCATGACGGCGGAAAACGCGGATAATCGCGGTTTGCGCCCGTACCGGGCAGATTTGAGGACGTAACCGTGACCCGCCTGCAGAACGACACCTTCCTGCGCGCCCTGCTGCGCCAGCCGACCGAATACACGCCGCTGTGGCTGATGCGGCAGGCGGGGCGCTACCTGCCCGAGTACTGCGAGACCCGCAAGCGTGCCGGCAGCTTCCTGAACCTGTGCAAGAGCCCGACGATGGCCTGCGAGGTCACGCTGCAGCCGCTCGCGCGTTACAACCTCGACGCCGCGATCCTGTTCTCCGACATCCTCACCGTGCCGGACGCGATGGGCCTGGGCCTGTACTTCGCCGAAGGCGAGGGGCCGCGCTTCGAGCGCCCGCTGCGCGACGAGTGGGAGATCCGCAACCTCGCGATCCCCGATCCGCACGCCGAGCTGCAGTACGTGATGGACGCGGTCGCCGAGATCCGCCGCGCGCTCAACGGCAGCGTGCCGCTGATCGGCTTCTCCGGCAGCCCGTGGACGCTGGCCTGCTACATGGTCGAAGGCGGCTCGTCCGACGACTACCGCAAGGTCAAGGCGATGGCCTACTCGCGCCCCGACCTGATGCACCACATCCTCAGTGTGACGGCCGACTCCGTCGTCGCCTACCTCAACGCGCAGATCGAATCCGGCGCGCAGGCCGTGATGGTGTTCGACTCCTGGGGGGGCGCGTTGTCCGAGGCGGCCTACCACGAGTTCTCGCTGCCCTACCTGAAGCGCGTCGTCGACGGCCTGATCAAGGAGCGCGACGGCGAGCGCATCCCGAACATCGTATTCACGAAGGGCGGCGGCCTGTGGATCGAGAGCATCGCCGACATCGGCTGCGACGCCGTGGGCCTCGACTGGACCATGGACATCGGCCGTGCGCGCAAGCTCGTCGGCGACAAGGTCGCGCTGCAGGGCAACCTCGACCCCAACGTGCTGTTCGCGCCGCCGGAAGCGATCGCGCGCGAAGCGAAGCGCGTGCTCGATTCCTTCGGCAACCACCCCGGCCACGTCTTCAACCTCGGCCACGGCATCTCGCAGTTCACGCCGCCCGAGTCCGTGTCCGTGCTGGTCGACACCGTGCACGAGCACAGCCGCAAGATCCGCGCCGGCGCCTGAGCGACCTGCGGCGGTACCCCCGAACCCCGGCCGGGACGCGCACCGCGCACCCCGCCGGGGTTCCCTTTTGGGGCCGCGTCGATGGCTGCAGGGGCTCCGTTACGGTGCGGACGCGCAGCTGGAGGCGACCGCTGCGGCCTTGTCAAGCGAAAAATATGCGTCGATCGCTTGACTTATGCACACCGGACCGGTTCTGAGGCCGGATCCTGCATGGAATTGGGGTTTATTCACCGAAAATCATAAGTATTTGAAATTGAAGGAATAAAAATTTGCCTACTGTTAAGGCAAAGTGACAGAAGGGCAGGAATGGCGCCGGGTATACGACGTTTCACCCCTGCTATCAACAAAGTTATCCACAGCTTTTGTGGACAAGCGCCGGAAGGGTTTCGCGGCAAAGATTTAACCCCCGTTTCCGAACAACGAATTTAACAATCGACCGTAAACAACTGATAGTTAAATAAAAATCGTGTAGAGCACGAAATCCGAATGCCCATCGTCCGCGTCGCGCTGCCCGTTCCGTTGCCGCAACTCTTTGATTATTCATCGCAAGATGCATGTGATGAGGATGTCGGCCGTTGTGTGCGGGTGCCCTTCGGACGGGGCGAAAAGAGCGGTGTGATCGTCGCGCTGCTCGCCGAATCGGACGTCGATCCCGCGCGCCTCAAGACGGTGCGTCATATCCAGCGCGAGGTCGCGCCCCTGCCGGCGGATTGGCTGGAGCTGGTCGGCTTCGTCGCGCGCTACTACCACGCGCCGCTCGGCGAAGTGATCGCGCTCGCATTGCCGCCCGGGTTGCGCCGTGCCGATGCCGTGAGCGACCGCGAGAGCGACCCGCTGCTGGACCTGAGCGAGGAAGGCCACGCGGCGCTGGCGGAGTCGCGCCGCGCGAGCCGGGCGCTGGCGTTGCTCGCCGAATTGCGCGCGGCCGGCGTGATCCGCCGCAGCGCGGCGCGCGAGCTGCCGGCGGGCGCGGCGCTGGGCGACGCGATGAAGCGCGGCTGGGTCGTCGCGGTGCGTGGCGCGGATCCGGCGATGCCGGCGGCGAACCGGCCCGAGCTCACCGACGAGCAGCGCGCCGCGGTCGAGGCGGTTTCGGCGGCGCCGGAAGGCTTCGCGCCCTGGCTGCTGCAGGGCGTCACCGGCAGCGGCAAGACCGAGGTGTACCTGCGCCTGGCCGAGCGCGCGCTCGCGGCAGGGCAACAGGTGCTGATGCTGGTGCCCGAGATCGCGCTCACGCCGCAGCTCGAGTCGCGCGTCGCGAACCGCTTCCCGGCAGCCTGCGTCGTGAGCCTGCATTCGGGGCTCGCCGAAGGGGCGCGCTCGCGCGGCTTCGTGCAGGCGCTCGAAGGCCGCGCCGACATCGTTCTGGGCACGCGCCTGTCGGTGTTCGCGCCGCTGCCGCGCCTCGGCCTGATCCTCGTCGATGAGGAGCACGACGCCTCGTACAAGCAGCAGGAAGGGGTGCGCTACTCGGCGCGGGACGTCGCGGTGTGGCGTGCGCACCAGCGCAAGGTGCCGGTCGTGCTCGGGTCGGCGACGCCCTCGCTGGAGAGCTGGCAGCACGCGCGCCACGCGCGCTACCGCAGCCTGCGCCTCGACGCGCGCGCGCTCGCGAGCACGCTGCCCACGGTGCGCCGCATCGACATACGGCGCATGAAACTCGACGAAGGGCTGAGCCCGCAGCTCAAGACCGCGATCGGCGAGCGTCTCGCCCGCGGCGAACAGAGCCTCGTGTTCCTCAACCGCCGCGGCTATGCGCCGGTGCTGTCCTGCCCCGCCTGCGGCTGGGTGAGCCGTTGCGCACACTGTTCGGCCAACCTCGTCGTGCATCTCGCGGACCGGCGCCTGCGCTGCCACCATTGCGGCTGCGACACCGAGGTGCCGCACCACTGCCCGGTATGCGGCAACCAGGACATCCAGCCCTTCGGGCGCGGCACGCAGCGCATCGAGGCGCGCCTCGCCGAGCTCTTCCCCGAAGCGCGGGTGCTGCGCGTCGACCGCGATTCGGCGCGCACGCGCAGCCAGTGGGAAAGCCTGCTCGCGCAGATCGCCGGCGGCGAGGCCGACATCCTCGTCGGCACGCAGATGATGGCCAAGGGCCACGACTTCCCGCAGCTCACGCTGGTCGGCGTGATCGGCGCCGACGCCTCGCTGCATGCGGCGGACTTCCGCGCGCCGGAGCGCCTCTTCCAGCAGCTGATGCAGGTCGGCGGCCGTGCGGGGCGCGCGCACCTGCCGGGCGAAGTGCTGGTGCAGACCGAATATCCCGACCACCCGCTGTACCGCTGCCTCGTGAAGCACGACTTCGACGCCTTCGCCGCGAGCGGGCTGGACGAGCGCCGCGCGGCGGGCTTCCCGCCCTTCACCTTCCAGGCGATGCTGCGCGCCGACGCGCCGATGCTCGACGACGCGATGCAGTTCCTCGCCCACGCGCGCCGCCTCGCGCAGGAGATGGCGCCCGCCGGCGTGCGGGTGTTCGATGCGGTGCCGATGCGCCTCACGCGCCTCGCGCGGCGCGAACGTGCGCAACTGCTGGTCGAGGCCGACGAGCGGGCGCTGTTGCAGGGCTTCATCGGACGCTGGATCGAGGTGCTGCGCGCCCAGCGCACGCCGCGCGAGCTGCGCTGGCAGCTCGACGTCGATCCGCTCGAGGTGTGAGGCGGCAGGCTTCCGTGCCGGTGCGTCTGCGCCTATCATCGTCCGGGTTCCAGGATTCCAGAATTCCCGGATTCCGTTTCCGCGCTGCAAGGGCCGGTCGGAACGCAATCAACGTCACCGATCGGGCGGCGCAAGGAGACGGCATGGTTCACGGAAGGCGGTGCTTTGCCGCGGTCGGCGGGGCGTCGCCGGGTCGCGAAGGCCTGGCATGACGACCGACGGGACATTGCGCCTGTGCGCGATCCGCGACGGGCGTCGCATCAGCGGCCTGCGGGTGGAAAAACCCCGGTCGCAGGCCGCGCAGCGGCTGATCGGGTGCAGTGTCGACGAGGCCATCGGGCTCGTGCCGACGCTCTTCGGCGTGTGTTCGCGCGCACAGGGCATTGCGGCGACGGCGGCCTGCGTCGCTGCCGGTACGCCGAATCTCGCGCGTGCCGAAGCGTGGGCCGAGGAGCGCGCCCTCGCGACCGAGATCGCGCAGGAACACCTGTCGCGCCTGATGCTCGACTGGCCAAACCTGTTCGGCCACCCGCCGCGCAGCGACCGTTTCGTGGAGCTGCAACGTCGCCTGGGGCTGAGCGGCGACTCGCGCGCAGCCTACGACCTGGGGGGCGACCTGCTCGACCTTGTCGTCGTCGAGCTTCTCACCGGCTTCTTCCGTGCCGCGCGCGAACCCAGCGGCCTGCGCGAATTCGTCGAACGCGCGCGACGCGGCGGCTCGATCGGCGCGGCGCTCGCGGACCTGATCGAGATGGGCTCCTCGACGCCGGAAGGCGAGGCGGTGCCGCTGCTGCCGGCGCTCGCGGCAGGTGCCTGGGCGCACGAACTGGGTGGCGTGCCGTCTGCGGACTTCTGTGCGGCGCCGACGCTGTTCGGCCGCGCGCACGAGTCGGGCGTGCTCGCGCGCCATGCCGGTTCGATGATGGTGCGCAACCTGCTCACGCATCGCCACCGCATCGCCGCGCGCCTCTTCGCGCGCGTCGTGGACCTCTCCGACTGCGCCAGCCGCCTGCGCCATCCGCTCGCGTCCGACATGCCGCAGCTGGTCGATGCCGCACCGCTCGGCGATAACGCTGGGCTGGCCTGCGTCGAGACTTCGCGCGGGCTGCTGATGCACGCCGTGCGTCTCGACGGCGAGCGCATCGCCGAGTACGCGATCGTCACGCCGACCGAGTGGAACTTCCACGCCGACGGCCCCTTCGTGCGCGAAGGCTGCGGCTGGGAGGCCGAATCGGACGAGGCGGCGCTGCAGCGCCTGAAGGCGCTCGCGCTGTCGCTCGACCCCTGTGTCGACTACGAGATTACGTTTGAGGACGTGCCCGGTGCATGAGATGGCGCTTGCCGAGAGCGTGCGCGGCATCGTCGAGGACGCCGCCACTGCGCAGGGCGCGAAGCGCGTGAAGACTGTCGTGCTGGAGATCGGCGAACTGGCGTCGGTGGAGGTCGAGGCGCTGCGCTTCTGCCTCGACGCGGTGCTGCGCGACTCGCTCGCGGACGGCGCGGCGATCAGGATCGAGCCGGTTGCGGGCGCCGGCTGGTGCCCCGCGTGCGACCGCGGCGTGCCGCTCGTGCAGCGCTACGACTCGTGCCCGCACTGCGACGGCTACCAGGTGCGGCCGACCGGCGGCACCGAGATGCGCGTCAAGGAAATCGAAGTCGAGTGAAGGACGCAGGGCGGGATGAAATCCCGCCTGCCGGCGGCGGAGGGATCAAGACGTCTGGCTGAATTGGAGCAGGACATGTGTACGGTGTGTGGATGCGGTGGGGCGGGCGCGAGCATTGGCGGTGCGGGGTGGTCGAAGGCCGCGCGCGCGAAGGGGGGCGCGACGCGGGCGTGGAAGACGGTGACGCCCGCGCATGACCATGAGCATTCGCACGGCCCAGCCCCCGAGGCCGCTGCCGCAGGCGAGGACACGCACCTCCACGCCGGCCATCGCCACCTGCACTTCGGCGTCGGCCCCGCGCACGCGCATGCGCCGGGCCTGACGCAGTCGCAGATGGTGAAGATCGAGCGCGACATCCTCGGCAAGAACGACGCCAGCGCCGAAGCCAACCGGAAGTGGCTCGCCGCGCGCGGCATCTTCGCGCTGAACCTCGTCTCCAGCCCCGGCTCGGGCAAGACGGCGCTGCTCGTGCGCACCCTCACCGAACTCGCCGGCCGCGTGCCAGCCGCGGTCATCGAGGGCGACCAGCAGACCGAGTTCGACGCCGAGCGCATCCGCGCGACCGGCGTCCCGGCGCTGCAGATCAACACCGGCAAGGGCTGCCACCTCGACGCCGACATGGTTGCGCGCTCGCTCGCGCAGCTGGAACTGGCCGACGACAGCCTGCTGCTGATCGAGAACGTCGGCAATCTCGTGTGCCCGGCCGCCTTCGACCTCGGCGAGGCGCACAAGGTCGCGATCCTGTCGGTGACCGAAGGCGAGGACAAGCCGCTCAAGTACCCCGACATGTTCGCCGCCGCCGCCCTGATGCTGCTCAACAAGGTGGATCTGCTGCCGCACCTGACTTTCGACGTCGAGCGCGCGATCGGCTACGCGCGGCGCGTGAATCCGGCCATCGAGGTGATCCGCACGTCGTCGACCAGCGGCGAGGGCATCGACGAATGGCTCGCGTGGCTGGAGCGGGGGATGGCGAAGGCGCGCGGTGCTCGCGCGGCCGCAATGCAGCGGGACTTATCCGCGCGGAAACCGGACGCCGTTCGGGCTGAGCCTGTCGACGCCCTGCCAGCGCCACTCGACGAGCTCGCGGCGAACGGACCTGTCCGGTGATCGGATGATGGCCGGACAATGAATTTCCCCGCGGTCCCGCCCTTCGCCGCATCGCTGCCGCTCGCGTTGCGCGGCCCGGCCGTGCTCGCCTTCGGCGCGTGGTTCAAGAACGCGCTGTGCCGCGCGCAGGACGGGATCGCGCTGATGAGCGAAACGGTCGGCGACCTCGACAACGCCGAAGCGTGCCGCCGCATGGACCGGCTGGCCGAGGCGATGCTCGCGCCCGCCGCGATCGCGCACGACCTGCACCCCGACTTCCATTCCAGCCGCAGCGCGGTCGCGCTGGCCGCGCGCCTCGGCGTGCCGGCGATCCCCGTGCAGCACCACCATGCGCACGTCGCCGCGGTGCTCGCCGAGCACGGCCACGCGGGTCCGGCGCTGGGCCTCGCGCTCGACGGCGTCGGCCTCGGTACCGACGGCACGGCCTGGGGCGGCGAGCTGTTGCGCGTCGACGGTGCGTCCTTCGAGCGCCTCGGCCACCTCGCACCGCTGCCGCTCGCCGGCGGCGATCGCGCCGCGCGCGAACCCTGGCGCATGGCCGCAGCCGTGCTGCACCGCGCCGGCCGCGCGGGCGAGATTGCCCCCCGCTTCGCCGCGCAACCCGCCGCCACGATGCTCGCGCAGCTTCTCGACCGTGAAGCGCTGTGCCCGCCGACCTCCAGCCTCGGCCGCGTCTTCGACGCCGCCGCGGGGCTGCTCGGCCTGTGTCCGGTGATGCGCGTCGAGGCCGAGGCCGCGATCGCGCTCGAACGCGCGGCGACCGAATACCTCGCCTGCGTCGGCGACCTTGCACCCGAAGCCGGCGGCTGGACGATAGACGGGGCCGGGCGACTCGACCTGTTCCCGCTGCTGGCCACGCTCGCCGATGAAACGGACGCCGCCCGCGGCGCCGCGCGCTTCCATGTCACGCTCGTTGCCGCGCTGGACGACTGGGTCGCCCGGGTCGCCGACCAGACGCGCCTCGATGTCGTCGCCCTCTCCGGCGGCTGCCTGCACAACCGCATCCTGTCGCAGCGCCTCGGCGATGCCTTGCGCGCGCGCGGCCTCACGGTCCTCGAGGCGATCCGCCTGTCGCCCGGCGACGCCGGCCTCGCGCTGGGGCAGGCGTGGGTGGCCATCCATCATTTGAACGCCGGGGCGTGCGATGCGGCGTCGGGTGCCTGAGCCGAATGTGCCATCGGGGGCACCGACGCATACGGCGCAAGGCGCTACGCTTTTGGCTGCGCCGAAACTTCGTCCTGGCCTGCGCCAGGAGTTCGTTTTCCGCCCTACGTTCCCGCGCCGAAACTCTATCTCGGCCTTTCTGAATCACGGACTCTGAACCATGTGCCTCGCCATCCCCGCCCGCATCGTCGAACTGCTGCCCGGTGACGCCTGCCGCGTCGACCTCGGCGGCGTGCGCAAGGAGATCTCGCTCGCGCTGGTCGACGGCGCCGAGGTCGGCGACTACGTGATCGTGCATGTCGGCTACGCGCTGTCCAAGCTCGACCAGGACGAGGCGGAGCAGACCCTCGCGCTCTTCGCCGAAGCCGGCCTCGCCGGGCCCGCGCTCGCGGCCGCCTCCGAAGAAGGGGCGGCATGAAGTACGTCGACGAATTCCGCGACGGCGCGCTCGCCGCGAAGCTCGCGGCCGCGATCGCGCGCGAGGCCGACCCCGCCCGCAACTACGCCTTCATGGAATTCTGCGGCGGCCACACGCACGCGATCTCGCGCTACGGCGTCACCGATCTCCTGCCCGCCAACGTGCGCATGATCCACGGCCCCGGCTGCCCGGTGTGCGTGCTGCCGATCGGCCGCATCGACATGGCGATCCGGCTCGCGCTCGCGCGCCCCGAGGTGACGATCTGCACCTACGGCGACTGCCTGCGCGTGCCCGCGTCCGACGGCCTGTCGCTGCTTAAGGCCAAGGCGCGCGGCGCCGACATCCGCATGGTGTATTCGGCGGCCGATGCGCTCGCGCTCGCGCAGAAGATGCCCGATCGCGAAGTCGTGTTCTTCGCGATCGGCTTCGAGACGACCACCCCGCCGACCGCGCTGGTGCTGCGCCAGGCGCAGGCGCTGGGGCTCGCGAATTTCAGCGTGCTGTGCAACCACGTGCTCACCCCTTCGGCGATCCTGACCATCCTCGAATCGCCTGAAGTGCGCGAGCTCGGCACTGTGCCGCTCGACGGCTTCATCGGCCCGGCGCACGTGTCGACGATCATCGGCAGCCGCCCCTACGCCTTCTTCGCCGAGGAATACCGCAAGCCGGTCGTGATCGCCGGTTTCGAACCGCTCGACGTGATGCAGGCCATCCGCATGCTGATCCGGCAGGTGAACGACGGCCGCGCCGAGGTCGAGAACGAGTTTACGCGCGCCGTCACCGCGGACGGCAACCTCAAGGCGCAGGCGCTCGTGTCCGAAGTCTTCGAACTGCGCCGCAGCTTCGAATGGCGCGGCCTGCGCGAAGTGCCATATTCGGCGCTGCGCATCCGCGGCCCCTTCGCCGCTTGGGACGCCGAGGCGAAGTTCGGGCTGGAATTCGTCTCCGTGCCCGACAACCGCGCCTGCGAATGCGGCGCGATCCTGCGCGGCGTGAAGACCCCCACCGACTGCAAGCTGTTCGGCACCGTGTGCACGCCCGAGAACCCGATGGGCTCGTGCATGGTGTCCTCCGAAGGCGCCTGCGCGGCGCACTACAACTACGGGCGCTTCCGGGATGTCCCGGTCGTCGCTGGAACTGCCTCATGAGCCTCGCCGGAACCATCAGGAAGGGCTACGTGCGCCCGCTGGACCTCAAGCACGGCCGCGTCGACATGGGCCACGGCGCCGGCGGGCGCGCGATGACGCAGCTGATCTCCGAACTCTTCGCCGCCGCCTTCGCCAACGAGCACCTCGACCGCGGCGACGACGCGGCGGTGCTGCCGGCCCCCGCGCCGGGCGAACGCCTCGTCGTCGCCACCGACGCCCACGTCGTCAGCCCCTTGTTCTTCCCCGGCGGCGACATCGGCTGCCTGTCCGTGCATGGCACGATCAACGACCTCGCCGTGATGGGCGCACGCCCGCTGTATCTCGCCGCGAGCTTCATCCTCGAAGAAGGTTTCCCGCTCGCCGAGCTCGCGCGCATCGTCCAGTCGATGGCGCACGCGTCGCGCGAAGCCGGCGTGCCGGTCGTCACCGGCGACACCAAGGTCGTCGAGCAAGGGAAGGGCGACGGCGTCTTCATCACGACCACCGGCGTCGGTGCGCTGCCCGCCGGGCGCGAGATCGGCGGCGCCAACGCACGCCCCGGCGACGCGATCCTCGTCTCCGGCACGCTCGGCGACCACGGCATGGCCATCGTGGCGCAACGCGAATCGCTCGCCTTCGACTCGGAGATCGCCTCCGACACCGCCGCGCTGCACGGCCTTGTCGCCGCGATGCTCGAAGCGGTCCCGACGATCCGCGTGCTGCGCGACCCGACCCGCGGGGGGCTGGCGACCACGCTCAACGAGATCGCGACCCAGTCCAGCGTCGGCATGGAACTCGACGAAGCCGCGATCCCCGTCCAGCCCCAGGTCGCCGCCGCGTGCGAACTGCTGGGCCTCGACCCGCTGTACGTCGCGAACGAAGGCAAGCTCATTGCGATCTGCCCGCGCGAGGATGCAGAGCGCCTGCTCGCCGCGATGCGCGCCCATCCGCAGGGAGAGCGCGCCGCCCGCATCGGCAGCGTCACCGCCGACCCCAACGCCTTCGTCCAGATCCGCACCGCCTTCGGTGGCCGTCGCATGGTCGATTGGCTGTCGGGCGAGCAACTGCCGCGCATCTGCTGAGAAGGCATTCCCGATGCGCATCCTGCTCCTCACGCACAGCTTCAACAGCCTGACCCAGCGCCTTTTCGCAGAGTTGAAGGCCGACGGCCATGAGCTTTCCGTCGAATTCGACATCGCCGACCGCGTCGCCGAGGAGGCCGTCGAACTGTTCCGCCCCGACCTGATCCTCGCCCCCTTCCTCAAGCGCGCCGTCCCTGAATCGATCTGGTCGCGCCACCTCACGCTGATTGTGCACCCCGGCATCGTCGGCGACCGCGGACCCTCCGCGCTCGACTGGGCGATCATGAACGGCGAGACGGAGTGGGGCGTCACGGTGCTGCAGGCGGAAGCCGAGATGGACGCGGGCCCCGTCTGGGCGTGCGTCCGCTTCCCGATGCGTGCCGCGACCAAGGCGAGCCTCTACCGCAATGAAGTCACCACTGCCGCGCTGCAGGCGGTCAGAGCCGCCATCCAGCACGTTCCCGATTGGCGTGCCGGCGAATGGGCGCCGATAACCCTCGCCGAGATCCGCCAAGTTGCCCCCGTACAAGGGTGGGAGGAGCCGAAGGCGTATCCCGCCACACGTGCGTCGGGCGGGGCGCGACACGCCGACATGGCGGGATGCGCTGCGCTTCTCCCGCCCTACGATCGTGCCTTCGTATGCGGGAAGCTCGGCCTGGAACGCCCCTTGATGAAGCGAGCCGACCGCGTCATCGACTGGACACGCGACAACACGCAAACGGTCCTGCAAAAACTCCGAGCCGCCGACGGCTTTCCCGGTGTCGCCGATGCGCTGTTCGGGACGCCCTGTAGCCTCTTCGACGCCCACCCCGCGACGCCCGAGGAGCTCCGCCCCGCACAACCGGGCGAAGTCATCGCCCGCCGCGACAACGCCCTCCTGCGCGCGACGATCGACGGCGCGGTCTGGATCGGCCACGTCAAACGCGCCGACGGCGACCACCGCTTCAAGCTTCCCGCAACCGCCGCCTTCGCCGCCGAAGCGGCCGCGCTGCCCGAACTCGCAGTCCCGCTGCACCGCGAAGCAAGCGACCTTCGCTGGAGTGAACTCCGCTACCGCGAAAGCCCCGACGGCACGACAGGCTTCCTCGCCTTCGACTTCTACAACGGCGCGATGGCCACCGACCAATGCCAACGCCTCACCGCCGCGATCGAATACGCCCGCAGCCGCCCGACCCGCGTGCTCGTCCTTGAAGGCGGCCGCGACTTCTGGTCCAACGGCATCCACCTCAACCGCATCGAAGCGGCCGCCTCGCCCGCGGACGAGTCGTGGGCCAACATCAACGCCATGAACGACGTCTGCCTCGCGCTGCTCACGCTCACCGACCGCGTCACCGTCGCCGCGCTGCGCGGCAACGCCGGGGCAGGGGGCTGCTTCCTCGCGCTCGCCGCGGACTACGTCTGGGCGCGCGACGGCATCGTGATGAACCCGCACTACAAGAACATGGGCAACCTGTTCGGCTCCGAATACTGGACCTACCTCCTGCCGCGCCGCGTCGGCCCCGAAGCGGGCCGTCGCATCATGGGCAACCGCCTGCCGCTCCTCGCGCGCGACGCCCGCGCTGCAAGCCTCGTCGACGCGACCTTCAGCGCCGACCTCCCGACCTTCGAGATGGAGATCGCGCGCCACGCCACCGCCCTCGCCGCCGACCCCGCGTTCGCCGAGCGCATCACCGCGAAGGCCGCCCGCCGCGCCGCCGACGAAGCCGAAAAACCGCTCGCCGCTTACAGCGAAGAAGAACTCGCCGCGCTGCGCCGCAACTTCTACGGCTTCGACCCCAGCTACCACGTCGCGCGCTACCACTTCGTGATGAAGAGCCCGCAATCCTGGACCCCGCGCCACCTCGCGCGCCACCGCGACCTCGGCTGGCGCGTGCCTTTTTCGCGGTGAAACTGCTGCTTGCGTCAACGGTGTCTGACCCACAACGCAACCGTGATGATCAGTGCCTCAGATTGCACGTCGGGTAGCGCGAAGCCTTACCGCCAGATCGACGGCCGTCGCGTTGCGGGCGGGGTTTTCGTCGGGGACGATCGCGGAGTGGTTTCAGATTTCGGAACGGGGTGGCGCCGCAGGTGGGTTCAGACCGTGACGTGGCTGGTTTCGGGCAATGTCTGCTCGGGAACAGTGTTCTGACGGTTGGCGCGGGCGATGTCCTGCTGCAGGTCGTCGCTCCATGCCAGTTCGATGGGCGCGCTGCTGCCGGACACGGTCGGGTTCGTCCCGAGTTGGTGCTCATGGATGCTGCGACGGTAATAGAAGCCGGTGTGCGGGTAATACCCCCTGCGGATGATGTATCCACCTCCCTCCCGGCGGGTGGCCGTCTGCGTTTTGATCAGCGGATTGCGCAGGTCGTCCGTATCGTCATCGGTCATGAGGGGATACGGGGTGCCGTATTCGGCTTCCCTCGCCAAGGCCGATTCTTCCGCCGTCAGCGTCTCTCCAGCCGCGGCTTTTTCCTGGGCTTGCCGGGCGCGGGCCGTGGTCGCATGGACCTTCTGCTCGAAGTTGGAGCGCTGCTCGGGCCGCTTCGCCATGACGTGCGTCACCTTGATGCGCTTGTCGTACTCGGTTACTTCGCCGGCGAGATAGAAGCCGGCGAAGGAATCGTGCACGTAATCGTCGAAAAAGCGCTCCACCTCCCCGGGAAGCGGCACGTGATGGTCGAAGATTTCCATAGCCCATTGCTCCCAGTCGTCCAGCGGTGTGCGGGCCTGTGCGCGGTCGAAGTGCCACTTGTTGATGCGGGCGAGATCGGCCGGCGCGAAGGGCGGCGGCTGCGGATCGGAAGCGAGTGCCGGCCATGCGTTGAGACGCTTGCGCAGGGCTTCGAGGTCGCCTGCCAGCATCCGGTTGGCCTCACTCAGATCCCGTTGCGCCTGCGGCGAGGCGGCGCCAAAGCTCGCGGTCGATTCGAGCGTCGCCAGCCGTGCCGCCCGCCAGCGGTAATAGAGCTCCATGTGTTTCCTGAGCCACGCGCCTTCCTTGCCGAGGGCGGACACGTAGGCGTCCCAGGCGGATGCGAGGGCGGGATCGATTTGCAGATCGTCCTGCACCGTGACCTCGAGCGCGTTGAATGGCAGCAGGGGAACTCCTGCCTTGCGTGCGGCCTTGTACATGTGGAGAAGCGGAATCTGCGAGAGCAACGCGGCTTGTCCGCCGCGGCTCTTGCCTTGCTCGCCGGGTGCATAACCCCCGCCCACGTCGGAGTGCACGCCGGGGAAATACACCTCCTGGATGTTCCCCTGCAGGCTCGTGACCGGAAAGTTCATCCGCGATTCGTGGGTGGCGATGCAGTGCAGCCCGGCCAGCACCGTGCCGGGCAAGGGATCGAGGATGCGGTTGGCCCACGCCCAATGGCCGTCGAAAACCGCACCGGGTACCGGCAAGGTGCGCGCGACCGAGGCTGAGCCGCCCACGCTCGCGACCGTGTCGAATACGCCGAGGAAACCGATTTTCGCGGCGATGCCCACGAGGCGGCCGGCCTCCAGAAGCTCGTCGAAGAGATGGCAGAAGGCCGCGGCCTGCGCCGCCCCGCGCGAGAACCCGAACACCGACACGGTGAGCGAGGGAATCGCGGGTTTGGGGTTTGCGGCAAGGGCCGCCTTGAGCCTCGCCAGATGCGGGGCGAACCACTTCCGGTGCGTCATCACCGTCGTGGGTCCCTTCCCGTTGCCGTGCTGTTCGATGCGGCCGACTTCGCGGCCGTAAGCTTGGGCGAGTGCTCCCGTTTCGCGATCCGTGTAAAGCACATCGCCGCCGCGAATCGTGATGTGGATAGCGTTTAGTACCTGAACCAGACCCCAGACGATGCGGGCCTCCCCTCCCTTGGCAAATGCCTTGCCTTCCTGAGATTCGGTCGGTTCGCCGATCTGTTCGAATTCGGTCCCAACGCCAGGTATGTAATACGAATAAAATCCGCGATCTTGCTTGTTGTCGGGAAAGGCGCGAAAGAGGCGCACGATGTTGCTGTGGCTGCACTCTTCCGGCTTCATCGGTCGATAGGTGATCGTGCCGGGGCGTTTCGTCCGGGCGTCGGGCACGCCGATGCGCTTGCCGTCCCGGTCGCGTTCCCGGTTATTGTTCGTCCCGTCGAAGAACAGGCCGACGTGCAGCGGAATGCTGCATGGCGCTTCGGTCGATCGGTCGCAATGAGCAAATGCGATGTCCGATCGCTCGTGCGCGGTGAGTTCGACAAACGTTTCGGCCGGATAAGGGGTGGCAAGGGGCGTGGCGGAAATCATGGACGTCACCTCCGGGTGTCGAGTGCGGCTGGCTTGACCGGGAGGGGGATTGGATAGTTCGGGTGGCCGGGATCTACCAAACTCGAGAGGACGCGCACTTCGTCATTCGGGAAGAAGTGCATGTAGATGCTGCCGGGTTCGTCGTATCGCTCGACCTCGACGACCTTCTCCTTGACGACATGAGTACGCCCTTCGGGCATGTCCCAGCGCACGAGCACCTTCATGCCCGGATACCAGACGCTAGGAATCGACGTGCAGCAGATGTTCGCGACACCGGCTCCCCAAGCGGACATCGTGCCGCCGCCTGCGCCGTTGACGGTCGCGGAGTAGATGAAACGCCCGGTGTGATTGACGATGCCGACCTGGGCGCCGGCCGTGGGACTTTCTTCTTTCGCGAGGAGTGCGCAGCCGTTCAGGAGGAGTGCGCAGGCAAGGGCGAAGGGTAGTTTCATAGGGATTTCACTTCCTGGCGTCCACGGGGGCCGGCTTGACCGGCGGAGCGATCGGATGCTTTGCGCCAAAGCCGGCTGTGTTCGAGACGACCACGCGCACTTCGTCATCCGGGAAGAAGTGCATGTAGATGCTGCCGGGTTCGTCATATCGCTCGACTTCGACGACCTTCTCCTTGACGACATGAGTACGCCCTTCGGGCATGTCCCAGCGCACGAGCACCTTCATGCCCGGATACCAGACGCTAGGAATCGACGTGCAGCAGATGTTCGCGACACCGGCTCCCCAAGCGGACATCGTGCCGCCGCCTGCGCCGTTGACGGTCGCGGAGTAGATGAAACGCCCGGTGTGATTGACGATGCCGACCTGGGCGCCGGCCGTGGGACTTTCTTCTTTCGCGAGGAGTGCGCAGCCGTTCAGGAGGAGTGCGCAGGCAAGGGCGA
>NZ_QVLR01000017.1 GCF_014822185.1 Azoarcus sp. Aa7
TGATCGCCGCGACACTCGGCCACCATGCGCACCGCACGCTCACGGACTTCGGGGGAGAACTTCACTGACTTCTTCATGGCTCTATCTTCTCAAGAGTTAGAGCCTCCACCAAACCCGGGGCGATTCACCATAGCGGATGATGGGACGCTTAGCCATGCGGGCTTCTTCTGCCGTGTGCACTCCAAACCAGCAATGATGATCGAGCGAGAAATGCGAGGCGTTGCCGCGCCGGAGATCGCTGACACGAGGCTGCGTAAAGCTGCAGAGTTCGACCGCTTGCTGCTGTGTCTGCGATCAGCGTCCTGATCCGGGAAATGAAGTCATCGCTCAGACGCTGCGTCATGGGGCCCTGCGTGGCACGAGGTTCGGTTTGTGTGTAGTCATACGGCATTATGCCATTCATGGCATAAGCGCACCGCTACCAGTCCGAGCGGAGTTGGCTACTTGCGCTTGGTCAGCGAGTGTAGGGCCGAAAAGCGAAGCGCCTTTAGTCGAATGAGGAGCTCCTGTGTATCGACATCCGGCGGATAACGCCTGCGGCTCATCCGCCCGGCGTCAGCAGTCTGACCTCGGCCCCGTCGAGCGATTCCGCAGGCCCACGCCACAGCAGTCGTCCGCTCCGCGCAAGGCACCGCAACCGCCAAGCGAAGAACACGTCGCCGAGAAACTCGTCGCAGTCCCACATCGCCGACCCAACCGCCTGTCCGGCGGGCTGCCAGTCGTCATCGCACTGCACGAGCAGCAGCCCGTCGTAGTAGTCGTCGCCATGATGGCTGACGCGGCCGTCGACCCAGCGCCGCACGCCGGAGGCGATCGCCGCATTACGCTGCCATTCCAGCGCAAGCCGTGCGATCTCCGCCGAGTCGAGTACACGCGTCCGGGCCAGCAGCTCGCCGAACTCGGCCGGCTCGAACTGGCTCACCGCCCGCCGGCCGCGGGCATCTGCCCCCGGCTCGACGGCCTCGACGAGGCGAACGTCCTCCGCCGTCGGCGGCAACACCGCGCACAGGCGCCGCAGCCACAACTGCGACGAACTGTGCGCGCCGGTCCAGATGAACAGCGTGCCGTCCCGCGCCGCGTCGGCGGCCTGCCGATAGCGTTGCTCCTCCTCGTCGAACTCGCCGACCGTCGGCGGCGCGTCGGGTAGCAGTTCCGCCCAGTAACGCGCGCGGCTTGCCGGGCCGTCGGGAGTTCCGAGCGCGTGGAGGGGGCCGAGGCAGTAGATGTCGCGAAAGCGCAGGATCGGCGCGGTCTCAGGCGTGCCGATCGCCATCGCATCGCGTAGCACGCCTGCGGCGGTGTCGCCGAGGACCAGGTGGATCGTTCTGTCTGTCATTGTCTGATTACCGGTCTGCGGCATGTGCCGCGTCCGCCGGTAGACTCGGCCGGCGGGCGACGGTTCTCCCCGTGGGGTCGAACGCCCTCCTCAAGCCCATCGTCGCGCATCGTAGATTTCGCAAGGCCGGGATCCTTTGCACTGGTCGACGTCTAAGGGAGACCGAGTAAGGCAAATCCAGGATACACGGAGATCCGATCATGTCTGCCTACGATCAAGACCTCGCGGCCTGGGCGGCCGAGCAGGCTCAGTTGCTGCGAAGTGGACAACTCGCGCAGCTGGATACCGAGCACATCGCCCAAGAGCTGGAGTCGGTGGCCCGCAGCGAGCGACGTGCGCTGGCGACCTGCATGTCGGCCCTGCTTGCGCTGCTCCTCGCCGGACAATATCAGCCCGAGCGCCGAACTGCGGTGTGGCATGCGACGATCCGCGCCGAGCGGAGGGAGATTCGGCAATTACTGGAGGAGTCGCCCAGTCTGGCGGCGAACCTGTCGGCGGCACGTTGGCGGGACATGGTCTGGAGCAGCGCCTTTGCGGAGGTGGTCACCGAGACCGGCCTCGACGCACTCCCGGTGACCTGCCCGTGGTCGCTGGCGGAGGAGGTGCTCGCGGACGGGTGGCTGCCGACCTGAACCCGTGCCGCACGTCGGCTGCCCGTGTGGGGTCAATAATTCATGTTCGGAGGGTGGGAGACGATCCGGTGAGCCGAATAGGGCTTATATTCGGCTCATTTTATGAGCTTTTGCTAGGAATCTCTAACTTGGAGATTGCCCTGGGCGGGCCAGCGAATCTGGTAACGGGTGGAACGGCCCCCGCCGGGAAGTTTTTCCAGACAGCCCTTGTCCACCAGGTCGGCCAAGTGGCGCGTCGCCGTGGCCTTCGAAACTTTTGCAACGGCTTGGTACTGCACGGCGCTGATGCCATGTTCGAAACCGCCCCGGCCGGGCTGATCGCCATCGAGCAGACGGTTGAGTACCTTGATCTGTTCCGGGCTGAGTCCGTGGGTATGGTGCACCAGCCAGAAGCGGCTCTTGCCGAGTAGCCGGTCGATTTGCGCGGACGCCGTCTCGATGGCGCGCAGCAGGGTGAGCAGGAACCAGTGCAGCCAGGGCCGTGAGGTCGAGCGGGACTGCCGACGCAGTCATCTTCTGGGCGGTTTCGAGTTGAGCGTAGTAGCCCTTGCGGTCCGCAAGGATGGCCACCGACATGGCGTAGAAGCGGATGCTTTGCTGTTCGCCCTGAGCCAGGGCGAGATCGGTGAGTGCGCGCGTAATGCGACCGTTACCGTCGTCGAAGGGATGCACGGTGACGAACCAGAAGTGGGCCAGCGCCGCACGCAGGAGGGGGTCCAGGGCACCGTCACTGCCGCTGGCGTTGAACCAGGCGATAAAGTCGGCGACGCGTGCCTCCAGCCCTTCACGCGGCGGGGCTTCAAAATGAACGGTGGGGCGGTCGATGCGGCCGGAGACGACCTGCATGGGTTCTGCGCCGCGCCAATCGCCAATGTGGATCCGGCGCCCGAGGAAACCGTCATCTCCGGTGAACAGCCAGGTGTGCCACTGCAGCAGGCGGGCCTCGGTGAGCGGGGCGTCGAGGTTGGCGGTGGCGTCCCACATGATCTGAGCGAGCCCTTCGCTGCGCGGTTCGGTGGGGACGTCCCCTTCGGGCAGCCCAAGGCGGCGTGCGATGCTGGATCGCACCGAGCCG
The DNA here is from genome assembly GCF_014822185.1 of Azoarcus sp. Aa7. Lineage (GTDB taxonomy): Bacteria > Pseudomonadota > Gammaproteobacteria > Burkholderiales > Rhodocyclaceae > Aromatoleum. The sequence continues at coordinate 3,044 of NZ_QVLR01000017.1, forward strand.
ACGTTCAGGGTTTCGCCTTCGATCGCGCTGGAATCGACGATGTTCTGCAGCAAGGCGTCCAGCGTGAATTCGGCACGCAGTTCGGGCTCCGAGCCGTGAGTGCGGCCCAGCAGCACCCCTTGGGCGAGCGTGACCTGCCGCAACAACGGGGCCAGCGCGCCGGCCTGCCAGGTGAAACGCGGCCAGTCGGGGTGTTGCCAGATCCAGCGGGGGGGCATTCGGGCAGGGGGATGGAAGAAGTGGGAGCCGAATCTTAGCATTATTCGGCTCATGCAATGCGTCGAATGAACTCCTAACTATCGGTAGGGGCTCAAACCCACCACCAGGACTACCTTCTCCATCACACAAAGAAGATAGCGATGGAGACAGACGATGCAGGGGGCCTTCAGTGCCGATGATCGGCGAACGGTGGATCAGCCGTACTACCTCCCGAGCGGCAACGAGATCGAGGTGTTTGAGGCGGCGCATCGCCAGCGCCTGCCGTTGATGCTCAAGGGCCCCACGGGTTGCGGCAAGACTCGTCTCGTCGAGCACATGGCGGCGCGGCTCGGGCTGCCGCTGATTACGATCGCGTGCCACGAGGACATCACCGCCGCGGATCTGGTCGGCCGGTACCTGCTGCATGGCGGTGAGACGGTGTGGGTCGACGGCCCGCTGACCCGTGCGGTTCGCCGCGGCGCGATCTGCTACCTCGATGAAGTCGTCGAGGCGCGCGCCGACACGACCGTCGTGATTCATCCGCTCGCCGACCACCGCCGGGAACTGCACCTGGAGCGGCTCAACGAAACCCTTCGTGCGCCGGACAACTTCATGCTGGTGCTGTCCTACAACCCCGGCTACCAGAGCGTGCTGAAGGATCTGAAACAGTCCACCCGGCAGCGCATGGTCGGCATCGAGCTCGGCTATCCCGCGGCGGAGCGCGAGGTGCGCATCGTCGTTCGGGAAAGCGGCATCGACGAGGCGCGGGCGGTCGAACTGGTGAAGCTCGCCCACGCGATTCGCAAGCTCGATGCGAGCATGCTGCCGGACGTGTGCTCGACGCGGACGTTGGTCAGCACGGCCCGGCTGTTGTGCGAAGGTCTGTCCCCGCGCGCCGCGGCGACGGCGGCGATGCTGTTGCCGCTGTGCGATGACGCGGAAGTCATGCGCGGGCTGCGCGAGGTCGTGAACACCTACCTGCCCGAGTAGGCGGGCGGCGACGATGGCCTCCGTGTCGATCGAACCCCACCCGCTACGGATGCTGGCGGCTGCCGTGGCCGGCTCGCCGGTGGCGGTCAGTTATCTGACCGAGCCCGGCGCGCGGTGCTGGACCGACGGCGAACGCATCTACCTGTCGGCCGAGCGTCAGGCGGGGGAGGGCGGACGCGAACTGCTGGTGCAGTGCGCCTTGCTCGCCGGGGGCGCGCTGAAGGCGGTCGGCTTGCGCGCACTGATCGGCAGCATCGAGCAACGCCAGTGTTTCCTGGTGCTGGAAGTCGAGCGCTGCTGCGCGTCGATCGCCGAGCGGCTGCCGCGCGCCTTCCTGAACGCCCTCGAACCGTATCGCACGGGGCAAGGTCCGCAGGACGCGGAAGAGTCGCTCCGGATCGCGCGCAGCCGCACGCGCTTGCCGAAACCGCCCGAGTGGTACGGCACCTTGCAGCCTTGGGCGGTGCTGCGCCGGAACGTGCGCGGTGGCGGCCGCAGCATGGACGCCCGCAAGCTGGAGCAACTCGAGGCGCGGCTCGGGTCGCTCGAAGCGGAGCAGGCGGACGGCGACGAAGACGCGCTGGTGCGCAATCCGTTCTGGAAGCTGCTGTCCTCGCCGCTCGGCAAGGATGGCTTCTTCGCCCGCTTCATGCGCGAGATCTTCGACATGCAGTCCTCGCCCGATAAGGCCGCGGATTCCGGCATCGAGGGTTCGTCGGAAATGGTCAGCGGGCGCGCGTCGCGCCATGCGTTGGATCTCGGCAAGGCGCTGCGTTCGGGGCTCGCGGTGGCGATTCCGAGTGCGCTGCTGGTGCCCGAGGGCGGTGCGCACAGCTATCCCGAATGGGATGGGAGCAAGGGACGCTACCGCCCGGACTGGACCAGTGTCGAGGAAGTGGCGCCCGCCGCCGACGAGCCGTGCTTCGACGAGACGCTGTTGGACGCTGCCACCGACCAGCCGCTGCTGCGTTCGCTCGCGAGTTTGTGTCTCGGCTTCCGTCGCCATGCCGGCCAGACCGCCGGCGACGACCTCGTGCTCGATCGCCTGATCCGCCTGGCCGTCGATCTGCGGACGGGCCATTCCGGCGACGAGCGCATCTATTCCGCGAGCCTGCGCACGCGCCGCGACCTGGGCGTGCTGATCCTGCTCGATGCGTCCAGCTCGACGCTGGAGGGCGGCGGCAACGACCGCGTCGTCGATCGCCAGGTGCGTGCGGCGTGGAAGCTGTGCCGGACCTTCGACCGGCTGGGCGACCGCGTGGCGCTGTACGGCTTTCATTCGTGGGGGCGGACGCTGGTCCGCTTCCAGCACCTGAAGGCCTTCGATGAGCGCCTCGGCGCCGAGACGCGCAAGCGCATGGGCCGCCTGTCGGTGGCGGGCTACACGCGCAGTGGCGCAGCGATCCGCCATGCGACGGAACTGCTCGACGCGCATTCCGGTACGCCGTTCAAGCTGCTGCTGCTGATTTCCGACGGTTACCCATACGACGACCAGTACGAAGGCGAATACGCCGACCAGGACACGCGCAAGGCGCTCGAAGAGGCCCGCGCGCGTGGCGTCGCCTGCCTTTGCCTCAGCGTCGGCAGCGATGCCGATGTGGTGCGGCTCGAGCGTGCCTGGGGATCGGCCAACTACCTCGCGATCGGCAATGCCACGGAGATGGCGGCGCGGCTGCGGGGGGCGGTGGAGCGTGCCATCGGCGCGGCTGCGCGCAAGCGGTACGTGGCGGCTGCGTGAGTACCAAGCTGATATCGAAACGACCCCAACAGAGAGAAGGATCAACAAGATGAAACATGAGCTGAAACGCGGTGCCGTCCAGGCCAACGGGCTGGAGTTCCACTATCTGGAGCAGGGCGAGGGGCCGCTGGCGCTGTTGCTGCACGGCTTCCCCGACAGCGCGATGACCTGGCGCCATCTGATGCCGGTGCTCGCCGCCAAGGGCTATCGCGCGGTCGCTCCATATATGCGTGGCTATGCGCCGACGACGGCGCCGGACATGTCGGCGCTGGATGCCGTGGGGCTGTTCGTCGGCTTGGGCGCGGACGCGAACGCGCTGCACGCGGCCTTGGGTGGCACCGAAGAATCGGTCGTGATCGGCCACGACTGGGGTGCCGTGGCGACCTACTCGGCCGCACTGCAAGGGCCGGCGCTGTGGAAACGCGTCGTGACGATGGCCGTTCCGCCGCTGAAGGTGCTGGCGCGCCGGCATTCGAGTTTCGCGCAGCTGAAGCGCTCCTTCTACATGTGGTTCTTCCAGATGGCGGCGGCAGGCGAGGTCGTCGCCGCCGACGACTTCGCCTTCCTCCGCGAATTGTGGGCGGACTGGTCGCCGGGTTACGACGCGCGCGAGGATCTCGCAGAAGTCGGGCGTTGCCTCGGCGACCGCGCGCACCTGAGCGCGGCGCTGGGCTACTACCGCGCCTTCTTCGATCCGGCCGGCTTTACGTTTGCCTACGGCGAGGGCGCCGGGCCGCTGTCCCAGCCGCTGCTGTACCTGCACGGCGCTCGCGATGGGTGCATCGGGCTGGATCAGGACGCGATGGCGGAAGCGCTCGCCTGCGCAGGTCCCGGTTCCAGGGCCTTGCTGGTGCCCGAAACGGGGCACTTCCTGCACCTGGAAAGTCCGGAATTCGTCAGTAAGCAGATCATCGAGTTCATTGGGTAGCCGACGCCGAACGCGAGCCGCCTGCGGTTTATCCGTCGCTCAAGCGTAAAAATAGTACGCTACAGAATTATCTTGATGCGTTCAAAATCGTACGCTACCATACGTAAAACTCAACGGACGAGACGGAGCACACCATGATCAAGCGCAGCCTGTTCAGTGAAGAGCACGAGATGTTTCGAGACACGGTGCGCAAGTTCATCGACCGGGAAATTCGCCCCTACCACGCGCAGTGGGAAAAGGACGGCATCGTGTCGCGCGAGGTGTGGCGCAAGGCCGGTGACGCCGGACTGCTGTGCTGCACGGTGGACGAGCAGTACGGCGGCCTCGGGCTGGATTACCTCTTCGACGTGATCGTGTTCGAGGAGATCGCGAAGTGCGGCTACACCGGCCCGGGCTTCCTGATCCACTGCGACCTGGTGGCGACCTACATCAAGTCCTTCGGCACCGACGCGCAGAAGCGCCAGTGGCTGCCGCGGATGGTGAGCGGCGAGGCGATCGGTGCGCTTGGGATGACCGAGCCGCATGCCGGCTCCGACCTCAAGAACATCCGCACGCGGGCGGTGCGCGACGGTGACGACTACGTCATCAACGGGCAGAAGGTATTCATCTCCAATGGTCAGATGTGCGACGTGCTGGTGCTCGCCGCGAAGACGGACCGCGACGCCGGCGCCAAGGGCATCACGCTGTTCCTGGTCGATACCAGCCTGCCCGGGTTCAAGCGCGGCAAGAACCTGGAGAAGCTGGGCCTCAAGGCGCAGGACACGTCCGAGCTTTTCTTCGAAGACCTGCGCGTGCCGGCGAGCGCGATCCTCGGCGAGGAAGGGCAGGGCTTCGCGATCATGATGACCAAGCTCGCGCAGGAGCGGCTCGCGCAGGCGATCCGGTCGGCGGCGGTGGCGGAGGAGGTGATCGGTTACACGGTCGACTACACCGCCAATCGCGAAGCCTTCGGCAAGACCATCGGCGACTTCCAGAACACCCAGTTCAAGCTCGCCGAACTGCATACCGAGTCGGTCATCGGGCGCGTTTTCACCGACCGCTGCATCGAATTGTTCATGCGCGGCGAGCTCGATGCGCTCGACGCGGCGATGGCCAAGATGTGGCTGTCGAATCTCCACTGCAAGGTGGTCGATGAATGCCTGCAGCTCTTCGGAGGCTGGGGCTACATGTGGGAATACCCGATCGCGCGCGCCTACGCCGACGCACGCATCGTAAAGATCGCCGGGGGCTCCATAGAAATCATGAAGTACCTGATCGGGCGAAACCTGTTTGCCGAGAAGAAGCCGCGCGAGCTCAGCAACGCCTCGTAGCGGCTCGTCGGCGAACAGCCAGGCGCAACCCCAGAGAGAGCCCGGTAACGGCACCCAAAGCCGGACCGGATTGGAGACAAGAAGATGGATTACCTCAAGTATTTCGTGCCCGTACTGCTGCAACTGGCCACGCTCGCGGGGCTGCTGGCCGGAGGGCATTGGGTGTGGGCCGGGATTGCCACGTTTCCGCTGCTCGCTCTCGTCGACAGCATCCTGCCGGCGGATTATTCGCCGCGGCGGATCAAGAGCCGCGCGCTGTCGCTGATTCCGGTGTGGATCTGCGCCATTCTCGGTCCGACCCTGTACCTGGCCCTCGCGTGGGTTGTCCTGAACGGCCACCTCGACGGTGCGCAGACGGTCGGCGCCCTGCTCAGCGTGGCGTGGCTGTCGGTGCTGCCGGTGATTCCGGCGACCCACGAGCTCTATCACCAGCGCGGCGCGATCTCGCGCTTCGCCGGGCGTTACGCGCAGGTCTGCTACCTGGACTGCACGCGCGACATCGGCCACGTCGTCACGCATCACATCCACGTCGCCACGGTGAATGACAGCGATACCGCGCCGCGCGGCATGTCGCTCTACGGCTTCGCGCCGCGTGCCGTGCTCGACACGACGCTCGACTGCCAGCGCACCGAGTGCGACGCGCTGGAAAAACGCGGCTATGGGCGCTGGTCGATCCGCCATCGGCTGTGGAAGGCGATCGTCGCCCAGCTCGTATTCCAGGCGGTCATCTACTCGATCGGCGGCTGGGAGGCGAATCTCGCGTCGCTCGGCGCGATGATCGTCGCGCGCTTCTGGATCGAAACCTTCAACTACTTCCAGCACTACGGGCAGGTGCGTGCGGTGGGCTCGCCGATCGAGAAGCGTCACGTGTGGAATCACCTCAAGCCGCTGTCGCGAATCATGACCTTCGAGATCACCAATCACGCCGATCACCACCTGAACTCCTACGCGCCGTATTACGCGCTGGTGCCCGACCGGAAGGCGATCCCGATGCCGAGCGTGTTCGTGTGCTTCCTCACCGCCTTGCTGCCGCCCATCTGGTTCAACTCGATCATCAAGCCCGCGCTGGAGCGCTGGGATCGCGAGTTCGCGTCGCCCGAGGAACAGAAGCTGGCGATGGCGCAGAACGAGCGCGCCGGTTGGCCGAACTGGATCGAATCGCGTGGCAGCGCGCGAGGCACGGCGCCGAATCACGCCTGATGAATGCGTAGTGCATGACTAATCCGTGGCGTCCGTCCGGATGCCCGGCAAGGAGACCGTATGCTGTTCGATAAACAATGTCTGGCCGGCAAGCGCGTGCTGATCACCGGCGGGGGTACCGGCATCGGCAAGGGGCTGGCGCGGCACCTCGCGTCGCACGGGGCGAGCGTCCATATCTGGGGGCGGCGCGCACAGGTCCTCGAAGAGGCGGCGGCGGAGATCAACAGCGAGCTCGACGCCGAGCGGGTGCATTGGCAGGCGGTCGATATCCGCAAGGCCGAAGCGGTCGACGCCGCCGTCGCGGAAATCTGGGAGAAGTGCGGGCCACTGACCGGCCTGATCAACAACGCCGCGGCGAACTTCATCGCGCCGACCAAGGAGCTGAGCCCGCGCGGCTACGAGGCGATCACCTCCACCGTGATGAACGGCGCGTTCTTCACGACGCAAGCCGTGGGTCGCCGCTGGATCGCGAACGGCCTGAAGGGCTCGGTGGTGTCGACGCTCGTCACCTGGATCTGGACCGGCTCGCCCTTCGTCGTGCCCTCGGCGATGGCGAAGGCTGCCGTGAATGCGATGACGATGTCGCTGGCGGTCGAGTGGGCCAAGTACGGCATCCGCGTCAATGCGGTCGCGCCGGGGCCGTTCCCGACCGACTACGCCTGGAAGATGCTCAACCCGACCGACGACAGCTCGGTCGGCGCGACGCAGGCCGACGAAGTGCCGGCCGGGCGCTTCGGCGAGATCTCGGAGTTGGGCAATCTCGTGCTGCTGCTGCAGTCGGACGGCTGTGACTACATCACCGGCGAGACCATCGCGATCGATGGCGCACATCACCTCGCCGCGCCGTCCACCTTCGCCGGTCTGAACAAGCTCTCCGACGAGCAGTGGGCCAACATCAAGGAACAAGCCAAGGCCGCGAGCGAGCACAGCAAGGCTCAGCGCACGGTCTGAGAGGTTATGAATAAATCTACTGCGCGACCCGATTTCGCCCCTGTCGAACTTGGCAAATGCGTCGCCGTACTACTTGTACGGCTGCGCTTCTCGGGCCGAACTCGGGCCGCTCGCGACGATTTCTTCACAACCTCTGATGTATCGAAAACGGATTGATTAACCGCTTAACAGGAGACAGATGGTGCGAGGACTCAAGGACAAGGTTGCGCTGGTCACCGGCGCGGCGAGCGGCATCGGGCTGGCGATCGCCAGGCGGCTGGCCGAGGAGGGCATGGCGGTCGGCGTGCTGGACATGAACGGCCAGGCCGCCCACGCGGCAGTTGAGCAGATCCGTGCGGCCGGCGGCAAGGCCGATTATGAAGCCTGCGACATCACCGATTACGCCGCCGTCACGAAGGCGGTGGCGGCGATCGAATCGCGCCTCGGGCCGACCTGGGCGCTGGTCAACAACGCCGGCTGGGACACCCCGACCGCCTTCCTGAAGACCACGCCGGACTTCTGGCGCAAGGTCGTCGACATCAACTACCTCGGCCCGATCCACATGACCCACGCGGTCGTGGCGGGCATGGCCGAACGGGGCGGCGGCCGCGTGATCTTCATCGCGTCGGATGCGGGCCGGGTCGGTTCGTCGGGTGAGGTGGTCTATTCGGGCTGCAAGGGCGCGACGATCTCCTTCGCCAAGGCGCTGGCGCGCGAAGTGGCGCGCAACAACGTGCTGCTCAACTGCGTCTGCCCGGGGCCGACCAACACGCCGGCGATGGATGCCTTCGTCGGCACCGGCGAGCAGGGCGAGAAGATCCGCAACGCGATGGTACGCGGCGTGCCGCTCGGCCGCATCGGCGAGCCGGACGACTATCCCGGCCTTGTCGCCTTCCTCGCGAGCGACGACGCCTCCTTCATGACCGGCCAGACCGTCAGCATCTCCGGCGGCTTGACGATGCACGGCTGAGCAAATCCTGACGCCCCGTAGGGCGGAAAAGCGAAGCGCCTTCCGCCACACGGCCGTCGAGATGGCAGGGCGAAACATTCGGCGGATAACGCTTCGCTCATCCGCCCTACGAACGACGCATCACCCACACTTTTCAGGCAAAAAATCATGAGTACGCAATTCAAGGACATCCTCTACGAAGTCGGCGCCAACGCCGTCTACATCACCATCAACCGCCCCGAAGTCTTCAACGCCTTCCGCACGCAGACCGTCGAGGAGCTGATCCAGGCCTTCCGCATGGCCGACGAGGAGAAGTCGGTCAACGCCGTGATCTTCGGTGGCGCCGGCGACAAGGCCTTCTGCACCGGTGGCGACCAGAAGGTGCATCTCTCCGAGGACGGACTGTACGGCCCGCGCGGCATGGTCGGCCTGCCGATCGAGGAACTGCAGAGCGCGATCCGCGACTGCCGCAAGGTCGTCATCGCCCGCGTGCAGGGCTTCGCGATCGGCGGCGGCAACGTCTTCGCGACCATCTGCGACCTGACCCTCGCGTCCGAAAAGGCGCAGTTCGGCCAGGTCGGTCCGAAGGTCGGCTCGGTCGATCCCGGCTTCGGCACCGCCTACCTCGCGCGCATGGTCGGCGAGAAGAAGGCACGCGAGATCTGGTTCCGTTGCCAGCGCTATACGGCGCAGCAGGCGCTGGAAATGGGTCTGGTGAACAAGGTCGTGCCGCATGAGGAACTGGATGCGGAATGCGAACTCTGGGCTGCGGACATCAACCAGATGAGCCCGACCGCCATCGCCATCGCCAAGCGTTCGTTCAACGCCGACAGCGAGAACATCCGTGGCATCAGCTTCATGGGTGTGGCGGCGGTGAAGGGCTACTACCAGAGCGAAGAGTCGAAGGAAGGCGTGCGCGCGTTCAACGAGAAGCGCAAGCCCGAGTTCAAGAAGTACCTCTAACAGGAATCCGGGCGCGCAATGGATCAGAACATCAGGGTCGAGCTGGATCAGGACGGCGTCTTGCTGGCATGCATCGACATGCCCGGCCGTTCGATGAACGTCTTCTCCATGGACATGATGGATTCGCTCGAGCGACTCGTCGTGCATGTGGAAGAGAATCCGGACGTGCGGGCGGTGGTGCTGACCTCCGGCAAGTCCGCCTTCATCGCAGGGGCTGATCTGGCGATGATCAGCAACGTGTTCGACAAGCGCGCCCGGTCCGATTCCCATGCCCAGCTGGTGGAACTGTGCGGCCGGCTCGGCCGCATCTTCCGGCGGCTGGAGAAAAGTACTAAGCCGTGGGTCGCCGCGGTCAATGGTCTGGCGCTGGGTGGCGGGCTCGAAGTGAGCCTCGCGTGCCACGCGAGGGTCGTGGCCGACGCGCCGAACGTTCTGCTCGGACTGCCCGAGATCAAGCTGGGCCTCCTTCCCGGGGCCGGTGGCACGCAGCGGCTGCCCCGGCTCGTTGGCGCGCGGCGGGGTCTGCGGATGCTGCTCGACGGCAACCCGCTGGCCCCTGCGGCGGCGCTCGAATGCGGTCTCGTCGATGAGGTCGTCCCGCCCGCGGAACTGATCGCGGCGGCCAGGCGGCGCGCGTTGCTCTCGTTGGACCGCAGGACGCCGCCCTGGGATCGCGCGGACGCGCCGTTCGACGACGAAGGCCTCGCCTTCGACGCCCCGGATGTGCGCCAGCGCATTGCCGACGAGTTCGGCGTGTCGGACGAAACCCTCGCGAAATATCCGGCCTATGTCGCGATCATGAACTGCGTGATCGAGGGCCGGACAATGCCGATGGATGCGGCGCTCGCGAACGAGATGGATATCTTCGTGAACCTGATCCGGAACCCGGTCGCGGGTCACATGGTGCGCGCGCTGTTCCTCAACCGGCAGCGTTCGCTGAAGGCCACGCCCATTTCGCTGGACCCGCGCACCGCCAAGGTGGCCGTGTTCGGCGAAGGAGCCGAAGCGGTCGCGAAGAAGCTCGCGGCGGCCAGGGCGCGAATCGTTGCGCCCGAAGCGCTGTCGCCCGGCGATGTTGCCGTGTTCACGGGGGATGCCATAGTCAGCCACGAACCATCGGTACGGTGGTTGACGGAGGACGCCACCACGCTCGGTGGGGCGGCCGCGGGTGTCTGGCTGTCCCCGAAAACCGAATACGGCCGCGCCGTCGAAGTCGTGCTCACCGCAGACGACGCGAGCGCGCGCGACGCCGGCCTCGCTGCGGCCCGCTGGCTGCGTGCGGATGCGATCCTCGAGACGCGTGGCGATGCCTCCTTGCTGCTGCAGTTGTCGCACAGCGTGACTGTCGCGCGGGAAGCGGGATGCAGCGTGGACGAACAGCTACTGGCGATCTCGCTGACAGCGATCCGCGCTTGGCAGGCGGGTGCGATTGCGGATACGCAGCTCGCGGACTCGGCTGCCGTCGTCGCGGGAGTCGCACCGGCCTGGACTGGCGGACCGTTCGCCTATGCCGCGCAGCAGGGGCTCGAGGTGCTGCGCCGCCGCGCCGCGGGCGCGTCAGGAGTCTCGATATTCGCGTGGCCGGAGGGCGTGGAGTCGCTGTTTGCGGCGATTGCAGCCTGAGGAGGACGAACGTGGCGATCGACCGAAAGTTTCTCGGTTTCGCGCTGCCTCCGTTCAAGGTGACGGCAACGCCTGAGCGCATCGCGCGTTTCGCCGACGCCATCGGCGAGCGCAACCCGCTCTATCGCGAGGGCATCGCACCGCCGACCTTCCTGAAGGTGTTGGAAGGCGAAGACAACAGTTCGCGCCGAATCCTCGATGCGCTGGGCGTGCCGCTGCCGCGGGTGCTGCACGCCGAACAACAGTTCGACTACCTCGCACCGGTGCGCGCCGGCGACGAGCTCCTGGTCGAGCGCCGCGTTACCGACCTGTACGACAAGAAAGGCGGTGAGATGGAGTTCATCGTGATCGAGACGAGTTTCACCGGCCCCTCGGGAATGCTGGTCGCCCGCTCGCGCCAGATCGTGCTTGTTCGTAACGCTCCCCGGAGCCAATGAGATGGCGATCGACCTGCTCAATGTCGCAGTCGGTGCGGTGCTCGCCGCCCGCGACTGTCCCGCGCGCGTCAAGGACGAGCTCGCGCAATACGCCCACGCCTCCGGCGACATGAACCCGCTGCACCTCGACGAAGCCTTCGCCCGCAAGGCCGGTTTCGACAATCTCGTTGTGCACGGCATGCTCAACATGGCCCTTCTCGGCCGCCTGCTCACCGATCACTTCGAAACCGATACGATTCGCGGCTTCTCGACCCGGTTCGAAGGCGTACTACAGGTCGGCGAGCCAACCCGGGTGTCGATGACACTTGCGGGCCGGACAGGCGAACACGCCGAGATCGGGCTCGAAATGCTGACCCACGAAGGTCGGCGAATCGTCAGCGGTCATGCGAAAGTCCGACTCAGGATTTCGTGAATCCCGTGATCCCGGGCCGCGTCAGAGTCTTTCCGGCGCCATCCGGCCGACATGCCGCACGGACGGCAGCACGAAGGCCAGGCCGACGACGATTCCAGCCATGTCAGGGCGACTCCTGTCCTCTTTTCGCCCGGTACATGTCGGCGTCCGCGTGACACAGCAGGGCATCCGGGTCATGTCCGTCCTTGGGGAAGAAGCTGGTGCCGATGCTGACGGAGACGGTCGCGGATTGTGGGCCCAGTTCATACGGTTCGCGCACGATCTGGCAGATCTTGTCGGCGATGGCCTGGGCGTGGCATTCCAGGGTCGGTCCTTCGAGGAGCACGACGAATTCGTCGCCGCCCAGTCGCGCGACCGTGTCTTCTTCCCGCACGGCGTGGGATAGGCGCCTGGCCGCTTCGACGAGCAGGGCGTCGCCGGCGGCATGCCCCATCGTGTCATTGACCTCCTTGAAACGATCCAGATCCAGGAACAGCAGCGCAAAGGTCTCGTGTTTGCGTTGCGCGCGGGCAATGGCCTGTTGCAGCCGGTTGTGCAGCAAACCGCGGTTGGGCAGTCCGGTCAGCCCGTCGTGATCCGCCGCGTAGGCCAGTTCTTCCGCCCTTTGCAGCGTCTCAGTCACGTCGCGCAGGATCGACACGGCGCCCACGACCTTCCGGTGACGGTCGTACAGAGGCGTTGCCAGCTCTTCGATGACGCGCCTGTCTCCGCCTTTGCGCACCATGACCGTCTGTTTCGTGATGCGGCGGGCCGTGTTCAGCGTGTCTTCCATGGCGGTGCTGGTCCGTTCGTGCAGATGGCGGTCGAAGCTCTCGAACACCTCGCTTGCAGGACGGTCTCGCGCGCTGACGGAGGAGTGGCCGCAGATTCCTTCGGCGACAGAATTCAGGTATTCGATGCGGCCGTCGGCGTCGATCAGCGCGACGCCCTCGCCGATGGAACTCAGGACCGTCTGCAGCCGATCCTTCTCCAGCAGCAGGGCTTGCTCGGCACGGTCGCGTCGCCTGTTTTCTTCTTCCAGCTCGCGTTTGTCGAAGCGCAGGATCATCGACGTCCGAACCGAGCGATTGAAACTCAACGCCGTAATCAGCATTCCGATGAGGAAGATCGAGGTCATGACGCCCATGACCACGTGCAGTGTCGTACCGAGCATGAGGTAGCGAAACGCCAGGGGCAGCAGCGTCGGGAGCAGGAACGCCAGGCAGGCCTCCATCCTGAATGCCAGGACGGTAATGCTGCCGGCGGACATGCCGGCGAGGACGAAGGCGACGAATACCTCGTGGGCGGCGGACGTGCTCGGGATCATGACAAATGCCGTCGCCCCCCAGACGCAGCCGGCGAGGGCGGTTCCGGCCACGTAAGCGGAATTCCATCGGCGCGCTGCGTCGGGAGCGGGGCGCGCGCGGACGTAGCGCCGCACCAGCCAGGTGCGCAGTGCCGTCACCGACACCAGCGCCCCATACCAGGCGAGCAAGGTGGAAAAGGTGACATGAGAGCCCTGAACGAATGCCAGGATCGCGCCATTGACGAGCGTGATGGCATACGCCTGCGGCGCGTTCCTGTAGAGCAAGGCAATCAGTTCAGCGTTGAGCTGAACGGAATACTTGCGCTCGACGTCGCCATGTTCCATGAACGTCCCGCATGACCGCGCCCCGTGGGCGACGTTTGCAAGTACCGGACCCCAAAAATACATCGAGCACGACGATCGATTCGTGCGGACGGCGTCCCGATCCCATATAAATGTAATGTAGGCGAGAATCGGTAGACTTTCGTTCGGATCGACTAGCCGACACGATCTGCGGCAGTTGAGTCCGGACGAATGGGCGCGGAAGGGCTTGTTGCAGGCCATCCGGTCGTGGTGTTGCAGAACCTCCGCCTTGATCGGGCACCCCGGTGGCACCACGCGGTGGCAGTGGGCTACGACCTGCGGCGCCACGAGGTGGTGCTGCGCTCCGGACGGGGCACGGGATCGAAAAAAGGCCCGCTCATTGAGCGGGCCGAATCTCCGATTCGAGGAGGAGGGAGAGGGTTCAAACCGGAGAGAGGAGGAAGTCGTGGGGACTACACCGGGTCCCAGGTGAAGACGTCGCCGGAACGGTGCAGGGGGTAGAGGTCGTTCTCGAACATCGGGAACACGCGCTCGATCACTGATTCGGGCGTCCAGCCGTCGGAGGTGTGGGCGGTGCGGATCGGGCGGGATTGCGAGAAGAGGTAGATCTCGTTGTTGCGCACGCCGAAGATCTGGCCGGTCACGCCCGCGGCGGCGTCGCTCGAGAGTGCGGTGACGAAGGGGGCGATCTTTTCGGGAATCAGTTTCATCAGGCCTTCGACGCGCTTCTGCTGCTCCTCGGTTTCCGCCGGGATGGTGTTCACCATGCGCGTCCAGGCCCAGGGCGCGACCGCGTTTGAGCGGACGTTGAAGCGCTGCAAGTCCAGCGCGATGCTCTTGGACAGGGCGACGACGCCGAGCTTGGCGGCGGCGTAGTTGGCCTGGCCGAAGTTGCCGATAAGGCCGGAGCTGGACGTGATGTGCACGTAGCTGCCGCCGTTCTGCGTCTTGAAGTGCGGCGCGGCGGCGCGGCTGACGTAGAACACGGCGTTCAGGTTCACGTTGATGACGGCCTCGAATTCCTCGCGGCTCATCTTGTGGAAGATGGTGTCGCGCAGGATGCCGGCGTTGTTCACGACGATGTCGATGCGGCCGAAGGTGTCCAGCGCCGTCTGCACCATCGCATGCGCCTCGTCCCAGTCGGCGACCGAATGGGTGTCGGCCACGGCTTGGCCGCCCGCTGCGTGGATCTCGTCGACCACCTGTTGCGCCGGGCCGAGATCCGAGCCTTCGCCGGTGGTCGAGGCGCCGATGTCGTTGACCACCACGCGGGCGCCGGCCGCCGCGAGGTCCAGTGCGATGCCGCGCCCCACGCCCCGTCCCGAGCCGGTGACGAGGGCGACTTTGCCTTCGAGCAATTTGCTGTTCATTTCGTCTCCATGTGTCCGCTTGTCATTCGCCGCCGAAACGCGCGGTCGGAAGAAGTATCTCTTGCGTTCTTGTGCATATCATATGGTATCGTACCGAGAACGCAAGCCCCCCGCACAATCGGGATACGGAGGTCGGATGACTGCCTTGTTTTCGCCGTTCGAGATCGGAAGCCTCGCCCTGGACAACCGGATCTTCGTCGCGCCGATGTGCCAGTACAGCGCCAGCGGCGGCGTGCCCGGCAGCTGGCACCTGCAGCACTACGGCGCGCTGGCCGTGGGCGGCGCGGCGGCGATGTCGATCGAGGCGACGGCGGTGAGTGTCGAGGGCCGCATCACCGACGGCTGCCTGGGGCTCTACAACGACGTGCAGGAGCAAGGGTTGGCGGGCCTCGTACAACACCTGCGCCGCCTGTCGTCGATCCGCGTCGGCCTCCAGCTGACGCACGCCGGCCGAAAGGGCTCGTGCCACGCGCCGTGGGACGGCGGCGGCGGGCTTGGGACCGAGGGCTGGCCGCTGATCGCACCGTCGGCGATTGCATTCGGACAAGGTCGCGCGGTACCGAAGGCGATGGAGGCTCCCGACTTCAAGCGCGTCGCCGAGGCGTTTGCGGTCGGTGCCCGCCGAGCGCTCCGCATCGGTGTCGACTACCTCGAACTGCATCTGGCCCATGGCTATCTGCTGAGCAGCTTCCTGTCACCGCTCTCCAATCGGCGCGACGACGCCTACGGCGGCAGCCTCTCCAGGCGCATGCGCTTTCCCCTCGAAGTGGCCGCGCGCGCGCGCGCCGAATGGCCGGCGGGGCGGCCGATGGGCGTGCGGATCAACTGCCACGACTGGCTCGACGGCGGGCTCTCGTTCGACGACACCTTGCACATCTGCGCGGCGCTGAAGGATGTGGGCGTGGATTTCATCTGCGTGTCGGCCGGGGCGGTCGTGGAAGGCGTCCGGATTCCGGCGGAGCCCGGCTACCTGCTCGACTACGCGGCGCGGGTGCGCAAGGCGACCGGTTTGGCGACCCGCGCCGTGGGCCTGATTCACCAACCCCAACTCGCCGAGCGCGCCATCGCGCAGGGGCAGGCCGATTGCGTGGCGATCGGCCGGGCGATGCTGTTCGATCCGCGCTGGGCACTGAAGGCGGCGATATCGCTCGGTGTCCAGGCGGCCTTTCCACGCCAGTACGGGCTGGGCAGTCCGCGCAGTTGGCCCGGGGCCGCTGCGGCGCTTCCCGGGTACTGATGCCGGTGGGCAAATCAAGGAGAAAGTATGATTCCAGACGATGACCAGCAGGCGCTGCAGGCGAGCGTGCGGCGATTCGCGCGCGAGTGCCTGTTGCCGGGCTACCAGAAGCGCGAGGCCGATGGCCGGCTCGACCGCGCGCTGGTGCGCGAGATGGGGCAGATGGGCCTGCTCGCCGCCGACGTGCCCGAGCGGCTCGGCGGCATGGGGCTCGATGGCGTCACCACCGGCATGATTTGCGAGGAACTCGCCTATGGCGACTTCAATCTCGCGGGCCTGTCGGTGGAGATGAGCCTGCTGGCGGCGATCCTGACCCGCAGCGCCCCGGCCCACATCGTCGACGAGTGGGTGCCGCGGATGACGCGCGGCGAAGCGATCGTCGCGATCTGCGTGACCGAGCCGCGGGGCGGTTCCGACGCCTCGAACCTGCAGATGCGCGCGCGACGCGACGGCGGCGATTTCATCCTCAACGGCGAAAAGACCTCCATCAGCTTCGCCGACACGGCCGACGCCTTCCTCGTGTTCGCCCGCAGCGGTACGGTGGAGTCGGGCGCGCGCGGCATCACGGCCTTCTTCGTGCCAGGCGACGCGCCGGGCATCCAGCGCACGCGTTTCACCGACGTCGGCTGCCGCATCCAGGGGCGTGGCTCGGTCTTCTTCGACGACGTGCGGGTATCCGCCGCAAACATCCTCGGCGCAGAAGGCAGGGGCTTCACCGAGGTGATGGTCGGCTTCGACTACAGCCGCGCACTGATCGCGCTGCAGTGCATCGGCGCGGCGCAGGCCTCGCTCGACGAAGCGTGGGCCTACACCCGCGAGCGCGAAGCCTTCGGCCGGCCGATCGCGCAGTTCCAGGGCGTGACCTTTCCGCTGGTGGATGGCGAATCGATGATCGCCGCCGTGCGCCAGCTCTCCTATCACGCGCTGGCGCTGCGCGATGCCGGCCGCCCGCACACGGCCGAGGCGGCGATGGTCAAGTGGATGGGCCCGAAGACCGCCGTCGACGTGATCCACCAATGCCTGCTGACCTTCGGCCACTACGGCTATTCGCTCGATTCTCCGCACCAGCAACGCATGCGCGACGTGACGGGCCTGGAGATCGGCGACGGCACGGCCGGCGTGATGAAGCTGATCATCGCGCGCGAGCGTGTCGGTCGCGAAGCGGTGCAATACCTATAACGGCGTTCAAGCCGCACAGAGACGAGGAACCCCCACATGAGCTACCAGTCCATCTTCCACCCCGACCTTTTCGCGGGGAAGACCGTCATCGTCACCGGTGGCGGCAGCGGTATCGGTCGTTGCACCGCGCATGAACTCGCCGCGCTCGGCGCGACCGTCGCCATCGTCGGGCGCGACACCGCGAAGCTCGAACGCGTGCGCGAAGAGATCCTCGGCGATGGCGGCAAGGTCAGCACGCACGCCTGCGACATCCGCGACGAGGTGCAGGTCGGGCAGACCATCGACGCGGTGCTCGCGCAGCACGGGCGCCTCGACGGGCTGGTCAATAACGCCGGCGGTCAGTGGATGGCGCCGATGAAGACGATCAGCACCAACGGCTTCGAGGCGGTGGTGCGCAACAACCTCACCGGCGGCTTCATCTTCATGCGCGAGGCCTATACACGCTGGATGGAGCAGCACGGCGGCGCGATCGTCAATATCATCGCCGACATCTGGAACGGCTGGCCCAACTTCGCCCATTCGGCGGCGGCGCGCGGCGGCATGCTCACACTGACGGAATCGGCCGCTTGCGAATGGGCCGAAGCGGGGGTGCGGGTCAATACGGTGGCGCCCGGGGGTATCGCGTCCAGCGGCTTCGACCGCTACTCCCCGGAGGCGCGACAGGAACTGCGCAAGTACGCCGCGAAGGTGCCGCTCAAGCGCTTCGGCACCGAGTCCGAGGTGTCGGCGGCGATCGTCTTCCTGCTGTCGCCGGCCGCGGCCTTCATCACCGGCAGCTGCATCCGCGTCGATGGCGGCACGCCCAACGCGCGCCAGACCTGGCCGCTCGGGGAGGCGTCCCGCAACCGGCCGTTCGAGGGCTTTCACCGCGCCGTCGCGCCGCTGATGCTGAGCGAACAGGATTGAGCGTGATGAAGACCGAATCCGTCCCCTGGCTGGAACGCTATTTCGAGGACTACACCGTCGGCGAGGTCGTGGAGTTCGGCGACTACGCGGTGACCGCGGACGAAATCGTTTCCTTCGCCAAAGCCTACGACCCGCAGCCCTTCCACACCGACGCCGAAGCGGCGAAATCCTCGCATTTCGCTGGACTGGTCAGCAGCGGCTGGATGACCGGGGCGATCGTGATGCGTCTCTTCTGCGATCACTTTCTCCCGCAATGTTCCGCGATGGGCTCGCCCGGCATCGACAAGGTCCGCTGGCTGCGCCCGGTGCGGCCGGGTGACCGCTTGCGGGCACGCGCGACCATCCTCCGCACGGTGCGCTCTCAGAGCAGAGGAGACCGCGGCGTCGTGACGATCCTGCAGGAGGCGGTCAATCAGCACGGCGAAACGGTGATGTCCTACGAGGGGAGGGCGATGTCCAGGTACCGCGAGTACGGGTAGTTATTGATTTGTTGAAGTACCGTATGCAACACTACCAAAACTGACAAGAACGCCCGCGGCGACGCCGCGAGAAGCGATCGAGACCACCAAAGCCAGGAGACACGGAGCATGCGGACCATCGACAAGAATCACCCGACCGAGGCATGGATCGCGCAGTTGCGCTCGCGCTATCCCTGCGAAACCGAAATCGACCGCATCCTGGTGCGCAAACTCCGGCAACGCAGCGGGCCAGGCTATCAGCCGGTGTCGCTCGACAAGCTCGTCGCGGGTCTGGAAGCGCTGCTGCACGCGAACGAGGTCGAGGATTTCTCGATCCGCGATCCGCGCTGGCTGTCCGGCGGGGCCTCGAAGCTGCAGATGGCGTTCGGGCTGGAATGGCTGCGGCCGGGCGTGGGCTACGAGAAGACCGCCATGGTCCTGCGCATGGAGCCGGCGGAATCCATTGTCGAAACCAGCCGGTTGCGCGAATTCCAGCTGATCAAGGCGTTCGAGGGCGTGGTGCCGGTGCCGCCGGTGTTCTGGTGCGATCCCGACGGAAAATACCTGCCGTATCCCGCGCTAGTCTATGGTTTTGCGCCCGGTGTCCCGAAGCCCTCCGAGGCCGTCAGCGGCGTGAGCGGGCTGGGCACCTGCATGCCGCGTAATGTGCGGGAAGCGCTGGCGCCGCAGTTCGCCGACATCCTCGGGCGCATCCACCGGCATCCGATCTCCCGTGAAACCTTGTCGGCTTTCGACGTCCCGAAAGAGGGCACGACCGAATGCGCCGAGTGGGGCATCAATTGGTGGGATCGCGTGTGGCAGGAGGATTTCGACGAAAACGTCCCGATGCTGAGCGTCGCGTCGGCCTGGATGCGGCGCAACCTGCCGGTGCTCGATTTCGCGTCGGTCGTGCATTCGGACTACCGCACCGGCAACTTCCTCTACACCGAGCACGACAACCGCATCTCGGCCCTGCTCGACTGGGAGCTCGGCCGCATCGGCGATCGCCATCAGGACATCGCATGGACCACGAGCCGCGCCTTCTCGTCGTTGGCCGAAGACGGCAAGACCCTGCTGGTATGCGGCCTGATGCCCGAAGCGGAGTTCTACGAGCGCTACGAGAAGGCATCCGGGCTCAGCATCAACCCGAAGACGGTGCATTGGTACAAGGTCTACAACGCGTATTCGATCAGCGTGCTGATCCTCGGCACGGGCTATCGCATCGCCCGCAACGGCAAGACGCACCAGGACATCCTGGTCGCCTGGCTGATCGGGATCGGCTACATGATCGTGGATGAAATGCGCAAGCTTATCGAGGAGGGCTGCTGACATGCAGATGCGCCCGGAAGTACAGATCGCCGCGATGATCAAGGCGATGAAGGATGTCGTGATTCCCGCCGTCGCCGGCACCAACAAGCTCGCCGAGGAACAGGCGAAGCTCGTGGTTGGCATGTTGAGCCTGATGGCCCACCAGCTGCCGGTGCAGTTCCGCTTCGATCGGGACGAACTCGCACGGCTCGTGAAGACGAGCGCGGCGCTGAAGGAGGTGCAGGCGACGGAGCCGTCGGCGCGGGCCGCCTGCGGTGCGCTGATCGAGCGCGCTGCCGAGGCCGAGCAAGTGCTCGAGCAGTGCCGCCGCGACCCCGACGACTTGCGGCGTTCGGTGCACGCGATGCGCGCCGCGATCTGCGACGTGGTGGACGCGTTCGCACAAGGCGGGGCGGACGAGCAGCTGAAGATCGAGCGGATCGTGCTCGCGATGTCTGCAGAGCAATTGCTGCGCGATCGATCGCTGGTGAAACCGCAGGGCTGGGAACCGGACCTCGCGGCGGTGCCGGATATCGAGAGTCTGATCGGTTAAAGAAGAAGACCTCGGCAGGGAAAGTCCTGCCTAGGTCGTTAGTGACTTCTTGATGTGAGTCCATAAAAAGACTAAATTTAGTCCTGTTAACGCGTCGAGACCACCGCCATGCGCTTCTCATCCCAAGTCAAACCCATCAGCTATCTCAAGGCCAACGCAGCCGAAGTGCTCTCGCAGCTTGCCGAGCAGCGGGAACCCCTGGTCATTACACAGAACGGAGAAGCCAAGGCTGTGCTGCAGGACGTGGCGACGTACGAAGAGACACAGGAAACATTGGCGCTGCTGAAGATCCTGGCACTCGGCAACCAGGACGTGGAGGCAGGCAGGGTCAAGCCCGTCGCTGACGTCGTGGCTCGCCTGCGCGCCAAGCGTGCCCGGGCGTGACGTCCAGCAAAGACACCCGATACGAGGTTCTGCTCACGGAGGGGGCTGAGCAGGATCTGGAGGCTCTCCACGACTACATCGCCGAGTTCGACTGCGTTGAGAATGCGAACTACGTGCTCGATCAATTGATGGAAGTCGTGGAGAGCCTGTCGCAGTTTCCGGAGCGTGGAAATTACCCGAAAGAACTGGTGGTGCTCGGTATCAAGGAATATCGGCAGACGTCATTCAAGCCCTACCGGGTGATCTATCGGATAGCTCGCGGCCAGGTCATCATCTACCTGATCGCCGATGGCCGTCGGGATATGCAGTCGGTGCTGGCGCGCAGACTGTTGGGGGCGTAGGTCTCGGCCGACCGGAAAAAAGAACCTCGGCAGGAAAGGAGGGAGAGAGGGCAAGCCCTGCCGAGGGATTACGAAAAACCTGCCGGGGCAGACGCGATCTGCCCCGGATTCATCATTTGAGGTTCGAGACGAGCTCCGGCACCAAGGTGAAGAGATCGCCGACGACACCGTAATCGGCGACCTGGAAGATCGGCGCCTCCGGGTCCTTGTTGATCGCGACGATTACCTTCGAATCCTTCATGCCGGCGAGGTGCTGGATCGCGCCCGAAATACCCACGGCGACGTACAACTGCGGCGCGACGATCTTGCCCGTCTGCCCGACCTGGTAGTCGTTCGGCGCAAACCCCGCATCGACGGCCGCGCGGCTGGCCCCGAGCGCCGCACCGAGGGCATCGGCGAGCGGCTCCAGAACGGCGTCGTAGTTCTCCTTGCTGCCCAGGCCACGCCCGCCGGAGACGATGACCTTGGCGCCGGCCAGTTCGGGCCGCTCGCTCGTCGCGAGTTCGCGCGAGACGCATCGGGTGCGGGCAAAGCCTGCGGGGGCCGTGATCGGCGTGATCGGCGCGCTGCCGCCGCCGCCGACGGCGCCCTCGAAGGCCGTCGCGCGCACGCTGAGGACCTTGACCGGATCGTCGCTCGACACGGTTGCCAGCGCATTGCCGGCATAAATCGGACGGACGAAAGTGTTTGCCGACTCGACCGCGACGACATCCGAGATCTGCGCCACATCGAGCAGCGCCGCGACTCGCGGCAGGAAGTTCTTGCCGAAGGCGGTGGCCGGCGCGAGGACGTGGCTGTAGCCGCCCGCGAGTTGCGTCACCAGCTTCGCGAGGTCTTCGGCCAGCAGCGCGTCGAGATGCGGCGCGTCGGCGAGCAGGACGCGAATGACGCCGTTGATGCTGCTTACCGCTTCGGCAACCGCCGAGCAGCCGCTTCCGGCGACCAGCACGTGGATATCGGCGCCGATCGCCGCGGCGGCCGTGATCGTGTTGAGCGTGGCGCCCTTGAGGGTCCGGTTGTCGTGTTCGGCAATGACGAGAATGCTCATGTTAGATCACCTTGGCCTGATTCTTGAGTCGGGACACCAGCGTCGCGATGTCCGGAACGATTTCGCCGGCTTGGCGGGTGGGCGGCTCGACGACCTTCAGCGTCTTCAGGCGCGGCGCGACATCGACGCCGAGTTCCGCGGGCGTGAGCGTGTCGATCGGCTTCTTCTTCGCTTTCATGATGTTGGGCAGGGTCGCGTAGCGCGGCTCGTTCAGACGCAGGTCAGTCGTGATGACCGCCGGTAGTTCGAGCGACAGCGTCTCGAGTCCGCCATCGACCTCGCGCGTGACCATGGCGCTGCCGCCTTCGAGCTTCACCTTCGACGCGAACGTCGCCTGGCCGCAGTCCAGCAGCGCAGCGAGCATCTGGCCGGTCTGGTTGGAATCGTCGTCGATCGCCTGCTTGCCGCAGATCACCAGCGACGGCAGTTCGCGGTCGCACAGCGCCTTCAGCAGTTTCGCGACGGCCAAAGGCTGCAGTTCGACGTCGGTATTCACCAGCACGGCACGATCCGCCCCGAGCGCCAGCGCCGCGCGCAGCGTTTCCTGGCACGCGGCGACGCCGCAGGACACCGCGACCACTTCGGAGACGCTGCCGGCCTCCTTGAGGCGCACGGCTTCCTCGACGGCGATCTCGTCGAAGGGATTCATCGCCATCTTGACGTTGTCGAGATCGACGCCGCTACCGTCCGCCTTGACGCGCGCCTTGACGTTGTAATCGATCACCCGCTTGACCGGGACCAGAACTTTCATGGGTTTCCACTCCTCGTGTGCGTACTTACGGGGGTTCAGAGTCGTTCGTAGATGGCCGCGATGCCCTGGCCGCCGCCGATGCACATCGTGACGAGCGCGTAGCGCCTGCCGATGCGCTGCAATTCGTACAAGGCCTTGGTGGTGATGATCGCGCCGGTGGCGCCGACCGGATGGCCCAGCGAGATGCCGGAACCGTTCGGATTTACCTTGGCGGGGTCGAAGCCCAGTTCCTGCGCCACCGCACAGGCCTGCGCGGCGAAAGCCTCGTTGGATTCGATCACGTCCATGTCGGCGATCGACAGCCCGGCCTTTTCGAGCGCCTTGCGCGACGCCGGCACCGGGCCGATGCCCATGTAGAGCGGATCGACGCCGGCATGCGCGTAGCTCACCAAACGACCCAGCGGCGTCAGGCCGAGCCGCTCGGCCACACGCGCTTCGGCCAGCACCACCGCCGCGGCGCCGTCGTTGATGCCTGACGCATTGCCGGGGGTGACCACGCCGTCGCGCTTGAACGCCGGCTTCATCGCCGCGAGCTGCTCCAGCGTGACGTTGGCGCGCACGTGCTCGTCGCGATCGAACAGGACGGTGCCTTTGCGGCTCGCGATCTCGACCGGCACGATCTGCGTCGCGAAGCGGCCTTCCGCGATGGCGTGCGCGGCGCGCTGCTGGCTTTCGAGCGCCAGCTGGTCCTGCATTTCGCGCGTGATGCCGTAGCGCTCGGCGACATTCTCGGCGGTGATGCCCATATGCACGCGCTCCCACGGGTCGTGCAGGATGCCGTTCATGTAATCGGTGACTTCGGCGTTGCCCATCCGCGCACCCCAGCGCATGGCCGGCACGAGGTAGGGACCGCGGCTCATCGACTCCGCGCCACCACTGATTGCGACGTCGGTGTCGCCCAAGGCGATCGCCTGCGCAGCCGATATGATGGCCTGCAGGCCGGAACCGCACAGGCGGTTCACGTTGAAGGCGGGGGTTTCCTTCGGCAGCCCAGAATCGATGGCGGCGACGCGGCTCAGGTAGGCGTCGGCCGGTTCGGTCGGGATCACGTTGCCCATGACCACATGCCCGAAGCGATCCGGCTCGACACCGCTGCGCGCGATGGCAGCGCGAACCGCGGTGGTCGCCAGTTGCCGCATCGGAACGTCCTTGAGGGCGCCGCCAAAGGTGCCGATCGCAGTGCGGGCCGCGCCGACGATGAGAATCTCACGTGTAGTCACAGGAACTCCATACTGTCTGTAGTGTGACAGTATGGTAGCGAACCAAATATCGAAGCGCAAGCGCCGATCGATATTCGGAGATGGCGGCTCCGGCGGAACTGCCTAGACGAGCATCAGGTCGCGGAATTGTTTGATCATGCTGTCGGAAAGGCCGATCGCTTCCCGCAGAAAGGCTTGCTCGTCCGACCAATGCTCGTCGATGGCCGCGAAGGATGCCTCGAGGTAGTCGGCGCGGACTTTCATCAGCGCCGACAGCGCGGCGTCGGGAACGCCCTTGGGGACCATGAAGCGGAGGTCGCGCGGTGCGAGATTCGACAGCAGGTAGTCCGCGACGATATCTTTGCGCGACACGCCCAGCACCATCAGGATCAGCGCGATGCCGAAACCGGTGCGGTCCTTGCCGCTGGTGCAGTGGATCAGCGCAGGCAACGCGTCGGGTTCGAGCAGCGCCTGAAACATCCGCGCATAGTCGCTCGCGTGGTCGAGCGGAAAGTTTCGGTAGTAGCCCGTCAGCGCCGAATGCACCGCCATTTCGTCGCTGTGCGGGCCGAGCGAGGGGATCAGATTCTTGGCGCCACGCGGGAAAAAACCGATCGCGTGCTGCCGTATCTGCATCCCGGCAGGCAGCCGGTTGGGTCTGCGGACGCGTTCGGACTCGTGCCGCAGGTCGCAGATGGTGCGCAGGCCGATGGTTTCAAGCTGTTCGAAGTCGGCTTCGGTCAATTCGGCGAGCGAATCCGAGCGGTACAGCAGGCCGCGGCGCAGGCACCGGCCATCGGTGCTGCGGATATCGCCGAGATCGCGGCAATTGCTTGCACCCTGCAGTGCGACGATTCGCGGATTCACCGGACGCTCAGGCGGGGCCGTGCCGACCAATCACTCGGCATCGATGTCCGACGACTCCGTCGAACCGAGCCCGAGCAGCGAATCCTTGATCGACGAGAGCATACGGATAAGTTCGTTGCGATCATTGTCGCTGAGGCTGGCGAGTATCTGTTCGTTGAAGTCGCTCTCGGTCTTCACCAGCTTTTCGAGCAACTGCATCGAACTGCGCGACAGGAACACCCGTTTCATGCGGCGATCGGTCGCATCGGGGCGGCGCTCGATGAATCCGGTCGCTTCGAGCCGGTCGAGCAGCGAACCGAGGCTGGCCTTGCCGACATCGAGCATCGACGCCAGTTGCGTCTGTGCCATTCCGTCATGACGCGAGAGATGCGCCAGCACCCACCACTGCGCGCGGGTGATGCCGAGCGGCTTCATCAGCTGGTCGAAGACCGTGCGGCGCATCCGCGACACGTCGTGGATCAGGTAGCCCAGCTTGATGTCGCGCCGCTGGGCGGCCGTGTCCACCGGCTTGGCTTTCGGGGCGGGCTCGCTGGTGGCCGATGAGGATTTGGTGACCTTGGCTGTCGCCGGGCCGGATTCCTTTGCTCGCATTTTGCCTTCCTGATGTTGTTCGTGGTCGGGCGGCGCTGCGGCCCGGCGTCGTTCGCGTGGCGATGTATAGTTCGGGCATATTGTACGACTAAATACGGTTCGGCAAGTATCCAGGGCAAATGCACGAGCTCATGCAGGGCGGGAGGAGCGCAGCGTATCCGGCCAAAACAGCGAGTGGAGACACCCGGCGTGGGTTCGGCGGTTCGGTTGCCGCATTCGGCCTTCGGCTTTTTTGCCCTGCGGATCGGGCCATCGCTGCACAAGATCCGCCGATATGAAAGTGGGCCGCGATAAATCGCTTGACAATAATAGTACGCAACAGGACGATATGTGCCAGTGTGACCGAGCCGGGTCAGATCACCAGGAGCGAAAATGACGGAAAGAGCGCAGTCGCGTGCGGAAGCGCGCACCCCATTGGAACCGACCCACGATGCACGCCATTGCCTGCGCGAGGATGCCCTGGCGCGCGAGTCGCTGGTCTTCATGCTGCAGTTGCCGGAGAGCGGGCTCGCGGCGTTCGTCTACACCTGGGTCAATGGCCTCGGCAAGGCGGGTTCGGCCTTCGTCGTGTATGGCCCCGAGGTCGGCGAGGTGGTCGCGGACTTCATCGACGGCCAGCCGGTGAGCGACGACCAGGGCTTCAACGACTGGCAGGTCGGCAAGGTGACGGTGCGTCACGGCAAACCCTTCGAAACCGCACAGATCATCGTCGCGCCCGGTGGCCGTGCCTCGCTCGAATACAACTTCGAGGCGGTGCATCCGCCGTACAACTACGGCAGCCATCGCGACGGCTGCCCCGGCTGGGTGGCGGAAGACCGCATCGAGCAGAGCGGCCGCGTGCGGGGGGTACTGACCCTCGACGGCCGTGCCATTCCCTTCGACACGATGGGGCATCGCGATCATTCCTGGGGCACGCGCGACTGGTACTTCTCGCAGCACTGGAAGTGGCTGGAGGCGCAGGCCGGCGCGGATCTGGTCGTGCATTTCTGGGAAGTCGAGGCGCTCGGCCGCAAGGTGTTGCGCGGCTACGTCCTGCGCGACGGGCGGATGGCGGACGTGACCGGTGTCGATGTGAAGTTCGACCACGATGAACGCCTCGCCCATACCGCAGTCGTCGCAGACGTGCGCGACGACTTGGGCCGCAGCACGCGGGTCGAGGGGCGGACCTTCGCGCTTTACCCCTTCGTCGTGAGCCCGCAGGTCGTGCTGAACGAGGCGTCGATGAGCGTGACGATCGACGGCGCGCCCGGCGTCGGTCATGTCGAAATGTGCTGGCCGACCGCCTACCTCGAGCACGTTTGCGCCCGCGACCTTTCCGCGGGCTCGCCGGTTATCCGCGGATTGCCCTGAGCGGGCGTCGGCTGCTCTCCCCTCCATTTCCAATCGGAACAGAGATCACCCAATGAATCCGAACAACGGCGCCGCGACCAATCGCGGCATCCTCGCAGTCGGTGCCTATCTGCCGCGTCTGCGCCTCGACCGCAAGTCGGTCGCGGCCGGCCACCGCTGGATGGCGCCGGGCTTGCGCGGTCTCGCGCAGGGCGTGCGCAGCATGGCCAATTGGGACGAAGACGCCATCACGATGGCGGTCGAGGCGGGGAGGCGCACTCTCGGTGGCGCCCAAACACCCGCCCCGCAGACGCTGACGCTCGCGTCGACGACCTTGCCGTTCGCCGATCGGCTGAACGCCGCGGTGGTCGCGTCCGCGCTGGGTCTTCCCAAGACGCTGTCGGCCACTGATTCGGGCGGCAGCCTGCGGGCCGGGAGCAGCGCGCTGATTCGCGCCCTGCAGGGTTCGGGCAACACCGAACTGCTGATCGCGTCCGAACGCCGCATCCCCCGGCCGGCAAGCACCGCCGAGCTGATGGCAGGCGATGGCGCCGCGGCGTTGTTGGTGGGCGAGGGCGAACCGATTGCCCGACTGCTCGGCGCGGCGAGCCTTACCGCCGACTTTATCGATCATTTCCGCGAAGCCGGCCGTGATGGCGACTATGGCTGGGAAGAGCGCTGGGTGCGGGACGAGGGCTTTTCGAAGCTCGTGCCTCCGGCGGTGAAGCAGGCGCTGGACGCAGCCGGCGTCGGCGCCGACCGGATCGACCATTTCGTCATGCCCGAACGGCTGCGCCGCGTCGGTCCGCTGGTTGCGAAAAAAGTCGGCGTGCGGTCCGAGACGATCGTCGACACGCTCTTCGAGCGCAGCGGCGACACCGGTGCTGCGCATCCGCTGATGATGCTGGCGCGCACGCTCGCGAAGGCAGGGCCGAGCGAGAAGATCCTGGTCGTGCAGTTCGGCAGCGGTTGCGACGCGCTCGTGCTCGAGACGACGGAGCAGGCGAGCGGTTCGGATGCCGAGCCCGCGTGGCTCGACGACGGGCAGATAGAGACCAATTACCTGAAATACCTGTCCTTCACCGGCCAGCTGGACCTCGAATGGGGCATGCGCGCGGAGATGGACAACAAGACCGCGCTGTCGGCGGCCTGGCGTGCCGAGGAAACCGTTCAGGGCTTCAGCGGCGGGCGTTGCGGTGAGTGCGGCACGGTGCAGTTTCCGGCCAGCCGGATCTGTGTGAACCCGGCCTGCTGCGCGGTGGATACCCAGCAGCCGTACCGGCTGGCGGACGAGCCCGCGAAGATCCGGAGCTTCACCTGCGACTGGCTTTCGTACAAGCCGTGCCCGCCCTTCATGTTCGGTCATGTCGAGTTCGACAACGCGGCACGGGTGTTGATGGAGTTCGCCGACTGCGATCCAGGCGACCTCGCGGTCGGCGTGCCGCTGGACATGGTTTTCCGCATCAAGGATCTGGACGCCATGCGCGGGTTCCGGCGCTATTTCTGGAAAGCGAAGCCGCAACTCAAGGCGGGAGAATAAGGATGGCAAACGGAATTCGCGATCGCGTAGCGATCATCGGGATGGGGTGCTCGCGGTTCGGCGAGCGCTGGTCGGACAATGCCGAAGATCTGATGCTGGAGGCCTTTGCCGAAGCGCTGGCGGATGCGGGCATCGAGCGGCAAAAGATCGAGGCGGCGTGGCTCGGCGTGTGCCTCGAAGAAAACAACGTCGGCAAGACGGCGGGCCCGCTGGCCCAGGGGTTGCGCCTGCCGTACATCGCCGCCACCCGCGTCGAGAACGCCTGCGCGACCGGCACCGAGGCGCTGCGCGGCGCCGTGTATGCGGTGGCCTCCGGCGCCTGCGACATCGCGCTGGCGCTCGGCGTCGAGAAGCTGAAGGACACCGGCTACGGCGGCCTGCCGGTGCGCACCCGCGGCGTGGTGGCCGACTTGTGGATGCCGAATGCGTCCGCGCCCGGCGCCTTTGCGCAACTGGCCTCGGCCTACCAGGCGAAGTACGGCATTTCCCGCGATGAGCTCAAGCGCGCGATGGCGCACGTGTCGGTCAAGAGCCACGACAACGCGGTCCTCAATCCCAAGGCCCACCTGCGCAACAGGATCACCATCGACGACGTGCTCAAGGCGCCTGCCGTGGCCGAACCGCTGGGCCTGTTCGACTGCTCCGGCGTCAGCGACGGCGCTGCCTGCGCGATTGTCACCACGCCCGAGATCGCCCGCGAACTGGGCAAGCGCGACATCGTGACGGTCAAGGCGCTGCAGCTCGCGGTCTCCAACGGCGAGGAAGCCCAGTTCAGCAATTGGGACGGCGCCTCGATCCGCACTGCCGAGGTGGCGGCCGCGAAAGCGTATCGCGAAGCGGGTATCGCCAACCCGCGCGAATCGCTCGATCTGATCGAAGTGCACGACTGCTTCTCGATCACCGAGCTGGTGCTGATGGAAAACCTCGGCCTGAGCGATCCGGGCCGCGCCCCGTTCGACATCCTCGAAGGCCGCTACGACCGCGGTGGCAAGATCCCCTGTCAGGTGGATGGTGGCCTCAAGTGCTTCGGCCACCCGATCGGCGCGTCGGGCCTGCGCATGGTGTACGAGGTCTATCAGCAGGTGCTGGGCCGCGCCGGGGAGCGCCAGCTGGGCAAGGCCGACATCGGACTGACGCAGAATCTGGGCGGGCATCCGCACCAGAACGTGTGCGCGATTTCCATCATCGGGCGTCTGGGCGCATGAACGCCGGGGCGGCGGGGCAACATCCGGCGCGGCTGTCGATGGCCGAGGTCGTCGCCTCGTTCGAACCCCGCATGACCGTCTTCCTTGGCGGGCTGTCGGGCGAGTCGCTGGCCTTGCGTGATGCCTTGCGTGCCGCGCCCGACAAGGCCGCCGGCGTGCGCTTCGTCGGCGTGTTCTTTCACGGCATCAACGAGGGCGCGTACGCGACGCTGCACCCGCAAGCGCGTCAGCGCGCCTATTTCATGCTGCCGTCGTTCCGGCCAGATTTCCTCGATGGGCGGGTCGAACTGCTTCCGGTGGATTACGTCGGTGCGTGGCGAGATCTCAGTCGCCTCGAGATCGATCTCGCCATCGTCCAGACGAGCGAGCCGGACGAACAGGGGCGGCTGAGCCTCGGGGTCTGCCATGATTTCGCTCCTGCCGTCTGGTCGCACGCCCGCCGGCGCATTGCCCACATCAACCCCGCGATGCCACGGACGCGGGGGAGCGTGCAAGTCTCGCTCGACGACTGCGACGCGGTGGTGGAAGTGGGGGGAGAGCTGGTGAGCTATCGCGAGGAATCGCCGAACGCGCCGCTGGCGCAACTGGCGTCCCATGCGGCGGGGACTGTGCGCAACGGCGACACGATCCAGCTGGGGATCGGCCGGATGGTCGCCGCGGTGTTCGGAGCGCTCGGCGATCATCGTAACCTCCGGCTCCATGCGGGCATGGCGACACAGGCCGTCGTTCCACTCGTCGATCGTGGCGTGATTCGTGGTGCGGGATCCGCGAATGTCGGCGTGGCTCTCGGCGATGCAGCGTTCTACCAGCGGGTTGCGCAGGACGAGACTTTCCACTTTGCGCCGGTGAGCGAAACCCACGATGTACGCCGCATTGCTGCACTCGACGACTTCGTCGCGATCAATGCAGCGCTCGAAGTGGACCTTCTCGGGCAGGTCAATTGCGATTCGCTGGGTGGCCAACTGGTCGCCGGTGTCGGCGGCATGCCCGCGTTCGCCGGTGGTGCACAGCTGTCGCGCAATGGCCGCGCAGTGTTCGCACTGCTCTCCAGCGCAGCGCGCGGCACGGTCTCACGCATCGTGCCGCGGCTCGATTCGGCGGCGCTCGTCGGCGCCCCACGACATCTCGTCGACATCGTCGTTACCGAGCATGGGGTGGCGGATATGCGGGGCGCATCGTTGACCGAGCGTGCAAAGCGCTTGATAGGCGTTGCGGCGCCGGAACACCGCGACGCCTTGCGAACTGCCTGGGGGCGGATGCGAACATCGTTCTGAATCGGTGAAATGGCGCCGCTCGGCAGTGAAGGACGCGCAGAAGCGAATCTGGAAGCGTCGGGTGCGCAAGCGTGGGGCGACTGGGGTGAGTGGGGCCGTCGTTATACGGGTAGGGCGCGGATACTCTTGTGGTCCGAAGAGCCGGGCCATTGGCCACTGGACCGAATCCGATGAGCAAGACGTCGGATGGCCTCGAGGACGACTTCGAGTGTCATTTTGCTCATATATCTGCTCGGAAGTCGGCACGGAATCACCTCCTCTATTACGACGAGCGCGACCTGACCGCGATTCGCATCGGCCCGTGGAAGGTCTCGTTCGCCTCGAAGCGTAGCGGCAAGTGGGACGACGCCTTGCTGCCATATGGCCGGCCGAACATCACCAACCTGCTCATGGACCCCTTCGAACGCCAGGATGGCGACGTCAATCGCGCCTGGACGGAAGGCAAGGGCTGGGTGTATCTGCCGGTCTTGCGGGTGCTGCAGGAACACCTGGAAACATTCAAGGAGTTCCCGCCGCGTCCGGGCACGATTCAGGGGGATGTGACGCGCATGATCCGGGACTCGATGAGCAGGATCGAAGCTGCGAAGCGGGCCGGAGCGAATTGACCTTGGATTTCAGGCGTGCTCCCCGAGGAGGGGAGCGCGTCAAGATCGTGTTCTGGCAGCAGGGACATCCCGCGAATGCCTTGGCCGGTTCGCCGGGGCTTGCGGAGGGGTCTTACGGATTCAGCAGCACCGCGATCGCGCAGTCGCACATCGCCTTCAGGCCGCTCTGGTCCTTGTAGACGCCGTCGTTCTGTAGCCGGCTCAGCCCGTGCAGGGTGCTCCACGTAACCTGGGACAGCCGCTTCGGGTCGAAGCGGTCGGACATGATGCCGTCGGCCTGCCACTGTTTCACCATTTCGCGCAGGCGGCGGAAGCAGTCGCGGGCGGTGGTGCGCAGCGCATCGTTCGGGGTGTGCTGCTTCCAGATCGTCCGGCTGAACATCAGGTCGTAGAGCTCGGCGTCCTGTGTCGCGAAGTGCACGTAGCCATGCACGAAGGTGGCGAAGCGTTCGCGCGAGGCGCCGGTTTCCGGGGCGAGGGCAGCGTCCATCAGGCGATGCAGCGTCGCGAACCCTTCGGCGACGATCGCGCACAGCAGGTCGTTCTTGTCCTGGAAGTGGTGATAGAGGGCGGTGCGCGATACGCCCACGGCGTCGGCGAGCTTGCGCAGGGACAGGGCCTCGATGCCGTCTTCGCAGACCATGACCCGCGCGGCGTCCAGCAGACTGCGCCGCAAGTCGCCGTGATGGTAGGGAGGTGGGAGAGTTTTGGCCATGAAGGAAAAATAGCAAACATATCTTGACAGTGTCAAGAATTGACCGTAACTTGACAGCGTCTAGTTTAATTTTCAGGCCCGGCAGAAGACCCGAAAAGTTGCGGGGCGCAACGTGAGGAGAAGTGTCTTGACCAGATTGATCGTAAGGAAGGCGGCCGTGCTGGGCGCCGGGGTGATGGGGGCGCAGATCGCGGCGCATCTCGCGAATGCCGGCGTTCCGGTGCTGCTGTACGACCTGCCCGCCGCGGAAGGCGACCGCAACGGCGTCGTGAAGAAGGCGCTCGACGGGCTGAAGAAGCTCGATCCTGCGCCGCTCGCGAGCAAGGACGTGCTCAAGTACATCGATGCCGCGAACTACGACGAGCATCTGCCGCTTCTGGCGGAGTGCGATCTCGTGATCGAGGCGATCGCCGAGCGCATGGACTGGAAGCACGCGCTGTACGCGCGGATCGCTCCGCACCTCGCGCCGCACGCGGTCGTCGCGTCGAACACCTCGGGCCTGTCGATCGACGCCCTGGCGCAGGGCCTGCCGGACACCGTGCGGCCGCGTTTCTGCGGCATCCACTTCTTCAACCCGCCGCGCTACATGCACCTGGTCGAGATCATCGCGACCCCGGACACCGCAACGGCGACCCTCGACGCCTTGGAAACCTGGCTCACCTCGCGCCTCGGCAAGGGCGTGATCCGGGCGTTCGATACGCCCAACTTCGTCGCGAACCGCATCGGCGTGTTCTCGATCCTCGCGGTGATGCATCACACGCAGGCCTTCGGGCTGGGCTTCGACGCCGCCGATGCGCTCACCGGGCCGAAGATCGGGCGGCCGAAGAGCGCTACCTACCGTACCGCCGACGTCGTCGGCCTCGACACGATGGCGCACGTCGTCAAGACGATGCAGGACACCCTCCGAGATGGGAAAAATGCGGATCCCTGGCACGCCCACTTCCAGGTGCCGGCATGGCTGCGCGCGCTGATCGACAAGGGCGCGCTCGGCCAGAAGACGCGTGGCGGCATCTTCCGCAAGCAGGGCAAGGAGATCCAGGTCCTCGACCTGGGGCTGCAGGACTATCGTCCGTCCGCCGGCGAGGTAGCCGAGGAGGTCGCCGCGATCCTGAAGATCAGGAATGCGGCCGAGAAATTCGCCGCGCTGCGGGCGTCGGCGCATCCGCAGGCGCAGTTCCTGTGGGCGATCTTCCGCGACATCTTCCATTACGCCGCGGTGCAGCTGGAGAACGTCGCCGACAATGCGCGTGACCTCGACTTGGCGATGCGCTGGGGCTTCGGCTGGGCGCAGGGGCCGTTCGAAACCTGGCAGGCCGCCGGCTGGGCCGGGACCGCACAGGCCATCGCGGCCGACATCGCCGCGGGTCGCGCGATGAGCAGCGCGCCGCTGCCGGCCTGGGCGCTCGACGCGGGCCGCACCGGCGTGCATACGCCGGAAGGCTCCTACTCCGCCCGCAAGGACGCCTATGTGCCGCGTTCGGTGCTGCCGGTCTATCAGCGCCAGCTCTTCCCCGAGCGCGTGCTGGGCGAAGCCGCGCCGCTGCCGGCGCAGTCGGGCGAGACGCTGTTCGAGAACGAGGGCGCGCGCCTGTGGCGCCTGCCGACGGTCGATGCCGGCATCGGCATCCTGTCGATCAAATCCAAGATGCATGCGATCGGCGACGAGGTGCTCGACGGCGTGATCGCCGCGGTGCGCCAGGCCGAGGAGACGCTCGACGGCGTCGTGATCTGGCACGAGCCGCCCTTCGCGGTGGGCGCCAACCTGCAGCAGGTGTCCGAGGCGATTGCGGCCGGGCAGTTCGAGCGGCTCGAGCAGACCGTCGAGCGGTTCCAGCGCGCCTCGCAGGCGCTCAAGTATGCGCAGGTGCCGGTGGTCGCCGCGGTGCAGGGCATGGCGCTGGGCGGCGGCTGCGAGTTCGTCATGCACGCCGGCAAGCGCGTGATGGCGCTGGAAAGCTACGTCGGGCTGGTCGAGGCCGGCGTCGGGCTGATCCCGGCGGGCGGCGGGTGCAAGGAGTTCGCGGTCCGCGCCGCCGAGTTGGCGGCCCAGTCCGCCACCCCGAAGGAGGTATTCGACTTCCTGCAGCCGGTGTTCATGAACATCGCGATGGCCAAGGTCACCAAGAGCGCGGTCGAGGCGGTCGACTACGGCTTCACCCGGCGCAGCGACACGGTCCTCTTCAACGCCAACGAGCTGCTGTGGGTCGCGATCCGCGAGGCGCGCGCGATGGCCGACGCCGGCTACGCGCCGCCGCAGAAGGCGCGCGGTGTCGCGGTGGCCGGCAAGAACGGCATCGCCACGCTCGAGATGACGCTCGTGAACATGAAGGACGGCGGAATGATCTCCGCCCACGACTACAAGGTGGCCAGGGCGGCCGCGGTCGCGCTGTGCGGCGGCGAAATCGAGACCGGCAGCCTGGTCGATGAGGAGTGGCTGCTCACCGTCGAGCGCCGCCAGTTCCTCGAACTGTTGAAGACCCCCGAAACGCAGGCCCGCATCCGGCACATGCTGGAAACCGGCAAGCCGCTTCGTAACTAATCGGGCCAGGAGACATAGCAATGAGCAAACAGATTCAAGACGCCTACATCGTGGCGGCGACGCGCCTGCCGGTGGCCAAGCGCAACGGCATGTACCGCAACGTGCGGCCGGACGACATGCTGGCGGCGGTGCTGAAGGCCGTGGTCGCGCAGGTGCCGGCGGTCGATCCGGCGCGCATCGGCGACGTCATCGTCGGCTGCGCGATGCCGGAGGCCGAGCAGGGCATGAACGTGGCGCGTATCGGCGTGCTGCTCGCCGGCCTGCCGAACACCGTGCCGGGTTACACCATCAACCGTTTCTGCTCGTCCGGCGTGCAGGCCGTGGCCGATGCCGCCAACCAGATCCGCCTGGGCCTGGCCGACGTGATGATCGCCGCCGGCACCGAGTCGATGAGCGTGATGCCGCAGATGATGGGCAACAAGGTGTCGCTGAACCCGGCGGTCTTCGCGACGGAAGAGAACGTGGGCATCGCCTATGGCATGGGCCTGACCGCCGAGAAGGTCGCCCAGCAGTGGAAGATCTCGCGCGACGCGCAGGACGCGTTCGCGCTGGCCTCGAACCAGAAGGCCTGCGCGGCGATCCAGGCCGGCCACTTCAATGCCGAGACCACGCCCTTCGCGATCCGCGAAAGCCTGCCCGACCTGCGGACCGGCAACGTGAAGGTGCGCGAGCGCATGGCCGAGGTCGATGAAGGCCCGCGCGCGGACGCGTCGCTGGAGAAGTTCGGCAAGCTCAAGCCGGTGTTCCACGCGCGCGGCTCGGTGACGGCCGGCAACTCGTCGCAGATGTCGGACGGGGCGGGCGCGGTGATGCTCGTGTCCGAGAAGGTGCTCAAGGAATACAACCTGACCCCGCTGGCGCGTTTCGCGGGCTTCGCGGTGGGCGGCGTGGCGCCGGAGATCATGGGCATCGGCCCGATCGCGGCGATCCCCAAGGTGCTGGCCCAGGTCGGCATCCGCCAGGACGAACTCGACTGGATCGAGCTCAACGAGGCCTTCGCGGCGCAGTCGCTGGCGGTGATGCAGGAACTCGACATCGACCCGGCCAAGGTCAACCCGCTGGGCGGGGCGATCGCGCTGGGCCATCCGCTCGGCGCGACCGGCGCGATCCGCACCGCGACCGTGGTGCACGGCCTGCAGCGCACCGGCGGGCGCTACGGCATGGTGACGATGTGCATCGGCACCGGCATGGGCGCCGCGGGCATCTTCGAGCGCGTCTGAGCCACGCCCGCACTGCGGGCAGAACGGGGCACGGCACGACCGTGCCCCGCAGGCGGCACAGACCGCCATACGACAAGACAAGACGAGGACACGCCGACGCAAGTCTGGCGGAGGAGGAGATGAGAGATGGACGCACGGCATTTCATGTGCGCGGCGACACTGATCGCCGCGCTGTCGGCCGCACCGGGGCTGCATGCCGCGGAAGTGGCCGGCGTGCACGTGGACGACCGCATCCGGGTCGGCACGCAGGAACTCGCGCTCAACGGCGCGGGGATTCGCACCAAGGTGTTTTTCAAGGTCTATGTCGGCGCGCTCTACACGGGCGCGCGCGCGACGACGCCCGAGGCCGTCTATGAGGCGGCGGGGCCGCGGCGCATCAGCCTGCACCTGCTGCGCGATCTGGACGCGCAGGCGCTGCACGAAGCCCTCGACGAGGGGCTGCGCAACAACCTGAGCACCGCTGAACTGGAGGCGCTGAAGGTGCCGGCCGGGCAGCTTGCCACGCTGATGAAGTCGATCGGCAAGGCGCGCAGCGGGACGGTGATCGCCATCGACTTCGGCGCCGACGGCATCGCCGTCAGCGTGAACGGCGAGGTGCGCGGGCAGGTCGCCGGGGGCGCCTTCGCGAAGGCGCTGTTGCGCGTGTGGCTGGGCGAGAAACCGGCCGATGCGGATCTGAAGAAGGCCCTTCTCGGGGGCTGAGGACGGGGAACGACACATGGAAAAAATCTGGTTGCCGAGCTACCCGCAGGGCGTCCCGCCCGAGATTGACCTGGCCGACGCGCCCTCGCTGGTCGCCGTCTTCGAAAAGGCCTGCGCGCGCTACGCGTCACAGGTCGCCTACGTCAGCATGGGGCGCGAAATCACGTACGCCCGGCTCGATGCCGAGGCGCGCGAGTTCGCCGGCTGGCTGCAGTCGCGCGGGCTGAAGAAGGGCGATCGCGTCGCGCTGATGATGCCCAACCTCCTGCAATACCCGGTGGCACTGTTCGGCGCGTTGCGCGCCGGCTGCGTCGTCGTGAATTGCAATCCGCTCTACACGGCGCGCGAACTGGAGCACCAGCTCAAGGACTCGGGCGCGACGGCGATCGTCATCGTCGAGAACTTCGCCCATACGCTGCAGCAGGTGCTTGCGCGCACGCCCGTCAAGCACGTCATCGTGACCTCGATGGGCGAGCGCGTCGGGGGGCTCAAAGGGGCGCTGGTGAACCTCGTCGTGCGGCGCGTCAAGAAGATGGTGCCGGCTTGGCACCTGCCCGGCGCGGTGTCCTTTAAGGCTGCGCTCGCCGCCGGCCGCCGGCACGGCTTCCGGCCCGCGACACTCGGCCACGCGGACATCGCCTTCCTGCAATACACGGGCGGCACCACCGGGGTGTGCAAGGGGGCGATGCTCACGCACGGCAATATCTGCGCCAACGTGCTGCAGGCTTGGCACTGGATCCGGCCGGCGGTCCGCGAGGGGCAGGAAGTGATCGTCACCGCGCTGCCGCTGTACCACGTCTTCGCGCTCACGGCGAACTGCCTCGTCTTCCTGATGATCGGTGCGAAGAACGTGCTCATCGCCAATCCGCGCGACATTCCGGGTCTGGTGAAGGAATGGCGCCGGCACCCGGTGAGCGTGGTGACCGGCGTCAACACGCTGTTCAACGCGCTGCTCAACTGCGCCGACTTCGCGACGCTCGATTTCTCGACGATGCGCCTCACCCTCGGCGGCGGCATGGCCGTGCAGGCGCCGGTGGCCGAGCGCTGGCGCAAGGTCACCGGCACGACGCTGCTGCAGGCCTACGGGCTGACCGAAACCTCGCCCGCGGCGACGATGAACCCGCTGGACATGAAGGACTTCAACGGTTCGATCGGCCTGCCGATCTCGTCCACGGAGGTTTCCATCCGCGACGACGACGACAACGAAGCGCCGCAAGGGCAGACCGGCGAGATCTGCATCCGCGGTCCGCAGGTGATGAAGGGCTACTGGCAGCGCCCGGGCGAAACCCACGCGGTGTTCCATCCGGGCGGCTTCCTGCGCACCGGCGACGTTGGCTACGTGGACGGGCGCGGCTTCGTGTTCCTGGTCGATCGCAAGAAGGACATGATCCTCGTGTCCGGCTTCAACGTGTATCCGAACGAAGTCGAGGAGGCCGTCGCGATGCATCCGGGTGTCGCCGAGGTGGCGGCGGTCGGGGTCGCCGACGCGCATTCCGGCGAGGCTGTGAAGATCTTTGTCGTGCGCAAGGACCCCGCGCTGGACGCGCCGGCCCTGATCGCACACTGCCGCACCGTGCTCACCGGCTACAAGGTGCCGAAACATGTTGAATTCCGCGATGACCTGCCGCGTACCAACGTCGGCAAGATCCTGCGTCGCGCCCTGAAGGAGGCTGCCTGAGGCGGCCCCGGATTTTTACTGATACCCAACCTTAACGAGAGGAATCGAAGATGAGCGACTATCGCGCCCCCATCAAGGACATGCGTTTCGTCATGGACGAACTGGCCGGCTTTGCGGAGATCGGCAAACTGCCGGGGTTCGAGGAAGCGACTCCCGACCTGGCCGATGCCGTGCTGGACGAAGCCGCCAAGTTCGCCGGTGAGGTGCTGGCGCCGCTGAACCCCATCGGCGACCGCGCGGGCAGCAAGCTCGGCCCGGACGGCGTGACGACGGCCCCCGGCTGGAAGGAGGCCTACGCGCAATACCGCGACGCGGGCTGGAACGGCATGAACGGGCCGACGGAGTTCGGCGGCCAGGGCCTGCCCGCGCTGCTGGGCATCGCCGCCAAGGAAATGTTCGCCGCCGCCAACGTGGCCTTCTCGATCGGGCCGCTGCTCACGACCGGCGCGGTGGAAGCGCTGCGGGTGTGCGCGAGCGATGAGCTCAAGCGCACCTACCTCGAAAAGATGGTGACCGGCGAATGGACCGGCACGATGAACCTCACGGAGCCGCAGGCCGGCTCCGACCTGGCGCTCATCCGTTCGCGCGCCGAGCCGCAGGCCGACGGCAGCTACAAGGTCTTCGGGCAGAAGATCTTCATCTCGTATGGCGACCACGAGATGACCGATAACATCGTGCATCTGGTGCTCGCCCGCCTGCCGGACGCCCCGGCCGGCGTGAAGGGCATCTCGCTGTTCCTCGTGCCGAAGTTCCTCGTGAACGCCGACGGCTCGCTCGGCGCGCGCAACGACGCGCACTGCGTGTCGATCGAGCACAAGCTCGGCATCCACGGCAGCCCGACCTGCGTGATGGCGTACGGCGATAATGGCAACTTCGGTGGCGGCGCCGTCGGCTACCTGCTCGGCGAAGCGAACCGCGGCCTTGAATACATGTTCGTGATGATGAACGAGGCCCGCCTGGGATGCGGCCTGCAGGGCATCGCGGTCGGCGAGCGCGCCTACCAGCAGGCGCTCGGCTATGCGCGCGAGCGCAAGCAGGGGCGCGATGCGCTCACCGGCGAGGCGCTCGTCAGCATCGACAAGCACCCCGACGTGCGCCGCATGCTGATGCTGATGAAGTCGCGCGTCGAAGCCTGCCGCGCGCTGGCCTACTACACCGCCGGCCTGCTCGATTGCGCGCACCACCATGCCGACGCGGCAACGCGCGAGCGCAGCCTGTATCTGGCCGAACTGTTGATTCCGATCGTCAAGGGCGGCAGCACCGAGATGGGCATCGAGGTGGCCTCGCTGGGCATCCAGATCCATGGCGGCATGGGCTTCATCGAGGAAACCGGCGCCGCCCAGCATTGGCGCGACGCGCGGATCTCGACGATCTACGAGGGCACCACCGGCATCCAGGCCAACGACCTGCTGTTCCGCAAGCTGATGCGCGACCAGGGCGCCACCGCCAAGCGCGTGTTCGGCGAGGTCCATGCCACGGCCAAGGCGCTTGGAGCGAGCGATCGCGCCGAACTGCGGGCGATGGGCGAAAAGCTCGCGAGCGCGCTCAACGCCTGGATGGGCGCGACCGAATGGCTGGCCGCCAACGCCAAGAGCGCCCTCGGTGGCGTGCTGACGGCCGCCGTGCCCTACCTGCATCTGGCGGTGACCGTGAGCGGTGGCTGGATGATGGGCAAGGCGGCCATCGTGGCGGCGGCCCGCCTCGCGAGCGGCGAGGGCGACCAGACCTTCTACCGCAACAAGATCGCGACCGCCCGCTTCTACGCCGACCAGATGCTGCCGCAAGCCGCGGCTTTCGCCGACACGGTCATGAGTGGTGACGCCGCGCTGGCCGGATGCGGCGACGAGCTGTTCGCCGACTGAAGGTTGGGGGTATCCCGTTCCCTCCCCCGGTTTCTCTCCCATTTCGCCCCCGCTTCGTCGGGGGCGTTTATTCTTTGAGGTAAGACCATGACGCTGCCTGTACTGACCACCCTGCGGCTCGAGCTGGCCGACGGAGTGCTGGATCTCTGCCTGAACCGGCCGGACAAATCCAATGCGCTCGACGACGCGCTCTGGCGCGAACTGCGCACGGCCTTCGACTGGGCCGATGGCGAACCGGCCGTGCGGGCCGTCGTGCTGTCCGGGGCAGGGCGGCATTTCTGCGCCGGCATCGACCTCGACATGTTGGGTGGCATCACGCAGCGCATTGCGGACGCGGACGAGGCCCGCCGGCGTGAAAAACTGCGCCGCCTGATCCTCGACCTGCAGGACTGCCTGTCGAGCATCGAACGCTGCCGCAAGCCCGTGCTCGCCGCGATCCACGGCGCCTGCCTGGGCGGCGGGGTCGATCTCGTCGCCTGCTGCGACATGCGCTACGTGAGCGCCGAGGCCCACTTCGCGGTGCGCGAGATCGACGTCGGCATGGTCGCCGACGTCGGTACCCTGCAGCGCCTGCCTCACCTCATCCCGCACGGCCTCGCGCGCGAACTCGCCTTCACCGGGCGCACGCTGTCCGCCGATGAAGCGGTGCGCTGCGGCCTTGCCAATGCCGTCCATCCCGACCGGGACGCGCTGCTGGCGGCGGTACGCGCCCTCGCGCGCCAGATCGCCGGAAAATCGCCGCTCGCCATGCGCGGCACGAAGGAAATGCTCAACTATAGCCGCGACCACAGCGTGGTCGACGGGCTCAACCAGGTCGCGACCTGGAATGCCGCGATGCTGCTGTCGGCCGACCTGAACGAAGCGCTCGCTGCGGCCCGCGAACAGCGGCTGCCGCGCTTCGCGGACTGAGCGCAGCGCCGCGTCAATCGGACGCGCCCACCGGCGTCGCCGCCGCCGACGGGGTCAGACCGCCATCGCGGCTTGACTTAAACCAACCGGCCTCCGCCGAACCCGGGGCGATTCAGTACCTTGATGTACCGAAGTTTTTATTCTCTATTTATCGGGAGGAAAGCACATGTCAGCTCTGCAGAACAAGGTTGCCATCATCACCGGCGGTGCATCCGGCATCGGTCGCGCCACTGCGCTGCTGTTTGCACAGGCCGGTGCACGAATCGTTATCGCCGACATGAGCGAGGCGTCAGGCAAGGAGGTCGTGGCCGAAATCGAGAGGACGGGTGGTGAAGCGTTGTTCCAGCGCGTGGATGTCAGTCGTGACGAAGACTGTGCGGGGATGGTTCAGGCCACTCTGACACGTTTCGGCAAGCTCGATATCGCATTCAATAATGCCGGCATCTCGGGCGCGATGCTACCCCAGGGCAATCGCACCTTCATGTCATAACTCCGAGCAACTCGGCGCGAAATTCATCGAGGGTGGCAGCCAGCATGCGCTTCGACTTGATGCTCGCCTTGCGGGTGGTATTGAGCCGCAACAGGTTCAT
>NZ_QVLR01000018.1 GCF_014822185.1 Azoarcus sp. Aa7
TCCACGCTTCCTCCCCACGCTCAGTCGCCCTCACGCAGTTGCGCTTCGCTTCGTTCGCTGTGATCAACTTACGGCGGGACTTTCACCCGCAAGAGTGCGCCCATGCTGGGCGCACCAAAAAAAAGCCCGCCTCGGAGGCGGGCTTCGCAACACGCAGCGCGCGGAAACTGCCGCGCGGCGGGAGGCGCTTACTTGACGCCGGCTTCGGCGAGCATCGTCTTCAGTTCGCCGTTCTCGTACATCTCGCGCATGATGTCACAGCCGCCGACGAACTCGCCCTTGACGTAGAGCTGCGGAATCGTCGGCCAGTTGGCGTATTCCTTGATGCCGTTACGGATGTCCTCGTTCTCCAGCACGTTCACCGAGAACAGATCGGTCACGCCGAGGTTCTTGAGGATCTGCACCGCCGTCGCGGAAAAGCCGCACATCGGGAACTGGGGCGTGCCCTTCATGTAGAGCACGACCGGGTTGTTGGAGACCTGCTCGCGGATGACGTTCTGGATGTCCATGTTGCCGTTCCAAAAGTTGAGTAATTAACTCGGGAAATTCTAGGGATTGCCGCGCCGGCCGTCAATAGCGAAACTGAGGCCAAACTGCGCCCAAATCGGCGGCAGGCATTCAACGCGGCTCGCCGCGTCCCAGCCACTGGCCGCCCGACACGCGTTCGATGCCGCCGAGGTCCTTCCATGACGTGATCGACGAGAATCCCGCGTCGGTAAGCAGGCCGCGCACGGCCGCCGCCTGATCGTAACCATGCTCCATGAAGAGCCAGCCACCTGGCTCAAGGTGGCGCGGCGCCTGCGCGGCGATGACCGCGAGGTCGTCCAGCCCCTGCGGCCCCGCTGCCAGCGCCGTCCCCGGTTCGAAGCGCACGTCGCCCTCGCTCAAGTGCGGGTCGCCCGCCGCGACATACGGCGGGTTGGCCACGATCAGCTGGTAGCGGTCGCCCCCCAGCTGCGCAAACCAGTCGCCGAGCACGAAGGACACGCTCGCCTTGAGGCGCGCGGCATTGGCCATCGCGACCAGCAAGGCCTCGCGCGAGCGATCCACCGCCGTCACATCCGCGTCGGGCAACTCGAGCGCCAGCGTCACGGCCAGCGCGCCGCTACCCGTGCCGAGATCGAGCACCCGCGTGCGCGGCTTGTCGCCGAAATGCGCCAGCGCCAGCTCGATCAGCAGCTCGGTGTCCGGTCGCGGGATCAGCACCGCCGGGCCAACCATGAAGGGGTGCCCATAGAACTCGCGCTCGCCGATCAGGTAGGCCACCGGCTCGCCGGCCTCGCGGCGCTCGACCAGGCTGCGGAACTCCGTCCATTCGCGCTCGTCGAGCCGCGCCTCCGGGTAGGCCGCGAGGCGCGCCGACGAACATTGCAGCACATGGCGCAGCAGAACCCGCGCATCGACGACGGCGATGCGGGCACGCGCCCAGTTGAGTACGCCGGCGATGTCCGGTGCCGCGTCGGGAGCATCCATCAACGCCTCCACCGGGGCGACATCATCGAACGCGGCAGCACGGCCATCTCACTCACCGGCGAGCGCCGCCAGCTGCTCGGCCTGATGTTCTGCCGTGAGCGCGCCGACCAGCTCGTCGATCTCGCCCTCCATGACCGCGTCCAGCTTGTACAGCGTGAGATTGATGCGGTGATCGGTGACGCGGCCCTGCGGAAAGTTGTAGGTGCGGATGCGCTCCGAGCGGTCGCCGCTGCCGACGAGACTCTTGCGCGTCGCGGCCTCGCGCGCCTGCTGTGTGCGCAGCTGCATGTCGTGGATGCGTGCGGCCAGCACCGACATCGCCTGCGCCTTGTTGCGGTGCTGCGAACGGTCGTCCTGGCATTCGACGACGATACCCGTGGGCAGGTGGGTGATGCGCACCGCCGAATCGGTCTTGTTGATGTGCTGTCCGCCCGCGCCGCTCGCACGGAAGGTGTCGATGCGCAGGTCCGCCGGGTTGATGTTGACGGCCTCGAGCTCATCGGCCTCGGGCATCACCGCGACCGTGCAGGCGGAGGTGTGGATGCGCCCCTGCGTCTCCGTCGCCGGCACCCGCTGCACGCGATGCCCACCGGATTCGAACTTCAGTTTCGAAAACGCGCCGCCGCCGACCACCCGCACGATGACTTCCTTGTAGCCGCCGAGATCCGATTCGCTCGCCGACACGATCTCGACCTTCCAGCGCTGCCGTTCGGCGTAGCGCGTATACATGCGC
The DNA here is from genome assembly GCF_014822185.1 of Azoarcus sp. Aa7. Lineage (GTDB taxonomy): Bacteria > Pseudomonadota > Gammaproteobacteria > Burkholderiales > Rhodocyclaceae > Aromatoleum. The sequence continues at coordinate 2,207 of NZ_QVLR01000018.1, forward strand.
AGCAGGTCGCCGGCGAACAACGCCGCCTCGTCGCCGCCGGTCCCGGCGCGGATTTCGAGGAACAGGTTGCGCTCGTCGTCGGGGTCGCGCGGCAACAGCGCGCGCTGCAGTTCGTCCTCCAGCGCCGCGATCCGTTCCGCGCAGGCCGCCAGCTCCATCTCGGCCAGTTCGCGCATCTCCGCGTCGGCGAGCATCTCGCGGGCGCTCGCCGCATCGCTCTCGGTCTTGCGCCATGCCTCGTACAGGGCCACGACCGGCTCGATCTCCGCGCGCTCGCGCCCGAGCGCGCGGAAGACATCCATGGCGCGCGCGGCATCCTCGGAGGCGAGTTCGCGATCCAGTTCGGTCAGTCGACTGCTCAGGAAATCGAGCTTTTCGCGGATGCTCTGCTTCATCGGGAACCGGGAGGGGAGTACGACGGCGGCTGACACGCCCGCTGCGGGCGCGCGCTCGCCTAGTCGTGCGAATTGAGGTTGAAGAGCTGCTGCACCACTCGCGCGGCGTCGGCCTGCTGCTCGCCCTCGGACTGATTGAGGAAGCGGGTCGGGCCGTGCATCAGCTTGTTGATCAGGCCGTGACTCAGGGCATCGAGCACCTTGTGCGCATCCTCGCCCTTCGCGAGCAGCTTGCTTGCGCGTTCGAGCTCGACGGCGCGCACCATCTCGGCGTGCTGGCGCAGCGCCTTGATCGTGGGCACGGCGTCGCGCGCCTGCATCCAGTGCAGGAAACCATCCACACGCGTATTGATGATCTCCTCGGCCTCGATCACCGCCTGCTGGCGCGACTCGAGGCCGGCGTCGACGACCTGGGCAAGGTCGTCGACCGTGTACAGGAAGACGTCGTCCAGCGCCCCGACCTCGGCTTCGACGTCGCGCGGCACGGCGAGGTCGACCATGACCATCGGCTTGTGCCGGCGCGCCTTGATCGCGCGCTCGACCATGCCCAAGCCGACGATGGGTAGCGGGCTCGCCGTACAGGACACCACGATGTCGAACTGCGGCAGCACGTCGCCGATCGCGTCCAGCCGCATCACCTGGGCGCCGAAGCGGCTCGCGACGACCTGGGCGCGCGCCTCGGTACGGTTGGCGACGACCATTTCCCTGGGGCTCGCCCCGGCGAAATGCGCGGCGCACAACTCGATCATCTCGCCCGCACCGATGAACAGCACGCGCTGGTCGGCAATGCGCTCGAAAATGCGCTCGGACAGGTGCACCGCCGCCGCGGCCATCGACACGATGTTGGCGCCGATCGCCGTCGTCGAGCGCACTTCCTTGGCGACCGCGAAGGTGTTCTGGAACAGCTTGTGCAGCAGGGTACCCATTGTCCCTGCCTCTTCGGCCCGCCGCACGGCGTCCTTGACCTGGCCGAGGATCTGCGGCTCGCCCAGCACCATCGAGTCGAGGCCGCTGGCGACGCGGAACACGTGGCGGATCGCATCGCGCTGCGGATAGGTGTAGAGGTAGGGCGACACTTCCTTCAGGGACATCTGATGGAAGCGCGCCAGCCAGTCGGCCGCGTGCTGCGGCTGCTCGGTGGCGAAGTACAGTTCGGTGCGGTTGCAGGTCGACAGGATCGCGGCCTCACGCACCGTGCGCGCATGCGTCAGGTCGTGCAGGGCATCGTCCAGCCGCTCGGGCTGAAACGCCACCCGCTCCCGGATGCTGAGCGGGGCGGTGTGATGATTCAAGCCAAGAGCATAAAGTTGCATGCGCGGTCGCAAATGGAGAGCTTAATCCGGCGGATTATAGCACCGCGAAAATCGCTGCAATATTGCGCGGAATCAGACGTTTCTGTTGCGGATATTGCAACGTAAACGAAAACGGGCCGGATGGAACCGGCCCGTTTTCTGATACTGGTGGCCAGGGACGGAATCGAACCGCCGACACGCGGATTTTCAATCCGCTGCTCTACCAACTGAGCTACCTGGCCGGTGAAGCGCGCATTATAGCGGCTCTTGGCGAGGTGTCAAACATATTTTGGCCACGACGCTGAGATATCGCAATTACGCAAAAAACATGGGGCAGCCGTGGCTGCCCCGAATCATTCGCCCGGCCACCGGCCCGAAGGCCGGCGGCGTCGCGGATCTTAGTGGCCCGAGGCGCCTTCCGCCCCGATGCCGGTTTCCGAACGCACCTTCTGCGCCAGGTAGCCCGCACGGTCTTCCTTGGCACGCGCGCTGTTGTCGAGGATCGAGAACAGCCAGATGCCGATGAAGCCCGCAGCCATCGAGAAGAGCGCCGGCGAGGTGTAGGGGAACAGCGCCGAACCCTTCGGGTTGCCGAGCGTGGCTTCCCACACCGACGGCGACACGACCGTCAGCGCCACCGCGGTGGTCAGGCCGAGGAAACCGCCCCAGCACGCGCCGCGGGTCGTGCAGTCCTTCCACAACACCGACATGAACAGCACCGGGAAGTTGGCCGAAGCAGCGATCGCGAAGGCCAGGGACACCATGAAGGCGATGTTCTGCTTCTCGAACGCGATGCCGAGGATGACCGCGATGATGCCCAAGGCGACCGTCGTCATGCGCGAGACGCGCAACTCGGAGGCCGAGTCGGCATTGCCGTGCTTGAACACCGTGGCGTACAGGTCGTGCGACACCGCCGAAGCGCCCGACAGCGTAAGGCCGGCAACCACCGCGAGGATCGTCGCGAACGCAACCGCGGAGATGAAGCCGAGGAAGACGTTGCCACCCACTGCATTGGCGAGGTGGATAGCGGCCATGTTGCCGCCACCGATCAGGCCCTTCGCATCGAGGAACTGCGGGTTGGTCGAGACCAGCACGATCGCGCCGAAGCCGATGATGAAGGTGAGGATGTAGAAGTAGCCGATCCAGGTGGTCGCCCAGAACACCGACTTGCGTGCTTCCTTGGCATCCGGCACGGTGAAGAAGCGCATCAGGATGTGCGGCAGACCCGCGGTACCGAACATCAGCGCCATGCCGAACGAGATCGCCGAGATCGGATCCTTGATGAAGGAGCCCGGCCCCATGATCGCCTGACCGAGAATGCCGGCCTCTTCGGGGGTCTTGCCTGCAGCGGCGGCCACGCCGGCCTTGACGCGCACGGCATCGGCGAACAGCGCTTCCGGCGAGAAGCCGTAGGCCAGCAACACCATGAAGGCCATGAAGGACGCGCCAGCGAGCAGCAGGCAGGCCTTGATGATCTGCACCCAGGTGGTTGCGGTCATGCCGCCGAACAGCACGTACACCATCATCAGCGCGCCGACGATGACGACCGCCATCCAGTACTCGAGACCGAACAGCAGCTTGATCAGCTGGCCGGCGCCGACCATCTGCGCGATCAGGTAGAACGCGACGACGACCAGCGTACCCGAGGCCGCAAATGCGCGGATCGGGGTCTGCTTGAAGCGGTAGGCAGCGACGTCGGCAAAGGTGAATTTGCCGAGGTTGCGCAGCTTCTCCGCCATCAGGAAGGTGATGACGGGCCAGCCGACGAGGAAGCCGATCGAGTAGATCAGGCCGTCGTAGCCGTTGGCCATGACCGCGGCGGAAATACCGAGGAAGGACGCCGCCGACATGTAGTCGCCGGCGATCGCCAGGCCGTTCTGGAAGCCGGTGATGCCGCCGCCGGCGGTGTAGAAGTCCGCCGCCGACTTGGTCTTGGCTGCAGCCCACTTGGTGATCCACAGCGTGCCGAGAACGAAGACCGCGAACATGATGATCGCGGTCCAGTTGGTCGCCTGCTTTTCAGCCTGGCCAAGGTCAGCGCCCGCCGCCAGTGCGGCGCCCGCTGCCAGGGCGAGCGCGAGCCCGCCGCCGAATTTCATGAAGCGGCCGCTCATTTGCTGCTCTCCTTGACGATATCCTGAGTCAGCGCATCGAACTCGGAGTTCGCGCGACGGACGTAGAGGCCGGTGATGATGACCGTAAACAGGATCACGCCGAGACCGACGGGAATACCCACGGTCATGACGCCATCACCGAGGCGCTGTGCGAACAAGCCCTTGTTGAACGCGATGACCGCGATGTAGCCGTAGTACACGATCATCATGATCGCCGTCAGAATCCAGCCGAACGACGAGCGGGTGCTCACGAGCTGCTGGTACTTCGGGTTGGCGACGATCTTTGTCACCATATCGTTTTGCATGTCTCCCTCCTTCAAGCGGTGGTCAGCCGGGATTTTTCCCCGGTTGCCGCAACCTTAAAGCGGGAGACTTACGACGCCCTTACGAGCGCGTACAGGAATGCGTCCGACCGCAAGGCCGGCCTTCCCGTCTAGCCGAGCGGGAAATCACCGTACACCTGGATCGGCGGCGGGACATGGCCGCGCGGGAAAACGACCTGCACCATCGTCCCCCGCCCGCCGGGATTGGGATTGAGGGTGACGGTCGCGCGATGCAGCTCGGCAATCTCGCGCACGATCGGCAGCCCCAGGCCGGAGCCGTCCTCACCGCTTCCGAGCACGCGGTAAAAACGCTCGAACACGCGCTCGCGGTCGGCCTCGGGAATGCCGACGCCGGTGTCCTCGACTTCCAGGATCGGCGCACCGGCGTAACGTGTGCGCGCCGTGACGCTGCCGCCGGCGGGGGTGTACTTGATCGCGTTGTCGACGAGATTCTTGATCATCTCGCGCAGCAGCACGGGGTTGCCCTCGACCGTCAGGGCCTCCGAGCCGCCTTCCACGCCGAGGTCGATGTTCTTCGCCTGGGCACGAGGGAAGAGATCGAGCGCGACGTCGCGCACCAGTGCCCGCAGGTCCATCGTCTCCACCGCGTAGAGCTTTTCGAAGCTCGCCTCGGCGCGCGCGAGCGACAGCAACTGGTTGATGAGGTGGCTCGCGCGTTCCGTGCTCTGGGCGATGCGCGACAGCGATTCGCGCAGCGCGACGGGATCGGGTTCCTGCAGGGCGAGCTCGGTCTGCATGCGCAGCCCCGTGAGCGGGGTGCGCATCTGGTGCGCGGCATCGGCGATGAAGCGCTGCTGGGCCTGCAGGTTTTCCTCCAGTCGGGCCATCATGTCGTTGAAGGCGACGATCAGCGGGCGCACTTCCTCGGGCACGCTCGCGGCCACGATCGGCGACAGATCCGTGGGACGGCGGCGGCGAATGAGGCTCTGCAGGCGGCTGAGCGGGGCAATGCCGCGCGTAAGCCCCACCCACACCAGCACGACCGCGAGCGGGATGATGGCGAACTGCGGCAGCAGCACGCCGGTGACGACGCGCGAGGCGAGGTCGCTGCGCTTGTTGCGGGTTTCGGCGACCTGCACGAGCACCAGAGGGCTGGCGGGTTCCGGCCAGGGGCGCAGGAACTGGTAGGCGACGCGCACCTCCTCGCCATGGATGACGTCGTCGCGGTAGAGCACGTCCTCGGGAATCAGGATCGGCGGCGCGGGGGTCCAGCCGATTTCGCGGTCGCCGGTGACAAGGTCGCCGCTTTCGTGCGCGACCTGATAGTAGACGACGTCATCCTGATCCGCCCGGAACAGCGCCCGCGGCGGTGCGGGGAAATGCACCGCGACCTTGCCCTCCTCCACCGAGACCAGGCGCGCCAAGGCGCGCACGCTGTCGGCGAGCGCGCGGTCATAGGGCTGGTTGGCGATGTTGTCGGCAACGTTGTGCGTGACGATGATGGAGATCGGCCACAGGAACAGCAGCGGCGCGAGCATCCAGTCGAGGATCTCGCCGAACAACGAATTCGGCTGCGCGGACGACCGCCCGGTCGCCGCCCTCTTGTCAGGCTTTCGCCGCCTGGCCAGCATCCACCGTTTCCAGGCAGTACCCCAGCCCGCGCACCGTCACGATGCGCACGCCGCTATCCTCGAGCTTCTTGCGCAGGCGGTGAACGTACACCTCGATCGCGTTGCTGGAGACTTCCTCGCCCCAGCCGCACAGGTGATCGACGAGCTGGTCCTTGCTGACGAGACGCCCCACGCGCAGGACGAACACTTCGAGCAGGCCGATCTCGCGCGCAGAGAATTCGACCACCTGGCCGTTGATCTTCACGACGTGGTCGGCCTGATCGTAGGAGAGGCTGCCGACCTCGATGCAGCGCGCCTGGCCGGTGCCGCGACGGGTGAGCGCGCGCACGCGCGCCTCCAGTTCCGGCAGCGCGAAGGGTTTCGTGAGGTAGTCGTCGGCGCCGGCATCGAGGCCGCGCACGCGATCCTCGACGCCGTCCTGGGCGGTGAGGATCAACACGGGGATGGTCGATTTGCGCGCCCGCAGGCGCTTCAGCACCTCGATACCCGGAAGGCGCGGCAGCCCCAGGTCGAGGATCACCAGATCATAGGGCTGCGATGCCAGTGCAGTATCCGCCTCGATGCCGGAAGCCACGTGATCGACAGCGAAGCCGCCGCGCCGAAGTGCGCGACACAAACCGTCCGCAATGACGGCATCATCTTCCGCAAGCAGAATCCGCATGGAATCAGGATGTAAGTTACGTGTAAGCGGGCGCGCCTAGATTTACACCCGCTGTTCTCCTTTACCCGGTCAGCGGAATGGCCGCGCCGCCAGCGCGCCCGCTCCCGGGAGCTTTCGGCTGACTTCGCCGGAAACTCCCGACCGCCTTTTTTTGTCCGCCCCCGATTATCACACGCTTCGAGCGCGACCGCGCATCGAGGCCCGTTCTTGCGCGCGCAGGCAGCGCCAGCCAGAAAGCACAACGGCCCCGCCGAAGCGGGGCCGTTGTGCCGGGCACGAATGCCCTGAAGCGTGAGGCAGGCCTCAGACCGGCATTACATGCCCATGTCCATGCCGCCCATGCCGCCCATACCACCCATGCCCATGCCGCCGCCCATCGCGGGCTTGTCTTCCTGCAGCTCGCCGACCATGCAGTCGGTGGTGAGCATCAGGCCGGCAACCGAAGCGGCGTTCTGCAGCGCGGTGCGCTCGACCTTGGTCGGGTCCAGCACGCCCATCTCGACCATGTCGCCGTACTCGCCGGTGGCGGCGTTGTAGCCGAAGTTGCCGGTGCCTTCCACGACACGGTTCACCACCACCGACGGCTCGTCACCGGCGTTGGCGACGATCTCGCGCAGCGGCTGCTCCATCGCGCGCAGCACGATCTTGATGCCGGCGTCCTGGTCGTGGTTGTCGCCCTTGAGGTTGATCAGGTTGGAACGGGCGCGCAGCAGCGCGACGCCGCCGCCGGGGACGATGCCTTCTTCAACGGCAGCGCGGGTGGCGTGCAGCGCGTCTTCGACGCGGGCCTTCTTTTCCTTCATTTCGACTTCGGTCGCGGCACCGACCTTGATCACCGCAACACCGCCGGCGAGCTTGGCCACGCGCTCCTGCAGCTTCTCGCGGTCGTAGTCGGAGGTGGCTTCCTCGATCTGCACGCGGATCTGCTTGACGCGCGCTTCGATGCGGTCGGCCTGGCCGGCGCCGTCGATGAGGATGGTGTTTTCCTTGCCGATCTCGATGCGCTTGGCCTGGCCGAGGTCGGTCAGGGCAGCCTTCTCGAGGGTCAGGCCGACTTCTTCGGCGATGACCTGGCCGCCGGTCAGGACGGCGATGTCTTCCAGCATGGCCTTGCGACGATCGCCGAAGCCCGGAGCCTTGACGGCGCAGGTCTTCAGGATGCCGCGGATGTTGTTGACGACCAGGGTCGCCAGCGCTTCGCCTTCGACGTCTTCGGCGACGATCAGCAGCGGGCGGCCGGCCTTGGCGACTTGCTCGAGCACCGGCAGCAGGTCACGGATGTTGGAGATCTTCTTGTCGAACAGCAGGATGAACGGGTTCTCGAGGATCGCGACCTGCTTGTCCGGGTTGTTGATGAAGTAGGGCGACAGGTAGCCGCGGTCGAACTGCATGCCTTCGACGACGTCCAGTTCGTTCTGCAGCGACTTGCCGTCTTCGACGGTGATCACGCCTTCCTTGCCGACCTTGTCCATCGCGCGGGCGATGATGTCGCCGATATCGATGTCGGAGTTCGCAGAGATCGAACCGACCTGGGCGATTTCCTTGTTGGTCGTGCAGGGCTTCGAGATCTTCTTCAGCTCTTCGATGGTGGCGATGACGGCCTTGTCGATGCCGCGCTTCAGGTCCATCGGGTTCATGCCGGCGGCAACGTACTTCATGCCTTCGCGGACGATCGACTGGGCGAGGACGGTCGCGGTGGTGGTGCCGTCACCGGCGATGTCGGAGGTCTTGGAAGCGACTTCCTTGACCATCTGCGCGCCCATGTTGGCGAACTTGTCCTTCAGTTCGATTTCCTTGGCGACCGACACGCCGTCCTTGGTCACCGTCGGGGCGCCGAACGAGCGCTCGAGCACGACGTTGCGGCCCTTCGGGCCGAGGGTCACCTTGACCGCGTCGGCCAGGATGTTGACGCCTTCGACCATGCGGGCACGGGCGGAATCACCGAACTTGACTTCTTTAGCTGCCATTCTTCATTGCTCCTTGGATTCGTTTGACGGGGCGGAACGGGAGGCTCAGGCCTCGACCACGCCCATGATGTCTTCTTCGCGCATGACGAGCAGTTCGTCGCCTTCGACCTTGACGGTCTGGCCGGCGTACTTGCCGAACAGGACCTTGTCGCCGACCTTGACGGCCATCGGGCGAACCTTGCCGTCGTCGAGGATCTTGCCGTTGCCGACAGCCAGCACTTCGCCCTGATCGGGCTTTTCGCCGGCCGAGTCGGGGATGACGATGCCGCTGGCGGTCTTGCGTTCGGCTTCGAGGCGCTTGACGATCACACGATCATGCAAGGGACGGATTTTCATTGAGTCACTCCTTGTTGTCTTATCGATACGGGCGTGGCCCGGCGGAAAAATTCGTTGTGGCCTCGGGCACAGCCCGGGCCGTTAGCACTCACTGCCAACGAGTGCTAATAATAGGGACGCACTTTTGGGATTTCAAGTGCGGCCCGACGATAAATCTCGAAGTGACAAAGACGCACAAATCCCTTCGCAGATGTCGTTTGCTCCCGTTCGCCGTGTTTCATAGCATGAACCTGGGGCAAATCCCGGACGTGAGGCGCCGACAGCGCAATCGCCGTGAATTTCGGCGCCCCGGCACGTAACCGGGCCGTCGCCTCGCTTTTACGCCCGCAGTTCACAATTTTTCACACGACACCCTCCGGCCACGGCATGGACCGGGGGTGTCCCGAATGTCGAGGCCGTCCATGGCAAGCGCTCTTTCGCACATCCGCGTACTGGATCTTTCGCGCATCCTGGCGGGCCCTTGGTGCAGTCAGATGCTCGCCGACCTGGGCGCGGACGTGATCAAGGTCGAGCGCCCCGGGACGGGAGACGACACCCGCGGCTGGGGGCCGCCATGGCTGAAGGACGGGCAAGGCGCCGACACCGACGTCGCCGCCTACTACCTGTGCGCCAACCGCAACAAGCGCTCGGTCACGATCGACATCACCCGCCGCGAGGGTCAGGATCTCGTGAAGCGGCTCGCCGCCGGAGCCGACGTCGTGCTGGAGAATTTCAAGGTGGGCGGCCTCGAACAGTACGGGCTCGATTACGCATCGCTCAAGGCGATCAATCCCCGCCTCGTGTATTGCTCCGTGACCGGCTTCGGCCAGGATGGTCCGTACTCCTCGCGCGCGGGTTACGACTTCCTGATCCAGGGGCTGGGCGGCTTGATGAGCATTACCGGCCGCCCCGACGGCGAGGAAGGCGGCGGGCCGATGAAGGCAGGCGTGGCGCTGACCGACATCCTCACCGGGCTGTACGCCGCGAACGCGATCCTCGCGGCGCTGGCCTGGCGCGACAGGAGCGGCGAAGGGCAATTCATCGACCTCGCCCTGCTGGACGTGCAGGTCGCCTGCCTTGCCAACCAGGCGGCCAACTACCTCGCCACCGGCCGCTCGCCCGCAAGGCTGGGCAATGCGCATCCGAACATCGTGCCGTATCAGGACTTTCCCACCGCCGACGGCTACATGATCCTTGCCATCGGCAACGACGGACAGTTCACCCGCTTCTGCGCCGAAGCGGGGCGCCCGGAACTGGCCGGCGACCCGCGTTTTGCGACCAACGCGGAACGGGTCAGACACCGCGCCACGCTGATCCCGCTGCTGAAGCAGCTCACGGTACTGCGCAGCACGGCGGAGTGGATCGCGGCGCTGGAGTCGCTTGCCGTGCCCTGCGGCCCGATCAATACGCTGGCCGACGTCTTCGCCGACCCGCAGGTGCATGCGCGCGGCCTGAAGGTGACGATTCCGCATCCGGTCGCCGGCACGGTGCCGCTCGTGGCGAACCCGATGAAGCTGTCGGCGACGCCGCCGGATTACCGCCTTCCGCCGCCGGCGCTCGGCGAGCATACGGACGAGATACTGAGAGGAACGCTGGGCCTGCAGGACGGGGAAATTGCACGACTTCGCGCCAGCGGCGTGCTCTGACCGCTCGCGGAACGGCCCGGTCAGCCGCCGCTGCCCGGTGCGCTCCCCCGGCGGACCGGGGGAGGCGGCGCGGCCTCAGTCCTTGAGGACCGCGGCCATCGCCTCGGCGACGTACCCGACGTTGCGCGTATTGAGGCCGGCGACGCACATGCGGCCGGAGCGTACGAGGTACACGGCGAATTCCTCGCGCAGGCGGTCGACCTGCGCGGGGCTCAGGCCCGTATAGCTGAACATGCCGCGCTGCTTGATGAAGTAGCTGAAGTCGCGCCCGGGAACCCGCGCGGTGATCACTTCGTGGAGCTTCCGCCGCATTGCACGGATGCGGTCGCGCATCGCGTCGACCTCGCCGGTCCATTCGCCGTACAGCGCCGGATCGTCCATCACCATCGCGGTGACACGCCCGCCGTGGAACGGGGGGCTGGAGTAGTTGCGGCGCACGGTGAATTTCATCTGCCCGAGCACGCGCGAAGCTTCCTCGGCGTCCTTGCACACGATGGAGAGGCCGCCGCAGCGTTCGCCGTAGAACGAGAGGTTCTTCGAGAACGAGTTGCTGACGAGGAAGCTCACGCCCGCATCCGCGAGCGCGCGGATGGCGAAGGCGTCGTCGTCGAGGCTGTCGCCGAAGCCCTGGTAGGCGATGTCGAGGAAGGGGATCAGGTTGCGTTCCTTCGCGACGGCGACGACCTCGCGCCACTGCTCCTGCGACAGGTCGACGCCGGTCGGGTTGTGGCAGCACGGGTGCAGCAGCACGATGCCGCGCGCCGGCAGGGTCTTCAGCGTCGCGAGCATGTCGGCGAAGCGCACGCCGCCGGTGGCCGCGTCGTAGTAGGGATAGTCATGCACGGCGATGCCGGCGCCCTCGAAGATCGAGCGGTGGTTGTCCCAGGTCGGGTCGCTGACCCACACTTCGCTGGCGGGGAAGTAACGCTTGAGGAGGTCGGCGCCGACCTTGAGCGCGCCCGAGCCGCCGATGGTCTGGATCGTGGCGATGCGCCCGGCCTTGAGCGCGGCGTGCTCCGGGCCGAACAGCAGGCGCTGCACGGCGGCGCGGTAGTCGGCGGCGCCTTCCATCGGCAGATAGGAGCGCGGCAGCGGCGTCGCGGCGAGCGCGACCTCGGCCTTGCGCACGGAGCCGAGCAGCGGGATGCGGCCTTCCTCGTCGTAGTACAGGCCGATGCCGAGATTGACCTTCTGCGCGCGCGGGTCCTGCATGAAGGTTTCGACGAGGGTGAGGATGGGGTCGCCGGGATAGGCGTCGATGTGTTCGAACATGGGCAAACGGCTCCGCGATGATCGGTCGGGTTGAACGGTCGCCGGCGGCGGCGCCGAAGTGACACGGCGCACGCAGGCGGCAAGTACGGCAGTGTATCCGATCGGGTCCGCGCGTCGCCCATCGGACCGGCCGGGCATCGCTCGGGGGGGCACGCGGGATAATATGGGCAGAGATGATCGCCCGCGCCGCGGAGTGCCGCCGGGCCGGTCGCAAACATCCCTACGACATGGAAACGGTAACTTTGTGTGACAATAGCGCGACTACGTCTTAGGTTATAGCTACACGAACGGATGCGACCGGCGATGCCTTCACGAAGATACCTTGCCCCGCTGCTCGCGGCTGCCCTGTGCGCAGCCGGAGCGCTCGTCGCCCCCGATGCATCGGCCGGCGAGCAGGCCTACAAGGCGGTGGCCGCGGTGCGCAAGCTGATCGCCTCGGGCCAGATGCCTGCGGGCTCCCGGCTCACCCTGGGGTTCAAGCAGGGCAACGTCAATGCCTTCCTCGGCAACGACCTGGCGCTGCAGAAGGAGTGGGAGAGCCTGACCGGTATCGTGCTCGACGTGCACATCGTGCCGCAGCAACCGATCCGGGAGACGCTGCGCAGCACACCCGACATCGACATCGTCGTGGCGCGCAGCCACGAGTATCCGGATCTGCTGGCGGACGGACTGATCACCGAAATCGGGCCGTTCCTGGCCGAATACGGCTACCGCTTCGACGACAACGGCAGCGACGGCTACATCCGTCCGGAACTGCAGTCGAAGGTGGGCGACCACACCGTCGCCATTCCGGCCGACGGCGACGTGGTGCTGCTGTACCTGCGCCGCGACCTGATGGAAGACGCGCAGGAGCTGGCGACCTTCCGCAAGACCCACGGGCGTCCCCTCGCGCCGCCGAAGACCTGGGCGGAGTACGAGGACCTGGTGCGCTTCTTCCACCGTCCGGCGCAGGGCCTTTACGGAGCGGCCGAGGAGCGCGACGAGGAAGGCGCCTGGATGTACTGGATGCCGCGCTTCCTGTCGTCCGCCGCACCGCACGCGGAGCTGTTCGACGAGCAGATGCGGCCACGCCTCAACGCCCCGGGCGCCATCGCCGCAACCGAAAACTACGTCGCGCTGGTGAAGTACTCGCCGCCGGGCATCACCGATCCGGGTCGGAACTACAACTTCACGCTGCCGCAGTTTGCCCAGGGCAAGGCCTTTGCGACGATGAACACCATCGCCGGCGCGCGCATGTTCAACTCCGAAGGTTCGGCGGTGCGCGGCAAGTTCGTCGCTGTGCCCCTGCCCGGCGCACGCGTGGACAACCGCATCGTGCGGCAGAACACGCTGGTCTACGGCAACAACCTCGTGATTCCGAGGACGGCACGCAACGCGCGCCTCGCGTTCCTGTACGCGATGTGGCTGACCGACCCCGACGTATCGACGCGCTCGATCGGCGTGGCGGGCGGGTTTGCCGACCCGTATCGCTGGAACCACGTGCGCGACGCGCGCATCCGCAAGATCTACACGCCGGAAGCGCTCGAGACCTTCAGCGGGGAATGGGCCGTGACGCAGCCGGCCGGCACCGGACTGCGCGGCGACGCGCAGTATCTCGCCGCGCTCGACCGCAACCTGACGGCCGCCGCCCGCGGCGAAATCGGGGCGCAGGAAGCGATGAGTCGCACGAGCAGCGAGTGGGAACAGATCACCGAGAAGCTCGGGCGGACCGAGCAGATCCGGCAGTGGGCGGAATTCCGCCGCCAGTTCGGTAACGGCCGATGAATCAGCCGCACACCCCCTCCCCGGCTGTTGCCGTGCCGGTCCGGCGGGGCCCCTTCCGCCAGTCGCTGCTGGTGCGGCTGTCCACGATGTTCGCGCTGGGGGGGCTGCTCGTGGCGGCAATCCTGCTCATCGGCAACCGCGTGCTCGAGGATGCGAAGCAGCGCCTCGAAGATACCGTCATCCGCCAGGTGCAGCCGCTCGCCGCAACCCATCGCCTGCAGACGCGCAGCAACGAGCTGCGCACGCTGGAGCTCGAACTGCCGACCGTGCGCGACGTGTTCGCGCTGCCGCAATACGCCGAACGCATGCAGGTGGAAATCGAGGCGATGACCGCGGAACTGGCGCCCTTCCTCTCCGTGCTCGCGTCCTCGCGTCCGGACGACGCGCGGCGGCTGGAAAGGCACTGGACCAACTACCGCGGCGACCTGCAGGAAGTCATCCGGCTCGCGGGGAAGATGGATCTCGCCGCCGCGGAGGCGATCACCAGCACGCGCACGCGCACGGCGCATGCAGCGATCTCGTCGATCCTGCGCGAACTGGTCGGCGCAACCGAGCAGGCCGCCACCGAAGCCTACCGGCAGGCGCGCGACGAGCAGCAGCGGCAGCAGCGCTTCTTCCTCATGCTGTCGCTGGTCGGCTTCCTGTTCCTCGCAGCGGGGCTGGTGGTTTTCGCGCGCTCGCTCTCGCGCCGGCTGCGCACGGTGCGCGATGCCGCGACCCGGCTTGCCGCGGGCGAGCATCGCGAGCCGATCGCGATCTCCGGCAACGACGAGATCAGCGACCTGGGCCAGGCGTTCAATGCCATGCAGGAGATCGTCGTATCGCGCGAACGAAGCCTGCGTGCCGCCCAAGAGGAACTCGAGGATCGCGTGGCGCGGCGCACGCAGGCGCTGGCAACGGCCAATGCGCGGCTTTGGATGCTGTCACAGGCTGTCGAGCAGAACCCCATCGGGGTGCTGATCGCAAGCGCGGACCGAAGCGTGGAATATGCCAATGCCGCCTATGTGCGCGTCACCGGCCGTCCCGCCGACGCCCGACTGGCGAGTTCGCTGCCGGAGGCGGCCGACCCGGAACGCAGCCGGGAGGTCGACGCGGAATTCCGCGTGGCCCTGCTGGCCGCCCAGGACTGGGATGGCGAGCGCCGCAGCCGCCGCCCCGATGGCAGCGAATACTGGGAGCACCTGCGCCTGGTCGCGATGCGCACCGAGCAGGGCCGGGCGGAGCACCTCCTGCTGATGCGCGAAGACATCACCGAACGGCGCACCCAGGAGGAGAAGGTCGCCTACCAGGCCTATTACGACAGCCTCACGGCGCTGCCGAACCGCACGCTGGCGCTCGACCGCCTGCAGCAGGCAACCGGGCGCGCGGCGCGCGAGGGCACGATGTGCGCAGTGATGTTCATCGACCTGGACAACTTCAAACAGATCAACGATACGCTCGGCCACGTCGCCGGCGACGAGTTGCTGTGCCAGGCGTCCGTGCGGCTACGCTCGGTGATCCGTGCCGAGGACACCGTCGCGCGTCTGGGCGGGGACGAGTTCCTCATCATTCTCGGCGTCGCGCAGGCGAGCGATGCCGACGCAGTCGCCGCCAAGATCATCCAGGCCTTCGCACCGCCCTTCCAGATCGAGGGGCGCGAGTTCGCGGCCTCTCCCAGCATCGGCGTATCGCTCTTCCCCGACGACGGCAACGATCCGTCCGTGCTGCTGCGCAATGCCGACCTGGCGATGTACGAAGCGAAGGATGCGGGCCGCAACACCTTCCGCTTCTTCAACCAGAAGATCCACGACGACTCGGTCGCGCGCATGGAGATGGAGCGCGAGCTGCGCGGGGCGCTGGAGCGCGGGGAACTGCAGGTGCATTTCCAGCCGCTGGTGGCGGCGCGCGACGGCCGGCTGGTGGGCGCCGAGGCGCTGCTGCGCTGGACCCACCCGGTGCTCGGGCGTGTGCCGCCGGACCGCTTCATCCCCATCGCCGAACAGAGCGGACTGATCGTGAACATCGGCAACTGGGTGCTGGACCAGGCCTGTGGCCACGCGGCGAGCTGGCGCGAGGCCTGCGGCGGCGAGTTCGTGATCGCGGTGAACGTCTCGCCACGCCAGTTCGCCACGCCCGGCCTCGTCGACACGATCCGGAGCTGCGTCGAGCGCCATGCGATTCCGCACAACCAGCTCGAGATCGAGGTCACCGAAGGGCTGCTGATCCGCAACCCGGGCGAAGTACGCGAGGCGATGCTGGCGCTGGAGGCGATCGGCGTCACCGTCGCACTCGATGACTTCGGCACCGGCTACTCGTCGCTAAGCTACCTGCGCGCCTTCCCCTTCCACACGATCAAGATCGACCGCAGCTTCATCCGCGACCTCTCCGAGGACGCCGAAGACTGCGCGCTGGTCGTCGCTGCCATCCGCATGGCCCGCGCGCTGGGTCTACGCGTGGTCGCCGAGGGGGTCGAGACCGAAGTTCAGTCGCGCTTCCTCGCCCACCAGGAATCGGACGTCCTGCAGGGATATCTTTTCGGTCCGCCGATTCCGCCTGAAGATTTTGTTGCAGATTGGGTGCACAATCCTACCCGTAAGGCATTCTCATCATGAGAGGACATGGGCAAGGACGGCGGAACGATACCGGGCAGACCGGGCGCTGACGACAAGTCGGGCGGGCGGAGGGAGCTGATCGCAGCGACCGACGCGCGCTTGGGTATGTTCGTCGTCGAGCTCGACCGCCCGTGGGTCGGCACCCCCTTCCTGCTGCAGGGCTTCCTGATCGACGACGACAGGACGCTCGAACAGCTGAGTGAATGCTGCCGCTTCATCTACATCGACCGCAGCCGCTCGGTCGGGGAGCACTATGCCCCCCCGCAGGACGACGCCGGGACGACGCACGCGGGCCATGCGACGTCACGCCAGGCGGTGACCGATGTCGGGCCGGGCGCCGGCGGCAACCCGCTGAGCTTCCTGGAAGCACTCGCGCTCGTGCGCAAGGGCGGCCTCGACGCAGCCGCGGCACGCCGGCTCGCAGGGGATGCGGTCGCGAATCGGCCCGAAACCCACTCCGTCGAGCGCGAACTGGTCCGCGCGTCACCCGTAATGAGCGCGGCCGAAGCGGTGTTCGAGCAAGTCATCGCGGACGTGCGCGAGAGCCGCAAGCCGGACATCGCCCAGGTGACGGAGTGCGTCGACGACATGCTGCAGAGCGTCAAGCGCAACCCCGACGCCCTGCTGTGGCTGATCCGGCTCAAGAAGTACGACCGCTACAGCTACCACCACGCGCTCGACGTCACCGTGCACCTGATGGTGTTTGCCCACAGCATGGGTTTTTCCGAGGACGGCGCGACCGTGCTGGGTGTCGCCGGCATGATGCAGGACGTCGGCAAGCTCCGCCTGCCCGAACGCGTGCTGCAGAAAGCCGGCCGCCTGAGCCGTATCGAAATGGAGATCGCCAAGTCGCACGTCGAGTTCTCGACGCAGATCATCCTGCAGGACCCGAATCCGATCCCGGGCCTGGTCGAGATCGTCAGCCGGCACCACGAACGCATCGACGGCTCGGGCTACCCCGCGGGACTGCGCGACGGCGCCATCGGCCTGCGCGCCGAGATGGCCGGCCTCGTCGACACCTTCTGCGCGATGACGAGCAAGCGCGCCTACGACGAGCCGCTGAGCACCCAGCGTGCGCTCGAAGCGCTGGGCCGGCAGCGCGACGTCAAGTTCTCGGCCAACGTCGTCGATGGGTTCATCCAGTGCATCGGCCTGTATCCCGCCGGAACGCTGGTCGAACTCAATTCCGGCGAAGTCGCCGTCGTCATCGCACAGAACCGCGTGCGGCGCATGCAACCGCGGGTGCTGGTGCTGCTGTGCGCCGACAAGACGCCGAACCATCATCCGCCGACGCTGGATCTGCTCTACTCGCCCCTGACACCGGCCGGCGAACCCTACCGGATCCTGCGTGCGCTGCCCACCGGCGCCCATGACATCGACCCGTCGGAGTTCTACCTATCCTGAACGCGACCCCGC
>NZ_QVLR01000019.1 GCF_014822185.1 Azoarcus sp. Aa7
GGCATGGAGCCGTATCTGTGGCTGCGCCACGTGCTGCGGGCGCTGCCTACCGCGACCACCGTCGAACACTTCGAGGCCCTCCTGCCCTGGAATCTCAAGGCTGAGCATCTGATCACAGCGTAGCGAGCCCGGGAAGGATGGGGTTCGTGGAGCGCTTACGCTCAAGGTGACCGCGCACTTCGGTGTAGTCGCCGATCCGCGGCGACTTGTCGATTCGTGTAGTCGGGCGAACGTCTAGCTGAAAACCATCGAGGTGCCAGGCTCGCCCGAGTGTTCCGTGCAGCCGCACCTGGGTGCCGGCAGGGAGGCTGGCAGGGGTGCCCTTGCTGTCGCGCGCACCTTGAACGATCCAGTCTTCGATGAGCCGGATATCCTCTTCGCCGAGGTAGGGCGGACCGTCGAAAGGCATGCGTGGGCGGGCGTGACCGAGAATGCGCCGCATCAGTTCGCTGGCACCGGGCTGGCCGGGAAGGACGCGGGCGCGGTCCGAGGAGGAGAGCGTCGATTCGTAGGAAGTCAGGATGTATCCTTCCGGGGGCGTGCCCATCAGGCCCTTGTCGCTGTGGCACTTCGCGCAGCGGGTGGCGAATATCGGGGCAACGTGCCGATAGGTGACGAACTCGCCTGCAACGGGACGCCTGGGGGCGCTTGCAGAAGGGTTGTCGTTCGGTCGGCTTTCGCCTTTGGGCAGACCGTCTGCAATCCATCGTTCGAAGGTCGCGATTTCGGCGTCGGTGAGGAACGGGGGGCCTGTCATGGGCATGCGCGGGGTGCTCGCGCCGCGCAGGCGGCGCATGAGTTCGCTGTCGGAAGGGGCTCCGGCTTTGACGACGGGGCCGCGACTGCTTCCCTTGAGTACCGCGTCGAAGCTGTCCAGGCGAAGGTCGAGTGGCGCAGTCGCGCCCGAATGGCACATGATGCAGTGTGCTGCGAGCATGGGGGCTACGTCGCCGTAGGTGATCGGTGCGGCAGCGAGGGGCGCCGACGCCGCGAGGGTCAGGAGCACTCCAACCGTGAGGCTAAGGTACTTGGCGGTCGGTTCCACTCCGCTTCCATCCGCTAGTGGGGGCGTGTGCATGGTTGTCCACTCGGCAGGTGATGTACGTTCTGCGTTCTGACCCGATCTCTCCTTCTTCGCGCACTGTGACACATCCTGAGCCGGCTTGAGGGCCTGCTCGGACGCCTGTTGCACGTCACGGCGTGAGAACTGTCACAGATTCGTGGTGGCCGTGTTCGGTCGCGATGCATATAACGCATGGTGACGTGGCTTCCGGGGGCGGCATCGGTCGAGACTGAACGTCGCCTTCGGGGGCGTTTTCGTTTTCGAGGGCGTGGTATCCAGCATGAGGCGACCGCCTCCCGCGCCGAGTTCCCCCGCGTGCCGAAGGAGGTGTGAGATGCAAGTCCAGCCCTATCTGTTCTTCGATGGCCGATGCGACGAGGCGATTGCTTTCTATCGGGCGGTGCTCGGTGCGGAGGTGACGATGCTCATGCGATTCCGCGAAAGTCCGGATCCGCCGCCTCCGGGCGTGTTGCCACCAGGATTCGACGAGAAGGTGATGCACGCAAACCTGAGTTTCGGCGACACGCAGGTGATGGTGTCGGATGGCCGATGCACGGGGCAATCTGGATTCGAGGGTTTTGCGCTGACGGTGAGTCTGTCCGACGTCGCGGAGGTCGAGCGCGTGTTCGGGGCGCTGGCTGAAGGGGGGCAGGTACAGATGCCGCTGGAGAAGACCTTCTGGTCACCGCGCTTCGGGATGCTCGCGGACCGCTTCGGGGTATCGTGGATGGTGATGGTGATGGCGATGCCCGAGGGGTGATCACGCGTCGCCGGGTGCGCATGGGCTGCCGAGCGGAGCGGAGATCATCGTTGCCGCCCGAGCTGCGCGGTCGTCGCGTTGCGCGTCAGTGCGTGCGCCCGGTTTTGGGGTGGCAGGCTCAGAGTCGGTTTGGGCTCGGCCGTTGTCCGCCCGCGTCCGGTATGGCAGGAAGACGGGATCGCAGGTCGCGCATCGAAGAGCGCAGTTTGTAGCGGTCGCCCGGGTGAGTCAGGCGCGCGTAGCTGATGAGACGTTCGTCGGACCAGGTGCGGCGGATCGTCAGGAGGCAGGGGGTGGCTGTCGTCGTGTCGAGCGCCGCTGCAGTCTGTGCGTCAACGAGGACTGCCTCGACCACGTGCTCGACGTCGGAGATCGGGCAGGCGGCGACGAGGACTTCGTTCGGGGTGTGGCGCGAGAAATCGGTGTCGAGATAGTCAGGGACCCATTTCGGGTTGACGAAGCGCTCCTCGAGCTGGATCGGGATGTCGTTCTCGCGATGCACGATCATCGTGTGGAAGACGCGCGTGCCGAGGCGCACGGCGAGTCGCAGGGCGACCTCGTCGTCGGCTTCGATGGCTTCGCAGCGCAGCACCGTATTGCTGTACGTGCTGTTGCGGCCGCGGACTTCCGCGGCGATGTTGAGGACTTCGTGCAGCGAGGATTCGGCCTTGCGGTCGGTGACGAAGGTGCCGAGGCCCGGCTGGCGCACGAGGTAGCCGCCTTGCACGAGATCGCGGATCGCCTTGTTGGCGGTCATGCGGCTGACGCGGAAGTCGCGGGCGAGCTGTTCTTCCGGCGGAATCTGATGATGGATCGGATAGGCGCCGCTGCGAATCTTCTCGAGCAGGAATTCCTCGATCTGGCGGTAGCGGGGGGCGGGGCTGGCCACGGCCATTCCTTTTGTGGCTGATGCGAGATCGCCATGATACAACCGGCGATGCGTAATCGGCATGCGATATGGATGGTCGAGGTGGGCACCGTTCACGCGACGGTGCCAGGTCCTCGGCGCATGGAGTTCAGGCCTGCGAGGGCAGGAGTCCGGGGGGCATCAGCGGGGACAGGGTACGGGCGGCGAGCAGTTCGGTCGCCGCGGCGATGTCCGGGGCGAAGAAGCGGTCGACGTCGTAGAAGGGTACTTGCGCGCGCAGTGCGGCGCGGGCTTCCTCGAGCTTGGGCGAGCTGCTGTGGCCGTCACGGAAGTCGAGACCCTGGCAGGCGGCGAGCCATTCCACGGCGAGGATGCCGCGCACGTTGTCGGCCATCGCCCACAGGCGCCGGCCGGCGTTGGGCGCCATCGAGACGTGATCCTCCTGGTTCGCCGAGGTCGGCAGGCTGTCGACGCTCGCCGGATGCGCGAGGGCCTTGTTGTCGCTGGCGAGCGCGGCGGCGGTGACCTGCGCAATCATGAAGCCGGAATTGACGCCGCCGTTGGCGACGAGGAAGGCCGGCAGCTGCGACATGTTCTTGTCCATCATCAGCGAGATGCGCCGCTCGGCCAGTGCGCCGATCTCTGCGATGGCGAGCGCGAGATTGTCGGCGGCCATCGCGACAGGCTCGGCGTGGAAGTTGCCGCCGGAGAGGATGTCGTCCTGGTCGGCGAACACGAGCGGGTTGTCGGACACGGCGTTGGCTTCGACCGCGAGCACCTCGGCGGCCTGGCGGATCTGCGTGAGGCAGGCGCCCATGACCTGCGGCTGGCAGCGCAGCGAGTAGGGGTCCTGCACCTTGCCGCAGGCGACGTGCGACTGCGCGATCTCGCTGGTGTCTTCGAGCAGATGGCGGTAGGCCGTGGCTGCGTCGATCTGGCCGCGCTGGCCGCGCGCGGCGTGGATGCGGGCGTCGAAGGGCACGCGCGAGCCGAGCGCGGCCTCGACGGTGAGGCTGCCGCAGACGGTGGAGGCGGCGAAGAGGTCTTCCGCGTCGAAGAGGCCGCGCAGGGCGTAGGCGGTGGAGACCTGGGTGCCGTTCAGGAGTGCGAGGCCCTCCTTGGCGGCGAGCGTCAGGGGTTCGAGGCCGGCGATGGCGAGCGCCTCGACCGCCGGCAGCCATTGGCCGCGATGGCGCGCGCGGCCTTCGCCGAGGAGTGTGAGCGACATGTGTGCGAGGGGGGCGAGGTCGCCGGAGGCGCCGACCGAGCCTTTTGCCGGGATCTCCGGATACACGCCGGCGTTCAGCAGTGCGATCAGGGCGTCGATCACGCTGCGGCGGATGCCGGAGAAGCCGCGCGCGAGGCTATTTACCTTGAGCAGCAGGATGAGGCGCACCGTCGAATCGTCGAGCGCTTCGCCGACGCCGCAGGCGTGCGACAGCACCAGCGAGCGCTGCAGGATTTCGAGGTCTGCGTGCGCGATGCGAGTCTGCGCGAGCAGGCCGAAGCCGGTGTTGATGCCGTAGGCGGTGCGGTCTTCGTCGATGACGCGGCGCACGCAGGCGACGCTGCGTTCGATCGCCGCGGAGGTGCTGTCGGGCAGGGTCACGCGGATCGGGTGCTGGTAGGCCTGGCGCAACTGGGCGAGGGTCAGCTCACCGGGGACGAGGGTGAGTTCGATGCTCGGGTCGAAGGTCATTTCGGTCACCTCAGGCTCCTTTCACGGCGTCGAGCATAGGCAGATCAAGGGCGTTTTCACGGGCGCAGTCGCGGGCGATATCGTAGCCGGCGTCGGCATGGCGCATCACGCCGGTGGCGGGGTCGTTGCGCAGCACGCGGCCGAGGCGGGCGTGCGCTTCGGGTGTGCCGTCGGCGACGATCACCACGCCCGCATGTTGAGAGTAGCCCATGCCGACGCCGCCGCCGTGGTGCAGCGACACCCAGGTCGCGCCGCCGGCGGTGTTGAGCAGCGCGTTGAGGAGCGGCCAGTCGGAGACGGCGTCCGAGCCGTCCAGCATGCTCTCGGTCTCGCGGTTGGGGCTCGCGACCGAGCCGGAATCGAGGTGGTCGCGGCCGATCACGATCGGGGCCTTCAGCTCGCCCTTCGCAACCATCTCGTTGAAGGCCTGGCCGAGGCGCGCGCGGTCCTTCAGGCCGACCCAGCAGATGCGCGCCGGCAGGCCCTGGAAGCTGATGCGCTCGCGCGCCATGTCGAGCCAGTGGTGCAGGTGCGGGTTGTCCGGGATCAGTTCCTTGACCTTCGCGTCGGTCTTGTAGATGTCCTCGGGATCGCCGGACAGCGCGACCCAGCGGAAGGGGCCGATGCCCTGGCAGAACAGCGGGCGGATGTAGGCGGGCACGAAGCCGGGGAAGTCGAAGGCGTTCTCCACGCCTTCCTCGAGCGCCATCTGGCGGATGTTGTTACCGTAGTCGAAGGTCGGCACGCCCATCTGCTGGAAGGCGAGCATCGCGCGCACGTGCTGCGCCATCGAGCGCTTCGCGGCTGCGACGACGGCCTCGGGTTCGGTTTGGCCACGCGCGATGTAGTCGTCCCAGGTCCAGCCGACCGGCAGGTAGCCGTGCAGCGGGTCGTGGGCGCTGGTCTGGTCGGTGACCATGTCGGGGCGCACGCCGCGGCGCACGAGTTCGGGCAGGATCTCGGCGGCGTTGCCGCACAGGCCGATCGATTTCGCGACGCCGCGCTGGGTGTGGCGCGCGATGCGGGCGAGCGCGTCGTCGAGGTCCGTGGCCTGTTCGTCGAGGTAGCGGGTGCGCAGGCGGAAGTCGATGCGCGACTGCTGACATTCGATGTTGAGCGAGCACGCGCCGGCGAGCGTCGCGGCGAGCGGCTGCGCGCCGCCCATGCCCCCGAGGCCGGCGGTGAGCACCCAGCGGCCCTTGAGGTCGCCGCCGTAGTGCTGGCGGCCGGCCTCGACGAAGGTTTCGTAAGTGCCCTGCACGATGCCCTGCGAGCCGATGTAGATCCACGAGCCGGCGGTCATCTGGCCGTACATCATGAGGCCCTTGCGGTCGAGTTCGTTGAAGTGTTCCCAGTTCGCCCACGCGGGGACGAGGTTGGAGTTCGCGAGCAGCACGCGCGGCGCGTCGCGGTGGGTTTCGAACACGCCGACCGGCTTGCCGGACTGGATCAGCAGGGTCTGGTTGTCCTCGAGGCGGCGCAGGACTTCGACGATCTTGTCGAAGCATGGCCAGTCGCGTGCGGCGCGGCCGATGCCGCCATAGACGACGAGGTCGGCAGGATGTTCGGCGACGTTCGCGTCGAGGTTGTTCATCAGCATGCGCAGCGGGGCTTCGGTGAGCCAGCTCTTGCACGTGCGTCGGGTGCCGGTCGGCGCCGCGATCTTGCGGCTGGGGTCGTGGCGGGGATCGGGGGCGTGCATTGCAGTCTCCTTTGATGCATTTGTAGATGACGGCCTTGTTTTCAGCCGTTCAGAGTCAGGGTGTGGATCAGCCGCGCGGCAATGCGGGCGGTCCGGTTGTCGATGTCGAATTCGGGGTTCAGCTCGGCGAGATCGGCGAGCCTGAGCTTGCCGCTGTCGCGTACGCGTTCGAGGAGCGGTTCGAGCAGCGCGAGCGGCATGCCGTGCGCGGCCGGGGCGCTGACGCCGGGGGCCTCGCAGGCGGGCAGGACGTCGAGGTCGATGGTGAGGTAGACGTGGTCGCAGGCGGCGACGAAAGCGTCGAGGTCCTCGCCGATGCGGTCGAGGCTCCGGGGCGTGATCTCGCGGTCCTCGCGCACCAGCACGTCGAGGTCGACCGCGCGGCGGAATAGCGCGCGGGTGCTGGCGGCGCGGCTCACGCCGAGACAGGCGTAGCGGAAGGGCCAGCCGCGCGTGGCGCAGGCGTCGGCGATCTGCGCGAAGGGGGTGCCGGACGAGTGCACGTGCGTCGCGTCGCGCAGGTCGAAGTGGGCGTCGAAATTGATGATGCCGATGCGGGGCGTGTCTTCGCCGGTGCCGGCAAGATGTGAGGCGAGGCCCTGCCAGCTGCCGTAGGCGACTTCGTGCCCGCCGCCGAGGACGACCGGGAAGTGGCCTGCGGCGAGCAGGGTGGCGACGTTCGCGGCAAGGCGCGCCTGAGCAGCGTCGAGATCGCCGTCGTCGCAGGCGACGTCGCCGGCGTCGTAGGCCGGGCTTTCGCGGTGCCAGGCGAGGCTCGCCAAAGCCTTGCGGATTGCCGCCGGCGCGGCGATTGCGCCGGGGCGGCCCTGGTTGCGCCGCACGCCTTCGTCGCACGCGAAGCCGACGAGGGCGACGCCGGGGGCATCGGCGGCGTCGAGCGGGCGGACGACCTGATGCCAGCGCAGACTGTCGGGTTCCGGGTCGATGCGCCCCGTCCACGTTGCCATCGTGCTGCGGTCAGCGTTCATTGCGCCCCCCCTGTGTGCGGTCGTGTGTGATCTCGCCGTTGAACACGCGCTGGAGGAGTCGTCCGGGCTGGACGGCGTAGGCGAGCTCGGTGGGGCGGGCGGCGTCCCATACGCACAGGTCGGCACGCAGCCCTTCGGCGATGCGGCCGGTGTCGGCCAGCCCGAGTGCGCGGGCTCCGTTTGCCGTCATGCCCGCCAGCGCCTCGCGCGGGGTCAGGCGGAACAGGGTGCAGGCGAGATTCAGCATCAGCGTCGGCATGAAGAGCGGCGAGCTGCCGGGGTTCGCATCGCTGGCGATCGCGATCGGTACGCCGTGGCGGCGCAGGGCTTCGACCGGTGGCAGCTGCGTCTCGCGCAGCGTGAGGTATGCGCCGGGCAGCAGCGTCGCGACCGTGCCGGCCTCGGCCAGTGCGCGCACGCCGGCCTCGTCGAGGTATTCGATGTGATCGGCCGACAGCGCGCGGTGGCGTGCCGCGAGTGCGGCGCCGCCAAGGTTCGAGAGTTGCTCGGCGTGCGCCTTCACGCGCAGGCCGTGGCGCGCGGCGGCGTCGAACACGCGCTCGCATTGCGCGGGGCTGAAGGCGATGCCCTCACAGAACACGTCCACGGCGTCGGCGAGCCCCTCGGCCGCGGCGGCGGGGATCATCTCGTCGCACACGAGGCGGATGTAGTCGTCCTTGTCGTCGCTGTATTCGGGGGGCTGCGCATGGGCGCCGAGCAGCGTCGTGACGATGCGCACGGGCAGGCCGCCGTGCTGTGGTTGGCCGAGGCGGCGCGCGACGCGCAGCATCTTCAGTTCGTCGGCGACGGTGAGCCCGTAGCCGGACTTGATCTCGACCGTGGTGGCGCCGTCGGCCATCAGGGCGGCGAGCCGGGGCAGGGCCGTGGCGAGGAGTTGGTCCTCGGAGGCTGCGCGGGTGGCGCGCACGGTGCTGAGGATGCCGCCGCCGGCCTGCGCGATCTCCGCGTAGCTCGCGCCTTCGAGGCGCAACGCGAATTCGTCGGCGCGGTTGCCGCCGAACACGAGGTGGGTGTGGCAGTCGACGAGGCCCGGTGTGATCACGCCGCCGCGCCCCATGTCGCGTGCGCCGTCGGTGTCGGCGGCGGTCAGGGCATCCGTCCGGCACAGCTTCGCGATGCGGCCGCCCTCGACCAGCACCGCCATCGGGGCGGGCGGTTCCTGTTGTCCGTCGAAGATCGTGACGTCCCGCCAGAGCAGGCGGGGGTGGGGGGCGGGCATTGCGATGTCTCCGTGGCTGGATAACTGTATATACAATAGGATGCGCGCGCGGAGGCGTCAAGGATTCTTTGTGGCCGCACACGGCGGCTACCACGGCGCGTCTGCTCGATCGGGCGTGTCGGGCTCGGTCCGTCGATCTTTGCGGGTTTGGAGAGGACTAGCATGTCCCCGTTGTTCGGGGGAGGCTTGTGGTGCGGCCTGCCAGCGCCGGCGCATGGTTGCGTGGGGAGGAGTGGAGGTTTATGTCTATACAAATGCGGGTTTTGCAGAAACTGCCCGGCGTTAGCCGCACCTCGACGATGGCGGTGCAGATGCTGATTTCGTGCATCCGCACGCGTTCTTGCTGCCGTCCCGCCCCGAGCGGCACGGCTTCCGTCAGGAGCTTTCGCCGCGGTAGCTCGCGAGGTGGATGCTGGTTTCGGTGTGCTGGATGCTGCGGATCAGGCGGACACGTTCGAGCACGTTCGACAGCTCCGTGAGGTTCTCCGCGCGCAACTCCGCGAGCAAGTCCCAGCGCCCGTTGGTGTCGTGCAGGGCGGCGACGCCCGGCTCTCCGAGCAGGCTCGCGATCACCGAGCGCGTTTCGTTGCCGGCGACGACGATGCTCATCCACGCGCGGATCTCGTTCGGCTGCGAATCGGGCCTGAGCTTGACCGTGTAGCCGACGATGATTCCGTCGTTTTCGAGCTTGGTGATGCGGTTGGTGACGGTGCCGCGCGACACCTTCAGCTTGTGCGCGAGGTTCGCGACGCTCATACGCGCGTCGTTGCGCAGCAGGCTGATCAGTTGCTGGTCCAGGTTGTCCATTTTGTCGATTCGTCAGAAATAGATATCGAATTGATCAGTATTTTATCAAAATAGCACAGTTATTGATATTTTGATTGACACGGAACTGGGGGATCATGTCCTCACTGAATTGCAGAACACCAAAGAGGACGAGACCATGAAAACCAGCAACCGCATCGCCACCCGATTCCTGAGCGCCGAGCGTGCCGCGGAGCTCGTCGCGGAGAAGGGTTTCGCGACCTGCCTGCGAGGTATGGCCGACTACATTCGCGCGGACTTCCTGCGCTGGAACGAATTCGAGAAAAGCGCCCGCGTCGCCAACCATTCCGACGACGGCGTGATCGAGCTGATGCCGATCTCCGACGACTCGCTGTATTCCTTCAAGTACGTGAATGGCCATCCGAAGAACCATCGTTTCGGCCTGAGCACCGTGATGGCCTTCGGCGTGCTCGCCGACGTCGATACCGGCGCGCCGACCCTGGTCAGCGAGCTGACCCTGACCACGGCGCTGCGCACCGCCGCCACCTCTGCGGTCGCCGCCCGTGCGCTGGCCCGTCCGGACAGCAAGCGCATGGCGCTGATCGGCAACGGCGCGCAGAGCGAGTTCCAGGCGCTGGCCTTCCATCACCTGCTGGGCATCACCGAATTCCACCTGTTCGACGTCGATTCCGCCGCGACCGACAAGCTGATGCGCAACCTCGAGCGCATGGGCCTCTCCGCGAAGCGCTTCGACAGCACCAAGGAGGCCGTGAAGGGGTGCGACATCGTCACCACCGTGACGGCCGACAAGACCAACGCGACCATCCTGACGCCGGACATGATCGAGCCGGGCATGCACATCAACGGCGTCGGCGGCGACTGCCCGGGCAAGACCGAGTTGCATGCAGACGTGCTGCGCATGGGGCGCGTGTTCTGCGAATTCGAGCCGCAGTCGCGCGTCGAGGGTGACATGCAGCAGATGCCGGCGGACTTCAAGGTGACGGAACTGTGGAACGTGCTTTCGGGCAAGGTTCCGGGGCGTCAGGCCGCGGACGAAGTGACGGTGTTCGATTCGGTCGGCTTCGCGCTGGAGGACTTTTCGGCGCTGCGCTTCATGCGCGATCTGGCGATCGAGCTGGGCGTCGAGGAAGAGATCTCGCTGATCCCCGATCTCGCCGACCCGAAGAACCTGTTCGGTTCGGTGCCGGTCAGCGCGGCCCCGCGCGCGGCGGTGCGCGAACTGCAGGCCGCCTGAGTCACACCGGGCCCGCCGTCCGCGGTGGGCCCGGTACGCTGCCGCTACGCCGCCCGTTCCGAGACGGGCTTCGGGTCGCCGCGGTAGGCCGCGGCCTCGGCCAGTAGCCAGTCGGTAAAACGCCGCAGCGCCGGGTTCGCGCTCGGCGGGTCGGGATAGACGAGGTGGTAGCCCATCTCGGAGCGCAGCGGCAGGTCGAAGGGGATGATCAGCTGCCCCGATTCCAGTTCGCTCAGAGCCAGGAAACGCGGCACGAGGGCCGCGCCCAGCCCCGCGCAGGCGGCCTCCACCAGCATCGAAAACAGGTCGAAGCGCGGGCCGCTCATCGCATCCACGTCCTTCACGCCCGCCGCCTCGAACCAGCGCTGCCACGCGGCGTGGCGATTCACCTGGTGCAGCAGCGGCAGCCGTGCGAGTTCGCGCGGTTCCTTGCAAGGCTGATCGCGCAGCAGCGCGGGGCTGCACACCGGCACCATCTCCTCGCCGAACAGCGGGTGCGAGATGGCGCCCGGCCATGCCGGCGAGCCGAAATGGATGGCCGCGTCGAACGCCGTCTCGGTGAACACGAAGGGATCCGAACGCGTCGTCAGATTCACCGTGATCCCCGGATTGGCCGCGTGGAACTGCGCGAGCCGTGGGATCAGCCAGCGCGAACCGAAAGTCGGAATTACCGCCAGTTCGAGCACATTGCGTTCGCCGCGGTGCGACATCAGCGAAATCGTATGGCGCTCGAGACGATCGAGATCCTCGGCGACGCGCTTCGCGTAGATCGCGCCGGCCTCGGTCAGCGAAATGCGCTTCTTGATGCGATTGAACAGCGGCACGCCAAGCTGGTCCTCCAGCGAGGCGATCTGCTTGCACACCGCGCTCTGCGTTAGCGACAGCGCGTCGGCCGCGCGCGTGAAGCTCAGGTGGCGTGCGGCGGCTTCGAATGCAACGAGCGCCTCGATGCTGGGAATGCGCCGGCGCATGGATGCTTCCTCCGAGTCACGATCTTCGTAGTTTATTTCGTTTGAGCATGTCCGGCGCTTGAACAAGAATTCGCATCGGCCAGTCGGCACCCCAATAACGATAAACGACGCCAAAGTGCGCGCAGGGAAGGCGGAGCGTCGCTCCGGGAAAGCCGATTGTTTTCCTTCTTTTCAAGACCCCCGAATCGGAGACAGCAAAAATGATTCCCCAGCAACAGGCAGCCATCAAGGAATTCGGATTCATCGCCGGCAAGGCCGGTGCGAAGATCGGCAGCGAACTCGCGAGCCGCTTGAAGCGCCGCGTCGATCCGCGCTGCGAGGACTACGAGACCCAGGTCGAGGCGGAGCGCCGCGACCTCGCCGCGGTGGTCGTGCTCGGCTACAACTGACCGGTTGGCGGGCGCGCGGAGCCAGTCGGCTTCGTACTGGACGACGCGCAGCGCGCCCGCCGCGGCATCCCACGATGAATCTACCCCGCAGTCTGAATCACCCGCAGCGGCTCGCGCTCGCGAGCGAGATCCACTCCCGCCCCTTCATGGTCATCGGCGCGCCGGCGCGCGTCTCCCATCTCGCGATCCACTGCGAGGACGGCAACGGGGGCGGCGAGGGCGGCCTGAGTGGCGACTGGCACGAGCGCACGCTGCAGGCGCTGTGCGCGCGCTTCGGCGTATCCGGCCCCAAGGCCGGCGCACAGCACTTCTTCCACGACTTCGGCCACTTCCGCATCAAGTGGGAGCGGCACACCGAATTCGCCACCTTCACCTTCGTCGAGCCCGGGCGCGGCGGCGCCGATTTCGCTCAGACGGCGATGCGCCATGTGCCGCTCGACTGGCTCGAGTCGCTCGGCACGTCGGTCGTCGTCGCTTCGCACATCCATGCGGAGCAGGGCGAACCGCTGGACCTCGCCGACGAACGTCTGCACGCGCTGTTTCCGATGCCGCCGCTGGTCGGCAGCCGCGTGCTGTCCGGGGGCGAGATCTGGACCGACTTCCAGGTCGGCCCGGACGGCTTCTCGCGCTACCTGGTGCGCGACACCGGCCTGCGCGAGGCGCAGATGGGGCGGCTCGTGCAGCGCATCTGCGAGATCGAAACCTACCTGATGATGGCGTTGCTCGCGCTGCCGCTCGCGCGCGAGGGCATCGTGCGCCTCGACGGCATCGAGGAGGATCTGAGCGGTTTCGGCTCCCGACTGTGCGAACTGGAGATCGACGGCGACGCCGAGCAGCTGCTGCACGAGATCTCGCGCCTGGATGCACGCATGCGTGCGATGTCGCACGCCACCGGCTACCGCTTCAGCGCCGCGCAGGCCTATTACCGCATCGTGCAGGCGCGCATCGGCGAACTGCGCGAGCAGCGCATCGAGGGCGTGCCGACGATAGGCGAGTTCATGGAACGGCGGCTCGCGCCGGCGATGGATAGCTGCGTGTCGGTGGCCGCGCGGCAGGACGCGCTCGCCCACAAGGTGAGCCGCGCCAACGACATGCTGCGCACGCGCGTCAATCTCGCGCAGGAGCGGCAGAACCAGAGCGTGCTCGAGAGCCTGAGCCGTAGCGCGCGGCTGCAGCTCAGGCTGCAGCAGGCGGTAGAGGGGCTGTCGGTGGTCGCGATTTCCTACTACGCGGTCGGACTCGTGGCGTATGGCCTGAAGGCACTGAAAGGATGGGGCCTCGACGTTCCTGTCGACCAGGCGATCGGGTTCGCGCTTCCCCTCGCTTGTGCGGCGACGTGGTTCGGCACGCGCCGGCTGCATCGCAAGTTGCACGAATGGGGCGCGCCGGCGGGCGTGGCCGGCTGACGAGATCGGTGCCGGGAGTCGGGCTCCCGGCACCGGGCGGCGGTCGGGCGCTCAGTCCTGCCGTACCGGCCGCAGGAAACTCTCGACGAGCTTCACCCAGTACGCGGCGCCGGTGATCAGGGCGTCGTCGTTGAAATCGTAGCCCGGGTTGTGGACCATGCAGCTGCCCTTGCCCTTGCCCTTGCCGTCGCCGTTGCCGATGATCAGGTAGCAGCCGGGGCTGCGTTCGAGGAAGTAGGAGAAGTCCTCGCTGCCGGTCAGGCGCGGCAGGTCCGGGATCAGCCCGTCCTCGCCGACGAGTTCGATGGCGACCTTGCGTGCGAACTCGGTCATCGGGCCGTCGTTCACCAGCACCGGGAACGGGTTGTCAAAGCGGACCTCGGCGCTTGCGCCATAGGCGATCGCGGTGGATTCCACGAGCGCGGTGATGCGTTTGTGCAGCAGGGTGCGCACCGCGGGGCTCAGCGCGCGCACCGACATTCGCAGCTCGGCGGTGTCGGGAATGACGTTGTTGGCCTCGCCGGCCTGGATCGAGCCGACGGTGACGATCGCGGTTTCCAGCGGCGGGACGTTGCGTGCGACGATCGACTGCAGTCCGACCACCACGTGGGCCGCCACGACGACCGGGTCGACCGCCTCGTGGGGCATCGCGCCGTGGCCGCCGTAGCCGCGGATCGTGACGCCGACGTCGTCGACCGAGGCCATGAAGGGGCCGCTGCGAAAGCCCAACTTGCCCACCGGGTAGCCCGGCATGTTGTGCATTGCGAACACCGCGTCGCACGGGAAGCGCTCGAGCACGCCTTCCGCGAGCATGCGACGCGCGCCGGACTCGCCTTCTTCGGCGGGCTGGAAGATCAGCGTCAGGGTGCCGTCGAACGTGCGCGTGTGCGCCAGGTGACGCGCCGCAGCGAGCAGCATCGCCGTGTGGCCGTCATGGCCGCAGGCGTGCATCTTGCCCGGCAGCGTGCTGGCCCACGGCAAGCCCGTCTGTTCGTGGATCGGCAGGGCGTCCATGTCCGCGCGCAGCCCGATACGGCGCGTGCCGCCGCCGCACGTGAGGGTCGCGACGACACCCGTGCGCGCGATGCCGCGATGCACGGTGTAGCCCGCCCGTTCGAGTTCGGCTGCGACGAGTTCGCTGGTCGCATGTTCCTCGTAGGCGAGTTCGGGATGCGCGTGGATGCGGCGCCGGATGGCGATCATCTCGTCTTCGAGGGCGCGCAGTGCGGGGGCGATGGCGGTCATGTCGGGGCCTCGGGGTGCACAAGGCGCCGCGCGTGGTCACGGCACATAGGTTCAGGCGTAGGCGTTCGGCATGCGCGCATCGCGTTCGATCACTTCCCCCGCGGCCAGGCAGCGATCCTCGCGGAAAGCACCGGCGACGAGCTGCACGCCGACCGGAACGCCGTCGGACAGTCCGGTGGGGACGCTCAGCCCCGGCAGGTTCAGTGCGGCGATCGCGGTCAGCGGTACCTGATCGTCGAGAATGCGGGCGAGGGCGTCGGGGCCTTCCTGGTCCAGCCCCCACTCGAAGGGCAGGTGGCACGACGTCGGCATCAGCACGAGCGGGAATTGCTCGAGCAGCAGGTTCCACTCGCGGCGCAGCGCGTCGCGACGCCCAAAGGCCTGGATGTAGTGCCGCAGGTCGGTGGAAGGGTCGTGATGCGCCAGCATGTCACGCACCGCCAGGCGGGCGCGTTCGTCGGCGAGCGCGGCGACGGTTTCCGCGAACTCCGAGCGGATTTCGGTCATCGCGATCGACATCCACACGTCCGCGGCATCGCGCAGGCGTGGCGGGGCGGGGCGTTCCACGCGGTAGCCTTCCTGCTCGAGCCACGCAGCGGCGCGGTGCAGGGCGTCGCGTACCTGCGGGTCGATCGCCACGCCGTCGATCTCGTCGATCAGCGCGACGCGGCAGGGCTCGGCGGCGTCGGGCCAGGAGAGCGGCGCGGGAACCCAGACGGGATCGCGCACGTCGCGCGCGGCCATGGCGCCCAGCCCGAGGCGCAGGTCGGCCACCGTACGCGCAATCGGGCCCTGCACCGCGAAGAGCTGCGCGGCGAAGGTGCGGGCGTTGCCCGAGGTGGGTGTGTAAGAGGGAACGCGTCCCGCGGTCGGGCGGATGCCTGCGACGCCGCAAGCGTAGGCCGGGTAGCGGATCGAGCCGGCGAGGTCATTGCCGTGGGCGATGGGGCACATGCCGGAGGCGACCGCCGCCGATGCGCCGCCGCTCGAGCCGCCCGGCGTCAGTGCCTCGTGCCACGGGTTGAGGGTGCGCCCGTGCAGGTCGTTCTCGGTGAACCAGCGCAGCGAGAAGGCCGGCGTATTGGTGCGGCCGACGATGACCGCACCGGCGCGCAGAACGTTCGATGTCACGGGGCTGTCGCTCGTCGCCAGCAGGTCGTGCTTGGCGGCGACGCCGTGCGTTGTCGCCTCGCCGGTGACGTCGATGTTCACCTTGATGGTCACCGGCACGCCGTGCAGCGGGCCGAGGGGACGGCCCGCGCTGCGCGCCGCGTCGGCGGCGTCGGCTGCGCGCAGGGCCTTCTCCGGATCCACGTGGGTGATCGCGTTGATGCGGTCGTTGGTGTCCGCGATGCGCGCGAGGCAGCTTGCCACGACTTCGCGACTCGACACCGTGCCGTTGGCGATCTGCGCGGCCATCTCCGTCGCGCTCCAGCGCCAGATCTCGCGCGGCAGCGCCTGGGGGGCGGCATCGGTGCCCGCATCGGGGCAGCGGGCTTCGCACTGCTCGTGCAACATCATGAACTGCTCCTGCCGGCGCCTGGGCCGGTCGAAATGGTCAGAAAAGGTGGCGGATGCCGATCCGCGTCACGGTCTGTTGGTCCGACGACGAAGGCGCCGCGGTCAGCGGAATGCTCGCGCGGGCCCCCGGGCCGGATGCGCGCTGGTGCGCGATCTCCGCGTAGAGGTCGGTGCGCTTCGTCAGCATGTAATCGACGCCGAGGTTCACCATGTTCCAGCGCGATTGCTCGAGCCGGTCGATGGAATACTTGGCCTGCAGCAGCACGGCGGGGGTGAGCTGGTAATCGGCGCCGACGTGCAGCATGCGATCGGTTGCGGCGCGGCCGTCGAGCTCCAGGCGCGTGTTCGTGTACAGCAGCTTGGGCGTCAGCTTGTCGATGCGGTAGGCGACGCCGAAGGCCGCGATGCGCTGGCGGTCGACGAAGAGGACCGAGTTGTCGTTGAGCGCGCGGCCCAGCAGCGAGGTCGAGCCGAGCTTGCCGGCGAGGATCGGCGCGCCTTTCAGTTCCGTAGTGACAATCTCGGCACTGAACGGGCCGTTCTGGTAATCGAGCGTGAAGCTGTTTCCGCGCCCCGCGTCGTTGCGTGCGCCTTCGGGGAAGGCGTACATGGCGCCGAACTTCAGCCCCGAGATGCGCGCGCTCTGGTACTGCACGGAATTGTTGAAGCGCTGGCCCGACACGCGGTCGAGGTCGGCGTTCTGCACGATGTACAGGCCGCACTGCATGCACGGCAGGAAGCGCGCCAGCAGGGTGGTGAAGTCGTACTGGCGGCCGACGGTCAGCTGCCCGAGCTGGTTGTCGTTCAGGCCCAGCCAGGACTGCTTGCCGAACAGCAGGCCGCCCTGCAGGGAACCGCCCTTGTTGATTGAAAAGCCGCCTTCGAGCTTGAAGATCACGGAGCGGCCGCCGCCGAGGTCCTCCGAGCCCATGAAGCCCAGCGAGTTCGACTTGTTGACGCCGTCCTGCGGGCCGAAATGGGAATGTCCGCCCTGGTTGCTCACCCAGGTCAGGCCATTGTCGACACTGCCGAAAATCTTCACGCCGGCATCGGCTCCTTGAGCCGTGAGAGTGCTACCGCATGCGATCGCGGGGATCGCCAGAATGATGGATCTACGCATGATTTATGGGTTCTCTGTCTCTGTGCGTCGAATTGCGCGCGCGCAGCATCCCCTCCGGAACGGGTCTCCGGCTGCCCGAAGGGGAATCGGTGAAACGGGGGGAGGGAAGTGGCCCTTAGTCCTGCAGCGCGGGCGTCAGCGTGCGGGCCGGTTTGCCGATCTGCGCGATCGCCAGCGCGCCGATGATGACGGTCAGGATGATGTAGTAGGCGGGGGCGACCTTGTCGCCGGTCACCTTGGTCAGCCAGCCGTTCACGAAGGGGGCGAGGCCGCCGAAGATCATCACGCCCAGGTTGTATACCAGCGATACGCCGGTCGAGCGGAACTGGACCGGGAAGGCCTCGGCCAGCGCAGCCGGCGACGGCCCCCAGAAGAAGCTCATCAGGATGCAGCTGCTCACGACGTATGCGATCAGGCCTCCGGCCGTAGGCTGCGCCATCAGCGACGAGAGCAGCGGGTAGGCCAGCGCACCATAGAGGAGGACGGCGGGCAGCATCACGCGGTGGCGGCCGTAGCGGTCCGACAGGTGGCCGGCAACGGGGCACAGCGCCAGCAGGCACAGGCCGCCGCAGAACAGGGCGAGCTGTGCGGCGCCCATCGGGATGCCGAGCTGGGCCGCGGCAAACAATGGCATGTAGATCAGGACCACGTAGGACGAGGCGGTGCCGACCACGACGATGCCGAAGGTCGAGAACAGCTGGCGCGGGTAGCGCTTGAGGATCTCAGTGAAGGGCGTCTTGACGCGTGCCGGCCGGGTGCGCAGGAATTCCGTGAACTCCGGCGATTCATCGACCCGCGAGCGGATGTAGTAGCCGACCGGCCCGATGAGCATGCCGAGGATGAAGGGCACGCGCCAGCCCCAGGATTCCAGGTCTGCCGGCGAGAGGTTGACCGTCAGCAGGTAGGCGGCGGCCCCCCCGAGGGCGAAGGCGAAGGCCTGCGAGCACATCTGGAAGCTGCCGATGAAGCCACGGCGGTGCTTCGGCGAAAATTCGAACAGCATGGCGGTCGCGCTGGCGAATTCGCCGCCGGCGGACAGGCCCTGCAGCATGCGGGCGAGGATGATCAGCAGCGGCGCGGCGATCCCGATCGTTGCGTACGACGGCGTCAGTCCGATCATCCCGGTGCCCGCGGCCATCAACATGATGATCAGCGTCAGCGCCGCTTTCCGGCCGACGCGGTCCGCGTACAGGCCGATCAGCACGCCCCCGATCGGGCGCACGACGAAGGCCAGGCCGAAGGTCGCCATCGCCATCAGCAGCGAGGTCAGCGAATCGCCCGCCGGGAAGAACAGTCGCGAGATGATCACGGCGAACATGCCGTAGATGCCGAAATCGAACCACTCGAGCCCGTTGCCGATTACCGATGAAACGATCGCCCGACGGCGTTCGCGCGGCCCGAGAACGGGCGGGGAATGCGGTTTAGTGTCCGTTGGCATTGCGCGGTCTCCTCACGATGTTGTTTTAGATGTCGATCCGAATGTTCGAAATCGTGGGGAGATGCTATTTCGACCGGTTGGTCAACGAACAGCCAAGGAAAAGCGACGCCGTAAAGTTTTCCTTAACGGGGTGCAAAATGCAGGCGGAGGCGCGTCAAGTCTGTCCGTGCAGCTCGACCGAGCTCATGATGCGGCGAAGTTGCGGGTCCTCACTCTGCAGCGAGGCCTGGATCTCCTCGCGGAAGCAGTCGATGAACAGCTGAGCGGCCGCGCCCAGCGTGTCGTTGCGGCGCACGATGATGCTCGTCGTCATCTGCGGCAGGGCATCGCGGATCGGCAGCGCCTGGACGCGGTCGCGCAGCAAGGAAGACTCGATGAGTGGCCAGGGGCATACGGTAAGCATGTCGCCCGACTGCATCAGCGCGATCGCAGCCAGGGTTGAGCGCGCGAGGTGCAGCCGCTCGGGCGGCGGGTCGATGCCATAGGGCTTCAGCATGTCGCTCAAGGGGCGTTCGAGCACATCCTGGCGGACCGTCAGAATCCAGTCCTGGTCCGTGAGGTCCTGCAGCGAGGTGCAGCTGGAGAGTGGATGTCCGCGCCGCGCGATGATCGCCATGTCGCACGTGAAGAGATCGCGGGTCAGGAAGTTCGACGCAAGATGTCTCGGCGGTGGCAGGGCGATGACGAGGTCGAGCGTGCCGTCGCGCAACAGGGGATGGGCCGAGCCCAGCGTTTCGGAAATGTCGAGCCGTACGTCGGGCCGCAGGCCGCGAAAGCGGGTGAGTGCCGGCGGCAGGATCGACTGCGCGATCCATGGCGTCACGCCGATCGACAAGACGCCCCCCTTGAGTCCGCGGATCCGGGCCAGTTCTTCTTCCGCGCGCGCGATCTGGCCCAGTATCAGGCGTGCATGGGTCAGCAACTGGAGCCCCGCGTAGGTCGGGGTGGCGCCCTGGGCCTCGCGCTTCAGCAGCGGTGCCCCCACGGTGCGCTCGAGTTCGCGCAGTGCGAGGCTCACCGCCGGCGCGGACACCCCGAGGCTCTCGGCCGCAGCGCGCACGCTGCCCATGTCGGCGACGCAAACGAAATAGCGTAACTGCTGGGTCTTCATCGTGTCGGTCGGTGTAAGCGACCAGTGTAAGGGATTCCGTCTCGCGGCGAATGGGGCGACATCTTCCGGGGCGCGAAGTCCCCGCAGGCCCCGAACTCCCCGCAGGCCCCGAACTTCGCAGCGTGCGCCGGCGCGGCAATGCGGGCATCGAAAAACTCAGCGGTCGAGCGTGTCCGTCGTGGGCGTCGCGAGCGTCGTTCCGTGCTCGCGGAACACGCCCGGCGACTCCCCCGTCCATTGCCGGAACGCGCGCGAGAAGCTCTTTTCGTTGCGAAACCCGACCGACAGCGCGATCTGCTTGACGGTGCGGTTCGTCCGCCGCAGCAGCTCGACCGCCCGCTCGCGCCGCGCCTCGTCCTTCAATCGCTGCAGCGACGCGCCTTCCTCGTCGAGTTGGCGGTGCAGCGTGCGCGGCGACAGGTGCAGGCGTTCGGCCAGCGTCTCGGCGGTCGCGCCCTCGTCGAGGTGTTCGCGCAGCAGGTGGCGCACCCGCTGCACCAGCAGGCGGTCGCGGCGGTATTGCAGCACCGTGAGTGGCAGCGCGCGGCGCAGCATCTGGTGCAGCGCGGCCTCGTCGCGCCGCAGCGGCAGGCGCAGGTATTGCGCGTCGAAGCGGATCTCGGCGCGTTCGGCGTCGAAGTGCACCGGCCCCTGGAACAGCAACGGATACACGCCGCGGTGCGGCGGCGCGGGGAAGGGGAAGGAGGCCGCGAGCAGCGGGATGCGCGAGTCGATCGCCCAGCACGCATAGCCCAGCACGTAGCGCAGCAGCGTCACGAGGCAGAACTCGTGCATCTCGCCGAGATAGCGGCGCACCTCGATGCGCAGTGTGGCGACCGCGCCGTCGTCGCCGAGCTGCAGCAGGATGTCGTCGGTGAGCAGGCGGTGGTGGCGGCACCAGCGTTTCAGCGCGACGCCGAGGTCGGGCGCGCTGATCGACGCGCGGCACAGCATGCCGTAGCTGCCCCACGGCAGGCGGCGGGAGAACCAGCCCAGCGCCTCGTCGTCGAGCTCCTGCATCGCCACCGCGGACATGATCTCCATCTGCGCCGCGGTCACGCGCGCGGCCGGGTCGTCGAGCGCCGTCGGTGGAATCTGCGCCTCGCGCAAGGCGTTGGCAGGATTGATCCCGTAGCGGCGGTAGGCCGCGACGATCGAGCGGATGAAGGCCACTGGCGTCGCGGCGGGGCCGCGCGTGGGGTCGCCGACGGAAGGGATCACGGTTGCCATCGGCGCATCATAGGTTGCTTGGCAGGATTTGCAACCACCTTGGCGCCCGCTGCGTCGCTTGCGGGCCTACTCTTACGCGGTCACGCTGGTTCGTCGATCACCGTCTAAGCTGCATCTGTCGACGTCCCGAATACGAACAGCCACCAAGGAACGAGGAGACCCCCGATGAACATCCCCTGCCTGAACTTCCACCACGGTGAAACCATTGATGCGCTGCGCGATGCCGTGCAGCAGTTCGCCCAAGCCGAGATCGCCCCGCGCGCGGCCGAGATCGACCGCGAGAACGAATTCCCCGCCGACCTGTGGAAGAAGTTCGGCGACATGGGCCTGCTGGGGATGACCGTCGAGGAGGAATACGGCGGCACCGGCATGGGCTACCTCGCGCATATCATCGCGATGGAGGAAATCTCGCGCGCCTCCGCCTCGGTCGGCCTGTCCTATGGCGCGCACTCGAACCTGTGCGTGAACCAGATCCGCCGCAACGGCAACGCCGCGCAGAAGGACAAGTACCTGCCCAAGCTGATCTCGGGCGACCACGTTGGGGCGCTGGCGATGAGCGAGCCGAACGCCGGTTCCGACGTCGTGTCGATGAAGCTGCGCGCCGACAAGAAGGGCGACCGCTACGTGCTCAACGGCGCCAAGATGTGGATCACCAACGGCGGCGATGCCGACACGCTGGTCGTCTACGCGAAGACCGACATCAACGCCGGCCCGAAGGGCATGACCGCCTTCATCATCGAGAAGGGCATGAAGGGCTTCAGCCACGGCACCCACCTCGACAAGCTCGGCATGCGCGGCTCGAACACCTTCCCGTTGTTCTTCGACGACGTCGAGGTGCCGGAAGAGAACGTGCTGGGCACGGTCGGCGGCGGCGTGAAGGTGCTGATGAGCGGCCTCGACTACGAGCGCACCGTGTTGTGCGGCGGTCCGCTCGGCATCATGGCAGCATGCATGGACGTCGTTGTGCCCTACCTGCATGAGCGCAAGCAGTTCGGCCAGTCGATCGGTGAGTTCCAGCTGATGCAGGGCAAGATCGCCGACATGTATTCGATCTGGAGCGCGACGCGTGCCTACGTGTATGCGGTCGGCCAGGCCTGCGACCGTGCCGACCACGCGCGCACGCTGCGCAAGGACGCCGCGGGCGCGATCCTGTATTCGGCCGAGAAGGCGACCTGGATGGCGGGCGAATCGATCCAGACCCTCGGCGGCGTCGGCTACACCAACGAGTACGCGACCGGCCGCCTGTGGCGCGACGCAAAACTCTACGAGATCGGCGCCGGCACCAGCGAGATCCGCCGCATGCTGATCGGTCGCGAACTGTTCGCGGAGACGATGTGATGAGCGTCATCAAATCCACCATCAATACGCGCAGCCCGGATTTCGCGGGCAACGCCGAGGCGATGCGCAAGCTCGTCGGCGACCTGCGCGACAAGGCCGCGGAAGTCGCCCTCGGCGGCGGTGAATCCGCGCGGCAGAAGCACACCGCTCGCGGCAAGTTGCTGCCGCGCGATCGCGTCAATCACCTGCTCGACCCCGGCACGCCCTTCCTCGAGGTCGGCCAGATGGCGGCCTACGGCATGTATGACGGTGACGCGCCGTCGGCGGGCGTCATCACCGGCATCGGCCGCGTGAAAGGCATCGAGTGCATGATCGTCGCCAACGACGCGACCGTGAAGGGCGGCAGCTACTTCCCGATGACGGTGAAGAAGCACCTGCGCGCGCAGGAAATCGCGCAGATGAATAATCTGCCGTGCGTCTACCTCGTCGATTCGGGCGGCGCGAACCTGCCGACGCAGGACGAAGTCTTCCCCGACCGCGAGCACTTCGGCCGCATCTTCTTCAACCAGGCCAACATGAGCGCGCAGGGCATCCCGCAGATCGCGGTCGTGATGGGCTCCTGCACCGCCGGCGGCGCCTACGTGCCGGCGATGAGCGACGAGGCGGTGATCGTCAAGAACCAGGGCACGATCTTCCTCGGCGGCCCCCCACTGGTGAAGGCCGCGACCGGTGAAGTCGTCAGTGCCGAAGACCTCGGCGGCGGCGACGTGCATACGCGCATCTCCGGCGTGGCCGACCACCTCGCCGAGAACGATGCGCACGCGCTCTACATCGCGCGCCGCATCGTCTCCAACCTCAACCGCACGAAGCCCGTCTCGCTCAAGGTCGGTGCCGGTGAGGAGCCGCTGTACGACCCCGAAGAACTCTACGGCATCATCCCGGCCGACCCGCGCAAGCCCTACGACGTGCGCGAAGTCATCGCCCGCGTCGTCGACGGCTCGCGCTTCGACGAATTCAAGTCGCGCTACGGCACCACCCTCGTCACCGGCTTCGCCCAGCTCTATGGCTACCCGGTCGGCATCGTCGCGAACAACGGCATCCTGTTCGGCGAGTCGGCGCAGAAGGGCGCGCACTTCGTCGAACTGTGCGCGCAGCGCGGCATCCCGCTGGTGTTCCTGCAGAACATCACCGGCTTCATGGTCGGGCGCAAGTACGAGAACGGCGGCATCGCAAAGGACGGTGCGAAGATGGTCACGGCCGTTGCCACGGCGCAGGTGCCCAAGCTCACGATGATCATCGGCGGCTCCTTCGGCGCCGGCAACTACGGCATGTGCGGCCGCGCCTACAGCCCGCGCTTCCTGTGGATGTGGCCGAACAGCCGCATCTCCGTGATGGGCGGCGAGCAGGCTGCGAGCGTGCTCTCCACCGTGCGCCGCGACGGTATCGAAGCCAAGGGCGGCAGCTGGAGCAAGGAAGACGAGGAGGTGTTCAAGGCGCCGATCCGCGACCAGTACGAAGTGCAGGGCCACCCCTACTACGCCACCGCGCGCCTGTGGGACGACGGCGTGATCGACCCGGCGCAGAGCCGCCGCGTGCTCGGGCTGTCGCTGTCGGCGACGCTCAACGCGCCGATCCCGCAGACGAAGTTCGGCGTGTTCCGGATGTAAGGGAAGGGGAGACAATAATGTTCGAAAAGATCCTGATCGCGAACCGCGGAGAGATCGCTTGTAGAGTGATCAAGACCGCCCGTCGCATGGGCATCAAGACCGTCGCGGTGTATTCCGAAGCCGACGCCAATGCCCGCCACGTGCGCCTCGCCGACGAGGCCGTGCTGATCGGCCCGGCGGCCGTCAAGGAAAGCTACCTCGTCATCGACCGCATCATCGCCGCCGCGAAGCAGACCGGCGCGCAGGCGATCCACCCCGGCTACGGCTTCCTGTCCGAAAACGAGGACTTCTGCGACGCCTGCGAGCGCGAAGGCCTCGTCTTCATCGGCCCGCCGGTGTCGGCGATCCGCGCGATGGGTTCGAAGTCCGAAGCGAAGAAGCTGATGGAGCTGGCCCGCGTGCCGCTCACCCCGGGTTATCACGGCGACAACCAGGAGCCCGCCTACCTGCACGAGCAAGCCGACAAGATCGGCTACCCGGTGCTGATCAAGGCCGCGGCCGGCGGCGGCGGCAAGGGCATGCGCCTCGTTGAAAAGTCCGACGACTTCATCGCCGCGCTCGCGTCGTGCAAGCGCGAAGCGGCATCCAGTTTCGGCGACGAGCACGTGCTGGTCGAAAAGTACATCACCCGCCCGCGCCACATCGAGATCCAGGTCTTCGGCGACACGCACGGCAACTGCGTGTACCTCTTCGAACGCGATTGCTCGGTGCAGCGTCGTCACCAGAAGGTACTGGAAGAAGCGCCCGCACCCGGCATGACACCCGAGCGCCGCGCCGCGATGGGCACGGCCGCGGTCGAGGCCGCGAAGGCAGTCGGCTATGTGGGCGCCGGCACTGTCGAGTTCATCGCGAACCAGGACGGCAGCTTCTACTTCATGGAGATGAACACGCGGCTCCAGGTCGAGCACCCGGTCACCGAGATGATCACCGGGCTCGACCTCGTCGAATGGCAGCTGCGCGTCGCCTCGGGCGAACCGTTGCCGCTCGCGCAGGAACAACTCGCAATTCGCGGCCACGCCCTCGAGGCGCGCATCTACGCCGAAGATCCGGCGAAGGGCTTCCTGCCCTCGACCGGCAAGCTCGTGCACCTCGCGCCCCCGGCGGAAGGCCTGCACGTGCGCGTGGATACCGGCGTCGAGGAGGGCGACGAGATCAGCCCCTTCTACGACCCGATGATCGCCAAGCTGATCGTGTGGGACGAAAACCGCGACCAGGCGCTCGCCCGCATGCTGCAGGCTTTGGCCGACTACCGCGTCGTCGGCGTCGCGAACAACATCGAGTTCCTGTCGCGCCTGACGAACTGCCCGGCCTTTGCCGGCGCGGATCTCGACACCGGTCTGATCGAGCGTGAGAAGGTTTATCTCTTCCCTGAGGGCGAGCAGCCGCCGGCCGAGGTTTATCTCGTCGCCGCCCTGGGCGAACTGCTGCGTGAAGCGGCACGTGCCGAGGACGAGGCGGAGCGGGGCACCGACCCCGGTTCGCCATGGCACGCGCGCGACGGCTGGCGCCTGAATGCGACTGCGAAGCGCGAACTGCTCTTCCGTTTCGGCGAAACGCAGAAGAGCGTTCAAGTCGCCTACCGCGGCGACCGATACACGCTCGGCGTCGATGGCCGTAGCACTGAGGCGCGCGGTCAGCTCGACGAGCGCGGCGGCATGCGGGTCGAGTTCGACGGCATGCGCATGGACGCGACCGTGATCGTCGCAGGCGAGAAGCGCCACGTCTTCCTGCATGGCCGCACCTGGCAGCTCGCCAACGTCGACCCGCTGCACCACGCGGGCGAAGGCGGCGGCGCCGAAGGCGGGCTGCTCGCGCCGATGCCTGGCAAGGTCATCGCGCTGCTCGCCGAGGCCGGCACCAAGGTCGAAAAGGGCGCGCCGCTGCTGATCCTCGAAGCGATGAAGATGGAGCACACCATCACCGCGCCCGCGGCCGGCACCCTCAAGGCCTTCCGCTTCGCGGTCGGCGACCAGGTCGGCGACGGGGCGGAACTCGTCGAGTTCGAGCCGGTAAAGAAATAAGGATTGGCGGGAAGCGCCTTCGGCTTTCCCGCCCTACGGGTGCCATCCGAAACGTAGGGCGGGAAAGCGTAGCGCATCCCGCCACACGGCCGTCGAGCCGCCCCGAAGGATGGGTCGGGCGATAACGCTGCCGGCTCATCCGCCCTACGCATCGCAACAACAACATCCGAAACGGGGACATTGGAGAGAGACACATGACCCAGTCGAGCTACGTCCACGGCGCCTCCGAAAAGCGCCTCATCGGCCAGACCATCGGCCGCTTCTTCGACGAAGCCTGTGCCCGCCACGGCGCGCGCGAGGCCCTCGTCGTGCGCCACCAGAACGTGCGCCTCACTTACGCGGCGCTCAAGCAGCGCGTCGATGCGCTCGCATGCAGCCTGATGCGCCTGGGCCTGAAGCGCGGCGAGCGCATCGGCATCTGGTCGCAGAACAACGTCGAATGGGCGCTGACCCAGTTCGCGACCGCCAAGGCTGGCCTTGTGCTCGTGAACATCAACCCCGCCTATCGGCGCTCCGAACTCGAATACGCCTTGAACAAGGTCGGCTGCCGTGCGCTGATCCTGTCGCCGGCCTTCAAGAGCAGCAATTACCTGGAAATGCTCGGCGACCTCGCGCCGGAACTCGCGCACTCGGAAGCCGGCCAGCTCAAAGCCACCAAACTCACGTCGCTCGAAATCGTCGTGCGCATGGGCGCCGACAAGACGCACGGCATGCTGAACTTCGACGACCTGCTGCACGCGCCCTCGGCTGACCAACTCGACGCGCTGGAGGTGCTCGGCGACGAATTGCAGTTCGACGATGCGATCAACATCCAGTTCACCTCCGGCACTACGGGCCAGCCCAAGGGCGCGACGCTGTCGCATCACAACATCCTCAACAACGGCTTCTTTGTCGGCGAAGCGATCCGCCTCGTCGAAGGCGACCGCCTGTGCATCCCGGTGCCGCTCTACCACTGCTTCGGCATGGTGATGGGCAACCTCGGCTGCCTCACGCACGGCGCGACGATGGTCTATCCGGCCGAATCCTTCGACCCGCTGGCGACGCTCGAGACCCTCGCCGAGGAGCGCTGCACCGCGAGCTATGGCGTGCCGACGATGTTCATCGCGATGCTCGACCACCCGCGCTTCAACGACTTCGACCTGTCGCGCCTCAGGACCGGCATCATGGCCGGCAGCCCGTGCCCGATCGAGGTCATGAAGCGCGTCATCGACAAGATGAACATGCGCGAAGTGACGATCGCCTACGGCATGACCGAGACCTCGCCGGTGAGCTTCCAGAGCGGCACCGACGATCCGCTCGACCGCCGCGTGTCGACCGTCGGCCGCGTCCAGCCCCATCTCGAAGTGAAGATCGTCGACAACGAAGGCCGCATCGTTCCGCGCGGCACGCCGGGCGAGCTGTGCACGCGCGGCTACTCGGTGATGCTCGGCTACTGGGAAGACGAGGCCAAGACGCGCGAAGCGATCGACGCCGGCGGCTGGATGCACACCGGCGACCTCGCGACGATCGACGAGGAGGGTTTCTGCAACATCGTCGGCCGCATCAAGGACATGGTGATCCGCGGCGGCGAAAATCTGTACCCGCGCGAGATCGAGGAATTC
This sequence comes from Azoarcus sp. Aa7, assembly GCF_014822185.1. Lineage (GTDB taxonomy): Bacteria > Pseudomonadota > Gammaproteobacteria > Burkholderiales > Rhodocyclaceae > Aromatoleum. The sequence continues at coordinate 27,340 of NZ_QVLR01000019.1, forward strand.
CTCTACCGCCATCCCAAGATTCTCGACGTGCAGGTCGTCGGCGTGCCCGACCAGAAGTACGGCGAGGAGCTGTGCGCGTGGGTCATCGTGCGCGAAGGGCAGACGCTCACCGAGGCCGAGGTACGCGACTTCTGCCAGGGCCAGATCGCCCACTACAAGGTGCCGCGCTACATCCGCTTCGTCGACAGCTTCCCGATGACGGTCACCGGCAAGATCCAGAAATTCCAGATCCGCGAGCAGATGAAGCGCGAACTCGGGCTCGCCGAAGCCAGGACCGCCTGAGCGGCAGGGAGAGAGGGCACATGATCACCCTGTACCACTGCGTCAGCGCGCGCTCGTTCCGGCCGCTGTGGATGCTCGAGGAGCTCGGTCTGCCCTACGAGCTCAAGGTGCTGCCATTTCCGCCGCGGCTCGAGGCGCAGCCCTACCTCGAGGTCAACGCGCTCGGCACGATCCCGGCGTTCTTCGACGGTGCGACGCGCATGACGGAGTCGGCGGCGATCTGCCACTACCTCGCCGCGCGGCACTCGCCGGGTGCGCTCAATGTCGAAACCGGCGAGCCCGATTTCGGCGCCTATTTGAACTACCTGCACTTCGGCGAGGCGACGCTGACCTTCCCGCAGACGCTGGTTCTGCGCTACGCCCGCTTCGAGCCGGCCGAGCGGCGCCAGCCTCAAGTCGCCGAGGACTACGCGCGCTGGTTCCTGTCGCGCCTGCGCACGCTCGAACCGCTGCTCGCGCAGCAGGAGTTCCTGTGCGCGGGGCGCTTCACGGCCGCCGACGTGTCGGTCGGCTACGCGCTGATGCTCGCCGACGACATCGGACTCAAGGAGCGCTTCAAGCCGGCGGTGCTCGCCTATTGGCAGCGCCTGCAGGCACGCGATGGCTACCAGCGGGCGCTCGCCGCGCAACAGCGTGCTGCAGTCGAGCAGGGCGTGCCTTCGCACCCGGTCGCCCAGGCGACCGGTCCGTTCTGAACGAGGAGACACACGAAACATGAACAAGGAATTCGACGATCGCGCCCTGTGGACTCCGCGTCCCGAACAGATCGCCGCGACCGGCATGACCGCCTTCACCGAGCGCATCCGCCGCGCCTCGGGCCTGCAACTCGCCGACTACGACGCGCTGCACGACTGGTCGGTGCGCCATTCGACCGATTTCTGGCGCGAAGTCTGGGACTTCGGCGGCGTGATCGGCGAGCGCGGCGCGCGCGCGCTCATCGACGGCGAGCGCATGCCGGGCGCCGCCTGGTTCCCCGACGCGCGCCTGAACTTCGCCGAAAACCTGCTGCGCGACAGCGCGAACGAGCAGGCGCTCGTCTTCTGGGGCGAGGACAAGGTCAAGCGCGCGATGACGCGCGCGGAACTCCGCGCCGAAGTCGCCCGCTTCGCCGCCGCGCTGCGCGCCGCCGGCGTGCGCCCGCACGACCGCGTCGCCGCCTGGATGCCCAACCTGCCCGAAACCCTCGTCGCGATGCTCGCCACCGCGAGCCTCGGCGCGACCTTCACGTCCGCCTCGCCCGACTTCGGCGTGCAGGGCGTGCTCGACCGCTTCGGCCAGACCGAACCCAGGGTGCTGATCGCCTGCGACGGCTACTGGTACAACGGCAAGGCAATCGACATCCGTGGCAAGCTCGCCGAACTCGCGCCGCAGCTGCCCAGCGTCGAGCGCTTCGTCGTCGTCCCCTATCTCGCGGGCGACGCTGCGCCCGACCTCGCAGGCATCCGCGACACCGTCGCCTACGCCGATTTCCTCGCACCGCATGTGGCCGAGACTGCGCCGCGCTACGAGCGCCTGCCGTTCAATCATCCTCTGTACGTGATGTACTCGTCCGGCACCACCGGCGTGCCCAAATGCATCGTGCACGGTGCAGGCGGCACGCTGCTGCAGCACCTCAAGGAACACCAGTTGCACGCCGATGTGCGCGCAGGCGACCGCCTGTTCTACTTCACCACCTGCGGCTGGATGATGTGGAACTGGCTCGTTTCGGGCCTCGCCGCGGGCGCCACGCTGATGCTGTATGACGGCAACCCCTTCGTCGCGGTGGACGGAACCGAGGGCAAGCTGCTGTGGGACTACGCCGAGCAGGAGCGCATCACCCACTTCGGCACCTCCGCGAAGTACATCGAGACCCTCGGCAAGAGCGCGCTGCGCCCGGCCGAATCCCACGATCTCTCCGCGCTGCGCGCCGTGCTCTCCACCGGCAGCCCGCTCGCGCCGCAGGGCTTCGACTTCGTCTACGAGTCGATCAAGGCCGACGTGCAGCTCGCGTCGATCTCCGGCGGCACCGATATCATCTCCTGCTTCGTCCTCGGCAGCCCGACGATGCCGGTGTGGCGCGGCGAGATCCAGTGCCGCGGCTTGGGCATCGCGGTCGAGGTGTGGGACGACGAAGGCCGACCGGTCGCCGGCGAGAAGGGCGAACTGGTGTGCACGAAACCCTTCCCGTCGATGCCGATCGGCTTCTGGAACGACCCGGACGGCACGAAATACCGCGCGGCCTACTTCGAGCGCTTCGACAACGTGTGGTGCCACGGCGACTTCTGCGAGATCACCGCGCATGGCGGCCTCGTCATCCACGGTCGCTCGGACGCGACGCTCAACCCCGGCGGCGTGCGCATCGGCACCGCCGAGATCTACCGCCAGGTCGAGAAGCTGCCCGAAGTCATCGAGTCCATCGTGATCGGCCAGGACTGGCCGCCGCAGGCCCCGACCGACGTGCGCGTGGTGCTCTTCGTGCGCCTGCGCGAAGGCCTCGCGCTCGACGACGCCCTCGTCGCGCGCATCAAGCAGGCGATCCGCAACAACGCGACGCCGCGCCACGTGCCGGCGAAGATCGTGCAGGTTACCGACGTCCCGCGCACCAAGAGCGGCAAGCTCGTGGAGCTCGCGGTGCGCAACGTCGTGCATCATCGGCCGGTCAAGAACATCGAGGCGCTCGCGAACCCGGAGGCCCTCGATCTTTTCAAGGATCGCGGAGAGCTCGCCGCGTGATGTCGTCGTAGGGCGGAAAAGCGTAGCGCCTTCCGCCGTATGCATCTGGCGGCGGATGCACTCCATGCGGCGGATGCACTCCATGCGACGGATGCACTCCATGCGACGGATGCACTCCATGCGACGGATGCCCTGCATGCGGCGGATAACGCCGCTGCGCGGCTCATCTGCCCTACGAAGCGCTTACGGCCGCCGCCACGCCGGCTCGCCCAACACCCACGTCTCGGCCACGGCCCGGTCATCACCGAGCATCATCAGCACGAACAGCCGCTCCGCAAGCGTCTCGCACGCCGCGCTGCGACGCGCGAGCAGCGGCGTGGCCCCCGGATCGAGTACGACGAAATCCGCCTCGCGCCCAGGCAGGAAACTGCCGACGTGCTCGTCCAGATACAGGCTGCGTGCCCCCCCGAGCGTCGCGAGATAGAAGGCCCGCTCGGCCGACAGCGACTGCCCGTTCATCTGCAGCACCTTGTACGCCTCGCCGAGCGTCTGCAGCATCGAGAAGCTCGTTCCCGCTCCGACGTCGGTCCCAATCCCGACGCGTATCCCCGCAGCGTCGGCCTGCGCGAGGTCGAACAGCCCCGAGCCCAGGAACAGGTTCGAGGTCGGACAGAAGCTCATCGCCGCGCCGGTCGCCGCCATGCGCCCGCGGTCGGTGTCGTCCAGCCACACGCAGTGCGCGAACACGCTGCGCGGGCCGAGCTGCCCGAAGCGCTCATACACGTCCAGATAGCTGCGCGCCTCCGGATACAGCTCGCGGATCCACGCGACCTCGGCGCGGTTCTCGGCAAGATGGGATTGCAGATGGATGCCCGGGTGCTCGGCGAACAGGCGCCCTGCGAGCCGCATCTGCTGCGGCGTCGAGGTCGCCGCGAAGCGCGGTGTCACCGCATACAGCAGGCGATCCCTGCCGTGCCATTGCGCGATCAGTTCCCGTGACCCGGCGTCGCCGTCCTCGGCCGGCTCGCGCAGGAAGTCCGGGCAGTTGCGGTCCATCAGCACCTTGCCCGAAATCATGCGCATGCGCCGCCGCAGCGCCGCCCCGAACAGCGCCTCGACCGACGCGCGATGCACGGTGGGGAACACCGCGGCGGTCGTCGTCCCGTTCCTCAGCAATTCGTCACAGAAGAATCCGGCGACTGCCGCCGCGTGGTCCGGGTCGGCAAAGCGCCGCTCGGCCGGCCAGGTGTAGCGTTCGAGCCATTCGAGCAACTGCCCGCCCGGGCTCGCGATGATGTCCGTCTGTGCGAAGTGGGTGTGCGTGTCGACGAATCCCGGCACGATCAGTTTGCCGCGCCGGTCCTCGATGCGCGCGCCGGTCGGCAGCTTCGCGAGCAGGGCATCCGCCGGCCCGGCTTCCGCGACCCGCCCGTCGCGCACGATCAGCAATCCGTCCGCAAAATGCCGCAGCGCGTCCGCCCCCCCGCCGGCCGGATCGCCGGTGAAGTGCAGGATCTCGCCGCGGATCGCGCGCATCGCCCCTCCTCAGGGAATCGTCGCCATCGGCGGCAGCGCGATGCTCGCGTTGTGCGTGCCGAAGCTGCCGCGGCGCCGGTCCTCGAAATAGTGCCGCAAGGTCAGCCCGATCGTGCGGAAGGCGATGTCGTCCCAGGGAATGTCCTTCTCCTCGAACAGCGCCACCTCCAGCGATTCCTCGCCCGGCCCGAAATCGAGGTCCAGCAGGCGCGAGCGATACACGATATGCACCTGGTTGATGTGGGGCACGCTGATCAGCGTGAACAGATCGCCGACCTCGATGCGCGCGCACGCCTCCTCCAGCGTCTCGCGCGCCGCCGCCTCGGCCGTGCTTTCGGCGTTCTCCATGAATCCGGCGGGCAAGGTCCAGTACCCGTGGCGCGGCTCGATCGCGCGCCGGCACAGCAGGATGCGCTCGCCCCATTCGGGGATCGCGCCGACGACGATCTTCGGATTCTGGTAATGGATCGTCCCGCAGCTCGCACACACATGGCGCGGCAAGGTGTCGCCGGGCGGAATGCGCAGCGTGACGCTTGCGCCGCAATCAGAGCAGTATTTCATCGTGTTCGCCGACCTGTTCGTTCGGACAAATTCTAGCCCCTAAACAGCCCCCGAGACCTCCCGGCGACGCTTCGCCGATCGTCCTTCGTGACAGGCGGCTGTCCGGCACGGTACAGTTCGTCCGACCCGAACGCCGTCCGTAGCGAGCCTGCAGCGCGGCGACCATCCAGTCTTCCGCCTACCTCCGCCGATGTCTCCCCCGTTGGATTCGACCCGTTTCGAACAGATCCGCGCTTCCGGCGATCTCCCGTCGCCGAAGGGAATCGCGCTCGCGGTGATCCGCCTGACGCGCCAGCAGGACGTGTCGACCGCCGAACTCGCGCGGGTGATCGGCGCCGACCCGGCCTTCGTTGGCCGGCTCATCAAGGCGGCTAACGGCCTCGTCGCCTTCAGCCGCCGCCCGGTCGCCTCGGTGCACGAGGCGCTCATGGTCCTCGGGCTGCCCGCCGTGCGGACCATGGTGCTGGGCTTCTCGCTGCTGTCGCATTACCGGCGCGGAGCTTGCCGCGCGTTCGACTACAACCGTTTCTGGAGTGTTTCGCTCGCCCGCGCGCTCGCGGCCCAGGTCTTTGCCGAACGCACCCGCGCCGCGCCGGCGGACGAACTCTTCGCCGTCGGGCTGCTCGGCAGCGTCGGCGAGCTCGCTCTCGCGACCCTCTATCCCGCCGATTACGCCGCCGTGCTCGACGCGGCAAGCCGGCCCGGCGCCGCACCGCTGCTCGAACTGGAGCAGGCGCAGTTCGCAATGGACCACCGCGAGCTGACCGGCGCGATGCTCGAAGACTGGGGGCTGCCGAGGATCTTCATCGATGCCGTGGCGCAGGCCCACGATCCGGGCGAAACTCATCTTGCCGAGGGATCGCGGGCGCGCCGGATGCTTCAGGTTCTCGTCGCGGCGCGCTGCGTTGCCGAAATCTGTGTTTCCGACGACGACATCGCGCGGAACGCGCTCGTGGTCGCGCTGTTTACGGAAGGCGCGCGCCTGGGCATCGAACGCGAGTGCATCGTCGCGGATTGCGAGCGCATTGCCGCCCTGTGGACGGAATGGGGCAGCATGCTCCAGCTCGAACAGCCCGGCGCCCCGCGCTTCGCCGAACTGGCCGAGGCCGGGTCCGTGGTCGCAGTCGCAGCAAGGGCTCCAGCCGGGTCGCAGGCCCGCGCCCGGAGCCCGGTCCAGCTGCCCGCGACGCCCGGGCCCGCGGAGGCCGCGGAGGCCGCGTCGGGCGAAGCGGCGGCGCACGTCCAGCGTGCGCTGATCGTCGACGACGAGCCGCGCACGCGCGCAGGCCTGCGCGCCGTTCTCAGACAGGCGCATTACGAAGTGCATGAGGCGGGCGACGGCCGCGTGGGCATGGAGCTCGCCCTCGAACTGCAACCGCAGATCATGATCCTCGACTGGAACCTGCCCGAACTCGACGGCCCGGACCTCGTCCGTTCGCTGCGCCAGACGCGCATCGGCCAGGCGATCTACATGATCCTGCTCACGCACAGCGACGACGACGAACACCTCGTCGCGGCCTTCGAGGCCGGCGCAGACGACTTCATCGCCAAGCCCCTGCGCCCGCGCGTGCTTGCCGCGCGCCTCAGGGCCGGCCAGCGTGTGGTGCGCCTCCAGCAGGAAGTCGAGCGCGAGCACGAGGAAATCCGCCATTTCGCGTCGCAACTGGCGGTCACGAACCGCCGCCTGCACGAGGCGGCCCTCACCGATGCGCTGACCGGCTTCCCCAATCGCCGCTACGCGATCGACCGCATCCAGCAGGAATGGTCCGCCGCGCAGCGCTGGGGGCGCCCCCTGTCGTGCATGATCATCGACCTCGACAATTTCAAGCAGATCAACGATACCTTCGGCCACGACGTCGGCGACGAAGTCCTGCGCAGCGCGGCCGACGCGCTGAGGGGCGCGCTGCGCGGCCAGGACGTCGTCTGCCGCACGGGCGGCGACGAGTTCCTTGCGATCTGCCCGGAAACGGATCTGGACCACGCCCTGAGCTGCGCCGAGCGGCTGCGCACCGCGCTCGACAGCCTTTCGCTGCAGGCCGGCGATGCGCGGGTGGCGATCAGCGCCAGCATCGGCGTCGCGATGCGCGAACACTGGATGCCCGACGTAGATGCGCTGATGAAACAGGCCGATCTGGGCGCCTATCTCGCCAAGCAGAAGGGGCGCAACCGTGTCGCGACGGTCCAGAAGACCGGCGAGCCGGATGGCGTCGTCACTGCCGCCGGGTGAACTCCAGCTCGCCGGGAAGATCGAGTTCTTCCGGTATTCCCGTTTCAATACAATACCTTATTGAGATTGCGGTTATTACCTGTGGCTTATCTGCAACATGCCATTCGGGGTATTTTCTTGCAATTGCTCACAATTCACTTTAACTTTATGGCGCTTGTCCCTGAAAGGGAGCGGAAATGAAACGTCCTGATTTTCAGGCGGAAATCAAGGAACTGAACCTCGCGTACCTGATGCTGGCCCAGCAGATGCTGCGCGGCGACCGGGAGACCGCGATGTTCCGCCTGGGTATCGACAAGGACGTCGCCGATCTCGTCGAGGGACTTTCGAGCGCCAAGCTGGTCAAGATGGCCAGCAGCCAGATGCTGCTGTTCCGCTTCGACGATGCGCTGCTTGCCGGGCTGCTTGCGGGCAAGGGGCGCGACGAGACGAGTTCCAGCCTGCATGCGGCGATCCTCGCCGCGGGCAAGCCGGTGAAGCGGTTGGCGGGATAGGCGCCGACACGGCGCTGCGGGAGGTGCAGGGCGCAAGGGCGGCAGGGATATCGCCCGCCACTGCAGGATCGCGGCGGAGCGCCCCGGGTGGGGCGGCAAGGAGAATACGATGAAGAACAAGAGCATCATCGAAGAGGCTGAGGACATCCAGCGCGCAGCCGAAATGGTCCGCCTGGGTGCCCGCATGCAGATGCTGGAAGCCGAAACCAAGCTCAGCCGCGAGCGTCTGCTCAAGATCTACAAGGAAATCCGCGGCATGTCGCCCCCGAAGGGCATGCTGCCGTTTTCCACCGACTGGTTCATGACCTGGCAGCCGAACGTGCATGCCTCGCTGTTCATGAACTTCTTCAAGTTCTTCCAGGAACACGCCGGCCTCAAGGGGCTGGATGCGATCCTGAAGGCCTATCACCTGTACCTCGACCACATCGAGGCCGAAGTGATCGAGCCTGCGCTGAGCCTCACCCGCGCCTGGACGCTGGTGCGCTTCTTCGACGCCGACCTGCTGCAGATGGCCTCGTGCACGAGCTGCGGCGGACATTTCGTCGCGCACGCCTACGACCCGACGCACGAGTTCGTGTGCGGCCTGTGCAACATGCCCTCGCGCGCCGGCAAGACCAAGCGCGCCGCCGAGGCCGCGCGGGCGACGGGTGCCAAGCGCGCCACGGCCACGCGTCGCGTCGCCAAGACCAAGGCGCTCGCCACCGCCGACTGAGCCGCGGCGTCCGTCCGCGCATGGGGCCGCCGCGCATGCCGGCGGCCTTTTCATTTCCGGGTTCAAGTTTGCACGCCGAGTGACGTTAGAATCGCAATAAATCTTCCGGCGTGCGGCGGCGTTGCCGCGCGTGGCGAATCGACGGGGGCTTCCCGGTGTTCCTCATTATTGGTTATCTGATCATCCTCGCAGCATCGGTCGGCACGTACGCCGTCCATGGCAGTCTCATGGCGCTGTGGATGCCAATGGAATATCTTGCCATCGTCGGCCTGATGATCGGCGGCTTTGTCGGCAGCAACGGCCCCAATGCGTTCAGGGCGACGATGAAGGCCCTTCCGAGCCTGTTCAAGGGTTCGCCCTACACCAAGGCCATGTACCTGGACCTGCTCGGCCTGCTGTACGAGGTGCTGGCGAAGGTGCGCAAGGAAGGCCTGATGTCGATCGAGAACGACGTCGACAATCCCGAGTCGAGCCCGATCTTCACCAAGTACCCCACGATCATGGCCCACCATCATGCGGTGGAGTTTCTCACCGACTACCTGCGCATGATGGTCGGCGGCAACCTGAATGCCTTCGAGATCGAAGGCCTGATGGACAAGGAAATCGACACGCACCACCAGGAAACCCACATCGCGCCGCACGTCATGGCCAAGCTCGGCGACGCGCTGCCGGCCTTCGGTATCGTCGTCGCGGTGATGGGCGTGGTGAACGTGATGGGCTCGGTCGGCCAGCCGCCGGCCGTGCTCGGCAAGATGATCGGCGGCGCGCTGGTCGGCACCTTCCTCGGCATCCTGCTCTCGTACGGTTTCGTGCAGCCGATCGCGAGCCAGCTCGAACAGCGGGTGGAGGAGAGCGGCAAGATGTTCGAATGCATCAAGCTGGTGCTGCTCGCCAGCATGAACGGCTACGCCCCGCAGGTCGCCGTGGAGTTCGGACGCAAGGCGCTGTACTCGAGCGAACGCCCGACCTTCGCCGAGCTGGAGCAGGACATCAAGAGCCGCAAGGGGTGAGGCCGCAATGACCGCCGTCGCCATGCGAATGCTCGACGCTGACCGCCGCCGCGGCGTGAGGCGCCCATGAGCGACGATACCCAGCAGCCCATCGTCGTCAAGCGTATCAACAAGGTCGCCGCCGCCGCGCACGGTGGCGCCTGGAAGATCGCCTACGCCGACTTCGTCACGGCGATGATGGCCTTCTTCCTGCTGATGTGGCTGCTCGGCTCCACGGCCCAGGGCGACCTCGAAGGCATCGCCGACCATTTCCTGAATCCGCTCAAGGTCTCGATGCAGGGCGGCAGCGGCGCGGGCGACAGCTCCAGCATCATCCAGGGCGGTGGCGAGGATCTCACCCGTTCCCTCGGCCAGCGCAAGCGCGGCGAAGTCGAAGGGCGCCGTTCCATCAACCTCGATGCAGCCAAGGGACGCGAGGTGTATCGCGTAGAAGGCGACGACGAAGGCGTGGAAGCGACGCGCGAACGCGCACGCCTCGAGGACCTGAAGGGGCGCATCGAAGCCCTCGTCGAGGCCGACCCCAAGCTGCGCCCCTTCCGCAACCAGATCCTGCTCGACATCACATCGGAAGGCTTGCGCATCCAGATCGTCGATGCGCAGAACCGCCCCATGTTCAACACCGCGAGCGACGAGCTGCTGCCGTACACGCGCGAGCTGCTGCGGGCGATCGGGCGTGCGCTCAACGACGTTTCCAACCGGCTGAGCCTCTCGGGGCACACCGATGCGGCGCGTTACGCCGGCGGCGAGCGCGGCTTCTCGAACTGGGAGCTGTCGAGCAACCGCGCCAACTCCTCGCGCCGCGAGCTCGTCGTCGGAGGCCTGGAGGCCGGCAAGGTGATCCGCGTCGTGGGTCTCGCGGACATGGTGCCGCTGCGCAAGGAGGACCTGTTCCATCCGATGAACCGTCGCATCAGCATCATCGTGATGAACAAGAAGACCGAGGAGGCCGTGCGCAATCAGGCTGGCGCGCTGGATATCGGCTCGTCTGCGCCGCTCGATGGCACGGAGTTGCGCGAAAACATCGAGAGCAGGAACCAGCCGCCTGCAGCGCCAGTGCGGGGCCGCAGTCCCTTGCCGCTCCCGCTGCCCCCCGTGAAGTCGCCGTGATGCGATTCCGTGTGATGAGCGGCCGTCCTGACACAGCCTGTGAGGTGGTCTGAAGATGCCCGCTGGTGATTCCCCTTTCGGTCGCAAGCCCGCAACGCCGGGATCTGCTGCCCGCACCGCGGCAGATGCCCCCGCTCGCCTCAATCTCGCGGCGAATTCCGCGCCGGGGCTGGCGGCGATGGCCGCTGCAGCGGCCGCGTCGGCGCTGTCGGCGTCCGGTGAGCGCGAGTTCGAGCTGACGCAGGCGGATTTCGAACGCATCCGCAAGCTCATCTACGATCACGCGGGCATCGTCCTGTCGGCGGCGAAGCAGGACATGGTCTACAGCCGGCTGGCGCGCCGGCTGCGCGCGTGCGGAGACCGCAGCTTCGCGCAGTACATCGGCCGCCTCGAGCGCGACCGCACCGAATGGGAGACCTTCGTCAATTCGCTGACGACCAATCTCACCTCGTTCTTCCGCGAGGCGCACCATTTCGACATCCTGGCCGAGCGCATGCGGCGCGTCGCCGAACGCCGCACGATACGCATCTGGTGCAACGCGGCATCCACCGGCGAGGAGCCATACTCGCTCGCGATCACGGCGTGCGAGGCGTTCAATACGCTCAGCCCGCCTGTCCAGATCATCGCCAGCGATATCGATACCAGCGTCCTCGCGCATGCCGAGCGTGGCGTGTATCGCGACGACCGCGTGGCGCGCATATCGCCGGACATGCTGCGGCGCTATTTCGAGCAGGGGGCAGGTCTGGCGGCCGGCGAGCATCGTGTGCGGCCGGAGCTGAAGCGCCTGCTGAGCTTCAGGCGCATCAACCTGCTCGATGCCGTGTGGTCGGTGCAGGGGCCGCTGGATGCGATCTTCTGTCGCAACGTCATGATCTACTTCGACAAGACGACCCAGTACGGCATCCTCAAGCGTTTCGTGCCGCTGCTGCGCAAGGACGGGGCGCTGTTCGCCGGCCATTCCGAGAGTTTCATGCACGCGGGCGACCTGTTCCGTTCGACGGGACGCACGGTCTATCAGCGCACCGATGCAGACGGCAACTAGATCTTCGTCCTCGGCCCATGTGTCCGGTGGCCGCATCATCTTCATCGGCGCCTCGACGGGGGGCACCGAGGCGATCAAGCAGGTCCTGCTCGGCATGCCGCAGAATTCGCCGCCGATCCTGATCGTGCAGCACATGCCGGAAATGTTCACCGGTGCCTTCGCGCGCCGCCTCGACGGGCTGTGCGCACTGCGGGTGAAGGAGGCCGAGAACGGCGAGGCGGTGCTGCCGGGCACGGCCTACATCGCGCCGGGGCATTCGCACCTCCTGATCCGGCGTGCGCCGGGGGGGGGCTTCCAATGCGAGCTGTCGCGCGCGGATCCCGTCAATCGTCACCGGCCTTCGGTCGACGTGCTCTTCTCGTCGGCCGCGGAGTTCGCGGGGGCTGCGGCGGTGGGTGTCCTGCTCACGGGCATGGGCAAGGACGGCGCACGGGGCCTGCTCGAAATGCGGCGCGCGGGCGCGTTGACCATTGCCCAGGATGCGGGCTCGTGCGTCGTGTATGGCATGCCGCGCGAGGCGGCGGTCATCGGTGCAGCGTGCGAGATCGTCCCGCTCGACGACATTGCGCAGCATGTGCTGCGCCAGGCGATGCCCGGAGGCGTGCGCGATGCATAGCAGGCCGGGGGAATGCGGCATGGTACCGGGGGCGGTTCACCCGGACCGTGACCATAATGCGAAAATGTCCGGCGGACGGGAAACCGGCGCACATTCTGTGATGCGGCGCCTCAAGTATTTCAGGTCACTGACGTTATCTTGATTGTAATCACGGCGCAGGCATGCCGCCCCGATCATATTGCCGCGTATCGCGGAGAGTGAAATGTCCGAACTGTTCAAGAATATCGAGGCCCGCACGCGTCTGGCCGGCACGAACAAGCTGGAGATACTGCTGTTCACGCTTGGCGTGGACCAGCGTACCGGACGGCGTGAAACCTTCGGCATCAACGTGTTCAAGGTGCGCGAGGTGATGCGCACCCCCGCCATCACCGCGGCACCGGAGATGCCGTCCTCGGTCGAAGGCATGGTCAGCCTGCGCGGCGTGCTGGTGCCGGTCGTCGATCTCGGCCGTTATGTCGGCGTCGGCGCCGACGCCAAGCGCGACATCATGATCGTCACCGAATACAACGGCCACACGCAGGGTTTTCTGGTCGAGGCGGTCGATACGATCCTGCGCCTCGACTGGGCGCAGATGCGCGTGCCCCCGGACATGCTCACGGCGAACATGGGGGGGCTGGTCACGGCGGTCACCGAGCTCAAGGACAACAAGCTGGTCATGATGCTGGACGTGGAGAAGGTGCTGGCCGAAACGACGACCCAGGACGACCAATACCTTTTCAAGGGGATCGAGCCGATCGAGGGAAGCTCGCACACGGTGTATTTCGCCGACGACTCCTCGGTCGCGCGCCGCCAGATCGAACGCACGCTCGACGTGCTGGGCGTGCCCTATGTCGGGTCGATCAACGGTCGCATGGCGTGGGAAGAACTGCAGAAGGCGGCACGCTTCGCCGAAACCACCGGGCGCAAGGTCAGCGACGTGGTGAGCCTGGTGCTCACCGACGTCGAGATGCCGGAGATGGACGGCTACATCCTCACCAAGTCGATCAAGTCCGATCCGCGTTTCGCGGGCATCCCCGTGATCATGCACTCGTCGCTGTCCGGCATGTCGAACCAGCAGCTCGGCCAGTCGGTCGGCGTCGATGAGTACGTACCCAAGTTCGAACCTCAGCGTCTCGCCGAGACGCTGCGCCGCCTGCTCAATCGTGATGAGCAGAAAACCCGCGCGTCCTGAGGAGTTCCTGTCATGTCCAGCTACCAGACCGAAGAAAACGGCGTGCTCAACGTCGTCGATGGCCGTACCAGCCTCGCGGGCTCGAACCGCATGGAGATCCTGCTGTTCTCGCTCGGGACCACGGAAACCTTCGGCATCAACGTGTTCAAGGTCCGCGAGGTGTCGGCCGCACCCTTCATCACGCGCGCGCCCAACATGCCTTCGGGCGTCGAGGGGCTGATCTCGCTGCGCGGCAACGTCATCCCGGTGTTGTCGCTGGCGAAGATCCTCGGCCTCGCGCGGCCCGGCGATCCGCTCGGCGCGTCGATGATGGTTACCGAATACAGCAAGCGCACGCTCGGCTTCCTGGTGTCCGGGGTCGATCGCATCATCCGCGTCGATTGGGACAAGGTGCGCGCGCCGGACAATGTTTCGAGCAACGTGCATAACTACATCACCGCGATCACCGAGCTGCCCGACGGCAAGCTGGTGTCCATCGTCGATGTCGAGACCGTGCTCGCGACGACCTTCGGCGATGCGGTGGTCGGCAACATCTCGCCGATCCCCGACGGTGAGGACTACGAGGTGTTCTATGTCGACGACTCGGGTGTCGCCCGGAGGAAGATATCCGAAGTGCTGGACAAGCTGGGGGTCAAGCACAAGCACGCGGTTAACGGGCTGGAAGCCTGGACGCGCCTGCAGGGCATGGCCAGCCACGCGCAGCAGATCGGCCACCGGGTGAGCGACGAGCTCGATCTGATCCTCGTCGATGCCGAAATGCCCGAAATGGACGGATATGTATTGACGCGCAACATCAAGGCCGACAGCCGCTTCGACGGCATCCCGGTCGTGATGCACTCCTCGCTGTCGTCGGAAGCGAACCGGGCGATGGGAAAGCGGGTCGGTGTGGACGCCTACGTGGCAAAATTCGACGCCGATGCGCTCGCAGACACCCTGCGTCCGCTGCTGACCCGGGGTCATCAAGGCTGACCCGGGTCGTGCGCAAGATTACGGAGATACAAGAATGTCCGACCCAAAGATGAAATTCCTCGTTGTCGACGATTTCTCGACCATGCGCCGCATCGTGCGCAACCTGCTCAAGGAGCTGGGCTTCACGAACGTCGATGAGGCCGAGGATGGCGCTGTCGCCCTGCAGAAGCTCAACAGCGCGCCATTCGACTTCGTCGTGACGGACTGGAACATGCCCAATATGGACGGGCTGACGTTGCTGCAGACGATCCGCCAGACTCCGCATCTGCGGCACCTTCCGGTGCTGATGGTCACCGCCGAGGCGAAGAAGGAAAACATCATCGCTGCGGCACAGGCCGGCGCCAGCGGCTACATCGTCAAGCCCTTCACCGCGGCGACGATGTCCGAAAAGCTGGAAAAGATCTTCGAAAAAATGGGCAAGAAGGCCACCGCCTGACGGGCGGGAAAAGAGACGATCAGGGAGGCCGATAATGACGAAGAAGCTGAAACAGGACGAGGTCGGGGATTCGGACGAACTCCAGGCCTTGTTCGACAGCATCGCGAACACTAAGGCACAGCCGGCGCCGGTGGCGGCGCGGGCTGTGCCCGCCCCCGCTGCAGCGGGAGATTCCGGTGGCGATGACGCCGAACTGCAGGCGCTGTTCGATTCCGTTGCCGCGGGCTTCGAGGCCGGCGCCGTGGCCGAAGAGACTGCCGCGCCGGCCGCATCCGTTGCCACGGCCGCTCAATCCGAGCACAGCTGCGATGCGGTGTTCACGCGAATCGGACAGATGACACGACAAGTGCACAACACCTTGCGCGAGCTGGGCACCGACGACGGTTTGCAGGATGCGGTGCAGGCGATTCCCGATGCGCGTCAGCGCCTGACCTACATCGCGCAGATGACCGAGCAGGCGGCGAGCCGCGTGCTCAATGCGACCGACATCGCCCAGCCGATCCAGGGCCGTATCCACTCCGGTGCTGCCGAGCTGCAGGCCCGCTGGGACAAGCTGTTCGCGAACCAGCTGTCGGTCGAGGAGTTCAAGGCGCTGTCCGGAGAAACGCGCACCTTCCTCGGTGATGTGGTCGAGGGAAGCCGTGCGACCAACGCGCAGCTGATGGAAATCATGATGGCGCAGGATTTCCAGGATCTGACCGGCCAGGTGATCAAGAAGGTCGTCGATCTCGCGCAGAAGCTGGAAACCGAACTCCTGCAGGTGCTGCTCGAGGTGACGCCGGCGGATATGCGTGGCGACAAGCACAGTGGACTGATGAACGGCCCGGTCGTCAGCACCGAGGGCCGCGACGACGTGGTCACGACGCAGGAGCAGGTGGACGACCTGCTGGATAGCCTGGGCTTCTGAACGGTCGATGCCCGGTTCCGCCGGGCCGGTACCCCGGATGACTGGGCCGGCGAACGAACGGGGCCGCCGGCCCGCAACAAGTAAGCGAGAACGTGATGAGTGACTTCGCCGGAATGGAAGACCTTCTTCAGGATTTCCTGATCGAGGCGGGAGACCTGCTCTCCGGGGTCGACAACAAGCTCGTGGATCTGGAGCGCTCGCCTGACGACCGCGGCCTGCTCAACGAGATCTTCCGCGGCTTCCACACGATCAAGGGGGGGGCCGGTTTCCTCAACGCGACCGAGCTGGTCACGCTGTGCCACCTGACGGAAAACCTGTTCGACAACCTGCGTAATGGCGAACTCGCCGTGACGCCGGAAATCATGGACGTGATCCTGGCCGCGACGGCGACGGTGCGCGATATGTTTGCGAGCCTCGAGCAGGGCATGCAGCCGACAGCGGCCGATCCGGACCTGATCGCACGCCTCAGGCAGGCGATCGCGGGCGAGCTGGTCGCAGGCAGCGCGGAAGAGATCCCCGCACCGGCCGCGCCTGCTGCGGCGGCAAGCCAGGCTGCGGCCGGCCGCGCTCCCGACTGGGAACTGCTGCACGGCGTCGTCACCGGCGTGGCGCGCGTGGTGCAGCCGGTGCGTGAAGCCGGGCCGGTGGCGGCTGTCGTTGCGGCCGCCCCGACGTGTCCGCCCGAGGAGGTCATCAAGGCGGCGGTGGGCCGCCGCGCGACCGACAAACCCGGTTCGCAGGTCAGCACGGGCCGCCGCGAGGGCGAGAAGCAGCGCGACAACTCGATCCGCGTCGATACGACGCGCCTCGACCAGGTGCTGAACCTCTCTGGCGAGATCGGCCTGACAAAGAACCGCCTGACCGCGCTGCGCAGCGACATCCTGTCCGGCCGCAACGACAACGAGACCCTGCATTCGCTGGACATCGCGGTCAGCCAGCTCGACCTGCTGGTGTCCGATCTGCAGAACGCCGTCATGAAAACGCGCATGCAGCCGATCGGGCGCCTGTTCCAGAAGTATCCGCGCATCGCGCGCGACCTCGCCCGCAGCATGGGCAAGGACGTGGAACTGGTCCTCGCCGGCGAGGAAACCGAGATCGACAAGACCATGATCGAGGATCTCGCCGACCCGATCATCCACCTGATCCGCAACGCGGTCGATCATGGCGTAGAGGATGCGGCCGGACGGATCGCAAGCGGCAAGCCGGAAAAATCCATCGTGCGCCTCGAGGCGCGCCAGGAAGGCGACCACATCGTGATCCTGGTCGCCGACGACGGTCGCGGCATGAACGCCGAGCGCCTGCGCGCCAAGGCGGTCGAGAAGGGGCTCATCACCGACGAAGAGTCCAACTCGATGGACGAGCGCCAGAGCTTCAACCTGGTCTTCCTGCCGGGCTTCTCGATGGCGGCGCAGGTGTCGGACGTGTCGGGCCGCGGTGTCGGCATGGACGTGGTGCGCACCAACATCCAGAAGCTCAACGGCAACATCGAGATCCAGTCGCAGCTCGGCAAGGGCACGACCTTCGTGATCAGCCTGCCGCTGACGCTGGCGATCCTGCCGGTGCTGCTCGTGCGCCTGGGCGACCAGCCCTTCGCGGTGCCGCTGTCGATGGTGCGCGAGATCCTGCCGATCGAGGCGAAGGAGGTGCAGGAGGTCGGCGGGCGCGCGACGATGGTCGTGCGCGGCGAGGTGTTGCCGATCATGCCGCTGGCGGGGCTGCTGGGCTGGCCGCTGGAGCGCGCGCCCTACTACGGCGTGCTGATGCAGACGGCGGAGATGTCTTTCATTCTCGGCATCGACAGCTTCGCGGGCCGCGAGGATGCGGTGATCAAGTCGCTCGACGACTTCCGCCCGAAGGGCGTCGCCGGGGTGACGACGCTGTCGAATGGCCAGATCGTGCTGATCCTCGACATGAAGGAACTGCTCGGCAGCGCCGGCGACCAGCGCTGGCTGAGCCGCATGACGATGATGGCGAAGCAGGTCGCGACCGCCTGAGCGCCGGCCGGCGCGGGAAACGAAAAGCCCGGCGGGAGGGACGACCTCCGCCGGGCTTTGTTTTGTGCCGGTTGTTGCGTCGGTCGCGCGTGCGTCAGGCGGTGAGCTGCATGAGCTGCGCGAACGCGTCCTCGAACTGTGCCAGGCCTTCGCGCTGCAGGCGCTCGCCGGCAGCAGTCATGTCTATACCCAGGTCGTTCAGCGCGTCGAAGGTCGAGCGTGCGGCGTCGATGTCGCCGGCGAGCGTCGCGGCGACCTTGCCGTGGTCGCGCAGCGCCGCGAGCGTGGCGTCGGGCAGGGTATTCACGGTTTCCGGTCCGATCAGCGGCTCGACGTAGAGCAGGTCGCCGTAGGCCGGGTTCTTGGTGCCGGTGCTCGCCCACAGCATGTACTGCGGGCGTGCGCCCAGCCCGCGCAGTTCCGCGAACGCCGTGCCGTGGAAACGCTCGCGATAGCGCTGGTAGGCAAGCTTGGCCATCGCCACGGCAGCCTTGCCGCGCAGGGCGAGTGCGTCGCCGCCGAGTTCGTCGAGTTGCTTGTCGAGGAGGGTATCGACGCGGGACAGGAACAGGCTCGCGACCGACATCACCGTGCGCACGTCGCCGCCACTCTGGTGCAGGCGTTGCAGGCCCCGGACATAGGCGTCGGCAACGGCATCGACGTGGGCGAGCGAGAACATCAGTGTCACGTTGACGCTCACGCCGCGGCCGATCAGCAGTTCGATCGCGTCCAGTCCGGCCACGGTCGCCGGCACCTTGATCAGCAGGTTGTCGCGGGCGACGGCCTGCTTCAGGCGGACGCCGGCGGCGACCGTGCCGGCGGCGTCGTGGGCGAGGGCGGGCGACACCTCGAGGCTCACGTAGCCGGCGTTGCCGCCGCTGCGCTCCCACGTGGGGCGCAGCAGGTCGCAGGCGCGCTGCACGTCGGGGATCACGAGGCCTTCGTAGCGCGCTTCGGCATCGACGGGCAGCTTCTTCAGGGCCGCGAGGTCGTCCTCGTAATAGCGCCCCCCCGCGATGGCCTTGTGGAAGATCGCGGGATTCGTCGTGATGCCGTCGACGCCGTCCTCGGCGATCATCTTCGCGAGCTGGCCTTCGTTGAGCAGGGTGCGGGAGAGGTTGTCGAGCCAGACTTGCTGACCCTGGGCGCGGACCTGGAGCAGGGGATTCATGAGCTGGAACCGGTGTCGAGTTGGTGGTCGTGGAGATTCATTGTGCAACGAATCGGTGACGGCAAGAAGACTCCGCGCACACGGGGGTGTTGCCGGGCGTTTCCTGCGCCTGCTACGCAGCCCTCGCCGGGTCGGTCCAGCCCAGTGCGTCGAGTACGCGGGCAAAATCTTCCGCGAGGGGCGCACTCAGATCGAGCGCGTCCCCGGTGCGCGGATGCACGAGCTGCATGCGGGAGCACGCGAGCAGCAGGCGCGAGACGCCGAACAGCTGCGCGAACAGCCGGTTGTGCCGCCCCTTGCCGAAGGTCGCGTCGCCGATGATGGGGTGGGAGATGTGCTTCAGGTGGCGGCGGATCTGGTGGCGGCGGCCGGTGTCGGGGCTGAGTTCGACGAGCGCGTAGCGGCTGGTCGGGTAGCGATCGACCTGGTAGGGCAGTTCGGTGGTGGCGAGGCGGCGAAAGCGCGTCACGGCGTCCTGTGCGGGGGCGTCCGCCGCGGTCTCGGGGCGGCGCTCGGCATCGTCGAATCGGCGCGTCAGCGGGTGGTCGATCACGCCGTCTGCGAGCGGATGGCCGCGCACGACGGCGAGGTAGGTCTTGCGCACGGCCTGCCGTTCGAAGGTCGACGACACCAGGGCGGCCGTCTCGCGGTCGAGCGCGAACAGCAGCACGCCCGAGGTGCCCTTGTCGAGGCGATGTACGGGGTGCACGTGGCGGCCGATCTGGTCGCGCAGGATCTGCACCGCAAAGCGCTCTTCATGCACGTCGAGGACGGAACGATGGACGAGCAGCCCGGAGGGCTTGTGCACAGCGACGAGGAAGTCGTCGCGGTACAGGATGGGCAGGGTTTCCGCCGCCCGCACTTCTGCGGCGGGCAGGTCCGCCTGCGGGGCGATGGCGGTGTGGCTGTCCGCGGGGGCGGGTGCCCCCGCGGCTGTCGTCGAAACCGCGCCGCTCAAAGTGCCGTGCCGGTAGCGTCGAACAGGCCTTCGAACAGGATGGAGCTGAGGTAGCGCTCGCCAGAGTCCGGCAGGATCGCGACGATGGTCTTGCCCGCGTTCTCGGGCCGCTGTGCGAGGCGCGCCGCGACGGCCGCTGCCGCGCCGCAGGAGATGCCCGACAGGATGCCTTCCTCGCGCGCGAGGCGACGGGCGTAGAGGATCGCATCCTCGTTGCTGACGGTCTCGACCACGTCGATCAGCGAGAGGTCCAGCACCTGCGGCACGAAACCCGCGCCGATGCCCTGGATCTTGTGCGGCGAAGGCTTCAGCGGCTCGCCCGCGCGCGTCTGCGTGAGCACCGGGCTCGCGGTCGGCTCGACGGCGACCGAGAGGATCGCCTTGCCCCTGGTCTGCTTGATGTAGCGCGACACGCCGGTGATCGTGCCGCCTGTGCCGACGCCCGATACGAGGATGTCGATCTTGCCGTCGGTGTCGTCCCAGATCTCGGGGCCGGTCGTGGCTTCGTGGATCGCCGGGTTCGCCGGGTTCTTGAACTGCTGCAGCAGCACGTACTTGTTCGGGTCGGACGCGGCGATTTCTTCGGCTTTCGCGATCGCGCCGTTCATGCCCTTCGCGCCTTCGGTAAGGACCAGCTTCGCGCCGTAGGCAACCAGCAGCTTGCGCCGTTCGACGCTCATCGTGTCGGGCATCGTCAGCGTGATGGGAATGCCGCGCGCGGCGGCGACGAATGCCAAGGCGATGCCGGTGTTGCCGCTGGTGGGTTCGACGATCTCCTTGCCGGGGCCGAGCAGGCCGCGCTTTTCGGCGTCCCAGATCATCGCCGCGCCGATACGGCACTTCACGGAATAGGCCGGATTGCGCCCTTCGATCTTGCCCAGCACGATCGCGGGGGCGCCGTCGGCGATGCGATTCAGTTTTACCAGCGGCGTCTTGCCGATGGATTCGGCGTTATCAGCGTACCAATTCGACATTTGGGGGCTCCATGGTCCGGAAGTTGGAGAATAGCAGGCGCCGGCGCGCGGCGCGCTGCTTCATTCTTCGGTGACGCCGTTGGTCGTCGGGGTGACGCTGCTGCGCACCGTCGCCTCGGTGAGCATCGGCGAACACATCTCGATGAAACGGTAGGCGAAGCCGCGCAGGTAGTGCCCGCGCCGCACCGCGATGCGCGTGGTGTTGGCGGGAAACAGGTGGCTGCTGTCGAGCTGGCGCAGCTCGCCCTCGCGTCCCGGCTGGAAGGCCATCGATGCGACGATGCCCACGCCCAGTCCCAGTTCGACATAGGTCTTGATCACGTCTGCATCCATCGCGGACATCGCGAAATCCGGGGAGAGCCCCGCGGTGGCAAACGCGCGGTCGATGATGGAGCGCCCGGTGAAGCCTTCGTGGTAGGTGATCAGCGGATATTCGGCGATCGCCTCGAGCGTAAGCGGCGCTGCGCTGTCGAGCGGATGACCGGCGGGGACGATCACCGAGTGATGCCAGGAGTAATAGGGGAAGGACGCCAGTTCGGCTACATCCGCGATCGCCTCGGTCGCGATGCCGATGTCGGCCTGCCCGTCCAGCAGCATGGACACGATCTCCTCGGGGCTGCCCTGATGCAGCTTGAGCAGCACCCTGGGATAGGCCTTCTTGAACTCGGTCACGACCTTGGGCAGCGCGTAGCGCGCCTGCGTGTGCGTGGTCACGACCGTCAAGCGGCCTTCGTCGCGGTTGCTGTACTGTTCTGCCAGGCGCTTGATGTTGCCGGCGTCGAGCAGCATGCGTTCGACCATTACGACGAGTTCCCGGCCGGGGTCGGTGAGGCCGAGCAGGCGCTTGCCCTTGCGCACGAAGAGCTCGACGCCGAGTTCGTCCTCGAGATCCTTGATGTGCTTGGAGACGCCCGACTGCGACGTGAATAAGGCGTTGGCGACCTCGGTGAGATTGAAGTTGCGGCGCACCGTCTCGCGGATGATGCGTAGCTGCTGGAAATTCATGCGCTTGCTCCGATGGCGTCGTTGCGCTGGAAGACTTTCAGGCGGGAGGGTAGCAGACGCACGGTCTGTCCCTCGGTGAGGGCGAGTTCGGCGACGCGCTGCTGCGTCAGTTCGACCTCGAAATGCTGGCCGCTGGCCCCGTTGAGGCCGTCGAGCTCGACGCGTGCGGTGACGCCGAAGGCGAGGATGCGCGTGATGCGTGCCGCGACGCCGGTGTTGCCGTCTGCCTCGGGCACGAGGTCGAGCTCGTGCGGGCGCGCAAAGGCGATCACTTCCGATCCGGCATCGAGCTCCTGCTGCGCATGCGGGAGGTGGTCCCCGCCGACGAGCAGGTTTGCGCCATCGACGCGGCCGTGGAAGAAGTTCACCGACCCCAGGAAGCCGTACACGAAGGGCGTCGCCGGCTGTCGGTAGACCTCTTCGGGCGTGCCGACCTGCTCGACATGGCCGCGGTCCATGAGTACGACGCGGTCGGCCACTTCGAGAGCCTCCTCCTGGTCGTGTGTGACGAAAACCGACGTGATGTGCAGCTCGTCGTGCAGCTTGCGCAGCCAGCGGCGCAGCTCCTTGCGCACCTTCGCATCGAGCGCGCCGAAGGGTTCGTCGAGAAGCAGCACGCGCGGCTCCACGGCGAGCGCGCGGGCGAGCGCGATGCGTTGGCGCTGTCCGCCCGAGAGCTGCGCGGGGAATCGGTCGGCGAGCCATTCGAGTTGCACGAGGGCGAGCAGCTCATGGACCTTGGCGCGGATCGCCTTCTCCGACGGGCGCTGCCCGCGCGGTTTCATCCGCATGCCGAAGGCGACGTTGTCGAACACGCTCATGTGGCGGAACAGCGCGTAGTGTTGGAACACGAATCCCACCTGGCGCTCGCGCACGTGCGTGCCCGAGGCGTCGTCGCCGTCGAGCAGCACCTGGCCGGCATCGGCCTGCTCCAGGCCGGCGATGATGCGCAGCAGCGTCGTCTTGCCGCAGCCCGACGGGCCCAGCAGCGCAACCAGCTCGCCGGTAGGGAAATCGAGGGAGACGTCGTCGAGCGCGACGAAGTCGCCGAACGCCTTGCGGATGTTTCTGACCTGAATGCTCATGATGCGGCGTCCTGACGGGGTTCGCGTGAGGGGGGTGCGCTGCAGGCGCGATGCTCGACCCAGGTCTTGATCGCGAGGGTCACCAGCGCGAGCAGCGCCAGCAGCGAGGCCACCGCGAAGGCGGCGGCGAACTGGTATTCGTTGTAAAGGATCTCCACGTGCAGCGGCAGCGTGTTGGTCTGGCCACGGATGTGCCCGGACACCACCGAGACGGCGCCGAACTCGCCCATCGCCCGCGCATTGCACAGGATCACGCCGTACAGCAGGCCCCATTTGATGTTCGGCAGCGTCACGTACCAGAAGGTCTGCCAGCCGTTCGCGCCGAGCACGATCGCCGCTTCCTCCTCCTCGCGGCCCTGCGCCTGCATCAGCGGAATGAGTTCGCGCGCGACGAAGGGGAAGGTCACGAACACGGTCGCGAGCACGATCCCGGGGACGGCGAAGATGATCTTGACGTCGTGCTCCGCGACCCACGGACCGAGCCAGCCTTGTGCGCCGAAGATCAGCACGTAGATGAGGCCGGCGATCACGGGCGACACCGAGAAGGGCAGGTCGATGAGCGTGATGAGGAGATGTTTGCCGCGGAACTCGAACTTCGCGATCGCCCACGCGGCGCACACGCCGAACACCAGATTGAGCGGCACCGATATCGCGGCCGCGGTGAGCGTGAGCATGATCGCCGACAGCGCATCTTCATGGATAAGCGCGCTCCAGTAGGTTTCCCAGCCCTTGCGCAGTGCTTCGACGAAGACCGCGACCAGTGGCAGCAGCAGGAACACGGCGAAGAAGGTCAGCGAGATGCCGAGAATGGTCCATTTGACCCACGGCGTCTCGCGCGTGGCCTCGCGGGATTCGAAACGGACGGCGGCGTTGCCCCGCGGAGCTGCAGCCCAGTTGAGTGTCGTTGCGGCAGACATCAGCGGTCCCTCCCGGTCCGTTTCGCGGTCCACGCCTGCAGGCCGTTGATCAGAAGCAGGAGCAGGAAGGACAGGACCAGCATCACTACGGCGATCGCGGTCGCGCCGGCATAGTCGTACTGCTCCAGCTTGGTAATGATCATCAGCGGCGTGATCTCCGACACCATCGGGATGTTGCCGGCGATGAAGATGACCGAGCCGTATTCGCCGACCGCACGCGCGAAGGCCAGCGCGAAGCCGGTCAGCAGCGCGGGCAGCAGCACGGGCAGGATCACGTGGCGGAAGATCTGCCAGCGCTGGGCGCCCAGGCTGGCGGCGGCTTCCTCCAGTTCCGTGTCGAGGTCTTCGAGGATGGGCTGCACGGTGCGCACGACGAAGGGCAGGCCGATGAAGACGAGCGCGACCAGTACGCCCAGTGGCTTGAACGCGACCTGGATGCCCAGCGGATCGAGGTATTGTCCGATCCAGCCGTTTTTCGCGTACAGAGCCGTCAGCGCGATGCCAGCGACCGCGGTGGGCAGCGCGAAGGGCAGGTCGATGAGAGCGTCGATGAAGCGTTTGCCGGGAAAGCTGTAGCGCACGAGCGACCACGCCAGCATCAGGCCGAAGACGGCGTTGATCGCGGCGGCGATGAGCGACACGCCGAAGGACAGCTTGTAGCTTGCGACGACGCGCGGCGCGCTGATCACGTTCCAGAATTCCGCGATGCTGAGGCTGGCAGTCTTCAGGAATACCGCCGCGAGCGGCAGCAGCACGATCAGCGACAGGTAGGCGAGGGTGTAGCCGAGCGTCAGGTGGAAACCCGGCAGCACCCGGAAGGTCCGGCTGGCGCTCATGTCTTGGCACTCCATATGCATTTCATGAATCAAGTCTATGCGCGCCGCTTGTGCTCGTTAAATAATAAAAAGCGGGCTGGTTATTCGAATTCCTGCTAAGGGCGTGCGGCGCGTGCGGGCCCGCCTGCATGTCGATGCACCCAAAGACGATTGCCTCGCCCGTCCGCGCGAGTGCCGGACCGGGATGCCGCGCCGGAATGAACTAGCTCGGGCGGCCGGGCTGAAACTCGAGCGACGCCCGGGTGCGGTGGCGCAGGCGCGCCAGCGCGCTACGCTTTCCCTGGTGCGAAACGCGTTCGTTGCCGATTACGCCCAGCGGCAGATCCTCGTGCGCCTGCTGCATGCCGTCAAGCAGGTCGCGGCAGTACGGCCAGGCGCCGAAGCCGGAGTCCACGTTGATGTGCCCGGCCGCGCCGATGTTGATGAAGCGCGCCCCCCAGCGGTCGGCCCAGTAGGCCGCGACCGTCAACCGCACCCAAGGGTCGTTGGTGCTGGCGATCACCGCACAGGGGGAGCCGAGCTGCCCCTGCGGCAGCCACGGCCCGAGATCGTCGGCCGGTCCCGGTGCTTCCTCCAACAGTCCGAGCGGACCGAAGCGTGCCGGATCGGCCGGCGCGACGAGCAGCGCCCCGGCCACCCGTTCGGGCCGGTCGGCCGCCGCGACTACGCTCGCCAGGCAGCCGAAGCTGTGCGCAACGAGCCATACCGCATGGGCCGACTCGTCGATCTCGCGCCGCACCGCCGCCGCCCAGCGCGCCAGCACCGGCGCCTCCCAGTCGATGCCGCGCACGCGCCGCGCGTCCGGCAGGCGCCGTTCCAGCCACGTCTGCCAGTGGTCCGGCCCGCTGCCGTGGAAGCCCGGCACGATCAACGTCGTGTGTCGCATGCGCGGCTCTCCGTGCGCTTGTCGTCAGTGGTGAGGCACGGTTCAGCGCGTGAAGATCTGGTCGAACACGCCGCCGTCGTCGAAGTGCGCCTTCTGCGTCTTCGCCCAGCCGCCGAACAGGCCGTCGATGGTGAAGGTCTTCAGCTTCGGAAAGCGCGCCACGTCCTTCGCATCGGCCAGTTCCGGCTTCACCGGACGGTAGTAATGCTGTGCCGCGATCTTCTGTCCGACCGGCGAGTACAGGTATTCCACGTAGGCCTTCGCGACGTCCGCCGTGCCGCGCTTCGCCGCGACCCCGTCGACGACGGTGACCGGCGGCTCCGCCAGGATCGACACCGACGGCACCACGATCTCGAACTTGTCCGGGCCCAGCTCATTCACCGACAGGAAGGCCTCGTTCTCCCACGCCAGCAGCACGTCGCCGATGCCGCGCTGGACGAAGGTGTTCGTCGCGCCGCGCGCCCCCGAGTCGAGCACCGGCACGTGCTTGAACAGCTCGGTCACGAACTCCTTCGCCTTCGCCTCGTTGCCGCCCGGCTGCTGCAGCGCGTAGCCCCACGCCGCGAGATAGTTCCAGCGCGCGCCGCCCGAGGTCTTCGGATTCGGCGTGATCACCTCCACGCCCGGCTTCACCAGGTCGCCCCAGTCCTTGATGCCTTTCGGATTGCCCTTGCGCACGAGGAAAACGATCGTCGACGTGTAGGGCGAGCTGTTGTGCGACAGACGCTTCTGCCAGTTGGCGGGAAACTTGTTCGTCTTCGCGGAGATCACGTCGATGTCGTAGGCCAGCGCCAGCGTCACGACGTCCGCCTCCAGTCCGTCGATCACCGCCCGCGCCTGCTTGCCCGAGCCGCCGTGTGACTGCTTGATCGTCACATCCTGGCCGGTCTTCGCCTTCCAGTGCTTCGCGAATTCGGGGTTGAAAGCCTGGTACAGCTCACGCGTCGGGTCGTAGGACACGTTGAGGAGCGTCGTCTCGGCCTGCGCGCTACCGATCAGGCCGGCCGTGAGTGCAAGGGCCAGCAGGCTGGGGCGGATGAGGCTGATCGTCATGGCGGTTTTCTCCGTTGAATGGAATTCGATGGAGAAAATCTACAGCCGCGCGCTTATAACCTGAACGAAGAAAATCTGGAAAGTATATTCAGAAACCGCGTGGCCTCCGCCCTGCACCGCAGGGGGAGGCCACGCGGCCGGCCCCCGCTGAGGCCGGCAAGTGTCGCACCAGGATCAGGCAGCGAAGTTTTTCGCGGCGAAATCCCAGTTGGCGAGGCTGTTCAGGAAGGTCGCGACGAAGTCCGGGCGACGGTTGCGGTAGTCGATGTAGTAGGCGTGTTCCCACACGTCGATACAGAGCAGGGCCTTGTCGCCGGTCGTCAGCGGGGTGCCGGCAGCGCCCATGTTGACGATGTCGACGCCGCCGTCGGCCTTCTTCACCAGCCAGGTCCAGCCAGAACCGAAGTTGCCCACGGCCGAGGTCGTGAAGGCCTTCTGGAAGTCCTCGAAGCTGCCCCACTTGGCCTTGATCGCTTCGGCCAGCGCGCCCGTCGGCTCGCCGCCGCCGTTCGGCTTCATGCCGTTCCAGAAGAAGGTGTGGTTCCACACCTGCGCGGAGTTGTTATACACCCCGCCGGCGGGGGCCTTCTTGATGATCGCCTCGAGGTCGAGGTTCTCGTACTCGGTACCCTTGATCAGGTTGTTCAGGTTGGTCACATAGGCCTGGTGGTGCTTGCCGTAGTGGAACTCCATGGTCTCGGCCGAGATGTGCGGAGCCAGGGCGTCCTTGGCGTAGGGCAGGGGGGGCAGGGTATGTTCCATTTGTTCTCCTTCCTGTTTCGTTTCAGGGTTGTCGGGGTTAAAGCCTGACTATTCTAGTCGGGATTTGACCCCGCTGGCAATCCGGCGGGCCATGCTGCCTGTCCGCTGGGAGATCTCGCGGCGCGCCGGGCGCGCTCGTCATGCTTCCGTGCTATTCACGATAGCACGCAGGCGCCCGATTGCGAGTTCCACCGAGATTTCCTCGCCTGCCGTCGTCCCGTCCGCTGCCCGCAGGATGCGGCCTTCCGCATCGCGCGTGATGCTGTAGCCGCGCGCCAGCACCGCCTGCGGCGCCAGGTGCTGCAGGTGGGTCGCCAGCGCGGCGAGCCGCTCCGCGCGGCGCTGCACCAGTTGGTCGCCCGCTGCGTCGAGCCGCTGTGCCGCGCGGACGCAGCGTTCCATCTCCCGGCGCAGGTCGGGCTTGCGCGCGACGAGGCGCAGTTCCAGGACGCGTCGTGTCCCTTCGAGGCGGTCCAGGCGACGCGCCATCGCCGCACCCAGGCGGGCCGCGAGCC
This sequence comes from Azoarcus sp. Aa7, assembly GCF_014822185.1. GTDB lineage: Bacteria > Pseudomonadota > Gammaproteobacteria > Burkholderiales > Rhodocyclaceae > Aromatoleum. The sequence goes on from NZ_QVLR01000019.1 coordinate 55,215, forward strand.
GTTCGCTGCGTTCGCGCGCCAGCCCCAGTCGCTCGCGTGGATGCACCAACCGCAGCGCCGCCCGGTCCAGCCGTTGGGCCAGCCCGTGCAGATGCCGCTCCACCCCGGCGGACAGGGATCGCCCGATTTCACCGACGCGGCCGCGCGCGGCGTGGTAGCCCGCGCTCGCCAGTTCGGCCGCGCCGGTGGGGGTCGCCGCGCGCACGTCCGCCGCGAAATCGGCGATCGTGAAGTCCGTCTCGTGGCCGACCCCGCTCACCACCGGCACCGGGCACGCGCGGACCGCGCGCGCCAGCGCCTCGTCGTTGAAGGCCCACAAATCCTCGATGCTGCCGCCTCCACGCACCAGCAGCAGCAGATCGATGCCGTCTTCTGCGGCACGGGCATGCGCCGTGCGCACCGCTTCCGCGAGCTTCGCGCCGGCGTCCGCGCCCTGTACCGGCGACGGGTAGAGGACGACCTCCAGATGCGGCGCACGCCGCTGCAAGGCAGCCAGCACGTCCTTCCACGCCGCGGCCGCGGGCGAACTCACGACGCCGATGCGGCGCGGGTAGGGCGGCAGTTCCCGCTTCGCAGCCGGGTCGAACAGACCTTCCGCCGCGAGTCTTTCCTTGAGGCGCAGGAAGGCCTCGAACAGGTTCCCCTGTCCGGTCTGGCGCAAGGCCTCGACACTGAGCTGGAAATCGCCGCGTGCCTCGTACAGCGTCACGAGCGAACGGGCGTCCACCCGCATCCCGTTCTCGGGGCGGAACGGCAGCAACTGGGCGCGATTGCGCCACATCGTGCAGCGAACCTGCGCCTGCGCGTCCTTCAGCGTGAAGTACAGGTGGCCGGATGGCGCCCGCGTGAGGTTGGAAATCTCGCCGCTCACCCACAGCAGCGGGAAGCGGGCTTCGAGCGTCTCGCGGGCGACCCGGTTGAGAGTGGAAACGCTGATCGTCCGGTCGGCGCCGTTCATGTCACCGGGGCCGCTGAAGGGAATGGATACGGTGTTCTGCATGGGCGGGATTGTAGCGGAATCCACAAGGCGCCCGTTCTGTCAATGGTGTATATACGAACCCCTGAAATATTTAAGGATATTTTCAAGCATCTGTTTTTAAACGAAAAAATTGTTGCTTAATTTTTCAGCGAAGTAAGAAAACGCTTGTTGCGCCAGCTATTTGGCGACTAATTCGCGAAGAATCCACAAACTTATCCACAGGTTTTGTGGATTCTTCCCGCATCCATGACAATGGATTGCGCCCTTGCCGTGTTCGCGGCCGGGGGTTAGAGTTCTTCTTTTTTCGAGCTTCCGGAGTTCCTGCGTGTTCGCGCTTATCCAGTCCGCGGGCTGGCCCGTCTGGCCCCTCCTGCTGGTGTCCATCGTTGCCGTCGCCCTCATCATCGAACGCGGCGTGACCCTGCGCCGTTCGCGTATCGTGCCCGACGGGCTGCTCGACAAGGTTCTCGTCGACCTGCGCCAGAAGGGCGCCACGTCCGAGATGGCCAATCGCGTCGCCGCCCATTCCCCGCTCGGGCGCGTGCTCGCCGCGGGCCTGCGCAACGTCAGCAGCTCGCGCGAGGTCATGAAGGAGGCGATCGAGGAAACCGGCCGCGCCGTCGCGCACGAACTCGAGCGCTTCCTCAACACGCTCGGCACCATCGCGTCGATCGCCCCGCTGATGGGCCTGTTCGGCACCATTGTCGGCATGATCGACATCTTCGCCGCCCAGGGGGCCGCTGTGACCAATCCGCAGCAGCTCGCCCAGGGCATCTCGACGGCCCTCTACGCCACGGGCCTCGGCCTGATCATCGCGATCCCCTCGATCATCTTCTGGCGCCATTACCGCGCGGTCGTGGATGGCTTCGTCGTCGACATGGAGCAGCAGGCGATCAAGCTGGTCGAGGTCGTGCACGGCGACCGTCGTCCCTGAGCGGGAATGCAGCGCATGAACTTCCAGCGCGGACGCAAGCACGAAGCCCCTGACATCAATCTGATCCCGCTGATCGATGTCCTGCTGGTGCTCATCATCTTCCTCGTCCTGACGACGACGTATTCCAAGGTCTCGGGGCTGGAGATCAATCTGCCGACGGCCGATACCAAGGCGGCGGAAGTGACGCCGAACGAGATCGTCGTCGCGGTGAACGCCGCCGGCGACGTGCTGGTCAACCGCCAGCCGGTCGGCGACAAGAACATCAACGCGATCGGTGCGGCGCTCGCTCGCGCTGTTCCGCCGGGTGGCAAGGATCCGGTCGTCGTCATCACGGCCGATGCCAAGGCTGCCCACCAGAGCGTCATCGACGTGATGCAGGCAGCGCAACGTGCGGGCCTGCCGCACATCACCTTCGCTACCCAGTCCGCCCCGTGAGCTGTTGCGCCACCGGGGCGTCGCCGACGCCTCGATCGCCGCTGCCGCGCAGCTGATCCATGGCGCGCAGCAGTCCAGGCTGGTGGCAGCGCCGGTCGCCCTTCGCGTTCCTGCTGCGCCCCCTGTCGGCGCTGTTCGGAGCGCTCGCCGCCGCGCGGCGCAGCCGTTACCGCAGTGACCCGCGGCGCGTCGCACGCCTTCCCGTTCCCGTCATCGTCGTCGGCAACATCGCCGTCGGCGGAAGCGGCAAGACGCCGGTCGTCGACTGGCTCGTGCGCGAATTGCGCGCAGCAGGCTGGGTGCCCGGCGTGGTCAGTCGCGGCTATGGCGGCAGGGTCGGCGGAGTCGCCGTCGTTCCCGCTGACGGCGATCCCACGCTGTACGGCGACGAGCCCGTTCTCCTCGCGCGTCTCACCGGCTGTCCCGTCGCAGTCGGCGCCGACCGCCCGGCCGCTGCGCGCGCGCTGCTCGCCGAACACCCCGCCTGCAACGTGATCGTGTCCGACGACGGACTGCAGCACTATCGCCTCGCGCGCGACGTCGAACTCGTGGTCGTGGATGAACGCACGCTGGGCAATGGATGGCTGCTGCCCGCCGGCCCGCTGCGCGAACCGGTTTCCCGGCTGCGCGAAGTCGACGCCGTGATCGCGCACGGACCGCTCTCGGCCGGCCTGAAACAGGCGATCGGCGACACTCCGGTGTTTCCGATGCGGCTCGAAGGCGATACCTTCATTGCCCTGCAGGACGCCGCGAAACAATGCCGGCCCGACGCATTCCAGGGGCGCCGCGTGCATGCGGTCGCCGGCATCGGGCGGCCGGAGCGCTTCTTCGATCAGCTGCGGGCGATGGGGCTGGACGTGGTGCCCCACTCCTTTCCCGACCATCACCCGTTCACTGCCGCGGACCTCGCGTTCGCGCCCGGCGAGGCGAAAGTCCTGACCAGCAAGGATGCGGTAAAATGCTCGGCTTTCGCGCCTGCCGACACTTGGGAATTCCCGGTCAGGGCTCAGATCCCGGCGGGCGCGGCCGAACATATCCTGGAGAAACTGTCGCATGGACGCCAGACTGCTTGAAATCCTCGTGTGCCCCGTCTGCAAGGGCCCTCTCGACTTCGTCAAGGACAAGCAGGAACTCGTCTGCAAGGCCGATCGTCTCGCGTTCCCGATCCGCGACGGCATTCCGGTGATGCTCGAGGAAGAGGCGCGCCAGCTTCCCGCCGAAGAAGTCGACGCGCTGCGCCGCTGAGCATGGCGGGCTTCCACGTCGTCATCCCGGCGCGCTTCGCGTCGACGCGCCTGCCGGGCAAGCCGCTCGCCGATATCGGCGGCAAGTCGATGGTGGTGCGCGTGCTCGAACAGGCCCGCAAGGCGGGGCCGCTGTCCGCGTGGGTCGCGACCGACGATGCGCGCGTCGTCGATGCCGTGAAGGCCGCCGGCGGCGACGTGCTGATGACGCGTACCGACCACCCCAGTGGCACCGACCGCCTGGCCGAGGTCGTCGCCTCGCTCGGCTGGGGCGATGACGAGATCGTCGTCAATGTCCAGGGCGACGAGCCGCTGATCGACCCGGTGCTGATCGCCGACGTCGCCCGCGCGCTCGCCGACACGCCGGACGCCGCGATCGCGACGGCCGCGCATCCGCTGCACGATGCCGCCGAGTTCTTCAATCCGAACGTCGTCAAGGTCGTGTGCGACGCACGCGATCAGGCGCTGTACTTCTCGCGCGCCCCGATTCCCTGGGCTCGCGACGACTTCGCCAAAGCGCGCGACCTCATGCCCGCGGGCCTGCCGGTGCAGCGCCACGTCGGTATCTACGCCTACCGCGTGGACTTTCTGCGCCGCTACGCAGGCCTCGCGCCGTCGCCGCTGGAATACTGGGAAGCACTCGAGCAGCTGCGCGCGCTGTGGCACGGCTACCGCATTCGGGTACTTTCGGTCGAACGCGCGCCGGCTGCGGGCGTCGATACCGCGGAAGACCTTGAGCGGGTCCGGGCGGCGTTTGACCGCGCGGGTCGAGTCGAGTAAGTTTCGGGCTTCAATTTTTGGGAACCATGCGGCCGGATTGGCGCGACATGACAGGGAGGAGAGGATTCATGCGTTTGATTCTGTTGGGACCCCCGGGAGCAGGCAAGGGCACTCAGGCGAACTTCATCAAGGAAAAGTTCTGCATTCCCCAGATTTCCACCGGTGACATGCTGCGTGCCGCGGTCAAGGCCGGCACCCCGCTGGGTATCGAAGCCAAGAAGGTGATGGATGCGGGCGGCCTGGTTTCCGACGACATCATCATCGGCCTGGTGAAGGATCGCCTGCAGCAGGACGACTGCAAGTCCGGCTACATGTTCGACGGCTTCCCGCGCACGATTCCGCAGGCTGACGCGATGAAGGAGGCCGGCGTGCCGATCGACTTCGTCCTCGAAATCGACGTTCCCGACAGCGAGATCGTCGAGCGCATGAGCGGTCGCCGCGTGCACGTCGCCTCGGGCCGCACCTACCACGTCAAGTACAACCCGCCCAAGGTTGCCGGCAAGGACGACGTGACTGGCGAGGAGCTCATCCAGCGCGACGACGACCGCGAGGAAACCGTCAAGAAGCGCCTCGAGGTCTATCATGCCCAGACCAAGCCGCTGGTCGAGTACTACACCAAGTGGGCCACTTCCGGCGCAGCGGCTGCCCCGAAGGTCCGCAAGATCGAAGGACTCGGCGCGGTCGACGCGATCACCGCGCGCGCTTTCGACGCGCTGAAGTAAGCAGGCGTCTCCGGTACGAGCGCGGCGAGCGGCGGGAGCCATCCCGTTTCTCGCCGCGTTTTCTTTTGCATCACACGAGAGCGCGATGGCCAGGACCAATCTACTCTATGCGCAGTCGGGGGGCGTTACCGCGGTCATCAACGCCACCGCGGCGGCGGTCATCGCCGCGGCCCGTGAACGTGATGACGCCATCGGGACGGTGTTCGCCGCACGCCACGGCATTCTCGGCGCACTCGACGAGGATCTGATCGACACGGCGGCGCTCGGCGCGGACGATCTGGACGCACTCTCGCACATGCCGGGCGGAGCCTTCGGCTCGTGCCGCTTCGACCTCGACCCGCCCGACCGGAATCCCGCCCAGTACGATCGCCTGTTCGCGGTCTTCGCCGCCCACGGCATCGGCTGTTTCCTCTACAACGGCGGAAACGGCTCGATGGACACCGTCGCCAAGATTTCCGCCGCGGCCCGCACGCGGGGCTATCCGCTAGTGTGCGTGGGCGTGCCCAAGACGGTCGACAACGACCTCGAAGGCACCGACTGCTCGCCCGGTTTCGGCTCCGCCGCCAAGTATGCGGCGGTGGCGATGCTGGAGGCCGGCATCGACATCGCATCGATGGCCAGCAGCACCGGGCGTGTTTTCGTGCTCGAAGTGATGGGGCGCAACGCCGGCTGGATCGCCGCGGCAACTGCGCTCGCCGCGCGCACGGCGGACGAGCCGCCGCACATCATCCTGATGCCCGAAGTTCCGTTCGACGAAGAGGCCTTTCTCGCCGCCGTCGACGCCACCGTGAAGCGCCTCGGCTACTGCGCCGTCACCGTGTCGGAGGGGATCCGTCGTGCCGACGGCACGCTCGTGATGGAACAGGATCACGACCGCAAGGGGCACGTCCAGCTCGGCGGCGCCGGCCAGTGCGTCGCGCGGCTGATTCACGCGCGTCTCGGCCACAAGCACCACTGGGCCATCCCCGATTACCTGCAGCGCGCGGCGGGGCACCTCGTTTCCGCCGTCGATCACGCCCAGGCGCGTGCGGTCGGGCGCGCCGCCGTCGAAGCCGCCCTCGCCGGGCGCGACTGCGTCATGCCGGCGATCCGTCGCCTGTCCGACGATCCCTATCGCTGGGATATCGTGTTCCCAGACGTCGCGGGGATCGCCAACCTCGAGCGCCGGGTTCCCGCCCATTTCATCCGTGCCGACGGCCTCCATGTCACCGACACAGCAAGGCGCTACCTGCGGCCCCTGATCGAGGGCGAGGTCTATCCTGCATTCGCCGGCGGCGTGCCGGACTACCGCCGCCTGTGTCTGTCCGCGGTCCCGCGACAGCTCGCCGCCTACGTCCCCTGAAACGTCGCGATACACTTCGCGGGCGCAGGCATACGCTGGCTGCGCGTATCGTTCCGGCATGCCAACCGGCTGCCATGCGGAACTCGGAGGGGATATGAACGCATCGCGAACGCTGCTTGCGGCACTCCTCACCCTGGGGCTGGCGGCCCTGCCCGCCCTCCGGCCTGCCTTCGGACAGATTCCCGTCCAGCCCGAAGCCGCGACCGGTTTCCGCGTGAAGCCCGCCGTCGTCGCGCCGCGGGCGATGGTCGTCACCGCGAATCCGCACGCGACGAACGCCGCCGTGAGCGTGCTGCGCGACGGTGGCAGTGCCGTCGATGCCGCGATCGCCGCCGCGCTGGTGCTCAACGTCGTCGAGCCACAGTCCTCCGGCATCGGAGGAGGGGGATTTCTCGTCCATCATGACGCGCGAAGGGGCCGGACGAGCGCGTGGGACGGGCGCGAAACCGCTCCCCGAGCCGTGGACGAGCATCTCTTCCTCACGCCGCAAGGGGACAAGATGGCCTTCCACGACGCCGTGGTGGGCGGGCGCTCGGTCGGCGTGCCGGGGTTGCTGCGCATGTTTGCCGACGTCCACGCCCGTGATGGTCGCCTGACCTGGGCGCGCCTGTTCCAGCCCGCGATCCGCCTCGCCGCAGACGGTTTCACCGTATCGCCACGCCTGCACAAACTGATCGCGCAGGACCGCTTCCTGAGTCGGGATGCGTCCGCGCGGCAGCTCTTCTTCGACGCCGACGGGCACCCGCTGGCAGAAGGGGCCACGCTGCGCAATCCCCAACTCGCCGAGGTCTTGCGCACCGTGGCGGAGCAGGGCGCTGATGCCTTCTACGCAGGTCCGATCGCGCGCGACATCGTCGACGCAGTCGCCTCCGGCCCTAACCCGGGGACGCTCTCGCTCGACGATCTCGCCGGCTACCGCGCGGTCGAACGTAGCCCGTTGTGCGGCAAGTACCGCGCCTACCGTGTCTGCGGCATGCCGCCGCCCAGCTCGGGTGCGGCCACCGTGCTGGCCATGCTCGGCATGCTCGAACGCTTCCGGCTCGGCGAGATTCCGCCCGATTCGGCGTTCGCCGCCCACCTGTTCAGCGAGGCGGGGCGGCTCGCGTTCGCCGATCGCGATGCATGGTACGGCGACCCCGCTGCGATGCCGGCCGCGCCCGCGCAGCTGCTCGCGCGGGACTATCTGGACGGACGTGCCCGGCAGATCCGGCTCGACGACAGTCTCGACCGGGCCCGGCCCGGCACCCCGGGCAAGGCGGCAGCGCCGCAAGCGGTGAACGTCGAGCAGCCCGCGACCTCCCATGTTTCGGTCGTCGATGCCGCCGGCAACGCCGTCTCCCTGACCGCCTCGATCGAGGATGCCTTCGGCAGCCGGCGCATGGTGCGGGGCTTCCTGCTCAACAACCAGCTCACCGACTTTTCCTTCGTGCCCGCCGACGAGCGCGGCCCACATCCGAACCGCGTCGGCCCGGGCAAGCGCCCCCGCAGTTCGATGTCGCCGACGCTCGTGTTCGACGCGGGCGGAAAATTGCATGCCGTGACGGGCTCGCCGGGCGGCAGCCAGATCATCAACTATGTCGCGGAAAACCTCGTCGGCCTGCTCGACTGGAACATGGCGCCCGACGCCTTGCTCGCCCGCCCCCACGTCGGCAGCCGCAATGGCCCCACCGAGATCGAGGACCGCGCCGACGCACGGCAGCTGGCGGACGGCCTCGCCGCCTTCGGGCACGAAACCGTGATGCGCGACCTGACCAGCGGGCTGGGCGTGATCGTCAGGCGGGGCAGGGAATGGGTCGGTGCGGCCGACCCGCGTCGCGAAGGCGCTGCCGCGGGATACTGAGTCGCGGGAGCCGGTCGGTACCCGTCTCCCGTGGGAAATTCAGCCGGGCAGCGACGGATTCAGCGTGCAGGTGCCGGTGAGCTTCGCCTCGGCGAGCACGTGGCCGGCGATCGCGTTGCGCACCTGGGCCCCGCCGAACTGGCCGTCGAGGCTGCAGCATTCCTTGTCCAGCGCGTACAGCGTGAACACGTAGCGGTGCACGAGTTCGTCGTTCCACGGCGGGCAGGGGCCGTCGTAGCCATGGTAGTTCCCGCGCATCGTTTCGTCCGCGGCAAACCACGCCGTGTAATCGTTGATGCCCTGACGCGAGCCGAGCGGCCCTTCCGGCCCGTTCTTCCCGCCCGGCGTCACGCCATCCGAAAAGCTGCCGGCGGCGATTTCCCGCAGGTCCGCCGGCAGGTCGATGACGACCCAATGGAAGAAATCCACGCGCGGCAGGCTCGCCGGCACGACGCGCCCTTCCTGATTGACGTCGTCCCCCTTGCTCGGCACGTCCGGGTCGTGACAGATCAGCACGAAGGAGCGCGTTCCGGCCGGCGCCCCGCTCCAGGCAAGATGCGGATTGCGATTGCCGCCGAGGCAGACATGGCCCTCTGCGGCAGGAATGCAGAACGAGAATTCGCCGGGGATTCGCGCCCCGTCGGCGAAGCTTTGGCTGCAGAGTTTCATGCCAGGGAACTCCTTACATGTCGATCGGGAGAATCAATCGCATCATTGTAGTGCCCCCGACGGTGTCCGTCGCGCCCCGATCGCGACGCAGCGCGTCTGTCAGGCCGCACGCCGGCGGAAGTCCCGCGGGCGGATCCCCAGCGCGAAGAGCGTCAGGAAGTACGCCGCGATTCCCCCCAGCACGACCGCGGACAGGTGCAGCACGCGCGTCGTCGCAAGCTGCACGTACCACCACGTCTCGTTGCCCATGCCGAACCACAGCACGACCCCGAGGACTGCCAGCGCGACCAGCAGGCGCAGCGTGAAAATCCCCCAGCGCGGCTGCGGCCGATAGACTCCGCGCCGGCGCAATCCCCGGTACAGCAGCGCCGCGTTCAGGAGCGAAGCGAGCCCGATCGACAGGGCGAGGCCGGCATGCTTGAGCGGCACGATGAACGCGAGGTTCATCAATTGCGTCGCGGCCAGCGTGATCAGCGCGATCTTCACTGGCGTGCGGATGTCCTGGCGGGCATAGAAACCGGGCGCCAGGATCTTCACCAGGATCAGGCCGCTCAGCCCCACGCTGTAGGCGACCAGCGCGAGGCGCGTCTGCTGCACATCCGTTGCCGTGAAGGCGCCGTGCTGGAACAGCGTCGACAGCAGCGGCACGGCCAGCAGCGCCAGCGCGAGCGCCGCCGGCAGCGTGAGCATCAGCGTCAGGCGCAGTCCCCAGTCGAGGAGCGACGAGAAGGCTTTCGGCTGCTCGTCGGCGTGCAGTTTCGACAGGCTGGGCAGCAGGATCGTCCCTAGCGCGGCGCCGAGCAGGCCTGCCGGGAACTCCATCAGGCGATCGGCGTAATACAGCCACGACACGCTGCCGCTTTCGAGGAAGGACGCGAAGATGGTGTTGATGATCAGCGACACCTGGCTCACCGAGACGCCCAGCATTGCCGGCAACATCAGTCTGGCGATGCGGCGCACGCCCGGATCGGACAGGTTGAGGTCGAAACGTGGCAGGAGTCCGATGCGCGCGAGCGGGCGCAGCTGCAGCGCCAGTTGCAGGATGCCGCCGATGAACACTGCCCATGCCAGCGCGAGGACTGGCGGGTCGAACCACGGGGCGGCGAACAGCGCCATGCCGATGAAGGAGAGGTTCAGCAGCACCGGCGTGAACGCGGGAATGGCGAACCGGCTCCAGCTGTTCAGCACGCCGCCGGCAAGCGCCACCAGCGCCATGAACAGGATGTAGGGGAAGGTGATGCGGGTCAGTTCGACCGTCAGCGCGAACTTGTCCGACTCATCCGCGAACCCCGGCGCGGACACCCAGATGATCAGCGGCGCGGCGACGATGCCGATCGCGGTCACCAGCGTCACGGCCAGCGCGAGGGCAGTGGCCACGCGGCTGACCAGCTTGTGTGTCTCCTCCGGACCCTGGCGGTTCTTGTATTCGGCCAGAATGGGTACGAAGGCCTGCGAGAATGCCCCCTCCGCGAACATCCGGCGCAGCAGGTTGGGCAGCCGGAACGCGACGAAGAAGGCGTCGGTCGCCATGCCGGCGCCGAAGGTGCGCGCAATCACGAAGTCCCGGACGAAGCCGAGGATCCGCGACAGCAAGGTCATGCTGCTGACGGTGGCAAGGGCGCGCAACAGGTTCATCGGGGGCTGCCGTGGCAAAAGACGCGATGATAGCCGCTGTTGCCCACCGGTGCACTTGCGCCTTGCCGATCGAATGGTTAAACTCGCGCGTTTTCAAGAACCACTCAACGGAAGAACATAGATATGGCCAACTCGGCACAAGCCCGCAAGCGCGCCCGTCAGGCGGTCGTGGCCCGCGCTCACAATGGCAGCCTCCGTTCTCGTCTGCGTACCGCGATCAAGGCTGTGCAAAAGGCCGTCGTCGGTGGCGACAAGGCTGCTGCTCAAGCGGTGTTCCGCACCTCGACGAGCACCATCGACAGCATCGCCGACAAGAAAATCATTCACAAGAACAAGGCTGCCCGCCACAAGAGCCGCCTGTCCGCAGCGATCAAGGCGATGGCCGCCTGATCCTCGCGTTCTTGCGACAAGAAAAACGGCGACCGAGGTCGCCGTTTTTTATTTCCGTTTCAGTCCTTGCGCGCTGGCGCTCGCGCGCCCCGCTCAGATCTTCACCTGGTCGTCGTCGATGCTGTCGACGACCAGGTCGTTGTCCTTCGCAAAGTTGATCAGGAACTTGTAGGCGAGCGGCTCGATGTCGTACAGCCTGGCGTCCACCAGCACGGCCTTGTGCCCCTTGAGCGTGCATCCCGGTCGCACATAGGGTGAATACATCATCCGGTTGTCGGCGCCGAAGGCCGACATGATTCCGCACAACCGATCGGCCCAGTCGCTCGGGCGGAAGGTCTTCCCGTCGCGCGTGACTCCAATGATGACGAAGCTTTCGATCGATTGGCTCATAGGGCGAGACTCGGCGGCTGCGGGAATTTCCGGGGGAATGGTGCGCCGGCTGCGGCCGGAACTGCGGGCACCGCGAAAGACGGGGCGGATTCTAGCAGAAATACCGCTGCTTTATCCCGCGATGCGATGGATGATCCCGGAATGCGGATGCTGCCGCGAGCCGCAGATCGGTACCCGGGCAGGGTTGCCGCCAGTCCCGCTTTGCCCTCACCCGACAGGAGGGCGGATGGTCGTCACAGCCCGCGTCTGTCGCTCCCGAACCTATACAACGCCTGCGGTTTTCGCTTAACATCAGCCTTCAACCTATTCACGGCGGCATGTGCCGCCGTGTGCGTTTCTGCTACATCCTGAACGGGGTCCCCCATGTCGCATCTCATGAACACCTACGCCAGACTGCCCGTTGCTTTCACGCATGGGGAGGGCGTCTGGCTCTTCGATGAGACCGGCAAGCGCTATCTGGATGCGCTTTCGGGCATCGCCGTGTCCACGCTGGGACACAACCACCCGCGGCTCGTGCGCGCCATTTCCGAGCAGGCGGCGAGCGTGCTCCATACCTCCAACCTGTACCGCATCCCGCATCAGGAGGAACTGGCCGACCGCATCGCCGCCCTGTCCGGCATGGACGAAGTGTTCTTCTGCAATTCCGGTTGCGAAGCCAACGAGGCCGCCATCAAGCTCGCGCGCTTCTACGGCCACAAGAAGAACGTCGACCACCCCGAGATCATCGTCATGGAAAACGCTTTCCATGGCCGCACGCTCGCCACTCTCTCGGCAACCGGCAACCGCAAGACGCAGGCTGGTTTCGAGCCGCTCGTGACGGGCTTCGTGCGCGTCCCGTACAAGGACATCGCCGCGATCCGCGCGGTGGGCGAGCACAACCACAACGTCGTGGCTGTCATGCTCGAGATGGTCCAGGGCGAGGGCGGCATCAACATCGCCGACGACGCCTTCCAGCGCGAGCTGCGCGCGATATGCGACGAGCGCGGCTGGCTGCTGATCTGCGACGAAGTGCAGTGCGGCATCGGCCGCACCGGCCACTGGTTCGGCTTCCAGCAATCGGGTGTCAAGCCGGACATCATGACGCTCGCCAAGGGCCTCGGTTCGGGCGTGCCGATCGGCGCATGCGTCACCGCGGGGCGCGCGGCCGGCCTGTTCGCGCCCGGCAACCACGGCTCCACCTTCGGCGGCAATCCGCTCGCGTGCGCTGCGGGCCTTGCGACGCTGGCCGAGATCGAAGACAAGGCGCTGCGGGACAACGCCGTCCGTGTCGGTGCCGCCATCTGCAACGGCATGCGCGAAGCGCTGGCCGGCGTGGCTGGGGTCGTGGACATCCGCGGCCGCGGCCTGATGATCGGCATCGAACTCGACCGCCCCTGCGGCGACCTCGTGCGCCAGGCGCTCGATGCAGGACTGTTGATCAACGTCACGGCCGAACGCGTCATCCGGCTGCTGCCCGCGCTCGTGTTCACCGAGCAGGACGCCGGAACCCTCGTGTCGGCGCTCGCGCCGCTGGTGCGCAAGTTCCTCGCGCAATAAGGAGGCCCGGGATGAACATGCCGCGGCACTATCTGCAGTTCAAGGATTTCACGCGCGAGGATTACGACTACCTGTTCGGCCGCGTGCGCTGGATCAAGGACAAGTTCAAGCGCTACGAACCGTATCACCCGCTGTTCGACCGCACCCTGGTCATGATCTTCGAGAAGGCCAGCACCCGCACGCGCCTGTCCTTCGAAGCCGGCATGCAGCAGCTGGGCGGGTCGGCGATCTACCTGAACACCCGCGATTCGCAGCTCGGTCGTGGCGAACCCGTCGAGGACGCTGCGCAGGTCATCTCGCGCATGAGCGACGTCGTGATGATCCGCACCTTCGAGCAGGACATCATCGACCGCTTCGCGGCGAACTCCCGGGTGCCCGTGATCAACGGGCTGACCAACGAATACCATCCCTGCCAGATCCTGGCCGACATCTTCACCTTCATCGAGCATCGCGGCTCGATCCAGGGCAAGACCGTTGCCTGGGTGGGGGATGCCAATAACATGTCCTACACCTGGCTGCAGGCCGCCGAGGTTCTCGACTTCAAGGTCCGCGTGTCCACTCCTCCGGGCTACGCGATCGACCCCGCACGCGCCGGCCTTGCCGGTGCCGGACATTTCGAGCTGTTCGCCGACCCGATGGAGGCGTGCCGCGGTGCCGATCTCGTGACTACGGACGTATGGACGTCGATGGGTTACGAGGCCGAGAACGATGCGCGCATGAAAGCCTTCGCCGACTGGTGCGTCGATGCCGACATGATGGCGGCGGCGAACCCTGGCGCGCTGTTCATGCATTGCCTGCCGGCGCACCGGGGCGAGGAGGTCACGGCCGAAGTGATCGACGGTCCCCAGTCCGTCGTATGGGATGAGGCGGAGAATCGGCTTCACGTGCAGAAGGCGCTGATGGAGTACCTCGTGCTCGGTAAGGTCGAAAGCTAGTGAGTTTACCCGGCGCACGCGGGAGCGACCGTGTGTGCAGGGCAGAGCCGAAGGAACAGGATTTGGCCGGGGCGTGCGATGGTTTCGCCGGCCCCGGAGCGAAAAGCGGTCGCGGCAACGCGGCCTTCAGTCAAGCGGTAAGGAATGAGCGGAAATCCACATGAGCGACGTCAATAAAGTTGTCCTCGCCTATTCGGGCGGACTCGATACCTCAGTCATCCTCAAGTGGCTGCAGGACACCTACAAGTGCGAAGTGGTCACCTTCACGGCCGATCTCGGCCAGGGCGAGGAACTCGAACCCGCGCGCCAGAAGGCACTGAAGTTCGGCATCAAGCCGGACAACATCTTCATCGACGACCTGCGCGAAGAGTTCGTGCGCGACTTCGTCTTCCCGATGTTCCGCTGCAACACTGTCTACGAAGGCGAGTACCTGCTCGGCACCTCGATCGCCCGTCCGCTGATCGCCAAGCGCCAGATCGAGATCGCCCGCGCCACCAACGCCGACGCCGTGTCGCACGGCGCGACCGGCAAGGGCAACGACCAGGTTCGTTTCGAACTCGGCTACTACGCGCTCATGCCCGGCGTGAAGGTCATCGCCCCGTGGCGCGAATGGGACCTGCTCTCGCGCGAGAAGCTGCTCGCCTACGCCGAGAAGCACGGTATTCCCATCGAGATGAAGCACAAGCAGGGCGGCTCGCCCTACTCGATGGACGCCAACCTGCTGCACATCTCCTTCGAAGGCCGCCATCTCGAGAACCCCGCCGCTGAAGCGGAAGAGTCGATGTGGCGCTGGACCGTGTCGCCCGAGGCCGCACCGGATGCCGCCGAATACGTCGACCTCGAGTTCGAGAAGGGCGATCTCGTCGCGATCAACGGCACGCGCATGAAGGCGCATGAACTGCTGGCCGAACTGAACAAGCTCGGCGGCAAGCACGGCATCGGCCGCCTCGACCTCGTCGAGAATCGCTATGTCGGCATGAAGTCGCGCGGCTGCTACGAAACCCCGGGCGGAACCATCCTCCTGCGCGCGCACCGCGCCATCGAGTCGATCACGCTCGACCGCGAAGTCGCCCATCTCAAGGACGACCTGCTCGCCCGTTACGCGAGCCTGATCTACAACGGCTACTGGTGGAGCCCCGAGCGCCAGGCGATGCAGGCGCTCATCGACCATACCCAGCAGACCGTCAACGGCTGGGTCCGCCTGAAGCTCTACAAGGGCAACGTCATCGTCACCGGCCGCGACTCGAAGACCGATTCGCTGTTCGACCCGACGATCGCGACCTTCGAGGACGACCAGGGCGCATACAACCAGAAGGATGCACACGGCTTCATCCGCCTCAACGCGCTGCGCATGCGCATCGCCGCGAACGCCCGTAACAAGCGCGGTTAAGGAGCAGTCTGGATGGAGGGTGACCCGATCATATTCGGGCTGACGGTGGCGGAATTCGAGGACTGGTCGCTCAAGATCCTCGTTTCCGCGCTGATCGTGTACATGTTGTTCATCATCGGCAACCTCGCGAAACAGTCGAAGGCAGGGCGGTACGGGACGATCTGGCTGTTCGTCGCGCTCGGCCTCGGTTTCATCGGATTCATCGCCAAGAGCTTCATCCAGAAATTCATGGGTATCGAATAAGGAAGCCTCGTTTCATGAGTATTACCGAGAAGATCGACGGCGTCGCCGTCACGACCAAGGCCAGCGTCTATTTCGACGGCAAGTGCGTCTCGCACGCCATCACCTTCGCCGACGGTACCCGCAAGTCGGTCGGCGTGATCCTGCCCGCGACGCTGACGTTCAATACCGGGGCGCCCGAAATCATGGAAGGTGTCGGCGGCAGCTGCCGCGTGCGACTGAAGGGCGAAACTGAGTGGAAGACTTGGGTGGCTGGCCAGTCCTTCAACGTTCCGGGCAATTCGAGCTTCGATATCGAAGTGACCGGCGAGCCCTACCACTACATCTGCCACTTCGGCTGATCGCTGCGCAGGGAGCCGAACATGCCGTCTTTCGACATCATGTCAGAGGTCGATCAGCCCTCGCTGAAGAACGCCCTAGACGTCGCCAACAGCAAGATCGCCGGCCGCCATGACTTCAAGGGCACCAGCGCGAAGCTCGAACTCGGCGACAAGCTGATCACGATGTTCGGCGACACCGACTTCCAGCTCGACCAGATGAAGACCATCCTGCTGCCCGAGATGACGAAGAAGAGCGTCGACGTGCGTTGCCTCGATTACGGCGACGTGCAGAAGATCTCGGGCAACAAGGTCAAGCAGGAAGTGAAGGTCCGGGTCGGCGTCGATCAGGATCTGGCCAAGAAGATCGTCAAGCTCCTCAAGGATAGCAAGATGAAGGTCCAGGCGGCGATCCAGGGCGACGTGGTGCGCGTTTCCGGCGCCAAGCGCGATGTGCTGCAGGACGCCATCGCGCTGGTCAAGAAGGAAGTCGTCGATTTCCCGCTGCAGTTCGGCAACTTCCGCGACTGATACCGGCCGGAGGCATCATGGACATCACTACCATCGCATCCATCGCCTCCGCCAACGCATCGACGTCCCTCAAGGCCCAGGCCTCCATCCTGATCCTCAAGAAAGCGATGGAGTTGCAGACGCTCAATGCGGCGCAACTCCTGCAGGCGCTGCCCACCCCCGCAGGCCCGACTCCGGGCGCAACCATCGGCGGGACGATCGACGTCTTCGTCTGACCCCCTCCCGGCGCGGCGAACGGGCGCTCCGCCCGTCACGCCGCATCGACATATTGCCGGGCACTTCCGTACCCGCCTCCTTCCAGATTTCGTAGTGCACGACCAGGCCGCCGCGATCTGAGCCCTCACTCCTCGTCGCGCGGGCGCTGGGCGCTCCGCGCATGCGCAGGTGAACGGCCGTGCCGGTGCGCACGTGGTCGCCCCCGATGAATCGTGCGGATGAGCGGCCGGATCCCTGGGGGCAGTGCAGCGAATCATATTGCGAGAAGTCAATTGGCATATTATGTGTGAATGACAATAGAATTGTCACCGTTCCGCTTCGGGAGGGGTGCAATGCGTGTGCGTAAATGGATGAACGATGCCTGGCAAAGGCGGCAGCCGGCGCAGCGAAACGTTAAGCTTCAATATCGGCCGGTGTCGTCACGGGGATATTCACTCGTGGAACTGGCGGTGGTCGTGACCATCGTCGGGGTGCTATCAGCGATCGCGGTACCGTCGTTTGCGCGGCTGCTGGCCGAGACGCGTGTAAGCGACGCGTCGAGCGATCTGTTCTCCGCGGTGGTTCAGACCCGATCGGAAGCGCTCAAGAGGCGCCACCGAATCATCCTGTGTCCGAGCGACGACGAGCAGGATTGTGCCGACACGGTTGAATGGAACCGGGGCTGGATCATGTTCGAAGACGGCAACGACAACGGCACGCGGGACACTGATGAGCCGCTGCTACGCATCGGTGAGATGCGGCCAAGCAACATCCGCATCTCGGGCGACGACAGCGTCGGTCGCTATGTATCCTACGTTGCCACCGGACGCACGCAGCAGCTCGCCACCGGCGCCTGGCAGGCTGGCACCTTGACGGTGTGCAGCGAGGGGATCGCGCGAAAGATCGTTATCAATCGCGTAGGCCGGCCACGCATGGCGCACGCAACTTGCTGAAAAGGTTCGCTTGCACGTTTGCGCAAAGGGGGACGTGCACAGGGCGGGCCAGCATTTCAATATTCGCAGGACAAAAAAAGCGCGGGCCGCATCGTCGCGGCCCGCGCTCAGTTTCCTCAAGACTGATCAGTCAATCTTCTTGTATCGATACACCTTGGTGCGATCCTTCCTGATCGGAATCTTCACATCGTCCCCGCAGATCGCGGATTGACAGTCCTCCCCGGGTTTCCCGCCGATGATGAACGGCACGATCTCCTTGGATCCATCAGGGTTGGTCACTTCGACCGTCCCCGTGACCGCGGACGGTGCCATCCCTCCGCCGACGAAAGTGGCAGAGCGGATTATCCCCTCCGGCGGGGGCGTTTCGCATGTCGCTCCGCCGTGCAGGAAACACGCGGCGTACCCGCGCGCCGTTCCGAGCGAGGAGCAGAGATCCTTGTTTTTCGCCTGGAAGGTACTGAAGTTGACCATGCCCCCGATCGTCGCGGGCGTCGTCACAACCTGCTCGTTCGGGCCTGCGTCGCTCGTGTCGTCGAGGTCGATGGCCCAGCCGCGCGGACGGGTTACGATCGAGTTGAATACAGGCAAGTAATCGAGCGTCGTGGTGCTGGTATTCATCAGGTGGCAGGAACTGCTCGTCATTGTTGTGTCACCCGCCGCATCGCAGTCCTGGCGGTCGTCGATCGTGACGAAACCCGACCTGACTCCGAACTCGTCCCAGAACCCGTAAAAGCGGTTCTTCACTTTTGCCGCCGCGGAGGTACTGAGCGGTTTTTCGCGATTGCCCGAACCGATCAGCAAGATGTTGAAGTTGCCGAACCGCACAACGTCGGGAGCATAGAGGAACTTGCGGTTGCGGATATTGGTGGATGACCAGTCCCCGACCGTCGCTACATGCGTGACGGTCCAATCCGCCTGGCTCTGGGTGCCCGTCTTCGTCGGATCAGTGAGGTTGATGCGCCACACGTTCCCGGCGGTATCGGCCGCATAGATCAGGTCGGTAAAGCCGTCGTCATTGGTGTCGGTCGGAACGAGGTCGGCCACTACGCGACCGGCGCCTGTTCCGAGATTGATGTATCGCAGTTGCGTCCCGGCGGCGGCGTCGAGCACGAAAATGCCGTTCCCGGTCGGTGCGCTGGCGCAGTCCCGGGGTTCCGTGTCTTCGCATGCATCGTAGCCGGCGCCGAAAACGGTGTAGAGCTTCGACTGGTTCTTTACGCGCACAACCCGTGGGGTCGACCAGGTTTGCCCGAGCTTTGTCGCGTCGCTGCCGCCGAAGCAGTTCCCGTTCTGGTCGCACCCGAATCGCCACATTGGTACCGGCGCGGAAGTCGTCGGATGCTGCGTGGCATTGAAAGCGTAGATCATCTTCCCGCCACGCCTCATCGACGGGTAGATATAGGTCACGCGCGAGCCTGTTCCGTCTGCCTTGTCGGGGCCGATGTATGCGCCGATGGAGCCGTCGAAGAAATAGTCCTTGGGCGCGGCGGGATCATCCTTGAAGGTGACCAGCGGGAAGTTGTCCCGACTGCGCTTGAGACGCGATTTGAACTCGGGGGCGAGGAAGGCCCACAGTTCGTTGCCGCTGGACTCCGTCTTGTTGCCGTCGATCGCGCGGAACAGCCCATCGTCAGCCCCATAATAGACGACGACGTCGTTTGTTCCGTTGCTCCCGTAGTTGATGGCCAGCGGACGGGAATGGACGACTGCGCCGTGGGCAGTGGGTCGAATGACGCTGGCGGTGCGTTGATACTGTTCATTTACCGTCGTCGTGGCCGAGTTGTAACCATCTCCGACGTTGTCGCCGCGGATCCACTTCTCGTCATCGGTTGTCACCGCGAAACTGGTGCCGGTCGTGCAGTTGGACGGGGCCGCCGCGCAAGTCGCGATCTTTCTGTCCGACGGGGTTGTGATTTCGCGCAACTGTTGCGCCACTCCGCCGCGTTCGACGACACGTCCGTCGGGCTTGTCGTTGAATTCCGATCCTACGCAGCTCCCGTCGGGAATGTCGTAGTCGGGCGTCGGTGATTCGGTGACGGTCTTCCAGTATTCGCCCGAGTTCGTGGTCCAGTAGCTGCGCGCGCAGGCCTGCAGGAAGCCGGTATTCGCGTTGTCGATCGCCGACACGCCATCCGCGTCGGCGATGAAAAGCGAGCGGGTCGTCACGTCGTCGATAACGGTCTTCTGGAGCGCGAACTGGTACTGCTTCAGGTTGCCCGCCCAACGGGGGCGGGATTTCGTGTCCGGCCGGAACATGCCGATGAACACCTGATTGAGGTAGGTGCCCTGCGTGTTGACGCTGATCGGAAGCGAGGCTGACGCGAACGAGCTGTTGACGGCATTGATCTGCATGAAGATGGTCTTCAGACCGTCGACCAGCGCCTTGAGGTCACCATTCACCTTGAAGGCCCCGCCGACCCCCGAGCCACCGTTGCGTGCCATGCTGTTGAGCAGGGCCGTCTGCGCCAGATCTTCCTTCTTATTGAAGACATTGATCGTGAATGTCTTCAACGGTTGATGGCCAGCCACCGAACTGACGTCGGTGCGCGCGAGGAACTGGGCCCATTCGTCGGCAAACCGGATGTCTGCCTTGTTGGTGGTCGGGAACAACTGGGGCGGTTTGAGTCCCAGGTAGCCCATGACCTTGTTGGTCGCGGGGGTGACCGTCGTGTCGGAGCCGGATTCCTGGTTCGGGAACTGGTTGCCGATCACCACGAGGTAATTATTGCCGCATGAATCCTTGTTGATGGGGCTCTGGTAGGTGTCCCGGGAGCCGGTGACGAACGCCGCGGGATCCTCCATGTCCCTGAGAGACTGCGAGCCGATCTTCGCATCTTCGAGTGTATATCGTTTGGGGCCGAAACCTCTGGCGCCCGTGGGGCTTCCGGCGGTGGTGGCCGCAACGCCGTTGGTGTTCGCGTATCCGCCGAAATACTTGAACGCCTCGAACATTGCTGTCCCGTAATCGGTCGATGACGGTCCTTTGAACTCGGCGGACTGAATCTGGCTGTCGATCAGGGTGAAATCGTCTCGAAGGTTGGTGCAGCCCGCGGACAGCGGCGCAAGCGATTGAACTGCCCGACGGATATACCCGGATACGACGTTGCTGCCGTCTACCGTTCCCGACGTATAGAGCATCAGCCCCAGATTGACGGTGAATGGCGCGCCGGTGTTGCAGGCGAGTTCATCGATGACTGCCTTGAGTGCCCGAACCTCGACCTGCCCTTGCGATAGTCTGGTGGTGGTGCCGAACACGAGCTCGACGTATTTGAGGCAGGTCTCGTCGCCATTACATTTTGTGCTGACTTCCGTCTTGTCCCACCCCTGATCCATCGCCGACCAATTCGACGAGTTGTCGATGAACAGGAGAACATTGGGGGCCGCCTGGGTGGTCTGGGCCATCGTGTAGATGTCGATGTCCTCGGCCGCCACTGGTCGTGCGAGGCCGCTTCCCATCAAGGCAATCGCTAGGGCAATGCGTAGTCGCTTGCTCATTTCGGGGCTCCGTTTCGTTTGGGTATCGCGATTCATTTGCACGCAGACTGCGCTTCGGCATAGTCGATGCGCATTTCGACGCCCTGCGCCACCTGAGCCTTGGCGCTGGCGTTGGGAAGCTCGACGTTAGCCGTCATTTCCCAAAGCGAAGTGGCGCACAGCGAATTGCCCGACGTGTTGGTTGTGGGGTCGATGATCATTATGTCGTTGGATTTCCCGCCGAAGCAGGCGACGTTGGCGATCGGCACGTATTCCTCTACCTTTTCCACCTCCGTTTCCACTCCCGCTACCACTTCAGTGACGGTTACCGTCCGCTTTGCCAACAATTCGTTTTGTTTAATGTATCGGTAGCGCTTGCATTTAGGCGGAGGCACCGTGACCGTGTAGTTCGTTTCGGGCGTGACGGCCGCACCGGAAAATGCGGGAAGCGGAGCGCTCCGGTTAACGTTCCGAGCGGTGAACTCGTTCGAGTTGAGCGCCAGGTCCAGGTGATAATTGGCGGCGTCCTCCGCCTCCTTCTGGAACTGCTCGTTACCTACGACGAGGAGGTTGGTGTTCGCAAGGCGGATTGCGGAGACCGCCAGCAGCGTGATCAGTATGAGCATGATCAGGCCGACGAAAAGTACTGCGCCCCGCTGCGGCGCGCGCGCTCGAAGATGCTTCATTTTGTTCTCCGCCCCACGGGGTGGATCAGTTCGACATAGGTGCTGAAAACGTGCCGCTTGTATTTGTCGGTGAACGTCACGGGGCCCTTGGGGCCCAGCGCGAAGGTCTTGCTGCTGGCGTCGTAACCGGGCGACGGTTCGAGCGCACGGGCGAGCAGCCACAGGCGGACGCCGACGATGTGGCGGAGCTGGGCCGCGGTCGGGGCGTCGCTGAAGAGGTCCGGCGAACCGTCGTTGCTGGTATCGATCGCGTATTCGAAAGACATGTCCTCGATGCCTTCGACCAGCGCTTGGACGTCCGGATTGGTGGTTCCGAGCGCCTCGGTGCGGAAATCGGCTCGTTTCAGCGTGGGAATGCCGTCGCCCGCAACGTTGTTGCCGGCGATGAAGAAAGCTCGGCGCAGGTACTGACGGATCGGCGCCCGATTCGTCGTCTTGCAGTCGATTTGCTGAAGGTCGAAGGTGCCTGATCCCGTCTTGACCCTGAACGGCTTGTCGGCAACTGCGCTGACGTACTCGTCACCGCACAGGGATACCTGCAGATAGCCGTTGTTCGCATTGAGTGCGTCCGGTGCAGTAACCGCGGTGGAGGCGCGCTGGACAAAAAGCAGTCCCGTTCCGCTCTTTGCGGAAATCGAGCAAGGGAAAGTGTCGGGCGTAAAGCCCTGAACCGCGATATCCATCGAATCCTTCCAGACATCCACATCGGTCGAGCATGGGGTGGCAGTCGTGGAAGCAAGCGTGTCGGGAAGGTGAGCGATGGCATCGTAATAACCCGCCATCGAGATTTCGTCCCGCAGGATCTGGATCGCGTAGCGGCCGTTCTCGAGTTGCTGGGCCGCCTTGTCCAGTTCGCGCCGGGACTGACTGTTGTTGACGAAGATGGTCGTCATTGCGCCCATTACGAATAACCCTAGCGTCATGGCAATCATCAATTCGATGAGCGATATGCCACGCTCGCGCGAGCGCGAAACGCAGAGGCATGGCTGTGTGATCGATCCAGGTGCGTGCATGTTGGCTTACCCGGCAACTTGTTTCGGAATGAGGACGCGGGTGACGACTGCGCGCCGCAGACCTGCGCCGAAATCGACGTCTGCGGCGCACTGCGCCCCCGGGGTGTTGGCCGGGGGCGAAGCCGTCGGCCTCAGCCCTTGCCAGACGCCGACGACGAAGAATTCGCCGAGTGCGTCATCGGTCGGTGGAACCGAAATCAGGCAGCCGCGCATGCCGATGGGAGCCCCGATGTTGCTGGTTCCTTTCTTTTCGGACGCGCCCTTCATCGCATTGCTCCATTCGCACAGTTGCGAGCTGACGTCGGCAGCGTCTGCGCACGTGGCGGGCTGCGCGTCGCCGACACCGTAGGTGACCAGGCTCTGTGCCTTGAAAGTATCCACGTAGTTGCGTCCCGCGGAGACGCGGTCTGCCATGTCCTGCACCAGCATCAGCGCCATCGAACGCTGATAGGCTTCCATCTCGACTTCGTTCGCCTTGGACTGCAGCCCTGCGAGTCCCAGAAGTCCAATTGCCAAGATCACGATCGAAACCAGAACCTCGAGCAGACTGAAACCCTTCTGTGGGCGTCCTGGCTCGCTACAACGATGGTCACGGGTCATGAACATGCTCCCTCGGTCAGTCGCGGCCTGCCGGTGGTATCGAGGCGGATGCAGCGTTGTACGTTCGTTCCGGTAGTTGAAACGGTTATCGCGGTATTCGCGCCGCTGATCAGCCGGCCGGTAGTGCCGTAGACGATCGTGGGGTTTGCCGGAGTGAAGCTCAGTCCCGCGAGCGCCGATTGCGAATGCACGTCCTGACCGCCGACCTGAATCGTCCAACCCTTTGCGAGGTCGCTCCCCGACAGCGCGAAACTGGCATTCGCGTTGTTCTTCAACGCCTCGCTGCGGGCGACGACCATCGAGTCGTAGAGCGCCGACGATGCCGCGCGAACGCGCTGAGACGCGAGCAGTTCCTGGAACGACGGATAACCGATGGTGGTGAGAATTGCCAGTATCGCCAAGGCGATCATCAGCTCGACGAGGGAAAAACCCTCGGAACGGGCTTGCGCGTTCAGGCGGTCACGCACATTCGTCGTGTTCATGATCACCGACCGCCCCAACAGTCCGCGGCGCTTCCGGAACCGGAAACCGACTTGGTTCCGGCCTGGTTGATGCGCAGGATGCCGCACTTGGCGTCCTGCGATGCCTGCGAGCCGGTGGGTTCGGCCTTTATCGTGAAGGCGGTTGCGGTGGGGGTTCCGTCAGCGCTGACAGCATAGTGTTTGCTCACTTCTGTGGGCGGGGTGCCCATGCCGATGTCGCTCAGGGACCCGAACGTTCGCGCATCGAGGCGGTATTGCTGCTGTCGCGTCGCAATGTCGAGCAGATGCGCGGTGGCGACACTGCGGTTCGCGCGCACGAGGTAGGACGTGTAGGCGGGGTAGGCAACGGCGGCGAGAATCCCGACGATCGCGACGACGATCATCACTTCGATCAGGGTGAAGCCGTTGCGCATCGGCTGCTGTGCGGGTTGTTTCGAGTTCACGATCGAGTCCATATCATGAGGGGGTACGTGGATGGTATGGTCGGAACTGCATCCTGGATAGAGGCTAGTCAAAGTCGGGCCAAAGCAGAAGCCGCGTCCGATGAGCGTCTGCTTTCGGCGCACGAGTGGCAGGCGGCCGCCTCGATGCACACTAAGCCGACGGTACCGCAGGTTGCCGGAGGGGCGGTAACCCCGCCCCGCGACACATGTGGCGGCGGCAGAATTTCTCTACAGGAGTTTGGTTTCGTTGGACAACGCACCATCGCACGACGTCGTGACTCTTCCAGACTTCCATAACTTGGGCGTGCTGTTGCGCATCCTCGTCATTGCCGAGGCCGCCAATCTCGTAGCGCTCGCGGCCCATTCGCCGGACGTGATCGAGGCACTGAAGGGGGTCGGGGCGGTGGCGCTGCCCTTCGAGCTGTCGCTGCTGGCGATCGTCCTGTTGTTGTTCCTGGTGTCGCCGCTTCTGGCACGCCTTCCGTACCGGCGCGGCGTGGGGGTTGTGGTAGCGGTCGCTGCCTCCGTCGCGGGCGGGCTGGATCTCGCGTTCCATGCCTGGACGGGCGTGGTCCCCTGGGGGGCGGTACTGAAGTCTGCGGCGATCGCCGGCTTGCTTGCTGCACTGATCCTGGGCTACTTCAACTGGCGTCAGCGGGTTCTCTCGCCAGCCCTGGCAAAGGCGCGCCTGATCGCGCTGCAGTCCCGTATCCGGCCGCATTTCCTGTTCAACAGCCTGAATACGGCGGTTTCGCTGGTGAGGCAGGATCCCCGGCTCGCGGAGCAGGTGCTGCTCGACATGTCGGATCTCTTCCGTGCGCTACTGAAAGACAGTCGTTCCCTTGTTCCGCTCGCCGACGAGATCCGCCTCGCCGAGGCCTATCTGCAGATCGAACAGCTCCGTCTGGGTGAGCGCCTGCGGGTGCATTGGGATCGCGACGGCGCGCCTGTGTCGGTGAATGTCCCGATCCTGGTCCTGCAGCCGCTGCTCGAGAATGCGGTGCGTTACGGCGTGGAGCCGTTCGCAGAGGGGGGCGACGTGCATGTTTCGATCCGCGCCGGGGCGAGTGAACTCGTCATCGAGGTGACCAATTCGGTATGCGGCGGCGACTCGCCGGTTCCGTCCGGCAACAGGATTGCGCTGGCGAACATCGAGGAGCGACTTGGCCTGTATTTCGATGCCGAGGGGACGCTGCACATCTCGACGCGAGACAAGCTATTCGTCGTCAAGGTGTGCGTGCCGTTGCGCGGTGCGCGTACGGCCGGCAAGACGGCGTGAAGCGTCGCGATTTGGCAGGCGGGAGGCGAAAAGGTAGGCTGAGCGGTTGAGGCGTGCGCGTATTCCTGCATGTAAGTGGTGTTCTCATCTGGTAGGTACATGATGGTCGGATTTGTCGCGATGTTTCGGATTCCGTTACTGGTCGTTGCCGTTGCAGCCTCGCACCCCGTGCTGGCGGCGGATGTCGAGTTGGTCGGACTTTTCGGCAGAAAGGCGGTGCTGGTCGTGGACGGCGGAACGCCGCGCACGCTTGCGGTGGGCGAGCAGACCCGTGATGGGTTGCGTCTGGTCGATCTGACCGAAAATGCGGCGATCGTCGAGATCGGCGGAAAGAGGCAGAAAGTGGCGCTGGGCGCGGGCCCGGTTCGCAGCAGTTCGCGCGAGCAGGGCGGCGCTGCGGCGGTCAGTCTCGTCGCGGATGCGCGCGGACATCATTTTTCCAGCGGCAGCATCAATGGCGCATCGGTGCGTTTCCTCGTGGATACGGGGGCGAGCATGGTCTCGATGGGCGCATCGGATGCGCGTCGCGCCGGGATCGATTTTCGCAAGGGCGTGGGGGGCGTGAGCCAGACGGCCAGCGGCCCGGCGAAGGTATGGAAGGTGAGGCTGGATACCGTGCGCGTCGGCGACGTCACGCTGCACGGCGTCGACGGGCTGATTCACGAGAACGATCTTCCGTTCGTGCTGCTCGGGATGAGTTTCCTCAGTCGCATGGACATGCAGCGGGAAGGCGATCGTCTGACGCTGCGCAAACGGTTTTGAGAGGTGGGTGTGACAGAGAAGGAAGGCTCGCGTTCGGGCGCACTCCGCGATGCCGAGTGGTTGCGTCGGCAATTCACGGAAGCGCGGCCGATCGAGCCCGTGCACGACGACGGCAGCGTGTCGGGGCGGGACCTGCGGCCTGCGGCGGTGCTGGTGCCGGTCGTTGCGCGCGAACAGGCACTGACCGTGCTGCTGACGCGTCGCACCGATCATCTGCATCATCACCCCGGGCAGATCAGTTTCCCCGGCGGAAGGGTGGAGGAGACCGACGTTTCGGCGGTGATGACGGCGCTGCGCGAGACGGAAGAGGAGATCGGACTCGATCCCGATTGTGTCGAGTTGCTGGGCGAACTGCCGGAATACCGGACCGGCACCGGGTTTCGCATCACGCCGGTGGTCGGGCTGGTGCACCCGCCGTTCGACCTGACGCTCGACAGTTTCGAGGTCGCCGAGGCCTTCGAGGTGCCCTTGTCGCATTTTCTCGATCCGGCCAGGCACGAGAAGCACAGGGCGGAGTACCAGGGACGGATGCGCGAGTACTACGCGATGCCCTACGGCGACCACTTCATCTGGGGGGCAACCGCGGGAATCCTCGTTTCGCTGTACCGATTTCTGGGTGAGGGAAGGTAGTGCGACGGGCGGTTGCAGTTGACGTTGACGTCAACTGCAATTATTTTCCGCCTCCGTGACGCCGCATGTGGACGGCGATGTAGAGGAGTTCGGCATGAAGATCGAAAACAGCGTATTCGTGGTGACCGGGGGCGGCTCCGGTCTTGGCGCGGCAACGGCGCGCATGCTCGCGGCGGCGGGCGGCAGGGTGGTGCTTGCCGATGTAAACCGTGAGGGTGGCGAAGCGCTCGCGAAGGAGCTCGGGGCGAACGCCGTGTTTGCCCAGACCGACGTGACGAGCGAGGAGAGCGCCAAGGCGGCGATCGAGCGTGCGGTAACCGATTTCGGCGGGCTGCACGGGCTTGTCAATTGCGCCGGTATCGCTCCGGCGGAAAAGATTGTGGGGCGCGAGGCGCCGCACCGCCTCGATTCCTTTGCCCGCACCATCAACGTCAACCTGATCGGCAGCTTCAACATGATGCGGCTTGCGGCGGACGTGATGTGCAAGGCGGCCCCGAACGAAGAGGGCGAACGCGGCGTGATCGTCAGCACCGCCTCGGTTGCCGCCTACGACGGCCAGATCGGCCAGGCCGCCTATGCGGCGTCGAAGGCCGGGGTCGTCGGGCTGACGCTGCCTGTCGCGCGCGAGCTTGCCCGCTTCGGCATCCGGGTCATGACGATCGCGCCGGGCATCATGGAGACGCCGATGCTGATGGGCATGCCCCAGGAAGTGCAGGATTCCCTTGGCAAGACTGTGCCGTTCCCGTCGCGCATGGGGCGTCCGTCCGAATATGCGGCGCTCGTTCGCCACATCGTTGAAAACGCCTACCTGAACGGCGAGACGATCCGTCTGGACGGCGCGATCCGTATGACCGCGAAGTAAGTCGCGTTCCGGATTGCCGGTCTGGGCAGGGGGCGTGCCGATGGTGGCCGCCCCCTGCGTCTTTTCCGGTCTCCGGATGGGGCGTTGGTCGGGATCGGGGAAGTGTGCTAAAAGTGCTTTCCTCCCCGTTTCATGCTGCGCTGCAGCGGCCGCCTGTCCGGCTTCCTTCCGCACGTTCCGATGACCTCGTCCGATACCGCCGTTCCCGCTTCATCTCCTGCCGAGGAGTGCTACCACTGCGGACTGCCCGTCCCGCGGCAGACCCGCCACTACGTTGTGATCGACGGCGTCGAGCGGCGGATGTGCTGCGTGGGCTGCGAGGCGGTCGCGCGCTCCATCGTCGATAACGGGCTCACCGATTACTACCGGCACCGCGACGCGATGCCGGAGCCGCAAAAGGAGGCCCTGCCGGCGGAATTGCAGGAGCTCGGCCTGTTCGACCATCCCGATTTCCAGAAGAGTTTCGTCGAGCCCGTCGGCGAACACGAGCGGGAGGCGTCGCTGATCCTCGAGGGGATCACCTGCGCCGCGTGCGTCTGGCTGAACGAGCAGCACGTCTCGCGCCAGCCGGGCGTGTCGCTGGTCGACATCAATTACGCCACGCGGCGCGCGCGGGTGCGCTGGGACGAGCGCCGCACGCGGCTGTCGGACATCCTCGCGGCCATCCAGGCGATCGGTTACCGCGCCTATCCCTACGACGCGGAGCGCTCCGAGCAGATCGCGCAGCGCGAACGTCGCTCGATGCTGTGGCGCGTGTTCGTCGCCGGCTTCGGCATGATGCAGGTGATGATGTACGCCTTCCCGGCATATGTCGCCGGGGAGGGCGACCTGACGCCCGACATCGAACTGTTGATGCGCTGGGCAAGCCTTGTGCTGACCCTGCCGGTGGTCGTGTATTCCGCGGCGCCGTTCTTCCGGCGCGCACTGCGAGACGTCAAGCTGCGCCGGCTTGGCATGGACGTGCCGGTTGCGCTGGGGGTGGGCAGCGCATTCGTCGCAAGCGTGTGGGCAACACTGACGGCGCGGGGCGAGGTGTATTTCGACTCGGTGACGATGTTCGTCTTCTTCTTGCTCTGCGGGCGCTACCTCGAAATGATCGCGCGACAGAAGGCCGTGCGCGGTGTGGAGGAGCTCGGCAAGGTCCTGCCGGCTTTCGCCGAACGGCTTCCGGGCTGGCCGTCCCTGACCGGCGAACGGATTCCCGTCTCGCAGCTCGTGGCGGGCGACGTCCTGCGCATACGGCCGGGCGAGGTCGTTCCGGCCGACGGTGTCGTGATCGACGGGCAGAGCGAAGCCAACGAGGCCTTGCTCACCGGGGAGAGCCTGCCGGTGCCCAAGTCGGTCGGCAGCGAGGTGACCGGGGGAAGCATC
This sequence comes from Azoarcus sp. Aa7, assembly GCF_014822185.1. Classification (GTDB taxonomy): domain Bacteria; phylum Pseudomonadota; class Gammaproteobacteria; order Burkholderiales; family Rhodocyclaceae; genus Aromatoleum. The sequence goes on from NZ_QVLR01000019.1 coordinate 84,274, forward strand.
AACATCTCCAGTCCGCTTGCAATCCGGGTGGACCAGACCGGCGATTCGACCCGGCTCGCGGCGATCCGGCGACTGATGGAGCGTGCCGCAAGCGAGAAGCCGGCGATCGCCCGGCAGTCCGACAAGGTTGCCGTCGTGTTCATCATTGCGTTGCTGGTCCTGGCGAGCATCACCGGTCTGGTGTGGTATTTCGTCGATTCGTCGCGGGCCCTGTGGGTGTTCGTGTCGGTGCTGGTGGTGGCATGTCCGTGCGCCTTGTCGCTCGCGACGCCGGTCGCGCTCACGGTCGCGACCGATGCGCTGGCGCGGATGGGGGTGCTCGTGACCCGGGGGCATGCGATTGAGACGCTGGCGAACGCGAACCATTTTGTCTTCGACAAGACCGGCACCCTGACGCAAGGGCGCCTGACGCTCGAGGAAACGCTGCCGCTCGCCGATCTCGATGTCCGGCAGTTGCGGGCGATCGCAGGCGCGCTGGAGCAGTCGTCCGAGCACCCGGTCGCCCGGGCGCTGCGCCGCTCGGGCGACGATGCGGATCTTCCCGTAGCCCGGAACCTTGCGTCGGAAACGGGCCAAGGGGTCACGGGGGCGGTGGATGGTGAATCGTACTGGCTGGGACGCCCCGACTTCGTGGCCGGGCATCTGGGCTGCGATTTGCCGCCGAGCCTCGACGAGCTGTCGGGCCGCGGCGGCTCCGTCGTCGCTCTCGGTGGGCGGGGGCGCTGGCTGGGGCTCTTCCGCTTGGCAGACTTGCCGCGCCCGGAGGCCGGTCAGCTGACCGCTAAGCTGGCGGCCGAGGGCATCCGCACGACTGTGCTGAGTGGGGACGCGCAGTCGGTCGCGGGGTCGATTGCGGCGCGCCTGGGGCTGGATGACGCGCATGGCGGGATGACGCCGCAGGGCAAGCGTGACTTCATAGCCGCCCTGCAGCGTGATCCGTCGGTGGTCGTGGCGATGGTCGGTGACGGCGTCAATGATGCGCCGGTCCTGGCCCAGGCCCATGTTTCGGTTGCGATGGGGGGAGGGACCGAGCTTGCCCGCAACCAGGGCGACATCGTGCTGCTGAGCGAGAATCTGGCGGGGCTGGGGCGTGGCGTGGACCTCGCCCGGCGCACCCTGAAGGTCGTCCGGCAGAACCTGTGGTGGTCCTTCGCCTACAACTTCACCTCGGTCCCGCTCGCGATGGCGGGACTGGTCACGCCCTGGATGGCCGGGATAGGCATGGCAGGAAGTTCGCTGCTCGTCGTGCTAAATGCCCTGCGCCTGCAGGACTACCGCCGGGTAAATTGACCGACCATGGAAAGTCTCTACATCCTCGTGCCGCTCTCGGTGGTGCTGGTGTTCGTGATCGGCGCGATCTTCTGGTGGTCGCTGCGCTCGGGTCAGTACGATGACATGGAAGGGCCCGCCTATCGCATGCTCATGGACGACCGTGATCTGCCCGAAGGCCCGAAGCCGGAACAGTCCGAGGACACTCCCTCGCAGATCAGGAAACCGTGATTCCCGCGGCACGGGGAATGTACCCTCCGTTCGCCGCAAAGGGTTTGTTGATCTACGTCAACGCCCCGGAGAAGGAGGATAGGCATACTTTTCCTACGGTTTTCGAGATTGGTGCGTCGCGATTCGATCGCGCCAATCGGGTAAGGAATTTTTGTCTCTCTGTTGGGGTTGGGGGTGCGCTTGATGCGCACCCTTTTTTTTTGCCCGAAAGCATGAGCTATGATGCCGTAATTAAAACCATGCTCACAACAGGTATTTTTTGTAAGTGGGTATTTTCACCCACTACTGCAGTGCAATAGAATGTCGGTCGTTGTCACGAGCCCGTGGCGAGCCGCTGCACATGCTCTCCCGGACTGGTGCTGAAGTTTTCTTCATCTCAAGGGGAGTTCCATGCAATCGCAGGCGACTTATAACTACAACGTCGTCCGCCAGTTCTCCATCATGACCGTCGTATGGGGAGTGGTGGGCATGCTGGTGGGGGTGATCGTCGCGGCACAGCTTGTCTGGCCCGAGCTCAATCTGGGCGAGTGGCTGCATTTCGGCAGGCTGCGTCCACTCCACACGAATGCCGTCATCTTTGCTTTCGGCGGCTGTGCACTGTTCGCGACCTCGTATTTCGTCGTGCAGCGGACATGCCACACGCCGCTGTTCGCGCCCGGGCTGGCGACCTTTACATTCTGGGGCTGGCAACTGGTGATCGTGCTGGCGGCGATTTCCCTGCCGCTGGGCTTCACGTCCGGTAAGGAGTACGCCGAGCTCGAGTGGCCGATCGACATCCTGATTGCCGTCGTGTGGGTGTCCTACGCGATCGTGTTCTTCGGCACGATCGCGAAGCGCAAGACCAGCCACATCTACGTTGCGAACTGGTTCTTCGGCGGCTTCATCCTCACGGTTGCGTTGCTCCACATCGTCAATAGCGCCGCGCTGCCGGTCAGCCTGACGAAGTCCTACTCGGCCTATGCCGGCGTGCAGGACGCGATGATCCAGTGGTGGTATGGCCACAACGCGGTGGGCTTCTTCCTGACCGCGGGCTTCCTCGGCATGATGTACTACTTCGTGCCGAAGCAGGCCGAGCGTCCGGTGTATTCCTATCGCCTGTCGGTGGTGCACTTCTGGGCGCTGATCTTCACCTACATGTGGGCGGGTCCGCACCACCTGCATTACACCGCGCTGCCGGATTGGACTCAGTCGGTGGGCATGATCTTCTCGCTGATCCTGCTGGCGCCGTCCTGGGGCGGCATGATCAACGGCGTGATGACGCTGTCGGGTGCGTGGCACAAGCTGCGCACCGACCCGATCCTGAAATTCCTGATCACCGCGCTGTCCTTCTACGGCATGTCGACCTTCGAAGGTCCGATGATGTCGATCAAGACGGTCAATGCCCTGTCGCACTACACGGACTGGACCGTCGGTCATGTGCATTCGGGTGCGCTCGGCTGGGTCGCGATGATCTCGATCGGTTCGATGTACTACCTGATCCCGCGCATGTATGGCAAGACCCAGATGTACTCGGTCGGGCTGATCAACACCCACTTCTGGATCGCGACGATCGGCATCGTGCTGTATATCGCCTCGATGTGGATCGCCGGCGTGATGCAGGGTCTGATGTGGCGCGCCACCAACCCGGACGGCACGCTGACTTACTCCTTCGTCGAGAGCGTGAAGGCGAGCTATCCATTCTGGGCGATCCGCCTGGCGGGCGGTGTGATGTTCTTCACCGGCATGCTCATCATGTTTTACAACATGGTCAAGACGATGGCGGGCGAGAAGGCGTATGAGGCGCCCGTGGTCGCCCCTGCTGCCGCTCACGCTTAATCGGAGAGACAGGACATGGCTCAATCGAAACACGAATTCATCGAGCGCAGCGTCGGCTGGCTGATCGTGCTGACCCTTCTGACGGTCAGCGTCGGCGGCCTCGTCGAGATCGTTCCGCTGTTCTTCCAGAAGACCACGACGACCGCGATCGACCGCACCGGCAAGCCGCTCAACGTCAAGCCGTATGAACCGCTGCGTCTGGCGGGGCGCGACATCTATGTGCGTGAAGGCTGCTACAACTGCCACTCGCAGATGATCCGTCCCTTCCGCGCGGAAACCGAGCGTTACGGCCACTACTCGGTCGCGGGCGAATACATCTACGACCGTCCGTTCCAGTGGGGTTCGAAGCGTACGGGGCCGGACCTCGCGCGGGTCGGCGGCCGTTATTCGGACGAATGGCATCGCGTGCACCTGATCAATCCGCGCGACGTCGTGCCGGAATCGAACATGCCCGCGTTCCCGTGGCTGCAGCGTCCGGTCAAGGCCGACGACATCGAGGACAAGATGCGCGCGCTGCAGACGCTGGGACACCCCTACACCGCCGAGGAAATCGCCGGTGCGCGGGCCGCGCTCGAAGGCAAGTCGGAAATGGACGCCATCGTTGCCTACCTCCAGGGGTTGGGCATCGCTCTGTCGAACTTCAAGTAAGAAAAAGGAGAAGCGCCGTGGATATCAACGATCTCCGGTCCTTGGTCACCGTGCTCGGTCTGGCCTGTTTCGTCGCCATCTGCATATGGGCATACAGCAGGAGCGCACGGGCAGGCTTCGAGGAGGCGGCGCGACTTCCCTTCACCGATGATGATGCGCCGGCCCTCTCCGGGGGACGGCACAGCAAGGAAGGATAAAAATGGCTGACTTTATTAGCGGCTTCTGGAACGCGTACGTGATGGGCCTGGTGGGCCTGAGCCTGCTGTTCTGTCTGTTCGTGCTCATGTCGAACAACAAGCGGGAAACCGGGCCGGTCGAGCTCCACGGCCACGTGTGGGACGAGAACCTCGCCGAGTACAACAACCCGCTGCCGCGCTGGTGGTTATACCTCTTCTGGATCACGCTGATCTTCGCGGTGGTGTATCTGGTGATGTATCCGGGCTTCGGCAATACGAAGGGTGCGCTGGGCTGGAGTGCCGTCGGTCAGTACGAGACCGAAATGCGGGTGGCCGAAGAGCGTTACGCCCCGATCTTTGCCAAGTACCAGGGCATGGACGTCGCCGCGGTCGCGATCGACGAAGAGGCGCGCGGTGCTGGCAAGCGCCTGTTCGTGACCTACTGCGCCCAATGCCACGGCGCGGACGCCCGCGGTGCGAAGGGCTTCCCGAACCTGACCGACAAGGCGTGGAACTGGGGTGGCGAGGCCGAGACGATCAAGACCACGATCACCGGCGGGCGCATGGGCATGATGCCGCCGTTCGGGCCGGTGCTGGGGCCTGAGGGGGTCAAGGACGTGGTGAACTACGTGCGTTCGCTGTCGGGGTTCGCCCATGATTCGCTGCGCGCCCAGCGCGGGGTGGAGCTGTTCCAGCAGAACTGCGTCGCCTGTCACGGCCCCGAGGCGAAGGGAACCCAGGCGATGGGCGCTCCGAACCTGACGGACGGCGACTGGTTGTACGGTTCGACCGAAGCGGTCATGACTGAGACGGTGCAAAACGGTCGTACCAACCGCATGCCCGGATTCGGGGAGTTCCTCGGCGAGGCCAAGGTCCATCTGCTGGCGTCGTATGTGTATGGCCTCTCGAACCAACCGGCCGCCAAGTAAGTCGAAAATCTGAATTGGCTGTACTGCTGCTGAGTCCCCGGGGTTCGCCCCGGGGAAAATTCTTGCCAGTAAATCAGAAGATACGGATATAGCGATAATGAGCGATCCGGTACGGGTGCGCGTGGTCCAGAAATCGCAGCGTCGGGAAGAGCAAGGCGATGAGCTGTATGCGGCCAGGCAGAAGATTCATGTCCGGTCGGTGAAGGGCGTCTTTGCAAACTGGCGTTGGGGCCTCGTCTGGCTGACCCAGATACTCTATTACGGCCTGCCGTGGCTGACCTGGAACGACCGTCAGGCGGTACTGTTCCACCTAACCGAACGCAAGTTCTACGTGTTCGGCTGGGTCTTCTGGCCGCAGGACGTGTTCTATCTGGCGATCCTGCTCATCATCTCCGCCTACGCCCTGTTCTTCTTCACCGCGATCGCCGGTCGTCTGTGGTGCGGATACGCCTGTCCGCAAACGGTCTACACCGAAATCTTCATGTGGATCGAAGAGAAGATCGAGGGCGACCACAACAAGCGCCGCAAGCTCGAGGCTGCGCCTATGGATGCGCGGAAGTTCGGTCTGAGCACGGCCAAGTTCTCGGCGTGGGGGTTGTTTTCGCTGTGGACCGGTTTCACGCTCGTCGCCTATTTCACTCCGGTCGAGGAGCTACTGCAGTCCGCCGCGACGTTCGGCTTCGGGCCGTGGGAGATCTTCTGGATCCTGTTCTACGGCGGCTTCACCTATCTGTTCGCGGGCGTGTTGCGCGAGCAGGTGTGCAAGTACATGTGCCCCTATGCGCGTTTCCAGAGTGTCATGTTCGATCCGGATACTCTGGTCGTGACTTATGACGAGGAGCGGGGCGAGCCGCGCGGAGCCCGTCGCAAGGGCGTGGCGCCGCGCAGCGTCGGAGTGGGGGATTGCATCGACTGTGGCATCTGTGTGCAGGTGTGCCCCACGGGTATCGACATCCGCAAGGGACTCCAGTACGAGTGCATCGGATGCGGTGCCTGCATCGACGGTTGCGATCAGGTGATGGACAAGATGGGTTATCCGCGCGGGCTGATCCGTTATTCGACCGAGAACGCGCTGCGCCGTCATTGGGGCCGGAGCGAGATCGTGCAGCACGTGCTGCGCCCGCGCACGCTGATATACGGCGGCGTTCTGGTCCTCATCCTGCTGGCGACGGTGTGGAGCCTGGCAACGCGGTCGGACCTGCGCGTGGACGTGATCCGCGATCGCGCAACGCTGGCGCGCGAAGTCGCGGGCGGGTTGATCGAGAACGTCTATCAGCTGCGCATCATGAACATGCAGGAAGTCACGCGCCCGGTCGTCGTGCGCGTGTCCGGTCTCGAGGGAATCCGCCTGGAAGGGGCGCAGCAGTTCGAGATCAAGCCGGCGATGACCGAGTCGGTGACGGTGCAGGTACAGGTTCCGCCCGAGGCGGCGACGCCCGGCAGCCACGCGATCGTTTTCGAGATCGGCGTTCCGGGCGACTCCGGTGTTGCCGTCCGCGAACGCACGACTTTCCTTCTTCCGCGCTAATCAGGAGCAAACGCATGCGCAGTGCAAACATGCACAAAACCTTGGAACCGTGGTACCGGCAGGGCTGGCCCTGGTTCCTGATCGCCATTCCTGCAGTAGCCGTGGTCGCAGGGATGGTTACCTTGTGGCTTGCCGTGAGCACGTGGGACGGTCTGGTCGTAGACGACTATTACCAAGAGGGAAAGGCGATCGAAAAGACGATCGCACGCTCGCAGAGGGCCGCTGAACTGGGATTGCTGGCCGACGTCAGGTTGCGTGCGGAGGAGGTGACGCTCGATCTTTCTTCCACGGCCAACGCTACGCTACCGCCTACCGTGGTGTTGACGATTTCCCATCCGACGCGCGGGGGAATGGATCAAGTGGTCGTGCTGAAACGCCGTGACGGCGTGTTTGCGGCACCGCTTGCGCCGCTGTCCGCCGGACGGTGGCTGCTGCAGGTGGAGGACGAATCGCGCAGCTGGCGCATGAACGGGTCGGCGAACATTCCCGCCGATTCCGTGATCCGCATCGTTCCCGCCAAGTCCTGATCGCCGCAACGCAGGGGGATGCAATGCTGAAATGGATTCAGGTGCTTTGGCCGTCCTTTCTGGTGGCCGGTCTTGCCGAGGCGGTCTTCTTCACGGTGATCGATCCGCAGGAGCTCTATCTCTTCGGCGAACCCGTGCATTACTCGCTCACGGCCACATACTCGATCGGCTTCTTCGGTTTCTGGCTGGTGGGCGCAGCGTCCAGTCTGCTGACGCTGTTCTTTCAGCGCAGCGCCGCGGAGATCAACCGGAAGGCGTAATATCGGCATCGGGCGGCGGTTCCTCGCTGCCCGATGCGCATGGAGCAAGCGATCGGCCGCGGGTCAGCGGTAAACGAGTACGGGGGTCTTGCTGTGGGTGAGAACCTTCTGCGTCTCGCTGCCCAGGAGCAGGCCGGCGATGCCGCGGCGCCCGTGTGACGCCATGAAGATCAGGTCGCAGCCGTGGCGTTCGGCGGCGTCGATGACTGCTTCGTAAGGCACCTCGTTGACGATCGTGTCGGTGTCGGAGGCGACGCCTGCCGCGTCCGCCGCGCTTTTCGCTGCGTCGAGGATGCGTTTCGCCTCGTCGGCAGCTGCTTTGCTGAACTGTTCCGGCGTGGTGGGATCGATCAGCGCCCCTTCCCCGTATATCGGCATGGGAAAGTCGGGCTGTGCGTAGAAGAACGTGATGCGCGCACCGGCGTCCTTCGCGAAGGACACGGCACGGGCCACGGTGCTCTCGGATAGCGGAGAGCCATCGGTGGGGACCAGTATGTGCTTGAACATCGTGCATCTCCCAATGTTTTGCAAGGACAGGTCGATTATAGCCAGCCCGCTTGTGCGAAAGCGACGGTAACGATGTCTGGCTGTTGATTCCCGTCAAGCTTCGTCGCTATCGCGTCACTCAGTCAATAGTCATGTCGGAGGTCGCATGGAACTGACATTTTTCGGCGCCGCCGGGGAAGTTACAGGCTCGTGTGCGCGTCTGCACTACGACGGCGGCGCGTTTCTCGTGGACTGCGGCCTGTTCCAAGGCGGACGGGACGCGGATCGGAAGAATTTGCAGGCACTCGATTTCGACCTGCGCGGAATCGATTTCGTGCTCCTGACGCATGCCCATCTGGATCACTCCGGCCTCGTCCCGCGGCTGGTATCGCTTGGTTACAAGGGAAAGATCTACGCCACGGCGGCGACCGTGGACCTCTTGGGCGTGATGCTGCTCGATTCGGCGCACATCATGGAAAAGGAGGCGGAGTGGATCAACCGGGGCAAGCGTCAGCGGAATGTGCGTCGCGGCTACGAGGCGGGGCCGCTGTATACGGTCAACCAGGCGCGCGCGAGCCTGGCGAGCCTGCGCAAGGTGTCGTACGGCGAAGAGCTCCATCCGCACCCGGGCGTTCGCTGCCGCTTCCATGACGCCGGACACATCCTCGGGTCGGCGGTGATCGAGCTCGACATCGAATCGGGTGGCGCTGTGCGCAAGGTGGTGTTCAGCGGCGATCTCGGGCAGCCGACCCGACCGGTGCTCCGCGACCCCACCCCCGTGCCTGAGGCCGACTTCCTCGTTGTCGAGTCGACCTACGGCAATCGCGCTCACCGCGCGATGGCCGAAACCGAGAGGGAGCTGATCGCCATCCTGCGGGATACGCTGGAGCGCAGGAAGGGCAATGTCATCATTCCCGCGTTCGCGGTCGGCCGCACGCAGGAGATGCTGTTCGTGCTCGCGAACCTTGTGCGCCAGGGTAGGGTGGATGCGCTCGATGTCGTCGTCGACTCGCCCATGGCGTCAGCGGTAACCGAACTCACGCTGCGCTACGACGAACTCTGGGACGACGAGACGCGCGAACTGCTGCAGTGGATTCGCGCGCACGGCGAGCGCATGCGCCTGAGATTCGTGCAGGATGTGGAAGAGTCGAAGGCGCTGAACAACGAACGTTCGGGGCTGGTGATCATCTCGGCCAGCGGCATGTGCGAGGCCGGCCGCATCAAGCATCACCTGCGCTACAACATCGACCGCAGCGAGTGCAGCGTCGTGATCTGCGGTTTCCAGGCGGCCGGTACGTTGGGCCGGCGCCTGGTCGACGGTGCCCGCGCGGTCACGCTGTTCGGCGTGCGGGTGCCGGTGCGGGCGGCGATCCACACGATAGGCGGCCTGTCCGCCCATGCCGACCAGCCGGCCTTGTTGGCATGGCTGTCGAATTTCGTGCGGCCGCCGCGGCATACGTTTGTCGTGCATGGCGAGCAGGAAGCCGCAGCGGCACTGGCAGATGCGGTCGATGAGCGGCTGGGCTGGCCGCATGTCACGGTTCCGGTTGCGGGGCACTGTTATAGTTTGACTTGAGTGTCATCGCGAGTGCAGGAGCGTCGCCTATGAAGAACGGAACGACAACCAGGAAGCACGCTGCGGGCGACCCTCCGCGGTCCGTGCGGCGGGCGCTGAGAGAGATCCACGACAGCGTCGAAGGAAGTCTCGATCCGCTCGGGATGGCTGCCCCCATTGTGCATGCGCAACTCGCATGGCTTTCCCATCCCCAGGAGCTTGCGGAGCGCATGGTGGAGCTTTCGAGCGACCTGTGGCGCCTGCAATGGCATTCCACCTGTCGCGCGATGGGGCTGGTCAGTAAGGATCCGGTCGTTCCCAATGCCGATGATGCGCGCTTTTCGGATCCCGTGTGGACCGATTCGGCGACGTGGGATCTGACGAAGGAGTGGTACCTCGCATTCACGCACCACATGCAGGACATGCTCTTCGACACGCCGGGACTCTCGAGCAAGGAGCGCCGCCGTGCCGCGTTCTGGTGGCGGAAGTGGCTTAACGCTGTTGCGCCGACCAATTTCCTCTGGACGAACCCGGTCGCCATCCGCAAGGCCATCGAGACGAAGGGTGAGAGTCTCGCCAGTGGCGTGCGGAACATGCTCGCCGACCTCGAGGCGGGCGAGATCCGCCTGAGCAGTCCGGGCGATTTCAAGGTGGGGGTGACACTCGGCACCACCGAGGGGGCGGTCGTCTTCCGCAACCGTCTGCTCGAGGTGATCCACTACGCGCCGACGCAGCCCAAGGTGCACGCGGAACCGGTCGTGATCGTCACGCCGTGGATCAACAAGTTCTACATCCTCGACCTCACGCCGAAGAAGAGCATGGTCCGCTACCTGCTGGATCAGGGCCTGGATGTGTTCATCACGAGCTGGAAGAACCCCGATCCGTCGATGCGCGACGTCACCTTCGACAGCTATCTGGAGGACGGCGTCCACGCCATCGTCGAGACGGCACGCCGCTTCACCGGTGCGCCGAAGGTGCATGCGGTCGGGTACTGCATCGGCGGCACCGCCCTGGCGATGTACATGGCATGGGCGAACCGCCGCTTCGGCGCGGATGAGGTGCCGGTGGCGGACTGGACCCTGTTCACTACTCTGGTCGACTTCCATCGTCCGGGCGACATCGAGGTGTTCATCGATGGGGCGAGCGTCCGCTTCCTGTCGGAGAACATGGCCCGCAAGGGCTTCCTCGAAGGCAAGGAAATGGCTTCCGCCTTCCGTCTGCTCCGCTCCAACAGCCTGATCTGGCACTACGTCGTGCACGGCTGGCTGTATGGCGAGGCCCCTGCACCCTTCGACGTGCTGTACTGGAACATGGACGCCACGCGCATGCCCTATGCGATGCATTCGTGGTACCTGCGCGAACTCTATCTCGAGAATCGCCTGATCGAGGTGGATGGGCTGACGATATCCGGCCAGCCCATCGATCTTTCGCGCATCGTTCAGCCGCTGTATGCCGTCGCAGCCGAAGACGATCACATCGCGCCATGGGAGCAGGCGTATCGCATCAACAATCTCGTCACCGGTCCGCGTCGTTTCGTGCTGTCGAGCTCGGGCCACATCCTCGGCATCGTCAATCCTCCGGTGAATCCGCCGAAGCGCAAGTATTGGGCGGCGGCGGCGCGCCGCACGGACAAGGCCGACGACTGGCGCAAGCACGCGGAAGAGCATGACGGCAGCTGGTGGAACGACTGGATGGCTTGGCTCAAGCCGCGTTGCGGCACGCTCGTCGAGGCCCGCCCGGCGGCGTCCGCGGCATTTCCCGAATTGGCGAGGGCGCCCGGCCAGTACGTCCTCGAACGCTGATCGGCCCTCCGGTCAGCGGCTGGATCCGGCGGTGGATCGGGCCGGCGCCGCCCGATTGACGCCTGTCAAGGTCACCCGGGGCCGGCGCACCGAGAATCTCTCGGCAAGACCCGCCAACGGGTGCCGGTCAGCCCTGATGGCGGGCCAGGCGGGCGGGGTTCAGCAGGGAGATGTGCTTACCGTGTACCGTGATGAGTCCGGCGTCGGACAGGTCGTGAAAGATGCGCGACAGCGTTTCGGGCGTCAGATTGAGCCGCGAGGCGATGACCTGCTTGCTGGTCGGCAAGGCGATGTCGCAGGCGCCGTCGCTTTCGCTGTCGACCTGCTGCAGCAGGTAGCCGATCACGCGCTGCATGCTCGACCGCAGCGAGTAGGTCTCGACGTCCTGGATCATGCCGTGCAGGCGGATCGCCATGCCGGCGAGGAGTTTGCGCGCGAATCCCGGATCCTGGTCGATGAGCTCGGACACCACCGCCTGGCCGATGTGCAGCAGCTGTGTCGACGTGAGGGCTTCGGCGAAAACCGGGTAGGGACGGTTGAGGAACATTACGGCCTCGCCGAAGGTGTGCATCGGGCTGATGATCTCGACTACCTTTTCGTTGCCCTGCGCCGACGAGACCGCGAGCTTCATCTGACCCGAGACGACGTAGTAGAAGCCATGCACGGGAGCGCCGCGCTGGAACAGGATTTCGCCCTTGTCGAGGTGGCGTTCGCGGGTGAAGCGGGCAACACGGTCGATCTCCTCTGCAGTCAGTTCGCTGAAGAAAGAAACCTGGCGCAGTGCAGTGGGAATATCGACTGGACGGTTGGGCATCTCGGACTCCGTGGAGAAACCCGTGCATTTTAACCCGCAACCCGACACGGGCCGCGATCCGGCGTCCCGCAGACTGTCTCCGCTGGGGGCGACAGGAGCCAAGATGCAAGCGCACGCGAAGCCGGTTTCGACCTCATTCATGCTGTTTGTCGCACCGCACCGGACAATGTTTCTGTCTGGTGCCGTGATGCTTCTCGTGAGTTTCGCGATGTGGGCAGCGGAACTCGGCGCCCGCGCGGGGCTGCTGCCGGCGATCGGCTGGGTTCTCCCGCCGGGGTGGATGCACGCCCTGCTCGTGACGAGCGGTGTGTTTCCCTTCTTCATGTTCGGTTTCCTCCTTACCGCCATGCCGCGCTGGCAGGGCTACGACGAGATTGCGGCAGGACGCTGGCTCTGGTCCTGGCGTCTGCTGGCGGCAGGATGGGCGCTGGTCATCGTGGGCATGGTCGTGCCCGGCGTCGTCGTCCCGGGCCTGGTAATGGTGTTTGTCGGATGGGGCGGGGTGCAGCGCATCTTGTGGCAGGTCGCGCATCACGGCGACCTGGAGGCGCTGCATGCCCGCCTCGTGTGCTATGCGATGATCGCCGGAATGGCCGCCGTACTTGCCTGGCTTGGCTTTGCGCTGAGCGGCAACCCGGTCTGGGCGCGCATCGCAATCGAGATTGCAGTGTTCTGCTCGCTGCTGCCGGTGTTCTTCGGCGTGTGTCATCGCATGGTGCCGTTCTTTTCGAGCAGTGTGATCCCGGCCTACGTTATGGTGCGTCCCCTGTGGGTACTGGTGCTGGTCGTCGGCGGAAGCGTCGTGCATGCTGCGCTCGACGTGGCGGGATGGCTGTCGCTGCGCTGGATCGTCGACGCTCCCGCCGCCTTTGCGGCCCTGTGGCTGTCGCGGCAGTGGAGGCCGGTGCCGGCCATGAAGGTGCCGCTGCTGGGGATGCTGCACATCGGTTTTCTCTGGCTCGGAATCGCGCTGACTCTCTTCGCCATCCAGGGGGGCGCGTCCCTGCTGGGCTACAGCGTGCTGGGCATGGCGCCGCTGCATGCGCTGGGCGTCGGATTCTTCGGCTCCGTCCTGATGGCGATGGTGTCGCGGGTCACCCTCGGACACTCGGGCCGCAAGCTCGCTGCGGATCGCCTGACCTGGGCGCTGTTCCTCGGTCTCGAGGCGGTCGTCGTCGTGCGCATTGTCGCGGAACTCGTTCCCGCGGGCGGGTCGGCGATCGTCATGCTGCTGGCCGTGCTCGGCTGGCTGGGCGTGTTCGGCGCGTGGGCGTCGCGCTACCTGCCGATCTACTGGCGTCCGCGCAGCGATGGACGCCCAGGCTGAGCGCAATGTATCAGCCGATCAAGCACCTGCACATCCTGTGCGCGATCCTGAGCATCAGCGGATTCGTGCTGCAGGGCGTCTGGATGATGCGGCGCAGTCCGCTGCTGGATCACCGCGTCACGCGCACCCTGCCGCACGTCATCGACACCGTGTTTCTCGGCAGCGCGATCACGCTTGCGACCATGAGCGGCCAGTACCCCTTCGTCGCGCCGTGGGTCACGGCAAAGGTCGTCGCGCTGGTTGTCTACATCCTTCTCGGCGCGACCGCGCTGCGTTGGGGGGGCTCCATGCGCATCCGTGTGTTGGCGCTGTTCGCGGCCGTGTTTACCTTTTCATGGATCGTGTCCGTGGCCCTGAGCAAGGACCCGGCAGGATTCCTCGCGTTTGCCGGAGTGTTCCGATGACCGATTCGCTGATTCCTTCGTCCCCGGGTTTCGAGACGCCTCTCGAGATGCTCGAAGCCTGCCATGAGCGCCTGCAGGCGCAGCTTGCGACCCTGGCGCGGCTCGCCGCATGGCTGCCGGAGCATGGCCCGGACCTGCAGGCGCAGCAGGCGGCAGCCAACGTGATGCGCTACTTCGACATCGCTGCCGTGAAGCACCATCAGGACGAGGAGGACGATCTCTTTCCCGTCCTGCGGGCGCGTGCCGATGACGCCCGGAGCGCCGAACTCGGCACGCTCATCGACTGGATTCTGGCCGATCACCAGAAGCTCTTTGCCGGCTGGGCACGGATGCGGGCACGGCTCGAGCGCATCGCCGGCGGCGAAAATGCCGATCTGTCGCCCGCGGATGTCGAGGAGTTCGCCGACGCCTACCGTCGTCACATCCAGCGCGAGGAGGGCGAACTGTTGCCGATCGCGCGCAGTCTGCTTTCCGATCACGACATTGCCGTCCTGTCGGGAACGATGACCGCGCGGCGGCGTCAATAGCGCGTAGCGCCGGCGGCCGGCCCGGTAATGGGATGGGGGGCCGTCAGGGGCGCGGCGACGGGGGCTGGATCAGCCGCTTCAGGCCGACGATGTCCAGGATGCGGATGTGCTTCTGCTGCACCGCGATCAGGCCCTCGTCCTGGAATTTCGAAAAGGCACGCGACACCGTTTCGAGCTTCAGGCCGAGATAGGAGCCGATCTCCTCGCGGGTCATGCGGAGGTGGAACTCTGCCGGCGAGAAGCCGCGCGCCGTAAAACGCTGGGACATGTTGAGCAGGAAGGCCGCCAGGCGTTCTTCCGCCCGCATGGAGCCGAGGAGGGTCATCACGCCATGGTCGCGCACGATTTCGCGGCTCATCACCTTGTGGAACTGCAATTGCAGGCCCTCGACCACGCGCGACAGCTCTTCGAGCTTGCTGTACGCGATCACGCAGACTTCGCTGTCCTCCAGCGCGATCGCGTTGCACGAATGGGCTTCGGTGCTGATGCCGTCGAGGCCCAGCATCTCGCCGGTCATCTGGAAACCGGTAACCTGCTCGCGCCCGTCCTCGAGCAGCACGTCGGTCTTGAACGAGCCGGCGCGGATCGCGTAGATCGCTTCGAAGGGATCGCCCGCGCGATACAGATGCTGTTGCCGCTTGATCTTGCGACGCGCGCCGACGAGTTCGTCGAGACGGTCGATTTCCGATTCCGACATCCCGAACGGCAGGCACAGTTCGACCAGATTGCACTGGGAACATGCGACCTTCAGACTCGCAACTGTAATCGGCACCGTCGCCTTCATTTGCACGATAATATCGTTCCTTCTACATCGACCGAGAAGTGGCAGGCGTCCGGCGGAATGGACCGTTGATCCACGTCAACCACGAAACTGCGGCTTTTTGAGATCGTACGGAATGCACTCAAGCGATACAACCATGACCAGTCAGAAAGATCTTGTCTTCGACCAGCAGTTGATTCGTCGGTTCGACATCAACGGGCCGCGCTACACGTCCTACCCGACGGCCGATCGCTTCGTTGAAGCGTTCGATGCCCGTGCATTGCGGGACTGGCTGGCGCAACGTGGCGTCGGGGGCGTGAGTAAACCGCTCTCATTATACTTCCACATCCCGTTCTGTAACACGATCTGCTACTACTGCGCCTGCAACAAGATCATCACCAAGGATCATGCGCGCTCTGCCAAGTACCTGAAATATCTCGACAAGGAAATCGAGATGCAGGCTGCTGCACTGGGCGGCAGCCATCAGGTGACGCAGCTGCACCTCGGCGGTGGCACGCCGACCTTCCTGTCGCACGACGAGTTGCGCCAGCTCATGGATTCGGTGCGCCAGCGCTTCACGCTGGTACCGAACGGCGAATACTCGATCGAGGTTGACCCGCGCAAGGTCGATTTCGATACCGTGAAGCTGCTCGCCGACCTCGGGTTCAACCGCATGAGCGTCGGTGTGCAGGACTTCAATGAAGAGGTGCAGGAGGCGGTCAACCGCATCCAGAGCTACGACGAGACCAAGCTCGTGATCGACGCGGCCCGCGCCACCGGCTTCAAGTCGATCAGCATGGACCTGATCTACGGCCTGCCGCGCCAGAACATCATCAGCTTCAACCGCACGCTCGAACAGGTGCTGGAGCTGTCGCCCGATCGCATCTCCCTGTACAGCTACGCGCACCTGCCGGGCCTGTTCAAGCCGCAGCGGCGCATCGCGATCAACGACATGCCTACTTCGGACACCAAGCTGCAGATCCTGCAGCTGGCGATCCGCCGTCTGACCGAGGCGGGCTACGTCTACATCGGCATGGACCACTTCGCGAAACCGGACGACGAGCTGACGATCGCCCAGCGCCAAGGGCGTCTGCACCGGAATTTCCAGGGCTATTCGACGCAGGCCGAGTGCGACCTGCTGGCGTTCGGCGTCTCGGCGATCGGCAAGATCGGTCCGGTGTACTCGCAAAACGTGAAGACGCTCGATGAGTACTACGATGTCCTCGATCGCGATGAACTGCCCGTCCTGCGCGGAATCGAGCTTACCGCCGACGACCTGTTGCGTCGTTCGATCATCCAGGCCCTGATGTGCCATTTCGAGTTGTCGATCGACTCGATCGAGATCGCACACCTGATCAAGTTCGACGAATACTTCGCCGAGGAACTCGAGGATCTCAAGGCGATGGAGGAAGCCGGGCTGCTGAAGGTCAGCGACAAGTGGATCAGCGTGCTGCCCCCGGGGCGTTTGCTGGTGCGCGGCATCGCGATGGTGTTCGACCGCTACCTGCGCGCCGACCGCGAGCGCGCGCGCTATTCGAAGGTCATCTGAACCGGACCTGCTGCCCACGGCCGCGGGCTGTACGGGCCGAGAGAAGGTGATACAGTGCGGGCGTCCTCGGGCGCCCGCTTTGTTTTTCCGTCTCGCGGCCCCGGGCTTCTCCCGCCTTGCCGACCATCGCCATGCCTGAAACCGGTTACATCGCAGCCTTCCTGATCGGCCTTCTGGGAGGCACGCACTGCGTCAGCATGTGCGGCGGCATCGTCGGCGCGCTCACCGTGAACATGCCGGGCCGGACCGGGCGCCAGTGGCCGGTTCACCTCGCCTACAACCTCGGCCGGGTCGCGACCTACACGATGCTGGGCGGGGCGCTCGGTGCCCTCGGCACGGTCGGCATGCTGTTCTCGGACATCCTTCCCGTGCAGATGGGCTTGTACGTGCTCGCGAACCTGATGCTCGTCGCCTTGGGCCTGTACCTGACCGGCTTCACCCGGCTGCTCGCGCCGGTGGAGCGGGCGGGCCTGGTGCTGTGGAAACGAGTGCAGCCCTTTACCGCACGCTTCATCCCCGCCCGTTCGGTCGGGCAGGCCCTGCCGCTGGGGCTGTTGTGGGGATTACTGCCCTGCGGCCTCGTCTACAGCGTGCTGACGACGGCGCTGGTGACCGGTTCGGCCGGGCGCGGGGCGGGGCTGATGCTGGCTTTCGGGCTCGGCACGCTGCCGAACCTGATGCTCGCGGGCATGGTGTTCAAGCGCTTTCGCGATATCACGCGCAATCGCCGCGTGCGATTCGTCGCCGGGATGCTCGTGCTGGGGTTCGGCGTGTTCGGGCTGTTTCATGCGCCCAGCCTCGGCGGCGCCCTCTGGCGCGGCGTCGTGTGCGAGGTCTGAGCGGCGCCGTCAGGGCGTCTGCCTGGCGGATCGGGCGCCAGCCTTGCCCCGCGGCGCGGGGGGCGGCTCGGCAGCGTTAGCGAGCGCGTGGAGAATCGGGCAGGGGGCGGGTGCCTCGGTATGCTCGCAACAGGTCACGAGTCCCTGCAGCGCGCTGCGCATCTCCTCCAGTTGGCGGATGCGCGACTCGACGTCCGCGATCTTGGACAGGGCGAACGCACGTGCCCGCTCGCGGTCTGTTTCTTCGTCGAGGGCAAGCAGGTCGCCGACCTCGTCGAGACTGAAGCCGAGCGACTGGGCGCGGCGGATGAAACGCAGGCGGGCGAGTTCGTCGTTGTCGTAGACGCGAAACGCGCCCTTGCGTGCGCCGTTCGGCGACAGCAGGCCGCGGCGCTGGTAATAGCGCACCGTCTCGACGCCGACTCCGGCCGATTTCGCCAGCGCACCGATCGTGAGATCGTTCATGGTAGTTGACTCCGTACTCGGGTACTGGGTCTAGACTGCCATCAAGCGTTCCGTTCCGCAATCGGCGAACGGAATGCGCGGACCCCGGGCATGCATAATGGAGTGGTGCAGATGAGTGCTCCCGAAACGACAATGAAAAGTCCGACCCTGGAACTGCCGGTTTCCGGGATGACCTGTGCCGCATGTGCGGCGCGGATCGAGAAGGTGCTGAAGCGACTGCCGGGTGTCGATGCTTCGGTCAACCTCGCCGCGGAAAAGGCACGCGTGAGTTTTGCCAACCCCGCGAGCGGCCCCGAGCAGGTGATCGCAGCGATCCGCAAGGCGGGTTTCGATGTGCCGCAGGCCACGATGGAACTTGCCATCACGGGCATGACCTGCGCGGCGTGCGCGACGCGGCTGGAGAAAGTCCTCAACCGGCTTCCGGGTGTGGATGCGACGGTGAATTTTGCGACCGAGCGCGCGACACTGCGTTACCAGCCCGGTCTCGTGGTGCCGGAGGCGATTCGCGAGGCGGTACGCCGCGCGGGCTTCGCGGGTGTCGAGACGGGCGTTGCCGCGCGCGAGCAGCAGCGCCTGCAGCAGGAACAGGCGTGGAAGCGGGAGATGCAGCGCTTCTGGATCTCGGCCCTGCTCACCTTGCCGCTGTTGGCGCAGATGCCCCTGATGTTCGGCGGACAATCGGCGGGTGCGCATGAACTCGTCCCCCGCTGGATCCAGTTGCTACTCGCCACGCCGGTACAGTTCTGGATCGGGGCGCGCTTCTACCGCGGCGCGTGGTCCGCTCTGCGCGGCGGAGGGGCAAATATGGATGTACTGGTGGTGCTCGGCACGTCGATGGCGTGGATCTACAGCACGGTCGTGACGCTGCTCGGTCGTCACGACCTGCACGTGTATTTCGAGGCGTCGGCGACGATCATCACCTTGATCCTGCTCGGGAAATTGCTTGAGGCGCGTGCAAAGGCGCGCACGACGGCGGCGCTCGACGCCCTGTTGCGCCTGCAGCCGAAACTCGCGTTCGTCGAACGCGACGGCGAGATTGTTTCCGTCCCCGTCGAGACCCTGCAGCCCGACGACCGGTTCGTCGTGCGCCCCGGCGATGCCATTCCGGTGGATGGCGAGGTCGAGTCGGGCGAGTCCGCAATCAACGAGGCGATGCTGACCGGGGAAAGCATGCCGGTCGACAAACGCCCCGGGGAAAAGATCTTTGCCGCGACCCTGAATGGCCAAGGGGTCTTGCGTTGCCGGGCGACCGGGGTCGGAGCACACACGCTGCTGGCGGGAATCATCCGCATGGTCGAGCAGGCCCAGGGGTCGAAAGCGCCGGTGCAGCGGCTCGCGGACCGCATCGCGGCCGTATTCGTGCCGGTCGTCGTGGCGATCGCCGCGCTCACTTTCATCGGATGGTGGTGGCTGGCAGGGGATTTTGCGCAGGCATTGATCAGCGCCGTCGCGGTGCTGGTGATCGCATGTCCCTGCGCGCTCGGGCTGGCCACCCCGACTGCGATCATGGTCGGAACGGGGCAGGGCGCGCGCGCGGGGATGCTCGTCAAGAATGCCGAGGCGCTCGAGCTGGCCGAAAAGATTCGCGTGCTCGCGGTCGACAAGACCGGCACGCTGACCGAAGGCTCGCCCGAGGTGAGCGACGTGATCCCCGCCGCCGGCCGAAGTCGCGAGGAGTTGCTCGCGATCGCGGGCGCCCTCGAGGCGACGAGCGCTCACCCGATCGCCGCAGCGATCGTCCGCGCCGTGCGCGAATCGGGCGTGTTACTGCCGGCCGCAGCGGACGTCATGGCCGTGGCGGGCAAGGGGCTTGCGGGCCGCGTCGACGGACGCGACGTGGTCATCGGGACGCAGGCCTTTCTCGATGAACGGCAGGTGGCGGTGGACGCGGCTGCCTGCGAGCGGATTGCGGCGGGGGGCAAGACCCTCGTTGCCGTTGCCGTTGACGGAGTGTTCGCAGGCGTCATCGGCGTGGCGGACCGCGTTCGCGCCGATTCGGCCGCCGCGGTGGCTCGCCTCAAGGCGCGCGGCCTGCGGGTGGTGATGCTGACCGGCGATCACCCGGCGACGGCCGCTGCGATCGCGGCGCAGACGGGCATCGAGGATTGGCGCGCCGGCGTGCTGCCGGGGGACAAAGCCGCGGCGGTGCAGGCGCTCGCAGGCCATGGACGGGTCGGAATGGCCGGAGACGGCATTAACGACGCGCCGGCGCTGGCGGCGGCCGACGTGTCGTTTGCTATCGGTGTCGGCGCCGACGTCGCGGTCGAGGCCGCGGACATCACGCTGGTGAGGAACAGCCTGCATGGGGTTGCCGACGCGATCGATCTGTCGCGGGCGACGCTGTCGAAGATCCGGCAGAATCTGTTCTTTGCCTTCATCTACAACGTGCTGGGCATTCCGCTGGCGGCATTGGGACTTCTCAATCCCGTAATTGCCGCTGCGGCGATGGCGATGAGTTCGGTTTCGGTGGTCACCAATTCGCTGCTGCTGCGGCGCTGGGCGCCGGACCGCTGAACCGATTTCTCGGGAGAAGCTGAAATGGCGGAAGTGACGATCAAGGTCGAGGACATGAGCTGCGGCGGCTGCGTGCGCAACGTGACGACGGTCCTCAAGGCGCTGCCGGGCGTGAGCGACGCCCAAGTGTCGCTCGATGCGGCCCAGGCCGTGGTCCGGTACGATCCGGCGAAAGTGTCCGTCGAGGCGATGCGTGCGGCGGTGGAGGATGCAGGCTTCGCTTGCCCTGCCTGACGAGGCTTGGCTGGGGTCAGTCGTCGAGGCGGAAGGCGATGGGCACCAGAAGCGAACTGTCGATGGGTGTTTCGCCCTGGCGTGCCGGCACGAACCGCCATGACCGCACGGTTTCGAGCGCTGCGTCGTCCAGTCGCGGATGTCCGCTGCTGTGGGCGATTTCGACGGCCTCTGCTCGTCCGTCGGCGCGAACGCGCACACGCAACGTGACCTTCCCTTGTTCGCCGCGGCGTCGGGACAACTTCGGATATTGCGGAGCAGGGTTGTCGAGATAGGCGGCGTCGAATCTCGATGCGTGGAACGACGTTCCTGCCCCCGGCGTGGTCGCGGCCGACGCCGGCGCGACTCCCGCGACGCTCGCTGGCGCCGGGGGGGCGGGTGCGGCGGGTGCGTGCGGATGTCCACCCGGTTGCCGCGGTTCTTCATGCGTCTGCGGCGAGTGCGTGTCGGGCGTCGTGCGCCCGATGGCAGGTGCGGGCGCTTCCGCGGGAGGCGGGTGGCCGGCAGGAGGTTCCTTCCGGCGTCCCGGGGTTCGCGCGGGCGGCGGGGCGATCTGCTGCCGTGCGGAAAGGGCCGCATGCGTGGAGGGAGCATCGTGCGGATCGGGTGACGCGATGGCCGTGTCGGGCCGGGGCCGGACATCAGCCGCAAGCAGGCGGACGCTGATCGCCGCAGTCTCCGCCGGTTGCGGTACCTGATGCGGACCTCCGCCCAGGCCCGAGAGCGCGGCCAGCCCGGCCGCGTGTGCGCCGGCGACCGCAGCCAACCATCCCCAATGGACCGCCCGCAGCCCGTGCTTCGGGCGGCGCGATGGTGGCGAGGCCGTGGGAGGCGTTGCGTGCATCCGGAGTGGGGCGTTCATGCAATCAGGGCGCGCGATTATAGCGTGCCGGGCGGAATGCCCGGGGGTACCGGCTGCCCCGTCGGGTCGCCGAATGTTTCAAGCTGCCGACGACGCAGGGCATTTCCACATATAATTCGCCCACAAAATTTTCACGGGAGGGAAGTATGGGTTTCGATCAGGTGAAGGCCGGCAAGGACGTGCCGAACGACATCAACGTCATCATCGAGATTCCGGCGCAGGCCGATCCGATCAAGTTCGAGGTGGATAAGGACAGCGGCGCCGTGTTCGTCGACCGCTTCATGGGCACCTCGATGCGTTATCCGATCAACTACGGCTACGTTCCGCACACCATCGCCGGTGACGGCGACCCGGTCGACGTGCTGGTCGTGACGCCCTTCCCGCTGCTGCCGGGCGTGGTGATCCGCTGCCGTCCCGTCGGCGTGCTGAAGATGGAAGACGAGTCGGGCCAGGACGCGAAGGTTGTCGCGGTTCCCGTCTCCAAGCTGACCCCGCTGTACGACAAGGTCCAGACCACCGACGACCTGCCCGAGCTGCTGATGAAGCAGACCGTACACTTCTTCGAGCACTACAAGGATCTCGAGCCGGGCAAGTGGGTCAAGGTGCTGGGCTGGGGTTCGGTCGAAGACGCCAAGAAGGAAATCCTCGACGGTCTCGCCGCCGCCGGCAAGTAAGCCCGAGAGCGTTCGCAGGATGACGATGGCCCGCCCGAGAGCGGGCCATCTGCATTTTCGGGGGTGTCGGAAGTCCTACCCGAGCTTGCAGTCGCTGGCGAGCGGCTTGTTGGTGTCGCGGTCGAGGAGGAGGCTCTTCCACGGCAGATCGATCCATACCAGTCCGCTGCGCTCGTCCTCGAAGCGCGGCAGGCCCGAGTGCGACGGATTGCGCGCAAGCTGGTAGCGTTTGCCGCTCCATCCGATCTGGACCTGGTGGGCATCGCCGGTCGAACGCTGCACGTCGACGCGTCGTCCCATGTCGCAGCGATAGGTGCCGCTCGCGAGCTTGAATTCGAGCTGCTGGTTGTCGACGCTTGCCGGCGTGTCGAGAACGCCCGGTTCGGCGCCCGTGGCTGCAGAGGGTGCGGGCGGCGTGGTCGAACAGGCGGCGAGCGCGAGAAGCGGGGCGAGGAGTGCGAAGCGGACGCGCATCGAATGACCCGAAGGAGAACTTGATGATTGCATTCTAGTTCTCCCCGTCGGACATCGTCCGGGCTGTGCGCAGTCAAGCGTAACAGAAGGTTTCCCGTGCCGCGGCGGCCGTTCGCGCGGGTGTCCTGCTGCCGGGATGGCGGCCGACGCGGTATAGTTGCGCCCATGAAACAGCATGCTCAATCGCTCTCCATCGCCGTTGCCCAGCTGAATTGCACGGTGGGCGACCTGAAGGCGAACGCCGACCGGATCATCCGCGCCCTCGATCAAGCCCGCTCGCTCGGTGCCGACCTCGTCCTGACGCCGGAACTCGCGCTGTCGGGCTACCCGCCCGAAGACCTGTTGCTGCGCCCGGATTTCTATCGCGCATGCGCGCGCGAGGTGTCACGCATCGCCGAGCATACGCAGGGCATCACCCTCGTGCTCGGCCATCCGGAAGCGCGGCAGGCGAAGCGCTACAACGCCGCTTCGGTGATCCGCGACGGGCGGATCCTGACCACCTATCACAAGCATCGCCTGCCGAACTACGAAGTGTTCGACGAGGAGCGCTATTTCGACCACGGGCGGGCCGCCTGCGTGTTCGACCTGAAGGGCGTCAAGCTCGGCGTGAATATCTGCGCGGACCTGTGGGAATCCGGTCCGGCAGAACTCGCGCGCGCCGAGGGGGCGCAGGTGCTGCTCGGCCTCAATGCGTCGCCCTACCACATGAACAAGCTTCAGCGCCGCTACGAGGTGTTGCGCGAGCGCGTCGGCGGCACCGGCTTGCCGGTCGTTTACTGCAATATGGTGGGCGGGCAGGACGAACTCGTGTTCGATGGTGCCTCGTTCGCGCTCAATGCGGACGGCTCGCTCGCATGGCAGGCGTCGGCATTCGACGAACGCCTCGACATCGTCTGCCTGCATGACGGGCGCTGGGCTGACGGCGAGCAGGTCGAAGCGCGTCCGATCGAAGCCGAGGTGTATGAAGCGATCAAGGTCGGCGTGCGCGACTACCTGGGCAAGAACGGCTTCCCGGGCGCCCTGATCGGGCTTTCCGGCGGCATCGACTCCGCGTTGACGCTGTGCATCGCGGTCGATGCCTTGGGCGCCGACAAGGTGCGTGCGGTGATGATGCAATCGCCCTACACGGCGCAGATGAGCCTCGACGATTCGCGCGAACTGGTGGCGAACCTCGGCGTCCGCTACGACGAAATTCCGATCGAACCGGCGATGAGCACGTTCGCTGGCATGCTTGCCGATCAGTTCCGCGGCCTTCCGGCCGACACGACCGAAGAGAACCTGCAGAGCCGCATCCGCGGCATGATCCTCATGGCGCTGTCGAACAAGACCGGTGCGATCGTGCTCACGACCGGCAACAAGAGCGAGATGGCAACCGGCTACGCCACGCTGTACGGCGACATGGCGGGCGGCTTCGCGGTGCTCAAGGACCTCTACAAGACCTTCGTGTTCCGGCTTGCGCGCTGGCGCAATACGGTCAGCCCGGTGATTCCGGAAAACATCATCACGCGTCCGCCCTCGGCCGAGCTGAAGCCGGACCAGAAGGACCAGGATTCGCTCCCGCCGTACGAGGTCCTCGATGCGATCATCGAGGCCTACATGGAGCGCGACGAATCGCCGCGGGAGATCGTCGCTGCCGGCTACCCGGAGGCGGAGGTGCGTCGGACGGTGGCGATGCTCAAGCGCAATGAATACAAGCGCCGCCAGGCGCCGGTCGGGATCCGCGTCACCAAGAGAGGATTCGGCAGAGACTGGCGTTATCCGATAACATCGCGCTATCAGGACGAATATTGACCGTGCCGCGGGCGGTGGGCCGCGCGGCGCCATCCCGTCGAGGAGATCGAAATGAAGAAAATTGAAGCCATCATCAAGCCGTTCAAGCTCGACGAAGTCCGCGAGGCGCTCTCCGAGGTCGGCATTGCCGGCCTGACGGTGTCCGAAGTGAAGGGTTTCGGCCGGCAGAAGGGGCATACCGAGCTGTATCGCGGTGCCGAGTATGTCGTGGACTTCCTGCCGAAGATCAAGGTCGAGATCGTCATCGGTGACGACCTGGTCGATCAGGCGGTCGATGCGATCATCAAGGCAGCCCACACGGGCAAGATTGGCGACGGCAAGATTTTCGTGATGCCGGTCGAGCAGGTCGTGCGCATCCGCACCGGCGAAACCGACGAAGCCGCGATCTGAGCGGCGTCCGTATCAGGGGCGGGTCGCGTTACCCGCCCTGAGCAGCACCAGCAGGGCCCCCGAGCCGCCGTCGTGCGGGCCCGCCTGACAGAAGGCCAGGATCTCCTCACGTTGCGCGAGCCAGCCGCGCGACAGGTGTTTCAGGATGGACTGCTTGCCCGGCGAGCCGTGGCCCTTGCCGTGGATCACCCGAACGCAACGCCGGCCCTGCTGCAGGCTCGCGGTGAGAAAATGACCGAGCTCCTCGCGCGCCTGGTCGCGATTGCAGCCGTGCAGGTCCAGTTGGGCCTGCAGCACCCAGCGGCCGCGGCGCAGGTCGGTGAGCACGCGGCGCGGCAGCCCCGGCCGCAGGAAAGCCGCCTCTTCGCCCGTTTCCAGCCGGTCTTCCAGCGTCATCGGCGCTTCCATCGATTCGCGCAGCGCTTCGCGCTCGTCCTCGATGTGCTTCAGCGGGTGCGGCTGGGGCCGGGGGGCTTCGAGCTCGGCGCGATTGCGCGCGTCGACCGGTTTGGCGCCGCGTACCGCGTAGCGGAAGAGATCGGTCGGGTCGGCGCTGTCCGCGTCCGCGGGCAGCAGCAGGACCTCGTGCCCCGGAGCGCCGGACGCCGCGGGCGTGTGTGTTTCGTGATGCCGTGCATGGTGGCGCTCCACGGCGACCTCGGCGCGGTTGCCGTGATCGATCGGGAGGACGTCTTCCATTGCGAAGCGGAAGAGCTCGCCGTCGTCGCGGGGTGTCCGCCGCCGCGGCGGGGTCGCAGGCGATGCGTCTTCGGATTCCGGTGCTTGCGGGCGGCGAACGGGTGGAGGTTTCGGTGTTTCGAGCTCGGCCCTCCGCGCCGACGGCGGCAGCGGCTTCACGTCCTGCAGCGCAGCGCGGAACAGGCCGTTGTCGGTGTCGTCCGTGTCGGCGGCCGGGGAGCCGCCCGCATCGCTGCCGGTGGCAGGGTGCTCGATCCGGCGTCCGAGCACCCGCTCCTCGCGCAGCTTGCCGCGCAGCGGGGCAAGCCCTTCGAACGGACTTTTCGATCGCCCGCTCCGGTCAGCCGGGCGGCACGAGGCCGGGCGGGGCGGGCGCGGCACGGGATCAGCTGCCGAGGGCGTCGAGGTAGCGTTCCGCGTCGAGGGCGGCCATGCAGCCGGTGCCGGCCGAGGTCACGGCCTGGCGGTAGATGTGGTCCTGCACGTCGCCGGCGGCGAACACGCCGCGCACGCTCGTCGCGGTAGCGTCGCCTTCGCGACCGCCCTTGGTGACGATGTAGCCGCCTTCCATCTCGAGCTGGCCTTCGAAGATGTCGGTGTTCGGTTTGTGGCCGATCGCGATGAACACCCCCTGCAGCGCGACGTCCTTCGCCCCTCCGGTGTTGATGTTCTTCACGCGCATGCCCGTCACTCCGGTGTTGTCGCCGAGCACTTCGTCGAGCGTGGAGTTGAGTGCCAGCTCGATCTTGCCGGCCGCGACCTTCTCCATCATCTTGTCGATGAGGATCTTCTCGGCGCGGAATTTCTCGCGGCGATGCACCACGGTGACTTTCTTCGCGATGTTCGCCAGATACAGCGCTTCCTCGACCGCGGTGTTGCCGCCGCCGATGACTGCCACGTCCTGGTTCTTGTAGAAGAAGCCGTCGCAGGTGGCGCAGGCGGAAACGCCGCGGCCGGCGAACTTCTCCTCGGACGGCAGGCCGAGGTATCTGGCCGTGGCGCCCGTCGCGATGATCAGCGCGTCGCAGGTGTATTCGCCGGCGTCACCGATGAGCCGGAAAGGCTTTTCGGCGAGCTTCACGGTGTGGATGTGATCGAAGATCATCTCGGTGTTGAAGCGCTCCGCATGCTTCTGGAAGCGCTCCATCAGCTCCGGACCCATGACACCGTCGGCATCGGCAGGCCAGTTGTCGACCTCGGTGGTGGTCATCAATTGACCGCCCTGAGCGAGTCCGGTGATGAGAACCGGATTCAGGTTCGCGCGTGCAGCATAGACGGCAGCGGTGTAACCGGCGGGCCCGGAACCGAGGATGAGCAGACGTGCGTGTTTGGTCGTCATGGCGATGTCTTCTTTCGGGTTGGCAATCCCGAAATTATAGCCGAGGGGCATTGACGTCCGACCCAATGGCGCCCATAGATTCGAATAATCGCCTGCCCGGTTTCGATCCGCAGGCTGCCTTGCTATGGATTCGGGTGGCATCAATCGGCTTATAATGCGCCAAATATGTCACGCCGTCGGCCATACTCGCGCCGATGCTCATTGCACTGCCGTTTCCGGAGGTTCCATGACACAGGCTACTGCAGTTTCCACGGCCGCTCTGAGGACGTTTCCGCTGTTTCAGGGGCTGTCCGACGAGACCTTGCTGGCGGTGGCGCACTCGGCAGTAATGCGGCGAATTCCCCGCGGCCAGGGGGTGCTGCATGCGGGCGACCGCAGCGACTTCGTGTATTTCGTGCTCACCGGCAGCCTCAAGGTGATCGTCAGCGACGAGGACGGGCGCGAAGTGATCCTCAGCATCCTGGGGCAGGGCGAACTCTTCGGCGAAATGGGGATATTTGGCGAGCAGCCGCGATCGGCATCTGTCGTCGCGGTGACGCCGGCAGACCTGGTGCTGATTGCCAAGCACGACTTCCGGCGCATCATGCAGGAGAACTTCGAGGTCGCCTGGCGCATCATGTGCAATCTCGCCGACCGCCTGCGCAATGCCGACCGCAAGATCGAATCGCTCGCGCTGATGGACGTGTACGGGCGGGTCGCGCGACTGCTGCTGGAGATGTCGGAAGACGTCAATGGCGAGGCGGTCGTCGTGCGCAAGATCACCAAGCAGGATATCGCAAAGATGATCGGCGCCTCGCGCGAGATGGTGAGCCGCGTGATGAAGGATCTCGGGTCGCAGGGGCTCATCGAGGAAACCGATCACGGCATCGTCCTGCGCGATCGCCTGAACGACGTCTGAGGGCAGGGCGCAGCCTCCGCTGTATCGCTTCGCAACAGCGTCAGCGGCGGGGATGGCTGATCGCATATAATCGCAGATTGTCGATTTTCCTGGGCCTTCGTTCCCGCGCCGATGTCGTCCCGTCAGTCTTCCCGTTTCCAGCCGCTGCCGGAACGGATTTCCCTCTTGCTGCAGGAAGCGCGCTGGTTGATTCTCGGCGTGATGTCGTTGTATGTCGGGCTGGTCCTGCTCGGCTACAGCAAGTCCGACCCCGGCTGGTCGCACGCCGCCGAAGTCGCGCGCGTCAGCAATCCCGGCGGGCGTTTCGGCGCCTGGCTGGCCGACCTGCTCTACTATCTGTTCGGCCTGTCCGCGTGGTGGTGGGTCGTGTTTCTCGGCTACGCCCTCGTGTGGGGATTCCGGCGCCTGCGCCATGACGTCCAGCTCGACCGCCGCTCCTTCTTCTTCGTCCTGACCGGGTTCTTCGTCGTGCTGTTGTCGAGCAGCGCGCTGGAGTCGCTGCGTTTCTACTCGCATGGTGCCAGCGTGCCCTTGGGGCCGGGCGGCCTCGTGGGCGTCGAACTGGGCGAGCTCGTGCAGCGCTACCTCGGCTTCACCGGCGGCACGCTACTGCTGCTGGCTCTGTTTGCGTCCGGGCTGAGCCTGTTCTCGGGCATCTCCTGGCTTTCGGTGATCGAGCGCGTCGGGCTCTCGCTGGAGCGGGCGTGGGTGGGGGCGCAGGCCGCATGGCAGGGATGGCAGGACCGCAAGGCCGGTCAGCAGGTCGCGCAGAAGCGCGAGGCGGTCGTCGAAACGAAGCGCCGCAAGACGGTGGCGGAGCCTCCTCCGCAACTGCGCATCGAACCCGCGGTCGTCGAGGTGCCGAAGTCGGAGCGTGTCGAGAAGGAACTCCGGCAGGAGCGCCAGCAGTCGCTGTTTGCCGATCTGCCGGCGCCGGCCGGTGCGATACCGCCACTGAGTCTGCTCGACCAGCCCTCGGGCGAAGTCGAGCCGCCTGCGGCCGAGGTGCTGGAATTCACCTCGCGCCTCATCGAGACCAAGCTCGGTGACTTCGGCGTCGAGGTCAAGGTGCTGGCGGCCTATCCGGGACCGGTTGTGACGCGCTACGAGATCGAACCGGCGACCGGGGTGAAGGGCAGCCAGGTCGTGAATCTCGGCAAGGATCTCGCGCGTGCGCTGTCGCTCGTGTCGATCCGCGTCGTCGAGACGGTGCCGGGCAAGTCCTGCATGGCACTCGAGCTGCCGAACATGAAGCGCCAGACCGTGCGCCTGTCGGAAATCCTCGGTTCCAAGGCCTACCACGACATGCATTCGGCGCTGACGGTGGCGCTCGGCAAGGATATCGGCGGCCAGCCGGCCGTCGCGGATCTCGGCAAGATGCCGCACCTGCTGGTCGCCGGCACGACAGGTTCCGGCAAGTCGGTCGGTATCAACGCGATGATCCTGTCGCTGCTGTACAAGGCGGGGCCCGAGAAGGTCCGCCTGATCATGGTCGACCCAAAGATGCTGGAGCTGTCGATCTACGAGGGCATTCCGCATCTGCTCGCTCCGGTCGTCACGGACATGAAGCATGCCGCCAATGCGCTCAACTGGTGCGTGGTCGAGATGGACAAGCGCTACAAGCTGATGGCAGCAGTCGGCGTGCGCAACCTGGCCGGCTTCAACAAGGCCGTCATCGAAGCGGAAAAGGCCGAAAAGCCGCTGACCAACCCGTTTGCGATCAACCCGGACAATCCCGAGCCGCTCGAGCAGCTGCCGCATATCGTCGTGATCGTCGACGAGCTGGCGGACATGATGATGGTGGTCGGCAAGAAGGTCGAGGAGCTGATCGCGCGGCTCGCACAGAAGGCGCGCGCGGCCGGCATCCACCTGATCCTCGCGACGCAGCGTCCGTCGGTCGACGTCATCACCGGCCTGATCAAGGCCAACGTGCCGACGCGCATCGCCTTCCAGGTGTCGAGCAAGATCGATTCGCGCACCATCCTCGACCAGATGGGGGCGGAAACGCTGCTGGGCATGGGCGACATGCTGTACCTGGCTCCGGGCACGGGCCTGCCCGTGCGCGTGCACGGTGCTTTCGTCGCTGACGAGGAGGTGCACAAGGTCGTCGACTACCTCAAGCGAAGCGGCCCGCCCGACTACGTAGACGGCATCCTGGCTGCGCCCGAGGACGATCTCGATGCGGCGCTCGGCGGAGGTGGAGGCGGAGAGGGGGATGGCGAGGCCGATCCCTTGTATGACCAGGCGGTAGAGGTGGTCATCAAGACGCGGCGTCCGTCGATTTCGCTGGTGCAGCGCCATCTGCGCATCGGCTACAACCGTGCGGCCCGTCTGATCGAACAGATGGAGCGTGCCGGGCTTGTGTCGGCGATGGGGGCGAACGGCAATCGCGAAGTGATCGTGCCGGCCAAGGAGGGCGAGTGAGTCTTACCGGAGTTGTCTTCAGGGCGGGGCTGCGCCTTGGCGCCGCGTTGGCGCTGGTGTGCGCGACGGGCGTCGCGTCGGCCGGCGGAATCGCGCAGCTGCGGCAGTTTGTCGATGCCGCGCGCAGCGCGCAGGGTGAGTTCGAGCAGACGGTGTTCGCGGCGTCGGGGCGCAAGCCGCAGCGCGCGAGCGGCAGTTTCATATTCGCGCGTCCGGGCAAGTTTCGCTGGACGTACGACAAGCCGTATGCACAGGTGCTCGTCAGCGACGGCGATAAGCTGTGGTCTTGGGACCGCGACCTGAATCAGGTCACGGTCAAGCGCCTCGGCGACGCGCTGGGCAGCACGCCGGCCGCGATCCTTGCCGGCGACGACGCGATCGAGCGCAATTTCGAACTCGCCGAGGCCGGATCGTCGGACGGGCTGGAATGGGTGCACGCGAAGCCGAAGCAGGCCGACAGCAGCTTCGAGTCGATGCGCATGGGCTTTGCGGGCGGAGCCCTCAAGCGCATGGAGCTGAAGGACAACTTCGGACAGACGACGCTGATCGAGTTCCGCTCGCTGGTTGCCGGCGCACGCCCCGATCCCGCGCAGTTCCGTTTCGTGCCGCCGCCCGGCGCCGACGTGATCGGCGACTGAGGCCCGCGCCGGCGATGGCTGATCTCTTCGATTCGCTGGAACCGCCGCGCGTGCCGCTGGCCGAGCGGATGCGGCCGAAACGGCTCGACGAGATTGCCGGCCAGCGCCATCTCGTGGGCCCCGGGAAACCGCTGCGGCTCGCGTTCGAATCCGGCAAACCGCATTCGATGATCCTGTGGGGGCCGCCCGGCGTCGGCAAGACCACCTTGGCGCGGCTGATGGCGCAGGCCTTCGATGCCGATTTCGTCGCGTTGTCGGCGGTGTTCTCGGGCGTCAAGGATATTCGCGAGGCGGTCAGCCAGGCGCAGGCCGCCAAGGCGCGGGGCCGTCACACGATCCTCTTCGTCGATGAGGTGCATCGCTTCAACAAGGCCCAGCAGGATGCCTTCCTGCCCTATGTCGAACAGGGACTGGTCACCTTCATCGGCGCGACGACGGAAAATCCCTCCTTCGAGGTCAATTCCGCGCTGCTGTCGCGTGCGGCGGTGTATGTGCTGGAGCCGCTCGATGATGAGGCCATGGGCGGATTGTTCGAGCGCGGACGGGCGACGGCATGCCCGCAGCTCGACTTCGAGGAGACGGCGCGCGAACGCATGATCGGCTTTGCCGACGGCGATGCGCGGCGGCTGATGAATCTGATCGAGCAGGTGCAGGTCGCGGCCGAGACGGCGGGCGTGAATCCGGTCACCCCGGAATTCGTCGACGAGGCCTTGGCGAGCAAGCTCAGGCGCTTCGACAAGGGGGGCGAAGCCTTCTACGATCAGATTTCGGCCCTCCACAAGTCGGTGCGCGGCTCCAACCCGGATGCGGCCCTGTACTGGCTGTGCCGGATGCTCGACGGTGGAGCGGACGCGCTCTACCTCGGCCGCCGACTTGTACGCATGGCCGTCGAGGACATCGGCCTGGCCGATCCGCGTGCGCTGGAAATTGCGTTGAACGCCTGCACGACTTATGAGCGGCTGGGGTCGCCCGAAGGCGAACTGGCTCTCGCGCAGGCAGTGATATTCCTTGCCTGTGCCGCGAAATCGAATGCCGTGTACAAGGCCTACAACGCTGCGCGGCAATACGTGGGGAACGACGTGTCGCGCCCCGTGCCGCTGCACCTGCGCAACGCGCCGACGCGGCTCATGAAGGAACTGG
This sequence comes from Azoarcus sp. Aa7, assembly GCF_014822185.1. GTDB lineage: Bacteria > Pseudomonadota > Gammaproteobacteria > Burkholderiales > Rhodocyclaceae > Aromatoleum. The sequence goes on from NZ_QVLR01000019.1 coordinate 116,262, forward strand.
GCTACGGCAAGACCTACCGCTATGCCCACGACGAGCCGGAAGCCTATGCGGTGGGCGAAACCTACCTTCCCGACGGGCTGGCGCCGCCGGGCTGGTATCGTCCAACGCCTTACGGAATGGAAGCGCGCATCGCAGCCAAGCTCGAGCATCTGCGCGAACTTGACGCCGCTGCGGCGCTGGACCCCAGGCCCGGCGCGCGCGGCAAAGCGGAATAAGGCGTTCCCGGAGCCTCAGTGGGGCAGGGGATGGTCGGCCATGAAGCGCGCCTGGACGTCCTTTGCGCGTTCGGCCTGTGCGAGGTCGCCGCGCTCGGTGGCCCGGTCGATCAGGTCCTGCATATATCCTGTAAGTACGAGAACGCCCTCGGTAGTCTGGACCATGCCGCAGACGATCTGTGCGGCAGCTCCATCGGGGATTCCCTCGTGCTCGGCAATCAGTGCAACTTCGTCGTCGGTCAAATCGCAGTAATCAAGGCAGTCTCGGATCGACAGCATACGCATCTCCTCAAATTTGGCATGCGCCGTCTGCGCGGCGTTTCCTGTGAATATTTACTATAAGCCACGGGGCGCCGAATTCAAGGAAGAGTTTGCTCATTATGTTTCGATAAATTGTTGATTTGATTAATATAATTGTGCATTGCGGCATCGGGGCGATTTTGCCCTAGAATGTCATGAAACAGAACGAGTTGGCGGCGGAACACAAGGTGCCGTCGCAGTATTCAGCGCCTATTCATTGAATTGAAAGACTTTCGGAAAAGCCATGCTTGACATCCAACTGCTACGCAACCAGATCGACGTCGTTACCAGCGCACTGGCCGCGCGTGGCTTGAGTTTCGACTCCTCGGAGTTCCAGTCGCTCGAGAACGAGCGCAAGAACCTGCAGACCCGCACGCAGGAACTCCAGGCGCAGCGCAATTCGCTTTCCAAGCAGATCGGCATCCTGAAGGGCAAGGGGGAGGACGCTTCGGTGGTGATGGCCCAGGTGGCCGGTATCGGCGACGAACTCAAGGCCAACGAACAGGCGCTCGCCGTGCTGCTGGCGCGCATCGAGGCGCTGGTCGCCGGGCTGCCGAACTTGCCGCATGCGAGCGTGCCTGTCGGCAAGGACGAGACCGCGAACGTCGAGGTGAGCCGTTGGGGGGCGCCGCGCGAATTCGGCTTCGAGGTCAGCGATCACGTCGACGTCGGTGGCGGGCTGGGTGGCCTGGATTTCGAGACCGCGGTCAAGATCACCGGCTCGCGCTTCGCGCTCATGCGCGGGGGAGTGGCCCGCATGCATCGTGCGCTGGCGCAGCTGATGCTCGACGTACATACGCGCGAGCACGGCTACACCGAAGTCTATGTCCCCTATCTGGTCAATGCTGAAAGCATGTTCGGCACCGGCCAGCTGCCGAAATTCGAGGCCGACCTGTTCGCCGTGCCGTGGGACGACGGACGTTTCTACCTGATTCCGACGGCCGAGGTGCCGGTCACCAACATCGTTCGCGGCGAGCTGCTGACAGCCGACGTGTTGCCGCTCAAGTTCGTCAGCCACACGCCCTGCTTCCGCTCCGAGGCGGGCAGCTACGGGCGCGACACGCGCGGGATGATTCGCCAGCACCAGTTCGACAAGGTCGAATTGGTGAGGATCGAGCATCCGGACAATTCCTGGGCGGCACTCGAGGAGATGACCGGCCACGCCGAGGCCATCCTGCGCAAGCTCGAACTGCCCTATCGCAAGATCGTCCTGTGCACGGGCGACATGGGCTTTTCGTCGGCGAAGACCTACGACCTCGAAGTGTGGCTGCCGGCGCAAAACACCTACCGCGAGATTTCGTCCTGCTCCTGCTTCGAGGCCTTTCAGGCGCGCCGCATGCAGGCGCGGTTCAAAAATGCGCAGGGCAAGAACGAGCTCGTGCATACGCTCAACGGCTCCGGTCTTGCGGTCGGCCGGACTCTGGTGGCGGTGCTGGAAAACTACCAGCAGGCCGACGGTTCGGTGGTCGTCCCGGAGGCGCTGGTGCCCTACATGGGCGGTATCGAGGTGCTCGAACCGCGCGGCTAACCGTCGCTCGGGGGCGGCGTTTTCGCGGTCGCCCCGAGCTTCAGTCCTGCGGGCTGAAGGGGCGGGATATAGGCGCGTTCGAGGCGCAGCAGGATGTCGTGGTAGTTGCGGATGTTCTCCGCCATGATCACCGCTTCGCCACCCCTAGCGGCGCCGGCCTTCAGGCGGCTGGCATATTCGGGTCTCGACATCAGGGGTAGTACCGCCTTCATGTCCAGCCAGCTGGTGTTGTTCCTGCCCATTCGTTGGGCGATCGTCCGGGCCCCGTTCATGTGCCCCATCCCAAGGTTGTAGGCGGCCGCCGCCATCCACGAACGGTCCGGCTCGGGCACGTTGTCCGGCAGCTGCTCCCTGAGCATCGCGAAATAGCGGGCACCTCCGAGGATGCTCTCGCGTGGGTCGAGGCGGTCGCGCACGCCCAGACGATCGGCCGTTTCCGACGTCAGCATCATCATTCCCCTCACGCCCGACCACGAGGTCGCGAGCGGGTCCCAGTGCGACTCTTGATACGCGAGCGCGGCGAGAAAGCGCCAGTCGATTCCGGTCTGTGCCTGGGCTTCCTGAAAATGCGGACGGTAGCGCGGAAGGCGGGCCTGGATGCGCGCAAGGAAGGTCGTGACCGCGGTATCGTCGAGCCGGCGTATGTGGCCGAAGTAGCGGTCGGACAGGCGTGCGAGTGTGTCGTCGGTACGCGCGCCGGCGAGAAAATCCTCGATCTCGGTGGCCAGTCCGCCCTTCGCATCGGGAGGGAGCGCCCAGCCGACGGTCGAGCTGACGGGCAGGTCGAAGATCACTGCCAGGTTCGGAGAGGTCTGTGCTGCCAGTGCAAAATGAACGCGGTCCGTGGCGACGAGGTCCAGACGGCCTAGCGCCAGTTCGTCGAGAAGGTGCTCGTCGGCCGCGTTTGCCGGGAAATGGAGGTTCATGTCCGGAACCCGCTTGCGGGCCTGGTTCAGGTAGTCGGCCGCGAGCGAACCATGTCGTACCGATACCGTGCGTCCCGCCAGCGCGCGCTCTTCGATGAACTCGGGATTGTCGGCGCGTCCGACGACGACGTAGTCGATCTCTCGTAGCGGACTGGTCCAGTTGAGCGGCAACTTGTCGTTGCGGCCGACTCCCGCTGCCGCGACATGCACCTGCCCTCGGAGCACGGCCTCCAGCGTTCGTGTCGCGTCGGGAAACAGGACGAAGCGGACCGGAACGCCGAGACGCTCGCCCAGCTTTTTCAGCAGGTCGTGATCGAAACCGGATGCTCTCCCGTCGCCAGTGCTGCGATAGGAGACCGGGTCGACCCGGGTCGCAACGCGCAACTCGCCTGTGCTCCGATAATCGGCGACCTGATGGAGATCGGCGAGTTTCGGCGTCGCGCCCGGCTCGCAGCCGGCGACGAAGAGTGCGGCGATGGTGATCAGAAATGCGCGCAAGCGGTCGTACCGTTGAACATAACCGCATGATTCTGATGGAGACCGGCGAAATGGGCAATGCTGCGACAATTCCATTGTCCTGAAAGTGCCACTTCCCTGCCGTGTCCGAATCTTGTGTATTAGAAAATACAGAAATACAAGGAGAGCACCATGGCTGGAAAGTCTTTCGTCCATATCACGCGCGATGTGTCGAAGTCTCTTGAGACCTTGCGGGCGGAAACTCCCGAGGCGATGGACGGATTCAGCCAGCTGGCGCGAGCCGCCTTGCGCGACGGAGCTCTTTCCGCGCTGAACAAGGAGCTGATCGCGTTGGCGATCGGTGTCGCTTCGCGCTGCGATGCCTGCACCGGATTTTACGTGAAGGCGTTGATCCGCCTTGGGGTGACCCGCGAGCAGCTGATGAAGACGCTCGCGATCTGTACCTACATGGGCGGCGGGCCGACCCTGATGTATGCGGCGGAGGCGGTGCGGGCGTACGAAAAATTTCAGGAAGCTGGTGCGAAGGTGCCAGCCTGACAGCATCGGGCGCATGCATAAAAAAATTTTTGTGTTGTTGTTGCCCCGCAGAATTTTCTGCGTATAATTCGGCCTCCCGCAAGGCTAGCCCGTGCGGGAGCCGGAGAGGTGGCAGAGTGGTCGAATGTACCTGACTCGAAATCAGGCGTAGGTGCGAGCCTACCGTGGGTTCGAATCCCACCCTCTCCGCCAAGCAGCACAAAGAGTTAGAAAACGTTGTTGACGCAAGATTAAAGCCTGCTATAATCTTGCTTCTTCAAAAAGCGCCCGTAGCTCATCTGGATAGAGTACTTGGCTACGAACCAAGGGGTAGGGAGTTCGAATCTCTCCGGGCGCGCCACAGATTCAAGCAGAAAGGCCAGTCGAAAGACTGGCCTTTCTGCTTTTCCGATCCCGTCGGTGTCCGTTCTTGTCTGAACGGGCGTCCGAGGGCGTGTTACATCGCGTTGTACAGATATGCGAACACGATGAGGCCCATTGCGATCCAGGCAACGAGAAACGCAGGCCAACGCACCCTGTTGAACCAGGTGTCGTTGATCCGCCGTTTCGGTGCTGCGTCCGGATCGACCGCCTGCGTGCGACGGTCCTCGGTGGAAAGCTCCGGCGGTGCGCCGTGGCCGGAGTGGTAATTGATGGCTGACATAGTGGCCCCCTCCTCCCGAACATCTATTCGTTGGTCACGGGTCGCGTCCGGTGGCGACCCGTATCCAGTATAGACAGCCGCCATGCGGGCTGCTGCCGGCGTCGAAAGTCGCCCTCGGCGCACGTGAACGAAAATGGGGACGCCCGTGGCGTCCCCGGTGCGACGGGCGTCCGAGTCGATCGTTCTCGGCGCTTACGCGCCGGATGCCTGGATACGCTGGAATACCTCCGGAAGATTCACGACACGGTTGCCTACCAGCGTGATGCGCTGCCGGGGGATGCCTGCACGATGCAGCTTGTCGGAGTTGGTGCGCTCCGCGACCCATACCTGCACGTGCGGATAGCGGTCGAGCAGGTCGGCGAGCATCAGTGCGCCGGTCGCGTCGAGGTAGGACATCTCGCACAGGTTCAGCGTCCGCACCTTGCCGTCAGCAAGACGCGTGGCGATCTCGCCCGCCGCGTTGGAACTCGTCAGGAAGCTGATGCCGTGATTGACCGTAAGCACCGCTTGTCCGCGCACGTCGTGCACGTCGACTCGATGGTCGCTCAGCATGCCGCGCAGGGCGAGGATGAGCATCAGGGCGATCCCCACCGGAACCGAGACCGTCAGGTCGATGGTGACGGTCAATATCACCGTCAGGACCGTGAGCATGCCCTCGCGGGCGTCGATCCGCGCGATGGTGCGGATTTCGTGCACCTCGATGAGGCGGCGCGCGGTGAGCAGCAGCACCGCGGCGAGCGAGGCCATGGGCAGCAGGCTGATGGCGCCGTAGAGGAGAGCGACGAAGGCGGCGAGGAATACGGCGTGCAGGATGGCGGCTGTTTTTTCCGTGGCGCCGCTCATGATGTTGGTGCTGCCGCGCACGATTACGCCCGAGGTCGGCAGTCCGCCAATGAAGGGGACGACCAGGTTCGCCAGCCCGAGACCGAACAATTCGCGGTCCGGGTTGTGACGGGTATTCGTCATCGCGTCCAGTGCTTTGGACGAGAGCAGCGATTCGACGGCGATCAGGATGCCTAGTGTGAACGCGGCCGGGATGATCTTGTCCAGGTGGGTCGTCAGTGCTGCGAGGAAGTCGGGCGAGATGCCGACGCTGCTGACCGAAATCTCGTACAGTGCGCCGATGGTGCGCACGGGGTGGCCGGCGCTGGCCAGCGCCAGCGACAGGGAGGTGCCCGTGAGCAGCGCGACCAGAGGCGCAGGCAACCATTTCGCCATGCGCGTCCGGCCCCACAGCAGCGCAGCGACGACCGTCGTGACCATGACCACCAGTTCCCATGGGTTGCCTTCGCGCAGATGGGTGGCTGTGTAGGTGAGTTTTTCGATGATGTCATGCCCCGTGGCCTCGATCCCGAGCCCGGCCGGAATCTGGCCGAGCAGGATCAGGACGCCGATGCCGGTGGTGAAGCCGACGATGACCGAGTGCGGCATCAGTTCCATTGCCTTGCCAAGGCGGAGCAGGCCGATGGCAATGACGACCAGGCCGGCGAGGAAGGTCGCCGCGAGGAGGACTTGCGGACCGTGTTCGGCGATCAAGCCGTAGATGATGGTGATGAAGGCGGCTGCGGGGCCGGAAACCTGGAAGCGGGAGCTGCCGAACAGGCCGGCGATGAGGCCGCCAGCGACACCCGAGACTATGCCGGCCATGGGGTTTGCTCCCGATGCAATCGCGAAGGCGATGCATAGCGGAAGGGCGACGACTGCGACGATGAAGCCGGCAAAGATGTTGTTGGGGCTGAATCCCGAAATAAGTGTTTTCAAGTTGACCTCCTGAATTTGTGGGCGCGCGCTGCGGTGTCTCACGACGCCGCAAGCAGGGCCGTCGTACGCGTTCGGACCGGAAGGCTGGGCCGGACGAGAGGTGCGAAGGCGAGTTGCTCGGGGTCGTACGTTTCGACGACTCCGCGTTCGATGACGTAGTACCAGCCGTGAAGAGTCAGGCTGCCCTCGGCGACGCGACGGGCAACTGCCGGGTAAGTCATCAGGTTTGCAAGGTGTTGGACGACCATGGCCTTTTCGGTGGCGCGCATGACGTGCTCGCGCTCCTCGCGACCACGGAACCGGGTTCGGGCGGAGAAGGCGTCATGAGCTCGCTGCGCCAGGACGAGATCGCGCACCCGGCTTCCCTGTGCGAGCCATTTGCGCGTGAGCGCCAGCTCGTCGGGATGCTCGGTCTGGTACAGGGCGGCGCACGCACCGCAGTGCGAGTGACCGCAGACGACGATTTCCGAGACTCCGAGGACGGTTACCGCGTACTCGATGCCGGCACCGGTGGAACTGCATTCCTGCCCCGGACGGTGCGAGGGAACCATGTTGCCGACATTGCGCATCACGAACAGATCGCCCGGGTCGGACTGGGTGAGGGCATGAGGGACGATGCGGGAGTCGGCGCAGGTTATGAACAGCGTGTCGGGGTTTTGCCCTTCGCGCACGAGTTCGACGAACTTCGACCGGTTCTTCCGGAAGTAGCTGCGATGAAACCGTGCGACGCCTTTGACGAGGGAATCAACCATCTTGAAGCTCCTGTGAAGACGGGGAACGGCACTTGCCGCCAGTCCCTAGCGCAGTTTCCATGCCAGCGGAGCTAATACCCTTTCATATCAATGGTTTTGTCGTGCAGCGGAAGGGGCTGCCCGGAGGTGGTGTTGCAGTGCGCCAAAAAACTGTCGGTTCCTGACGACTTGATTCGCGTCGATCGGCCAGCTTATTGATTCGCAACGGGAATGCGTGTCGCCGGAAAGCGACGGCCTCCCGTGGGGTGTCCACTCCGGACTTGATGAGCGCTGTGCCGCCCCGCAGCGAAACGTTCGGCGACGCCGCGCGGTATCCGTCAGCGGCGCAGGAACTCCCAGTGCCTGTGAATCTCCCTCAGCGCGGCAAGACCGCCCGACGGGACCGACAGGCCCTTGTCGCCGGGAATCTCGGGTGCGCGGGGGTTGATGCGCACGAGGGTTCCACCCGCGTGCTCGCTGAAGCGGCGGATCGTCGGGATGTCGACGCCCGCACCGATCTCGATGACGACGAGGCGCTCGACGCGTTCGAGCCACGCCGCCAGCGCTTCCCGCAGCGCGGCGCTGCGGGTATCTATCCAGTCCCAGTCGTCGAACATCAGGATGTTCGGGCGCGCTATCCCGCCGCAGTGGGGGCAGCGGGGCGGTTCCGAGTCGAGGCGGCATTCCGCTTCGTCGACCTGGGGGGCGAACCCGGTGGCTTCCCAGATTGTGTCCCGGCACGGCTGAAGACACTGCAGATGATGGATCGATCCATGGATTTCTGCGACGTGGGAGGGATTGAATCCGGCCTTCTGGAACTGCCCGTCGACATTGCTCGTCAGGACGAAGGCGCCCCAGGGCATATCGTCCGCAAAGTCGCGCAGAAGGCGGAAGCCTTCATGCGGAACGGTCTCCCGGTAGAGCCGCAGGCGGTGTCCGTAGAATCCCCAGGCGCGTGCAGGGTCTGCACGGAATGCGGCAGGGTTGGCGATCTCGGTGAACGATGTGCCGCTGTGGGCGAGTGCGGGATAGGCCTTCCAGAAGCCCTCGTTGCCGCGAAAGTCGGGCAGGCCCGAATCGACCCCCATGCCGGCGCCGGCCGTGACGAGGAGGGCGTCGGCGCTCGCGATGGCTGACGCGCAGCGCTCCAGCGGGGACGAGAGGTCGGCATTCATGGCGGGCGAAGCCCGATCAGCCTCAGCTGCCTTCGCCCTGTGCGGTTCCGGCGAGGCGGCGCAGCACGTTCAGCATGTAGCGGCCGGCCCGGCCGTCCGGCTCAAGTCCGTTCGTCTTCTGGACATCCTGAATGGCTTCGCGGCTGGTCTTTCCGATCAGCCCGTCGATCTCCCCGACCGGATACCCGAGGCGCATCAGCAGGGTTTGCACCTCACGGCGTTCGGCCCGTGAAAGGCCGGGATCGTCTGTCGGCCATGGTTTGACGAAGGCTCCGCCACCGCGCAGCCGGTCGGACAGATGGGCGATCGCAAGCGCGTAGGTTTCGGCGGCGTTGTACGAGTAAAGCGCGTCGAAGTTCCGCTGCACGAGGAAGGCGGGCCCACCTTCGCCCGCGGGCAGCAGAACGGCCGCAGCCGTGGTCGAGGCGTCGAGCGGGACGCCATCGACGCGCTGGACACCCAGCCGCGCCCATTCCGCGATCGAGCGCTTGTTGTGCCTGCCTGCGAGCGAGAAGTCGAACCCGACCGGTAGCGTCACCTCATGGCCCCACGGCTGTCCGCTGACCCAGCCGGCCTTGGCAAGGAAATTCGCCGTCGAGGCGAGGGCGTCGGGAATGCTGTCGATGAGATCGCGCCGTCCGTCGCCATCGAAGTCGACCGCGACCCGGGCGAAGGTAGAAGGCATGAACTGCGTGTGCCCGAAGGCGCCCGCCCACGATCCGGTCAGCCGCGCTGCGTCCACGTCGCCGTTCTCGATGATCTTCAGGGTGGCGAAGAATTCGCCACGGAAGAAACTCTGCCGCCGACCGAAGCAGGACAGGGTGGAGAGCGAGGTGAGCAGCGGGCGCTTGCCGAAATTGCGACCGAAGTTGCTCTCGACGCCCCATACGGCCACGATCATTTCCCGGTCGATGCCGTATTGCGCTTCGACCTTCTGCAGCGTGGCTGTCCATTGTTCCATCATCGCCCGGCCATCGGCGATGCGTTCGTCGTCGACGAGTCCTGCCAGGTAATCCCAGATCGGCGTGCGGAATTCCGGCTGGTAATCGAGCAGGCCGAGGACGGAACGGTCCGGTTCGAGCGCCCGCGTGAGCACATCGAAAGTTTCCGCCTTGATGCCGCGTGTCTGCGCTTCCGAGCGCAGTTCCCCGATGCAGCGTTCGAATGAAGCGTCGGCTGCCGCGGGCAGCGAAAGCAGGGTGGCAACCAGGGCGCTGCAGGCAACGGCGGGCTTCAGGATCATCGCGGGCAAACGGTGGGGCGCGGAGATGCGGGTAGATGGTACTCCCGTTGCCGGTGGTGTGCAGCGGGGAACGAGATGCTCGGCCAATTGTGGCATCCTTGAAAAATTTGAGCGATTGTCGCGGGGGCCCGTAACCGCTGCAATGCCCGCGAGCCGCCAATGGAAGTCGTTCTTGGAGTCATCCTGCCGGTATTCGGTACCCTTGGCTTGGGGTACGCCGCCGCACGCCTCGGTCTGTTCGATGAGGTGGCGAACCGCGGCCTGTCGGTGTTCGTGTTCAACTTCGCACTGCCGCTGATGCTGTTTCGCGCGATTGCCCAGACGGACCTCCCGGAAGCCTTGCCTTGGGGCTACCTGCTGTCGTACTTCCTTGGCGCGTTTTCGGTGTTCGGTTTGTCGATGCTCGTCTGCCGATTTCTGTTCGACCGGCGGATGGCGGAGCAGGGCGTGCTGGGGCTGGGAGCCAGTTTCTCGAATACCGCGATGCTGGGGATTCCGCTGGTCGTGTCGGCGTATGGCCAATCCGCGGCGCTGCCTCTGTTCATGCTGATTGCCGTCCATAGCCTGGTCATGCTGCCGCCTGCCACGGCGCTGCTCGAGGCGGCGCGCGGCAGCGGCCAGTCCGCCGCGAGGTTTCTGTTCGGTCTGGCGCGCAGCATTGCCGCGACGCCCGTCATCTGGGCGTTGTGCGCCGGTCTCACGCTCGCCTCCCTCCACCTTGCTCTTCCTGCACCGGTCGATGCGGTGGCGAAGAACCTCGGCAATGCAGCGGCCCCGTGTGCTCTATTTGCCCTTGGGGCTGCTCTCACCCGCTACCAGCCCGCCGGCAACCTGCGCGAGCCGCTGGTGCTTGTGCTGCTGAAGACGCTCGTCCATCCCGGGCTGGTCTGGTTGCTGGCAACGCGGGTGTTCGATGTCCCGAGCCAGTGGGTGGTCGTGGGTGTGACCCTTGCTGCCTTGCCGACGGGCGTTACGCCCTACCTGTTCGCGCAACGCTATCAGGTCTGCCTGGCGAGTTCGGCATCGGCAGTATTCCTGTCCACGATCGTGTCGGTCCTGACGCTATCAGGCCTGCTGCTCGTGCTGCGGTACTGACGATGCCTGGCAGGACTACCCGGCGTGCTTACCAGAGCTGCCACCACGGACGGCCGTCCTTCGGGCCACCCGCGTAATACACGCTGTTGGGGAAGTTCTTGCGCATCACGCGTTCGGCGTCGTCGCGCAGGTCGCTTATGCCCAGCGCGTCGTAGCTCTTGACCAGCATGAACAAGGCTTCTTCGGCCGCCGGGGCGTTCGGGTAGGTCTTGATCGTCGCCTGCGCCCGGTTGATGGCAGCGACGTAGGCGCCGCGCTTGTAGTAGTAGCGTGCGACATGCACCTCATGCTGGGCGAGGGAGTTCACGAGGTACTGCATGCGCTGCCGTGCATCTTCCGCGTAGCGGCTGGTCGGGAAGCGGTTCACCAGCTGCCCGAAGGTGTCGAAGGACTCCTGCGCGGCCTTCGGATCGCGCTCGGAAAGATCCTGGTTCGACAGTCCGGCAAGCAGGCCGAGGTCCTCGTTGAAGGTCGCGAGGCCCTTCAGGTAGTACATGTAATCCGCATTGGGATGGTTGGGATGCAGCTTGATGAAGCGATCCGCCGCCGCGATGGCCAGTGCCGGCTCGAACGACTTGTAGTGGGCGTACGCGACTTCGATCTGCGCCTGCTGGGCGTAACGCCCGTACGGGAAGCGTGCCTCGAGCTTTTCGAAGAGCTTGATGGCCTGCTCGTAGGACCCCTCGGCCATGTAGTTCTTCGCTTCGGAGTACAGCTTCTGGGCATTCCAGCCTGCCGTCTCGTCGATCTGTTCGGGCAACAGGCCGCATCCGCCGAGCAGCAATGCACCGATAACCGCTAAACTTCCAAGGGTGAACCTGGCCATCGAAAAAACTCGCGTGAATGAACCGGACGATTATAGCCCACTGGACGAGGCTGCTTCGCACCACCGGATGACGATACCGGGCGACTGTGCCGGCCTGCGGCTCGATCAAGCCCTCGCGCGCCTGTTTCCCGAGCACTCGCGCAGCCGCCTGCAAGGCTGGCTCAAGTCCGGGCGCGTCAGCCTCAACGGCGGTCTTCATGATGCGAAGTTCAAGGTCTGGGGCGGCGAAGTCCTCGAAGTCGCCGCGGCGCCTGCGCCCGAGGAAGTCGCCGAGGCGCCCGAGGACATCCCGCTCAGCATCGCCTACGAGGACGCCCACATCCTCGTCATCGACAAGCCGGTCGGCCTCGTCGTGCACCCCGGCAGCGGCAACTGGAGCGGGACGCTTCTCAATGCCCTGCTGCACCACGCTCCCGAGCTTGCCAACATCCCGCGTGCCGGCATCGTGCATCGCCTCGACAAGGACACCAGCGGCCTGATGGTCGTCGCACGGACCCTTGAGGCGCAGACCGACCTCGTTCGCCAGCTCCAGGCGCGCACCGTCAGGCGTCACTATCTCACGCTCGTGCATGGAGCCGTCACCGGCCCCGGCGTTGTCGATGCGTCCATCGGCCGGCACCCGTCGCAGCGTACGAAGATGGCCGTACATTCCGCCGGGCGCGTGGCAGTCACGCGCTATTCCGTGCGCGAACATTTCGCCCGCGCGACCCTCGTCGAGTGCCGGCTCGAGACCGGACGAACGCACCAGATCCGCGTCCACATGGCGCACATCGGCCATCCGCTGGTCGGCGATGCGACCTACGGGCGGCGGCGCAGCGGTTGCGCGATACTCGATGCTTTCGCGCGGCAGGCTCTGCACGCCTTCCGCCTGGGGCTTGTGCACCCGGCAACCGGCGAGGAAATGGTCTGGGAGTCGCCATTGCCCGAAGATTTTGACGGCCTGCTTGCAATCATCCGCGCCGAGGCGCCTGCATGAGTCCAGACTGGTTCGAACCCGACTGGCTTGCGCCCGAGCGGGTGCGCGCGCTGGTCACGACGCGACACGGTGGCGTCAGCGACGGGGCTTGGGCGAGCATGAATCTCGGCGGCCACGTCGGCGATTCACCGATCGCGGTCGCCCGCAACCGGGCCATCCTGCGCGCAGTCGTGCCGTCGGAGCCATGTTGGTTGGATCAGGTTCACGGCACCGACGTGTGGGATGCCGCAAACCCGGTCGCCGACGGCGTTCCGCCGCGTGCCGACGCCTCGGTTGCGCGCAAGGCCGGTGCGGTATGTGTCGTGATGACGGCGGACTGCCTGCCGGTGCTGTTCTGCGATGACGCTGGTTCGGTCGTGGCAGCTGCCCACGCCGGCTGGCGGGGGCTCGTGTCGGGCATTCTCGATGCGACGGTGGCGCGTATGGATGTAGCGCCCGCGCGCATCATGGCGTGGATGGGTCCCGCCATCGGGCCGGATGCCTTCGAGGTCGGCAGCGAGGTTCGGGAACGCTTCATTGCGGCCGACACGGATGCCGCGCGTGCGTTCCATCCGGCGGCGCTGCCCGGCAAGTGGTATGCGGACCTGTTCGAACTCGCGCGCCAGCGCCTGCGCTCGATCGGGGTCGAGCAAGTGTACGGCGGCGGCGTATGCACTTACTCCGACCCCTTGCGCTGGTTTTCCTACCGTCGCGACGGGGTGACGGGACGGCTGGCTTCGCTGGTGTGGCTCTCCGATTGAGGGCCGGCCTGTCTGGCTATTGATCGATACTCGAATCGGTTCTATCGTTCGATGGTGCCTCGTTCGCGTCCTCGCGGCGGGCTGCCGCGCGGCGGCGAGCCGGGGTTCCTGCAAGCCAGAGGAAGAGGGCCAGTGGTCCGACCCCCCAGAACACGAAGGTGAGCACGCCGCCGACGACCGTCGTGTCCGCGATCGCCGCGATCAGCACGACGTACAGCCAAGCGATTGCGATAATGTACATGGCGCCGATTCTACCCGCGGCAGTGGGGGTATGGTGCCGGGGACCGTGAACGGTCCAGGGAGAATCACGGTGCACAGCGAATTCCGCATGCGTCCGAACCTGCGCCTCAGGAGGGGCTGATGTCAGAATCCGACAACAACCAGGGCAACCCCGCAATCGAGGGAATGCTGCAGTTCGGCCAGGCGATGGCGCAGAACTTCTTTCAGGCCATCGCGCGCCAGCATGCGGTCATGCAGGATAGCAGCGGCGAGGCCGCGCCGGGCGTCACCATGCCGGAAGCCGACGCATTTGCGCGCCTGCAGCAGGATTTCGCCGCGCGCCACGTTGCATTGTGGTCGACGATGCTGCAACTGAAGCCGGGCGAGAAGGCCGCTCCCGTCATTGCTCCGGAGCCGGGAGACCGCCGGTTCTCGGCGCCGGAATGGAGCGACAGCCCGGTCTTCGACTACATCCGCCAGGCCTACCTGCTGAACGCCAGCTTCCTCAGCCAGGTTTCCGACGATTTGCCGATGGCCGATGGTCGTGCCAAGTCGCGTCTGCAGTTCCTGACGCGGCAATACATCGATGCGCTCGCGCCGTCCAATTTCGCTGCCACGAATCCCGAATTCATCAAGACCGCCCTCGACACCGAAGGCGAGAGCATCACGCGCGGGATCAAGAATCTGATCGCCGATCTCGAAAAGGGCCGCGTGTCGATGACCGACGACGGGGCTTTCGAGGTCGGACGCAACATCGCGGTTTCGCCCGGTGCCGTCATCTACGAAAACGAGCTGATGCAGCTCATCCAGTACGCGCCCCTGACCGACAAGGTCGCCCAGGTGCCGCTGCTGATCGTGCCGCCTTGCATCAACAAGTTCTACATCCTCGATCTGCAGCCCGACAACTCGCTCGTGCGTTTCACGGTGGAGCAAGGCTTCACGGTCTTCCTCGTGTCGTGGAAGAACCCCAAGGCGGCGGAGTCGACGGCGACCTGGGACGATTACCTCGAGAAGGGGGCGCTCAGGGCGCTGGAAGTCGTGCGTACCGTCACGCGCGTGAAGAAACCGAACGTGCTCGGATTCTGCGTTGGTGGCACGATATTGACGTCGGCGCTCGGTGTCGCGCGCGCGCGTGGTGAAGATCCCGTGGCGAGCCTTACGCTGATGACGGCCTTGCTCGATTTCGCGGATGCGGGCGAACTCGGCTGTCTGGTTGACGAGGCGAGCGTGACGGCTCGCGAAGCTGCAATCGGCAAAGGGGGGCTGCTTCCCGGACAGGAGCTGGCAAACGTCTTTTCGGCGCTGCGTGCCAACGACCTCATCTGGCAATACGTCGTCGGCAACTACCTGAAGGGCAACAAGCCGCAGGCGTTCGACCTGCTGTACTGGAATTCCGACAGCACGAACCTGCCGGGGCCGTTCCTGACGTGGTATTTGCGTAACATGTATCTGGAAAATAACCTGCGCATGCCGGGCAAGCTCAAGATGCTCGGTGCGAAGGTCGATTTGGGAAAAGTCGACGTGCCGGCGTACCTGCTCGCGACGCGCGAGGATCATATCGTTCCGTGGAAGGGCGCCTACCTTTCGCGCGGACTGCTGGGAGGAGAAACGACCTTCGTGCTCGGTGCGAGCGGCCACATCGCCGGGGCGATCAATGCAGCGTCGAAGAACCGCCGCAGCTACTGGGTTAACGCCTCCGGTGCGGCCGACCCGGACGAATGGCTCGATGGGGCCGCCGAGCAGAAGGGCAGCTGGTGGCTGCACTGGATCGAATGGCTCAGGCCATATGGAGGCAAGCAGGTCGCCGCGCGCGGCTGGCTTGGCAATGCGAAATACGCGCCGATCGAGCCCGCGCCCGGTCGTTACGTCAAGGAAAAGGCCTGACGCGCACGAACTGGCCGGGAACAAGAATTATCCAGCGGCAGCAGAGACGGGGGCGCTGCCGGGAGTGACTGGAAACCCTTCGTGAAACGACCAACGGGAGAGGAGGAAGTTTATGGCAAGAGTTGCACTAGTGACCGGTGGCATGGGTGGCCTGGGTGAGGCAGTCTGCATCAAGCTTGCTGCACTGGGCTACAGGGTCGTGACGACGCATTCCCCGGGCAACACCAAGGCCGCTGACTGGCTGCAGACCATGAACAACATGGGCTACGGCTTCAAGGCCTTTCCCTGCGACGTGTCGGATTTTGATTCGTGCAAGAGCTGCGTCGAAACCGTCACGAGGGAAGTGGGGCCCGTGGACGTGCTGGTGAATAACGCCGGGATCACCCGCGACATGACCTTCAAGAAGATGACGAAGGCCGACTGGGATGCCGTCATCTCCACCAACCTCGACAGCGTGTTCAACATGACCAAGCAGGTCATGGACGGCATGGTCGAGCGCAAGTGGGGGCGCGTCATCAACGTTTCGTCGGTCAATGGCCAGAAAGGTGCGTTCGGCCAGACCAACTACTCCGCTGCGAAGGCGGGGATGCATGGCTTCACCAAGGCGCTGGCGCTGGAAGTTGCGCGTAGTGGCGTGACCGTCAACACCATCTCGCCGGGATACATCGGTACCAAGATGGTGACGGCAATCCCGCAGGAAATCCTTGAATCCAAGATCCTGCCGCAGATTCCGGTGTCACGACTGGGTAAGCCTGAGGAAATCGCCGGACTGGTGGCCTACCTCTCGTCCGAGGAAGCTGCGTTCGTGACCGGCGCCAATATTTCCATCAACGGCGGCCAGCACATGTTCTGACCGGGACCCTGTCCGGTCCTGCAACGGCGCGTTTCCGAAAGGAGCGCGCCGTTTTATTTTCCTTTTGCAGTGCAGCAATCTCTTTGAAAAGTCCCTATAATTTACCCGCTTTGCGGTAATGCACTGCCGCACGGTTGTCAGAGGGGGTGCGTTGCGGACGAATGTCGCGCGACTGGACGTGCCTCCCATCACCAATCTGCAAGAGGATTGCACCATGACTCAGAAAGTCGCACTCGTTACCGGCGCCATGGGCGGTTTGGGCACCGCGATCTGCCAGGCCCTGGCCAAGGACGGCCTGAAGGTCGTCGCCAACTGTCTGCCGGGTTTCCCGCAGAAGGATGAGTGGCTCGCCAAGCAGAAGGAAGTCGGTTTCGAGTTCATCGCTGCCGAAGGTGACGTGTCCGATTACGAATCCTGCAAGGCGATGGTCGCCAAGATCGAAGCCGAAGTTGGTGCGATCGAGGTCCTGGTGAACAACGCCGGCATCACCCGCGACAAGTTCTTCCCCAAGATGGAGAAGGGCCAGTGGGATGCGGTGATCAACACCAACCTCAACAGCCTGTTCAACGTCACCCACCACGTTTCGCCCAAGATGGCCGAGCGCGGCTGGGGGCGCATCATCAACATCTCCTCGGTGAATGGTGTCAAGGGCCAGGCGGGGCAGACCAACTACTCCACGGCCAAGGCCGGCGTGCTGGGCTTCACCAAGGCGCTTGCCGCCGAACTGGCGACCAAGGGCGTGACTGTCAATGCCATCGCCCCGGGCTACATCGGTACCGAGATGGTCATGGCGATCCGTGAGGACATCCGCCAGGGCATCATCGACACGGTGCCGATGAAGCGTCTCGGCAAGCCCGAGGAAATCGGCGCGCTGTGTTCGTATCTCGCGTCTGAACTGGCCGGCTATGTGACCGGCGCGACGATCAACATCAACGGTGGCCTGCACATGTGCTGATGCAGTATTCCGCGTCCGCGGATCGCTGCGAGACCCCGCCGAACGGCGGGGTTTTTATTTCTGCACCGCGGTATAATTTTGTTGAACGTGGAGAGCGGAATTGACCGCCGACGAGGAGAGGCATTGATGGCTGAGCAGTCGCGTCTTATCAAGAAGTATCCCAACCGCCGTCTGTACGATACCCGGACCAGCTCCTACATCACGCTGGCCGATGTGAAGGAACTCGTACTGGGGCGGGAGGAGTTTCAGGTCGTCGATGCCAAGACCGGCGAGGATCTCACGCGCAGCATCCTCCTCCAGATCATCCTCGAGGAAGAGGCGGGCGGCGCCCCCATGTTCACCAGCGACCTGCTCGCGCACATGATCCGTTTCTACGGGAATGCGACGCAGGGGATGATGGGCAAGTACCTCGAGAACAACATCAAGGCCTTCACCGAGATGCAGGCCAAGCTGCAGGAGCAGACACAGGCGATCTACGGCGAGAACAGCCCGATCAGCCAGGACCTGTGGGCCCAGTTCCTCAATTTTCAGGGGCCCGCGCTGCAGAGCGTGATGGGCACCTATGTCGATCAGAGCAAGAAGATGTTCTCGCAGATGCAGGAGCAGATCGAGAACCAGACGCGCAGCATCTTCACCGGTTTCCCGTTCCCGAACTACGCCCCGGCCGCCAAGGAAGAGCAGGCCGCACCGCAGGCTGCCAAGGAAACGAAGCCCGAAGCACCTGCGGCGAAAAGCGGCCGTTCGAGCCAGAAATAACATTCCGACCGGGGCCATTCCGGACCCCGGTCAGCACCTCCCCTAAGAGCATGACCCAGCACAAGACCCCAGGCGTACCGCGAGTCGGTTTCGTCTCCCTCGGCTGTCCCAAGGCGACTGTCGATTCCGAACATATCCTCACACGCTTGCGGGGCGAGGGCTACGAAATTTCCGGCAGTTATGACGACGCAGATATCGTGGTCGTCAATACCTGCGGCTTCATCGATGCGGCCGTCGAGGAATCGCTCGACGCGATCGGCGAGGCGCTTGCCGAGAACGGCAAGGTCATCGTCACCGGCTGCCTCGGCGCCAAGGACGACGTCGTGATGGCGGCGCATCCGCAGGTTCTAGCCGTCACCGGTCCGCACGCGACCGATGCGGTAATGAAGGCGGTTCACCAGCACCTGCCCAAACCGCACGACCCCTTCACCGACCTCGTTCCGCCGCAGGGCATCCGCCTCACGCCGAACCACTACGCCTATCTGAAGATCTCCGAAGGCTGCAACCACCGCTGCACCTTCTGCATCATTCCGTCGTTGCGCGGCGACCTCGTGTCGCGCCCGATCCACGAGGTGATGCGCGAAGCCGAGTCCCTGGTGGATGCGGGCGTGAAAGAGCTCCTGGTCATCTCGCAGGACACCAGCGCGTATGGCGTGGACACCAAGTACCGCACCGGCTTCTGGAACGGGCGCCCCATCAAGACGCGCCTGCTCGACCTCGCAAAAGCGCTGGGCGAACTCGGCGTGTGGGTCCGCATGCACTACGTCTATCCGTACCCCAGCGTGGACGACCTCATCCCGCTGATGGCCGAAGGCAAGATCCTCCCCTATCTGGACATCCCGTTCCAGCACGCCAGCCCGCGCATCCTCAAGGCCATGCGGCGCCCGGCGAACGCCGAGAACGTGCTCGAACGCATCCGCTCCTGGCGCAGCATCTGCCCGGACCTGACGATCCGCTCGACCTTCATCACCGGATTCCCCGGTGAGACCGACGAGGACTTCGAACTGCTGCTGCAGTTCCTCGAAGAGGCGAAACTCGATCGCGTCGGTGCGTTCGCGTACTCCCCCGTCGAGGGTGCCGAGGCGAACCAGCTGTCGGACCCGGTTCCGGACGAAGTGCGCGAGGAACGCCGCATGCGCCTGATGGAGTTCCAGGAAGACATCTCGACCCAGCGTCTCGAGCGCTGGATCGGCCGCGAGATGACCGTGCTCGTCGACGACATCGAGGAGGATGGCGCGATCGCCCGTTCCCCCGGGGATGCGCCCGAGATCGACGGCCTGGTCATCATTCCGAATGGTGAGGGGCTCGAGCCCGGTGAGTTCGCCCGGGTGCGCATCACCGACTGCGACGTGCACGACCTGTACGCCGAGCCGATAGTCTGACAGGGCGCCTAGCCGATGTTCGAGCCGACGCCGCAGAATTCTGTTAAGTCCGGCCCCGTCATCGGATTGGCGCTCGGCAGCGGTGCGGCACGCGGCTGGGCGCACCTCGGTGTGCTGCGCGCGCTTGCCCGCGAAGGGATCGAGCCGCAGATCATCTGCGGCTGTTCCATTGGTGCCTTCGTCGGCGCCGCCATGGCGTCTGGCGACCTCGAGAAGCTCACCCAGTGGGCCGAAGCGCTCAAATGGCAGGATGTGGTCTCCCTGCTCGACGTGAGCCTGCGCGGCGGCCTCATCAAGGGCGAGAAACTTATCCAGTTCTTCGAACGCAACTTCGTCGACCGCGATTTCTCGCAGCTCGACCGCAGATTCGCGTGTGTTGCGACCGAACTCGAAACGGGGCGTGAGATCTGGCTGCGCGAAGGTAGCGTCGCGCAGGCCGTGCGGGCCTCGATCGCGCTGCCCGGGCTGTTCACACCCATCATGCGCGACGGCCGTCTCCTGGTCGATGGCGGGCTCGTGAATCCCGTGCCTGTGTCGCTGTGTCGTGCGATGGGCGCCGAGATCGTGATCGCGGTCGATCTCGGTTCGGACATGATCGGCAAGGCATGGCGCGCCACGCCGGTGGAGGAGGTCGAAGAGACCTCCGAGGGCTGGACGGAGCGGCTCTTCGCGCGCCTCGGCCTGTCGATGAACGGGAACGGCAATGGACGGGGCACCCAGGTGGTCGGTGCCGATGCTTCCCTTCCGTCGCTGATGACCGTACTCACGTCCAGCATCAACATCATGCAGGTGCGCATCGCGCGCAGCCGCCTGGCGGGCGAGCCCGCCGACGTTCAGGTTTCGCCGCGGCTTGCGCATATCGGAACGATGGACTTCCATCGTGCCCGCGAGGCGATCGTGGAAGGCGAGGCTGCGGTCACGAGCATGTTGCCGGCCCTTCGTTACACGCTCGGGCGTGCGGTCCCGGGAACAGAGGCATGAACGAACTGGTCGGGATGCTGGCCGGCGTGGTGGGAGCGCAGCATGTCATCCACGATGCCGAGTCCATGGCCCCATATCTTACGGACTGGCGCGGCCGCTATACCGGCCGGGCGATCGCCGTCGTGAAGCCGGGCAACACTCGGGAAGTTGCAGACATCGTGCGCATCTGCGCGTCCGCGAAGGTCCCCATGGTGCCGCAGGGAGGCAATACGGGGCTGTGTGGCGGGGCGACACCGCTCGCTGACGGTGGCTCGGTCGTGATCAGCATGGCGCGCATGAACCGCATCCGGATGGTCGACGCCGTGAACAATGCGTTAGTCGCGGAAGCGGGGTGCACGCTCGCGGCCGTCCAGCAAGCCGCCGACGAGGCCAGCAGGCTGTTTCCGCTGTCGCTAGCGTCGGAGGGAAGCTGCCTCGTCGGCGGCAACATCTCGACGAATGCCGGCGGCGTGCAGGTCCTGCGTTACGGGAATATGCGCGAGTTGGTGCTCGGCATTGAGGTTGTGCTTCCCGACGGACGCATCTGGGACGGGCTGCGTGCCTTGCGCAAGGACAACACCGGGTACGATCTCAAGCAGCTCTTCATTGGCGCCGAGGGAACTCTGGGTATCGTCACCGCAGCGGCCCTCAAGCTGTTTCCGCGTCAGCGCGCAACCGCGACCGCCTGGGTCGCCGTTCCCGACCCTCAGGCTGCTGTCGCCCTTCTGGCCCTGCTGCGCGATCGCTGCGGGGAGCGCGTCAATGCCTTCGAGCTCGTTGGCCGACCCGCTCTCGAACTCGTGCTGCGCCACATTCCCGCGATGCGCGCGCCGCTTGCGGGTGCTCACGACTGGCATGTGCTTGTCGAAGTTGCCGATGCGCTCGATAGTGCGGCGCTGGATGACATGCTCGAGCGCGCGATCGCCGTTGCGATCGAAGCCGGTCTGGCGGTCGATGGCGCGGTCGCGTCCAGTCTCGCGCAGGCCCGGGCCCTGTGGTCCTTGCGCGAGAACATCTCCGAGGCGCAGAAAATAGAGGGGATCAGCATCAAGCACGACATTTCCGTGCCTGTCAGTCGCATCCCCGTATTCCTGCAGCGGGCGCGGGCGGCGCTGACGGCGATATGGCCCGATGTGCGCATCGTCGCGTTCGGCCACATCGGCGACGGGAATCTGCACTACAACCTTTCCAAACCCGGCGCCGTCGACAACGCCGGGTTCGTGGCCCGTACGGGCGACGTCAATCGCATCGTGCACGACCTCGTCGTCGCACTGAACGGTTCGATCTCGGCCGAGCATGGCATCGGCCAACTGAAACGCGACGAGAACGCCCGCTACAAATCCGACGTCGAACTCGACCTGATGCGGACTGTGAAACGGGCGCTCGACCCGCACGGACTGATGAATCCGGGGAAAGTCGTCTGAGCTACAAAAAAATGAAAGTTCGGGGTTTACAGCCTCCGGGTGGCACCCTATAATGCGCGCTCTTTCGCCGTCGGGGGTATAGCTCAGCTGGGAGAGCGCTTGCATGGCATGCAAGAGGTCAGCGGTTCGATCCCGCTTACCTCCACCAGTCGAAAGAATTGAAGTCCCCATCGTCTAGAGGCCTAGGACACCGCCCTTTCACGGCGATAACCGGGGTTCGAATCCCCGTGGGGACGCCAAATGCAGCGAGGCGTTGAGTTATAATGGCGGCTCGCAAGCCGGTCGGTAAGGCCGGGCAAAAGGTCAGCGCGGAGTGGTAGTTCAGTTGGTTAGAATACCGGCCTGTCACGCCGGGGGTCGCGGGTTCGAGCCCCGTCCACTCCGCCACCAACACTGCAGACGGTAGTCTGCGTGAAGTAGAAATAACGGTTGTAAAGTGCTTGCGGTTGGTAGCGCCAAAAGCTAGAATGCGCCGCTCTGTTGGGGGTATAGCTCAGCTGGGAGAGCGCTTGCATGGCATGCAAGAGGTCAGCGGTTCGATCCCGCTTACCTCCACCAACGAAGCACAAAGACGTTGTCCCCATCGTCTAGAGGCCTAGGACACCGCCCTTTCACGGCGATAACCGGGGTTCGAATCCCCGTGGGGACGCCAGATCAAGCGAGGTGTCGAGCAGACATCTTGCAGTCGGCAAGCATAGCCGGCAACTGGTCAGCGCGGAGTGGTAGTTCAGTTGGTTAGAATACCGGCCTGTCACGCCGGGGGTCGCGGGTTCGAGCCCCGTCCACTCCGCCAACAAATGAAATGGGAGCCTACGGGCTCCCATTTTTTTTGGCCCTGCATCCATTCCCGAAGCCGGACCGTCCCAAGGGCTGCATCCTTGTGCAGCCGCGGGCAGGCCCTGCTGGCCCGCATCCCTACATTGCGTTATAGTTCCATACGCATCAGTATGGTGCCGGCCGCTATGAGTCGGAGCGTTACTTACCAAGGGAGCGGGAATCGATGAGTCTAAAGAAGATCGGCGTCGTAGGCGCCGGCACGATGGGTAATGGCATCACGCAGGCATTTGCGGTAGCCGGGTTCGACGTGGTGATGATGGACGTCGCCGAAGCAGCCGTGCAACGCGGTCTGGCCACTCTGACCGCGAGTCTCGATCGTCTGATCAAGAAGGAGAAAATGACCGAGCCGCAGAAAGCGGAGGCGCTTGCGCGTATTGCGACGGCCAGCGACATCGGGGCGCTTGCGGATTGCGATCTGGTGATCGAGGCGGCGACCGAGAACCTCGAACTGAAGCTGAAGATTTTTGCGCAGCTCGATGCGACTATGAAAGCCGACGCAGTGTTGGCGTCGAATACCTCGTCGATCTCGATTACCAAGCTTGCAGCGTCGACCAAGCGTGCGGACAAGGTCGTAGGCATGCATTTCTTCAATCCGGTGCCCATGATGGCGCTGGTCGAGCTGATTCGCGGCCTGCAGACGTCCGATGCGACCTATGCGGCCGTCGAGATGGTCGCGAAGGCGATCGGCAAGACCCCCGTCCAAGTGCGCAACAGCCCGGGGTTTGTCGTCAATCGCCTGCTGTGCCCTATGATCAACGAGGCGATCTTTGCGTTGGGTGAAGGTCTTGCCACGGTCGCCGAGATCGACGAAGCGATGAAGCTCGGATGCAATCACCCGATCGGGCCGCTTGCCCTTGCCGACATGATTGGTCTCGACGTGGAACTGGCGGTGATGCAGGTCCTGTTCGAAGGTTTCAAGGACCCGAAGTACCGCGCCGCGCCGCTGCTCGTCGAGATGGTCGAGGCGGGCTATCTCGGTCGCAAGTCCGGCAAGGGGTTTTACGACTACAAGTAAACGCGTTGCGGCCTTCGTGGCCCCGTGTTCCAGTCGAGGTAACAAAAACGCCACCGATGAGGTGGCGTTTTTTTTCATCTTGGCCGTCCGGATCAGCCGCGGCGCATCGCGTCGAAGAACTCCGCGTTGCTCTTGGTCGCCTTGACCTTGTCCATCAGGAATTCCATCGCATCGATGTCATCCATGCCGTACAGCAGCTTGCGCAACACCCAAACTTTCTGCAGCACGTCCGCCTTCATGAGCAGTTCCTCGCGGCGAGTCCCGGAGCGGTTGACGTTGATGGCCGGATACACGCGCTTCTCGGCCATGCGGCGATCAAGGTGCAATTCCATGTTGCCGGTGCCCTTGAATTCCTCATAGATCACCTCGTCCATGCGGCTTCCGGTGTCGATCAGGGCTGTCGCGATGATGGTCAGCGAGCCACCTTCCTCGATATTCCGCGCAGCGCCGAAGAAACGCTTGGGCTTCTGCAGGGCGTTGGCGTCGACACCGCCGGTGAGCACCTTGCCGGAGGCTGGCACCACGGTGTTGTAGGCCCGCGCGAGGCGCGTGAGCGAATCGAGCAGGATTACAACATCCTTCTTGTGTTCGGTGAGTCGCTTGGCCTTTTCAATGACCATCTCGGCGACCTGCACATGGCGCGAAGCGGGTTCGTCGAAGGTGGATGCGACCACCTCGCCTTTGACCGAGCGCTGCATTTCGGTGACTTCTTCAGGACGCTCGTCGATCAGAAGGACAATGAGGGCGACGTCCGGGTGGTTGGCCGAGATGGCGTGTGCAATGTGCTGCAGCATCACGGTCTTGCCGCTTTTCGGCGGCGCGACCAGCAGACCGCGCTGCCCCTTGCCGATCGGCGCGATCATGTCGATGATGCGGCTGGTGATGTTCTCTTCGCCACGGATGTCACGTTCGAGCTTCAGGCACTCGTTCGGGTGCAGAGGGGTGAGGTTCTCGAACAGAATCTTGTGCTTGCAGGCTTCGGGAGCCTGACCGTTGATCTTGTCGAGTTTCACCAGGGCGAAATAGCGTTCGCCATCCTTCGGGGTACGGATCTCGCCCTCGATGGTGTCGCCCGTGTGCAGGTTGAAGCGGCGGATCTGTGACGGTGACACGTAGATGTCGTCAGTCCCCGCCAGGTACGAGATGTCGGGTGAGCGCAGGAAGCCGAATCCATCGGGCAGGACTTCGAGTGCGCCATCACCATAGATCGGCTCGCCTTTTTTTGCGCGGTTCTTGAGCAGGGCAAAGACCAGTTCCTGCTTGCGCAAGCGGTTGGCGCCATCGATTTCGTTTTCGATGGCCATTTCCAGCAGCTGGCTGACGTGGAGAGACTTGAGCTCCGATAATTGCATGGCGAGAGGGCGCGACGGGGCGCAGGTGGATGAAACGAATGGAGGGGAGGGTGCTGCGGAAAGGTCTTGCGGCGGCGCCGGAAGGCCGGCTTCGGGAGCGGTGGCGCCGTGCAAGCAGGCCGGGACTTTAGCCCCGGTCAGAGATTGCTGTCAATGAAAGCCGTCAGTTGTGACTTCGAAAGCGCGCCAACCTTGGTCGCTTCAACATTGCCGCCCTTGAAGAGCATCAGCGTCGGGATGCCCCGGATGCCGAATTTTGCCGGCGTTTCCTGGTTCTCGTCGATATTGAGTTTGGCGACCTTGAGCTTGCCTGCATATTCCTTGGCGATGTCGTCGAGGATCGGGGCGATCATCTTGCACGGACCGCACCATTCGGCCCAGTAATCAACCAGCACCGGGGTTTGTGCCTGGAGCACCTCGGCCTCGAAGTTGCCGTCGGTGACGTAATGGATATGCTCGCTCATGATTCCTCGCATCAAGGTCTTGCTGTCTTTCGGATTGGGAGTCGGGCCGGTACGGCCCTCGGAGACAGTGGCAGGAGAGGCCGGCCACTTCAGAGTGTCGGGAAAAGTTATGCCAAGCCGTCCCGCCCGTCAAGCATTTCGCCCTTTTTTCGCAGCCTGTGCGGTCGGGGTTTGCCCGTCCCTGTGTCAAAACGGCGAGGGTCTCGGCTATATTGTCGAAAAAGCAGGCGCGCCCAGGGCGGCGCGTGCCGGCTTGACCAACTGGAGTGAACGACGATGGCCTACGTAGTGACAGAAGCCTGCATCCGCTGCAAGTACACTGACTGTGTGGATGTGTGCCCCGTGGACTGCTTCCGCGAGGGTGCGAATTTTCTCGTGATCGATCCAGCGGAGTGCATCGACTGCACCCTGTGCGTGGCCGAATGTCCGGTAGAGGCCATCTATGCCGAGGACGACGTGCCCGAAGGGCAGCGCCATTTCATCGCCCTCAACGCCGAGCTTGCGAAGGAATGGAAGCCGATCGTCGAGCGCAAGGATCCGCTGCCGGATGCCGACGAGTGGGCTGCCCGCAAGGACAAGCTGGGCGAACTGAAGCGCTGAGGTCGTGGGCGGGAGGCCTTTGACGGCGGTTCGATTGTGCGTCCGAGTGGTCTTTTCCTGATCGGGACTATGCAATATCATGCACTTGGGTCAGTTGATATGAATTTGGAAAGGGGATTGGCATGCTGGTGAGCGAGATTCTTGCGATCAAGGGCAAGGTGCTCTACACCATAGCGCCGAACAAGAGCCTTACCGAGGCGGTCGACATCATGACCGAGCAGGATGTCGGTTCGCTCGTGGTCTTTTCGCACGGCCAGATGGTCGGCATGCTGACCTTCCGCGAAGTGCTGGTTGCGGTGCATAAGGGTGGCGCCGAGTGGGGGAAGATGGCGATCGAGGAGGCGATGCTGTCCGGTCCCATCGCGGCATCGCCGAACATGGAAATGGACGAGCTTCGACGTCTCATGGTGGAGCATCGTCAGCGCTATCTGCCGGTGATGGACGGGACGACGCTGCTCGGGGTCGTTTCCTTCCATGACGTGGCCAAGGCGGTACTCGAGGAGCAAAGTTTCGAGAACCGCATGCTCAAGAATTACATCCGGAACTGGCCACAGGAGCCGGGCGAAGAGGCCTGAGGCAAGGCAGGCTGGTTCTGCCGCAGTTCCATCCTCGCGCCGGGAAGTGCGAGGGGCAAGGCACAAGACGACCTTCGCCCGATGAGGCGAAGGCATGCAGCTGGAAGCCGGCGGCGCCGACGAGGCGTTGCCGGGACTGCCTCGGGAGGGCACCGCCGGACGTTGCGGGTCCGGCGCCATTTCCAACTGTTGGAGGAGTGCTGTGGAAAAGATCTGGCTGAAAAGCTATCCGCCCGGAATTCCCGCGGAAATCGACGTAAACGAGTTTGCGTCACTTGCCGACGTATTTTCCAGCGGGGTGCGCCAGTTCGCCGACCGCATCGCCTACGTGAACATGGGCAAAACCATCACGTATGCGGAGCTGGACCGGCTTTCGGCGCAGTTCGCGGGTTATCTGCAGGGGGAGTTGAAGCTGCCGCGCGGGGCCCGCGTGGCGCTGATGATGCCCAATCTCCTGCAGTACCCGATCGCGATGTTCGGCGCATTGCGTGCCGGCTACACGGTCGTAAACGTAAATCCGCTCTACACGGCGCGAGAACTGGAGCACCAGCTCAGGGATTCGGGTGCGGACACGATCGTCATCGTGGAGAATTTCGCCCGCACGCTCGAGGACGTCCTGCAACGCCTGCAGGTGCGCAACGTGGTGGTGACCAGCCTCGGCGAGTTGCTCGGTTTCCCGAAGGGCATGCTGGTCGATTTCGTCGTGCGCCACGTGAAGAAGATGGTGCCGTCGTGGAAGATTCCCGGATACGTGCGGTTTTCAGAGGCGCTGGCGACGGGCGGACGACATCCGTTGCAGGCGGTGGAGATCGGTCATGATGACGTCGCCTATCTCCAATATACCGGCGGCACGACAGGCGTCGCGAAGGGTGCGGTCCTGACGCACGGCAACATCATCGCAAACCTGCAGCAGGCGCATGCCTGGATCAAGCCCTACCTGCGCAAGGAGGGGGAGATCATCATCACGGCATTGCCGCTCTATCACATCTTCTCGCTGACGGCGAACTGCCTGACGTTTTTCAAGGTCGGCGCGATGAACGTGCTGATCACCAATCCGCGGGATATCCCGGGGTTCGTCAAGGAACTCGCGAAATACCGGTTTACGGCGATCACCGGTGTGAACACCCTGTTCAACGCGCTTCTGAACAACGAGGACTTCAGCAAGCTCGATTTTTCGTCCCTGCACATCACGCTGGGTGGTGGCATGGCCGTGCAGCAGGCGGTGGCCGAAAAGTGGCGCCGCGTGACCGGCCGCCCGCTCGTGGAGGCATATGGTCTGACGGAGACGTCTCCGGCGGTGACGATCAATCCGCTCGACTTGCCGCAGTTCAATCACTCCATCGGACTGCCGGTTTCGTCGACGGAGGTCAGCATCCGTGGCGACAGTGGAGAGGAGGTGCCGTTGGGGCAACCGGGCGAACTGTGCGTGCGCGGCCCGCAGGTAACGCGGGGATACTGGCAGCGGCCGGAGGAGACGGCCAATGCCTTCACCGCGGACGGTTTCCTGCGTACCGGCGACGTGGCGACGATCGACGAGCGCGGTTTTGTCCGCATCGTCGATCGCAAGAAGGACATGATCCTCGTGTCGGGCTTCAACGTCTTTCCGAACGAGGTCGAGGATGTCATCGCCAGCCATCCGGGCGTGCTCGAAGTGGCTGCCGTCGGGGTCCGGGACGAGCGGACCGGCGAGGCGGTGAAAGTGTTCGTCGTGCGCAAGGATCCAGCCCTGACGAAGGAGGACATCGTCGCACACTGCCGTACGAATCTGACTGCCTACAAGGTGCCGCATCTGGTCGAGTTCCGCGAGGAGCTGCCGAAGACGAACGTCGGAAAGATCCTGCGACGACTTCTGCGCGACGGGCAGGCGTGAGCAATGGTGCTTGTGTTTCCGTCGTGCCTGTGTTTAGATTCGTCCGCTAACTGCCTGTCCTTGTCCCGATGACCCGTCTGGTTCGTTCCCTCGTCGTAGTAGCCCTGTCCGTACGCGTAGTAGGCGTAGGCGATCGCGCGTCTCGAGGGTAAGGACAGAAGCAAGCAATAGATTCCAACCCCCGCCGGCGCGCAAGCCCGGCGGGGGTTTTTGTTTTTGCGCCGCCGGTTTTGATGCCCGACACCGAACCGAAGGAGCGCAAGATGATGCAGATGAACGGCGCCGAGTTGATCGTGCGCCTGCTTGAACGGCAGGGTATTCGTACCATTGCAGGGATTCCCGGAGGGGCGATCCTGCCCCTGTACGATGCCTTGTCGGGTAGCGATATCATCCGCCACGTGCTCGCGCGTCACGAGCAGGGGGCGGGCTTCATGGCGCAGGGCATGGCGCGGGTGTCCGGGCGTCCCGAAGTGTGTTTCGCGTCCAGCGGTCCGGGTGCGACGAATCTGGTGACGGCGATCGCGGATGCGCGTCTCGATTCGATCCCGATGGTCGCGATCACCGGCCAGGTGCCGCTGTCGATGATCGGCACGGATGCCTTCCAGGAGGTCGATATCTACGGCATGACCGTGCCGATCACGAAGCACAACTTCCTCGTCCGTTCGGCCGCGGAACTGCTCGAGGTCATCCCGCAGGCATTCCGCATTGCGATGTCCGGCCGCCCCGGGCCGGTGCTCGTAGACGTTCCGAAGGACGTGCAGAATCAGATCGTGAGCTTCGAGGCCTACCCCGAGCCGGTCGTGCCGGATCCGGTGCCCGTGCTGGACATGGCCGCGATCGAAACGGCCGCGAGGATGATTGACCAAGCGGAGCGTCCGGTGCTGTATCTGGGGGGGGGCGTCGTGCACTCGGGGGCCTCGCGGCTGGCCGTCACTCTGGCAGAGCAGGCCGGACTGCCGACCACGATGACGCTGATGGCGCTGGGCACGATGCCGGTCGATCATCCCCTATCCATCGGCATGCTTGGCATGCACGCCGCGCGCTACACGAACTTCGTCCTCGAGGAGTCGGATCTGTTGATCTGCGTTGGCGCCCGCTTCGACGATCGGGCGATCGGCAAGGCGGCGCAGTTCTGTCCCAATGCGCAGATTATCCATATCGACATCGACCCTGCCGAACTGCACAAGATCAAGACGGCGCACGTGGCGATCAACGGCGATGTTGCGACCGTGCTGGAGGCTCTGCTCCCGCGCGTGAAGCAAAGCCTGCGCAAGCGCTGGCTGTCTCACGTGGATAGCCTGAAGTCGCGTTTCCCGATGGCGATGCCGGGGCGCGACAATCCGCGCACCCACTATGGTCTGGTGCATGCGGTCGCCGCCGCACTGGACGACGAGGTTGTTATCGCGACCGACGTCGGGCAGCACCAGATGTGGGTCGCCCAAGCCTATCCGTTCCGGCGTCCGCGCCAGTGGCTGACTTCGGGGGGCCTCGGAACGATGGGATTCGGGGTGCCGGCGGCGATCGGCGCCGCGCTTTCCGAACCCGATCGTACCGTGGTGTGCTTTACCGGAGACGGCAGCTTCAAGATGAACATCCAGGAGCTTGCGACGCTCGCCGAGGAGGGGCTGAACGTCAAGATCGTGCTGATGAACAACAACTCGCTTGGCCTGGTGTACCAGCAGCAGAACCTGTTCTACGGCAAGCGCGTGTTTGCGTCGAAGTACCGCGGCGAACCCGATTTCCTCAAGATTGCCGAGGGCTTCGGCATTGCGGCAGTGGACCTGGACAGTTCGCCGAATCCACGAGCGACGCTCGCGCAGGCGCTGCAAAGCCGCGGACCGTGCCTGATCCACGCGTCGATCAGCCGCGAGGAATTCGTTTATCCGATGGTGCCGCCGGGCGCTGCCAATACTGAAATGATCGGAGGTTGAACATGATCGAACAAGTCGCCGAGCCTTTGCAGCAACAAGGTTTCGCCAAGGTGGTGCTGGAACTCGAAGTGAATAATCATCCGGGCGTGATGAGTCACATCTGCAACCTGTTCGCCCGC
This sequence comes from Azoarcus sp. Aa7, assembly GCF_014822185.1. Lineage (GTDB taxonomy): Bacteria > Pseudomonadota > Gammaproteobacteria > Burkholderiales > Rhodocyclaceae > Aromatoleum. The sequence continues at coordinate 146,631 of NZ_QVLR01000019.1, forward strand.
AGGGCGTTCAACGTCGAGGGCATCCTGTGCATGCCGATGTCGGACGCGAGCCGCAGCCGCATCTGGCTGCTGGTGTTCGAGGATCAGCGTCTCGATCAGATGGTGCTGCAGGTCGAGAAGCTGGTAGACGTGCTTTCCGTGCGTCGCCACGGTGCCGAGCACGAGGTATTCGAGCGTCTCGAGAAGTACTTCCATTGAGGCCGGGCCGGGCGCGTCGCCCGGTCTCCTGTCAAAAGGGGCCAACCGGCGCTGTGTTAAACTAAACAGCTATTTCCGATTCACGTTCTGGTCGAGATTGCGATGTCCGGCAACACCCTAGGCAAACTCTTTTGTGTCACCTCCTTCGGTGAGTCCCACGGCCCGGCGATCGGCTGCGTCGTGGATGGGTGTCCGCCGGGACTGCCGATTTCGGCCGAAGAGATCCAGGTCGAACTCGATCGTCGCAAGCCGGGTACCTCGCGGCACGTGACCCAGCGTCGCGAGCCGGACGAGGTGGAGATCCTGTCGGGGGTGTTCGAGGGGGTGACGACCGGTACGCCGATCGCCCTTCTGATCCGCAATCAGGATCAACGCTCGCGTGACTACGGCAACATTTCCGAGACTTTCCGTCCCGGACATGCCGACTACGAGTACTGGCAGAAATACGGGATTCGCGACTATCGCGGGGGCGGTCGTTCGTCTGCGCGCGAGACGGCGGTGCGGGTGGCTGCCGGCGCGATCGCGCGGAAGTGGCTGAAGGAGCGCTACGGCATCGTGATCCGCGGCTTTATGTCGCAGCTCGGTCCTGTCCCGATCCCCTTCGAGAGCTGGGACGAGGTTTCGCGTAACCCGTTCTTCGCGCCCAACGCCGGAATCGTTCCGCAACTCGAGGCCTACATGGACGAGCTGCGCAAGTCCGGGGATTCGATCGGCGCGCGTATCGACGTCGTAGCCACGGGCGTTCCGGTGGGCTGGGGCGAGCCGGTTTATGACCGGCTCGACGCCGACATCGCGTATGCGATGATGGGCATCAACGCCGTGAAAGGGGTCGAGATCGGCGCCGGCTTCGAGTGCGTGACGCAGCACGGCACCGAACACTCGGACGAGATGACGCCCGAGGGCTACCTGACGAACAACGCGGGCGGTGTGCTCGGCGGCATTTCCAGCGGCCAGGACATCATCGTGAGTATGGCGGTGAAGCCGACCTCCAGTATCCGTCTCGATCGCCGCTCGATCGACAAGCAGGGCAACCCCGTGGTCGTGAATACGCACGGGCGGCACGACCCCTGCGTCGGCATCCGCGCGACCCCGATTGCCGAGGCGATGCTGGCCATCGTGCTGATCGATCATGCGTTGCGCCATCGCGCGCAATGTCGCGATGTGACGACCGAAACGCCCAAGATCGCACGGCTGGCGCCACAGGGCGTGCAGCGCGTCCCGCCGCCGCGCGCGTGAGCGGGCCGGGATTGTCGGTGTCGAATCCCGGTGCCGTCGCCGGCCTCCGGGGCGTGAGGGACTGAATTGCATCCAGGTGTCGCGGCGGTTCCCTACTGGCGTCTTTCGGCCTACTACTTTTCCTATTTCGCGTTCGTCGGCGCTTTTTCCCCCTATTTCACGCTCTACCTGCAATCGATCGCGCTCTCGGCGACCGACATCGCGCTGTTGATGTCGTTGATGCAGGGGATGCGCGTGCTGGCTCCGAACATGTGGGGCTGGCTTGCCGAACATCTTGGCCGGCGGCTCGCCATCATCCGCGTGTCGGCGTGGGCGAGTCTTGTCGGCTTTAGCGTGTTCTTCTTCACGACGAGTTTCGAGGGGCTGTTCCTGGCCATGGCGCTGATGGCGTTCTTTTGGAGCGCCGCCCTGCCTCTGGCCGAGAGCCTGACGTTCGCCCATCTGGGCGCACATTCGGGGCGATACGGCAGCATCCGCGTGTGGGGATCGGTCGGGTTCATAGCGGCGGTGCTCGGGCTTGGCTACCTGCTCGATTTCCTCCCGCTCGATTCGGTGTTGTGGGTGACCGCGGCGATCCTTGCGGCGATCGCCTTGTGTGCGGCGCTGCTGCCCGAGGCTGCGCGACCGCTCGCCCATCGCGAGAGCGCGAGCCTGCAGGAGACGCTCCGGCGCCCCGAGGTTCGGGCGCTTCTGGTCGCCTGTTTCCTGATGTCAGCCGCGCATGGTGCGCTATACGTGTTCTATTCGATATTCCTCGTCGATCACGGCTACGACAAGTCGGTGGTGGGCTGGATGTGGTCGCTCGGCGTGATCGCGGAGATCGTGGTCTTCATGTTCATGCCGCGGCTGCTGCGCCGGTATTCGATGCGTGCGATCCTGGTCTTCGCGTTTGCGTGCGCCGTCGTGCGCTTCGCAGCGATCGGCTGGGGCGTTGGCTCGTTTGCCGTGTTGGTGTTCGCTCAGTTGCTGCATGGAGCGACTTTCGGCGCTTACCACGCAGCGGCGATCGCGGCGGTGAACCAATGGTTTCGCGGCAAGCTGCAGTCGCGTGGGCAGGCTCTCTACGGAAGCATTTCCTTCGGTGCAGGCGGGATGCTGGGGGGGCTTGTGAGCGGATTCACTTGGGAAACCGTGGGGCCGGCGTGGACCTATACTCTGGGTTCGCTGTTCGCGCTGGCCGGCCTCGCCTGGCTGGTGCTGGGCTGGCGCAGCGGTGTGGAGTCGATGACGGAAGGAGGGCTCGGATGAGGTGTCGATTTGCAGCGATGATGTCGGTTGCCGCGGCTGCGTGGCTCATGTCTGCCTGCCAGACGGTGCAGACGACCGGTGGCGGCGCCGTGGGCGTCGATCGCGGCCAGATGATGATGGTGTCGGCCGCGGAGGTCGAGCAGGCCTCCGGCAAGCAGTATCAGCAAGTGATCGGTGAGGCGCGCCAGAAGGGCGTGCTCAACCGCGATCCAGCGCAGCTCGCGCGCGTGCGCGCAATCTCCGATCGCCTGATTCCCCAGTCCGTCGTGTTCCGCCGCGATGCAGCGCAGTGGCAATGGGAAACCAACGTGATCCGTTCCGATGAGCTCAACGCCTGGTGCATGGCGGGGGGGAAAATGGCGGTTTACTCCGGCCTCATCGATCAGCTGAAACTTACCGACGACGAGCTCGCTGCGGTGATGGGGCACGAGATCGCGCACGCCTTGAGGGAGCATTCGCGCGAGCAGATTTCGAAGGCAATGGTGACCAGCGTGGGTGCGTCCGTCGCGGGTGCGATCCTCGGTGTCGGACAGCTCGGTGCGGATCTCATGGGTATGGTCGGCAAGGTGACCTTCGAGTTGCCGAATTCGCGCCTGCATGAAACTGAGGCCGATCGCATCGGCGTCGAGCTGGCCGCACGTGCGGGCTACGACCCGCGGGCCGCCGTCAGCCTCTGGGACAAGATGGGCTCGCGCTCGAATGGCGGTCCGCCGCAGTGGCTTTCGACTCACCCCGGGCACGACACGAGGCGCAAGGATCTCGGCGAGTACGCCCAGCGGGTCATGCCGCTCTACGAGCAGGCGCGCCGCTGAGGGCAGCGCAGCGAAGGTCCGGCCCGCCTATCCAGTCGGCGACGCGTGTGAAATAATCAAAGACCCTTTCCTTGTCTTTCCGCGGAACTTATTGGATGGAAGCCCAGACGCTGTACGAAAAGTTGTGGTCCAGTCATGTCGTCCACCAGGAGGCCGACGGTACTGCGCTCATTTATATCGACCGCCACCTGGTGCATGAGGTAACCAGCCCGCAGGCCTTCGAGGGCCTCAAGCTCGCCGGGCGCAAGCCGTGGCGCGTGAGTTCGATCGTCGCGACCGCCGACCACAATACGCCGACCGACCACTGGGAACGGGGCATCGAGGATCCGGTTTCGCGCCAGCAGGTCGAAACGCTGGACGCCAACATTCGTGAGGTCGGCGCGCTGGCTTATTTCCCGTTCAAGGACTCGCGCCAGGGCATCGTTCATGTGATTGGGCCGGAGAATGGCGCCACTCTGCCCGGCATGACTGTCGTTTGCGGTGACTCGCACACCTCCACGCACGGTGCGTTCGCCTGTCTGGCGCACGGTATCGGCACGTCCGAGGTCGAGCACGTGATGGCGACGCAGTGCCTGCTGCAGAAGAAGTCGAAGACCATGCTGGTCAGGGTCGAAGGCATGCTTGGGCGTGGCGTATACGCGAAGGACATCGCACTCGCCGTGATCGGCCGCATCGGTACTGCGGGCGGCACGGGTTACGCGATCGAGTTCGGCGGCAGCGCGATCCGCGCGCTGACGATGGAAGGGCGCATGACCCTGTGCAACATGGCGATCGAGGCGGGTGCGCGTGCCGGTCTGGTCGGTGTCGACGACATCACGATCGACTACCTCCGCGACAAGCCTTTCGCGCCCAAGGGCCAGCTCTTGGACAAGGCGGCGGCCTACTGGCGCACCCTGAAGTCGGACGAGGGCGCGCGCTTCGATCGCGTCGTCGAACTCGACGCCGCGGAAATCCTGCCGCAGGTCACTTGGGGTACGTCGCCCGAGATGGTCGAGACGGTGGCCGGCCGCGTTCCGGACCCGTCGAAGATCTCCGACCCGGTCAAGCGCGAAGGCGTCGAGCGCGCGCTCAAGTACATGGGCCTTGCGCCGAATATGCCGATCAGCGAGATCCCGGTGGATCAGGTATTCATCGGGTCGTGCACGAACTCGCGCATCGAAGACCTGCGCGAAGCCGCAGCGGTCGCCAAGGGGCGCAAGAAGGCAGCGAGCGTCAAGCGCGTCCTGGTCGTTCCCGGTTCGGGGCTGGTGAAGCACCAGGCTGAAACTGAAGGTCTCGACAAGATCTTCATCGAGGCGGGCTTCGAGTGGCGCGAGCCGGGGTGCTCGATGTGCTTGGCGATGAACGCGGACCGTCTCGAGCCGGGCGAGCACTGCGCCTCGACCTCGAACCGCAATTTTGAAGGGCGCCAGGGCGCGGGCGGCCGTACGCATCTCGTCAGCCCCGCGATGGCAGTCGCGGCGGCGGTGGCCGGGCGCTTCGTGGATGTCCGCGAGCTTTCCTGAACTCATCCGGCGCGAGGCCGCGCCGACGACCGATATTGACAGGGATGGCCGTGCCATCCAGAGGGTAGTGAAAGAATGAAACCGTTTACCACACTCGACGCGCTGGCCGTGCCGCTCGATCGTGCAAACGTCGACACCGACGCGATCATCCCCAAGCAGTTTCTGAAGTCGATCAAGCGCAGCGGCTTCGGTCCGAACCTTTTCGACGAATGGCGTTACCTAGATCACGGCGAGCCGGGGCAGGAATGCAGCGGCCGTCCGAAGAATCCGGATTTCGTGCTGAACAAGGCGCGCTACCAGGGCGCGCAAATCCTGCTCACCCGTGACAATTTCGGCTGCGGCAGCTCGCGCGAGCACGCGCCTTGGGCTCTCGAGGACTACGGCTTCCGCGTGCTGATCGGCACGAGTTTCGCCGATATCTTCTTCAACAACTGCTTCAAGAACGGCGTGCTGCCGATCGTGCTGCCGGTCGCGCAGGTCGATGAGCTCTTCCGTCAGTGCGAGGCGGCCGAAGGCTACCGCCTAGTCGTCGATCTGGCGGCGCAGACCGTCGCCCGCCCAGATGGCACGACCGTCAGGTTCGACGTGGATCCGTTCCGCAAGGAGTGCCTGCTGAATGGTTGGGACGACATCGGCCTGACGCTGCGCCACGCCGACAAGATCCGCGCTTTTGAGGAAAAGCGCCGCGCCGAGCACCCCTATTATTTCGCCTGAGCAGCGCTGCAAGGGCACCAGGAGAAACCTGCTGATGAAGATTTGTGTTCTGCCGGGCGACGGGATCGGTCCGGAAATCATGGCCGAAGCCGTCCGCGTGATCGAAGCGCTGGACCTGAAATTCGAACTGGAAGAGGCCCTGCTGGGCGGCGCCGCGGTCGATGCGACCGGCGATCCGTATCCGGAAGCGACGCGCAAGCTCGCGCGCGAAGCCGACGCCGTGTTGCTCGGCGCCGTCGGCGGCCCGAAGTGGGACAGCCTGCCACGCGAGCAACGCCCGGAGCGCGGCCTGCTGGGCATCCGCAAGGATCTTTGCCTGTTCGCCAACTTGCGTCCGGCGATCCTGTATCCCGAACTTGCGAATGCCTCCACGCTCAAGCCCGAGGTCGTGTCGGGCCTGGACATCCTGATCGTGCGCGAACTTACCGGCGACATCTACTTCGGTCAGCCGCGCGGCATCGAGAACCGTAACGGCGAGCGCTATGGCTTCAACACGATGCACTACACCGAGTCCGAGATCCGCCGCATCGGCCGCGTTGCCTTCGAGGCCGCCCGCAAGCGCAACAAGCGCCTGTGCTCGGTCGACAAGATGAACGTGCTGGAAACCACGCAGCTGTGGCGCGACGTGATGACCGAGCTCTCGCCCGAGTATCCGGACGTCGAGCTCACCCACATGCTCGTGGACAACGCCGCGATGCAACTCGTACGTGCGCCCAAGCAGTTCGACGTGATGGTTACCGGTAACATGTTCGGCGACATCCTGTCGGATGAGGCGTCGATGCTCACGGGTTCGATCGGCATGCTGCCGTCGGCCTCGCTGGACGCGAACAACAAGGGGCTCTACGAGCCCTCGCACGGCTCGGCCCCGGACATCGCCGGCAAGGGCGTGGCGAACCCGCTCGCGACGATCCTGTCAGCGGCGATGATGCTGCGCTATACGTTCAATAACGAGGCTGCCGCTGTCCGTGTCGAGACGGCCGTGAAGAAGGTTCTCGCTCAGGGGTATCGCACCGGCGACATCTACGAGCCGGGTACGATGAAGGTGGGCACGAAGCAGATGGGCGACGCCGTGCTGGCGGCGCTCTGAGATTTCTGGCAATCCGAGGTATAGCAAATGAACAAGGTTGGTCTGGTCGGTTGGCGCGGCATGGTCGGTTCCGTGCTGATGCAGCGCATGGTCGAGGAGGGCGATTTCGCCCACATCGAGCCGGTGTATTTCTCGACGTCCGCGGCCGGCGGCAAGGCACCCGCTTTCGGCGGCAAGGAAGCCGCACTGCCGCTGCAGGATGCGTCGAACATCGACATGCTCAAGCAGATGGACATCGTGATCACTTGCCAGGGAGGCGACTACACCAAGTCCGTCTATCCACAGCTGCGTTCCGCCGGCTGGAAGGGGCACTGGATCGACGCCGCGAGCGCCCTGCGCATGGAAGACGATGCGGTGATCATCCTCGATCCGGTCAATATGAGCGTGATCAAGGATTCGCTCGTGAAGGGCGGCCGCGACTGGATCGGCGGCAACTGCACCGTCTCCCTGATGCTGATGGGCCTCGGTGGCCTGTTCCAGAATGACCTGGTGGAATGGGTGTCGGCCATGACCTATCAGGCAGCTTCCGGCGCCGGTGCGCAGAACATGCGCGAGCTGCTCGCCCAGATGGGTGCGCTGCACGATGCAGTCAAAACGGAATTGGCCGATCCTGCGTCCGCGATCCTCGATATCGACCGCAAGGTCGCCGCGACCATGCGTTCGGGCGATTTTCCGGTGAAGAATTTCCGTGGTGCCGCGCTCGCGGGCAGCCTGATCCCGTGGATCGACGTGCCGGTCGACAACGGCCAGTCGAAGGAGGAATGGAAGGGTGGTGCCGAGTGCAACAAGATCCTCGGCCGGCCCGCGTTCCGCAGCCCCGGCAGCATTCCCATCGATGGCCTGTGCGTGCGCATCGGCGCGATGCGCTGCCACTCGCAGGGACTCACGATCAAGCTGCGCAAGGATGTGCCGCTCGACGAGGTCAGTGACATCATTGCGCAGGCCAACGACTGGGTAAAAGTCGTGCCCAACGAGCGCGAGATCTCGGAGCGCGAACTGACCCCGGCGGCCGTCACCGGCACCCTGACGGTCCCCGTCGGCCGTTTGCACAAGATGGCGATGGGACCCGAATACCTCGGCGCCTTCACCGTCGGCGATCAGCTGCTGTGGGGGGCTGCCGAACCCCTGCGCCGTATGCTGCGTATCCTTCTCGATCGCTGATCGTCATGACGTGGGGAAATGGCGTTCGCATCGCCGTTTCCCATGTCCTATGCCTTGGTCCTCAAGGCAGGATAACGGTATTTGCGGCATAGGAAATAGTCTTGGCAATTAAAGAATTGCTGCGAAGACTTAAACAAAATGTTAGATTGCCGGGGCATGACGGATGCCCGGTCGCGTCCGCGACATCCATATTCCACGCAGTTTGGTACCCAGACTAGGGTGCGGATGAAAAGACAATGATGAAGACATCGATCAAGGCTTCCCTGATCGCGACGGCGATCGCCATGCTCCCACTAGGCAGCAATGCCGCCGGACTCGGTTCGATCCATGTTTTCAGCGGCATCGGACAGCCGCTCAGGGCAGAGGTCGAGCTGAACGCGAGCAACGAGGAGCTGCAGTCGCTTTCGGCGCGCGTTGCGCCCCCCGAAGCATTCCGTCAGGCAAGTCTTCAATATACCGCTGCAATATCTGGGCTGCGTTTCGCGGTGGAGCGCAGGGGCAGTCGCTCCGTTGTCAAGATCACCAGCGACAGGCCGTTCAACGACCCGTTTGTCGATCTCCTGATCGAACTGAACTGGGCGTCAGGACGGCTGATGCGCGAATACACCTTCCTGCTCGATCCCGTGCCGGCAGGCGCTCCGGCTCCCGCCGTTGGGCGCGGAGCGGCTCCGGTCGCCGCGCCGCCTGCGGCTCCGGCAGCGTCGGTGCAGCGCAAGGCGTCGGCTGCAGGCCAAGCGACCGGGCCCGGCGGCGAACGTCATGAGATCAAGAAGGGCGACACGCTGCATCGTATCGCCGAGGCGAACCGGGCCGAAGGAGCCAGCCTCGATCAGATGCTCATCGCACTGTTTCGCGAGAATCCAGACGCCTTCGAAGGGAGCAATATCAACCGCCTGCGCACCGGTTCGATCGTGACCGTTCCGTCCGATGCGCGCGTTCGCGAGATCGATCCCGGTCAAGCGCGTCGCGAGGTCCAGGCCCAGTCCGCGGATTTTGCCGCATATCGCAGGAAGCTCGCCGGAGCGGTCGCCGCCCGGCCCGCGGCGCCTGAATCGGCTCCGTCGCGTAGTGATGCCGGCACGATCGTGCCGAAAGTCGACGAGCCTGCGCACCCCGCGGCGGGCGATCAGGTCAAGGTTTCGGGTGCGCCGGCCGAGCCGGGTGCCGCCAAAGGCGCGGACAAGGCCCGCCTCGCCCGCCTGCAGACGCTCGAGGAAGAACTCGTCGCGCGCGACAAGGCGCTCGAGGAAGCGAACAGTCGTGTCGCAGCCCTCGAGGCCAGCGTCAAGCAGATGCAGGAATTGCTGAATCTACGCAGCGAAAGCATGGCACAACTGCAGCAACAGGCGACCGCAGCACCGTCTGCTCCAGTGCAGGAGCCCGCCGCGGCGCCTTCTGCCCCAGCGCAGCAGCCTTCCGCGGCGGAGTCGCAGCAGGCGGTGCCGGAGCAGGCGCCCGCTCCCGCCCCGGCGCCCAAGCCGGCGCCCGCCCCGGTACAAGCACCTGCGCCGGCGCCGGTCGAGGAACCGGGCTTCGTTCAGAGCCTGCTCGGCGATCCGACCGTCCTGGCCGGTGGCGGCGGCATTCTCGCGCTCCTCCTCGCGTATGTCGGCATCAAGGCGCGGCAGCGGCGCAGACCGGATGAGGATCATGGGGGCGACTCCGTCGCGAGCGCCTTCCCGCCGCCGACCAATTCGGTGTTCGGAGCGACGGGGGGGCAGAGCGTCAACACGGGCGAGAGCAGCGTACTGCACACGGATTTCAGTCAGTCCGGTCTTTCGGCGATCGACACCGACGAGGGCGTCGACCCCGTTGCCGAGGCCGATGTATATATGGCTTACGGGCGCGACGCGCAGGCCGAGGAGATCTTGCTCGATGCCTTGAAGACCGACACCTCGCGGATGGCGATCTACGTCAAGCTGCTGGAGATCTACGCCCAGCGCAAGAATCTCAAGGCGTTCGAGAACACCGCGACGGATCTCTATTCGCGGACCAGTGGCGAAGGGGGG
>NZ_QVLR01000020.1 GCF_014822185.1 Azoarcus sp. Aa7
TCCACACCCGACAGCACTGCGCAAACCGCCACCGTGAGCATTTCGGCAAGATCGTGGCGCTTGTGGCGCGCGCTGCGCGGATCGGAAATCGAGACGAACACCTGCGTCAGCGGCATGACGTTTCCTGCCTTCATGGGCGGCCCAAAAAGGTAGGAAACTACACAAATTATGCCGCTGTGAACAGGGGTTCGCTAAGGTCATGAAAGTTAACAACCTTTGGTATTCTCATATGCCAAGTCGGTGCGATTGCCCTGGCCTACAGCGCTGCTGCCAGAGCAATAAAAGGCGTTTCATTCGGACACTGCGTCTGTCTTTGAGGAAGGACGAACAACGAGCAGTTCGTAGCCAATTGCAAAGCCAAACGTCAGAAGCAATGCCGGAATTCCTTCGAGGTTGTAGTGGCCAACCAGCCAAAGATTAAATAAGAGCACGGCGCCACCAAATAAACGCAGCTTTGTTGATTTCTTCATTTCTTGACCTCGTACGGTGAGCACGGTTAGTTGGAACTTTGATGGCGACTTATATTACCTTTGAAGATTACAGATTGCCTTGTCGACATTGAACTCAGCAAGCTTCTCGCCGTAGATATTGACGTAGGAAAACGTGTAACTGAGGCCGCGATTAAAGCCAGGATTGTTCGCATTGAATGCGCAAGATTTCGGCACTATTTCGCGTTGTGTTTCGTCTGAGAACTCCTTGAGCTTTGCGGGCGGTAGGCCCTGCTTCACCCGTAGCACATTCTCGAAGCGAACGTTCCTTCCAATCGCGACAGCGCGACTGGAAACAGTCATGTCGTCCAACATGGCGTTGGAGTTCGCGTTATGTTGCGACGCAACGGTTTGTGCTATCTCTTCGATCTGCTTGATCTGCGCGCTCGTAAGTGGCTGAGCCTGTGTTGCTGATACATAGGAAAGCGCGAAAACAAATAGCAATCTCAAGCTGGGTATGGATCGGTTGTTCATCGGGTAGTGGCTCCTCGTCTTAGTGGCAGGCCAGCGTTATGCGTCAACTCGAAGGCTTGAGGACAGTTGTTCAAATGATCTGGCCTCCTTCAAGAACGCACGCTCCGCATCTGGCAGTGACAGCGCACCGGTGTTGCAAGTAAAGGAGTAGACACTGCCCGGTCGCGAGTGGGAAAAGAGCTCCGCCCGAAGATAGACGCGTGCGTTTATTGACGGACTGAGGTACGAATACGTGTAGTTGACAAGGTGCCCATTGTGATGTCCCCTGCGGACCTGCCTGACGTTCAGTACCTTCACGTCAGGAGCGACGCTATGCAGTTGCGTCTGAAAGAAGGCAGCCGACAGAGCACGTTTGTTCTCGGCCTCATCAACTGCGGACTGACTCAGTGCTGCAGTGCTTGGGGACTTGAGTACAGATATATTGCAGTTCCCGACGTAACCGCTACCTTCGATGCCAAGCATGACGCGTATGGCGGCCGCGGGACGTTCTTGCCGCTTCCAAGATGCAGGTCGTGAGACCGTGAATCCGTACTGCGCATCGCGCTCGAGGACTTGAGCGTACGTGGGCGGCGCAAGAATCGTTCCTAGCGACGCGATGAGTAGTGCGACCTGCTGTCTCATTTACTCACCACTTTGATGATCACGCCGACGATCGCTCCGAGGACGGCAGCGAGCAGCCCTACGGGAAGCGCGTTCCAGTGGTGAGTCCACAACGCCTCCTCCCTTGCTCAGTCCCATCAGAACCCCACCAAAGAGGCCAGCAATCCCGGCCCGGATTGCTCGCTTGCTCATCGGACTGGCAGGCTGCGCCGTCCGTTTAGTACTCATTTGTGCACGCTCCAGAACCGTGGTTTGTTGACGAATAGCGTGAAGTTAGGTCTCATTCGGTCACCGGATACAGCCGGTCGATTGCCTTGAGGCGGTATGACTCAAGCGCCGAAAGGACAGAGTGGATCTCAGCGAGATCTTCGTTAAGGTGCCCAGGAAGGATGTCTTCGTGCGGTTGTTCGCGCACTCCTTCGCTGGGCTTTAGCTTCGTTGGTTTTCGCGTTATCCTGAATCGCCCCGGGTTTGGTGGAGGCTCTAACTCTTGAGAAGATAGAGCCATGAAGAAGTCAGTGAAGTTCTCCCCCGAAGTCCGTGAGCGTGCGGTGCGCATGGTGGCCGAGTGTCGCGGCGATC
>NZ_QVLR01000021.1 GCF_014822185.1 Azoarcus sp. Aa7
CGGGGGCGGTGACCGGCGCCTGGTCGCCCTTGGGGCAGCCGTAGCGCTTGCGGATGTGACGCAGCACCCGCACCTGCATGGGCACGATGTCGAGCTGTTCGCTGACGTCCTGGCCAATCTCGACCATGGGTGTGCCGCAGGCGCAGGTGCGCTCGGCCTCGGGGACGTCGTGGATCACATCGATGCGGGGCAACTCGACCGGCAAGGGCTTGCGCTTGCCGCGCGCCTTCTTCTTGCCGGCGTCGGCGGGCGTGTCGTCAGACGTCTCGGTGGCCGGCGGCAACGCTGCGGCGTCGCCGGCCTCGGGCGCGGACTCGACCAGCGCCTCGGCCTCGTTGAACAGCCACCCTTGGCCCGCGTGCGATTCGCTGCTGGGCCCGAACATGCGCCCACGTGCCAGGCGTAGTTGTTCGTAAATCTCGAGGATGCGCGCCTCGAAGGCTTTTTGCAGTTCGGCCTCACGGGCCTGGAAGGCCGCTTGCTGTGCGGCCTCACGGGCCTCGAGGGCTGCCTGGTGCTCGATTTCACGCGCCTCGAAAGCGCGCTGCTGCGCCAGCAGCAAGGCTTTGAGCACCGCAGGATCGTCCGGCAACTGCGCCGGGAGGACGAGCGCACACACGCCGCTGGCGGAGTTCGAGAGGGTGTCGGCGG
>NZ_QVLR01000022.1 GCF_014822185.1 Azoarcus sp. Aa7
GGCGGATTCACAAAGTAAGCGCAACGCCGCACGAAATAGGAGGGCGAGCTGAGATACTCCTTGCATCCAATTCCCGCCAAGAAAAAGGATGCAACGATGCATAAGTACCACCAGCTCACCCAAGAAGAACGATACAGCATGACGGCGTTGATGCGCAGCGGATGTTCGCAGGCCGAGATCGCGCGAGAACTGGGGCGCTCGCCGAGTACGATCAGCCGAGAGTTGCAACGCAACTTCACCCGGCATGACGGCAACTATCGCGCGCAAAAGGCGCAGCAGTATGCGGTGGCGCGACGACGCCGTTCGCGTCGGACGTCCTGGTTCAGCGCGGAACAAATGCAGCAGGTGGAACAGCTGCTGAAAAGGAAATGGAGCCCAGAGCAAATTTCGGCGTCGGTGAAGGCCGAAGGCGTATGGACGATCAGTCACGAGACGATCTATCGGCACATCCTCAAGGACAAGAAGGCCGGTGGAACGCTCTACCGGCACACGCGGATCATGCCCAAGCAACGACGCAAACGGTACAACAGCAAGGATTCGCGCGGCGTGCTGGCGGGTAAGCGTCACATCACGGAACGTGAGAGCACGATCGAGCGCCGCCTGAGGGTCGGGCACTGGGAAGGCGACACGGTGATCGGTCAGGACAAGCATCACTGCATCCTCACGCTGCTCGAGCGCAAATCAGGCTACGCCATTATCAAGAAACTAACCGCGCGCACGGCCGCGCAAGTGACTACTGCCGCTACGCTCGCCATCACCGAGCACGCTGCCAAGTTCCATACCCTCACGCTGGACAACGGCACCGAGTTCCATGACTACAAAACACTTGAAGCGCGCTTCCCCTTGCTCTGCTACTTCGCCACGCCGTACCACTCGTGGGAGCGCGGCAGTAACGAGAATCTGAACGGCCTGATCCGGCAATACATCCCAAAAGGCGTCTGCATGAAAAATCTAACCCAGCACGAATGCGATCAAATCGCGCATGAGCTGAATATCCGGCCGAGAAAAAGACACGGATATAAAACGCCGCTGGAGATTTATCATGCGTCCTGAGAACTATTGCACTTCAACGTTGAAACTACG
>NZ_QVLR01000023.1 GCF_014822185.1 Azoarcus sp. Aa7
TCCCCGAGTTCTTCGAGAGTCCCGGCTACGACGCCGTTCAGCTGCCCGCCGCGCGCGGGCGGGCGGGCAGCTGAACGGCGTCGTAGCCGGGACTTTCGAAGAACTCGGGGATGACCGCGAGCGCAGCGGCCGCGCCGAGGAACACTACCCAGAAGAGCTTGCGCCGGTCCGCCATCAGCGCCTCGACAGGTACAGGGTCATGCGGATGCGCCCTTCGAGCTCGGTGTCGGACACCGCCTTGCGCTGCAGGTCGAGGTCCTCGACGCTCAGGCCCGGCACCTTGGCGATCGCGGTGTCGATGAAGCGGCGCAGCTGCGCGTAGCTGCCGCGCACCGGCAGCAGGATCTGGTAGCGCGCCATGTCCGTGCCCTGCTCCACCGCGAGCGCGTACTCGCCGCGCGCGAGCGAGATCTTCTCGGCGTCGGCGGCGGCGTACAGGCCGTCGATCGCGCCGGTCGCGGCGGGCTGGGCCGGCAGCCCGGCGTAGAACTCGTCGAGCTGGCGCGCGGGCGGCTGCGCGACGTGCACCTCGCCGCGCAGCACCGCCGTGGCTTGTGCCTGGGCGCGCAGCAGGTGCTGTTCGGCGCGTTCGCGCGACTCGATGCCGGGCAGCAAGACGAACACGGTGCCCGCCGCGGCGGCGGCGAGCAGCACGGCACCGCCGAGGCCCGGCAGGCCGAGCCGGCGCAGCGCTTCGTGGAGTGTCAGCTTATGGATTCGCATGGTTCGTCACCCAGTTCGCGACGAGGCTGAAGCGCACCGGCCGGCCCTGCACCTGCTCGGCAAACTCGTGATTGACGAGCGACACGTCGCGCAGCGCGGGCGTGTCCTCCAGCTTGCGGTGGTAGGCGAGCATCGCGCCGAGGTCGCGTGCCTCGGCGGTGACGCGCAGCTGGTGCTTGCGCGCGTCCGGCGTCAGCGACAGCAGCGCGACGTCGTCGCTGGCGAGCGCTTCCAGCGTCGCGAACAGGTCCTGCCAGGGCCGGTTGTCGATGCGCGCCTGCACGCGCTGCATGTCCGCCAGACCATTGTCGCGACCGTCGCGTCCCTTCGTGCCGGCGCCCGGCGGGTGCTGGTCGAGCAGGGCCTCGGGCAGGCCGGCGACGATGTCGCGCACGGAGGTTTCCAGCGCGGCAGCCTCGGCCTCGATCTCGACGCTGCTCCACATCGACGTGGCGACCAGCGCGATGCCCGCGACGAACAGCACCCAGCCGCCGGCGCGGGGCCGGGGCGGGCGGCGGAAGTCGAGTTCGAGGCGGTTCATGATGCGACCGCCAGCGCCATGTCCTGCCAGGTATCGCCGCCGCCCAGCGCCAGCGCCTGCGGCGCGATGCCTTCGACCGCGGGCCAGGCGCCCGCCGCGCGGCCCGGGGCATGCACATACACCGCCGGCGCCGGCCCCGCCGCCGGATCGCCGATGCCGTTGAGCTCGCATTCGCGCTCGAGCAGCGCCGCAACGGCGCGCTCGCTGTCGGCGCTGGCGCTGGAGCGCACCGACAGCCATCGCCCGGCGCGCGCGAGCAGCACGCTGCAGCGGCCCGGCTCGGCGACGGCGAACACGAAGTTGTCGCGGGCGAGGCGCGGCTGCAGGCGGTTGTAGGCCGCCATCAGGTGCGGCTGCACCGACTCGAGGCGCAGCCCGGCGCCCTGCGCGACGGTGTGCAGGCGGTCGAGCAGGGCCTTCTCGATCGCCGCCGCCACGCGCGGACGGCCCGCCGCCTCGGGCGAGATGCGCAGCGCCCAGCCGGCCGCGATGGGGCCGTAGATGTCCTCGAAGCCGATGCGGGCGAAGCTCTCCAGCTCGGCGGGCGAGCCGATCGCGTCGCTCCACGGCACCAGGCGGAAGTGCGCGAAGTGGCTGGAGAGCACCGCCGTCAGGCCGCCGCGGCGCGGGGCGGCCTCGCGCAGCAGGCCCTGCAGCGCATCGACGGCGCCGCTCCAGCCGCCTTCGGAGTCGCAGGCGCCGCAGGGCGCGGGGCCCCCCCGCCCCGCGCGCAGCAGCGTCACCCGCGTCGGGGCGAGAACGGCGATGAAGTTGTCACGCGACAAAAGTGACACGGTTGATCTCCTCGAGCGTGGTCTGGCCGGTGCGCACGAGATCGAGTGCGGATTCGCGCAGCAGGCGCAGGCCGCGCTTCTTCGCGAGTTCCTTGAGTTCGGCGATGGGCTTGCGGTCGATGATGGTCTGGCGCAGCTCGTCGTCGAGCAGCAGCACTTCGGCGATCGCGGTGCGGCCGCGGTAGCCGCTGCCGCGGCAGCGCCCGCAGCCGGGGCTGTGCACGAAGCGCCAGCCGTGGGTCTGTGCCGGATCGATGCCGGAGGCGACGAGCTCGTCGTCGCGCGGGCGCAGCTCGACCGCACAGTGCGGACAGGCCAGCCGGATCAGGCGCTGCGCGAGCACGCCGTTGAGCGCCGACACGAAGCTGTAGGGATCGACCTCCATCTGCGTGAAGCGGCCGATCACGTCGAACACGTTGTTGGCGTGGATGGTCGTGAACACCAGGTGGCCGGTGAGCGCGGACTGCACGGCGATCTGCGCGGTGTCGGGGTCGCGGATCTCGCCGACCATGATCTTGTCCGGGTCGTGGCGCAGGATGGAGCGCAGGCCGCGCGAGAAGGTCAGGCCCTTCTTCTCGTTGACCGGGATCTGCAGCACGCCGGGGAGCTGGTATTCGACCGGGTCCTCGATCGTGATGATCTTGTCCACGCCGCGGTTGATCTCGGTGAGCATCGCGTACAGCGTGGTGGTCTTGCCGCTGCCGGTCGGGCCGGTCACCAGCACCATGCCGTAGGGCTCGCCGGCGAGGCGGCGCAGCGTCTTCATGACCTCGGCCTCGAAGCCGAGCGAGTCGAGGCGCACGCCGTGCACCTGGTCGGCGAGATCCTGCTTGTCGAGCACGCGCAGCACGGCGTCCTCGCCGAAGATGCTGGGGATGATGGAGACGCGGAAGTCGATCTGGCGGCCCTTGATCGACACCTTGAAGCGGCCGTCCTGCGGCACGCGCTTCTCGGCGATGTCGAGCTCGGCCATCACCTTCACGCGCGAGATCATCTGCTCGGCGACTTCGGCGCCCTGCACGCGGCTGGCGGTGTTGAGCACGCCGTCGACGCGGTACTTGATGACCATGCCGCTGCCGGTGACGCTCAGGTGGATGTCGCTGGCCTTGGCCTTGAGGGCGTCGTAGAGCGTCGAATTGACCAGCTTCACGACGACGCTGGAATCCTCGCTGATGCGCGTGAGCGAGAGCGTCTCGACGTCTTCGACGATCTCCGCCTCCTCGTGCGCCTCGGCGAGCGAGTCGATGGCGTGGAAGTCCTCCTCGTGGCGCGCGAGGTAGGCCGACAGGTCCGCCGGATGCGCGAGATACAGCTCCGCACCGGCCAGGCGCTCGTCGATCCAGGCGAGCCGCGAGCCGTCGAAGGGGTCGGAGATCACGCCGACGAGGCCGCCGCCCGCTTCCGGCGGACGCTTCACGAGCACGAACTCGTGCTTGATCGCGTCGGCCAGCGGCACTTGCGAGAAGTCCGGCGCGCTGGCGAACAGCTGCTCGCTGCCCAGCACCGGGTAATGCAGCGTGATGGCCAGGCGGCGCACGAATTCGCGCGGCTCGAGTCCGGCCAACTCCTCCAGTTCGTCGATCGCGCGGCGGCCCTGCGTCGCGGCACGCTCGCGTGCCGTCCGCAACAGGGCGGCGTCGAGCCGCACCACCACGCCGTTGCCGTCGTCCGGCACGACCATTTCAGGGGTGACATGCATGTCCATCGCATCGATCTCCTGCGGGTTGCGCGCGACCTGCCCCGCGACTTCTTTATTTCTTATCGCCGCACTGCGCGCCCTTCCTGCTTCCGTCGCGCCCTGCCGCGCCTCTCTGTTGTCATTCCTGGTTTTCGCCCTCGCCTTCACCTTCGCCGAGCGGCCGGAACCTGCCGGCATGCCGCCGGTCGGCGAACAGCCAGGTTCCGTCGTACAGCCGCATCGGGAAGCGGCTGCTCGCGTGCTGGCGCCGATCCGGATGCGTCAGCCCGTGATCCCCGTACGGCTCCGCCCCGCCCGCGACGCGTGTCGCCACGCCAGCGCCGAAGCTGCACACCACCTTCGACAGCTCGGCGAGCGGGAAGGGCTTGAACAGGATGTGTTCGATGCCCCGCCGCGCCGCCTCGTCATACACCTCGTTGCGCGGCTGCCCCGTCATCAGGATGGCGTTGGCGGTCGCCCCGCGCATCCGGATCGCGTCCAGCACCTGGAAACCGGACATGTCCGGGAGGCGGTAGTCGAGCACCAGCACGTCGGGCACGAAGTCATCCAGCGTCAGGATCGCGCTCGCACCGTCCGACGCCACGCGGGCGTCGCAGCTGGCCCGTTGCAGGTAGGCCTGCAGGTTCTCTGCGAGGATTTCCTCGTCTTCGACTATCAACACTCTTCGGCTGGCTGCCATGGCCGTCTCCGCTTTCGCTCTGCTCCGGTCCAGAATGCCGGGTGCAGCTTTGACGGTACTTCAGCATGCTTTGTGCCAACTTCCGCATCCCGCGGAACAGGCGGGTTTCCGGCGAATCCGGCGCTCCGGGGCGGCCTGTTCCGCCCCCAAAAGTGGGGAAAAGCCACCCGCCCCCCGGGTCACGCCCCCCAGCGTGGGGCAAGGCCCCCGTTCAGAATTTCTGCAGCAGATCCACCTTCGCCGCGCTGCGCAGTTGCTGCAGCGCGCCCTTCCCGGCCTCGGCCCGCCGGCTCACGACGAGGTACTCGCGCACCTGCCGCTTCGCCTCGGCCTCGGGCATGCCCTCGGGCGCCGGCTCCTGTGCCAGCGTGCGCCTGACGTCCTCTTCGCTGACCTCGGGCATGCCTGCGAGCTCCTGCAGCGTGCGGCTGGCCGCCAGCTCGTGGCGCAGGTATTCGGCATAGGTCTCGTCGTTGAAGCCGGCGTCGCGCACACGGCGCTCGTAGGCGTCGCGCGTCGCGAAGCCCGCCTCGATGCCCTTGCGCGCCTGCTCGACGGCGGCGGCATCGACCTTCACGCCGCGCCGCTGCGACTCCTGCCACAGCAGTTCCTTGTCGATCAGCTGATCGAGCGCCTCGCGCTTCAAGCGCTTGAACACTTCGGGATTGCGGATCGCTGCGACGTTGCGCGCCTGCAGCTTGAGGTAGTCCTCAAAATGGCGTTCGAGGCGGAACACGGAGATCTCCGCGCCGTTCACGCGCGCGGCGACACCGACCTCCTGCGCGGCGGCCGGCGTCGGCAACGCGAGGGTGCAGACCAGGCACAGGGCCGCCGCCCCGAGCCGCAGACCGCGCAGCGCGTGGCGCGCGGTCCCTCCTCTCCTCTCCTGCGCCGTGGCGGCGCGCCTGCCCTGTACCTGGTCTGTCCTCACACCTTGTTCCTCCTGACGATAGCCCATCGCCTCACTCCTGCACGGTGTCGAGGCGCACGTAGCGGCCGGTGGGGCGGAAGACGCGCTTTTGCGCATCCACGCCGACGATGTGGGCGCCGGGTGCGCCGATGCGCTGCCCCGGGCCGAAACCGATGGCGGGCGTCACGCCCGTCTGGAAGCCGTGCATGTTCTCCAGCGCGGCGACGAACTTGTCGCGGCTGGCGTCGCGCCCGGCGCGCTTGAAGCCTTCCACCATCACCATCGCCGCCGCATAGGCGCCGACCTGGAAGGCGGGATGGCGATCGCCCGCGCCGCTGCGCTCGCGCACCGCGCGCATCGCGCCCGCCCCCTGCGGGCTCCAGTCCTGCGGCAGCGTCGGATAGGCGATGAACACGCGCTCGGCCTGCGCCGCGGGCAACTGCAGCGCGGCCGGGCCGACCTGGTTCGCGGCCGCGAACATCCACGGCGGCGACTTCTGCAGCGGCGCCTGCGCGGCGAGCGCGCCGAAGTCCGCATCGCGGCCGATGAAGAACACCGCCTTCGCCCCCTGCCCGGCCACTGCCGCGCCCACGCCGGCCGCGTCGAACGCGCCGGGCACGTAGGCATAGGCGCGCACCTGCGACCAGCCGCGGCGCGCGAGGCGCTCGGCGAGTGCGCCGGCGATGGCGCCACTGCGGGCTTCGTCCGGATGCACGATCGCGGCGGGCGGATTCGTCAGCTTCAGGGCCGTGGCGGCGTATTCGCCGAGCGCGCCGAGCTGCTCGCCAAGACCGGGCAGGGGTTCGAACACGAAACGGCCGCCGCTGCCCGACAGCTGGGCGAGCGGACCGACCACGGGCATGCGCGCGGCATCGGCGACCGCGCCGAGCCGCCCGTCGAGCGCCGGCGCCAGCGGCGAGACGACGGCAAACACTTTTTCCTCCTCCACCAGGCGGCGCAGCGCCACCTCGGCGCCCGCCGCGTCGGGGCCGGGATCGGCGACGACCAGCTCGATGCGCCGGCCATGCACGCCGCCGCCGGCATTCACGGCATCGAACGTGCCGCGCAGGATGGCCGTGACGGTGTTGCCGAGCTCGGCCAGCGGCCCTGCCGCCGGCTGCAGCGTGCCGACGCGCACGGTGTCCGCGAGCAGACCCGGATCGCCGTCGTCTTCGAGGCGCTTCAGGTAGGCCGTCAATTCCTCGACGTCGCGCGCCGACATCGTGAAGCGCGGCATCGCGGGGTCGAGCCGGTTGCCGCCCGAATCGACCCCGGTGGTGATGGCGCGCGCGAAGCTCGCGGCGTCGTAGGCCGGCCGTTCGCGCCCGTTTTCCAGACGCTGGCCGTAAGAGAGGGCAAGCCGCCGCCAGGTGATGTCGGGCGGGCGCACGCCCCCCTCGCGCCGCCCGCGGCCATCAGCGCCGTGGCAATTGGCACACGGCACCACCGTTGCCGGTATTGCCGTGTCCGCGCCACCGACGCGGGCCGCAATGCTGCTGCCGGAGGCGCTGCGGCCTTCGAGGAAGATCTGCTTTCCGGCCTGTTCGGAAGCAGTCAGCTCGATTGCGGCCACAGGCCCCGCGACGCACATTAGCGCGGCCATCACACCCGACCACCGTAAGAGGCGGCGGCTTGCCATGATCGTCACCGTCCCATGCTCACCTTGGCGACCGGCTCGGTGAGCACCTTCAGCCGTTCGGCGATCGCCGGCGGCGGCGCGTCGGGACGGATCTTGTTCCAGCGCTTGGTCGCGACGTCGCCGGCGATCAGCAAGGTGGAATGCTCCTCGGCGCTCTGCCCGAGCTGGCCGAGGCGGCTCAGCACGAAATCGACCTTGGCCTTGTCGCCGGTGAGGAAGGTCCAGTTCGGGTTGTCGGCCTCGTTCTTCGCCGCGAAGGCCTTCAGCGAAGCCGGCGTGTCGTTCAGCGGATCGCTGCTGATCGAGATGAAATGCACCTTGCGCGCGGCCTCCTCGCCCAGCGCGTCGCGCACTTCCTTGAGCTTGCGCGTGATCAACGGGCAGGCGTCCTTGCAGTTGGTGTAGACCACGTTGAGCATCACGACGCGGTCCTTCAGCACATCGCTGTAGAACTGCACCTTGCGCCCGTTCTGGTCGACCAGCTCGGTGTCGGTGAAGTAGGCGCGCGCGTCGTGCGTGCCGCCGCCGGTGGCCGGGGGCGTCACGACCTGCGCGGCCGGTTGCGCGGTGGCGCCCTGCTTGTCGACGTGCCCCTCCGTGTGCTTGTCGCCGTGCGCGAAGGCACCCGGCGCGAGCGCCAGCCCGAGGGCCGCCAGGGATGCGAGAAGAAGGGTGCGGCGTGGGACGGTGCGGCGTGCTGCGTTCATGCTCTTACTCCCGGGTTGCGGCACGCGCCGCGATGAGCGATTCGACCTGCGTGACCAGCATCGCGGGGTCCGCGAAGCCGTAGAAGCGCGTCCATTTGCCGCTGCGGCCGTCGCCGACCATCATCACGACGGGGTGGTCCTCGAAGTTCGGCGTCCATGTGCCCATCCCCTTGAGCGTGTCGTTGACCGCCGTGGTGCTGCCGGTGAGCCACGACCACCCCGCGCCCGCGCCGCGGGCACGCGCGTAGTCGCGCAGGCGGGCGGGGGTGTCGCGGACCGGATCGACGGTGAGCGAGACCAGCGCGACCTCGCGCCCCACCCGCCCGCCGAGCTTCTGCTGCACTTCGCCCATGATCGCGGAGACCACCGGGCACACCGTCGTGCAGCTGGTGTACACAAAATCCATCACCACGATGCGGTCGCCGATCACGTCGGACTTGAGGCTCCGTTCGCGGCTGTTCTGGTCGAGCAGCTTCACGTCGGGGAAACGCACCGTCACGTCCTCGGGCAGCTTCATGTCGGACGCGGCGTGATTCGCATGATTCGCGTGACCTGCATGACCCGCGTGGGCATCCGCCGCGGCAACCTGCGTGGCCTGCGGTTTCATCGCATGCTCGGAATGTGCGCGCGCCAGCCCCGGCACGATCATGCCCGCCGCCACGGCGACCGCCAGCGCGATCAGGCTGCCACGCATGATCCTGGTTCTGCGATCGTGCTTCATGCTTCTTGCTCCCTTCTTCATCGCCGCCTCCTGCTCCTCGGTTCCCGTCACTTGCCCGCCACCGCCGACACCGCGCGCAGCGTCAGGTAGGGCTTGTTCTGCACATCCCTCAGCGCGTCCGAGTCCACATGCACGTAGTACGCGCCGGTCTCGCCGAGCTGCACCTGCGCTTCATACACCCCGTCGCCCACCTCGCGTGCCACCGCGCTCTGGCGCGTGCCGGCCGGGGCGACGAAATAGCTCACCCTCAGGTCCTGGATGCCGGTGCGCGGCGTGTCCTTCTTGCCGGCGACGAGACGGAAGCGCACCGTCGTCTTGCCCGGCGCCTGCACCGTCACCGGCACGGGCAGGAACTCGAGGCGCGGCATCGCGAGCTTGGCGTCGCTGACCGCGCCCGGCTTCACCTCGGCGCTGAAGCAGTGCAGCACCTGCGGCCGGTCGAGCATGAAGGCGACGTCGAACTTGCCCGACGCCGGCAGCGTCACCTGGGTCGAGAACACGCCCGGCTCGCCCTGCTTCATCGCGCGGTCCACCACCGTCACCGCGCGCGCCGTGTGGCCGCGGTTGAGGTAGCCCGTCATCGGCGCGTTCATGCCTTCCATGTAGAAGTAAGTGGTGTTGTTGGCCGGATTCACGACGAACACCGACCCCTCGTCGTTGCGCGCCGCGAGGCTGGCCGCCAGCGGCAGGTCGCCCGCGAGCTTGGGCGCCTCGCCGCCCGCAGCGAAACTCTGCAGCACCGGCTCGTGGCCCTTGCCCAGGGAGTCGAGCCTGACCATCGTCACGCGCTCGCTGGCGAGGCCGCGCACGTAGGCGTAGCCGGCCGTGAAGGTCACCTGATAGGGCTCGGAGGCCACCTTGATGTCATGCACGGCCTCGTCGCTGCCCGCATCGACCACCGTCGCGACGCTCTCCAGCGTGTTCAGCGCGAAGGCGTAGCGGCCGTCGGACGTGAAGCGCACCGGCCCGAGGCCGGGCTTGGCCTGGATCACCTTGCGCGTCGCCAGCGTCTTGGCGTCGATCACCGTGATCGTGCCCGCCTGCCCGTCGGCCACGTACAGCGCCTTCGACAGCGCGGACTGCGCCACCGAGATCGGCCGCGGCCCGGTCTGCAGATCCTTCACCTTCTGCATCGTCGCGACGTCGAACACCGTCACGGTGCCCGTGTCGCGGTTGCTCACGAAGGCGTGGCGCGAGTCGTCGCTGAAGGCGATCTCGTGGTGCCCCTTGCCGGTCGCGAAAGTCTTCACCGGCTTGAAAGTGTGCGCGTCGATCACCGTGACGCCGCTCTTGTTCGGGTCGCGCGAGTTGTTGCCGACCCACAGGTAGCGCCCGTCGGGCTGCACCGCTACGCGCACCGGTTCGTCGCCGGCATCGACGTTATTGACGACGCGGAAAGTGCCCGCATCGACGACCGCGACCTGATCGGCGATCGGCATCGACACGAAGATGTGCTTGCTGTCGGCGCTCTTCACCCAGTCCACCGGCGGGCGCTTGAGCATGATGCGCGTCAGCGTGCTGGTGACGCCGCCCACCGAAGTCAGCGGGTCGATCACGCTGATGCTCGGATCCTTGTTGAGCACCAGCAGGTAATAGCTGTTGAGGTCCACCATCGGCCGCACGCCGACCACGCCCTTCAGGTAGAGCGCGATCTTGTCCTTGCATTCCTTCTGCTCGTTGGCCTTCGGGTTCGAGATCACGTGCGCGAGGTCCAGCCACGCGCCCGGTGCGAGTCCCGGCACCCCCTTGCCCGTATTGGCGTCGGTGATGCGGAAGCGGATGTCGGCGAGCCCGCCTTCGACCAGCTCGGTGGCATCGCCGGCGGGGCGCGCTTCGAAGTCGATCGCGACGCCGTCGCGCACCAGGCGTCCGCTGGCTGCCGGCTTGGCATCCGCCATCGCAGACGCCGATGCGGACACCGGCGCCGGCGCAGCGGCAAGCGTTCCCGGCAATGCGCACGACACCAGCAGCGAAAGTGTTGCGAAGCGAAGTTTGCTCACGATGATTTCCCCCGTTTTCGGGACCCACCACTGGGTGATGTTCCCCGGACTACTTGTTCGTTCGGATGCGCGTTCGGCAACGCGCCGGATGAAGCCGTTTGCCTGCGCGGCGCGGCTGTATCCGCAAAAAAGGCGGCGGGCCCCACTGCCATTAAGACCCGCCAAATCCGCAACAGCCATGCTGCTGTTGCAACCTACGCATGCTTCGTACCAGCGGGATGCGGCCGGCAGCGCCACACCCCGCCTTTGCTGCCTGATACGAACTACGAACTGCTTACTGCGAACTGCGTATTGCCTACTGCACCCGCACGATCCCCCAGCGGCCGCCCAGGTTGCCCAGCGACTCGAAGTCGCGGTACAGGTAGTCGCCCGGGATTGCATTGGCGCCGCCTGCGCTGGCCAGGTTGAAGGTGAAGTGCGCGGCCGGCAGGATGCTTTCCTGACCGCCCAGGAACATCCCCAGCGGATTGAACAGGATCCGCGTCGAACCCACACCGAACTTGCGCGACGGATAGCCGCTCGCATCGGTGTTGTTGGCGCGGTACGGATCGCGCTGCCACACGTGCCCATGCAGGCCGAAAGTACCCATCCGGCTGCCGCCCGAAGCCTGCACCACGTGGATGCGGAAGGGCATGCCGCGGCCCACCGTCAGCACCGGGGTCTCCGGATCGCCACCGACCAGGGCGTTGCTGTAGGCCATGTTGGCATTGGGCACGTCGGCATAGCCCGCACCGTTGGCGTGACCGAAGGGTGCGTCCGGAGCCTTCTGGAAGCGGTACCACAGCGGTTCGACCTTGTAGTTCACCGCCATCGCCGAGTTGTCTTCCGGATCCTCGTGCACCATCGGACCTTCGGCGGCGGTGTTCTCCACCGGATCGCCATTCGCCCAGCGCATGTTCAGACCCTTCGCCCACTGCAGCGCGAAGTCACGGTAGGTCGCAAGCTCCGGCTTCGTGGTCTTGGTCACCGTGGCGGCAGCGCGCATGTTGCTGTCCTCGACCCAGGTCGATTCCGGCGGCATGGCGACGAACGCCCCGTTAAGCCCCTTCTGCGTTTGCTTGACACGGTCCGCGGGCATGATATTGGCCCCGCCGAACTCGATGCCCACCGCCGTGACGGTGTCGGTTGCCTTCTTGATGGTGGATGTTTGCGCAGAGAATGCGCGGCCCAGGTCTCCTACGTAGTATTGATAGGACGTCGTCGGGTACGGATCGGTGGCGTTCGCGCGCGGTGCGACCGTCTGCACCGGGTTGATACCCACGTTGGCACCGTCGGACTTGGTCACGTCGTACATCAGCAGCTGGGTGTGGAGGCCAGCGTGCGCGGACGGACGCATCAGGTTGTTGTTGAAGGTGGTGTAGCCCACCGGGTCGAAGCGCTCACGGATCACGACCGGCGACATCAGGTTGGGCGACGGCAGGTCGGGCATCGCCGTCGGCAGGCGGTTCTCCAGCACCACATTCACGCACTCGCCGGACGCCGCACGCAGCACCAGGGGCTCGACCGGGACGCCGGCTTTCAGCTTGCCGGTGCTCGCATCGAGGTCGTCCTTGCGCACGTACATGATTGCGGTCGGGTCGTGCAGCGGGCCGGACTTGCCGCCGATCGTGATCGCTTCACCCGTCACTTCGTCGATGATGGTCGCGGCCGGGATGCTCGTCGGACGCGAGTTGTACACCAGCGTGCCGCCGTTGGCCTTGAGCGGACCGCCGACATGCTTGCCGTCGCTGCCGGCCATGCCGATAGTCAGGCCGAGCGGGTTGGGCAGGATGTCGTTGGCGAGCGCCACCACCACGTCGAAGTTGCGCTGCTTGACCGGCAGCACACCGAGCTTAGGATCGACGTAGTTCTTCGGGCAGATGCCGTTGAAGTCCCCCGTGTTGGTCAGGCTGACCGGCAGCGGGTTGTTCGGCGTCGCGTACAGGTCGGACTGCTTCTCGGCGTAGTTGCGCATCACCCCCCACGTGCCGTTCCAGTAGCCTTCGATCGACGGATTGATCGAGTACATGTAGTCGGCTTCGATACGGGTCGCATCCGCATACATCGCCACCGGCATGCCGAGGCTGAACTGCTCGGAGATGCCGAGCATCTGGCCGTTGCGCCAGCCGGAGTTGCCTGCCGCGCCGAAGGCCGAACCCGCCTGCAGCCACTTCACGCCGTGGATGCTCACGCTGTGCGCCTCTTCCTGGCCGCCGGCCTGCACGCGGACGCGGACGATATCACCCGCATAGGTGCGCATCATCGGCGTGAAGGGGTCGCCCGCCTTGTCGCCCGCCTTGTTGATGTGCGGCGGGAAGATCGTGACGCCGCCGGTCGGGCCGGTCGCCTGCCTGATCGCGCTCGGTGCTTCGTTGAACGCTGCGATCTTGCGGTCGGTACGGCTTTGCAGTGCGTAGGCCAGGTCACCCGCGAGTCCGTCCGCCTGCATCCCCGGCTTGCCGTCGGGGCCGATCTTGGCCGGGTCGTAGATGCGCAGCGCCACCGGTTCGTTGCGGTAATTCACCACGAACATGCCGGGGTCGTCCGCCGAGATCGCCTGCGGGCAGGGCCGGACCGGGCAACCGATCTTCTCGCCACCCGCGACGATGCGCTGCATGTCGGGGAAGATGGGCAGCGTGGTCTTCTTCGCCGGCGGGTTGATCGCGAAGCGGAAGCTGTCCGGGCTGGTCGGGTACCTGACCGGGTCGGGGATGCCGTCCGGACCTGCACCGACGTAGACGCCGGCTTCGTACGCATGCTGGAAGTCGGTGAACTCCAGGTAGAACTCGCGGTAGCTGTCATCGACCTTGTCGCCGTCGATGTCGCCGCTGTTGATCACCGCCTGCCACGAGGTCGGGCCGCCGTC
The DNA here is from genome assembly GCF_014822185.1 of Azoarcus sp. Aa7. Classification (GTDB taxonomy): domain Bacteria; phylum Pseudomonadota; class Gammaproteobacteria; order Burkholderiales; family Rhodocyclaceae; genus Aromatoleum. The sequence goes on from NZ_QVLR01000023.1 coordinate 13,259, forward strand.
TGCACGGGTGTACAGCGGGGTGCCGTCCTCGGCGTGGTACCACTTCGAACCCGCCGGTTCGGTCAGCACGGTAGCGTACAGGCCGATCTGCTGGTGCGTCGAGGGACCATAGTGGTCATGCGTGAAGATGTTGCCCAGGCCGCGGTCGATGTTGTACTGGTTCAACAACGGGTCGGAGAACCAGCGCTGCTGCGTCGTGCGTGCGCCCATCCAGTCCGGACGATTGAACTGTCCGAAGTAGGGGTGAGCCTTGGGCACGGGGCAGACGTTGCTGCCGTCGCGCGGATCGGTCGGTTCGGTGCAGTGGTTGAAGTGGCGGACCGCGTGGATGCGCTCGACGATCGCTCCCGGGGAGATCGTGCCGTCCTCATAGTTCCAGCCGTTCGCCGCGCCGTCCGTGGTGGAAAGGTCCCACTTGGGCAGGTGGATGTGCTGGCCGATGATGTCGGTCGGCGTGCGCACCTGGTAGTCGTCCAGCTCGTAGAACTCCGGCACCAGGTTGGTGTGGTGATACATCGCGCAGTCGAACGTGTTCAGGCGCATCACCAGGGGCTCGGGCGGTTGCTGCTTGCTGATCACCGGCATCACGTCCTCCCACAGCGCGATGATGCGCTGTTGCGGGAAGTGGTAACCGGCCTTGTTGATCACCGCGTCGAACTGGATGTTGGCGCCCTTGTACACGCGCGGCGTGCTCGCGTTGAACTGCGAGGCCGCACCGGTCCACATCGAGCTCATCGTCGCGCCGCTGTACCAGGTGCCCGCGCCGGCGGCCGCAGTCAGCTGCTTCTGCGTGTCGTCGATGCAGGGCTCGGCGAACGGCGCCGCGACCGAGGGCTTCGCGCCGTTGGTCTTGAAGTTCGCCGCCGTGACCGTGCTGCCGCTCGGATTGGCCGCATAGCTGGCGTGGTAGGACTTCGAGTGGAAGGCCATCGCCGCCTGCTCCGCGTCCGTGCCTTCCTCGGGGAAGAACACCGCCTTGGCCGCCGTGAGCTTCTTCATGAAGTCGACCGGGCTGGTCGTCACGATCGCGGTGGTGCCCGAAAGCGTCCCCTCGAGCGTGTGCCGCGCCAGACCGCCGTCCCAGCCGCCCGCCTGCGCCGGCACGAGACCGGACCACAGCGCGTCGCCGCTCGCCTTCAGTTCCTGCGCCTTGGTCTCGGTCAGCATGTCGAGCGGCGGGGTCGGTGGACGCTGGCCCATCGTCGACTCGATGCCCGCGACCCAGAACGGATAGCCCGGGTTCTTCAGCGTGCCGTCGGCGTTCTTGTTGGCAGCGCTGCGGTCGACCTGGGCATTGGAACCCGCGATGACGCTGGCACCGGTGACGGGGTTGGTGACGTACTTGGCGACGACGCTCACCTTGCCCGGCATCGGCGCCATCGCCTTGCCCGGCAGCGGCACCACGGCGGGGATCGGCGCGCCGACCACCACTTCGCCGTCGGGATAGGCGCGCGCGCCTGCGACGGGCGTGCCGTCCTTCAGCGCATACGGCGTGCTGTGATAGCCCTTGGTGCCGTTCGACACCGCCAGCTTCGTGCCCGCCTCGAAGGTGTCGTGGACCCGCCACATGTACCACATGCCCTGCGCGAAGTGCGGGTAGAAGTGGCAGTGGTAGATCGCGTCGCCCGGAGAACGGTTACGGTTGCCGGAGCCGCCGTTGACCATCTCATAGGTGTAGCCGGAGCCCGGCCCGATGCCTTGCGCGTCGAGATAGTTGGAATTGTCGTCGTTGGGGTTGAACAGCCACTGGTGGTTGTGCAGGTGGTACACGTGCTGCTCCTGCCCCACGTGGATGTTGCGGTACTTCACGAAGTCGCCGATGTAGCTGTGGTGCACGTTCGCCGGATCCTGCGGATACAGCGCCTTCGTCGCCTTGATGCCGGTGGTCCCGGCCGGCGGCACCTGGCCCGGCTTCAGCGCTTCGAGGCCGACGTTCGCGGGAATGTCGACCAGTTGCGCCGGGTCGCCGACCACGTAGGCGGTGAGGAAAAACTCCTCGTACGCACAGGAGGTGCAGTCGTGCATCGGGCCGACGCCGAGGCGGTTCGCGATGATCTCGGAACCGATGCCGCCGGAACCGTAGTTGATCATGAACGCGTCGCGGGTCGCCTGCAGCACGTAGCCGAACACCGGGTCGTTGTAGAAGCCCGGGAAGGCCTGCGCGGTGGCCACTTCGTCGTGGAACACGGTCGAGAAGTCGCGGAAGGGTTCCAGGCGGTTAGGGTAGGCCGGATTGCGCTTGCCCATGTTTTCCAGCGGGTAGGTCGTCGCCGGGAAAGTACCGTCGACGTTCGGACCCAGCACCACGGCGTCGATCTCGGTATGCACGATGCGCGTGCCGTCGACCATGTTCACGACCGGCTTGCCGGCCTTGCCCTCGCTGGTCCACGGCTGCGCATTCGGATAGCGCGCCTCGTAGTTCATGATCGGCTGGCCGGCCGCGGTCAGTTCGCCCGCAGCGGCCGTCAGCACGCCGTCGCCGTTCTTGTCGGCGGCGATGCGCATTTCCTCCTCGCTCAGCACACTGCGGTACGCGCGACCGCCCTTGGGCAGCACCGTCAACTGGCCGAACAGGCCGCTGGAGATGTTCCCGGCGGTGCCATCCGCACCGAAGGTCGCCCCGTAGCTGGTCACCACGAAGGTCCCCTCACGCTCGCCGTAAAGCGTGTAGGTCTTCATTTGACCGGGAGCAGCCAGTGCGGACGCGTTCTTGCCGGTGTTGTCGCCCATGTCGGCGATGCTGTTGACCGCCTGCATGCCCTGCGCGAAGAAACCCACGTTGCGATCGGCGACCTGGTCGTCGATGTGCATCTCGGGCGGCACCGCGTCGCGCGGGTTGGCCGTCGGGCTCAGCAGATTGGTCAGGTTCACGGTCAGGCATTCGCCCGCCGCGATGCGCAGCACCAGCGGACGCGGCCGCTTGTCGGCGCGCAGCCTGACGTTGCCCGCCGACTTCGTGCCGCCGGCCGCGAGCGTCTTGCCGCTCGAATCGACCACGTCTTCCTCGAGCGCGAACATCATGCCGTTGATGTTCTGCGCGCCGAGCCGGTTGTACATCAGCGGCTGATCGAGCGCGACCACGTTCGCGACCAGCGTGCGCGAGCACGAAATGCCGGTCGTCGTCGTTCCGCCACCGCCACCACCACTCGGCGGAGCTGCCTGAGCCTGGCCGGCGGCGAACAGTGTCGCCCCGGCCAGCATCAGCAGGCCGGCCAGCCTCGTCGGCCGGCCTGTATAGCCGGCTGCGGCTGGCGCCCGCCCTTTCGGATAAAGATACTTCATCGTCGTTCCCCCCACGGTTACAACGCTTCGGTCTGCGGTGCGCTGCAGACCCCGGACTCGCGTCCGGCGGACTGCACCGGGCGCGAGCCAAAATGGGAAAATCCCGAGGGCGTTCTCGCAATCGTCGTGCCATTACAAAAAATCACGTTTTTTCAACGACTTGATTTTTACCGGGGTGAAAAGCGGGGAAGATTCCCCAGTTTTCCCCCGCAATGCGGGTGGGGGTTCCCCACGCAATCCCGCCAAGGGCGCAGACTCCCGGAGTCGGATTGCGGCGAACGCCGTACGGCCGATGCCTGCGTCATCAGCATTGGTACGCGACAACTTGTGACAAATTAAGGCTTGGCGGCCGATTACCCATGTTGGGCGTGCAGATTTGGCGGCGACGCGGTGAAACGGGGACAGCGCCCCGGAATTGGGGAATAGTCCCCACAGAGAGGCGTCTTCGGAGACCGGCTCGGCGTCGCAGTTTCGTAGGGCGGATGAGCCGCAGGCCGGGTTTGCCAACTGCGCCGCCGCATGTCCATCGATCACCTCTGCCATGCGGCGGAAGACGCTGCGCTTTTCCGCCCTACGAATCCGCCGATCAGAACGCGAACGTCGTCCCCAGCACCGCGCTCCAGCGCGGCGTAATCTGCACGCCGTTCACGTGCCGGTAGATCAGCCGCTGGTGACGGAGAATGCAGGACATGATGGCTCCCGCGCCCCGGGCAACGCGGGCAACAGGCAGCCGGAGAGCTGAAAACGGAATCGGCAGGCAGCGGCCGTTCAGCCGATGCCGGGTGCGGTCGCGGGGATTCCGTCAGCAGAAGGGGGCGCACGCGGCGGCGGCGCAAGGTCGCGCCACGCCAGCGCGCGCGGCAGTGCACGCTCCGCGCCCGCGAGGACGGGCGCGGCAGCAGGGATGAAGAACCACTCCGCCGCGGGCGGCGGACCGGAGGCGAGGCGCACGGCCGAGCAGCAGCAGTCCTGGCAGCGATGGCTGGCGGGGTGCTGCTCCTGCGCCTTGTCGTTCTTTGCGGCCGCCCTGCAGATGTCGGAGCCGGGCACTGCGGCGCGCGGCGCGGTGTTGCCCAGCGCGAGAATGGGCGCCAGCCACAGCACGAAGGCCAGCACGGCGACGACGACGCGCTCGCCCCGCTGGCGCGGCAAGGCGCATCCCGTGCGGCCGAACGCCGTCACGGCAACTTCGCCGTGCTGCGCGATCCGGTCCGGGCAGGAATACCGTCCATGCTCATCGTCTTCGTCGTTCTGCACGAACAGCGTTGTCGGGTGACACCCGCGGAGTCCGCCTCAGGCGCGAATCCGCGGGCGCTCGCCCCGCCCCCCTTTTTCGCCTCGCGCTATTGCTGACCCATCACGCAGGTCATGGCCTCACCCGGCAGGGTGGATGCGGCGACGATGCTCGACGCGTCCGCGCCGGAGAGCTTGCCCTGGTTCGCAAGATCGTTCGCCTTGTCCGCAACCTGGTACAGCAGACCTTCCGCCTCGAGCGGTTTGCTCTGCGACACCTTCTGGTCTGCGCCATAGACTTTCGAGAGCAGCCCGTCCTTGTTCCCGGCTGCGTTCTTTCCGGAGAAGGTCGATGCGCTGATCACCCCCGCGACGCCTGACAGTTCCTGTGCGCAGGCACTCACGAATTCGTACTCGACCGGACTCGGGCGCGCTGCGCTGGCACTACCGGCGCCCAGCGCGAAGGGAACAACGAGGGCTGCGACGAGGGCACGGATCTTGTTGGCCATTTGAATTCTCCGAGGTATCTCGGCCGAAACGCGCGACTGGAAAATCGCGCCTTTCAGCCATGAAATGCCGCCTGCCGCAGTCGAGCCCGCAGGCGAGTCGCTTGTGCGAGCCCTCCCCAGGCTCAGTAGTTCGCCCCTACGCAGGTGATCGCACTCGCCGCCGCGGCGTTGATGCCCGCTGCGTCATCGAGCTTGGGCTTAGGCGCGGTAGCCAATTCGGTGGCCCTGTCCGAGATCGACTCGAGGTTGGCAATCGCATCGAGCGGCTTGCTCTGGCCCAGCTTCGCTGCTGCGGAATCGAGCTTCAGGATCATGTTGCTCTCGTTCGACGCAGCCTTCGGATCGTAGAAGGTCGCTGCGACAATCGCCGCTTCGACCGCGTCCAGGCTGGCGCCGCACGCCCCTGCATACGGTCCGCTCGCGCTGGCGACACCGACCATGAGGGGAAGCGAAGCGATCGCGACGAGGGTACGAATGTTCTTGGCCATTTTAAAATCTCCGAAGGGTTAGAGTTTGGGCTTGGGGTCCGCAGACCCCGCGCCTGACACCTCGTCGACCGATTAAACCCTGGCAGTTCGGACCGGCGGATGCGTTGCGGGAAGATCCCGCAGGACACTCAGCAACCGGCGTGCCAACTCGTCAGGCCCTACCATTCCTCAGATATTTCGCGGCTTTCAGCTCCGCAGCGGGTTAACCCGCCCAATCCGCCCCCCCCCAGTTTCGGGGGTCCGCCATCACGTAATCCGCATATATCGAACGGCTTATACACCCCGCCGCGGTCGACACATCCCGCATCGTCAAAGGGTTTTGCGTGCCCACCGGGGAACATGGGTACATTTCCCCAGATATGGGCAGGGTTCCCCACTTCTCAGGACATGCGCCCGCCGCGGCGACCGCCGAGGCGCTCGAAATGCTCGATCACGCGCGGCACGTAGCGTCTCGTCTCGGCGAAGGGCGGAGTTCCGCCGCTGCGCACCACCGCCCCCGGGCCGGCGTTGTAGGCCGCGACGGCGAGCCCCACGTCGTTGCCGAACATGCCCAGCAGGCGCTTGAGGTAGCGCGCGCCGCCGCGGATGTTGTCGGCAGGGTCGCGCGCGTCCGCGACGCCCATCTCGCGCGCCGTGTCGGGCATCAGCTGCATCAACCCGACCGCCCCCTTCGGCGACACCGCCGCCGGATCGTAGTTCGACTCGGTGCGGATCACGGCATGGATGAGCGCCTCGGGCAGGTCGTGCTCCACCGCGGCCGCGGCGACCAGCGGCGCATACGGCAGGCTGCCGGTGTCGGCGGCTGCGGCGGCGAGCGGCAAACCGGTCCCGCCTATCGGGGCTCCGCCCCCGCTTGCGGGGCCGGGCGTGGCGACGATGCGCTCGAAGCCGCGGCGCGGTTCGTCGGTGAGCGTGACCGAGCCGTCGGGCTCGACCTTCATATAGACGTCGGCGTGCGCGGCCAGGGGCAGTGCGAGCCATGCTGCAAGCAGCAGCGGGGCGGGCGAAGGCATGTGGCGTCTCCCATTCTCGTGTCTTGGCGAGGCGGCAATCAAAACGACCGCTCGCCCCGAGTTTTTCGACGCACGCTGCCACGCTTCGACAGGCTCGGGCCGAACGGCATAGTTACCGGGTCAACAATTGGGGAAAATTCCCCACCAACACGGGGATTACGCAAGCGCCATGCCTTGTTTTTCCGCGCCGCGACACGCGTCACGCCACGGGCATGTTTCCTGCTGGCACAAATTGACGCCGCCCGAAGCCTGTTCCTACACTGGCGGACACCTAATCAACTGAGCGACAAAGCCCATGGATGATCGTCGAATGCTCCGCCGCTGCCCCTCATCTGGCCTCACTCGTGTCACCTCTCGTGCCACCTCGCGCGGTTTCACGCTGCTGGAACTGCTGGTCGTGCTGGTGGTGCTGGGCCTGCTCGCCGGCCTGGTGGCGCCGAAATACTTCAGCCAGCTCGGCAAGTCGGAAGTGAAGGCCGCGCGCGCGCAGGTCGAAGGCCTGGTGAAGGCGCTGGACCTGTACCGCCTGGATACCGGCCACTACCCCTCGACCGAGCAGGGGCTCGCGGCGCTGGTGACGCGCCCCGGCAACGAGACGAAATGGGGCGGCCCTTACCTGCAGAAGGCGGTGCCGGCGGATCCGTGGGGCCGTCAATATGCCTACGCGGCGCCGGGCGAGCACGGCGAGTACGACCTGTTCTCGCTGGGCAAGGACGGCCAGCCCGGCGGCGACGGCGAGAACGCCGACATCACCAGTTGGGAGTGACGCGCCAGCCGCGTCGCGACGGAGGCCACCATGCGCTACCAGATCAAGGGGGTCGGTCGGGATGCGGGCGTCGTCGCGCTGACGATTGACGCGACCAGCCTCGCCGACGCGCGCCGCCAGGCCGAGGACCAGGGCCTGCGCGTGATGTCGCTGCGCGCTGCGCAACGCCTGCCGGCGCTGCGCTGGCAGCGCAAGGAGGTCTTCCCGCTGGTGCTGTTCAGCCAGGAGCTGGCGACGCTGCTGAAGGCGGGACTGGCGCTGATCGACGCGCTGGAGAGCCTCGCCGAGAAGGAGAGCGACGGCCACGCGCGCAAGGTGCTGGACGACCTGGTGCGCGCGCTGTACGAGGGCAAGTCGCTGTCGCAGGCGCTGGCGCGCGCGCCGGAGGTGTTTCCCGAGCTGTACGTGGCGCTGATCCAGTCGAGCGAGAAGACCGGCGACGTCGGCGCCGCACTGGGCCGCTACGTGGCCTACCGCAGCCGCGTCGACGAGGTGCGGCAGAAGATCGTCAGCGCGGCGGTGTATCCGGCGCTGCTGTTCGTGGTCGGCTGCGGCGTGCTGCTGTTCCTGATCGGCTACGTGGTGCCGCGCTTCGCGGCGGTGTTCGAGGACGTCGGCACCAACCTGCCGTGGCTGTCGCGCGTGCTGCTGGCATCCGGCCAGTTCCTGCACGCGCACCAGCTGGAGCTGGGCGTCGGCGCCCTCGCGGCCCTCGCCGGCGCGGTGCTGCTGCTGCGCCAGCCGCCGGTGCGGCGCGCGCTGTCGACGCTGCTGGAGTCGGTGCCGGCGATCCGCAAGCGGCTGTTCATCTACGAGATGGCGCGCTTCTACCGTTCGCTGGGCATCCTGCTGCAGGGGGGCATCCCCATCCTGACGGCGATCGGCATGGTGCGGGGCCTGCTGGGCGTGGCGACGCGCAGCCGCCTCGACGAAGTCGCCGCCCGCATCCGCGAGGGCCACGCGCTGTCGTGGGCGCTGGAGGAAAACCGCATGGCGACGCCGGTGTCGCTGCGCATGCTGCGCGCGGGCGAGCACGCCGGCAACCTCGGCGAGATGATGGAGCGCACCGCGGACTTCTACGACGAGGAGATGAGCCGCTTCATCGAATGGTTCGTGCGCCTCTTCGAGCCCCTGCTGATGACCTTCATCGGCCTGGTGATCGGCGTCATCGTGATCCTGATGTACATCCCGATCTTCGAGCTGGCGAGCAGCATCCAGTGATCGTGCCGCCCGGCCCGGCTACGGCCCTTGATACTCCGAAGCCGCGACATGAGCCGACGAAATGTAGGGCGGGAAAGCCGCAGGCGCATCCCGCCACACGGCGCTCGAGGCACTTCTGGCCGTCGGATTGGCGGGATGCGCTGCGCTTTCCCGCCCTACGTTTCGCGCCTTGCGGTTTCCGCATCAGGAAAAAGGGCGCGACTTGCGCCGCGCCCCTTCTCCCTCCCCTGCATTCTTGTCGCGTCAGCGCTCCGGACGCTCCAGGCCCAGCTTCTCGATGCGATAGCGCAGCATGTCGCGCGTGAGGCCCAACAGGCGTGCGGACTTGGTGACGTTCCAGTCGGTCTTGTCGAGCATCTTGATGACGAGGTCGCGCTCGACTTCGGGGACGCTGACGCCCGTAGACGGCACCGACATGCAGTAGGAGTCGAGCGAGTGGAAGTCGCGGTCGCAGGTGCCGTACAGGCCCGGGCAGATCGCGAGCTGGTTCGGCGTGATGGCCTTGCCGGCGGCGAGCAGCACGGTCTGTTCGAGCATGTTGCGCAGTTCGCGCACGTTGCCCGGCCACGCGTAGCTCTTCAGCACGGCGAGCGCGTCGTCGTTGAAGTACAGGCCGGGCTTGCCGTAGCGGCGGGCGTGCTGTTCGAGGTAGTGCTTCGCCAGCGTGACGATGTCTTCGCCGCGCTCGCGCAGCGGCGGCACCTTGATCGTGATGATGCGCAGGCGGAAGTAGAGGTCGCTGCGGAACTTGCCTTCGCGCACCATCTGTTCGAGGTCGCGGTTGGTGGCGCTGATGATGCGCAGGTTGACCTTGATCTCCTTGACCGAACCGAGGCGCCGGATCGTGCGCTCTTCGAGCAGCTTGAGCAACTTGGCCTGCAGCGCGAGGTCGATCTCGCCGATCTCGTCGAGGAACAGCGTGCCGCCGTCGGCCGCTTCGACGAGGCCGGCGCGGCGGTCGCGCGCGTCGGTGAACGCGCCTTTCTCGTGGCCGAACAGCTCGGCTTCCAGAAGATGGGACGGGATCGAGGCGCAGTTCACTTCGACGAAGGGGCCGCTGCTGCGCGTGCCGTCGACGTGCAGCGCGCGCGCGACGAGTTCCTTGCCGGTGCCGGTTTCGCCGTTGATCAGGACGACGGGCAGCTCGCTCGCGGGCATGTGCTGCTCGGCGTCGAGCAGCTGGCGGATCATGGTCTTCATCGCCTGCAGCGGGGCCGAGGCGCCGATCAGCGCATTCACGCCGGCGTCGCGCGTGTCGCGCTCCTGATAGAAGGACAGGGTCTTTTCCATGCGCCGTGCGGCGAAGGCGCGCTCGATGAGGAGCTTGAGCTCGGCCAGCACGAGGGGCTTGGTGAGGTAGTCGTACGCTCCGGCCTTCATCGCCTCGACCGCGCGCTGCACGTTGCCGTCCCCGGTCATGAGAATGACCTTGGCCTCGGGCTCGGCCTCGCGCACTTTGCCGATCAGCTCGATGCCGGTGATGCCCGGCAGGTTGAGATCGGTGAGCACGACGTCGGGATGCAGCGTCGACACCATCTCGAGGGCCTCTTCCGAGGAGCCCGCCAGTTGCGCGTCCCAGCCGTTGCGCTTGAGGCTGGTACAAATGTTGTCGCCCAGGATCTCGTCGTCGTCGACGACCAGGATCGTGTTTGGCATTTCCTTACTCCTGCTCGGCTACCTTGAATGTCAGACTTACGGTGGTTCCCGCCTGCTCCCTGCTTTCCAGCACGACGGCCCCGCCGAATCGCTCCATTATCCGCTTTACCAGCACCAGACCGACACCCAGCCCGCCGCGTTTCGTCGTGTGGAAGGGCTTGAAAGCCGTTTCCAGCTGCTTCGCGGACATCCCGCAGCCCGTGTCGGAGATCTTCACCGTGACGCGGTCGTGCTCCGGCGCCTCCACGAACACGCCGAGACGCCCTCCGCGCGGCATGGCTTCGATGGCGTTGGACAGCACGCTGTTGAGCACCTGCTCCAGCAGCGATCCGTTCGCATGCACCTCGGCGTCCGGCGCCGCTTCGGGCGTCCAGTCGACCTCGATGCCGGCGCGGCGGATCTGCACTTCGTAGGTGGATAGCGCGTCGTTCAGGGCCATATCGATCTTCACCGCCTCGCGTTCGTCGCTAATCGGCTTAGAAAATTGAAGCAATTCCCGTACCCATTTCGAGAGCCGATCGACCTGGGTGATGATGTCGTTGAGGTTCTTCGCGGTCGACGGATCGCCGATTTCGAGCGCGACTTCGGCGCTGGAACGGATCGACGCCAGCGGGTTGCGCAGGCCGTGCGCGACCGCGGAGGACATTTCGCCGAGCGCGACGAGGGTCTTGTTCTCGACGATCTCGCGCTGCTGGGCGTCGATCTGGCGCGCGGCACGGATGATGATCCAGCGCAGGCACAGGTAGATGGCCGCACCCGACAGCAGCGCCGCAAGCCAGATCAGCAGGTAGCCGCGCTTGAGCGAGTAGATGAGATCGCGCGGCTCCTTGTAGATCTCGACGATGGAGGCGACCTTGCCCTCGCGGTCCAACAGCGGCACATAGTTTTCGATGTAGAAGTCTTGGGGGTAGCGCACGAACTGCTGCTCGACCTTGCCCCCGGCCGCGCCCTTGAGGTGGCCGCCCGCGACCGCCCGCTTGAGCTCGATGACTTCCTGGAGTTCGTCGTTGTCGGGAATGCTCTTGCCGACCAGGGTCGGATTGGATGACCAGATGACGAAACCGTCGGGCGCGAACACGGTCGCGAGCAGGGCCTCGGGCATCAGGCGCAAGTGGTCGTAGAACTCCTGGCGCGCGCGCGCGAGGTTCAATTCCTCGACGCCCAGCTCATCGGCCGTGATGCGCGAATCGAGGATGCCGCCGAGGGAGACCGGGACGCCGCCGAAGCGGCCGTGGCGCAGCTCGATCTCGGCGATCGACTGGATGACCTGAGCGGTGAGCATCGCGTCGCGCTTGATCGCTTCCGACACGAAGAAGTTGGACAGGATCGCGCCCGAGACGATGGCCGCGCCGCCCGTCACCAGCAGACTGACAATCGAAAACCATCTGCGCAGATTGAAAGGTTTCCGGTTGCCGTCCATGTCCGTGAAACTCCGGGGGAAATGGGTGCTGGGTGAAATACCCCGAACACACGTTGCGCCAGTGTGACGTCAAATCGCGGACGCCACCGTGACGGGCTTAACGTTACTGGATGTGTGCCGGACAGTGGCATTCGAATGCCATTCTGGACCCCTTGATTTCCCCAAAATGGGCGGGATAACCCACCCATTTTCCCCACATTTTCCCCCGTTTTTTCCGGAAGATACATATATCCGGATACAAATTTATTACCTTCGATGTATGGCACATGACTTGCAAAAATGGGGGGCGCGCGTAGTCCCGAACCCAACCGAGTCTTTAAGGAAAACTGTCATGAGCCTCCAGTCCAGTCGCAACCCGACACCCTCCCCTTCGCTCAAACCGCTGGTCCGCACGCTCGCACTCGTTTGCGCGCTGGGCGCCCCCGCCGTGGCCTCCGCCCAAGTCGTGCCCATCCCGTTCGAGACCGAGGGCATCGTCAAGAGCATCTACAATCGCCCCGATGGCACGGGCGTCGAACTCGGCGTGTTCGGCCGCACTTTCCTCGTGCCGCCGGGCGCGACGATCCACACGCCCACCAAGACCCTGAGCGCCGCCGAGCTGGTCGACCCCGCGCGCTTCCCCGGCCTGTTGCGCGACGGTTTCGTCGGCTCCACGGCGATCCTGCTGGGCGAGGTGAAGATCGCGGCCGACGGTACCGCGACGCCGCTCATCACCAGCGTGGCGATCGAACCCGCCGAGACGGTGTTGCTCGGCTCGCTGACGAAGAACGATGCGGGCGTGATGAGCCTGCTCGACATCCCGACGCGGGAAAGTACCGATCCGCGCCTGCTCTCCAAGGGCTACAAGAACGAGTTCGGCTTCGCAGTGGATCCCGCGTCGATCCCGGTCGGCACCTTCGCGGCGCTGGAAGGCTATTACGGCGACGACGGCAACTTCTACCACTTCTCGATGGAAGCGGCGGGCGGCGCCCTGATCGATCCCGCCGTGCCCAAGACCAGCATCACGAAGACCAGCTGCGTACCCGGTTCGCGCCTGCAGGTGCAGGGCTCGGCCTACCTGCCCGCAGCCTCGACGATCGAATTCCGCAACCCGAAGACCAACTACCTGTACGGCTCGATGAGCACGACGGTGGACATCGAGGCGCCCGAGTTCGGCACCTATCGCTACAGCGTGATCGTCAACGAGGGCGAGGTCGACTCCGACGGCGCCTGCCCGTCGCAGGTGAAGGCGGTGAACCTGACCAACCTGAGCCAGGCCATCGCGACCGTCGACGGGGTGACCGCACCGCCGCCCCCGCCGCCGGCCGGCACCGTGCCGACGAACGTCGCCCCCGTTGCGGTCGCGGACGCCGCGAACGTGTTCGTCGGCCTGGCGACCGAGGTGCATCTGCTCGCCAACGACACGGACGCCAACGGCAACATGGACAGCACCACGGTGCAGCTGCAGTTCCCGCTGCCGCCGGGGCTGGACGTGCAGAATCCGCAGACCGGCGACGTGATCGTCACCGCGGCGGCGGCGGGTACCTACACCTTCAGCTACACGGTCGCGGACGTCGGCGGCCTGGTGTCGGCGCCCACGCCCGTGACGATCAGCGCCCAGCCGGTGGCGATGGATACGGTCGATCTGACGCGCAGCAACTTCCGCGCGGACTCGGGTCGCTGGGAGGTGCGCGGCGCGACGAACCAGGCCGGCGCGCAGATCACCGCAACGCTGGTGCGTACGAACGAAACGATCGCGACGGTGACCTCGGATGCGACCGGGGCATGGCAGATCGACGTGCGCAATTCGCCGGTGCGCGCGGTCGCGGGCGATATCGTGCGCGTGATCTCGAGCGGCGGCGGCCGCGACGAAGGAGTCGTGAATATTGTCCAGTGAGTCGTCCGGTAAGCCCGACCGCCGGCCGGCTCAGGGGGCGTGACGGGCGGCCATCAGGCCGCTCGCGCGCAGCACGCGCCGGCCGACAGCCTCGTCCAGCACCCGGTCCGAGCCCGCCGTTGCCAGCGTCAGCCACTGGCGCGCGCGGGTGATGCCGGTATACACGAGCTCGCGCGTGAGCACCGGGTTCAGCGTGTCGGGCAGCACCAGCGCGGCATGCGTGAATTCCGAGCCCTGCGATTTGTGCACGGTCATCGCGAACACCGTGTCGACCGCCTGCAGGCGGCTCGGCAGCACCCAGCGCACCCCGTCGCTGCCGTCGCCGGCGGGGAAGGCCACACGCAGACCCCATTGCAGTCCGCCCTCTGGCGCGGGGCGCGGCAGCTCCAGCGTCACGCCGACGTCGCCGTTCATGAGCCCCAGGCCGTAGTCGTTGCGCGTGACGAGCACGGGCCGGCCGGGATACCAGCCGTGGTCCGCCTTGATCAGGCCGGCCGTGTGCAGCATGCGCGCGACGCGCTCGTTGAGCCCTGCGACGCCCCACGGGCCGCGGCGCAGCGCGCACAGCAGCTGGAAGCGCCCCTGCGCCGCGAGCACCGCGCGCGCCCAGCGGTCGAAATCGGCCTGCGCTGCATCGAGCGGCGGGCGCCCGTCGCGCATCACCTGCAGGTAATGGCCGAAGCCCGCGGGCGGCGGGGGCGCGTCGCTGCCGGCGAGCCGTCCGCCACCGGGGAAATTCTCCGCGCCGCCGGCGATCACGAGGGCGCGCAGGTCCGCGTCGCCGGCCAGGCGCAGGCGCGCGAGATCGGCGCAGCGCTGCGAGCCGGAGCCATTCAGCACCGCGTGCATCGGCGCGCGTTCGCCGGCATTCACGGCCTCGGCGAGGCGGCCGATGCCGCTGTCGGCAGTGAAGCGGTGGCTCACGCGCAGCATCGCGACTGCCTGGTCGAGCGGCTCGCCCTGCGGGTCGACGAGGGCGTCGTCGATGAGCGTGCCGGTCACGCCGGCGAGCCAGTCGCGCGTCGCCGGGGTGTAGCGGCCTGCGTGCGCGTGGGCGCACAACTCGCCCAACACCGCGCCGGCCTCGACCGAGGCGAGCTGGTCCTTGTCGCCGAGCAGCACGAGGCGCGCGTGCGCGGGGAGCGCCGCGAGCACCGCGGCCATCATTTCGAGGTCGACCATCGAGGCCTCGTCGACGACCAGCACGTCGAGCGCCAGCGGGTTGCGCGCGTCGTGGCGGAAGTGGCGCGTGTCCGGACGGCTGCCGAGCAAGCGGTGCAGCGTGCCGACCGCGACCGGAATCGCAGCACGCACGGCCTCGCCACCGGGCAGGCCGTCGAGGGCGAGCTGCGCGACCGCGCCGGCGATCGACTCGTTGAGCCGCGCCGCGGCCTTGCCGGTGGGTGCGGCGAGGCGGATGCGCAGCGGGCGCCGCTGCGGCCCGGCAAGTGCGAGGCTCTGCAGCAGCGCAAGCAGGCGCACGACGGTGGTGGTCTTGCCGGTGCCGGGGCCGCCGGTGACGATGCCGAAGGCGCTGCGCGCGACCAACGCGCAGGCGAGCTTCTGCCAGTCGACGGCACCGTCCGCGCGCGGCGGGAAGAGCGCATCGAGCGCCTGGCGGAAGGCCGCAGGGTCGAGCGCCCCGGGCGGCGCGGCGAGGCGCGCGTCGATACCCGCACGCACGTCGCATTCGTATTGCCAGTAGCGGCGCAGATAGAGGCGCGTGCCGACGAGGACGAGGGGCGAGTTTGTCGCTGAACCGTAGGGCGGGAAAGCCGCAGGCGCATCCCGCCATTCGGCCGTCGCGTGGCCGGAAGCGCCGCGCTTTCCCGCCCTGCGGTCCGGCATGTCGATGAGCAGCGGATGCGCCAGCGCCGCGATCCAGTCCGCCAGCGTCACCCCCGCCAGCACCTCGTCCGGCAGCGGCGGCAGATCCGTCGCGTCATCCCCTTCCGGCGGCAGCGACAGCGCGAAGCGCGGGTCCGCGAGGGTCGCGGCGAGGTCCAGGCACACGTGCCCGCGGCCGAGCTGGTGGCTCGCCAGCGCCGCGGCGAGCAGCAGCAGCGGGTCGGCAGCGGGCGCCTCGTCGCGCAGGAACTCCGCGAACACGCGGTCGAGCGGGCGCAGCCAGCCGCGTTCGACCCAGCGGCGCAGCAGCGCGGCAACATCGCCGCGCGCCACAGCCCCCCGTTCGCCCGCGGCGGTGCAAAGGGCCGGCGCGCCGTCGGCCGCGAACAGGTCGTCCATGCGGTCCGTGCCGGGACGGCCGCCTCGGGTCGTGCGCGTCATCGCGAGCCCTCCCCCGGAACGGCCGCCGTGCCGAATTCCGCATCCAGCGCCTCGATCAGTGCGCGCGGCGGACGCTCGGCATGCACGCCGCGGGTCGGCGCGTGGCTGCCGCGCAGGAAGAGGTACACCGCGCCGCCGACGTGGCGGTCGTAGTCGTAGTCGGGCAGGCGCGACTTCAGCAGCCGGTGCAGCGCGAAGAGGTAGAGCACGTATTGCAGCTCGTAGCGCTTCGCCAGCACCGCGTCGCGCATCGCGCCGGGCGTGTAGGCCGCGTCGTCGGGCCCCAGCCAGTTGGATTTGTAGTCGGCCACGTAGTAGCGCCCCCGGTGTTCGAAGACGAGGTCGATGAAGCCCTTCAACATGCCGTTGAGTTGGCCCGGCGCGAGTTCCGGGCGCGCCGCACCGGCGAGTGTGTGCGCCCGCACCAGGCCGTCGAGCTGCACGAGGTCGGCGCGATGGGTCTCGAACCAGAACTCCATCTCCGGGCGGGCGCCTGCGAGGTCGGCGAGGCGCGCCGTTGCGCCGTCGGGCAGCGGCAGCGGCGTCGCGATGAAGTCGAGCAGCCAGCGCGTCAGCGTCTCCGTCCAGTGGCTCCAGCCGCGCACGGCGCAGCGGCGCGCGATCATGTCGCGGGCACGCTCCGGCGCCGCGAGCACGCGGCCGAAGCCTTCGCGCGCGGCCCATTCGAGGATCTCGTGCAGGAAGGTGCCGGGGCCCGCGCCGCGCGCGAAGCGGTGCAGACGCTGATCGCCGCCGGGGGCGGCCGGGGTGACGGGGGCTTCGTCGAGGATCTCGGCGAAGGTTTCCTCGGCCGGGGTTTGCGCGGCGGGGAGCAGCGGAACAAGCGCGGGTTCGGCGACGGCGGGGCCTGCGGACTCGCCCGCGCCGCCCTCCGCAGTGCCCGCCTCCGCGGTGCGCAGTGCCGAATAGCTCGCGATCCACCAGAACTCGCGCACCGGCCGGCGCGGTGCGCGCGCGGCGCCGAGCTCGCTGCGGGCGACGCGCGGCACGAAGCGCTCCCCCGCGGGCGCCGGGGCGGATTCGATCGCGATGTGGGCGCAGTCGCCGCGCAGGGCATCCAGCGCATCGGGCAAGGCGTCGGGCGCGATCGCCGCGCCGCCGGCGAGGAGATAGCCCAGCGCGCTGCGCTCGAGCCCGTCGACCGGCGCGACGCCGATCCAGGTCGCGTGGCGCGCGCGCGTCAGCGCGACGTAGAGCTTGCGCAGGTCCTCGCCGAGGCGCTCGTGGTCGGCTTGCGCGACGTCGTCGCTCTCGGGCTCCAGCACCAGCCGCAGCCGGCCCGTGTCGTCGTGCAGCTTCAGCGGCAGGTTCTTCGCCGTGGTCTCGAAGAAGGTGCACGCGAAGGGCAGGAACACCAGCGGGTATTCGAGGCCCTTGGACTTGTGCACGGTGACGACCTGCACGAGGTCGGCGTCGCTCTCGAGGCGCAGTTTCCTCGCATCATCGCCGTTCCCGGCATCGGCACGCTGCTCCGCGAGGTGGCGGATCAGCGCATGTTCGCCGTCGAGCGCGACGCTCGCGTGCTGCAACAGTTCGGCCAGATGCAGCAGGTCGGTGAGCGCACGCTCGCCGTCCTGCACCGCGCCCCCGCCTGCCCCCTCGCCGCCGAGGAGCCGCCGCGGCACGCCGAAGTCGCCCAGCAGGCGGCGCAGCATCGGCAACACGCCCTGGCGGCGCCACAGCTGGCGGTAGGCGCGGAACTGCAGCACGCGGTCTTCCCATTCGAGCTCGTCGCGACGCAGGCGGTCGAGCGCCGCCCAGTCGAGGCCGAGGCTGGGGGTGGCGAGCGCGGCGCGCAGCAGGCCGTCGTCGTCCGGTTCGGCGCAGGCGGCGAGCCAGCGCTGCAGCTCCTGCGCCTGCGGGCTCGCGAACACCGATTCCTGGTCGGAGAGATAGACGCTGCGCACCCCGCCCGCGGCGAGCGCGGCGCGCACGGCGTCGGCCTCCTTGCGGCTGTTGACGAGGATCGCGATGTCGGCCGGACGCAGCACGGCGAGCGCTTCGCCGTCACTCACGTCACCCTTGCGTGCGAAACCCGCCCGCCCGTGCTGGCCGAGGTTCAAGAGGCGCACGATCTCCGCGGCGCAGCTCGCGGCCATGCGCGCACGGTAGTCCATCACGCCGACCGCCTTGCCGGCCTCGCGGGGATCGAGCACCCAGCAGGTCAACGCCGTGACCGGCGCCCCGTCGACGACGAGGCGCTCGCGCCGTCCCTCGGCTGCGACCGCATGGAACGGCACGGGGTTGTCGTCCTGCCCGCGGAACAGGAAGGCGCCCTCGCCCTCGTCTTGCGCTTCGGCCTGCGCGAAGCAGCGGTTCACCGCGGCGACCATCGCGTCGGTCGAGCGGTAGTTCGTCCCGAGCGTGAACAGACGCCCGCCCGCATCGCGACGCGCGCGCAGGTAGGTGAAGATGTCCGCGCCGCGGAAGGCGTAGATCGCCTGCTTGGGGTCGCCGATCAGCACCACGCCGGCGTCGGGCGCGTTCGCGGCGATGCGATACACGCGGTCGAAGATGTCGTACTGGACCGGGTCGGTGTCCTGGAACTCGTCGATCAGCGCGACCGGGAACTGCCGGCGGATCACCTCGGCAAGGCGTTCGCCGTTGGGCTGGCGCAGCGCCGCGCCCAGGCGCGTGAGGAGATCGTTGAAGCCCATCTGCGCGCGGCGCTGCTGTTCGGCGGCGAAGCGCCGGGCGACCCAGCGCGCGGCGAAGCGCAGCAGCTCGGCACGCGCCTGCGGCAGCTCGGCGAGCACGGCCTGCAGGCGGGGGATCTCCGCAAAGGCGGGATGGGGGGGCGGATCGCCGTCCTTCCACGCCTCGGCCATGCCCTCGGGCGTGAAGCGCTCCCAGCCCTTCTTCAGATCGGGCGACGCGGCCGCGGGATCGGCGGCCCAGCTGCGCAGCGCAGTGAGCCACGGTTCGTAATAGCGCCGCTGGATCTTGCTGCCGACGACCTGTTTCTTCGCGATACCGGCGTCGAGCAGCGCCTCCAGCTCGTCGGCCCACTGCGGCCACGGCGCCTTCAGCGTGGCGAGCGCCTGCGCCTTCGCGTCGCGCGCAGCGGCGACCGCGTCGGCCGGCTCCGGCGCGTCGTCGAGCGCCTCGGCGTGCTCGACGAGCTTGCGGAGCTCTCCCTGCAACGCGTCCGGCGTCGCCCACCAGCCGGCGATCTCGGCCACCGCGCGCTCGTCGAGGGGCACGAAGAAGCTGCGCCAGAAGTCGCGCACGACCTCGGCGAGCAGTTCGCGCTGGTCGGTTTCGAGCTGCTGCGTGAACAGGCTGTCGCTGTCGAAGGCGTGCTCGTTGAGCATGCGCTTGCACCAGCCGTGGATCGTCGACACCGCGGCCTCGTCCATCCACTCGGCGGCGAGCTGCAGCTTGCGCGCGCAGCCCGGCCAGGCTTCGGGCGGATAGTCGGCGCGCAGGTCGTGCAGGAAATCCTTGCCGCGCACGATTGCCTCGACCTCCGCCGGGTCGGCGCGGAAATATCCCGCCGCTTCGGCCAGCCGCGCGCGGATACGGTCGCGCAGCTCCTTGGTCGCGGCGTCCGTGAAGGTTACGACGAGGATCTCGGGCGGCGTCAGCGGCCGCGCGAAGGCGGCGTCCCCGCCGTGGCCGAGCACGAGGCGCACGTACAGCGCGGCGATCGTGAAGGTCTTGCCGGTGCCGGCGCTGGCCTCGATGAGGCGGCTGCCGTGCAGCGGGAAGGCGAGCGGGTCGAGTTTCTGCGGTTCGGACATCGTCTGGGCGCTCATGCGTCGCTTCCCTGCGCGGCAGCGTCGGCCTTGCCGCCCTTGGACGCGCCGACCGTGTCGTACAGCGGGCGCAGCAGCCGATCGGCGAGGCGCGCGAACTCGCCGCCGGCCCACAGCGCGTCGAAATCCGCCCACGTGCGCGCCAGATAGGCGCTGTAGGCGCGCTCGCCCTGGCGCTTGAAGCCGTCGCCGTCGAAGGCGATGCGCGCCTCGCGTCCGGCGTCGCTGTCGAGCGGCGTGTCCGGGCGCCCCCCCTTGCCGATCCACGCGAAGGCCGTCTTCACCGCGAGCGGCAGCGGGCGCGTGAGCCCCTCGTGCCAGGCTACCAGCAGGCGGCGGAAGTACTCCTGTGCCGCCTCGGGTGCGAGCGGGTTGATCGGCGCGTCCCCCGCCTTGCTGACGATGCGGCTCGTCAGCGGCACGCCGCCGAGATGACCGGCCGCATGCGCGATCCAGTGCCCCAGGAGCTTGTCGCGGCGGTACTTGCCGACCTCGATGACGCTGCCGCGCTCCAGCACGAGGCGGCCGCGCGCGCCCTCCGCATTGCGGCGCAGGCCGCCGAGGCGATCGGCGACGACGAGCCGCGCGGTGCCGACTTCGTGTTCGAACGCGACGTCCTCGTCCGGCTCGACCGCCTCGGGCCAGTCCGCGAGCGCCTTCGCGTAGCGTTCGAAGAGGTCCTCCATCGGCTCGGCAAGCTGCGCCTGCATCAGCGCCGCAAAGCGCCCCGGCGCGAGTTCGCCGCGCCGTTCGATGCGCGCGAGCGCCCGCTCCAGCGCCGCCTCGCGCGCATCGCCGCGGCCCAGCGCGTCGAGCTGGGCGGCGATCAGCTCGTCCTGCAACTGCCAGTTCTGCAGCGCATCGAGCGCGAAGGGTTCGTGGTCCTCGCTCGCCGGGTCGGGCAGCTCGAAATACACGCCCAGACGCCGGCGCAGGAAGACCTTCGCCGGCTCCTTGAGGAAATCCGCGAGCTCGCGCAGCGTCAGCGGCTCGCTCTCGTCGAGCGGCGCCAGCGGCTCGCTCTCGTCGAGCGGCGCCAGCGGCGCGGGCACGGCGGCATCGGCCGCGAAACCATCGCGCCCTTCGTGCCACTCGCGCGCATACGTGAACAGCGGCGTGACCGTTCCGGCGGCAGGAAAATAGTCCGGGCTGAAAGGCTGCAGACGGTGCTCGACGGTGAGCGCGGCGAGGAGCCTCTCTCCGTCATCCTCGCCGTCCTGCCCCGCGAGCCGCCAGCCGGCCGCGAGATGGTCGCGCAGCTGCCCGACCAGCACCGAGGGCGGACGCGCGGTGTTGTCGTGGATGCTGCGCCCGACCCAGCTCACGTGCAGGCGTTCGCGCGCCGAGAGCAGCGCCTCGAGGAACAGGTAGCGGTCGTCCTCGCGGCGCGAGCGGTCGCCGGGGCGGTAGTCGCGCCCCATCAGGTCGAAGTCCATCGGCACGCGCGTGCGCGGATAGTCGCCGTCGTTCATGCCCAGCAGACACACATGGCGGAAGGGGATCGCGCGCATCGGCATCAGCGTCGCGAAGGTCACCGCGCCGGCGAAGAAGCGCTGCGACAGGCCCGAGTCGTCCATCTGCCCAAGCCAGTGTTCGCGCACCACCGACAGCGGCAGCGCCTCGGCGAGCCCCGCGGCGGCGCAGGCGTCCTGCCACGCCTGCAGCGCGGCTTCGAGGCGCTGCAGCGTGTAGGCGCCGCTGGCGTCGGCGGGATCGAAGAAGTCCGCGAGCAGGCCGCGCAGGCGTACGCACCACGCCGCGACGCTGGCCGTCTCGCGCAGCCCGCGCCAGGCCGCGTCGAGGCGCTCCAGCAGCGTCGCGAGCGGCCCGACCAGACCCGCATCGAGGCCGCCGATCTCGTCGTAAGGCTCGATGCCCTGCCAGGCCTCATCGGCGCCCCCCGTGGAAGCCCCCGCGCCACCCACCGCATAGCCCAGCAGCATGCGGCGCAGCCCGAACAGCCACGAGTTCTGCTCCGCCCCGTCGGGCAGGCCAAGGCTCGCACGCTGCTCCGCGTGCAGACCCCAGCGGATGTTCGCGCCGCGCACCCAGCGGTGCAGCAGCGGCAGATCGTCCTCCGCGATGCCAAAACGCGCGCGCAGCGCCGGCACTTCGAGCAGGTCGAGCACGTCGGAGACGGCCACGCGCGACTGCGGCAGGCCCAACAGCTTCTCGACCGCGTTCAGCAGCGGATCGTGGTGGCGCAGGCCCTGGTCGGCGACCGTGAAGGGGATGAAGCGCGGATCCTCCGCGTCGAGCAGCCCGAACACCGCCTGGACGTGCGGCGCGTAGGCGTCGATGTCCGGCACCATCACGATCACGTCGCGCGGGCGCAGGCTCACGTCGGCGTTGAAGGCCGCGAGCAGCTGGTCGTGCAGGATCTCGACCTCGCGCTGCGGGCCGTGCGCGACGTGGAAACGGATCGAGGCGTCGCACGCGGGATCGACCGCCGGCCAGCGCGCGCGCGTCTCGGCGAGCGGACGCAGGTCGCGGATGTCGTCCTGCAACTGGTGCAGCAGGCAGTCCTCGCCGTGCGGCGCGAAAAGGTCGATGCGCGTGCCGACCTCGGCGAAGCGGGCCTTGTAACGGTCACGCGCCTCGCCCGCGTCGTGCTCGTCGAGCAGACCGATGAAATCCCGCCCCTGCTTGCCCCACGCCGCGAGCAGCGGATGGGCGTGCAGGTGCAGCACCTCCTCCGCCAGCACCGCCGGCATGCCGGCGCGACGCGCGTGGCGCGAGGCGGTCGCGCGCAGCAGGTCCTTGTCCGCGACGATGTCGGCCCAGTAGTGCTCGCAGGGGTTATGCACGCACAGCAGCACCTGGCTCCACTGCGCGATCGCCGCGAGCACTTCCAGCGTCTGCGCCGGCAGCGAGGAGATGCCGAACACCATCACGCGCCGCGGCAGTGCGGGCGGGCGCGGCGCGTCCCGCAGCGCGGCAACCGCCGCGAGGAAGCGCGTATGCACGGCCGCGCGGCCGCTGCCCGCGAGGGCCTCCCCGACGTCCGCCAGCAGCGCGCGCCACAGCGCCGGCTGCCAGGCTTGTGCGGCCGGCAAGGGCTCGCGAGCGCTGCGCGCCGTGAGCAGCACGTCCTCGCCCGCGGCCCAGGCCGCGAGCCAGTCGGCGCGGTACATCTGGTACTGGTCGAAGAGGTCGGCGAGGCGCTCGGCGAGCTGGTGGCGCTTCCTCAGGTCCTCGTCGTCCGCCAGGAAGCGTGCGAGCGGCGCGAACTCGTCGCGCGCGAGCAAGGCGGGCAACAGTCGCATCAGCCGCCAGACAAGTAAGGGTTTGTCGAAGGGCGACACCTCCGGCACCGCCTCGCGTCCCAGCACCGCGCGGTAGGCCTGCCACACGAAGCGCGAGGGCAGGAAGGCGTCCAGCGCAGCGGCGATGCCGCAGCCGCCTGCCGTCTCGTCCGCCGCGAGCGCCATCTTCAGCCACTGCGCGATACCGTTGCTCTGCACGAGGATCAGCTCGTTTTCCAGCGGCGCCAGCGGATGGCGCTTCATCCACGCGACCAGCACGTCGCGCAGCGCCTCCGGATGGTTGCCGTGGATCACCATCAGCCCGCCCGCCAGATCGTCCGCCCGTTCGACTTCACGCTCCATGCCTGCCCGTATCTCCCCTCACCCTTGCCGCGCCGAATGCCTGCGCGGCGAACAATATCGCCCGCATGCGACAGAACGCGTCGCATCCCTTCGCCGCGGCCGCGCGCAGCCGGCTACAGTAGCATGCACCCCGCGCCCGTCGACGAGCGCCTGAAACATTGCCCTGCGAAACTCCGTGCTGCACGCGTGACCACACGAGGCAACACGATGATCTCCGCTTCAAGACTTCTCTCCCGCCCCTTCCCCAACCCCTTCCCGCCAACGCGGACGACCGCGTGGTGGAGCGGCATTCTCGCGATAGCGACACTGACGCTCGCCCTGCAGGCGGACGGCGGAGTGCTCGACCGCGCCTTCGCCGCGACCGTCTCCGCGCTGCAGCCCGCCCGCGCCGAAGGCGCGCCCGCCACGCTGTCCGGCTACCACGTGAGCGTCGAGGGCCACGCCGTCGCGGGGGTCGGACGCAACCTGTCGGGCCTCGCATGGGACGCCCGGCGCGGCCACCTGTGGGCCGTCGTCAATGAACCGCCGCAACTGCTCGCGCTGGACACCGACGGCGACGTGCTCGCGCGCCATCGGCTCGACGGCTTCAACGACGTCGAAGGCGTCGCGGTGCTGGGCGACGGCCGGCTGCTGCTCGCCGAGGAGCGCCGCCAGACCTTCGTCGTCGCGCCCATACCGGCCGCGCCGGATGCCGTCCTGTCGCGCGCCGGACTGCCCGCGCTCACACTCGCGCTGGGTGCGGGCGACAACGCCGGCTTCGAGGGCCTCGCCTACGACGAGGCCGGCGACCGCCTGTTCGTCGTCAAGGAGCACTCGCCGCGCAAGCTCTACGAGATCCGCGGCCTGCGCGCGAGCCTCGCCGGCCGCCTCGACGTCGAGGTGATCGACCGCGAGGACTGGATCCGCGACAAGCTCGTCGCGCGCGATTTCTCGTCGGTCGAGTTCGACCCGCGCACCGGCCACCTGCTCCTGCTCAGCGACGGCTCGAAGCTCGCGCTCGAGCTCGACGCCGACGGCCGCTACGTCGGCTACCAGGGCTTCGCTGCCGGATTCGCCGGCCTCGCCGCCAGCGTCCCGCAGGCCGAAGGGCTCACGCTCGACGAGCGCGGCAACCTGTATGTCGTCAGCGAACCCGACCTCTTCTACGCCTTCCGACCCGAGTAAGCGGGGCATTTTCCTCATCCCCGCCGCGAATTTGCGCCAGATCAAACTTACCCTCTTTGCAAATTAGGATTTGCTTACGCAGCCTATACTTGAATGGATTATTGACCCGGTCATCAGCGACATCCGTTCGCCCTGAGCCTGTCGAAGGGCTGTGACGCGGTTAATGACCGGCTTCCGGCAAGCCAATGCGCAAGGGGAAGGAAAATGACGAAATTCGTCGACGTACATAGCACCGCGGCGGTGCTCGATCCCGGCTTCACGTTTTCCG
Organism: Azoarcus sp. Aa7; assembly: GCF_014822185.1. GTDB lineage: Bacteria > Pseudomonadota > Gammaproteobacteria > Burkholderiales > Rhodocyclaceae > Aromatoleum. The sequence continues at coordinate 37,831 of NZ_QVLR01000023.1, forward strand.
CATACACAGCGGAGATGAACGAGGCGGCGAACTCGATCGACCAGGCGGCCACCACCATGCAGTTCGCGGATCCGAGTTCCATGTCGCCCCCGGGCGTCGGAACCATGCAGATGGGTTGGTCTGACGGCACGCAACTGCAGATCGGCATCAGCGCGATCGGCACCAGCTCGTTCACGATGAACGGCATGCGGCTCGAAGCGGCGGATGGCGCGTATTTCGCGCTGCAGGGCGGGGGCCGCATCGGCCTCGATTCGAACGGCGACCTCAGCGCGTCGAGCCTCCGGCTGACGCGCATGACCTTCGGCAGCGACCAGGCCGGCCAGATCCTGAACGGCTCCGGGCGCATGAATCTCGAAGCGGGCACGATGTCCGGCCGGGTCACGTCCATGACTTTCAGCTGGCTCGACGACAATCTCGCCACGCCGGCCCTCGAATGGCACTACGTCACGCTCAAGGGCAGCGTCAGCGTGCGCGGCGACGCCTTCTCGTCCGACTTCGGCACGTTGACCGGCCGGGTCAGCGGCTTCGAATGGGGCACGATGACGACCGACGCCGACGGCAACCCGCTCGGCTTCACGCCGACCACGACCTTCAGCGGCTTGAGGATGGACGCGGCCGGCACGCTCGCCGGGCTCGAATCCGGCGGCTTCGATTCCCTGATGACCGGCCTGTACGCCGGCAGCGACGTAATCGACGGCACCGCGGACGCTGACTTCCTCGAATCCTCGACCGGCAACGACAAGGTCTTCGGCGAAGGGGGCAACGACCACATCGACGGCGGCGCGGGCAACGACCAGCTCTTCGGCGGCGACGGCGACGACCACATCATCGGCGGCGCGGGCAACGACCGGATCGTCGACGAGGCCGGCAACAACACCGTGATCGACACCGAAGGCAACGCGCGCGTCACCACCGGCGCCGGCCACGACGACATCACCACCGGTGCGGGCAACGACCGGATCCTCGCGGGCGAGGGCGACAACGACGTCGAATCCGGCGCAGGCAACGACAACATCGCAAGCGGCGCGGGCGCGGACGTCATCCTGGCGGGCAGCGGCAACGACAAGGTCGTCGCCGGCGACGGCGCCAACTGGGTCGAAGGCGGTGCAGGCAACGACGTGCTGCGCACCGGCGCGGGCACCGACGTGATCTACGGTGGCGACGGGGCCGACAAGATCAACGGCGGCGCAGGCAGCGACGTCTTCGTGTTCGACAACCTCGCCGTCGGCGGGAAGGACGTCATCAACGACTTCAATGTGGCCGAGGACTTCTTCGCTTTCGACACGACCGTGTTCACGTCGCTCGCCGGCGGCATCACGGCAGAAAACGTGGTTGTCGGCGACCGCGCGAGTGCTGTCCAGACAGATGACTTCCTGATCTTCGACACCCGTGGCGGCAAGCTGTATTACGACGCGGACGGCAGCGACACTGCCTTCGCTGCGGTGCAGATCGCGGTCGTGAAGGGTTCCGTGAGCACTGCAGTCAGCGGCAACTTCATCGACGAGGCGACCTTGTTCGTCTGATCCGGCCTCATCCCGGCCATTGCGGAAGGGCTGCCTGCGGGCAGCCCTTGCCGTTTACCCGCAGGCCTGAGCACCGTTCGCTGGCGGGACGAAAAAATGCAGTATCCGGATCGTTTATCTCCATTTGATTTGTATAAAATTGTTACCGCTCAGCATTCCCCGACAGGACAGGAAACCATGGCAACTTTCAGCAGCATCAGCGACACCTCGGCAACGATCACTGCCGGCTTCAACTATGCGAGCTACACCGCCGAACTGGTCGACGCCGCCTGGTCGGTCGGGGGCGCGATCTCGACCGTCTTCTATTACTACCCCGACAACTGGGCGTTTCCGGCCACCAATTCGTGGGGGACGTGGTGGGACGGCACCGAGCTGTACGCCACCCTGTCCTCGTGGAGCTCCACGTCGGCCACCGTCACCGACTTCGACCTGTACGCCCCGGACGGGGCGTGGCTGAGCGGCTCGGGCAGCGCCAAGGTCCAGTACGACGCCTACGGCGAGATCACCGATCTCACCGGCGTCTCGCTCAAGTCGCTGTCGATGGGCAACGACGCGGTCTCCACCATCCTCACCGGATCGCTGAAATTCAATACCGACAGCGGCGCGGTGTCCGGCAAGCTGAGCGCGCTCACGATGGGCTGGCAGGACGACGACCCGAACACCGTCGGGGTCGAGTGGAGCTACGTCACGCTCAAGGGCAGCGTCAGCATCGGCGGCGACGTCCTTGGCGGCACGCCGTCGCTGACGGGCAAGATCACCGGCGTCGAATGGGGAACGGTGGTCGCGAACGGAGCGCTCACCTGGATACCTGCAGGCACCGCCAGCGGCCTGAAACTCGACGCTTCCAGCGCGAGCGCCGCACTCGCGGGCAGCGGCTTCGAAGGCCTGTCCGCCGGGCTGTACTCCGGCAACGACACCATCACCGGCACCGCGGGCAACGACTTCCTCGACGCCTTCACCGGCAACGACAAGGTCAACGGCGGCGACGGCCACGACGAAATCTACGGCGGCGCCGGCAACGACCAGCTCGCGGGCGGTACCGGCGACGACTACCTCAACGGCGGCGCCGGCAACGACAAGATCAGCGACGACTCCGGCAACAACTTCATCGTCGACGTTGAAGGCAATGCCCAGATCACCCTGGGCGCCGGCAGCGACGACGTGTACACCGGTGCAGGCAATGACAAGATCACCGCCGGCGACGGCGTGAACTGGATCGAATCCGGTGCCGGCAACGACAACATCACGTCAGGCGCGAACGCGGACTTCATCTTCGCGGGCAGCGGCAACGACAAGGTCGTCGCGGGCGAAGGCGACAACTGGGTCGAAGGCGGCGCGGGCAACGACGTGCTGCGCACCGGCGCGGGCGCCGATGTGATCTACGGCGGCGAAGGCGCCGACAAGATCGACGGCGGCGCCGGCAGCGACGTCTTCGTGTTCGACAACCTCGCCGTCGGCGGCAAGGACGTCATCAACGACTTCAACGCAGCCGAGGACTTCTTCGCCTTCGACACCAGCGTCTTCACGCTGCTCGCCGGCGGCATCGCTGCGGAAAACGTGGTTGTCGGAGCGAAGGCGGTGGCCCTGGAAACAGACGATTACCTCATCTTCGACACCCAGGGCGGCAAGCTGTATTACGATGCGGACGGCAGCAACCCCGGGGCCGCGGTGCAGATCGCGGTCGTGAAGGGCTCGCTCACCGGCCTGGACGCCGACAACTTCATCGACGAAGCGGTGCTGTTCGTCTGATCCGGTTTCATCCCGGCAATCGCGAAAGGCTGCCCCAAGGCAGCCTTTTTTATGCCAATATGCTCAATTCGCCGCACCGGCTTCAAGCCGCCAGTCCCGTGATGTCAGAAACCCGGCAGTTCATCTCCACCTTCCGCTCGATCTTCCTGAACGCGGGCGTGTTCAGCCTCGCGATCAACATCGCGCTGCTCGCCCCCTCGCTCTACATGCTGCAGGTGTTCGATCGCGTGCTCGCCAGCCGCAGCGACGAAACCCTGCTGATGCTGAGCCTCGCGACCGCCGGCGCACTGCTGATGGCGCTCGCCCTCGACTACCTGCGCGGCCTGCTGCTGCAGCGCGCCGGCGCGCTGCTCGACCGTACCCTCGGCCGCCGCGTGCTCGTCGCGCTGATCCGCAACGCCTCGAACATCCAGCGCCGCGAGAACCTGCACGGCCTGCGCGACGTCGCGACGCTGCGCGGCTTCCTCACCGGCAGCGGCGTCATCTCGCTGTTCGACGCACCGTGGGGCGTGATCTTCGTCGTCCTGATCTTCCTGTTCCACCCGCTGATGGGCATCGTCGCAGTCGGCGGCATGCTCGCGCTGCTCGTGCTGGCCCTGGTCAACGAGCGCATGAACCGCAAGAAGGTCGAAGCGGTGCAGGACCGCGCGCGCCGCGCCGGCCAGTACATCGACAAGGGCATGGCCAACGCCGACGTGCTCAACTCCATGGGCATGACCGTGCCCTTCGTCGAACGCTGGCACGCGCTCAACGACGAAGTGATCGCCAGTTCGCTCGCCACCAGCCGCATCATGAGCGGCGTCACGAGCCTGTCGCGCTTCGTGCGCCAGTTCATCCAGGTCGCCGTGATGGGCACCGGCGCGTGGCTCGTGATCGACCAGCACGTCACCGCCGGCATCATGATCGCCGCGACCATCCTGCTCGGCCGCGCGCTCGCCCCGGTCGAGAGCGTCATCGGCAACTGGAACAACTTCGTGCTCGCACGCGCCGCGTGGGCACGCATGAAACCCTTCCTCGACGAGGACGACACCGCGGCGCCGACCAGCCTGCCCGAACCGCGCGGCGAACTGTCGGTCGAGGCCGTCACCCTTGCCGGCCGCACGGCGATGCAGACCATCCTGCGCCAGGTGAGCTTCCAGCTCCCCGCCGGCCAGTCGCTCGCGATCGTGGGCCCCAGCGCCTCGGGCAAATCCAGCCTCGCGCGCCTGCTCGCCGGCGTGTGGGCGCCGACCCACGGCACCGTGCGCGTCGACGGTGCGGACGTGCGCCAGCTCGTCGCCAGCGGCCACGGCCGCCACATCGGCTACCTGCCGCAGGACGTCGAGCTCTTCCCCGGCACCATCGCCGAGAACATCGCCCGCCTCGGCACCGTCGACGCCGAGCGCGTCATCGCCGCCGCCCAACGCGCGCAGGTGCACGAGCTGATCCTGCGCCTGCCCGAGGGCTACGACACCCGCATCGGCCAGATCGACTACATCCTGTCCGGCGGCCAGATGCAGCGCATCGGTCTCGCGCGTGCGCTGTACGACGATCCCGCGCTCGTGATCCTCGACGAACCCAACGCCAACCTCGACGCCGAAGGCGAGGCCAGCCTCGTGCGCTGCATCCGCCAGATCACGCACGACGGCGTGACGGTCGTGATGGTCACGCACAAGCCCAGCCTGCTCGACTGCATCGACCGCGTGCTGGTGCTGCGCGAAGGCCGCGTCGAAGGCTACGGGCCGCGCGAGGAACTGCTCGCGCGCATCGCGCCGCAGCGCGTTGCGCCTGTCGCCCCCGTGGCCCCGGTGGGCCCCAGCCGCGCGCAGGAGGCATGATGATGATCGACCAGACGAAACGCCTCATCCGCGTCGGCCAGCTCATCATCGCGATCGCGTTCGTGGGCCTGGGCATCTGGCTCGCGCTCGCGCCGCTGCAGGGCGCCGTCATCATGTTGGCGCAGGCCAAGGTCGACGCCAACCGCAAGGCCGTGCAGCACAACGAAGGCGGCATCGTGAACGAGATCCTCGTGCGCGACGGCGACATCGTCACCGAAGGCCAGCCGCTGATCGTGCTGCGCGACGCGCAGGCCGAGGCGCTGTACTCGGTCACGCACACCGCGCTCGACGCCGAACTCGCCCGCCATGCCCGCCTCGAAGCGGAAATGACCGGCAGCACGCCGAAATTCCCGCAGGCCCTGCTGCAGCGCAAGGACGAACCTGTCGCCGCCGAGATGATGCGCCGCGAGCAGGCCCTCTTCGAAGAGCGCCGGCGTGCGCTCGCCGCGCAGATCGCACTGCTGGAGAACCAGGCGAAGAGCGTCGGCGACGAGGTCGAGGCGCTCAAGGCGCAGATGGCAGCCGAGCGCATGGGCGCCGCCGCCGCCGAGGAGGAGATGGCCAGCCTCGCGTCGCTGAAGGACCAGAAGTTCGTCGCCAACACCCGCCTGCTGACGCAGAAGCGCGTGATCTCGGACTACCGCTCGCGCGAGGAAGAGCGCCGCTCCGAAATCGCCCACGCGCAGAGCCAGCGCGAGGAGTTGCGCCTGCGGGCGGTGACGCTGCGCAGCGATCTCGTGCGCCAGGCCGCCGAGGAGGCGAAGGCCAGCACCACGCGCATCATGGAACTGCAGGACCGCCTGCGCCCCGCCTCCGACCTGCTGCAGCGCCTGACCATCCGCGCCCCGGTCGCCGGCCGCGTGCTGAACCTCGCCGTGCATACCGCCGGCGGCACCATCGCGCCGCGCGCGACGCTGATGGAGATCGTGCCCGACACCGGCCCGCTCGTGCTCGAAGGCCGCGTGCATGTCGACTCGATCAAGGAGCTGCACGTCGGCCAGGCCGCCGACATCCGCCTCACCGCGCTGCCGCAGCGCACGACGCCGCTGCTTCCCGGCAAGGTCAGCTACATCTCGCCCGACGCGCTGACGGTCGAGGACGGGGCAACCTTCTACCTCGTGCAGCTCGTCCCCGACAGTGCAGAGGCCCGATCGCCGCTCGCCGAGCTGCAGCCCGGCATGGCCGCGGAGGTGTTCATCCGCACCAAGCCGCGCACGGCGCTCGAGTACCTGCTCGAGCCTGTCACCGACACGATGATGCGCGCCTTCCGCGAGCGCTGAGGCTCCACGGTCACCCCCCTCCCTTTCAAGGGGGCGGAGGCGGGGTTTCGCGGAGCACCGCTCTGCGCCGCCGCAGCGGCGGAGCGAAGCGAAGACTCCCGGGCTGGGGTGGGGATGGGTTACGCGGACGTCGCCGAAACCGCTCCCGCCCCGCCGGGAACGAAGCCCTCCCGATCGCCTCCAACGCCGCATGGATACACTCACCCACGCCCTCTCCGGCGCGATCGTCGGCCGCCTGCTCGCCGCACGGCGGTCCGCCGCCAGCCCCACCGCGGCCGCCGCGCCGGCGACGACGGTCTGCCACACCGGCAGGGGCGTCGCGGGGGCGGCGGCCGCGGCCTTTCCCGACCTCGACTTCGTCCTCGGCTACGTTTCGGAACTCGCCTACCTGCGCGGCCACCGCGGCGTCACCCACTCGCTCGTGCTGCTGCCGCTGTGGGGCCTGCTGCTCGCCTGGCTGTTCGCTCGCCTCGCACGGCACAGCCGCCCGGAAACGGACTGGCGCGGCTTCTACGCCGTCGCCTGCGCCGGGATCCTGATCCACATCGGCGGCGACCTCATCACCCAGTTCGGCACGATGATCCTCGCCCCCTTCTCCGACCGGCGCTTCGGCTGGGGCACCACCTTCATCATCGACCTCGTGATCACCGGCCTGCTCGTCGCCGGCCTCGCCGGCAGCGCCCTGTGGCGCCGCAGCTGCATCCCCGCGGCCACCGCGCTCGCGCTGGTCGTTGCATGGATAGGCGTCGGCGCGCTCGGCCGCGGCGAAGCGATCGCCGCCGCACGCACCTGGGCGGCCGCGAACAAGGTGCCCGTCGTCGAAGTGGACGCCGCGCCGCGGCCGGCCTCGCCCTTCAACTGGACCGCAATCGTGTTCGACGGCGAGCAGTACCACTACGCCCACCTCAACACGCGCCGCAGCGAGCTCCTCACCGCTGCCCCCGGCGACAACTTCGTCCGCCGCTTCTCCGCCCCCTACCGCCCCGTCGCGCTCGCGCAGTGGGAAACGCGCCCGCGCTTCGGCAACGGCGACCTGCAGGGCTTCGCGCGCGAAGTGTGGAGCAAGGAGGACTTCGCCTTCTACCGCTGGTTCGCGATGTTCCCGGTGCTGGACCACGCGCAGCAGGACGCCTCCGGCAGCCTGTGCGCGGGCTTCCGCGACCTGCGCTTCGAGATCCCCGGCCGCATCGATCTGCCCTTCATCTACGGCCTGTGCGGCACGCCCGGCGCCGACGGCTGGCGGCTGTACAAGGTCGTCGCCGAGGGGCGGCGCTGGGTGGTGGGGGACAATTGAAGCGGCAATCCAATACAGGCTTCGCCCTGAATCCGTCGTAGCTCCGGCCGGAAAACCCGCGACCGATTGACCGATCGAATCGGCTGAACGAACAAGAACTTCTCATCCCCGACACGGAGTCACGCATGAAACGCATCCTGCTGTTCCTGGTCGCCAACCTCGCCGTCTTGCAGAACCGCTGAGGATGGCCACACGTAGCGCGGGGCCGGCGTGATGATCGACCAGGTCGCCGAAAAGCTGGTACGCCGGGTCATCCTCGGCTTCCTGCTCGGCGGGCTGCTGGTGCTCGCCTACGCCGTGCTGCAGCTCTTCATCGTGCCGGTCGCATGGGCGGTCATCATCGCCTACGCCACGTGGCCGCTGTACCGGCGCCTGCGCCGAACCCTCCGCCGCCCGACCCCGAGCGCGCTGCTGATGACGCTGCTGCTGAGCGCAGCCTTCATCCTGCCGGCGCTGTGGCTGGGCGGGCTGTTCCGCGGCGAGATCGGCACGGCCTATGCAGCGGTGATCGAGCGGCTCACGCAGGGGCCACTGGCGCTGCCCGAGGCGATCCGCACGCTGCCCTGGTTCGGCGGCTGGCTGCAGGACCAGCTCGACCTGATCGGCAACGACCCGGGCACGCTGCGAGCACAGCTCGCCTCCTGGGGCCGCCAGGGTGCCGACCAGCTCGTCGCCCTCGTCGGCGATGTCGGGCGCAATGCCGCGAAGCTCGGCTTCGCGCTGATCACCGTCTTCTTCCTGTACCGCGACGGCGAGCAGGTGCTGCAGCAGGTCCACAGCGTCCTGTACCGTTTCCTCGGCGCGCGCATCGACGCCTACCTCGCCGCGGTCGGCGGCATGACCAAGGCGGTGGTGTGGGGGCTGATCGCCACGGCGCTGGCGCAAGGTTTCGTCGCCGGACTGGGTTACTGGTGGGCGGACCTGCAGGCGCCGGTGCTGCTCGGCGCGGTCACCGCGCTGATCGCGATGATCCCCTTCGGCGCGCCCTTCGTGTGGGGCTCGATCGGCGTCTGGATGCTGGTGAACGGCGACATGGTCGGCGGCATCGGCCTGCTGCTGTGGGGGGCGCTGGCGGTGAGCTGGGTGGATAACCTCGTGCGCCCGCTCGTGATCAGCAACGCGACGCGCATCCCCTTCCTGCTGGTGATGTTCGGCGTGCTGGGCGGCCTGGCGGCGTTCGGGCTGGTGGGGCTGTTCCTCGGCCCGGTGATCCTGGCGGTGGTGATGGCGGTGTGGCGCGAGTGGATCGAGGAGTCCCGGATCGAGGCCGATGGGCCGGTGGCGGCCAAGGCGCCGGCAGAGGCAGGATCTTCCGGGGAACAACGCTCCGGCTGATGGGGACGCGATGCATCGCCGCCTGAATTTTGTAGATGTCTCTACCTTTTGGTACTAACATCTACAACATGCAATGGCTTTTTCTCATTCTTTCGCTGCCCACCGAGAACGCCACCGCCCGCATGCGGGCCTGGCGCGCGCTCAAGGCGTCGGGCGCGGCCGTGCTGCGCGACGGCGTCTATGTGCTACCGGACCGCGAGGCATGCCGCACCACGGTCGAGCGCATCGCGGCCGATCTGCGCGAGGGCGGCGGCACCGCCCACGTCCTGCATGCGCAGGAGTCGGGCGATGCGTCGTTCCACGCCCTGTTCGACCGCGGCGCCGACTACGCCGGACTGCTTGCCGACATCGCGCAGCTGCGCGCGACGCTGAGCGCCGATACCGCGCCCGAGGCACTGAAGCAGACGCGCAAGCTGCGCAAGGCCTTCGGCGCGCTGGCGGATATCGACTTCTTCCCCGGCCTGGCGCAGCCGCAGGCCGATGCCGCGTTGCAGGACCTGGAGCTCGCGCTCGCGCGCAGCCTGTCGCCCGATGAGCCGCAGTCCGTGGCCGATGCGATCGAGCGTCTGCAGCCGGTGGACTATCAGGGCCGCAGCTGGGCGACGCGTCGGCGCCCGTGGGTCGATCGCCTCGCGAGCGCCTGGCTGATCCGGCGTTTCATCGATCCGCAGGCGCGCCTGCTGTGGCTCGCGTCGCCCGCGGACTGCCCGGCCGACGCGCTCGGCTTCGATTTCGACGGCGCCACCTTCACCCATGTCGGCGCACGCGTCACCTTCGAAGTGCTGCTGGCGAACTTCGGCCTCGACCAGCCGGCGCTGCAGCGCCTCGGCGCGCTCGTGCATTACCTCGACGTCGGTGGCGTACAGCCGCCCGAGGCGGCCGGGGTCGAGAGCGTGCTGGCCGGCCTGCGCGACACCCTCGCCGACGACGATCAACTTCTGGCAACGGCCGCCGGCGTGTTCGACGGCCTGCTCGTTGCCTTCGACAAGGGATCCCCCCGATGAACATGCCCGCCGCCGGCGCCCTGCCCCGTGCCGATGCCCCGCCCGCCACCGTGAGCTTCCTCGAAGCCTTCCGCTTCTGGCTAAAGCTCGGCTTCATCAGCTTCGGCGGCCCGGCCGGGCAGATCGCGATCATGCACCAGGAATTGGTCGAGAACCGCCGCTGGATCTCCGAACGGCGCTTCCTGCACGCGCTCAACTACTGCATGGTGCTGCCAGGGCCCGAGGCGCAGCAGCTCGCCACCTACATCGGCTGGCTGATGCACCGCACATGGGGCGGCATCGTCGCGGGGGCGCTGTTCGTGCTGCCCTCGCTGCTGATCCTGATCGCGCTGTCGTGGGTGTATATCGCCTTCGGCGACGTGCCGCTGATCGCGGGCCTGTTCTACGGCATCAAGCCCGCCGTCACCGCGATCGTCGTGCACGCGGCCCACCGCATCGGCTCGCGCGCGCTGAAGAACGGCGCGCTGTGGGCGATCGCGGCGGCGTCCTTCGTCGCGATCTTCGCGCTGAACGCGCCCTTCCCGGCCATTGTCGTCGCCGCGGCGCTGATCGGCTTCGCGGGCGGGCGCATCGCGCCGGAGAAGTTCCGCGCGGGCGGCGGGCATGGCGCGGCCAAGTCCTTCGGCGCGGCGATGATCGACGACGACACGCCGACGCCCGCGCATGCACGCTTTCGCTGGTCGCGGCTGGCGTCGGTCGTCGCGGTCGGCGCCCTGCTGTGGGCGTTGCCGATGGCGCTGCTCAACGCCCGCTACGGTTGGGACCACACGCTCACGCAGATGGGCTGGTTCTTCACGAAGGCCGCACTGCTGACCTTCGGCGGCGCCTATGCGGTGTTGCCCTACGTGTATCAGGGCGCCGTCGGGCACTACGGCTGGCTCACGCCGACGCAGATGATCGATGGGCTGGCGCTGGGCGAGACCACGCCGGGACCGCTGATCATGGTCGTGGCCTTCGTCGGCTTCGTCGGCGGCTACCTCAGTGACGAAATGCGGGCGGCGTTCGGGCCGGACGGCCTGTTCGTCGCCGGCGCGGTCGCGGCCGCGCTGGTGACGTGGTTCACCTTCCTGCCGTCCTTCCTGTTCATCCTCGCCGGCGGGCCACTGGTCGAAGCCACGCACGGCGACCTGAAATTCACCGCGCCGCTCACGGCGATCACCGCCGCGGTCGTCGGCGTGATCCTCAACCTGGCGCTGTTCTTCGGCTACCACGTGCTGTGGCCCGCGGGCTTCGCCGGGACCTTCGACTGGATTTCCGCGCTGATTGCCGTGGCCGCCGCCGTGGCGCTGTTCCGCTTCAAGCGCAACGTCATCCACGTCATCGCCGCATGCGCGGTGCTGGGCCTCGCCGCGAAGACCCTCGGCGCCTGAAGGGGGCACGCAGATGCACCGCAGCGTCCTGTTTGCCCTGCTGGCAGCCGCCCTGTTCGGCGCCAGCACACCCTTTGCCAAGCTGCTGATCGGCGAACTGTCGCCGATCCTGCTCGGCGGCCTGCTGTATCTCGGCAGCGGCATCGGTCTCGCGCTGCTCCGTCTCGTGCGCGATCGCGGATGGACCCCGTCCGGCCTCGCCACGGCGGAATGGCCCTGGCTCCTGGGCGCGATCTTCTTCGGCGGGGTGCTCGGTCCGGTCGCGCTGCTGTTCGGCCTGCGATACACCAGCGGCTCGACCGCGTCCCTGCTGCTGAACCTCGAAGCCGTGCTCACCGCCGTGATCGCGTGGGTCGTCTTCAAGGAGAACGCCGATCGGCGCATCGTGCTGGGCATGCTCGCGATCGTCGCAGGCGGTGTCGTGCTGTCGTGGCCGACGGGGGACAGCGGCGCGACGAACTGGGTCGGCCCGCTGGCGGTCGCCGCGGCCTGCCTGTGCTGGGCGATCGACAACAACCTCACGCGCCGGGTGTCGGCCTCCGACGCCCTGTTCATCGCCGGCAGCAAAGGGGCGATCGCCGGCACGGTGAACTGCCTGCTCGCGCTGTCGCTGGGCGCCACGCTACCGGCCTGGGACACCACGCTCGCAACGATGGCGGTCGGCCTGTTCGGCTACGGCATCAGCCTGGTGATGTTCGTGCTGGCCCTGCGCGGCCTGGGCACGGCGCGCACGGGCGCGTACTTCTCGACCGCGCCCTTCATCGGGGCAGCGGTGGCGCTACTCCTGCTCGGCGAAGCGACCTCGCCGGCATTCTGGCTGGCAAGCGCCCTGATGGGCTGGGGCGTCTGGCTGCATCTCACGGAACGTCACGAACACGAGCACACCCACGAAGTCCTCGAACACAGCCACCCCCACGTGCATGACGAACACCACCGGCATGCGCACGACTTCGACTGGGACGGCAGCGAGCCGCACGAGCACCGCCACCGTCACGCCGTGCTGACGCACAAGCACCCGCACTTCCCGGACATCCATCACCGGCATGCCCATTGAACGCGGGCCGGGTTAATGGTGCGGCGTTTCCGGCTGCTTGCGCCGCTCCGGCCGCCCCTGCACCGCGAGCATCTCGCGGAAGAGTGGCGAGGCCTGCGCGAGTTCCCACGCGCTGCCCATCGCCTCGATGCACCCGTCCCGCATGAGGATCACCTGGTCGAAGCGGTCGAGCAGGTGCAGGCGGTGCACCGAGGACACGACGACCGCATCGGCGAAGTGCTCGAACAGGCCCTGATACACGCGCGCCTCGGTTTCCGGGTCGAGCGCGCTGCTCGGTTCGTCGAGCAGCACCAGCGAACTGCCGTCGGCCGCGAGCACGCCGCGCGCGAGCGCCAAGCGCTGGCGCTGGCCGCCGGACCAGTTCGCGCCGCCTTCGACGACGCGCGCGGCCAGGCCGCCGTGCAGGCCCTCGACAAAGGCGTCCGCGCAGGTCGCGCGCAGCGCGGCCGTGATGGCCTCGGGGTTGGCGGTGCCGCCCAGCAACAGGTTCTCGGCGACGGTGCCGTCGAACATCTCGGCCTGCTGCGGGATCAGCGTCGCGATGCCGCGCAGGATGGACGCGGTCTCGGGCGCGGGGATCGCGTCGAAGCTCACGACCGCTTCGGCCGGGGTATCGAGCCCGGCGAGCAGGCGCAGCAGCGTGCTCTTGCCCGCGCCGCTGGGGCCGACCAGCGCGTAGCGACGGCCGCGTTCGAGTTCCAGATGCGGGATGTCGATCACCGCACCGGCACGGTCGGCGCCGGCATGGGCGAAACGCAGGTCCGCGACGGTCATGCGGTGCCAGGGCTCGCCGTCGGCGGTGCAACGCGCGGGTTCGGCGGATTCGCGCGCCGCGAACACCGGCTGCGCCGAGGCGAAGTCGGCACGCTGGCGCGACAGCGACTGGAAATGCGAGGCGATCGCGGTGATCACGCCGCCGGCCTGCTGCGAGTATTCGTACACCATGAAGACCTTGCCCAGCGCGATGCCGGTCGCGACGCCCGCGGCGGCCTCGGCGCCGATCACACCGGCCGCCTGCGCGGCATACACGGCGACGAGGATGCACCACAGCAGGCTCGCGAGGAGGTCGACCGCGGCCCACTTCCCCTCGTTGATGACGATGCTGCGCTTCAAGGGCCCCGCCATCGCCTCCAGCCGCGCGGCGATCAGGCGCGCGACGCCTTCGGCACGGCGCAGCGCGAGCACCGACAGCACGTTGCCGAGCACGTCGACCATGGTCGCGGACCACGCGCGCTCGGCGCGGTTGGTGTCGACTGCGATCTTCATCATCACGCGGTCGAAGCGCGTGATCATCAGCGCGATGAGGCCGTAGCCGACCACCGCCACGCTGCCGACGAGCGTGGAGATCAGCCACAGCGCGACGATGGGGCCGATCAGCTGCACGGTGTTCTGCAGGTAGATGAACTGGCTCTGCGCGAAATCGTACAACGCGCTGGTGCTCTGCTGCACGCGGTGCGTGATCTCGCCGGAGTGATGGCGCTCGTGCCACGCCAGCGGCGCGCGCATCAGGCGCCCGACGAGCAGCGCCGACAGGCGTTCGCGCACACGCAGCGCGACGTTGCGTTCGAGGATGCGCCCCGGCCCGTGCAGCAGCCAGGTCGCGACGATGGCCGTGAATACGAGGATCAGCCAGCGCCCGGCGTCGGACAAGGCGTCGAGCCCGCCCTTCTGGATCGCGTTGATCGCGTTGCCGGCGAACCACGGCACGGCGAGCTTGAAGAGCTGCGAGGCGAGCAGCAGGCCGAAGGCGCCGAAGATCAGGTGGCGCACACCCTCGGCGTGCTGCCACAGCGCGCGGTACATCGCCGGCAGGCTGGCCGGGCGCTCATGGGCAGCCTCCGCCTCGCTGACGGCCGCTGCCTCCGCCTGCACCGCACGTTCGTCTTCGTTCTCGTCGGTCGTGACAGTCTCGGGAACGCGCAATCCTCTCACCTCCGGATGTCGGGACTCCGAAGTGTAACGGTTGGCACGCCCGCCGGTGAAATTCCCGTCGCATGACGCAGCGCCGCCGCACGTTTCCTTTGCGCCGACAGCATCGCGCGGTTGGCGACGACGACCGCCAGCGACACGACCGCGACGATGACCGTCGCGAGCGCATTGATCTCGGGCTTGAGGCCGTGGTGCAGGCGCGCGAACACCAGTACCGGCAGCGTCGTGCTGCCCGGATCCGACAACATCGCCGCGAGCACGAAGTCGTCCATCGACAGCGTGAAGGCAAGCAGCCACCCCGCCACCAGCGCCGGCGCGATCACCGGCACGGTAATCACGAAGAAGACCTTGAACGGCGGGCAGCCGAGGTCGAGCGCCGCCTCCTCCAGCGATCGGTCCATCTCGCGCAGGCGCGACTGCACGAGCACGGTGACGTAGGCCGTGCACAACGTCGTGTGCGCGGCCCAGATCGCCACGACGCCGCGTCCGCCGAGGAAGGCGAAGAGCGGATGCGTGAACAGCAGCACCAGCGACAGCCCGATGACGACCTCGGGCATCACCATCGGCGCCGTCGTCATGCCGGCGAAGGCGGCGCTGCCCGGATAGCGCCGGAAGCGCGCGAGCACAAAGGCCGCGGCGGTGCCGACGACGACCGCCGCCGTTGCCGCCAGCGCGCCGACGCGCAGCGACAGCAGCGCCGCGGCGATCAGCTCCTCGTCGCGCGCGAGTTCCGCGTACCAACGCAGCGAGAAGCCGTCGAACTGTGTGGTGATCTCGCCGGCCGTGAAGGAGAACACGATCAGGCACAGGATGGGCACGTACAGGAAGACGTACACGGCCAGCAGCCAGGCCGTCGCGCCGGGGCCGGAACGCGCGCTCATCGCCCTTCCTCCCCGTCTCGGCCATGCCGGTGCAGCAGCACGATCGGCGCGATCAGCACCAGCACCATCGTCACCGCGACCGCGGCCGCCATCGGCCAGTCCTGGTTGGGGCCGAAGTCGTCCCAGATCTTGCGGCCAATCATCAGCACGTCGCCGCCGCCGAGAAGGTCCGGGATCACGAACTCGCCCACCGCCGGGATGAACACCAGCATCGCGCCGGCGACGATGCCGCGCCGCGACAGCGGCAGGGTCACGTGCAGAAAGGTCGTCCATGGCCGCGCGCCGAGGTCGGCCGCCGCCTCGAGCAGGCGCTGGTCGAGCTTCACGAGGTTGGCGTAGAGCGGCAGCACCATGAAGGGCAGGTAGCTGTAAACCATGCCGACCAGCACCGCACCGCTGTTGTAGAGGAGCTGAAGCGGCGCATCGACGAGGCCCGCCGCGAGCAGCAGGCGGTTGATCAGCCCCAGTTCGCTGCTGTCGAGCAGCACCATCCACGCATACACGCGCAGCAGGAACGAGGTCCAGAAGGGCAGCATCACCAGCATCAGCAGCGTGTTGCGCGCGGCCTCGCGCGAGCGGGCGATGTGGTAGGCGAAGGGGTAGCCGATCAGCAGGCACAGCAGCGTCGTCAGCGCCGCGAGCAGCAGCGAGCTGCCCCACGCGGCGAGGTATTGCAGGTCCGCACCGTGCGTGCCGAGCGCGAAAAGCTCTTCGTGCAGGCGGCGGTAGCTCGCGAGGTCCGGCCGGAAGTGCGGCAGCACGGCTCCCGGTTCCATGACGAAGGGCGACACGTAGGGCGGGATCGCGAGTTCGGGCGTGGACAGGCTGACCTTAACGATCAGCGCAAAAGGCAGCGCGAAGAACAGCAGCATCCACGCCCAGGGCAGCATCCCCACCCAGAAGCGTCCGCGCGCAAGGAAGAAGCGCGGCCGTTTCATCGCGTCAGCACCACGCCGTCGGGCGCGAACCACGCGACCCGCACCGCATCGCCCCAGGTCGGCGGCGGAGCGTCGCCCCAATGCACGGACGGCACGCTCGCGATCACGATGCGGCCGTTCGCGAGGCGCACGTGATACACGGAATGGCTGCCGAGGTAGGCGATGTCGGCGACCTCGCCCGATGCCGCGTTGCAGCCGGCACCGTCGGGCGCATGATCCGAAGCGGCGCCGGCCCGGCTCAGCGTCACGCGCTCGGGGCGCACCGAGGCCCAGGCCTCCTCCCCCTCGGCCAAGCCCGCATCCGGCGGCAACATGATCGCCGCCGGCAAGTCCCCGCACGCGAGCGTCCCGCCCGCGACCCGCCCGCGGAACAGGTTGGTCTCGCCGATGAACTCGGCCGTGAAGCGGCAGCTCGGCGTCTCGTAGATCTCGCCCGGCGTGCCGACCTGCAGCAGGCGCCCCTCGTTCATCACGCCGATGCGCCCGGCCATCGTCATCGCCTCTTCCTGGTCGTGCGTGACGAGGATGCAGGTGACGCCGACGCGCTCGATCAGGTTCACGAGCTCCAGCTGCGTGCGCTGGCGGATCTTCTTGTCCAGCGCGGCGAGCGGTTCGTCGAGGAGCAGCAGCTTGGGTTCCTTCGCGAGGCTGCGCGCGAGCGCGACGCGCTGCTGCTGCCCGCCCGAGAGCTCGTGCGGCTTCCTGCGCGCATAGCGCTGCATCTGCACCAGCTCCAGCATCTCGGCGACGCGCGCATCGACCTCGGCACGCGTCAGCCGCGGCCGCTCCTGCCACAACCCGAACGCGACGTTGGCCTCGACCGTCATGTGCGGGAAGAGCGCGTAGGACTGGAACATCATGTTCGTCGGGCGGCGGTGCGCGGGCACTGCGGCGAGGTCCTCGCCGTCGAGCACGATGCGCCCCGCATCCGGCGTCTCCAGCCCGGCGAGCATGCGCAGCAGCGTGGACTTGCCGCAGCCCGAGCTACCCAGCAGCGCGAAGATCTCGCGTTCGGCGATCGCCAGCGACACGTCATCCACCGCGAGCGTGTCGTCGAAGCGCTTCGTCACGCCGTCGATGCGCAGGTAGGCCCGCCCCCTCTCCGCCCCTTTTTCGCCGCCCGGTTCCACGCCCGTCTCCCGGCTCGGCCGCGCTACTTCGCCGTCTTGAAACGGTTCAGCGCCTGCGTGAGCTCGCGCTGAACCTCCTTCGTCAGCACCGGCTTCGCGTGCAGGCGCAGCTTCAGCGCCTCGGGCACATTGATCGCCGGATTGCCGGTGATCTCCGCCGAGGTCAGCGACAGCGCCGCCTTGTTCGCGCTGAGGTAGTAGGTCTCGTTGGAGATCTGCGCGACGACCCGCGGATCCAGCATCGCGTTGATCCACGCATGCGCATTGGCGACGTGCGGCGCGTCGCGCGGGATCGCCATCACATCCACCGACATCATCGCCCCCGTCTTCGGGATCAGGTAGCGCACATTCGCGCCGGTGTGCGATTCGGCCGCACGCCGCGCGGCGATCAGCGCATCGCCCGAGAACATCATCGCGACACACAGGCTGCCCTTGGCCATCTGGTCGATCGGAGAAGTATTGAACACGCGGATGTCGCGCCGCACCGGGCGGATGCGCTCGACCGCGGCGCGGATGTCGCCCGGATCCATCTTCGCGGTGTCGGCGCCGGCATACAGCATCGCCGCCGGAATCACGTCGCTCGCCTCGTCCATCAGCGCGATGCCGCAACCCTTCAGGCGCGCGGTCACGGCCGGATCGAAAAGGAGATCCCACGCGTTGTCCGGCAGCTTGCCGTCCAGTGCCTTCTCCACCTTGTCGACATTGATCGCGACGCCGGTCGTGTACCACATGTAGGGCACGACGAAGCGGTTGCCGGGGTCGGCGCGCTCGACCGCCTGGAGGATCACCGGGTCGAGGTTGGCGAGATTCGGCAGGCGCGCCTTGTCGAGCGGCTGGAAGATGCCCGCCTGGATCTGCCGGCCCGCGTATTCGACGCTGGGATAGACGACGTCATAACCGCTGGAACCGGTCAACAGCTTGCCCTGCAGCGTCGCGTTGCTGTCGTACAGGTCGTACTTCACCGCGATGCCGGTGGCCTTCTCGAAGGCCGGGATCGTGTCGCGCGCGATGTAGTCGTTCCAGTTGTAGACGTTCAGCGCATTCGCGTCCGCCGCGCCCGCTCCGGACGCGAACAGAGCGGCCCCCAGAAGGCCCAGCAGCGCCGCCAGAAACCCGTGCAGTCGCATCGCATTCCTCGCACCCAGTCCCACGTACCCGCATTGTGCACAGGCGCCCGAAAAACGTACGCAACATTTTTGCGCAGCGCGGCGCCTTCCCGCCCACGACTGCCGCGCACGAGCCCGCAGCAGGCATCCGCCCTGAACTTCGACCCCGTTTCGCACGCTCCGTGCGACCCCTTGCGACCCCGTCCGACCGGCTCGAAGAGAATCCCGTTGACATGTTTTTAGGATATGCTAACGGGTTTTCCGGCAACCAGGCGAAAGTGACGCTGCTGCCCCTGCTCGCCGCAGCGCGCGTCCCGGACCCCACATGCACAGCATTCCCGACCTCATCGCCGGCGGCGCCGGATGGCGCCAGACCGCGCGCCTGCTCACGCTGACGACGCCACTCGGCCCCGACGTCCTGCTCGCCGAAACGGCCACCCTCGACGAGGCGCTCGGCCCGCTCGCCGAACATGCCGGCTTCCGCATCGAGCTCACCGCCCTGAGCGCCGACGCCCACCTGCCGCTCGCCCCTCTGCTCGGCCAGCCCGCACGCGTCGATCTGCTCACCGCTGCCTCGCGCACCGCCCTCCGGCCCTTCCACGGCCACATCACCCACGCCGCCCGCCTCGGCGCCGACGGCGGCTTCGCGCGCTACCGGCTGACAATCGAGCCCTGGTTGAGCTTCCTCGGCCGCACGCGCGACAGCTACCTGTTCCAGGACATGAGCGTCGTCGAGATCGTCGACGAACTGCTCGGCGACTGGCAGGCACGGGGGCGGCTCGCCCCCGCATGGCGCTGGCAGCTCGCCGACCCCGCCGCCTACCCGCGGCGCGGCATGACCACCCAGTACTGCGAAAGCGACCTCGCCTTCCTCAGGCGCCTGCTCGCCGAGGAGGGGCTGTTCAGCTGGTTCGAGCACCAGGCCGACAGCGGCCCCGCGCTCGGCGCCCACACGCTCGTCATCGCCGACCACAACGCCGCCTTCCGCGACAACCCGCAGGCGCACATCCGCTTCACCCAGGCCGGCGCGACGCTCGCCGAAGACAGCCTCGACCGCTGGACCGCCACGGCCCGCATGGACACCACCGCCACCCGCGCCGCGAGCTGGGACTACCGCAGCCTCGCGACGCGCCCCCAGGCCGCCGACAGCGCCATCACCCCTGCAACGGGCGCCGCCACCGTCGCCACCGACGACCCCGGTCCCTACGCGTGGCAGACCGCGGCCGACGGCGAACGCATGATCCGCCGCCAGCGCGAAGCCATCGACGCCCGCACGCGGCAGATGCTCGGCGAAGGCAGCGTGCGCGGCGCAGCGCCCGGCACCACCTTCGAACTCGCCGACCACGCGCGGCATGCCGGCACGGACGCCGACCAGCGCCGCTTCCTGATCACCGCCGTCACGCACCGCGCCCGCAACAACCTCGCGACGCTCCTGCCCCCGACCGCAGGCACCGCCGCACCGGACGCCGGCACCGCCGACTTCTACCGCAACCGCCTCCGCTGCGTCCCCGCCGCCGTGGCCGTCGAGCAGCAGCGGGCGCCAGGGCACGGCGGCGGGGACGCAGCGGAGGCGGTTGCGGTAGAAGTCGGCGGTGCCGGCGTCCGGTGCTGCTC
>NZ_QVLR01000024.1 GCF_014822185.1 Azoarcus sp. Aa7
CGAGCATCGAAACCGGGAACCGATCCGTTGGACTACACTGAAGGGTAGTCACTGCAATGACGCGTGGCTAAAGTCCCTGGGTAAAATTCAACGCGCACGGCTGGGTAATTTTGGATGCGCGCCGACACTGCAGCAAACTTTGCCTTTCCATTTGTCTTACTCCTATTTGTATGAGCGCTTCCGCACTCCATTTTTCCGATCGTTCGCAGGGCGAACAGGAGCAAAACGGGGTTCAAACGGGGGCTACTGATCGGCAACTGTTTGAATTTCTTGGAGACGTCGCCGGTGAGTGGAAAGAGGGTGAGCGACTTGACGTCCTGTTGCTTCGAGCGCTCTGCTCCTTGTCCGCTGCTCGCCCGGAGCAATCTGGCGAGGGCTTTGACTCCAGGGAGATCGTCGAAATTGTTGGTCTGCTTCGCGGCAAACCGTGGTCGAGCGGGGACGACAAGAATCAGATGTCGGACGACGTGCGCCGATCGTGGAACCGGCTCTTGGAGACTTGGGCCGGGAAGGAGGAAGGGGTCATACAGCGGCTCACCGACGAGGGCATTTCGTCGATACCCTTGCTGCGAAAAACGGAGGGAGGTGGAACGGGCCGTACCTCACGGTACCGCGTCGAGTGGGTTCAGCGTGATCCAGTGACGTGCGAGCCCACCGTGGCAGCCGAGCGAGCAACGTTCGGTGACGCGGGGACGACCCTCAGATACGTGTCTGAGGACATAGAAGACGCGATCGCCTTCGCGAAAATATTCGCGCGGGGCTACCACCTCACCGGCTTGCGGCGGTGGCTTTACATCGTGCTGTTGGGCGGCCCGCTCTTGATTTCCTGGCTGGTCCTGGTCGATGTGCTGTTTGGTTTGTCGGTTACGGCCACGGTGGGGAGCAAGACTCCCCTTACCGCAGTCCTGTCTGTTGCAACAGCTGCCGTTACGACGTGGCTGTGCGTCGGGCCATTATTGATGCTCGGGACGCACAATATCGTTGTCGCACCGTGGTGGATGCAGTCGGTGGATGACGATCGCCTGCTCGAACGCCGCTATCCGCCGCGCTACGCCGACAAGACGATCAAGGCGATCCGCTATACGAGCTTGTGCCCGTTGTGCGGTGGAAAAGTTTCGGCGAAGGCTGGTGGGTTTGAATTCTGGGGCAGGTTGGTGGGGCGCTGCGAACACGCCCCGACCGAGCATGTATTTTCGTTCGACCACGTCACCCGCAACGGACGGTCTCTGCGGTAAGCATGGAGGGGCGGCGACAAGGGGCCCCCACCTGCGACGACTCGGACTACGGTGGCGGCCGGCGTCTCGCCACTTACTCGAATTCGGCGGTTCGGAATTTCAGTACGCTGCAGTTCTCACGTACTGCCCGCTGAACGCCCTCATCAAAGCCAGCTTCGCTCTCCGCACGAATGTCGATCGAGATCCTGACCTTGACGCCCGGTTGCGACGTGAACTGCAGCAGGACTTCGTCGACGACATCCGAGAACTGCTTCTTGGCCAGCACCGGGTCGAGTTCGGCGGTCGCAAAGAACTGTCGCGTGGAGACTGCCGCGTCTGGCGTGTGCGTTACCGTATAGCGCAGACCGCCGGAGTCGTTCATGCTTTCCGATGACTTCGCTCCAGGTTCCGGGGACGTGGAAGACGGTTGGGCAGCTCTTTCCCGTTCTGCTTCTTCCTCCGCCCGGAGTGCATCCGCGTAGGTTGCCGCAGCGGACGGTTCGACGAACAACAATGCAGCATCGAAGAACAGCGACGCCCTGCGGCCGAAGCTGAATCCGACGTACTTCTCCCCCTCGATGCCTTGGGCGAAGCCGAAGAAGTCGGTGCTCTCGGCTCCGGCCATCATCGTGTGCTGGAATACCGTGTCGTCCTTCAGTCGAGGCAGGTAGAGCTGCTGGCAAGTCTGCTGCCAAACCTGAAGTGCGCTGACGGCGTTTGTTTCACCCTTCCAGAACCACGTCTTGAGCATGGTCGCGAGATGGATCGGTGCCCAACTGCTGATCAGCAACTCGTTGTCGTGTAGGACGCGCTCGATTTCCTGGGACAGGTTCGGTGCGCCGGGATTGATCTGGAAATGCTCCCACTGTACTTCCGACAGGCCCTTGCCGGGGCGAGCCTCCTGCATCGGGGTTACGATCCACTTATAGGTCTCGCGGATCATGCGTCGAACGGTTTCGCCAGCGTCCTCCAGGCTCTTCTCCGCCTGTCGCGACTGGAACAGATCGAGGTTGAGCTTCAGGTCCTTGATGTCACGAACGATTGATTGCCACGCGAGCATCGACCGGACGTGGTCCCTCAATCGGCTGACGCTGTCGTAGTCTGGCGCGAGGAAGAGCAGGCGGTTCTTCTTGAATCGCGGCTGCTCCCCGCGGCTCTTCAGGATGTCGCTCGCGTAATCGGTGGCGAGATTGGGGCCGCCTCGGCTGAATCCGGCGTCGGGTGGCAGGACGACCAGTCGAAGCTGCCAGTCGTCCGGGATGTCGCCACTCGGTGCAAAGACGTGGATGCCTCCGAACAGGCTCGACGCGAAGCTGCGCTGAATGCGCTCATGGATCGCGGGCAAGACGTCCTCGCGGTCCTTGAAGCGCCGTTTCCGGTCTTCCATTTCCCGGCGTAGGTTGGGGCGGGTGTCGAACCAGAAGCGGTTGTTACCGCTGTTCAGGTAATGCAGTCTGTCACTCAGCCGACGCAGGGCGTCCTTGAACAGGCCGATCTGCTGGCCGGGAAGTGCGACGCCGAGCAGCACACGTTCCTGCTCGATCCCGCGCACCATTTGATTCGCCGTGCTCGGAGCGCTGCCCAGGAACACCGTCCGTGCCGTACGGCGGCAAGCCTGTACACTGCCGAGACGGGTATCGACACTCTCGATGCTCGTCGTTTCCGCACGGTCGCCGTCAACGTCGCGTTCCAGCACCGGGTCCCAGCCTTGGGGCAGGTAGTAGATCACCTCGTTGCGCGTGTCGGCGTCATACAGCGGCAAGCTGCCGGGCATGATCAGCGGGTCGTTATTGCCGTCCTGCCACAACCGGTGGATGGCCTTCGCCATCAACTTCAGCACGCCCCGTGTGCGCTGGAAGTTGTCGAGCGACGACCAGTCTTCATACAGGCGATCGAACACCTCAGGGTGGATGGGGTAAGCGTGGACCAGGCGTTCCAGATAGCGCCCTTCCTGCGTCTCGTGCGGCAGCTCCTGGCCGTTCGCAACGTAGAAGTCCGCAAAGGCACGGCACACCGATTCCGCAGCCTTCGTGTCATCGATGCGGGCGAACAGGCGCCGCCGTACGATCTCGAATGCTTCCTCGGTGGCGACCGGCTTCCAGATCGCCTGCACGCGTGCGAAGTAATGTTCCAGCGTGCGCAGCGCCTTCACCCCGCGCTGGCTCACCGCCTCCTTTTCCGATTCGGGCAGCGAGGCGAGCAGCATCGCATTCGGCACTGCCTTCAATGCCTCGGTCAGTGCCTGGATGAAGGAGAGGTTCGAGTCGAAGCTCCCGCCGGAGAGCGCCTTGCCATCTTCGAACTGGGCGACGTAGCGTACCAGCTCGTCGACGAGAATCACGCAGGGGGCGTAGTGGGACAGCAACTCAGCGAGCACCTGCTTGCCGGGCGCGGTGCCGCTATCGTCCGCGTGACGGACCTGTTCGTAGGCCGCGGCGCCGCCGAGCTGCCATGCGAGTTCACCCCACAGCGTACGTACCGTCGTGCCGGCATAGTCGTAAGGTTTGCTCGCGAGATCGAGCAGACGGACTCCGTCGAGCACCACCAGCCGTGCGCGGGGCAGTTCCGTAACGCCGGCCCCGTCCAGAATCTGCGAGACGCCTTGCAGGTCGCTGGCGGACGTGCCGCCTTTCGCAAGGTGATACACCGCCATCATCGTGTGCGTCTTGCCGCCGCCGAATGCGGTCTGCAATTGGATGACCGGGTCGCCACCGCGATTCGTCAGCCGCTTCACGACGGAATCGAGCAGCAGGCGCATGCCTTCGGTGATGAAGGTGCGCTGGAAGAACAGCTTTGGGTCCTGGTACTCGGCAGTCGCCGTACCTTCATGGACCCGCGACAGGTCGGCGGCGAATTCCGCCTGCTGGAAGGTGCCTTTCAGCACGTCTTCGTGAGGAACGGCGATTTCACGCCACGGTTTCAGGCTCATTGTTGTTCTCCCTCCGCATCGGGTACATGCGGCAATGCTCCGGTGCTCGCCCGCTCGCGGGCGCGTTCGATTGCGCGGTGCAGTTGATTCTGTAGCAGTGCCAGATCGGGAATGTGGGCGAGATATTCCGCCACACGGATGTTCGACGCACCCAGGTCCATCAGCTCGACCTGTTCCTTATCTGCCCCAGCGCACAAGATCAGGCCGATGGGCGCTTCCTCGCCAGCAGCCCGCTCATTCTTGTCCAGCCAGCGCAGGTACAGCTCCATCTGTCCCTTGTGCGCAGGCTGGAAGGTTTCCAGCTTCAGCTCGACGGCCACCAAGCGGCGCAGGTGACGGTGGTAGAACAGCAGGTCGAGATAGAAGTCGTCGGCGCCGACGGTTATTCGCTTCTGCCGTGCGGCGAAGGTGAAGCCGACGCCCATTTCCAGCAAAAAGCGCTCCATGTCGCGCAGGATCGCCGTTTCCAGGTCGCGTTCGCTGTACCCCTCGGGCAATCCGAGAAAGTCGAGCATGTACGGGTCGCGGAACACCATGTCGGGGGTCATCTGCCCGCCCGCTCGCAGGTGGCTGATCTCGGCCTGGACGACCGCCTCCGGTTGCTTGGCCAGGGCCGTGCGCAGGTAAAGCTGGCTGGCGATGCGCTCGCGCAGGGTGCGTACGCTCCAGCGCTCGATACGGCATATCTCCGCGTAATACTCGCGCTCCAGGGCCTGCTTGAGCGGCAGAATTTCGACGAAATGGCTCCAGCTCAATTCTCGTGACAGCGTCGCGACAATCTTTTGATCGGGGAAGGCTTCCGCAAACTGCACCATGCGCCGCAGGCTCTTTTCGGCAAATCCGCGGCCGTAGTCGCGGACCAATTGTCGCGACACCGTCGCGACAATCTGGGTGCCATATTCGGCCCGACTGTCGTCCAACACTTCACGGCGAATGCGGTTCCCTACGCGCCAGTACAACATCGTCAAGGCGCTGTTGGCGGTTTGTGCGACGTGATGGCGGGCTTGCTCGATAAGGTCGCGCAGTTCGGAGAGCAAGGATGGGTTGGCCTTGGCGAGCTTACCCATGACCAGCCGCCTGCCACGCTTGCTGCAAGACTTCATGATCCGGGAGCAGTTCAAAGAACAACTGACTACCGTGCAGAGATCTGCTCAAGATATCAACATCGCGTTGAATTTCGTTGTCCAGGCTCTCGTCCAGATAAGCAACGCCGCTGGCGAACTTACGATGCACACTCTGCCGCAAGCTGCGCAAACCACTCGCCAGCGCCCGCATTGCCTCGATGTCCGCTGTTTCAAGCGGTATGTTCAGTGAGTGCTGTGCGATCAGCGAGCGGGTCAGGTCATTGTGGCTCAGATATTTGTCCCGCAGGGTCTTCAGGTTGGAGCCATCCCAAAGTCTCCGGATGGCCATCTCGTCATCGCCGACTCCAGGCTCCAGAGCAACCAAGCGTTTCAAGCTGAGGTTGGGCCTGTCGCCTTCTTTCTTGCCGCTATTCTCCGGATCCATCAGCCGGGACAAGCGCATCAACATCGACTCCATCAGCGCCGTCTGCAACAACCGAAAAACCAGAGGACTATCCTCCTTCAGCAGAGCCAAGCCTTTTCCATCCGGCTTGAGGAGCGCACGCTCGACGGTTTCCCATAGAACCTGAATGCCTGTGATCTCCTTCGTGAGGACGGCCCACAGGTTCGCCGCGGTCAGGTTAGTTTGCACTGTCGTCATGGCAGCCTCAAATATCCAGGCTACCCTGCGCACCGACCACGCCCGTTTCGCCCGCCGCCTGTTCGATGCTCGACCAGCTCGCGATCAGCTCGTTGTACGCGCGGGCCTCTTCCGCCCAACCCTTGCGTTCGCACAGCGTGTACAGGCGATAGGCGAGTGCCCGGAGCGGTTCGGATCGCGTCGGCATGCTGGCGAGCAAGGCTCCAGCGAAAGGCTCTCCGTCGTGATTTAGGGCGCGGATGAGCTGATGCAGCGCTTCCCAAATAGGGGTGCGCTCATCGGTTTCGGGAGTCCAGTCGGCAGAAAGCTCCGCCCAGCGCAGCAGGCGCAGATTTCCCTTGGCACTTTCCACGACGCCGGCGTCGGCCAGTCCGGAAACGCTGGTGCCTTTCGCTCGGGCGAGCACGTCGGCCTCGCCGAACTTGCCTTCGGCCCAGCCTTGGGCCTCGAACCAGTGTAGGCAGAACTGTGTGTCGTGGTCGAAGTCGTCCTCGGTGAGGAAGCGGTTGATGAGCTGCAGCGCGGTGCGCACGCTCATCGGCGTGCCGTCGGCTTCAAGAACCGCGGCGTATTGGCTGAAGATGGCCATGCCGGGGCCGATGATGGCCTGGCTGAGATCGACTGGCGCTACCGGACTATTGACCCCGCCGCGGGTCATGTCGAGGAGGGCCTCGGGCAGTAGGGCGTTGAGTTCACGCAGAAACTCGCGTCGGCTGACCGTTGTGGCGTCGGCTTCACGTTTGCGGCAGACGAGGACGATACTCGAAGCCAAGACATTGCTATTTTTTTTCAGCGCTACGGTTAACTCGGTGCGCATCGGCCAAGTACCTGTGATGGCAAAACCTGCGCGAATTACGGCTTCGAGGAAGGTTTCCCATCCGGTGCTGTGCGTACCTGCCTCGGCTTTGGTTTCCGTCTGTTTGAATGCGTAGTAGATAGTCACCGGGAAACCCGGGTGAGCTTGCTCTGCTAGGTTGTGGATCGCGCGGGTCATGCCGCCAAGGAAGAAGGCTTCCGCCTGCTCCTTGCCGCCGTGGCGATAGGGCGTAGCGACCAGCTCCTCAGCCTTGGGTACTGCGAGTGTGGCATAGAGACTTGGGAAGATCGGCTTCAGACTCTTCCTGAGCCAGACATAAAAAAAATCGGACAAATCAGCATAGCCGATGTTGTCGTAATAAGGAGGGTCAGTCGAAACTACCTTCCGTGCAGTAATTGTCTGGGACTGCGCGTCCCTTTGTACAACCTCACCTCGACCACATGCGGATAGTTTGTCCAAGGCCTCACATAAGGAAACGGCTGTGCCAAGAATGTCACCCCCCGCCCCGGCCAACGGATTTGTCTCGGCATAGTCCCATACCATCGGCAGGGCCTGTCGCCCGAACGTTCCTCGCAATCTATCCATAGGCGACTCCCAAAAGCAGAGCGAGGAGTTCCTGTCGGTCGCCTTACTAACCGCAAACGCCAGATACATACCTATGGCCTGCGCATAAGCCGTCGCGCCACTGCCACCGGCATCCAGCCCCACTTCATCGTCGGCAATCCCCGACGCCAGCACATGTTGACGGCATCGTTCAATCGCTTCCTGCACCAGATCGGAAAAGGTGGTCAGCGCCACCAGTTGGCGGGAGGTGAAGAGGTCGCCGTAGGCTTTCAGGCCGTACAGCGGCGGCGAGAACCAGCGTGGGTTCTCCGGCATTGCCACTTCCGGCTTCCACTCAGGTCGTGCCCGGCACGCGATGGCCTCCTGTTCTTCGTTCGGCGTGAGATAGATGCGACCGAGGGTGCAAACAGCCACGATCGCCATCAGCCGCGAACCCATGCGCCCCGCATTCGCTTCAGTGTAGATGTGTTGCGATTCAATTGGCGTGTTCGACAGCAGGCACTGGAAATTCGCCCCCCGAGACAGCTTGGTGCCTCCCTTCGCACTGTCCGGTGGCGTCCCCGTTTTCACCGCGAATCGATAGGTGTGCCCGTCGATGACGGGATCGACATAGACTTCCTTGCCCGCTTTGCTCGACAGCACAAAGGTCGAGGCCAGCGGTACTTCGGCATGGCTGAAGGCCGGGTTGGGGCTCTTTACGGTACGAGCCCATAACCACGCGATCACCGTGAGCTGCTGGCCGAGCAGCGGCTTGAGGTCTGGCCGTTCGGCAACCATCTCCGCGGTGACTTCGATCTTCGGGTACAGGTGGCCGATCCGCTTCTCAGCCTCGGCACGCATCCAGGCGCCGTAGCGGCGAACATCTTCGGCAAGCCCTTTCGCGCCGGACCAGTCATCAGCATAGCTGCCGTCGTACTTCGTCCCCTCGGGCAAGGGACCGATCGGCTTGCGACCCGCAAAGCGCGGCGGGATCTCGATCATTGCCTTGTTGATGGTCACCGCGACCGGGTTGAGGTCCGACGCGTAGCTTTCTAGGCCCAGGCGCTGCGCTTCCAGCGGAAGTGCGCCCCCGCCCGCAAACGGATCATGAAAGGCGGGGAGCTTGTCCGGGTTGAAAAGCTCGGCCGCCCGCGGGTGGTCCTTGTTCAGTTCGCAGGTCTCGCGCCAGCTGCGCACGATCTCGGCGCGGGCGCGGGCGATCACTTCCTCGTTGTTGGTGTTCTCCCACTTCACGAGGTCTTCGATGATCCTGAACAAGCGCTCGCGCTCGATCGCAGCCTTTTCCTTATTCACCCCGTACTTGAAGCCGCCGCCCTGTTGGTAACCGGGGTCGTTCACCATCTGCGCGAAGATCACTGCTCGTGCAGCAGCTAGCGGCCGCCGTGCCCACCACAGGTGGAGGGTGCTGGGGTGGCCGTGACGGATGGACTTCTCGCGGGCCGAGGCAACGTTGATGGCGTCGAGGGGGAGGGCGACTTCGATGAGTTTCTTGGGGCTGCGGATCACAGGTGGGTCTCGGAGGGATCAACTTGCGCTTACAGGGCGCAGTACCAGTCGAGAAAGTCCGGCAGCGCCTCGGGCGGCAGTCGCCAGTACGAGGCCGGACTTCCCAACTGCAGGCGAGGGGCGTTCTTTCCGTTCAGGTTGGAGTTGCGCGGCGAGTGCGCATTGTAGTGCTCGCAGACGTCCTCGAAGCGGGCAGGAATGCCAACTGCGACGCATTCGGTCCAGAGGAAGACGCCTGTCTTGCGTTCGCGTTCGAGAGCCAGCTCGCGCCCGCTGGCGGTGCGAAAGCCGGCGATGTATCGGGTGGGCGCACAAATGCGTACAAGCTTCGACGCAAGAATCTTCTCGGCGATGGCGCCGGTGGTCGTGCCGGTCATGCCAGTGCCTCGTCTTCGTCGGTGATCTGCGACGGCACCGCGTCCGGGGATGTGAGCAGCGTGCGCATGCGATCGGCGATGAGTTGGCGACGCGCGGTGATGAAGTCGATGAAGCAGAATTCGTCGTACAACGCCGGGTCTGCAGGCAGACGGTGTCGAGCGAAATCCGCGGGCGTTCGGCTCGCAACCCAGTCCTCGAAATCCATCTGGTAATACTCGCGAGCCTCCTCGGCCGACATGAGGGCGAAGTTCGCCAGCCGGCTCGCCCAGCTTTGCGTCGCCGGGATGTCTGCGGTTTCGACTCCGGCGGCCTGCAGTCGCTCGTCGAGCAGGCGGTGAGACGGCATGATCTGAACGAGCTGGAAGGATTCGGTGCGCCAATCGACGCGGTCATACAGCAGGCTGAGAGCGGGCTGTCCGAGTCGGGTCTTGGCCTCCGTGGCGCAGAAGCGGGCAATCGTGTCGTCGTCGAAATCCATCACCCGGCCACGTTTGGTCATGCGTTCGGTCAGCACCCGGACAGGGAAAGCAGTCGACAACGCGAGCTGTTCGTTGAGGATGCGGCGATACAGCTCCATCGTCACGTTTGCTGCGCCGCCGAGAACGCCGTGGTAGAGCACTGCGATGATCCAGCGCCGAATGCGTTCTTCGTCGTCAGGCGTGACGCTCCATTCGCCGAGCGGCCTCCCGCGATTGAGCTTGAAGATGTAGCAGCCGACTAGCATGACGGCGTTGGTGCCGGTGAGGTGACCACCCGTTACGCGGATGCGGCTGAACAAGTCGGCGCTCATGCGTAGCGCGTGAGAACTCTCGGCCCAGCGCGATTCGATGATGGCGATGTTGCGCGGCGTGAAGTTGCGGAGTTGGAACGCGAAGTCGAGATCGTTGAAGAAGAGGCCAGAGCGCAGGAGATAGTCGCGATCGAATGCCTTGTCCTGCTCTAGCACTTCGCGCAGGTGATAGGTGAGGGCTTCCGTCTCGTCGCGAGCATTGAGGCGTTCCCAGCGCAGCGTGACCATCGACATCAACAGGTCGCTCTTGCTCAGCTTGGTGCCGCCGTCATTGGCCCTGATGAAGATGTCGAGGACCTTGTCGTAGGACTGGTCCCGCTCCATGTAATAGGCGATGCAGTCTTCCTTCCAGACCGCGTGGTGCAGGCGGTTCAGGTTGTTCTTCAGGGTTGTACGCTGGTCCGTTTCCAGCAGGGGATAGAGCGTCAGTTCGCGCTCGATCGTGGCGGCAAGCTGCGCGTCGTTCGCAATGCCGAGAATGTCGCTGACCTTGAACCAGATCGCGGTCGAGCTGTTCTTCGGGCGGCGCTCGGTATCGACGAACTTGAAGCCGTAGTGGATGTCGCGGACGACGACTTCGTCCTCGTCACTGTCGCCCAAGCCGTGCGGGCTTTCGAGCAGGTTGAGGAAGAGCGCCTGCTCGACGAAGGCCGAACCTCGCCCTTTCTTGCCGTTTTTGACGCGATAGCTCCCGGTCAGTCCGATCAGCAGGGACGTGAGACGCTGCTGCCCGTCGAGAACCAGCGTGGCGGCTTGCGCGTCGTTCAGTTTGGCTCGGTCATTGTGGATATTGCCCTGCTGGAAATGCCGCACAAACTTGTAGATATCCCAATCATTGAAGTTTTCGGGCTGCAGCTCCCAGAACAGGAACGAGTTGATCGGGTAGCCCCGCATCAACGAGTCGAATAGGCGAATGATCTGCTCTGTTTCCCACACGTAGGGGCGTTGTATGCCCGGGATCAGAACGTCGCGGTTGATGCGGGAAAGAATCTGGGCAATCGTTGTCGAGTGGTAGTTCATAGATGCAGTTGCTGAATAACGGGAATGGAATTCGGGGGAACCGCGCGGGAGAGCAGTTCTTCGAGGTCGAGATTGACGCTGGTCACCGCCCAGTCGGGTTCTTGGGCAAACGGGCGGGCAATGTAGTAAGGCCCTTCGTGGTGCTCGCCATCGACGATCACGACTGCGAGTACGAATTTTTCGCCCTGGTTGAACCCAGCAAATACCTCGTTCTTCGTGACCGTGATCGTGCTCTGACCCTTTGCTCGCCCTTTGACCTCGATGTGTCGCGGTTGGGGCAAGCGACCATTGCTTGCGGGCGGCTGCGCAGTGACGTCCCAGCCGCACTTGTCGCGGGAAACGTCGATCACGTGGTGACCAAGGGAACGTTCGGCGTCGATTACTGCATTCATGGCGACCCGTTCGATACGCGCCCGTGCCTGAGCATCGACGACCTGACTGCGGAGGTCTTGCCCTGTCCGACGCTGTGCGATGAGTCCGGCCGGGATAACCAGAGCGCCGCCCACCACCAGCGGGGTAGCGGAAATGACGTGACGGGCTGCTTCGAGTTCCTTCTTGCGAGTCTCGAGGCGGGCAGTCAGGTCGTCAATCGTGCGGCGTACGTTTTCCAGCGGCAGGCGGACGTCCTTTCCCGCCGCGATGTCCTCCTGCAGCTTGATGTAGCGGTCTGACCAGTAATTGATTTCTTTGACGAGGCGTTCCTGGACGGCACGGAGCGTTAGGTCGACGTGCTTTTGGCGGCGGGTCTTGACCTCGGCATAGTGATCGGGGACGAGGTGCTGCGATGCGTGAGCAAGCGCAATCTGCTCCAGTCGATGAGCATTGCCGTCATCGAGCCATCTGCCATCGATGAGGTCCCGCACGAGCTCGAAATCGGCCGGGGCAATGGGCGTGAGGTCGAGGTGCGGAGCCCATCCAGCGTTGCTTGCCTGGCCCTGCGGGTCAATCTCGACGAACTGCAGTCGGCGCGAGGCGACGCGAGCCTGATCCGCCCCTTCGCGGATGGCATGATCGAGAATGAAACACAGGTGAGGCTCTGTTCCAGAATCGCCAGGTGCGACCATAATGGCGCCCTGCTTGAGGGTATTGCGGTTCTGTTCCAGGACGATGTCGGTGAGGGCGTGCATCAGGGGGTGACCCGGATGAATGAGACTCGCCATCTGTGCGCCTGCACGGTCCTTGAGGCGGACTTTGTCCCGCTCGAAACACACGCGGTCGTATCGGGTCAGTACTGGTCCCTCGTAGCGGTAGTCGCGTCCCGAGATCACCCGGTCGCGCTCGCGCAGGATGGCCGGGACGTGGGGGATTTCCCATCGCCCGCTTTCGCATGGTCGCAGGTCGCCGCCCAACTGCTTGAATGCTTCAGTGAAGAACGACCGAATGAAGTGCGGCTGAAGTTTGCGTGCTTCCGCGCGTTCCATCTGCTCACGGACGGCGAAGAGCCGCTCCGCGTTCATGACTTCCTTGCAAAGTGCCTGACGCTCGATGATTTCACGAAGGTGCGCTGTGTTGAGCGCTCCTTCGACCTTGCGGTACAGCCGTTCACGCACCTCCGGGTCTTCCCCATACCGGATCGCCTCGATCAGCAGTTCCCTGAGGGACTTGTCCTCGAACACTTCCCCGAGGATGTCGAACACCCGCCCGCCAAGAGCTTCGCGCTCGACCTCTAGCTTCTCGAACAGCCGACGGAAGACGTCACCTTCGCGGGTCTCTGCCGCCACCATGTTCCAGAGATGGCATACCTCGCTTTGCCCGATACGGTGAATACGTCCGAATCGCTGCTCCAGGCGGTTCGGATTCCACGGCAGGTCGTAATTGACCATGAGGTTCGCGTTTTGAAGGTTTACACCTTCCCCGGCCGCGTCGGTTGCGATCAGCACGCGCACTACCGGGTCGTTGCGGAACTGCTCCTGTATCTTGCGTCGATCTTCACGGCGAACCCCGCCGTGAATCGCGCCGACAGCCTCGGTCGATCCGAGGACATTCTGTATACGGCGAACGAGATAGTTCAGCGTGTCACGGTGCTCGGTGAAGATGATGAGCTTGCGCTGCCGACCGTCGGCGTCATGCATTTCCGGAGTGTTCTGGAGAAGACGCGACAGCTCGTCCCACTTGCGATCCTGCTCTGAATGTACGACGCCCTTCGCCTGCTCTTCGAGCTCGCGCAGGATGAAGATTTCCGCTTCGAGTTCTTGAATGGTCTGGGCTGCAGTCGCCTGATCGACGACCGCTTCTTCAAAGTCCTCGAACGCCTCGCCCGACATCTCGTCAGCGGCGTCGTCGAGGTTGTCCGGAGTCTTCGTCTTCCAGTTGTCGAGGACCGACTGGCCGCGTTGCCCTAATTTAAGCTGGCGAAGCTCTTGATCGAGGCGGTGGTGCCGACGCTTGAGCGACTGGTAGATCGCCTCTGGGCTGGATGCAAGGCGACGTTGCAGGGCTGTCAGTGCGAACCCGACGGTCCCACGTCTGCCTCCGTCTTCCAGCCGTTCGGCACGATTCATTTCCTCTTTGACGTAGGTGGTGACCGCGGCATACAGGGCGGCCTCGATGTCGGAGAGGGTGTAATTGACGGTGTAGGCGCGACGCTCGGGAAACAGCGGTGACCCGTCGAACTTCAGCAGTTCTTCCTTGACCATGCGCCGCATCAGGTCCGAGACATCGACCTTGTGGGCACCATCGCGGAATTTGCCGTAAAACCGGTCCGAGTCCAGCAAGGACAGGAAGATCTGGAAGTCCTCCTCCTTGCCGTTGTGGGGTGTCGCCGTCATCAGGAGGAAGTGACGGCAGATCGATCCCAACAGTTTGCCCAGCTTGAACCGTTTCGTTTCGTTCAGCTTGCTGCCGAACCAGTTGGCGGAGAGCTTGTGGGCTTCGTCGACGACGATCAGGTCCCAGTGGGTCAGTCCGAGCTTGGTTTGCAGGTCATCGGCACGCGAGAGCTGGTCAAGGCGAGCGACCATGAGGTCGTGATCGTCGAAGGGGTTGCCGCTGTGGGAGAGTTGTTCAAGTTCGCGCGAGAAGATCGAGAACGTCAGGCCAAACTTCTCGCGCATCTCGTCCTGCCACTGTTCGACCAGGCTTCCGGGCGCGACGATCAGTACCCGCTTCGCGTCCGCACGCATGAGCAGTTCGCGAATCAGCAGGCCCGCCATGATGGTCTTGCCCGCACCGGGATCGTCGGCGAGGACATACCGGAGGGGTTGCCGTGGCAGCATCGACTCATAGACCGCGGTGATCTGGTGAGGCAGGGGCTCCACGTTGGACGTGTGCACTGCCATCATCGGATCGAAGAGGTGGGCGAGATTGATCCGGTACGCTTCGGCGGCGAGCTTGAATGCCTCGCCAGGCGCGTCGAATGCCCAGGGGCGGCCGGCTTCAGCCAGGGACAGGTTCGCTTCATCCGAGCGGAACAGCATCCGCTCGCGCGACTCGCCGTTGGGGAGCCGGTAGTTGACGGTGATGGCGTCGGGGCCTACGGGCTCGACGAAGCGGATGGTAACGACGACGCCGGGTTCGATGCCGGTGATAACCGCCTGCTTCCTGATGTCCTCAAGCTTGACCATGATCCTCGGTGATGTGCAGAACAGTCATCGTGTTGGAATCGCCGAAATATCCAGGCCGCGTTCCCCGTCTCGTGGCGATTGACGTTGGTCTATGCCAAGCCTACCGACACGACATTATTTCAAATTGCGTCGAGTTCGTATGCCCATTTCGAGCAGTCGTTGCGCGGATGCCAGTATCCATCACGAAGTGGCTCACCAGGTGAGCCTCAGTTCCTGAGTATAAGGAAAGCGCGGGGGAGGTCGCGTCCATGACACGTCAAAGGCCCTCGAATGCTTATGGTGTTTCTAAGGGGAACAACCTTTGTGGGGCGCAACGTCCGGCTCGGTGGTTGCATCTCGATTGAAGTTGATAGGCACTTCGGTGACAACGGGGTGTCGGGACTGTCCAAGAACGCTTCCCGATACTGCTTGCTGGTGTCACCAATCGGTGATGCTCAACTGCATGCAGAATCGGAGGAGCAATGAGTAAGTCCATGATGAGGAAACCGACGGTTGCCGAATTCCTGACCCGCAAGATCGATGAGTCGAGCAAGACGCAGAAGGAAATCGCGACCGAAATCGGCTACGAGAACCCGAACATCATCACGATGTTCAAGAACGGTAGCACCAAGCTCCCGCTGAACACGGTTGGTCCAATGGCGTTGTCCCTCGGCGAAGATCCCAAGTACCTGCTGAGGCTAGTGATGTCCGAGTATTTTCCGGCGACACTGGCCGCGGTTGAGGATTGTCTCGGTACAACCATACTGACCGCAAAGGAGCACGCGCTGATCGAGGCAATCAGACGGTCCTCGCACCATACCGATCCGTCGATTCTGGTGTTCGAGGGGAAGGACATGGTGGGCTTCACCTTGGCGTGACAAGGGGCGTCGATGGTCGGGGGGGGGCTTGCCCGCGTTGGTGACCCTCCAACTTGCGCTACCGATACTGATCGACGTGTCACCGCGTTGGGGGCACGTCAATCTTTCGGGAGGTGTCGAACATGGGAACTGTCATATCGCATCGGCTCACCGTCGCTGAGTTCGTGAAGCGCAAACTGGTGGCCACAGGCCGTTCGTTGGAGGACGTTGCAGTTGAGATGGGGGTCTCGGACGCCGAGATGTTGATGGGGGTAGTCGAGGGGCGGGAGCATCTGCCCGCGCAGCTTGTTTATCCCCTGGCTCGTTGCCTTGATGTCGATCCCGCGCATCTGATGAGGATATTCCTGCGTGATTACCTGCCTGATGTCGAGCAGGCGATTCACGACTGCGGCGGCAGGATGGTCGTCACCGAACGGGAGCGCTCCCTGCTCATCGCGTATCAGAAGTGCACTGCCGATGACGATCCGGAGGTTCTGATCTTTGAGGACAAACAGGTTGTCGCGTTGGCCTTGAAGTGAGGGGGCGTCCGTTGATCGGTGGGCCTCCTGGTTTGATGCCGGTAGTGGTGCGCAGCGTGCGCACCGCCCGAGAAGACCTTTCTAGATAAAGCCGGGTCGGGAGAACTTCCCTAATTTCCCTGCCCCGAGCGGGCGCGTAACCGCGCCCGCTCCCTTCCCGTCATGTTCAGGGTGAGCGAAGCGAACCCCCCGGGGAGCCTGCACGCCGCGACCTTCTACGAAGCTGTGGGTGTAAATGACAACGGTATTTGTTATGTCAATGTAGGGGGTGAGGATGAAAGAGACTTGGGTTGTTATCCGGGTTTCCTGTTCTTGATGGATTCTATTTTTCCATTCTGTGTGATCTCTGATACTCGGTAGGTACTATGTGTTACCCAGTCGCGGTTCGAAGAAAAATGCCCAGAAGGCCAACGACGACGCGGGATTTGGCTTGCCGGCAGCTGAAATTCAAGTGATGCGCTGCTGGTGCTCATACAGTCAGGAGACGATCAGGATCTCGCGGTGACATGGTTGCGGGGCGCTCGGCATCTGCTGGTGATCTGCTCGATGCCCGGCGCAACCACGCACTGGAATGGTTCATGACGCGGATGCGCTGCGCGGCGAAGCCGAATGGATAAACTTTCGGTCGAGCAGCCACCTTTGCCGTCTCGTCATCTGCTGCTTGCCGAGTTCCAGGTCGAACGCCTGTTCGGCGACTGCCATGGCGCGGTTTGGGTCGCCATCGGCCAGCAGCAGCGCATGGCATGTGTGCACCATGTCGGCGTCCGAGCATCGCTGACGGCACTGGGGTTCCTTGAGGGCTGCGCGAATCCTCCCACGCAGTTCTTCGATCAGCTTCCGGATGTCTTGCTGGCGTTGCCGAGCCGCACGCGTGCCAATCATCTTCAGCAAGAGCATCTCGTGTCGGGTCAGCCCCAACAGCGTTGCCTTATTGTTGAGATCGCCCATCGTGGACACGAATGTTGCGGCTTCGTCGAAGTTGAACTGATCGCCGAAGACACGCGAGGCTTTGGGTCCCAAGGGTCTGAACCCGCTTTCATGAAGCCAATGCAGGTCGATGACTTGCAGATCGTTGCTGGCGGTCTCCTGCTCGTGGGTGAGCTTGGCGCCCCTCATGTTGAGGTTGATCCATTCGCGGAGGACTGGGGGCATGGCTTGTCGCTCATTGAGTGTGATGGCCAATGCGCAGGCTTGCGCCCGTGCCGCGAGATACCCGCGCGTGTGGGTTCCGGGGGTGAATGGCCTATCCAAACTGCCGATGAGTGCCAGGAGTGCGGCGGTGAGATCCTCGTTGCTCGTGTCTCTAGCGCAAACCCGTTCTCGCTGGAAGTCCTCGCTCCGGTGAGGAAATATATATGGAGCGGTCGGTGCGCGGCTGACCGTGCCCTCGGTTGGCTCAGTTGTGGCGGGGTCGCTCGCAGCAGATTCGGCATTAACGGCGGCGCCCGTCAACGTTACCACTGCGGTCTTTCGTGCCAGGGCTTCAAGATGTACTTGAGGGAGTGCGCCTGCAGTATGAGGCGCGGGTTTGGTTCGTTCGTCACAATCGTCACCCAAGGTGGCAAGTATCGCGTCGACGTCGATGTGGTCCTCCTCTAGGTCGTTCGGTTTCGATGAGTATGCATTCGTGGGGCGAAGATATTCGCGGAGTTGCCCATCACGGCACCAATTAGCGGCCTTCATCATGCTGCCTCCTGCTGGACCAGGTTGGCCTCGATGAACGCCTGGATATCAGACAGGCGGTACATGACGCGTCGGCCGATCTTGACGAAGGGGAGGGCGTAGCGGCCGTTGCTGGCCCAGCAGGCGAGCGTCTGGGGGCGAACGCCCAGTGCGGCTGCTGCTTCGTCACGGTTGAGGAGACGAGGCAGTTCGATGATTTTCGATGACATATCTGGAACTCCGGGTAGATGCCGCCGGCTTGACGGCTGCTCGGAGTTTCCTGATATCCACAGTCGGCATCGTTCCGACTAAGACTTAGTCAGTGCTGACTTAATCTTTGTCGGTAGAGTAGTTCTTCGCCTCTCGCACCGCGCTACGGATGCACTGTTCGACGGCGCGGTGTGAGAACCCGGTTGTTTCCTCGGGTGGCATGCCGATGGTGTCGCGGAGGGCATGGATGTGATCCGCTAAACCTGCGCTGTTGAACTCCCCGCCACGAGTGAGTCGGGTAATTTCCTCGCTGGCGACGTTTCTCGCCAGTTCCTGGATCACAAAGCCCAGGATCGCAAGTCGCTTCTCTTCGTGATGCTTGCCCGTGCCCTCATATGCTGCTGCAGTCTCGGGTTGTTCGGTCGGTGTCGTCGCATCGGGAGCGTCCGCTGCATCAGAATGAGACTGCGATGAAACGAAACGCACGAGTCGTGAACTCGGAGTGATCAGTCCCCGTTCTTGTGCCCATCGAACTACGTCATGGGCGCGAATCATCGGCGCGTCTTTTTTGCTCTCGGCAATCGCTCTCGTGAGCAGAATCAAGTCGTCGCTGGCGGATGGGTCGTGAGGGTTGAAGTCGTCGATCGATCGTTGGTCGATCGTGTGCGAGAGAGTGATGCCGACCTTCGCAAGCCCATCCGAGATTTTTCCCGGTTTACAGCCGCGAATGAGGCAGGCCGCTTCAAAGGGTGTCCAGAGGTCGAGTCGGCTGTAGCCGTCCAGGAAGTCGTCGCTCTCGGTAAGATAGAACTCGATCCGGTCTGGCCATTGGGCTTCGTTGGGGGCAATTGACGTCATCTGCACCGTGTCCCACGTGACGCGTTTAGTGAGGCGGCGCTACCCCAGTGCTACCCCGATCGGAAATGAAAAAGGGCTGCATTGCTGCAACCCTTTGAAAATACTGGTGGTGATGGGCGGAATCGAACCGCCGACCTATGGGTTATGAATCCATCGCTCTAACCGTCTGAGCTACATCACCGCTCGAGCCTGCTAATATAGCGTTTTGGGAAACCGCGCGTCAACACCGAGTAACGATGAAGAAGCTTTACATTCGCACCTTCGGGTGCCAGATGAACGAGTACGACTCCGACAAGATGGCGGACGTGCTCGGCGCGACCGAGGAACTGGTCAAGACCGACAATCCGGAAGAGGCCGACGTGATCCTCTTCAACACCTGTTCGGTGCGCGAGAAGGCGCAGGAGCGGGTGTTCCACGACCTTGGGCGGGTGAAGCACCTGAAGCAGGCGAATCCGAACCTCATCATCGGCGTCGGCGGCTGCGTCGCGAGCCAGGAGGGTGAGGCGATCGTCGCGCGCGCGCCCTACGTCGACATCGTGTTCGGCCCGCAGACCCTGCACCGCCTGCCGCAGCTCATCGCCGAGCGGCGCTACAGCGGCAAGTCGCAGGTCGATATCTCCTTCCCGGAGATCGAAAAGTTCGACAACCTGCCGCCCGCGCGCGTCGAGGGGGCGAGCGCCTTCGTGTCGATCATGGAGGGCTGTTCGAAGTACTGCACGTACTGCGTCGTGCCCTATACCCGTGGCGAAGAGGTGTCGCGGCCGCTCGAAGACATCCTGACGGAAGTCGCAGGTCTTGCCGGCCAGGGCGTGAAGGAGGTGACGCTGCTGGGTCAGAACGTCAATGCGTGGCGCGGGCCGATCACGAGGAAGGGCAGTGAGATGGGCGACTTCGCCTTCCTGCTCGAATGCGTCGCCGAGATCCCCGGCATCGAGCGCATGCGCTACACGACTTCGCACCCGCGCGAGATGACGCAGCGCGTGTTCGATGCCTACGCCAACATCCCGAAACTCGTGAGCCATCTGCACCTGCCCGTGCAGTCGGGCTCGGACCGCATCCTCGCGGCGATGAAGCGTGGTTACTCGGTGCTGGAGTTCAAGTCGGTGGTGCGCAAGCTGCGCGCCGCCCGCCCTGATCTTTCCCTGTCGTCGGACTTCATCGTCGGCTTCCCCGGCGAGACCGAGGAGGACTTCGAGAAGACGATGAAGCTGATCGAGGAGATCGGTTTCGACGCCTCGTTCAGTTTTGTTTTCAGCCCGCGCCCCGGCACGCCGGCGGCGGAGCTGGAAGACCCGGTGCCGCAGGAGACCAAGCTGCGCTGGCTCGCGCGTCTGCAGAAGCGCATCGACGAACAGGCGCAGGCGATCAGCCAGGCAATGGTCGGCCGCGTCGAGCGCGTGCTCGTCGAAGGGCGTTCGCGCAAGGACGAGAGCGAGCTCGCCGGGCGCACCGACAACAACCGTGTCGTGAACTTCGCCGGCAGTCCGCGCCTGATCGGGCAGTTCGTCGACCTGACGATCACCGCCGCCCTGCCGCACAGCCTGCGCGGCGAAATCGTGACGAGAGAGATCTGAATGGGCCGACCTACCGAAGTGGTGCTGGAGCCGCTGGACAACCAGCGGCTCGCCAACCTGTGCGGCGTGCTCGACGAGAACCTGCGCCAGATCGAGACCGCCTACGACGTGACGATCGCCCGTCGCGGCGAGCGCTTCACGCTGCAGGGCGGGGCCGCGCAGGCGGCGCTCGCGGCCAAGGCGCTGCGCGAATTCTACGAGCAGGCGAACGAGCACTTGAGCGTCGATGACGTCCAGTTGGGGCTGATCGAGATCGCCAACCGTCGCCGTTCCGACCAGGCGGCCCCCGCGCTGATGACGCGCAAGACCGAGCTGCACGGTCGCACGCCGCGCCAGGTCGAGTACCTGCGCCACATCCAGGCGCACGACATCACCTTCGGCATCGGCCCGGCGGGTACCGGCAAGACCTATCTCGCGGTCGCCAGCGCGGTCGATGCCTTCGAACGCCAGCTGGTCGAGCGCATCATCCTGACGCGTCCGGCGGTGGAGGCGGGCGAACGGCTCGGCTTCCTGCCGGGCGATCTTGCGCAGAAGGTCGACCCGTACCTGCGCCCGCTCTACGACGCCCTCTACGACCTGATGGGCTTCGATCGCGTCGCCAAACTCTTCGAGCGCGGCAGCATCGAGATCGCGCCGCTCGCCTTCATGCGCGGGCGCACGCTCAACCACGCCTTCATCATCCTCGACGAGGCGCAGAACACGACGCCCGAGCAGATGAAGATGTTCCTGACCCGCATCGGCATCGGCGCGAAGGCCGTCGTCACCGGCGACCTCACGCAGGTGGACCTGCCGCGCGGCCATCGCAGCGGCCTGCTGGAGGCGCGCGAGGTGCTCGCCGCCGTGCGCGGCATCGCCTTCACCGAGTTCCAGAAGGAAGACGTCGTGCGCCACCCGCTGGTCGCGCGCATCGTCGAAGCCTATGACAACCAGGCGACGCGCGCGGCGATGCAGGCCGTGCTCGCGAAGAAGGACCAGGCCTCGTGATCGACTCCCCCCCGCAGCTCGCGCTGACCATCCAGAAAGCCATCGGCAAGGCCAACCGCGACAACGCGCCATCCTCCGGCGACGTGCGCCGCTGGGCGCAGGCCGCACTGCAGGGCGGCGATGCCGAAGTCACGGTGCGCCTCGTCGGCGCGATCGAAGGCCGCGAGCTCAACCGCGACTTCCGCGGCAGGGACTACGCGACCAACGTCCTGACCTTCGTCTATGGTGAAGGCGAGGGCATGCCCGGCGATGACGCCGGCGACGCGCCGCTCGCGGGCGATCTCGTGCTGTGCGTGCCGGTCGTCGTGCGCGAGGCCGCCGAACAGGGCAAGCCGCTGGCCGCCCATTTCGCGCACCTCATCGTGCATGGCATGCTGCACCTGCAGGGCTACGACCACGAGGACGGCGACGAGGCCGAGGAAATGGAGGCGCTGGAAACACGGATTCTCGCCGAACTGGGCTATCCTGATCCTTACGCCGAACGATCCGCCTGAACCGCCCGACATATGGACCCCGCATCACCCCGACCTAGTCTGCTCGAACGCCTCTCCGCGCTGCTGTCGCGCGAACCCGAGGATCGCGAGGAACTCCTGGCCCTGCTGCACGCGGCCTTCGAGCGCAACCTGCTCGATGCCGATGCGCTGGCGATCATCGAGGGCGCGCTGCAGATGTCCGAACTGCAGGTCGGCGACGTCATGATCCCGCGTGCGCAGATGGACATCATCCGCCTCGACGACCCGGTCGACGGCATTGCCGCGCACGTCGTCGATACCGGCCATTCGCGCTTCCCGGTCGGCAACAGCAAGGACGACATCGTCGGCATCTTCCTCGCCAAGGACCTGCTGCGCTACTACGCGGGCCGCGACTTCGACATGTCCTCGCTGCTGCGTCCGGCCGTATTCGTGCCTGAGTCGAAGCGCCTCAACGTGCTGCTGCGCGACTTCCGCGTCAGCCGCAACCACATGGCCATCGTCGTCGACGAGTACGGCAGCGTCGCCGGCCTCGTCACGATCGAGGACGTGCTCGAGCAGATCGTGGGCGACATCGAGGACGAGTTCGACCGGCTCGAACCCAGCGACAACATCCAGCTCGACGCGGACGGTCGCTACCGCGTTCGCGCGACCACCGAAATCGGCGAATTCAATGCCGCCTTCGGCGCCGACTTCAGCGACGCTGAGGTCGACACGGTGGGCGGCCTGCTCATCTGCCAGCTCGGCCGCCTGCCGCGGCGCGGCGAAGTGGTGATGCTCGGCAAGCTGCGCGTCACCGCGCTGCGCGTCGACGGCCGGCGCGTGCATACCCTGCTGGTGCAGCCCGTCGCCGGAACGGCCGAAGCGTGACCGACCGCGTGCGGGACTCGGGCGCCGCACCGGCGCGCGGGCGGTTGGGCGGCCTGCTGGCGGCGCTGCTCGCCGGCGGCGCATCGGTCTTCGCCTTCTCGCCCTTCGGGATCTTTCCGCTGGCGGTGCTGAGTCTCGCCGTGCTGGCGGGCCTTGCTGCCCGCGAGTCCCGCGCCCGCGGCGGATTCGCGCTCGGTTTCGCATGGGGCTTGGGCGCTTTCCTGGCCGGCGTGTCCTGGCTCTATGTCGCGCTGAACCGCTACGGCGGCATGCCGATGCCGCTCGCCGCGTTCGCGATCCTGCTCTTCTGCGCCTATCTCGCGCTCTTCCCGGCCGCGGTGGGGGCGCTGTTCGTGCGCTTCGGCCGGGGCGCCGCATGGCGCCGCGCGCTTCTCTTCGCCGGCCTGTGGATCAGCGCCGAAGCGCTGCGCGGCTGGCTGTTCACCGGCTTCCCTTGGCTCGCGCTCGGCTACTCGCAGACTCCGCCCAGCCCGCTCGCCGGATACCTGTCCGTGTTGGGCGTGTATGGCGTCGGCGGTTTCGTCGCCTTTGTTGCGGCGCTGGTCGCCCTCACGCCGTGGCGCAGTGCGCGCCCGGCCGCGGTGACGCTCGGCGCGATCCTCGTCCTGTTCGGCCTCGGTTACGGCCTCGGTCGCGTCGCCTGGACCGCACCCACCGGCAAGCCGATCGAAGTCGCGCTGATCCAGACCAATATCGAGCAGGGACTGAAGTGGCGGCCCGAATTGCTGTCGGACTGGCTGGACGGCAACGCACGCCTCGTGCGCGAACATCCCGCGGATCTCGTCGTGCTGCCCGAGACGACGCTGCCGCTGCTTGCCGACCGGCTGCCCGACGGCTACCTCGAAGAGCTCGCCGCGCCGGTCGCGACGCGCGGCGGCGACCTGGTGTTCGGCGTGTTCCTGCGCGACGCCCGCGGCGCGATCTACAACGCCGCGCTGAGCCTCGGCGCCTCGCCCTCGCAGACCTATGCGAAGCAGCACCTCGTGCCCTTCGGCGAATACTCGCCGCCGCTCTTCGGCTGGTTCTACGAGCTGGTCGACATTCCGATGTCCGACCAGACGCGCGGCGCGCCCGACCAGCCGCCGCTGCGTCTCGGCGACCAGCGGGTCGCGATCAACATCTGCTACGAGGACCTCTTCGGCCGCGAGTTGATCCGCAGCCTGCCCGAGGCGACGCTGATGCTGAATCTGTCGAACCTCGCGTGGTACGGCGACTCCTTCGCCCAGCCCCAGCACCTGCAGATCGCCCGCGTGCGCGCGATGGAAACCGGGCGCCCGATGCTGCGCTCCACCAACACCGGCATGACGGCGCTGGTGCAGCCCGACGGCCGCGTCGCCGAAGTGCTGCCCCCCTTCACGCAGGGTGCGCTGAGCCTGTCGGTACAGGGCTACGAAGGGCTCACCCCCTATGCGCGCTGGGGCGATTTCGCCGCGCTGCTGCTCGCCGTGCTGGCGCTCGTTGTTGCGGGGCCCACGAGTCGGAAGGCGGGTGTCGGACGCGGGATCTGACACGGGTGTGCGTGGCGTTTCGCCCGTGAGACGAGCAATTTCCGGCGGGGAACTTCGCCCTGTCGCCGGAATGCCATTAAAATCCACCCTTTGCGTCCGCTGCGCGGCGCCCTTGTCGTCGCCTACTGCTGTCGAGAGACCATGTCCCTGCACAAACCCACCTTCCAGCAAGTCATCCTGACGCTCCAGCAATTCTGGGGCGATCGCGGCTGCGTGCTGCTGCAGCCCTACGACCTCGAAGTCGGCGCCGGCACCTCGCACACCGCGACCTTCCTGCGCGCGATCGGGCCCGAGCCGTGGAACGCCGCCTACGTGCAGCCCTCGCGCCGCCCCAAGGACGGCCGCTACGGAGAGAACCCGAACCGCCTGCAGCACTACTACCAGTTCCAGGTCGTGCTCAAGCCCTCGCCGCTGAACATCCAGGAGCTCTACCTCGACTCGCTGCGCGCG
This sequence comes from Azoarcus sp. Aa7, assembly GCF_014822185.1. Taxonomy (GTDB): domain Bacteria; phylum Pseudomonadota; class Gammaproteobacteria; order Burkholderiales; family Rhodocyclaceae; genus Aromatoleum. Next base: position 24,489 of record NZ_QVLR01000024.1, read on the forward strand.
CTCGGCCTCGACACCAACGCGCACGACATCCGTTTCGTCGAGGACGACTGGGAGAACCCCACGCTCGGCGCCTGGGGCCTGGGCTGGGAAGTGTGGCTCGACGGCATGGAAGTCACGCAGTTCACCTACTTCCAGCAGGTCGGCGGCCTCGACTGCAAGCCGGTGCTGGGCGAAATCACCTACGGCCTCGAGCGCCTCGCGATGTACCTGCAGGGGGTCGAGAACGTCTATGACCTCGTCTGGGCGGTCTATCCGGACGGCTCCAAGGTCACCTACGGGGACGTCTTCCACCAGAACGAAGTCGAGCAGTCGACCTACAACTTCGAGCACGCCAACGTCGAGTTCTTCTTCTCGCTGTTCGGCAACTGCGAATCCGAAGCGAAGCGCCTGATCGAGATTGGCCTCGCGCTGCCCGCCTACGAGATGGTGCTGAAGGCGGCGCACAGCTTCAATATGCTCGACGCCCGCGGTGCCATCTCGGTCACCGAGCGCGCTGCCTACATCGGTCGCATCCGCAACCTGTCGCGCGCCGTCGCGCAGGCCTATTACGACTCCCGCGAGAGCCTGGGTTTCCCGATGCTCAACACCGCTGCAACCAAGACGGAGGCCGCATGATGACCGCCTCCCTGCTCGTCGAACTGCTCACCGAAGAACTGCCGCCCAAGGCGCTGCCGCGCCTGGGCGAAACCTTCGCCGCGAAGATCTTCGACGGCCTCAAGGCGCGCGACCTCGTCGCCGAAGACCGCGGCTTCCGCTGGTTCGCCGCGCCGCGCCGCCTCGCGATCACCGTGCCGCAAGTGCGCGCCGCCGCCCCCGCGCGCGAAGTTACCGAGAAGATCATGCCGGTGCAGGTCGCGCTCGACGCCGAAGGCCGTCCGACCCCGGCGCTGCTGAAGAAGCTCGAAGCCAAGGGCATCCCGGCCGAAGCCGTCGCGAGCTTCGAGCGCCGCATGGACGGCAAGGCCGAAGCGCTGTTCTACACCCGTAACGAAGACGGCGCCGCGCTCGACGCGGTGCTCGCCGAGATCGTCCAGGAGGCCGTCAAGGCGCTGCCCATCCCCAAACTGATGCGCTGGGGCGCGGGCGATGCGCAGTTCGTGCGGCCTGTGCACAAGCTCTCGATGCTGCACGGCGAGCGCGTCGTTCCGGGTCGCGTGCTCGACCTCGACTCCGACCGTTTCACCCGTGGTCACCGCTTCATGAGTCGCGGCGAGATCGCGCTCGCGACCGCCGACGCCTACGAGCCGACGCTGCTCGCCGAAGGCAAGGTGATGCCCGACTTCGCCGAGCGCCGCGCCGAGATCGAGCGCCAGCTCCTCGCGACCGCTGCGCGCGAAGGCGCCAGCCTGGGCGAGTACGCCGACCTCCTCGACGAGGTCGCCGCGCTGGTCGAGCATCCGACCGTGTATGTCGGCGAATTCGAAGCCGAATTCCTCGCTGTGCCGCAGGAATGCCTGATCCTGACGATGCGCGCGAACCAGAAGTACTTCCCGCTGTTCGACCCGGCGGGCAAGCTGCGCAACCGCTTCCTGATCGTGTCGAACATGCGCCTCGAGGATGCCTCCAACATCATCAAGGGCAACCAGCGGGTCGTGCGCCCGCGCCTGTCGGACGCGCGTTTCTTCTTCGAGCAGGACCGCAAGCACACGCTCGACAGCCGCCTGCCGCGCCTCGCGCCGGTCGTCTATCACAACAAGCTCGGCAGCCAGCTCGAACGCGTCGAGCGCCTCGAGCGCCTCGCGAGCGTCATCGCCGGCAAGCTGCGCGGCGACGCCAAGGCGGCCGCACGGGCGGCGCGCCTCGCCAAGGCCGACCTCGTCACCGACATGGTCGGTGAGTTCCCCGAGCTGCAGGGCATTATGGGGCGCTACTACGCGCTCAACGACAACGAAGGCGAAGTCATCGCCGACGCGATCCAGTCCCACTACCAGCCGCGCTTCGCGGGCGACGCGCTGCCCACGGGCAACGTCGCTTGCGCGGTCGCGCTGGCGGACAAGCTCGACGCGCTGGTCGGCTTCTTCGGCATCGGCCAGCTGCCGACCGGCGACAAGGATCCTTTCGGCCTGCGTCGCGCCGCGCTGGGCGTGCTGCGCATCCTCATCGAAACGCCGCTGCCGCTCGACCTTGCCGAACTGGTTTCCGATGCCGCCGCCGGTTTCAAGCCCGGCCTGCTGACCGCCGCCGGCTTCGAGGCCCAACTCCTCGATTTCATGTTCGAGCGCCTGAAGAACCTGCTGCGCGACGCCGGCCACTCGGTGGACGTCGTCGACGCCGTGCTCGCGCTGCGCCCGACGCGCATGGACCTCGTCCCCGCCAAGCTCGACGCCGTGCGCGCCTTCCGCGCGCTGCCCGAAGCCGAGGCGCTCGCCGCGGCGAACAAGCGCATCGTCAACATCCTCAAGAAGGTCGAAGGCGAGCTGCCCGAGCCGGACGTCGCGCTGCTGCAGGAAGAGGCCGAGAAGGCGCTGTTCCACCGCGTCGTCGACGTCGCGCCGCTGGTGCGCTCGCACATGGGCAACGAGGACTACACCGACGCACTGTGCGTGCTCGCGGGCCTGCGCGCGGCGGTCGACACCTTCTTCGACGAGGTCATGGTGATGGCCGAGGAACCGATGACGCGCCAGAACCGCCTGGCGCTGCTGCGTCAGCTCGCGAGCCTGATGAATCAGGTCGCCGACCTGTCGCGCCTGTCCGCCTGACCGGAGCTGTCCATGCCGCAGAAGCTCATCATCCTGGACCGCGACGGCGTCATCAACTACGACTCCGACCAGTTCATCAAGTCGCCCGAGGAATGGAAGCCGATCCCCGGCTCCCTCGAGGCGATCGCGCGTCTCAACCAGTGGGGTTGGCGGGTCGTCGTCGCGTCGAACCAGTCGGGCGTCGGGCGTGGGCTCTTCGGCATGGACACCCTCAACGCGATCAACGAGAAGATGGTGAAGAGCCTCGCCCAGGCCGGCGGCCGGCTCGACGCGATCTTCTTCTGCCCGCATCCGGCCGACTCCACCTGCGACTGCCGCAAGCCCAAGCCCGGGCTGTTCCTGCAGATCGCCGAGCGCTTCAACGTCAACCTCGACCGCGTGCCCGTGGTCGGCGACAGCCTGCGTGATCTGCAGGCCGGCGTCGCGGTCGGGTGCAAGCCCTACCTGGTCCTCACCGGCAAGGGCATGAAGACGCGCGACGATCCCGCGCTGCCCGAAGGCACGCTCATCTACTCCGATCTCGCGGCCGTGGTCGCCGATCTCACCGCCTGAAGGATATCGTGGTCGTCCTGCGCTCCCTGCTGTTCGCCGTCGTCCTGGCGATTTTCACCCCGCCGTTCGCACTCTTCGGCATCCTTGCCTATCCCCTCTCGCCGCGCACGCGTCACCGCATCGTCACGGCCTGGGCGCCGCTGATGATGTGGTTCATCCCGCGCATCCTGGGCATCCGCTACAAGGTCATCGGCCGCGAGAACATCCCCACCGTGCCCTCCGTGATCCTCTCCAAGCACCAGTCGGCGTGGGAGACGATGGCCCTGCAGGTGATTTTCCCGCCGCTGTGCTTCGTGCTGAAACGAGAACTCCTCAAGGTGCCGTTCTTCGGTTGGGGCCTTGCGGCTATTCCCGGCATCGCGATCGACCGTGCTGCCGGCAAGGACGCGCTCGCCCAAGTCGTCGAGCAGGGGCGGGCCCGGCTGTCGGAAGGCTACTGGGTCGCGGTGTTCCCCGAGGGCACCCGCACCGCTCCCGGCGCCAAGCGTCGCTACAAGGCGGGCGGGGCCGCGCTCGCGCAGCAGGCAGGGGTCCCCGCCGTGCCCGTGGCACATAATGCCGGGGAATTCTGGGGACGCGACGCCTTCCTCAAGTATCCGGGCGAGATCACCGTCAGCATCGGCCCGGTGATCGATCCGACGGGGCTGGATGCCGCCGAGGTCAATCGCCGCTCTGCGGCATGGATCGAAGGCGAGATGCGCCGCCTGTTCCCGCACCACTACCGGAGCGGGCCCGACGCGGCCGCTGCAGTTCCGGGCGAGGTCGAAGAGGCGGAGTGAACCGGGCGGCTTCGGTCGTCCCGCAAGCCGCCCCTGGGGCGCGGAGCGTGGAATGGAAGGGGCGGAAGGGATGCAGATGATGGATCGTCGTGGCAGGCTTTCGTCGCAGCGGGCGAAGCCGCAGGCGCGCGAAACCGCCGGACATTTCCGCCTGATGCGCTATTTTACGCTCGCGAGCCTCGTCGCGTTCGTGACCGTCGCCGTCGTGCTGTATTTCCTGCAACGCAGCGAGATCACGTTTTTCGCCCAGGTCCAGCGCGAACAGGGGGATTTCTTCGCCCGTGCCCAGACGAATCTGGCCGCGAAGCAGGACCAGGCGGCGCGCGCGAGCCTGATCTCCCTGCACGAAGCCAGCCATGTCACGCTCACGCGCGTGGCCGGCAACGTGCTGTGGGACTCCCACATTGCACCGTTTGCCGTGCGTGCGCAGGCCATTTCCGCGGCACCCTGCCGCAGCCTGCCCCCGCCTGCGGCGGGCGGCCCCGATCCGCGGCGCGCATGCTTTGCGGAGCTGGGCCGGACGATCATGGCGTTGCCGGGCTTCGCCGAGCTCGACGCCAAGGCCTACGAGACGATGCGGGCGAGCAGCGTGTTCAAGATCAAGGTCTTCGACCTGCGCGGCATCACGATCTATTCGTCGGAGCATGCGCAGATCGGCGAGGACAAGGCGGACAACCAGGGCTGGAAGAACGCGGCGGCCGGCGTGCCCGCCAGCGAGATGACCCATCGCGAACGCTTCAGCGCCTTCGAGGGCGTGGTCGAGAACCGCGACCTGATTTCGAGCTACATTCCCGTGCGCGAGCGCGGCAGCGACCGTGTCGTGGGCGTGTTCGAGATCTATTCCGACGTTACGTCCTTTCTCGAGCGCATCCAGTCGGTTTCGGCTGAACTCGGCGGGCTGGCGCACGCGAACCAGGAGGAGCTGGAGCGTACCCTGGTCGAGAACGAGGACAAGGTGAGCGCCAGCTCGGACGTCTTCCTTCTGATCGTGGGGGGCACGTTCGTCGTGCTCTATGGCGCCCTGTGGGCAATCGTGCGCATCGGCCAGCGCATCATCGACGCGCAGGCGGCGGCGCAGGAGCGCGCGGCGGAGCGCGAAGAGCGCTGGCATCACGAGAAGATGGCGGCTCTTGCGACGATGGCCGCAAACGTCTCTCACGAGGTCGGCAATCCGCTCGCAACGATCTCGATGCTCGCGCAGGAGATCCAGCTGAACAAGCAGCGCAACGGGTGCGACACCTGCCAGCCGGCGCTGATTCTCGAACAGACCCGCCGCATCTCCGGTATGACGCGGCAGATCTCGGAGTTCGCGGCGGCGCGGCGCGAATCGCGCGAACTCGTCGATATCAACGTGATGGTCAAGTCGATCCTCGATTTCCTCGGCTTCGACCGGCGTTTCCGGTCGATCCGTCTCGAATTCAGGGGCGCCGCCGATCTGCCCGCGGTTTCGGTGATCCCCGACTACCTCAACGAAGTGCTGATGAACCTGCTGCAGGCCTGCACGGAATGTCCCGCCGGTCCGGGCGGGAAGGGTGGCGCCATCGTCGTGGAGACGATGGCCGGCGAGGCGGAGCTGCTGATCCGCATCACCAGCGAATGCAAGGCCTATCCCGGCGTCTGCAAGGAGCACGCCCGTTTCGAGGACAGCCGTTTCGACGTCGTGAGACGGCGCATCCGCAGCCTGGGCGGCCGTGTCACGCGCGAGCGCACGTACTACGAGATCGCCCTGCCGGCTGAAGCGCCGGACGCTCCCGTTTCCTGACTCGCCTCCAGACCCTCCTGCGGCACCGCAATCGGTTTCGCGGGAGATGCCCTAAAATTCCGCTTTCCGTCTTTGAATCCGGTAGCCCGGCGACCTTCCGCCGGGTCTGCCCCCTGAAGGAACCCTTATGTCGTCCGCTCCCGGCATAGAAGAAGCCCGCACCTACATGCACCGGTTGCTCAACGCGATGCACCAGATGGACGGGTCCGACCTGTTCATCTCGGTGGATTTCCCGCCGACCGTGAAGGCGCACGGCACGATGAAGGCGCTCAGCCAACAGCGGCTGACGCCCGACATCACGCGTTCGCTCGCGCTGAGCCTGATGAACGACCGCCAGCGCGGAGAGTTCGAGGCCGAAATGGAGTGCAATTTCGCGATCTCCATCCCCGGAATGTGCCGTTTCCGTGTGAACGTCTTCGTCCAGCAGCAGCACGTCGGCATGGTCATTCGCACCATCGCATCGGAGATTCCCTCGCTCGCCAAGCTCGGCCTGCCGGAAGTGCTCAAGGAAATCATCCTGACCAAGCGCGGCCTCGTGCTGGTTGTGGGCGGCACGGGTTCGGGCAAGTCGACGACGCTCGCGGCAATGATCGATCATCGCAACAGCTCCGGGCCGGGGCACATCATCACCGTCGAGGATCCGGTCGAATACGTCCATCGCAACAAGCAGTGTCTCGTCACGCACCGCGAGGTCGGCGTCGATACGCATTCGTGGGAGCATGCGCTGAAGAACACGCTGCGCCAGGCGCCCGACGTGATCCTGATCGGCGAGATCCGCGACCGCGAGACGATGGAACACGCGATCGCCTTCGCCGAGACCGGCCACCTGTGCCTGGGTACGCTGCATGCGAACAACGCGAACCAGACGATCGACCGGATCGTGAACTTCTTCCCCGAGGAACGGCGCAACCAGCTGCTCATGGATCTGTCGTCGAACCTGCGCGCGATCGTTTCGCAGCGCCTGATCCGCACCGAGGACGGCAAGGGGCGCAAGGCGGCGATCGAGATCCTGCTCAACACGCCAACGATCGCGGAAATGATCTTCAAGGGACAGTTCCAGTCCATCAAGGAGATCATGGCGAAGTCGCGCGAACTCGGCATGTGCACCTTCGACCAGGCGTTGTTCGCCCTCTACGACGCCGGCTTCGTCAGCTACGAGGAGGCCATCCGCAACGCCGACTCGACCAACGAGCTGCGCCTGCAGATCAAGCTGAAGGCCGAGCGCGGCCAGCCGAAGACCTCTGCGGCCGCGGAGCTGAGCCTGTCGATCGAGGAGGAGAAGGGCGAGGAAGAGGAGGTCGAGGGCGCCGCGGGTCCGGGGGCCAAGGTGGGCGGCTGAGTGGCGAAATCGTTGCCGCACGGAACCCGATCGCGCCGGCAGCTTGGTCCATAAAGCAAAAAGCCCCGCAGATCGCTCTGCGGGGCTTTTTGTCGCCGCGCCGTCCCGGAGGGATGGCGCGTCTATCCGGTCAGGCGGCGATCAGGCAGCCTTCTTCGACGCGGTCTTGGCGGTGGCGCTCACAGCCTTGACGGTAGCGTTGGTCGCGGCAGCGACGTTCGCTTCGGCGATCTCGGCGACCTGCTTGGCAGCCTTGCTGACGCTGTCGTAGGCGCTGTTGGCGGCGGCGATGGCCGACTTGACGGCGGCAACGGCGACGTCCGAACCGGCCGGAGCCGACTTGGCAGCCTTGTCGAGGGCAGCGGCCAGGCTCTTGTTCAGCTCGGCGATCTGGACTTCGACCAGCTTCGAGACTTCTTCCTGACCCTGCGAAGCGATTTCATAGACGCTGCGGTTGTAGGCCACGGCCTTCTCGACCAGCGGCTGAACCAGCGCGGCCTGCAGACCCAGGAATTCCTGAGCGTCCTTCGCGCCGAGCAGGGCCTTGGAGTTGGCCAGGCCGTCTTCGAGGATCGAACGGGCGGTGTTCAGGTTCAGGGCGGCGAAACGCTCGGCGCTGGCGAAGGCGTTGTTGGCCAGGGTCAGCAGGGTTTCGACGTTGGCTTTGTTGGTGGCGGCGAACTGCTCGGGAGTTGCAAACATTTTCATCTCCTGATGAAGGTTACGTTTGGATTCGGTTTGCGTCGCAACGGCCGGAGTGCTTGGTGCGTCGCAGCATGAGTTCGATTATAGGTCCGCGCAACTGCGTGTCAAGCTATTTTGTGCGGCGCACAAAAAAATTATTACAAATCGTGCGGATGCCCCGGGCTGTTCTATGTGGCTGTTTTTACTTTGTTTCATTATGAAACAAATGCCGGGCGGCAAACTTCGGCTTTGTGCCATTGGCATCAATGCCGCTACGCAGCATGCGCCGCGAAGATTACATGAAAATTACGGAGGGAGGGGCGCCGCCGCAGGATTGCGGCGGCGCAAAAAGCATCAGCGATGCTTGAAGACGGGCTTGCGCTTCTCGACGAAGGCGGCCATGCCTTCCTTCTGGTCTTCCAGGCCGAAGGCCGAATGGAAGGTGCGGCGTTCGAACAGCAGGCCTTCGCTGAGGCTGCTTTCGAACGCGCGGTTGACCGATTCCTTGATCATCATGACGACCGGCAGCGAGAAGCCGGCGATGACCGTGGCGGCCTCGATCGCCTCATCGACGAGGCGGTCGGCCGGAACAATGCGGGCAACCAGGCCGGCACGTTCGGCCTCGGCGGCGTCCATCATGCGGGAGGTGAGGCACATGTCCATCGCCTTCGCCTTGCCGATCGCGCGCGGCAGGCGCTGGGTGCCGCCGGCGCCGGGCAGGACGCCCAGCTTGACCTCGGGCTGGCCGAATTTCGCGGTGTCGGCGGCGAAGATCATGTCGCACATCATCGCCAGTTCGCATCCGCCGCCCAGCGCGAAGCCGCCGACCGCCGCGATGATCGGCTTGCGGCAGCTCTTCAGGCGTTCCCAGTTGCGCGTGATGTAGTCGCCCTTGTAGGCGTCCATGTGCGAGTAGTTCGCCATCGCGCCGATGTCCGCGCCTGCGGCGAACGCCTTTTCCGAGCCGGTGATGACGATCGCGCCGATGTCCTCGTCCTTCTCGAAGCCGTCGAGCGCGTAGCCGACTTCATCGATCAGCTGGTCGTTGAGGGCGTTCATGGCCTTCGGACGATTGAGCGTGATCAGTCCGACCCGTCCGCGCGTTTCGACGATGATGTTGCTGTACTCCATGCAGTCTCCTCCGTAGCAGGGTGAAGCGGTCAGTTGGTCTTCTCGGTGCCGGAATTCTTGGGCTGGATCACCGCGCGCACGCGCCCGTCGCCGGCAGCGCGCGTCTCGGTCTTGCCGGGCTGGTTGGTGACCAGATAGTTCTCGCTCAGCGAGTCGTACTCGATGTAGTGGCCGCGCACTTCGTCGGCGCCGGACTTCACATGGGCCTGGTTGAACAGGCGGGCCCGTTCGGCGCGGCTGTCGTATTCAATGCGCTCGGCCTCGCCTTCGACGTACTCGCTGCTGCCTTCGCGCTTCTGGCGGAAGGTCGCGAGCCGCTTCTCGCTGCCGGTCGCGACGCCGGACTGGAAGCCGTCGGGCCCCTGGGTCACGACCAGCTTTGCGCCCTTGATCACGAGGGTGCCCTGGGTCAGGACGACATCGCCTTCGAAGACGTGGACCTTGTTGCGGTCGTCGACGGTGACGCGGTTGGCCTCGATGTTGACGGGCTGGTCGCGGTCGGCGCGTTCGGCGAGCGCGGGTTGCGACAACAGGCCGAGAGCGAGCGCGAGCGCGGCGGGAAGGGAAGTGCGCATCATGGTGAGTTCCGGTTGGTGCGCGGGATATGCACGCGCGCGTTGCCGATGAGTTCCAGGGTGCCGAAGAGGTTGTCGGACTTCATCCCGTTCGCGTGCGCCGTGCTGGCGCCCTGGGTGATTGCGACCGGGTCGGACGTCGCGGCACGTTCCTCGTCGGGCCAGATCGTGAGCGACGCGGACGCGAGAGTCATTTCGGGGCTGCCTTCGGCCGCATCGCGCAGCGCGCGCACGTCGCCGGCCAGGCGCACTTCGTCGCCCTGGCGGAGCACTTCGCCCTGTTCCGAGCTGAGGTGCAGTCGGCGCCCGTCGACCTCGTAGCGCAGGCGGGGGCGCTCGAGCGCCGTGGCATCCGTTCGCGGGTGGTGCGTGATCTTGTCAGCCAGCAGTTCGTAGTGCTGGCGACCGTCATGGTCGAAGGCGATCAGGCGTGTGCGCTCTGCGACGAAATCCGGCTCCTGGCGCGTCTGCGCCGGCGGGCGGGCCTCGTCGTCGGTGGTGACCCGCTCCAGCCAGAGCGACGCGCCGGCAACGATGATCAGGCCGGCGAGGGGATAGAGTTGCTGGATGGACGGTTTCACGGCCGGGCGTCAGACGGTGCAGGTCGTGCGCACGCAGGCGGGCAGGGGGCGCGCATCAGATCACCTTCGCCAGCATCAGGTCATGGGTCGTCAACGCCCCGGCGAGAGTGCCGTGACGATCCACCACCAGGAGTTGATTGATGCGTTGCCGTTCCATCACCTCCGCGGCAGCCGCCGCGAGCGCGTCCGGGTCGATGCTGCGCGGGTTGCGCGTCATCACCTCGGCGATCGTGGCGCTGCGCGCGTCGCAGCCGCGTTCCAGCGCCCGGCGCAGGTCGCCGTCGGTGAAGATGCCGATCGGGCGGCCATCGGCGCCGACCACCGCGGTCATGCCCATGCCGCCGCGCGACATCTCGATCAGTGCAGCCATCATCGAGGCGTCTTCGGATACCTGCGGCACGCCCTCGCTCGGGCGCATCACGTCGCCGACGTGCGTCAGCAGGCGGCGGCCCAGGCTGCCGCCCGGATGCGAGCGCGCGAAATCGTCCGCGCCGAAGCCGCGCGCGTCGAGCAGCGCCACCGCAAGGGCGTCGCCGAGCGCGAGCGCGGCGGTCGTGCTCGCCGTCGGGGCGAGGTTCAGCGGGCAGGCCTCCTCGGCCACGGCGGCATCCAGATGCACGTCGGCCTCGCGCGCGAGCGGCGATTCCGGCTTGCCGGTGATCGAGATGAGCTTGGCGCCCTGGCGCTTGACCAGCGGCACGATGGTGAGCACTTCCTCGCTCGCGCCCGAATTCGACAACGCGATCACGATGTCTTCGGGCGTGATCATCCCGAGGTCGCCGTGGGCGGCTTCCGCCGCATGCACGAAATAGGCCGGGGTGCCGGTGCTGGCCAGGGTGGCCGCGAGCTTGCGTCCGATGTGGCCCGACTTGCCGATGCCGGTGACGATGACGCGCCCGCTGCGCTGCAGGATCAGGTCCACCGCCTGTTCGAATTCTGTGCCGAGACGGTCCGCAAGGGCGACGACGGCATCGGCCTCGATGCGCAGCACGCGCCGCGCGAGGGAGATGGCGCCGGCTTCGCGCGCGGATCTGGGCTGGGCTGGGTTCATGACGTTCGGAGCGGTTACACTTTTCTTTTATAGATGGCGCTGCGCGACATGAGTCGTCGATAATCGGACGACGCTGCAGCGCACCAAGACGGACGAGTATACCCGAACCGTCCGCCGAACCCGATGCACAACGCGGAGCCCCATGCCCAATACCCTGGAGTTGGTTCTCCTCCTGCTGGCCGCGGCGGTCGTCACGGTTGCGATCTTTCGCAGCCTCAACCTGCCGCCCGTGCTCGGTTACCTGCTCGTCGGCGCGGCGGTGGGGCCGCACGCGCTGAAGCTGGTGCCGGCCTCGGACGGTGCGAGCCATCTCGCCGAGTTCGGCGTCGTGTTCCTGATGTTCTCGATCGGACTCGAATTTTCGCTGCCGCGCCTGCTGGCGATGAAACGGACGGTGTTCGGGCTCGGTTCTGCCCAGGTGCTCGGATGTATCGCGCTGGTGATGTCGGTGGGGTACCTCTTCGGTCTCGGCTGGGGGGCGGGTCTCGCCCTGGGCAGCACGCTGGCGATGTCGTCGACCGCGATCCTGTCCAAGCTTCTTTCCGACCGGATGGAACTCGACAGCAAGCATGGACGCGAGACCATGGGTGTGCTGCTGTTCCAGGACATCGCCGTCGTGCCCCTGCTGATCCTGATCCCGGCGCTGTCGCAGCCGGCCGAGGCGCTGGCGGAAACGCTGGGGATCGCGGCGCTGAAGGCCGTCGTTCTGCTGGTCCTGGTGCTCGGTTTCGGTCAGCGGCTGATGCGCGTCTGGTTCACCATCGTCGCACGGCGCCGCTCGGGCGAACTTTTCATGCTCAATGTGCTGCTGATCACGCTGGGGCTGGCGTGGCTCTCGCAACTGGTCGGCCTGTCGCTGGCTCTTGGCGCTTTTCTCGCCGGCATGCTGATTTCCGAGACCGAGTTCCGCTACCAGGTCGAGGAGGACATCAAGCCTTTCCGCGACGTGTTGCTGGGGCTGTTCTTTGTCACGGTCGGGATGTTCCTCGACGTCCATGTGATCGCGAGCCACCTGTTCGCGGTGCTGGGCATGGTCGCGGCGCTGCTGGTCGTGAAGTGCGCGATCGTGTTCGCCGCCTCGCGCGCCTTCGGCTCCTCCGCCGGGACGGCGCTGCGTACCGGCTTGTGGTTGTGCGCGGGCGGCGAGTTCGGCTTCGTGCTGGTGTCGCAGATCGACGGCCTCGGCCTGATGCCGCCCGCGCTGCTGCAGACCACGGTCGCCGCGTTGGTCGTGTCGATGCTGCTTGCGCCGCTGGTGGTGCAGGCGAGCGACCGGATCGTGCTGCGCTTCGTGGCGTCCGAATGGCTGCTGCGCTCGATGGAGCTGACCCGCGTCGCGGCGCAGTCGATGAACACCAGCAAGCACATCATCATCTGCGGCTACGGGCGCAGCGGGCAGTACATGGCGCGCTTCCTCGAGCAGGAGGATGTCAGCTACGTCGCGCTGGATCTCGACCCCGAGCGCGTGCGCGAGGCTGCGGCGGCCGGCGACACGGTGGTCTACGGCGACGCGTCGCGCCACGAGACGCTGATGGCTGCCGGCATCATGCGCGCGAGCGCGCTGGTGATCTCCTTCGGCGAGGTCGAGGCGGCGCTGCGCGTGCTGCATCGCGCGCTCGCGCTGCGGCCGGACCTGCCCGTCGTCACGCGGGCCGCCGACGAGAAGGACATGGACCGCCTGTCGCAGGGCGGCGCCGCCGAAGTCGTGCCGGAGGCGTTCGAGGGCAGCATCATGCTCGCGTCGCACGCCCTCGCGCTCATCGGCGTGCCGCTCAATCGCGTCGTGCGGCGCATCCGCGACGTGCGCAACCAGCGCTACGCGCTCATGCGCGGCTTCTTCCATGGCACTTCCGACGCGGCCGATGGTCCGGAGTCGCGCCAGGTGCGGCTGCACCCGGTGACGCTGCCGGCTGGCGCGCACGCGGTCGGTCGCACCCTGGGGGCGATGGCGCTCGACGAGTTCGGCGTGACCGTGTCGGCCGTGCGCCGACGCAACATCCGCGGCCTCGCGCCGAGTGCGGAAACGCTGATGCAGGCGGGCGATGTCGTCGTCCTGATGGGCGTGCCCGCCGACCTCGAGCAGGCCGAAGGGCGGCTGCTGCGGGGGAGGTGAGTCGTTGCTTCCGCGATGCCGGTGTTCGCCCTCCTCGATGTGTCGTGGAGCGCAACAGTGTGTTCGTGTATTCGTTCCGCATCGGGACGGTGCTGATCGCTGCCGCTCTTGCGCTGTCTGCTAGACTAACGGGTTTTGAAGATCCCCGAGGGGCGTCGACTTGGTTTCCGAAACCGACAATCTGCTGGTGAGCCTGAAGGATGTCCGCTTCGCCTATGGCGAGCGCGAGATCCTGCGCGGCGTCAACCTGAAGGTGCCGCGGGGCAAGGTCGTTGCGATCATGGGCGGCAGCGGTTGCGGCAAGACCACGCTGTTGCGCCTGATCGGCGGGCAGCTGCGTGCGACGGCCGGTACCGTCGAAGTCGCCGGCCGCAATGTCTCGTCCCTGAATACCGCCGAGCTCTACGAGATGCGCCGGCGCATGGGCATGCTGTTCCAGTTCGGGGCGTTATTCACCGACATGTCGGTGTTCGACAACGTCGCTTTCCCCTTGCGCGAACACACCGATCTGCCGTTCGGCCTGATCCGCGACATGGTGCTGATGAAACTCAACGCGGTCGGGCTGCGCGGCGCGGCGGACCTCATGCCCGCCGAGCTGTCGGGCGGCATGGCGCGCCGCGTCGCGCTGGCGCGGGCGATCGCGCTCGATCCGATGCTGATCATGTACGACGAGCCCTTCGCCGGCCTCGACCCGATCTCGCTCGGCGTCATCGGCCAGCTGATCCGCAAGCTCAACGACGCGCTCGGTGCGACGACGATCATGGTGACTCACGACATCATGGAGTCGCTGCAGATCGTCGATTACATCTATTTCGTCTCCGAAGGCGGCATCGTCGCGGAAGGCACGCCCGACGAGCTGCGCGCCTCCAAGGATCCCTGGGTGTACCAGTTCATCCACGCCGAGCCCGACGGCCCCGTGCCTTTCCACTACCCGGCCGAAGCGCTGGACGAGAGCCTCATCGGCGGGAGTGCCGCATGAACGGCCTCCTGAATTTCATCCGCCGCCTCGGCGCGACGGCGGTCGAAGGCGTGTGGCGCATCGGTTTCGCTGCGCGCTTCTTCGTGCTGCTGCTGCGCCATTCGGGGCAATCGCTGACGCGCATCCACCTGACGGTGCGCGAGATCTACTTCAGCGGCGTGCTCTCGCTGCTGATCATCATGGTATCGGGCCTGTTTGTCGGCATGGTGCTGGGCCTGCAGGGCTACGAGACACTGCAGCGCTACGGCTCGGGCGACGCGCTCGGCGTGCTCGTGTCGCTGTCGCTGACGCGCGAGCTCGGTCCGGTCGTCGCCGGTCTCCTCTTCGCCAGCCGCGCCGGCCTCGCCGTGACGGCCGAGATCGGCCTGATGAAGACCACCGAGCAACTCGACGCGATGGACATGATGGCAGTCAACCCCATCGCCCGCGTCGTCGCGCCGCGTTTCTGGGGCGGCGTGATCTCGATGCCGCTGCTGGCGGCGCTATTCTCCGCGATGGGCGTTTTGGGCGGCTGGCTGATCGGCGTCGTGTTCATCGGCGTCGATAACGGCGCGTTCTGGTCGCAGATGCAGGCGGCCGTGGACTTCCGTTTCGACATCATGAACGGCGTGATCAAGAGCTTCGTCTTCGGCGCCACGGTCGCGCTGATCGCCGTGTTCGAGGGCTACGACTGCACGCCGACCGCCGAGGGGCTGTCGCGTGCGATCACCCGCACCGTCGTGACCTCCGCGCTGGCGATCCTGGCGCTCGATTTCGTGCTTACATCTCTTATGTTCCGAGGGCAGTCATGAGGCGTACAACGCTCGACCTGTGGGTCGGTTTCTTCGTCATCATCGGCATGGCCGCGCTGATATTCCTCGCGTTCAAGGTCGGCAACCTGGGCGCGTCGAACGGCGGGGAAACCTACGTCGTGAACGGGCAGTTCGACAACATCGGCGGCCTGAAGGTGAGGGCGCCGGTCAAGAGCGCTGGCGTGGTCGTGGGGCGGGTCAAGGAGATCCGCTTCGATCCCAAGACCTATCGCGCCGTCGTCTCCCTGTCGCTCGACGCGAGTTACCAGTTCCCGCGCGACACGATCGCGACCATCCTGACCTCCGGCCTGCTCGGCGAGCAGTACGTCGGGCTCGAGCCGGGTGGCGACGAGGCGATGCTGCAGACGGGCGACGCGCTGCAGATCACGCAGTCGGCCGTCGTCCTGGAGAAGCTCATCGGCCAGTTCATGTTCGACAAGGCCGCCGAAGGGTCGGCGCCGGCGAACTGATCCGGTTGCGCGCGATCTGAATCTCAAAATGAAAAAAACTACGTCCCCCAAAATCGTCAAGGCACTCGCCATCGCGTCCGCCTGCTTCGCGCTGGCCGGTTGCACGGCGCGCGTCGCCAATCCGGACGATCCGCTCGAAAGCTACAACCGCGCAATGTTCACCTTCAACGAGAAGGTGGATCAGGCCGCGATCCAGCCCGTTGCCAAGGCCTACGACAAGGTCACGCCGCTGCCGCTGCGTACCGGCGTCGGCAACTTCTTCGGCAACGTCGGTGACGTGTGGATCGGCGGCAACAACCTGTTGCAGGGCAAATTCGCGGATGGCCTGAACGACCTGCTACGCTTCGCGATCAACTCGACGGTCGGCATCCTCGGCTTCTTCGACGTCGCCAGCGAGCTTGAACTGCCCAAGCACGACGAGGATTTCGGTCAGACCCTGGGCTGGTGGGGCGTGGGCGAAGGGGCGTATTTCGTCGTGCCGTTCTTCGGTCCGCGCACCGTCCGCGACGCGGCGGTCCTGCCGATCGACCTGTACGGCGACAACGTGTGGGGCATCAAGGACGTCCCGACACGCAACAGCCTCACGGCGCTGCGTCTCGTGCATGCGCGCGCCAACCTGCTCGGCATCGACAAGACGCTGGAGGAGGGCACGCTGGACAAGTATGCCTACGCGCGCGACTTCTATCTGCAGCAGCGCCGCTACCGCGTGTTCGACGGCAATCCGCCGCTCGAGGAGATCGATTTCAACGGTGCCCGGCGGCAACGGGATGACGCCGATCTGGTTGCGGAAACCGGCGCGCAATAATTTTCTGACGGACAACAGAGACACCCGCATGGTCGCCGGTGTCCCCGAGGAGTGATGATGAAGAACTTCCTGCTTTCCCTGTGCCTGATGTTCTCGGTGCTGCCGGCGTTCGCCGCTGACGCGCTCAAGGGGCCCGATGCGCTCGTGCGCGAAGTCAGCGACGACGTCCTGACCATCGTGCGCAAGGACAAGGCGATCCAGTCCGGCGACACGCGCCGCGTGATCGGCCTGGTCGAGGAAAAGGTCCTGCCGCACTTCAACTTCCGGCGCATGACCATGCTGGCGGTCGGCAAGGACTGGCGCCAGGCCAACCCCGAACAGCAGGGCAAGCTCGTCGAAGCCTTCCGCACCCTGCTCGTGCGCACCTACTCCAACGCACTGACGCAGTACCGCGATCAGACCATCGGCTACAAGCCCGCCAAGTTCGCCGAGGCCGATACCTCGGTGCGCGTGCAGACCGAAGTCCGTCAGGCCGGTGCGCAGGCGATCAACATCGACTACACGCTTGAAAAAACGCCCGAGGGTTGGAAAGTCTTCGACGTGGTCGTCGCCGGCGTCAGCCTCGTGACCAACTATCGCGGCACCTTCGCGCAGGAAATTCGCGCCGGCGGCGTGGATGGATTGATCCGCTCGCTCGAGCAGAAGAACCGCGACCTCACGGCGCCGGCACATTCATGAACGCTGACGCGGGCAAAGCCCTCGCCATCGAAGGCGAGCTGACGATGGCGACTGCCGCGCAATGGATCGAGCGCGGCCGCGCACTGGCGCGCGCCGAGGATCTCGTCGTCGACCTGTCCGGCGTCACCGCGGCGGACTCGTCGGCCCTTGCGCTGCTGTTCGACTGGATGCGCGTCGCCCGCGCAAGCGGGCACCGGGTTGGCCAGACCGGCATGCCGGCCGGGATGCGCAGCCTCGCGACGCTCTACGGTGTCGACGAGCTGTTGCCCGCCGAAGCCTGAGCCGCCGCAGTCGATGACTTCTCCCGCAATACGGATCGTTTCCGCGACCAAGCGTTATGGTTCCCTCCAGGCGCTCGCCGGGGTCGACCTCGAAGTCGCGCAGGGCGAATTCTTCGGCCTGCTCGGACCGAACGGCGCGGGCAAGACGACGCTCATCTCGGCGCTCTCGGGCCTCGCGCGCCCGGATGGCGGAGTCTTCGAGATCATGGGCTACAACGTCGTCTCGGACTATCGCAATGCCCGGCGCAATCTCGGTGTCGTGCCGCAGGAGCTGGTGTTCGATCCATTCTTCTCGGTGCGCGAGCTGCTGCGCATCCAGTCCGGCTACTTCGGCATCCGCAACAACGACGACTGGATCGACGAGATCCTCGAGAACCTCGATCTGACCGCCAAGGCCGGCGCCAACATGCGCATGCTTTCGGGGGGCATGAAGCGGCGCGTGCTCGTCGCGCAGGCGCTCGTACATCGTCCCCCGGTGATCGTGCTCGACGAGCCGACCGCCGGCGTCGACGTCGAGCTGCGCCAGGGCTTGTGGCAGTTTATCCGCAAGCTCAATCGAGACGGGCACACCATCGTGTTGACGACGCACTACCTCGAAGAGGCCGAGGCGCTGTGCGGGCGCATCGCGATGCTCAAATCCGGCAAGGTCGTCGCGCTGGACACCACCGAGAACCTGTTGCGTCGCTTCGCCAGCCATTCGCTCGCGGTGCGCCTCGATCGCCCCGAACTGGCGGCTGCCTCGGGCGGCGTGCTCGCTGCCAACGGCTGGGCGGAGTTTCCCCTCGATCGTTACGACGATCTGGAGCCCCTGCTCGCGCGCTTGCGCGAGTCGGGTGCGAAGATCCTCGAACTGCGCGTGGGCGAGGCCGATCTCGAGCGCGTGTTCGTGGAGGTGATGAGCCGTGCATGAGCGCCTGATCGGTTTTCGCACCCTGCTGCAAAAGGAAGTGCTGCGTTTCTGGAAGGTGAGCTTCCAGACCGTCGGCGCCCCCGTCCTCAATGCGCTGCTGTACCTGCTGATCTTCTCGCACGTGCTCGACCGGCATGTCACGGTGTACGGCGAGATCGCCTACACAGCCTTCCTCGTGCCGGGTCTCGTGATGATGTCGCTGCTGCAGAACGCCTTTGCGAACAGCTCCTCGTCGCTGATCCAGAGCAAGATCACCGGCAACATCATCTTCGTGCTGCTGCCGCCGCTGTCCTATCGCGAGTTCTATGCCGCCTACGTGATCGCGTCGCTACTGCGCGGGCTGTTCGTCGGCGCCGGAGTGCTGCTCGTGTCCTTGCCCTTCGTCGAGCTGCCGTTGGCGGCCCCGGGCTGGATCTTCGCGTTCGGCCTCATGGGCGGCGCGATCCTCGGTTCCCTGGGCGTCATCGCAGGCATCTGGGCCGACAAGTTCGACCAGCTCGCGGGTTTCCAGAATTTCCTGATCATGCCGCTGACGATGCTGTCCGGCGTGTTCTACTCGATCCACTCGCTGCCGGAGTTCTGGCAGAAGGTCTCGCACATCAATCCGTTCTTCTTCATGATCGACGGCTTCCGCTACGGATTCTTCGGTCAGTCCGACGTCTCGCCGTGGCTGAGCCTTGCGGTCGTGAGTCTTTGTTTCGTGTTCCTCGCAGTGCTGACCCTGGCGATGCTCGCCCGGGGCTACAAGCTGCGGGCTTGAGGGTAGTCAAAATGTTCGAAGCAGCAGAAATCAAGCGTCTCATCGAGCAGGGCATGGCCTGCGAATTCGTCGAGATCCAGGGCGACGACGGGGTGCATTTCACCGGTATCGTCGTCAGCGCCGAATTCGAAGGCAAGCCCAAGGTGCGCCAGCACCAGGCCGTGTATGCGACGCTCGGCAAGTTCATGGGCAACGAGATCCACGCGCTGCAACTGCAGACCTACACCCCCGCCAAGTGGGCCGAAGTCCGCACCGATCTGGGCTTCTGAGCGGGACACGATGGACAAGCTTCTGATCGAAGGCGGCGCCCGCCTCACGGGCGAGACCGCCATTTCCGGCGCGAAGAACGCGGCGCTGCCCATCCTGTGCGCGGCGCTGCTGACGCGCGAGCCGGTCACGTTCACGAACGTGCCGCAACTCAACGACATCGGAACGCTGCTGAAGCTCCTCGCGCAGATGGGCGTGAAGGTCAGCCGCGGCAGCGGCGACGACGCCGATACCGTGACGCTCGACGCCTCGGCACTCGACAACCCGGTCGCGACCTACGAGATGGTCAAGACCATGCGCGCGTCGATTCTCGTGCTCGGCCCGCTGGTGGCGCGCTGCGGCGAGGCGAAGGTGAGCCTGCCCGGTGGCTGCGCGATCGGCGCGCGGCCCGTGGATCAGCACATCAAGGGCCTGCAGGCGATGGGCGCACAGGTCGCGGTCGAGCACGGCTACGTGCACGCGAAGGTGCCGCGCCTGAAGGGCGCACGCCTGTTCACCGACATGGTTACCGTCACCGGCACCGAAAACCTGATGATGGCGGCCTGCCTCGCCGACGGCGAGACCGTCATCGAGAACGCTGCGCGCGAGCCTGAGGTCGTCGATCTGGCGAACTGCCTCGTCGCGATGGGCGCGCGCATCTCGGGCGCCGGCACCGACGTGATCCGCATCCGCGGCGTGGAGTGCCTGTCGGGCACGACCCACCGCATCATGCCCGACCGCATCGAGACCGGCACCTACCTGTGCGCCGCGGCCGCGACGGGTGGCGAGATCCGCCTGACGCGCACCTCGTCGGCCTATCTCGACGCCGTCATCGACAAGCTGATGGATGCCGGCTGCGACATCGTCTCGGAGCGCGACGCGATCCGCCTGAAGGCGCCGCAGCGCCTCACCGCGGTGAGCATCCGCACCTCGCCGTACCCGGCCTTCCCGACCGACATGCAGGCGCAGTTCATGGCGATCAACGCGGTCGCGAACGGCGCCGCGGTGATCCGCGAGACGATCTTCGAGAATCGCTTCATGCACGCGGTCGAGCTCCAGCGCCTCGGCGCGGACATCCGCATCGACGGCAACACTGCGATGGTGCAGGGCGTCGCGCGCCTGCAGGGTGCGACCGTGATGGCCACCGACCTGCGCGCGTCCGCGAGCCTCGTGATCGCCGGACTGGTCGCCGAGGGCGAGACCGTGATCGAGCGCATCTACCACCTCGACCGCGGCTACGAGCGCCTCGGGCAGAAGCTCGCCGACCTCGGCGCACGGGTGCGCCGGTTGGCGTAAGGCATGGCGCCCCGGCGCGGAGGCCGCGCCGGGTTACAATAATTTTTTGATTCTTCCCGAGGCACCCTTCGTGTCCAGCATCACCCTCGCCCTGTCCAAGGGCCGCATCTTCGAGGAAACGCTGCCGCTGCTCGCAGCCGCCGGCATCACCCCGACCGACAATCCCGAGACCTCGCGCAAACTCATCATCGGCACGAACCGTCTCGACGTGCGCCTCGTGATCGTGCGCGCGACCGACACGCCGACCTATGTCCAGTACGGGGCGGCCGATCTCGGCATCGCGGGCAAGGACGTGCTCCTCGAGCATGGCGGGGCGGGGCTGTACCAGCCGCTGGACCTCAATATCGCGAAGTGCCGCCTGTGCGTCGCGACGCAGAAGGGTTTCGATTACGCCGCCGCGACGCGTCCCGGCGGGCGCATCCGCGTCGCGACCAAGTACATCAACAGCGCGAAGGCGCACTTCGCCGCGAAGGGCGTGCATGTCGACCTGATCAAGCTGTACGGCTCGATGGAGCTCGCGCCGCTGGTCGGTCTTGCCGACGCGATCGTGGACCTCGTCTCGAGCGGCAATACGCTGCGCGCCAACAATCTCGAGGAGGTCGAAGAGATCATGTCGATCAGCTCGCGCCTGGTCGTGAATCAGGCCTCGCTGAAGCTCAAGCGCGAACTCATCCAGCCCGTGCTGGATGCTTTTGCCGGAGCCGTGAAATGAGCGATCCGAACCGCAGGATCCGCCGCCTCGACGCGCGCGATCCCGAGTTCCTGTCCACGCTGGACGCGCTGCTCGCCTTCGAAGGCAGTGCCGACGCGCGCATCGACGCGGCCGTCACCGAGATCCTGAGTGCCGTGCGCACCGCCGGTGATGCGGCGGTGATCGAATACACGCGCCGCTTCGACCGCCTCGACGTGAAGTCGATGGCCGGGCTGGAGCTGCCGAAGTCCGAACTGAGGGCCGCGCTCGACAGCCTCACCGTCGAGCAGCGCGAAGCCTTGCGCATCGCCGCCGACCGCGTGCGCATCTACCACGAACGTCAGCGTGCCGAATCTTGGGACTACGTCGAAGCCGACGGCACTCGCCTCGGCCAGAAGGTTACGCCGCTCGACCGCGTCGGCCTGTACGTGCCGGGCGGGCGCGCGTCCTACCCGAGCTCGGTGCTGATGAACGCCGTTCCGGCCAAGGTTGCCGGCGTCGGCGAGTTGATCATGGTCGTGCCGACGCCGAACGGCGAGAAGAACCCGCTGGTGCTCGCCGCCGCCGCCATCACCGGCGTCGATCGCGTATTCACGATCGGCGGCGCGCAGGCCGTCGCGGCGCTCGCGTACGGCACGCAGACCCTGCCGCAGGTGGACAAGATCGTCGGTCCCGGCAACGCCTATGTCGCCGAGGCCAAGCGCCGCGTGTTCGGCACGGTCGGCATCGACATGGTCGCCGGGCCGTCCGAAGTGCTGATCATCTCCGACGGCAGCGGCCACTCCGACTGGGTCGCGATGGACCTCTTCGCGCAGGCCGAGCACGACGAGCTCGCGCAGTCCATCCTGCTATGCACCGATGCCGCGTTCATCGATGCGGTGGAGGCCTCGATCGAGCGCCTGCTGCCGACGATGCCGCGCCACGAGACCATCGCCGCCTCGCTCGCGAACCGTGGCGCGCTGATCCACGTCGACAGCCTGGAGCAGGCCTGCACGATCGCGAACCGCATCGCGCCGGAACACCTGGAGCTGTCGCTCGACGAGCCCGAGCCGTGGATAGCCCGCATCCGTCACGCCGGCGCGATCTTCGTCGGTCATTGGTCGGTCGAGGCGCTGGGCGACTACTGTGCCGGCCCCAACCACGTGTTGCCGACGATGCGCAGCGCGCGCTTCTCGTCGCCGCTGGGCGTGTACGATTTCCAGAAGCGCACCAGCATCATCCATATCTCGGAAGCGGGAGCGCAGACGCTGGGACGCGTCGCCTCGACGCTCGCCCACGGCGAGGGGCTGCAGGCGCACGCGCGCTCGGCGGAGATGCGCCTGCACAAGTGAGCCACGCCGCACCGCTCGTGCGCGAAGCGAATCACGGAAGGGCGTCCCGGCGGGACGCCCTTCCTGCGTTTACGCGAGGATTTCGCGCAGCGCCCCGACCAGGGCACCGCATTGCTCGTCGGTGCCCACGGTGATGCGCAGGAATTGGTCGATGCGCGGCTGGCGGAAGTGGCGCACGATGATCGCGCGCTTGCGCAGTTCTGCGGCGAGTTCGCCCGCGTCGCGCGTCGGGTGTGTCGCAAACACGAAGTTCGCCGCCGACGGCAGCACTTCGAATCCGAGCGAGGACAGGTCGGAAACGAGCTGGCCGCGCGTGCGGATCACCGCCTGGCGCGTGCGCTCGAAATACGCCTCGTCCTCGATCGCCGCGACGGCGCCGACGATCGCCAGCCGGTCGAGCGGGTAGGAGTTGAAGCTGTCCTTCACCCGTACGAGCGCCTCGATCAGGTTCGGGTGGCCGATCGCGAAGCCCACACGCAGCCCCGCGAGCGAGCGCGACTTGGACAAGGTCTGCACGACCAGCAGGTTCGGGTAGCTGGCTGTGAGCGCAATTGCCGACTCGCCGCCGAAGTCCACATAGGCCTCGTCGATGACGACCACGCATTGCGGATTGCCGGCGACGATGCGCTCGATCTCGGCGAGCGGCAGCAGGCGTCCGGTCGGCGCGTTCGGGTTCGGGAAGATGATGCCGCCCGCGGCCTGGTCGCCGGCGGGCAGGTAGTCGTCGGGGCGGATCGCGAGGTTTTCGTCGAGCGGCACCGTCTGGAATCCGATCCCGTACAGCCCGCAATACACCGGATAAAAGCTGTACGAGATGTCCGGGAAGCGCAGCGGCCGGTCGTGCTTCAGCAGCGCGAGGAAAGCGTGTGCGAGCACCTCGTCGGAACCGTTGCCGACAAACACTTCCTGCGGCGTGATGCCGTGGCGCGCGGCGATGGCGGCGCGTAGCCGTTCCGAGGTCGGGTCGGGATACAGGCGCAGCGCATCGGACGCCTCGGCGCGGATCGCCTCGATCGCCTTCGGCGAGGGGCCGTAAGGATGCTCGTTGGTGTTGAGCTTGACCAGGTTGGCGATCTTGGGCTGTTCGCCCGGGACATAGGGGGTCAGGCCGTTAACGACGGCGCTCCAGTATTGGCTCATCGGCGGATCGGATGCAGGATTGTCGGAGGGGCCCCGCGCAGGCCTTGCGGCCGCAGCGGCCGGCATTGCGGCGGGACAGTCAGGCGATGGTATCATGCCCGAGAGTGACGCCCGCCCGCGTCCGAACCCCTCATTTCGAAGCAGATCCTCATGCGGCAAGCCGAAGTAACTCGCGACACCCTGGAAACCCGGATCACCGTCCGCATCGACCTGGACG
Organism: Azoarcus sp. Aa7; assembly: GCF_014822185.1. Taxonomy (GTDB): domain Bacteria; phylum Pseudomonadota; class Gammaproteobacteria; order Burkholderiales; family Rhodocyclaceae; genus Aromatoleum. The sequence goes on from NZ_QVLR01000024.1 coordinate 48,350, forward strand.
GCAGCGGCAAGGCCAGTCTCGCCACGGGCGTGCCCTTCTTCGATCACATGCTCGACCAGATCGCCCGCCACGGTGCGATCGATCTCGACATCAAGGCCGACGGCGACGTCCACATCGACGACCACCACACCGTCGAGGACGTCGGCATCACGCTGGGGCAGGCCTTCGCGAAGGCGCTCGGCGACAAGAAAGGGATCTTCCGTTACGGCCACGCCTATGTGCCGCTCGACGAGGCGCTGTCGCGCGTCGTCGTGGACTTCTCCGGCCGACCGGGGCTGCATTACTTCGTGAATTACACGCGTGCGCGCATCGGCAATTTCGATGTGGATCTCGCGCGCGAATTCTTCCAGGGCTTCGTCAATCATGCCGGGGTGACCGTGCATATCGACAACCTGCGCGGCGACAATGCCCATCACCAGTGCGAGACCATCTTCAAGGCCTTCGGTCGCGCGTTGCGCATGGCCGCCCAGCGCGACGAGCGCGCGGCCGGCGTGATCCCCTCGACCAAGGGCGCCCTCTGAGTTCACGCCAAACTCCCCGCCCAACCTTCTGATTTTCCTGCGAGCGATTCCGCGATGAGCGACGTAGCCATCATCGACTACGGCATGGGTAACCTGCGTTCGGTTGCCAAGGCGGTCGAACACGTAGCCCCCGGCAAGACCGTGGTCGTGACCTCCGATCCCGAGGTGGTCGCGGCGGCCGGCCGGGTGGTGTTTCCGGGCCAGGGCGCGATGCCCGACTGCATGCGCGAACTGGATCTGCGCGGACTGCGCGCATCGGTACTGGAGGCCGCCGCGTCCAAGCCCTTCCTCGGCATCTGCATCGGCGAGCAGATGCTTTTCGGCCACAGCGAGGAGGGCGACGTGCCGGGCCTCGGCATCCTCTCCGGCAATGTCGTGCGCTTTCCCGACGCGAACATGGTCGCGGCCGACGGCGCCCGCCTCAAGGTGCCGCACATGGGCTGGAACCGCGTGCGCCAGCGCATCGCGCACCCGTTGTGGGAAGGCATTCCCGACGGCGAGCGCTTCTATTTCGTGCACAGCTATTTCGTCCGGCCGGACGAGCTTTCGCTGGTTGCGGCCGAGACCGATTACGGTTTGATGTTTACCAGTGCAGTCGCGCGGGATAACATCTTCGCGGTTCAGTTCCATCCCGAAAAGAGTGCGCAGGCAGGCCTGCGGATGCTTGCGAATTTCATGTCCTGGGCCCCCTGACGAGCGCCGTCCGGACCCCGTCTGTAGCTTCCCTTTCACTCCTCTGATGCAACTCATCCCCGTATGCTGCTGATTCCCGCTATCGATCTGAAGGACGGCCATTGCGTGCGCCTCAAGCAGGGCGAAATGGACGATGCCACGGTGTTTTCCCAGGACCCGGCCGCGATGGCGCGGCACTGGATCAACCTCGGCGCACGCCGCCTGCACCTTGTCGACCTCAACGGCGCTTTCGCCGGCAAGCCCAAGAACGGGGCCGCGATCCGCGCGATCGCCGATGAGGTCGGCGACGACATTCCCGTGCAACTCGGCGGGGGCATCCGCGATCTCGACACGATCGAGCACTACCTCGACAACGGCATCTCCTACGTCATCATCGGGACTGCCGCGGTGAAGAATCCGGGCTTCCTGCACGACGCGTGCGGCGCGTTCCCGGGCCACATCATCGTCGGTCTCGACGCCAAGGACGGCAAGGTCGCCGTCGACGGCTGGTCGAAGATGACCGGGCACGACGTCGTCGATCTCGCGAAGAAGTACGAGGACTACGGCGTCGAGGCCGTGATCTACACCGACATCGGCCGCGACGGCATGCTCTCCGGCGTGAACATCGAAGCCACCGTGCGCCTCGCGCAGGCCCTGCGCATCCCGGTCATCGCCAGCGGCGGCATCGCCACGCTGGCCGATATCGACGCACTGTGCGCGGTCGAGGCCGAAGGCATCACCGGCGCGATCACCGGGCGCGCGATCTACGAAGGCACGCTGGACTTCGCCGTCGCGCAGGCGCGCGCGGACGAACTCAGCGGCGAAACGGCCTGATGCTCGCCAAGCGCATCATCCCCTGTCTGGACGTGAATGCCGGGCGTGTGGTCAAGGGCGTCAATTTTCTCGAATTGCGCGACGCCGGCGATCCGGTCGAGATCGCGCGCCGCTACGACGAGCAGGGGGCCGACGAGATCACCTTCCTCGACATCACTGCGAGCTCCGACGCGCGCGACACCATCATCCATGTCGTCGAGCAGGTCGCCGAGCAGGTGTTCATCCCGCTGACGGTCGGCGGCGGAGTGCGCACGGTCGAGGACGTGCGGCGCCTTCTCAACGCCGGCGCCGACAAGGTCAGCATCAACACGGCCGCGGTGAATAACCCGCAGGTCGTCGCCGACGCCGCGGGCAAGGTCGGCAGCCAGTGCATCGTCGTCGCGATCGACGCCAAGCAGACGGCCCCCGGCAAGTGGGAGGTGTTCACGCACGGCGGGCGCAACAACACCGGACTCGACGCGATCGAGTGGGCGAAGAAGGTCGCCGCCCTTGGTGCCGGCGAGATCCTGCTCACGAGCATGGACCGCGACGGCACCAAGATCGGCTTCGATCTTGCGCTCACGCGCGCGGTGTCGGATGCCGTCCCGATCCCGGTGATCGCCAGCGGCGGTGTCGGCACGCTCGAGCATCTGGTCGAAGGGGTGTCCGAAGGCCGTGCCGACGCCGTGCTCGCGGCGAGCATCTTCCATTTCGGCCAGCATACGGTGCGCGAGGCCAAGGAGCTGATGCGCAGCCGCGGCATCGAGGTACGACTGTGAGCAACGCCAATTCAGCCCGCTGGCTCAACGAGATCCGCTGGGACGACCAGGGTCTCGTGCCGGTGATCGCGCAGGAGGCCTCGACCGGCGACGTGCTGATGTTCGCCTGGATGAACCGCGACGCCCTGCAGCGCACCGCCGAGACCGGCGAGGCGATCTACTGGTCGCGCTCGCGCCGCAAGCTGTGGCACAAGGGCGAGGAGTCCGGCCACGTTCAGAAAGTGCATGAGATCCGCATCGACTGTGATAATGACGTCGTGTTGCTGAAGGTCGAGCAGATTGGCGGCATCGCCTGCCATACCGGACGTCACAGCTGCTTTTTCCAGCGTTATCTGAGCGCGGGTTCGTGGGAGGCCGTTGACCCCGTGCTGAAGGATCCCAAGGACATCTACAAATGATCGACATCGAAGTGCTGCACCGCGTCGCCGCGACCCTCGCGGAGCGCAAGAAGGCCGACCCCGATTCCTCCTACGTGTCCAGCCTGTACGCCAAGGGCACCGACGCGATCTGCAAGAAGGTCGCCGAGGAAGCTGCCGAGACCATCATGGCGGCCAAGGACAAGGACATGCTGCACATCGTCTGGGAGGTCACCGACCTGTGGTTCCATTCGATGGTGCTGCTGTCGCATTTCGGCCTGTCGGTCGACGACGTCCTGGCCGAGTTCCGGCGCCGCGAGGGCGTCTCGGGCATCGACGAGAAGAAGGCCCGCACGACGGCCTGACCTGAATATGAGCGACTGCATTTTCTGCCGGATCGCGGCCGGCGAGATCCCCGCGAAGAAACTGTACGAGGACGAGCACGTGCTCGCGTTCCACGACATCAACCCGGTCGCGCCGGTGCACTTCCTCGTGATCCCGAAGCTGCACGTTCCGTCGATGGCGGAACTCGGGCCCGAGCACGTCGAGGTGATGGGGCGGGTGATGACCACGGCGGCGCGGCTCGCGCGCGAGAACGGGTGCGGCGAAGGCTTCCGCACCATCATCAATACCGGAAGGGTGGGGCGGCAGGAAGTGTATCATCTGCACGTTCACGTCCTGGGTGGACCGGACGTGCTTCCGGCCATGTTGAAGCGTTAAGGAGAGCAGTATGGGTTCATTCAGCATCTGGCACTGGCTGATCGTCCTGGTGATCGTCGTCCTCGTGTTCGGTACCAAGAAACTGCGCAACATCGGCCAGGATCTCGGCGGCGCGGTGAAGGGCTTCAAGGACGGCATGAAGGAGTCGGAGAAGTCCGACGACGTGCAGCAGAAGATCGGCGGCGAGACCATCGACGCCCAGGCGCGGGAAAAGTCCGACAAGCTGCATTCCTGAGCCTGTCCGGGCGATGTCGGCGGCAAGGGGCGCGGCGTCAGTGCGCCCCTTCGTTTTGATGCCGTCACCGTACGCATGACCCGGCCGGCAAAGGCTTCTACATCATGTTCGATCTAGGTTTTTCTGAACTCATCGTCATCGCGGTGGTGACCCTCATCGTCGTCGGGCCGGAGCGCCTGCCGAAGGTCGCGCGGACCGCGGGCCACCTCCTGGGGCGACTGCAGCGCTACGTCAGCGACGTCAAGTCGGACATCCAGCGCGAGATGCAGCTCGAGGAACTCAAGAAGTTGCAGCAGCAGGTCGAGCAGCAGGCGCGCGATCTCGAAACCTCGATGCGCGGGCAGGTCCAGAGCGTGGAGGCGGATCTCGCGCAGACCGCTGCGGAGGCGAAGAGCGGGCTGGATGGCCTGTCTGCGCCGGAGGCTGCGGTGAGCGCAGTTCCCGTGACGGAGGCCGTGCCGGCCGTGGCTGGATCGATCCCGGCGGAAGTCGCGAACCTTCCGGACGCGCAGCTCGGCGAGCCCGTCGTCGATAACCGTCAGCTCGAACTCGGGCTCGCGCCGGCGGCCGCGCCGCTCGCGAACACGACCACGGACAAAGCATGAGCGCTGTGCAGGAAACCTTCATTTCGCATCTCGTCGAGCTGCGCGACCGCCTGTTGCGCGCGATGCTGGCCGTACTCGTCGTGTTCCTGTGCCTGATGCCCTGGGCGGGCGACGTCTACGACCTGCTGGCATTGCCGATGATGAAGACCCTCCCCGAGGGGACTCACATGATCGCGACCGGCGTGATCACGCCTTTCTTCGTGCCGGTGAAGGTGACGATGATGGCGGCCTTCGTGATCGCGCTCCCGGTCGTCCTCTATCAGGCCTGGGCCTTCGTCGCGCCCGGCCTGTACGCGCACGAAAGGCGGCTGGGCCTGCCGCTCGTGCTCGGCAGCACGATCCTGTTCGTGCTCGGGATGGCGTTCTGCTACTTCTTCGTGTTCGGGACGGTGTTCAAGTTCATCGCCGAGTTTGCACCGAAGAGCATCACGCCGGCGCCTGACATCGAGCAGTACCTATCCTTCGTGATGACGATGTTCATCGCCTTCGGTCTGACCTTCGAGGTGCCGGTGGCGGTGATCCTGCTTGCCAAGACGGGCGTGGTCAGCGTGGCGAAACTGGCCGCGGCACGCCCCTATGTGATCGTCGGGGCCTTCGTCGTCGCCGCGGTCATCACGCCCCCGGACGTGGTGTCGCAGTTGCTGCTGGCGATACCGATGTGCCTGCTGTACGAGGTGGGCGTGATCATCGCGCGGCTTCTCGTCAAGGACCGGCCCGACGGCGGCGACGAGGCGCTCGAGCGCATCGAGAGCAACTAAGCCCTCGGCGGGCTGCGATCAGCGCTGCACCGAGGGGGCCGGACGGCGCCCGATTTCCACCTTCAGATCGACTTCGCTGTCGGCCCGGCGCACGCGGAAATTGGCGCTGTGGCCCGGCATCAGGCCGGCGACCAGTTCCAGCATGCCTTTCGGGTCGTGGACCGGCTTGCCGTCGACGCCGACGAGGACGTCTCCCGGGCGGATGCCGGCGCGCTCGGCCGGGCTGTCGCGCAGCACTCCGGCGATGAGGGCGCCCTCGGTGCCCGGGATGCCGAAGGATTCGGCGAGTTCGGGCGTGATCTCCTGGATTTCGACACCGATCCAGCCGCGCGTGACCTGGCCGGTCGCGATGATCTGCTCGAGTACGTCGCGCGCGGTCGACGAGGGGATCGCGAAGCCGATGCCGAGTGAGCCGCCCGAGCGCGAATAGATCGCCGTGTTGATACCGACGAGGTTGCCCTGGCTGTCGACCAGCGCGCCGCCCGAATTCCCCGGATTGATCGCCGCGTCGGTCTGGATGTAGTTTTCGAAGGTGTTGATGCCGAGCTGGCTGCGCCCAAGGGCCGAGACGATGCCCATCGTGACGGTCTGGCCGACGCCGAAGGGGTTGCCGATGGCGAGGACGACGTCGCCGACTTGCAGCGCATCCTGGCGCGCGAAGGTGATTGCCGGCAGCTTGCCGTTGCCCTGCAGGCGGAGCACCGCGAGGTCGGTCTCGGGGTCGCGGCCGACGAGGCGCGCGGGGAACTTGCGGCCGTCGTTGAGCGCGATTTCGATCTCGTCGGCGCCCTCGATGACGTGGTTGTTGGTCAGGACCAGTCCGTCGGCGCTCGCGATGACGCCCGAGCCCAGCCCCGATGCGCGCTGCGACGGCGCGTTGCTCTGCCGGTCACCGAAGAAATGGCGGAAGATGGGGTCGTCGAGCAGCGGGTGGCGCGGGCGCGCGATGTCCTTGGCCGTGTAGATATGGACCACGGCCGGCATCGAGCGCCGGGCTGCATCGGCATAGGAGTTCGGCGCCGGGGCGGGCGCCGCGGAGTCGGTGTCGGGGGCCTCGAGAATGGAGACGACCGCGGCAGGGGCGGCGTTCTTGAACCATTCCGGCTTCAGGGTGTTCAGTACAAACAGGACCGCGACGCTCACCGTCACGGCCTGCGCGAAAATCAGCCACAGGCGACGCATAATGTTGCTCGAATTGGGCGAGCGCTCGGTGTTGCGCTCGCCATGAGGCCCGGAAAACAGGAGTGGAGACCGCATGCAACTCGCCGAACTGCAAGCCCATCTGGATGAACTGCTGGAAGTCCCACGGTTTCGGGATTATTCCCCAAACGGCCTGCAAGTGGAAGGACGGGCCGAGGTGCATCGCGTGCTGTGCGGCGTCACCGCAAGCCAGGCGCTGCTCGACCGTGCCGTGGAGGAGAGGGTCGATGCCGTCATCGTGCATCACGGCTGGTTCTGGCGCGGCGAGGACGGACGCATCACGGGTATCCGCAAGCGTCGCATCGCGAGCCTCCTGCGTCATGACATCAGCTTGCTCGCGTACCATCTGCCGCTCGATGCCCATCCGCAGCTGGGCAACAACGCCCAGCTTGCGGCGCTCGCGGGCTGGGTCGGCGAAGGGCGCTTCGGCGAACAGGATATCGCGTGGATAGGCCGGCCCGAACAGCCGGGGGCCGCCGCTCAGCTTGCACGCTCCCTGGCTGCGCGGCTCGGGCGCGAGCCGCTGCTGGTGGGTGACGGCGGTCGGCCGGTGAGCCGCGTCGCGTGGTGTACGGGAGGCGCGCAGGGCTATTTCGAACAGGCGATCGCGGCGGGCGCGGATCTCTACGTGTCGGGGGAGATTTCCGAGCAGACGGTGCATCTCGCGCGCGAATCGGGCGTGCCCTACCTCGCCGCGGGGCATCATGCGACCGAGCGCTACGGCATCCACGCGCTGGCGCAATATCTGGAACAGACCTTCGGCATCGAGGCGCGCTTCGTCGATCTCGATAATCCGGTGTGAGCGGCTGACGCCGCGGGGCGTGGCGGGCGGGGGGCGGAGCCCTCTGCTCGCTCAGACGAGCTGAGGGGGTGTCTCGCGAGACGTGTCGCCGTCCGAGGGCTGCGGCGGGGCGGCCTCGGGCCGGTAGGGGCCCAACTGGTCATCGAGAACCGCTTCGAGCAGCAGGATCTCGTCGATGACGCTGAGCGGGAAGCCCTCACGCGTTCCGTCGCGATTGTCGCGCAGCAGATGTTCGAGGTAGGCCTGGCATTCGCGCGCGCCCCACATCTGCTGGACGTTTTTCGTCACGTGTGCCATCTGCTCCATCGAGTTGGTCGCCGCGCGTGCTTCGTCGAAGCTCTCCCAAGTGACGGCCTTGACGTTGAAGGTCTTGTTGAGCTGTTTTGCGAGGGCGTCGAATTCCTCGCGCAGGTCGGCAGTCCGGTACACCTCCATGAGCTTGAGCCAGGGCGTGACGGCCTTCTTCGGATTCGAGGCGATGAACTCGGCGAGCGTGTCGGCTGCGCCGCGGATGCGGCCGAACCCCATCATGATCTCGGCGAGCTCGATTGCCGATTCGTGCTCCTCTGCGGATTCCTCGACCGCGACGTGAGAGATCGGCGCAATGGGGTCGATCGGTGCTATCGGGGCGAGCGATATCGGGTGCGCGAAAATGTCTTCCTCCGTCTCCCATCCGAGCGGCGAATGCTCGGGGGGGCGTCCGGATGCCGACGTATCCGCCACTTCGGGTGGCAGCTCGGGAGCGGCTGGGTTGGCGCTCGCCGCTCGGCTGGCGGCGGCGACCGGACTGCCGGCGGCGGGGCGCGCCACCGGCTCGGTCCGCGGGGCCGGTGGGCGGACGGCCGGCTTCTTCCTGTCCGGCGTGGGCTTGGGCGTCGGTTCCGCGTCGTCCGCGGCGGGCGCGTTTGCGCGCCGCTTGCGGAGCCACGCAAGGGCGGCGGCGAGCGCGAGGGAGACGAATCCGACCGTCAGCGTGCCTTGTTTCCAGGCCTCGGCGACGCTGTGGTCGGGCGCCAGCGGCTGCGCCTGCGGTGCCGGCGGTTCCGCGTCGGCAGGCTCGGCGACGGGTGCGACGTCGGATGTCGGCGAGGGCGTGCGGATGTGCTCGGCCATCATGCGCGACTGCACGGCTTCGAGTTGCCGGATGCGTTCGTTCAGTTCGAGCTGGGCAACGATGGTCCGGTCGATCGCCATGATCACGGACTGCTCGCGGCGCAACTCGTCGCGCTGGGCCTCGGTCGTCGCGTCGATGCGTGCGAGGCTGCCGAGCTGCGTGCTCAGGCGCAGGCCGGCGCCGGGAATTTCCGATTCGCCGCCGCCCAGTTCGAGCCGGTCGCGTCCGCCGGCGGACGGTGCCGTGGCACGGCCTGGCGCCGCGGCGGAGGTCGCTGCCGGCGTATCGGCGGCGGGGGGCGCGCGACGGTAGTAACGGGGGCGGCGCGGCGCTTCCTGCGGGGGGGTATCGGCAACCGTGCTGCCGATTTGCTCCGGGGCCTGCGTGCCCGCGGATTCGGCGACCGCGGCGTTGTCGGGGAAGGCCAGCAGTACCGTGTACTCGCGGCGCAGGCGGCTGTCGCAGAGGTCCTCGATGGCGAAGCGCAGCGCGGGATCGAAACTCGGCAGGCGGTGCGAGAGCACGAGCCGTGCCTTCGGTCCGCGTCCGGCGAGATCGAGGCGCGCGTTGCGTACCCGCGGCAGGCCGTCGGATGATGTCGGCAGGGCCGCAAGGCGCAGGCACTCACCGAATTGCGCCGGGTCGCCCTGGAGGATGGGGATCTCGATCTTGAGGGGTTCGCCGATCTTCGACAGGGGTACGGGTTCGCCGAGAACGAAGGCGCCGGACGGCGTCGGCGCGAACGCCAGCAGCGCCGCCAGAAGCAGGGGCGCGGAATCCCTCGGGTGCAGGTGCTGCTGTTTTGTCATCGTCCGTTCTTGTGCTGGCGAGAACCCGGGCGTAAAGCCATATCTTGTATCAAATCTTTGCGGAGCATTGTAACGAATTTGCATTCCCGCTGCCCGCAGAAAACAGGAGATTCTAGCGCGAGCTTATGACATTCGGTAATCGTTGAGCGCTGGCGGGTGGAAGACGTCGCGGTGCTGCCCGAAATGGGCGCGTCTGTGCGCGCGGACAGCGTTCCGATTCGCGGTAACATGCGGTTTTCCATACGTTGCCGTACGTCCGATGCCCCTCTCTCCTCCCAAGTGCGCACGCAGTCCGGCGCATCTGCGCCAGATCACGGTCGAGGGCTTTCGCCGCGACGATGGCCTGCTGGAGCTCGAGGCCTGCCTGCGCGACACGAAGGCAGCCGACTATCCGCTCGCGTCCGGCGTGCGCCGTGCGGGCGACCCCGTGCATGAGATGCGCGTGCGGATCACGATAGACGAGGCGTTCAACATCGTCGATGCCGAGGCGTGTTCCGACCGTGTCCCCTACGCGGGCGAATGCGACACGATCGGGCCCGCCTACGGGCGGCTCGTGGGGCTGAACCTGATCCGCGGCTTTCGCCGCAACGTCGGGGAGATGTTCGCCGACGTGCGCGGATGCTCGCACGTGACGGAGCTGTTGATGAGCCTGCCGACGGCGGCGGTGCAGACCTTCGCGACCTTCCGGCGCGACAACGAGGACAGCGTCGAGAAGCCCTTCCAGCTCGACAAGTGCCACGCGCTGGAGAGCTCGCGCGAGACGGTGCGCCGCTATTACCCGAAGTGGTACCGCAAGCGCGCGACCGACGAGTAGGTGCGGCCCCCTGCGGGGCCGGCAGGTTCGCGCGGGACTGGCGATTCTGCACTGCGCAATTGCGGGTATAATCCTGCGATCTTGCGACCTTCAGGCCCGTTCCGGGTCCGGGTCAATAGGTCGGGCCGGGCGACATGCGACCGGTCGGCAGCGGTATGCGTCGGTCGAGGGAGACGGCGTATGTCGTGGAGCGATGCTCCGAAGCGTCCCATCAACCTGTTCGCGGCGTCCAGGGCGTCGCGGCTTCGATCGAAGGGCAACCATGAAGATTCATGAGTATCAGGCAAAAGAACTACTAAGAAAGTATGGCGTCGTGACGCCGCGCGGTTTCCATACCGTGTCGGTGGATGGCGCGGTGAAGGCAGCCGAAGAGCTGGGCGGCAAGGTCTGGGTCGTGAAGGCGCAGATCCACGCCGGTGGCCGCGGCAAGGGCGGCGGCGTGAAGCTGGCCCGCTCGCTGGACGAAGTGCGCCAGCACGCGAACGACATCCTCGGCATGCAGCTGATCACGCACCAGACCGGGCCCGAAGGCCAGAAGGTGCGCAACCTGCTGATCGAGGAAGGCGCCGACATCAAGAAGGAATACTACGTTGCTGCGCTGACCGACCGCGCCACGCAGAAGGTCGCGATGATGGCCTCCTCCGAAGGCGGCATGGACATCGAGGAAGTCGCGCACAGCACGCCTGAGAAGATCCTCAAGGAATTCGTGGATCCGCTGGTCGGCCTGACCGACGCGCAAGCCGAGAACCTGGCGCGCGGTATCGGCGTGCCGGAAGCTTCGGTCGCGAAGGCGGTGGATGCGCTGAAGCGCCTGTACGCCTGCTACATGGAAACCGATGCCTCGCTGGCGGAAATCAACCCGCTGATCCTCGAAGGCAACGGCAACATCAAGGCGCTCGACGCCAAGTTCAACTTCGATTCGAACGCGCTCTACCGTCATCCGGAAATCGTCGATTTCCGTGACTTCGACGAAGAAGACGCGGACGAAATCGAAGCGTCGAAGTTCGATCTCGCCTACATCTCGCTCGACGGCAACATCGGCTGCCTGGTGAATGGCGCCGGTCTGGCGATGGCCACGATGGACACGATCAAGCTGTTCGGCGCCGAGCCGGCCAACTTCCTCGACGTCGGCGGCGGCGCGACGACCGAGAAGGTCACCGAAGCGTTCAAGATCATGCTCAAGAACCCCAAGGTCAAGGGCATCCTGGTCAACATCTTCGGCGGCATCATGAAGTGCGACACCATCGCCACCGGCGTGGTCGCCGCAGCCAAGGAAGTTCATCTCTCCGTTCCGCTCGTGGTGCGCATGAAGGGCACCAACGAAGACCTCGGCAAGAAGATCCTCGCCGAATCGGGCCTGCCGATCATCACCGCCGACACGATGGCGGAAGCTGCGACCAAGATCGTCGCGGCGGTCAAGTAAGGAGAGTCTGAATGTCCATCCTGATCAACAAAGACACCAAGGTCATCACCCAGGGCATCACGGGCAAGACCGGTCAGTTCCACACCGAGAAGTGCCAGGAATACGCGAACGGCAAGAACTGCTTCGTTGCCGGCGTGAATCCGAAGAAGGCGGGCGAGAAGATCTTCGATATCCCCATCTACGCTTCGGTGAAGGAAGCCGCCGCTGAAACCGGCGCGACCGTGTCCGTGATCTACGTGCCGCCGGCGGGTGCCGCCGATGCGATCTGGGAGGCCTGCGAGGCCAATCTGGATCTGGCGATCTGCATCACCGAAGGCATCCCGGTCCGCGACATGCTGATCGTGCGCAACAAGATGAAAGAGAAGGTTGCCAAGGGCGGCAAGGAAACGCTGCTGCTGGGACCGAACTGCCCGGGCCTGATCACGCCGGACGAGATCAAGATCGGCATCATGCCGGGTCACATCCACCGCAAGGGCCGCATCGGCGTCGTGTCGCGTTCGGGCACGCTGACCTATGAAGCCGTGGCGCAGTTGACCGAAATCGGTCTGGGTCAGTCGTCGGCGGTCGGTATCGGTGGCGATCCGATCAACGGCCTGAAGCACATCGACGTGATGCGCATGTTCAACGACGATCCGGACACCGACGCGGTGATCATGATCGGCGAGATCGGCGGTCCGGACGAGGCGGAAGCCGCGCAGTGGTGCAAGGCCAACATGAAGAAGCCGATCGTCGGTTTCATCGCCGGTGTGACCGCGCCGGCCGGCAAGCGCATGGGCCACGCCGGTGCGCTGATCTCCGGTGGCGCCGACACCGCTGACGCCAAGCTCGCCATCATGGAAGAGTGCGGCTTCACGGTGACGCGCAACCCGTCGGAGATGGCCAAGCTGCTGAAGGCGATGCTGTAAGCACCACGTTTTCCGCTGCACAGAAAAGCGCCGGCTGGTCCGGCGCTTTTTTTTTGTCCGCGATGGGAAGCGACGGGCGGGGTGTCGGGTTCCCGCCAATTGTCGCGTTTGTCGCAGCGCCGGTGCTGAGGGCGGCGGTCGCGCGAATGCGCGATCCCTTGCGCGCAGCGAGTTCCGGGCGCAGGCAGCGTTTGCGTTGCAGGTGGCACCGTCCTTGCGAGTCGCAGTGCATTGTGGCTCCGAGGAGGATGCATCATGGTGACGATCAATGACACGACGCTGCGCGACGGCGAACAGACGGCCGGCGTAGCCTTTACGGCGGACGAGAAGCTCGCGATTGCGCAGGCGCTGGTGGGTGCCGGCGTGCGTGAGATGGAGATCGGCGTGCCCGCGATGGGCGAGGCGGAGCGCGAGGTGATCCGTGCGATCGTCGCGCTGAAGCTGCCTGCGCGGCTGATGGTGTGGTGCCGGATGTGCGCGGCCGATCTCGACGCGGCGGCCGACTGCGGGGCCGACGTCATCCATCTCGCGCTGCCGGTGTCGGACCAGCAGATCGAGCGCAAGCTGGGGCGGGATCGCGAGTGGGCTTTGGCACAGCTGCGCGATACCTTGCGCGCGGCCCGCGAGCGCGGGCTGGTGGTGTCCGTCGGGGGCGAGGATGCGTCGCGCGCCGATCCGGACTTCCTGTGCCGCGTGCTGGAGACTGCGCAGGCAGCGGGCGCGGTGCGCTTCCGCTATGCGGACACGCTCGGCGTGCTCGATCCGTTTTCGACCCACGCGGCGATTGCACGCCTGCGGGCGGCAAGCGACCTGGACATCGAGATGCACGCGCACGACGACCTCGGGCTGGCCACCGCGAACACGCTGGCGGCCGTGAAGGCCGGTGCGACGCACATCAGCACGACGGTGAACGGTCTGGGCGAGCGTGCCGGCAATGCGCCGCTGGAAGAAGCTGTGATGGCGCTGCGCCACCTGCACGGCATCGAGTCGGGTGTCGATTCGCGGCAGTTGCCGGTGATCTCGGAACTGGTCGCGGAGGCGTCGGGACGTCCGGTGGCGGCGAACAAGCCGATTGTCGGCGGCTGGGTGTTCACGCACGAGGCGGGCATCCACGTCGATGGGTTGGTGAAGGATGCGAGCAATTACCAGAGCTTCGATCCGGCCGAAGTCGGGCGCAGCCATCGCCTGGTGCTGGGCAAGCATTCGGGCGCGGCGTCGATCGTGAATGCGTGCCGCGAACTGGGGCTGGAGGTGGATTCGGTGACCGCACGCCTCGTGCTCGAGCGGGTGCGCGAGCATGCGATGCGGGCCAAGAGCAGTCCCGACTTGCGCGATCTGATGCGCTTCCACCGCGAATGTCGTGCGCTGCTGACCGAAGGAGTGATGCCGTGAATACCCTTGTCGAAGACCTGAAGCACCTCGAAAGCGCAGAGGATTTCCTCAATTACTTCGCGATCCCCTACGATGCCGTGGTCGTGCAGGTGAGCCGCCTGCACATCCTGAAGCGCTTCCAGCAGTATCTCGCGCGCGAGGGCGGGGTCGAGAGTCTGCCTGCCGCGTCTGCGTTCGCTTCCTGTCGCACGCTGCTGGCGCGGGCGCACAACGACTTCGTCGCGTCGAACGGCATCGAGCAGAAGGTGTTCAAGGTGTTCCAGACCGCGCAGGGCGAGCACCGCGTTGCGATCGAGGGGCTGCGGCGCAAGGCCGGGTTCTGAGGCTACTCCCTCCCCTTCAAGGGGAGGGTTGGGGTGGGGATGGGTTAAGCTGACGTGGCCGAAACCCATCCCCCTCCTAACCTCCCCCTTGAAGGGGGAGGAATATGTTGCCCAAGCAGACTTCATCCGGTTTATTGCCGGGTCAGCATCAAACCGTCGCTTGGATGCAATCTCCAGCCATCACCGTTCGCACTTGTCGGCCGGCGGTGACCCAGCTTCGACAGAGCCGGCGTGAAGTGCCGGCGCGATAGCCTCCGGACGCAGCCTCAGTCCTCCTCGCCTTCCGCGAGGTCGCGGCGCGGGACGGTCTGCGGGTCGCAGGTGATGGGGCGGTAGATTTCGACGCGGTCGCCGGCGCGCAGCGGGGCGTCGAGCTTCACGAGCTTGCTGAACACGCCGATTTTCTGCGTGGCGAGGTCGATGTGCGGGAACTGCCGCAGGATGCCGGACCTTTCGAGGGCGTCGCGGACGGTGGCTTCTTCCGGGACGTCGATCGTGACCCAGGCCTGCCGGCCCGGCTCGGAGTAGGCTACGCCGACTTGCATGAGGGGCTCTCCTTCTCTGGTCGTTCCGCTCACGCCGACGCGGGGCCGGGCACGGAGCAGTGGGATTCGGTGGCGCGCGCGGTCTGCCGACGCTTCAGCTCCCACGCGCGTTTGCCCGCGAGGAGGAAGCCGAGCACGGCGAAGCCGCCGGGCGGCAGGATCATCAGCAGGGCGCCTTCCCAGGCGGAGATCTTCATCTCGAGGAAGGCGAAGTGGCTGCCGAGGAGCGCGCTGGCCTGTGCGAACACGGTGGCGCTGCCGAGAATCTCGCGGATCAGGCCGATGACGGTGAGCGCGAAGGTGAAGCCGAGGCCCATCGCGAGGCCGTCGATCGCCGCCGCGGCGACGGTGTTGCGCACCGCGAAGGCTTCCGCGCGGCCGAGGATCGCGCAGTTCACGACGATCAGCGCGATGAAGAGGCCGAGCACCTTGTAGAGCTCGTGCAGCCAGGCGTTGAGCGCGAGGTCGATGATCGTGACGAGGGTCGCGATGAGGACGACGAACACGGGGATGCGCACCTGCACGCTGACCGCGTGGCGGATCGAGGCGACGAGGATGTTGGAGGCGATCAGCACCGCGGTGGTCGCGAGGCCCATGCCGAGGCCGTTGGTGCCGGAGGTCGTGACGGCCATCGCCGGGCACATCGCAAGGAGTTGGGCGAAGACGACGTTGTTGTCCCACAGGCCGTCGCGCATCAGTTTGGCGGCATTCATGGTTGCGCTCCGAGGATTTCGTTGCGATGGGCGGCGAAGTAGTCGAGGCCACCCTTGACGGCCTTGACCACCGCGCGCGGGGTGATGGTGGCGCCGGCGAAGCTGTCGTAGACGCCGCCGTCCTTCTTCACGGCCCACTTTTCGGGGGCGGGGTCGTCTAGCGATTTGCCGTTGAAGCTCGTGATCCACGGGTTGCGGGCGATCTCGATCTTGTCGCCGAGGCCGGGCGTTTCGATGTGCTTGAGGACGCGCACGCCCAGCACCCTGCCGGCCGGATCGACCGCCATCAGCAGGCGGATCTCGCCCGAGTAGCCGCGTTCGGCGACGTTGAACACGGCGCCGGTAACGGCCCCGTCCTTGCGGGCGAGGTGGATTTTGCGCGTGCTGCCGGCGACGGGGCCGGGCAATTCGAGGACGTCCTTGAGCAGGTCGTTGTCGGCGCTGCCGGGCGGCAGGACCTGCGCGAGCGTCATCTGCGTGTCGTGCGCCTCGGCTGCGGCGATGGGGGCGCGTGTCGCATTGCTGGCGAGGGTGAGCGCGGTGCCGGCGACGAGGGCGACGCCGCCGAGCAGCACGGGCTGGTAGGCGAGCCGGTCACGCAGCGCGTCGAGCGAGAAGCCGGCGGAGTGGTCGGTGCCCATCATGCGCCTCCGGTGTTGTCGATCGGGGTCGGTGCGAGCGCGCGGCCGTCGCGGTAGCGGCCGAGGATGCGCGGGCGGCAGTAGCGGTCGATCACGGGCGTCATTGCGTTCATCAGCAGCACCGCGAAGGCCATGCCTTCCGGGTAGCCGCCCCAGCTGCGGATGATCCAGGTGAGGAATCCGATGCCGAAGCCGAAGATGATCTGGCCCGCCGGGGTGTTGGGCGAGGTGACGTAGTCGGTGGCGATGAAGAAGGCGCCGAGGAGGGCCGCGCCGGAGAGGAGATGCTGCGTGGCCGAGAGGTAGCGCGCCGGGTCGGCGGCATGGCCGACGAGGGCGGGCAGGGCGATGCCGGCGAGCACGGCCGCCGGGATGTGCCAGCGGATGATGCCGCTGGCGAGGAGGTAGAGCCCGCCGACGAGCACCAGCAGGGCGCAGGTTTCGCCGAGGCTGCCGGTGCGCATGCCGGCCCAGTCGAAGAGCGCCTGCGGGCCGCTGGCGATCGCCTCGGGAACGGCGACGCCGCGCGAGAGTTCGGTCTTGCTGTGGCCGAGCAGCGATGCGGAGGTGACGGCGTCGGGGTGGGCGGGCGCTTCGGCGGTGATGCGCAGGCTGTCGATGAAGCCGGGGGCTGCCGCCCTGGGCACCCGCGTGGATCGGCCTCCTCGGCGGCTTCATCGCCATCGTCGTCGGCGGAGGAGGGGGTGGGGCTCATGCCGGGGCTCCTTCGGAGTTGGAGGCTGCGCTGGCTGCGGCTTCACGCGCTTTCTGCGCCTTGCGCTCGGCGGCGCGGCGGGCGGCGGCCTCGGCCTTTTCGCGCGCTTCGCGTTCGAGGCGCTCGGTGCGCGCTTCGGCCATCCGGCGCGTCGCGTCCGTGCGTTTCCGGTCGCGGTCGCGCGTGGCGAGTTCGCCCTTCGCATGGTTGAAGGCCTGCACGAGCGGGATGCGCGCGGGGCACACCCAGGCGCAGCAGCCGCAGCCGATGCAGTCGTGCAGGCCGAGTGCGACGGCGGCATCGAGCGCACCGTTGGCGACGCGGGCGTTCATCTCCAGCGGCAACAGGCCGACCGGGCAGGCCCGGGTGCAGCTGCCACAGCGGATGCAGGCGTCAGGCTCGTCGCGGGCGACTTCGGCGGCGGACAGCGCGAGGATGCCGCTGCAGCCCTTGACGACCGGCACCTTGGCCGAGGGCAGGACGAGGCCCATCATCGGACCGCCCATGACGAGGCGTGCGGGTTCGAAGCGCACTCCGCCGGCGAAGGCGAGGAGGTCCTCGACGAGGGTGCCGATGGGGACCTCGTAGTTGCCCGGTTGGGCGAGGGCTTCGCCGTTGAGCGTCATGACGCGGCTCACCAGCGGGCGGCCGAGGTCGATCGCCTGATGGATCGCGAAGGCGGTGCCGACGTTGTGCACGAGCACGCCGACGTCGGCGGCGCGCGACTCGGCTGGCACCTCGATGCCGGTGAGCTCGATGATGAGCTGGCGGTCCGAGCCCATCGGGTAGCGCGCGGGGACGACGCACACATGCACGTCGGCGTGGCCGTCGGCGGCGGCGCGCATCGCGGCGATCGCCTCGGGCTTGTTGTCCTCGATGCCGATGCGCACTTCGCGTGCGCCGGTGGCGTGGCGCATCAGCACCGCGCCGCGGACGATGCCCGCGGCGCGTTCGCGCATCAGGCGGTCGTCGCACGACAGGTAGGGTTCGCATTCGCTGCCGTTGAGGATCAGCGTGCGGATGCGCGAGCGGTGGCCGAGGCCGAGCTTCACCGAGGCGGGAAAGGTCGCGCCGCCCAGGCCGACGATGCCGGCTTCGGCGACGCGGCGCGCGAGTTCCCCGGGGGCGCAGGCGAGCGGGTCGGCGAGGCCTTCGAGCGGCGCCCAGCGGTCTTCCATGTCGCTGCGCAGCGTGATCGCCGTCATCTCGAGGCCCGAGGGGTGCGGCGCGGTGATCGGCCCGATCGCGACGATCTCGCCGGAGGTCGGCGCATGCACCGGGGCGGAGATGTTGCCCGTGGCGGTCGCGAGGCACTCGCCCTTGAGGACCTTCTGCCCGATGCGCACGACCGGTTCCGCGGCAGCGCCGACGTGCTGCGACAGCGGCAGGTAGAGGAGCGGCGGAACCGGCAGGCGGCAGATCGGCGTTTCCGAGGCCGGACGCTTGCGCTCGTCCGGATGCACGCCCCAGGGTTCGCTGCGGCCGAGGTGGCGGAAGATCTTGTCGAAGAATCCCATGATGTGCATTCCGGGTTCAGGCGCGGGCGGGGTTCGGCCACACCCAGTGCTGCAGCGTGATCGGGACCGGTTTCAGGCCGATCGCTTCGGTCGGGCAGCGGTCGACGCAGTTGCCGCAGCCGGTGCAGGCCTCGCGCAGCACTGCGTGGATCTGCTTGGCGCCGCCGAGGATGGCGTCGGTCGGGCAGGCCTTGATGCAGCGGCAGCAGCCGATGCAGATGTCTTCGGTGACGACGGCGAGCTGCGGTCCGGCGTCGGCGACCGCCGAGAGGTCGATCTCGAGTCCGAGCTTGGCGGCGAGGCTCTGCGCGAGCGCCTTGCCGCCCGGCGGGCAGCAGGTGGCCGGCGCCTCGCCGCCGACGATCGCAGCCGCAGCGCCGGCACAGCCTGGGAAGCCGCACTGGCCGCAGTTGGAGCCGGGCATCATCGTCTCGACTTCGGCGACGACGGGATTGCCTTCGACGTGGAAGCGGCGGCTCGCGAAACCGAGCAGCACGCCCAGAACGGCGCCGAGGATGGTGAGGCTGGAGACGGCAACGAGCATGGTGACGCTCCTCAGGAGATCAGGCCGGAAAAGCCCATGAAGGCGAGGCTCAGCAGGCTGATGGTGATGAATGCGGACGGCGCGCCGTCGAACGCGGCGGGCACGCGGGCGAGCGCGAGGCGTTCGCGCAGGCCGGCGAAGACCAGCAGGACCAGCGTGAAGCCGAGCGCCGAGCCGAAGCCGTACAGCACGCTCTTCATGAAGCCGAGGCTCTGCTGCACGTTGAGCAGGGCGAGACCGAGCACGGCGCAGTTGGTCGTGATGAGCGGAAGGTAGATGCCGAGGCTCTGGTACAGCGCGGGGCTGGTCTTCTTGATGACCATCTCGACGAACTGCACCGCTGCGGCGATCACGAGGATGAAGCAGAGGATGCGGAGGAAGCCGAGCTCGAAGGGGGCGAGCAGCCAGTGGTCGAGCATCCAGCACAGCGCCGACGCCAGCGTGATGACGAAAGTGGTCGCGAGCCCCATGCCGAGGGCGGCGTCCATGCTCTTGGAGACGCCCATCACGGGGCACAGGCCGAGGAACTTGACCAGCACCACGTTGTTCACGAGGGCGGTCGAGAGCAGCAGCAACAGGATGTCGGTTGTGGCAGTCATGGCGTGCGCGTCGTTTCGGTTGCGGCGGGTGCCGCTACGACAGTGCTAGTGCATGGAGCGTGCCACGGGCTCCGAATCGCGCTGAAAGTTTCGCGGATTCAGCGGCTTGCGATGCGGTGCGAGTGCCTGACGAGCGGGCGTGGAGGTGGGGCGCGGCGGGGCAATCCCGACAAAGTCGACGCCGCTGTCGTCTTTGCGACAGCCCGCGCGGAATGCCTCGGGGGCGTGCTCAGCGGGCGGCGAGGACGATGTCGAAGGTGGCCGAGGCGGGGGCGCCGGCCTTCGCCGGGGTGACGTCGACGCTCAGCGCCTCGCGCTCGGGCGGGGCGTAGCCGTTACCCTCGCGGTTGTTGCCGCGGAAGTACATCTGCGTGACGAACTCGGCGCGCCCCGGCTGGGCGACGCGGAAATGGATGTGCGGCGGCCGCGTGCCGTAGTTGCCCGGCAGGATCGTGAGAAAGCTGTAGCGCCCCTGGGCGTCCGTCATCGTGCGGCCGAAGCCCTGGAAGGCGGAGTCGCGCGTGCGCGGATCGACGCCGGGGTGGCGGTAGCGGCCGCGCGCGTCGGCCTGCCAGATCTCGACGGCGGCGTCGGCGAGCGGCTTTCCCGCGGTGTCGCGCACCGCGCCGCTGACGCGCAGCAGCGCGCCTTCGACGGTAGTCCCGGTCGCTCCGGCAAGCGTGGTCAGGTCGCCGTCGATGTCGCCGTTCCAGTCGAGCGGGTAGAAGGGGCCGATGTCGTCCTCGGGCGTGGGACGCAGGGGGGCGGCGCCGGCCGGGAGGGCAGCGGCGGTCAGCCCGAGCGGCAGGAAGGGGAGGCCGCCCAGCCAGCGCAGGAGGCGGCGGCGCAGCGTGCCGCGGGTCGTGTCGGGGCCGTGGGGGCGGGAAGGGGAGTGCATCGTGTCGTCCTGTCGAAGGCGGGCGAATGTTCGATGGCTTTCATGTCCGCGGGTTCCGTACTACGTGGCGCGTCGCATGTCACAAACCCGACATTCGCGACGCGTCGCGCGAAGGTCGCGACTGGCCTGGTTGTTATTTTGTTTCAATGGCTTGGGTGGTTGGGCCGGGCTTGGCACCGTCCTTGCGATAAGCCTCGTGAGCCGCCCGCGCCGTCATTGTCGCGACGGAGCGGGGAATCGGATCCCATCCACCTCGTCATGAAGGAGCCCACCATGGCCATGAAGATCATCGCCGACGAATGCACCGCCTGCGGCGACTGCAAGCCCGCCTGTCCGACCAAGTCGATCACCGAGAAGGGCGGCGTCTTCCGCATCACCGTCGACACCTGTACGGAATGCGACGGCGACGCCGATTCGCAGCAATGCCTCGCGGTGTGTCCGGCCGGCGAGAACTGCATCGTCTATCTGTGATGCGCGTGCAAACCGCTGCCGGGCGCGCGTCGTCCGGCCATCCGGGAACGAGGTCCGCATGAATGCGCCCACTGCCTGGGGCGAGCGCTGCCGCCAGCTCGCCGAGCCCATCGTCGAAGCCTGCTCCGTGACCCCCGCTGCCGCAGGGCCGGCGGCGCTCGCACACGAGATCCGCAAGCATCTGCCCGAGTGGCCGTTCCGCGAGGTGTTGTGCCGCGGCGGTTGGTACCGGCTGGGGGGCGTGATCGACGCGGACGGCGTGCGCGTTTCCGACAAGCTCGAGCAATGGGCCGTCGCGGAGCTGGAGGCGCGCGACGGCGAGCTCGGCGTGCTGCTCGACGACTATGCGGGCTCGACGCTGCGCGCGACCCACCTGCGCGGCCGCACGCACTACTTCGCAGCGGCGACGCCGGGGCGGGCGAGCACGGATTTCGTCCAGCTGGAGGTCGAGGAGCTGCAGGAAACCTGGGCGTCGCCGCTGTTCCGCGACGACGCTTCGCCCGGGACGCTGGACGAGCTGATCGATGCGCCTTGCGGCGGCGAGGCGTGCACGGGCGAACATGGGCCGCGCTGCGGCACGCCGGTCGAGGCCGCGCATTACCGCTTCCGCCGCCTCACGCACGTCGGCGACCTGCTCGCGCGCATGCGCACGCAGGCGCTCGAGCCGCAGCCCATCCATCGCTTCGTTGCGGACTGGGACGCCTCCAGCGCGGGGCCGGCGACGGCCTTCTGCAACCACTGGGCGATCGCGCTGCGCGAGCATCTGGACCGCTTCCGGCAGACCCTCGTGCGCGCGACGCCGATCCCGGCACTGACCGGCGAGGCGCCGCGTTTCGGTGCGCGCGAGGGCACGAGCGGGTTGTCGCTGCACGCGGCGCTGCTCGCGTTCGATCGCGCCGTCGGTTATCCGATGGCGTGGTATTTCGGCATGCTCGCCGGCAAGGCGGTCGGGCACTGGGTGCCGGCGGCGGTCGCGTCCGACGCGGCGGCGGGGTTTTCCTATCTTCCCGAACGCGATCTCGCGGTGCTGCGGCAGTGGCTGCACCGGCCCTACGCGTTCTGATCGGGGGGCGACGATGTCCGATGCGTTGATGCACGACGGCGTGGTCCGGTCGGTCGAGGGGGGCAAGGCCCTCGTCGCGGTGCCGGTGCAGGGCTGTTCGAGCTGCGGCGAACGCAGCCGTTGCGGCGTCGGCAAGCTCGCGGGCGGGGGAAAGGTCTCGCTCGTGAGGGTGCCCGTCGCAGAGAGTGAGGGCCTCATGCCGGGCGATGCGGTGACGGTCGCGGCCGATCCGGACGCGATCAACCGCGCGGCGGTCCTCGGCTACCTGTTGCCGGCGCTGCTGATCGTCGCCGGCGCGGTCGGCGGCGACCGGTTCGCGCACACCGACGTCGCCGCGGTGCTCGGCGCGTTCGGCGGCCTCGTCCTGGGCGTGCTCGTCACGCGGGCGCTGCCGCGGGTGTTCCGCGCCGCAGCGGTGCCGCTCGTGCTGTTGCGGCGCGGCTGAGTGTGCGTAGGGCGGAAAAGCGAAGCGCCTTCCGCCGCATGGGCGGGCCGGATCGACGCCCCCATGCGGCGGATAACGCCGCTGCGCGGCTCATCCGCCCTACGCGTCCGCCGATCCGCAAACAGCACGATGACCCTTGTGTTCTCGCAACTGCCCGCGCGTCAGTGCATCGAGAAGATATCGCGCAGCTTGCACAAGAGTAGCGACACGTCCCAGCGCGGGTCGGGCAACGCTTCGCCGGCCAGGATCTTCCGCAATGCGGGCTCCGCGTCGGTCTCGCTCGTGAGCAGGATGTTCACGCCGCGCTTCTGCATGCGGCGCAGGAAGCCGTCGCCGGCGCTGCGCGCGACGATCACCTCGACGGCGTCGAGCGGATGCGGTTCATCCGAATCCCAGTGGTGGAACACCTGATGGCGCTCCAGTTCGATCCGCTGCGCGGCGGGCGCCGCGACGCCGGGTTCGCAGTCGTACAGCAGCCAGTGCCGTGCCTGTCCGGCGTGGCCGGCGACCTTGTCGAAGTCGTCCGTGGCGATCGCGATCTTCATGGTTCGAGAGCCCTTGAAAATTGATGCAGGGATGAGGGTCAGGCGAAGGCGAGCAGCGGCAGTTCCTCGCTGCCGAAGCATTCGCCGTGGTGTGCGCACTCGCCGCAGGACGGCGCCCGGCAGGCGGTGATACCGACCTCTTCGCACAGCTGCTTGTAGAAGAACTTCTTCCAGCGCATGCCGTTCACGTTGCGTCGGGCGAGGCGCGGGAAGTGCTCGTGCAGCAGTGCCGACAGCTCGGTGCGCGCGGGCAGGCCGAGGTCGTGCCACAGGTGGTCCTCGCCCATGCAGGCGCGTGCGACGCACTCTGCCAGCGCGACTACGTCGGCGCTGCGCCCCGCGGCGCCCTGCAGCAGCAGGCGGCGCACGTCCTCGTATTCGTCGTGGCGCGCGCCGCTGGCGAACATGCTGCCGCCGGGCTTCCAGCGCGCGTCCATCATCGCGAGCCAAGCGGCGGCGGGGCGCATGTCACATCGCCTTGGGCGCATACGAGATGCAGCGCCGCGCGCAGTTGTTGTTGCAGGACTCGCAGCCGACGCAGTTCTCCGGGTTTGCGATGTGCATCACCTTCTTCTCGTACTCCTCGTCCTCGTCCTCGATCGCGAACATCTCGCCCTCGTCGTCGACGGCCATCAGTTGCAGCACCTCGCGCGCACAGGTCTTGAAGCAGCGGCCGCAGCCGATGCAGCGCTCCTGGTTGATCGCGGCGATGAAATTGGGCGTCCAGGCAACGCCCGAGGGCAGGGTGACGGTGAAGTGGGACATGGGGGCTCCGTGAAAGGGTCGGTCGGGATTCGGCGTTCAGCCGGCGGCGGCCAGCCGGGCGCGCGCTTCGGCGAGCCTGGCGTAGGCCTCGAAGGTCTTCTGCGCCTGCTCGGGGATGTGTTCCCAGCCGATCGGCAACTCTTCCGAGAGATCGTGCAGGTCCATCTTGGCCTGCGTGGCCTGGGCGTTGAGTTTCTTCACCAGCGCCTTCAAGTCGTCGGTCGTCACGGCCATGTCCTCAGAAATTCGCCACTTCGGGGAAGCGGCCGATCATTGCGACGGCCTCGTCGACGATGCGGTCGCCGGCTTCGCCGAGCGCCTGCAGCGTGTCGAAGCCGAAGCGATGGATGTCGCGGTGGTACTTGGAATACACGACGAGCCGGCCCGCGGTGAGCATCGCGCGGCCGAAACCTTCGTGATTGATCCTGATCGACGGCGCCGCGATGAGCCCGGTCTTGCGCTCGATGGCGATGCCGGCGGCGTTGTAGAACAGCTCGACGCGCCACAGCACTTCGGGGTCCGGATCGCCGATGATGGGGATCTCCCTGCGCGCGGCCTTGTCGATGACGTAGGGCGTGAGCACCTGGGCGTCGGTCTTGGCATCCCACGCGCCGTAGCTGTCCTGCGCACGCACCATGCTTACGATCTGAATGAGGAAGGGCGACGCGGCGATCACCGCTGCCGTGTCGTCGTGGGCGAGCGTGTCAGACATGTTCGGCCTCGCTCGCGGCGTCGTGCTCCGCATCGAAATCGAAGCTGCGCTCCCTGCCCTTCAGCAGCACCTTGCGCAGCCACGGCGGGGGCGTGCCGTTGAGCACTTCCTGCAGCCGCTCGATGATGGTCGCGATCGGCTGTGGGCTTGGCACCTTCACCGGGTGCACGCGCAGGTTCACGACCTTCGCCGCCGCCGAGCCGCCGATCGCCGCGACGTACAGCATCGCGCAGTCGCGCACCGCGTCGAGCTTGGGCACGAGCTTGTCCTCGGTGCCGTCCTCGGCGAGATCGCCGGCGAACTCGACGACTTCGACCAGCCGGCTCGCGTCCGGCTGCACTTCGTAGATCGCGATCTTCTTCGCCCAGCCGAAGTGGGCGTCGACGTCGATCAGGTTTTCCGTTGCAAAGGCGACTTTCATGCCGAGTTCTCCCAGGGACGAGTCAGTGACCAGCGTGAGCCGGCGCATCCACGGCCGGCGCGGGGCCGGTTCGGTGGAGGTCGGACCGGAGGCCGGCGGGGGTGACGTGCTGTTCATGCGCGTGCAGTTGCTCCATGAAGACATTGCCCACCTCGAAGATCAGATCGCGCGTGCCGCGATAGCCGACGGTGATCTTGTGCGCGACGCCGAGCCGGTCGAAGGTCGGCAGGCCGGCGCGCCAGAACGGGATGCCCAGCCGCGCCGCGGCCTGGCGGCCGTGCGAATGCGTGACCAGCAGGTCGCAGCCGGCGGCGTGCTCCTCGAAGTCGCCCAGATCGCCGATGCGCACCGTCTCCGCCGCGACGCGCGCGAGCACCGGTGCGTCCTGCGGCGCGATCGCGCACGTCACCTGCGCCCCCATGTCGGCGAAGAAGTGCGACAGCGCGAACAGCAGGTCCGGCTCCGCGGCGATCGCGACCTTCTGCTCGCCGAAGTAGAAATGCCCGTCGAGCATCGCGTCCTGCAGTTGGCTGCGCTGGCGGCGGTATTTCGCCGGCACGTCCTGTTCGGACAGATCGGACAGCAGTGCGATGAAGGCGTCGCAGGCGGCGAGCCCGGACAGACGCTCGAACACCCGGACAGGCACGCCGGCCTTCTTCTGCAGCAACTCCGCGGCCGGGCGCATCTGCTCGCCGATCGCGATCGTGATCGCCGAGGCGCCCATGCGCTTCACGTCCTCCACGCGCGTGCCGCCCAGCGTGTGCGGCAGGAAAGTTTCGGGGATGTGGCCGTCGAGGGAGCCCGAGAGGTCCGGCAGGATGATGGGCGTGAGGCCGAAGGCTTCGACCGTCTCGCGGATCTCCTCGATGTCGCCCGGCGTCAGATGACAGCCGGCAAGGATGTTCACCTGCCACGGCATGCGCACCTTCGTCGGCGGCACCAGGGCGTCGACCATCGCGGTGACGGCCTTCGCCCAGCCGTCGGAAAAACCGCCGACGAAATCCGGCGTCGGCGCGAACACCACTTCGGTGCCGGCGAGCTCCGGGTGCTTCTCGCGGATGAGCTTCAGAAAGCCCGCAACGTCGTCACCCTTGGCCTCGGTGATGCCGGTCGAGCACAGCCCGATCAGCGCCGGGTTCGCGCGCTTCTTGATGTTCAGCAGCGCCTGCTCGATGTTCTCCAGGCCACCGAGAATCGTCGTGACCTCGTTCATCGCGGTCGTCTGCAGCGGGATGGTCTCGCGGAAATGGCGCACGAACAGCACCAGCCCGAAGGCCGTACAGCCCTGCGAGCCGTGCAGCAGCGGCAGCGCGCGGTCCATGCCGAGGAAGGCGAGTGCGGCGCCGATCGGTGCGCTCATCTTCAGCGGGTTCGTCGTGCAGGCTTTCCTGCCGGGAATGATCGTGGCCATGATGCGTGCTCGAAAGGGTACGTGCACTGCACAGCAGGAACGGTGCCAGCGGTGCATAGTCGAGAAAAAACAGTGACATGGCGCTGCGGCCGGAGTGCGCGGGCAGCGCTTTGGCGGATGTCCGACACGAACGTGTCGCAAGCGCCACAAAACCGCGTGGCGCGGGCGCAAGTCGATCCGGGCAGCGATCCCGGGCAGCAATCATGGCCGTGCGCGGTATCATGACGACCGGCTGGAGTCGTGCGTCGACGCCTCGTCCGACGGCAGTCGCACACGCGTTTGGGCGCGCCCGGCACGTTTGTCCGGGAACCCGAGATTTTGGACACGAGGAGTGCAGGATGCCCGTTTCCCGGAAGCCGCTCATGAGGTTCGCTTCTTGCGGCGCATTTTCCCCTGACCGCCGCGGGACCGCCGCGCGATGGTCTCTTGACCGCGGAGCGCACACGAGATGAAGTACCGTCCGGTAGCGGCCCGCACGGCCGAACTGGCCGCGGTCAGCGCCTCACTGCGCGAAGCCAACGCCGAGCAGCAGGCGATCTTCGAAACCGCGACCTCGGGCATCGCGCTGATCAAGGACCGCGTGCTGGTCCGCGGCAACCGGCGCCTGCACGAGATGTTCGGCTGGCCGCCAGGCGGGCTCGTCGGCCAGCGCACCGCGGTCTGGTATCCCGACGAGGCCGCGCACGCGGCGGGCGGCGACCCGGTGTATGCCGCGATCTGGCGCGGCGAGTCGCACCGGCGCGAGCAGCAGCTCATGCGGCGCGACGGCTCGCTGTTCCGGGCGCGCCTGACCGGCACCGCGGTCGACCCGTCGGACCGCAGCAAGGGTTCCGTGTGGGTGATCGATGACATCTCCGCCGAATTCGAAGCCATCGAGCGGATGCAGAAGGCCCGCGCGCTCGCCGAGGACGCCGCGCGCATCAAGTCGGACTTCCTCGCCAACATGAGCCACGAGATCCGCACGCCGATGAACGCCATCATCGGCATGACCTATCTCGCCCTGCGCACGCAGCTCGACGCGCGCCAGCGCGACTACCTCGAGAAGATCCTCGGCTCCAGCCAGCACCTGCTCGGCATCATCAACGACGTGCTCGACTTCTCCAAGATCGAGGCCGGCAAGCTCGTCATCGAGCGCATCGACTTCGACCTCGAGAAGACCGTCGCGGACGTCGGCGCCCAGATCGTCGAGAAGACCAACGCCAAGGGCCTCGAACTGGTCATCGACCTCGCCGCGGACGTGCCGGCCAGCCTCGTCGGCGACCCCCTGCGCATCAGTCAGATCCTGCTCAACTACGCCAACAACGCGGTCAAGTTCACCGACCGGGGCGAGATCGTCCTGCGCATCCGGCGCGAGCAGTTCGTGGACGGCGAGGCCGTGCTGCGCTTCGAAGTGCGCGATACCGGCATCGGCATCGACGACGAGCAACGCGACCGACTGTTCCGCAGCTTCGAGCAGGCGGACACCTCGACCACGCGCAAG
The DNA here is from genome assembly GCF_014822185.1 of Azoarcus sp. Aa7. Classification (GTDB taxonomy): domain Bacteria; phylum Pseudomonadota; class Gammaproteobacteria; order Burkholderiales; family Rhodocyclaceae; genus Aromatoleum. Next base: position 76,076 of record NZ_QVLR01000024.1, read on the forward strand.
TACGGCGGCACGGGGCTGGGGCTCGCGATCAGCAAGCGGCTCGCCGGCATGATGGGCGGCAGCGTCGGCGTGGACAGCCAGCCGGGCGCCGGTTCCACGTTCTGGTTCACCTGCCGGCTGGGCATCGGCCGCTCCGAGGGGCACCTGCTGATGCCCGCCCCGGACCTGCGCGGCCTGCGTGCCCTGGTCGCCGACGACAACCACAGCTCGCGCGAGGTGCTCGCCGAGATGATGCGCTGCATGACCTTCCATGTGCACGCCGTGGACTGCGGACGCGCGGCCCTCGCCGAAGTCGAGCGCGCGGCCCGCGCCGGCGAATCCTACGACATCGTCCTGCTCGACTGGCAGATGCCCGAGCTCGACGGCGTGGCCGCCGCGCGCGCGATCGGCCAGCTCGGCCTGCCGCGGCTGCCCGTGCGCATCGTCGTCACCGCCTACGGGCGCGAGGATGTCGCGCGCGCGGCCGTCGGCGCCGGCGTCGACGACATCCTGCTCAAGCCGGTTACCGCCTCCGCGCTGTTCGACACCGCGATCCGGCTGCTCGACGGCGCCCTGCGTCCGGCCAGGCCGCACGCCGCCGCCGGCGAAGCACCGGCCGACCTCGCCGCGATCCGCGGTGCCCGGCTGCTGCTCGTCGAAGACAACGAGCTCAACCAGGAGGTGGCGAGCGAGCTGCTCAGCGCCGCGGGCCTCCGCGTCGATATCGCCGGCAACGGTGCGGAAGCCGTCCAGCGCGTGCAACAGGCCGTCTACGACCTCGTGCTGATGGACATGCAGATGCCGGTGATGGACGGAGTGACCGCGACGCGCGCGATCCGCCGCCTGCCCGCCTGCGACGGCCTGCCCATCGTCGCGATGACCGCCAACGCAATGGCGGGCGACCGCGAACAGTGCATCGAGGCGGGGATGAACGACCACATCGCCAAGCCCATCCACCCCGATCGCCTGTGGGCCGCGCTGCTGCGCTGGATCGCGCCGCGCCGCGACGCCGCCGGCATGCCGGGCGCTGCAGGGGCGCCGTCTGCCGCGCCGCGCGTCGTCCTCGCGCGGCTCAGGCGGATTCCCGGCCTCGATCCCGATCTGGGCGTGCGGCGCCTGATGGGGAAGGAAGACTTCTACCTCTCCCTGCTGCGCAAGTTCGTCACCGGCTACTGGGATTTCACCGCGCGCCTGGACTCCGCGCTCTCCGGTGGCGACCTCGCCGCCGCCGAGCGTCTCGCCCACTCGCTGAAAGGCTTGGGAGGGCAGATCGGCGCGACGCTGCTGCAGGACGTCGCGGCCGAACTCGAGCGGCATATCCACGAGGGCGCCCCCGCCGTGGACATCGACGAGGCCCGTGATCGTGCCGTGGGCGCGCTCTCCGACCTGATCGAAGCGCTGTCGCAGGCGCTGCCGGCGTCGGAAACGCCCGCGTCGGCCCTGTAGCGGCCGCGGGTTTCCCGCGGCCGCTCACTCTGCGGCCACGCGCTCGCCCCAGCCCTCGGCCTGCTCCCACGGCGCCGGCTGCCGCACCAGCGACCAGATCGGGTTGTGCAGCGCCTTGTCGATCTCGGCGACGAGATTCACCACCCCGTCGTAGCCCGCGTAGGCGTGATGACGCTCCTGGTTGATCTCGACCCACGGCGTCTTCGCCTTCAGCGCGACGAACTGCGAGCGCCCGCCCGAGAGCATCACGTCGGCCTGCGACTCCTTCAGCATCCGGTACATCTCGCGCGGCGGCAGCTCGTCGAACATGTGCGCGTCGGTGCCCATGATCTCGACGACTTTCGCGCGGTCGCTCTGCGTCGACTTGCGCATCGAGGTGCCCGCGATCTGCATGCCCACCTCCTGCAGCGCCGACACCACGCTCCACGACTTCACCCCGCCCGTGAACAGCAGCACCCGCTTGCCCGCCAGCCGCGCGCGGTACTTCTCCAGCCGCGCCCACGCGCGCGCCTCCTCGCGCGCGATCAGCGCCTCGGCACGCGCCGGCAGGTCGGCCGGCGCGCCGCGCCCGACCAGCAGGCGCGAGATCCGGCGCAGGCAGTCCGACATGTCCGCGATGCCGTAGAAGCTGCCCTCGAAGAAGGGGATGTCGTAGCGCTCGTCCATCTTGCGCGCGATGTTGATCAGCGCCTGCGAACACAGCATGATCGCCGCCTTCGCGCGGTGCGAGCTCGCGATGTCGCGGTAGCGCGCGTCGCCGCAGAAGGTCGCCAGCACGCGGATGCCCAGCTCATCGAAGAGCGGCTTCACCTGCCAGAACTCGCCGACCACGTTGTACTCGCCGATCAGGTTGATGTCGCAATCCGTCGTGTATTCCGGCTCCTGCGTGCCGACGACATAGTCGAGCAGCGCCTCGCCGCCCAGCTTGTTGCCGAGGTTCTTGCTGCCCGCGAAGCCGGGGGCGTTCACCGGGATCACCGGCGTGCCGAACTTCGCGCTCGCCGCCTTGCACACCCCCTCGACGTCGTCGCCGATCATCGCCGGCAGGCAGGTCTGGTACACGAAGATCGCCGGCGGATTCACCTTGTCGACGATCTCCTTGATCGCGCGGTACAGGCGCTTCTCGCCGCCGTAGATCACGTCGAACTCCGCCATGTCCGTCGTGAAGCCCGTGCGGTAGGTCTGCGGGCCGGACGAATACACGTGGCGCGAATCCCACGAATTGCCTTCGCACGCGATCGGGCCATGCACCAGGTGGGCGACGTCCACCACCGGCTGCAGCGCGATCTTCGCGCCGTCGAAGGCACAGCCGCCGGCTGCCGCGCCGGGCGTCAGCGGCTTCTTGCAGCCTTCCTTGCGTGCCTTGTCGCTCTTCGCCTGGTTCGTGGTGCAGCCGGGTTCGACCAGCAGGCTGTCGATTCTCTGTTTGAGTGCGCTCATGTCGGTTTCCTGTGTGCGCCCGTGGCGCGAGTGTCGGGGGACAGGGGAAACCGATGCACGATCGATGCCAGACGGCGTGGTAAGTAAAATCAATGGCTTGCGAAGGGCGCACGAAAGTGTCGCCGCCGCTGTCGAACTCGCGACAGCGCTTTTGTCGAACTCGTGACACGCTCCCGCCGCCCCTGCGCCGCATGGCGCCTCCTGCTATGCTCACGCTTTCCCGGCGTGCCGCGCCGTGCTTCCGACCCGCAGCCAAGATGAAGAAAGCCCTCGTTTCCCTCGCCCTGTGTCTCGCCGCAATCTCCGGCCCCGCCTTCGCCACGCCCGGAGAAGTGCCCGAAGGCGGCACCCTGCGCCAGATGCCGATGCAGGGCCTCACCGCCGGCTCCAAGCTGCTCGGCGACTATCGCGGCAAACCGCTGATCATCAACGTCTGGGCGAGCTACTGTCCGCCCTGTCTCGCCGAGATGGGCTCGCTGGAGCGCCTGTCGAAGCGCTACGGCAAGCAGTTCAACGTGATCGGCATCTCGATCGACGACTACCCTGAACGCGCCCTGGCCTTCCTCACCCAGGCGAAGACCAGCTTCCCGCACTTCATCGACCACAAGCTCGCGCTCGAGAACATGCTCGGCGCCAACCGCATCCCGCTCACGGTGCTGGTCGACGCCGACGGCAAGGTCGTGAACAAGGTGTTCGGCGCGAAGGAGTGGGACAGCCCGGAAACCGTCGAGGCGATCGGCAAGGCCTTCGGCCTGCGCATGTAGGCCGTACGCGCCGGTCCGTTCCGATCGGCGCCTGAACGGGCAGGGCGCCGCGGCCGCTCCCGGCGCGGGTGTCCGCGGTGGGCATATAGCCCCGGAATGCGGGATTTCCGGCTGAATTTGCGCGCGGAACATTACAGGATTGTTTCAGCTGGTAAAATCGCGCCCTAACTCCATGCGGCCGCCAGGCAAAAACAACCATGTTCTCCCGCTTCATGCCCCGTGAGGGTCAGTTCTTCACCCTTTTCAACTCCCACGCAGACGAGATCGTGGCCGGCGCCAAAGCCCTGGTCGTGCTGATGCAGGCCGTCGGAAAGGACGCATCGGTGGCGGCGAAGGCCACCGCCGACATCGACGAGATCGAGACCCGCGCGGACAAGCTGAACCACGACGTGATGGCGCTGATGCACTCCACGTTCATCACGCCGCTCGACCGCGACGAGATCCACCAGCTCATCTCGCACATGGATGACGTGCTCGACACGATCCAGGACGTCGCCGAAACCGTCTCGCTTTACGACATCGTCGAGGTCACCGAGGAAGCTCAGCGCATCGCCGAGTTGTCCCTGTCCTGCGCCGAGAGCGTGCGCGCCGCGGTCGTGCTGCTGTCCAACATGGACAACGGCCGCGAGATCCTGCGCATCTGCCACGAGATCGACGGCTTCGAATCCGATGCCGACCGCGTCCTGCGCAAGGCGCTGTCGGGCCTCTTCCGTGAAGAGCCCGACGTCCGTGTGGTCCTGAAGATGAAAGGCGTGTACGAACTGCTCGAATCGGTCACCGATCGCTGCAAGGACGTCGCCAAGATCCTCGAGGCCATCGTGCTCGAAAACTCCTGACCCGCGATCTCCAGGAAAACGACATGGCAACTTTGGAGATCGGGCTCGCCACGGTGATGTTCCTCGTGGTGCTGGCCCTGCTGTTCGACTTCATGAACGGCTTCCACGACGCGGCGAACTCGATCGCGACGGTCGTCTCGACCGGCGTACTCAAGCCGCAGCACGCGGTCGCGTTTGCGGCCTTCTTCAACGTCGTCGCCATCTTCATCTTCCAGTTGAAGGTCGCGAGCACGATCGGCAAGGGCACCATCGACCCCGCGGTCGTCGACCACATCGTCGTGTTCGGCGCTCTGGTCGGGGCGATCGCGTGGAACGTCATCACCTGGTACTACGGCATCCCGTCCAGCTCCTCGCACGCGCTGATCGGCGGCCTGGTCGGTGCCGCGGTCGCCAAGGGCGGTTTCGGCGCGCTGCTCGCCTCGGGCCTCATCAAGACCGTCGCCTTCATCCTCGTGTCGCCGCTGCTGGGTTTCCTGCTCGGGTCGATATTAATGGTGATTGTGTCCTGGGTATGCTTCCGAACGCCCCAGCGCAAGGTCGACAAGTGGTTCCGCCGCCTGCAACTCGTCTCAGCGTCCCTGTATAGCCTCGGCCACGGCGGCAACGACGCGCAGAAGACCATCGGCATCATCTGGATGCTGCTGATCGCCGCGGGCATCAGCCAGAGTTCGGACCCCGTGCCGGTCTGGGTCATCGTCACCTGCTACCTCGCCATCGGCCTCGGCACGATGTTCGGCGGCTGGCGCATCGTCAAGACCATGGGCCAGCGCATCACCAAGCTGAAACCGGTCGGCGGCTTCTGCGCCGAAACCGGCGGCGCGATGACGTTGTTCCTCGCCACCGCGCTGGGCATCCCGGTGTCGACCACCCACACCATCACCGGCGCCATCGTCGGCGTCGGCTCCTCGCGCAAGGTCTCCGCCGTGCGCTGGGGTGTCGCGGGCAGCATCGTCTGGGCGTGGGTCCTCACGATCCCGTGCAGCGCCCTGATCGCCGCCGGCGCGTGGTACGTCGGCCGCATGATCCTCTGAGCGGCAGCGGGTGGGGGCAGCCGCATCCCCGTCGGTCGGGAGCAGCGCAGCGAATCCCGACATGCAGCGCCCGGGCCCGCAATCCGGTTCGGGGCAGCCGGGACCGGCGGGATTCCATCCCGCCCTACGCCGCTACCCAATAGCGACGTGGGGGCGGGACAAGAAATGGTAGGGCGGGATGCAATCCCGCCGAACCTCCCCCGACCCGCCGCCCTCAGAAACGCGAACCCGGCTGCTTCAGAAAATCGACCTCGTCCGGCGTCGATTCCCTACCCAGCACGGCATTGCGATGCGGATAGCGCCCGAAGCGCTCGATGATCGCCTTGTGCCGCAACTCGAAAACCAGATTGTCCGGGATGCCGTTGCGCTCGAAGAGCTGCACTGCAATCTCGTGGATCCTCTGCGACTCGCTGTGCATGAAAGGCATGTACAGGAAGCTGCGCTCGACCGGCCGGAGCGCCTGCTCCGCTCCTGCCGCGATCGCCTCCTGCGCCAGCACCAGCGCCATCCCGTCGCACGCGAACGCCGCCGCCGAGTCGCGGAACATGTTGCGCGAAAACTGATCCAGCACGATCACCTCCGCCAGCCGCCCGGCGGGCGTCTCCCGCCACTCGAACAACTCGCCGCGCGCGGCCTGGGCGTGCACGTCGCCGAAGCGTTCGGCGATCATGCGGTCGAAGGCGGCGTCCTTCTTCCACCATTGCGCGGGTGAGAGCTCGTCGAACCAGAACTCCAGAGTTTCTCGGTGCATGGCGTTGATCTCCGGGTTCGGCAAAATTGACGTTCCAGTCTGGTCGGCCTATGCTCCAGCATAGGCTAACTTTGAAGGCGGCACACATGCAGGCCGAACGACACGTGCGTGTTTTCAGGAATGGCAGGAATCAGGCCATCAGGATTCCTCGCGAATTCGAACTCGATGCCGACGAAGCGATCATCCACCGCGAAGGTGACCGGCTGATCATTGAGCCGGTGCGCAGAAAGCGTCTGCTTGCTGTGCTTGCCGGGTTGGAGGCGCTCGCAGAAGAATTCCCCGATGTCGATTCCGGCTTGCCGCCGCTCGATGACGTTTCGTTATGAGGAGGGCGGTGCAACCTGGCATGCCGCGTTACCTGCTCGATACCAATGTCGTCTCAGACCTTGTGCGCAATCCACAGGGAGAGGTTGCGGCCCGGATTGCCGAAGTGGGCGAAGAGGCCGTCTGTACGAGCATCGTGGTCGCGAACGAGCTTCGGTTCGGGGCGGCGAAGAGCAACTCGTCGCGGCTGCGTCGGCAACTTGACGCGATTCTCGCTGCACTTACGGTGCTCCCGCTGGAATCTCCGTCAGACGAACATTACGCAGAAATCCGCGCCCAGCTGGAAAGCACCGGCATGCCGATCGGCCCGAATGATCTGCTGATCGCGGCGCATGCACGCGCGCTGGGCCTTACGGTCGTCACCGCGAATCTGAAGGAGTTCCGCCGGGTCCCGGCGCTTGCCGTGGAAAATTGGCTGAACCGAAGCGAGTAGGGCGCTTACTCGCGTAGCAGGCAATCGGCGAGACCGCAGAGACGCTACGCTACGGCGTTCTCCCCAGAGACAGGGTCAGGTGTGAAGCACCGACAGTGCGTTGGGGTTGGCTTCGACGATCTTCAGCAGCGCACGGGCGGGACCTGCCGGGCGAACCCGGTGCTGTTCCCAGTTCTGCAGGGTCTTGGGCTTGACGCCGATCAGGTAGGCGAAACGGGTTTGGCTCAGGCCGGTGCGTTCCCGAATGGCCTTGACGTCAGGCTCCGGAAACTCCCGTACCTTCGCTCCTGCCACAACTTCGCCACGCATGTGGCGACCCATGTCGCGAATGCTCGCCAGCAGTTCGTCAAATTGTTTATCGTCCATGGTTCACCTCCACATCGATCACATCGGCGAGACGCCGCAGCTGGTCCTTGGTCAAGTCAGCCGCCGAATTCTTGGCGTAGGCATAGACCAAGTAGCACTGGTCGTGACTCACCCAGTGGTAGTAGATCACTCTCGCCCCGCCGCGCTTTCCCCTCCCCGGCAGCGGCACACGCAACTTGCGAAGACCTCGGCCCCCGGGAATCAGATCCCCGGCCGACGGATTCTCCAGCAAAGTTACCTGTAGCTCGCGCAGTTCGTCGTCCGAGAACAGCTCTTGGGCGCAGCGGACGAAGATAGGGAGTTCAACGAAGACCATGGGTTGGATTGTACGCTAGAAGCGGAGTTCCCCGGCACTTGGTAATCTTCGGTCACGCGGATTAGGGCCGTAGGGCGGGATGAAATCCCGCCGAACCTCCCCCGGACCCGCCGCCCTCAATAACGCGACCCCGGCCGCTTGAGAAACTCGACTTCCTCCGGCGTCCACTCCCTGCCCAGCACCGCATTGCGATGCGGATAGCGCCCGAAGCGCTCGATGATCGCCTTGTGCCGCAGTTCGAAATCCAGGTTGTCCGGGATGCCGTTGCGCTCGAAGAGCCGCACCGCGATCTCGTGGATGCGCAGCGACTCGCTGTGCATGAAGGGCATGTACAGGAAGCTACGCTCCACCGGCCGCAGCGCCTGCTCCGCCCCTGCCGCGATCGCCTCCTGCGCCAGCACCAGCGCCATCCCGTCGCACGCGAACGCCGCCGCCGAGTCGCGGAACAGGTTGCGCGAGAACTGATCCAGTACGATCACCTCGGCCAGCCATCCGGTTGCGGTGTCCCGCCACTCGAACAACTCGCCGCGCGCGGCCTGGGCGTGTACGTTGCCGAAACGCTCGGCGATCGTGCGGTCGAAGGCGGTGTCCTTCTTCCACCATTGCGCGGGTGAGAGCTCGTCGAACCAGAATTCCAGAATCTTTCGGTGCATGACGTCGATCTCCCGCGTGGCTCGATTCTGGTCGGGCTCGGAGTCTGGGTCAAACCTCGACGCTATGCCTTCTATAATCGATTTATAAGACCATGTTCCTCAGGCTTGTCACTTTAGAACATTGGCTACGCTGCACCGTGTTCCGGCGTATACGTCGCTCGGCAAGGGTATACATCGCTCTTGCAGCCAACACGTTAGACGAATCTGAGCCAGTTGCATGGGAGTTTGCCATGGATAAAAACGCAACTAACTGGAACTATGAAGTTTGGTTCGGGCCTTCGTCAGACTGGGTCCGCTATTTTGGCGAATATACGTTTCTCGTTGACTGTATATTCGAGAACGCAAAATCTGCTACGGTAAGCGTAATCTCTAGGCCACAACTGTTCTTAATCAGACATGCCATTGAACTTGGGTACAAAGCAAATATCATTGAGCTGGAAAAATTAAGTGGCTTGTCAAGTCAATTAAATTTCAAGGGCGCTAAAGCCCATTCATTGCAAGGGTTGCATCAAGACTTTGATCGGCACTTTCAAGAAGTTGCAAAGAAATATGATTTAACTCAAGAGGTTACTTTGGAGTACGACAAGCTTTATGGTGTATTGTCAAAGTTAAAAAATGTGTTTCAAGAGCTTGATGAGTTGTCTTATGCCTTGCGTTATCCAGTGAAAAATGACGGGAAAACCCCGTCTATTGAGAAAACTATCAAATTAAACATGATGGAAGTTTACAGGCTGTATGAGACCGCAAAGATATTTTTGAAATATACAACGAATGTGGTTATGGAATTTGCGCCGGAGAATTATAAAGAGGCGTAGTTTCAACGTTGAAGTGCAATAGTTCTCAGGACGCATGATAAATCTCCAGCGGCGTTTTATATCCGTGTCTTTTTCTCGGCCGGATATTCAGCTCATGCGCGATTTGATCGCATTCGTGCTG